>NZ_CANMSK010000060.1 GCF_947500655.1 uncultured Psychrosphaera sp. | reverse complement strand
CTCGATAGCTCAGTCGGTAGAGCAGAGGATTGAAAATCCTCGTGTCCCTGGTTCGATTCCGGGTCGAGGCACCATTTTTTACTAGCCTTTCTTTCCAAGAAAACCGCTGTTAAAAAATGCTCTATTTAGAGATTACGTGCCGACTTAGCTCAGTTGGTAGAGCAACTGACTTGTAATCAGTAGGTCGCCAGTTCGACTCCGGCAGTCGGCACC
>NZ_CANMSK010000059.1 GCF_947500655.1 uncultured Psychrosphaera sp. | reverse complement strand
CTGATACGACAGTAACATCTGGTGGTGCTGATTCGGTTGCAGTTCGTGGTTCAATTCAACTTGATAGTACGTTGTCTTTCTCAAGTACCTCATCATCAGCTGAGACGGGTATTGGTGTAGAAACACGTTCATCGGAAATCAGTATTGATACGCTTGACTTAACATCAGCGCAAGGCTCACAAGATGCGATTGCGGTAATAGATGGTGCGTTAGC
>NZ_CANMSK010000058.1 GCF_947500655.1 uncultured Psychrosphaera sp. | reverse complement strand
CCACACTACCATCGCCGCAACTGCGTTTCACTACTGAGTTCGAAATGGATTCAGGTGGGACCACAGCGCTATTGCCATCAAGCATAAACTGGTAAGTTTTAAGTAATTTGAGAAAATAAGAGACTTAAAACTAAAAAAGCTCCGAGTAAACTCAGAGCTTTAGGTATTAGGAGTCTGGCGGTGAGCTACTCTCGCATGGCGACTGCCACACTACCATCGCCGCAACTGCGTTTCACTTCT
>NZ_CANMSK010000057.1 GCF_947500655.1 uncultured Psychrosphaera sp. | reverse complement strand
AGACATCCGTTATATGGTTAATAATAAATCAGAGCTCAATACAAATAAACATAACATACTTTTTATAACTTTGGTCACTCACAAACATTATCAAAATCGTATGTTTTTTATGCTCCTCACTCTATTTAATAATAAAACTCCATGATTTATCATGGGATTAAACCTAAATAAAAAGAAGACCTTGTAGCTTAATACCAATTACATTAAATGAAACAAACAAGATTCAAAAATCAAGAATAAAGAGAGC
>NZ_CANMSK010000056.1 GCF_947500655.1 uncultured Psychrosphaera sp. | reverse complement strand
GCCGAGAGGCGAAACCAGTGGTGAATATAAATACGATGTAAAAGTTAAATAGCGAACTTTTAAAGTATAAAACAAAGACCGTGCCTTTTGGCTCTTGAAAAAAGGTAACTTGCCGAGGGGCGAAACGGTCGAAGTGGCGAGTGGCGAGTGGCGAGTGGCGAGTGGCGAGAATGATGTGACCTCGTAAAAGTAGACACGGGGTTAATTTAATTCTTCATATTGCATGGGACTCATATAGCCTAGAGTTC
>NZ_CANMSK010000055.1 GCF_947500655.1 uncultured Psychrosphaera sp. | reverse complement strand
GCGGGATCGAACCGCAGACCTCTTCCGTGCAAGGGAAGCGCTCTCCCAGCTGAGCTATAGCCCCATCTATATGATGGTACATCACCTAATAATTAGACAATGGTAATTTAGTGCTAGGCGAGGCATTTGATGAGGACGTGTGGTTTCCACACGACGAGTCAAATAACGAAGCATATCGCTAAATTTGGTAGGCCTGGGCAGACTTGAACTGCCGACCTCACCCTTATCAGGGGTGCGCTCTAACCAGCTGAGCTACAGGCC
>NZ_CANMSK010000054.1 GCF_947500655.1 uncultured Psychrosphaera sp. | reverse complement strand
GCAACTGCGTTTCACTTCTGAGTTCGAAATGGATTCAGGTGGGACCACAGCGCTATTGCCACCAGACAAAAGCGTTACATACATGGATGTATTTATGTCGCGAAGCCATGGATGGCTAAGAGCGACGTAGTGAATACACCACAGTATTGAAATAGTTGTCTTAACAAAGGGAAAGCTAAAAATAAAGAATTTGTATCAACGTTCAAGAACACTTAAGCGTTGTATGGTTAAGCCTCACGGGCAATTAGTATAAGTTAGCTTAAT
>NZ_CANMSK010000053.1 GCF_947500655.1 uncultured Psychrosphaera sp. | reverse complement strand
CGCCGCAACTGCGTTTCACTACTGAGTTCGAAATGGATTCAGGTGGGACCACAGCGCTATTGCCACCAGACAAAAGCTTGTTTGCGTATTTAACAATCAGAAAGCTGACTCAACTGAGTTATCAGTTAAGTAACGACCTACATGGATGTAGGAAGTGCTAGATATTGTCAGGAACAATATCAGTAAAATAAAGTATGTAATTTGTATCAACGTTCAAGAACACTTAAGCGTTGTATGGTTAAGCCTCACGGGCAATTAGTATAAGTTAGCTTAAT
>NZ_CANMSK010000052.1 GCF_947500655.1 uncultured Psychrosphaera sp. | reverse complement strand
GCTTGGCCTTTTGTTGGACGTAAACGTTTATCTGTGTCGTAGCTATCTAACAAATATTCAATAATCGCCCCTGACTCTGCAATGGTTAAATCGCCATCTGTGATCACAGGAGATTTACCAAGCGGGTGAATCGCTTTAAGAGAATCCGGAGCAGCTGAGGTTTGATGATCTCGTGTGTATTCTTTGATCTCATACTCAAGACCAAGCTCTTCTAATAACCATAAAATACGCTGTGAACGTGAATTGTTTAAATGATGTAGTGTGATCATATTGCTCTCT
>NZ_CANMSK010000051.1 GCF_947500655.1 uncultured Psychrosphaera sp. | reverse complement strand
ATTTGAACCTACGACCTTCGGGTTATGAGCCCGACGAGCTACCAGACTGCTCCATCCCGCGTCCGAATGGTTTAACTATAAAGTTAAACAAGTCAATAACTGGTTTAATTCTGTTATTAAAGAATTGTTGTTATTAACAACTTGCAAAATTGGTTGCGGGAGCAGCATCTTTTGTAAGAGCGAACCTACGACCTACTTGCTTACAAAAATTTGGTTGCGGGAGCAGGATTTGAACCTACGACCTTCGGGTTATGAGCCCGACGAGCTACCAGACTGCTCCATCCCGC
>NZ_CANMSK010000050.1 GCF_947500655.1 uncultured Psychrosphaera sp. | reverse complement strand
ACCTCCTTATACATAAAGTTATGAGATTTACTCGTGTCCACACAGATAATTAATTACGAATTGTGAGCAAGAAGAAAGTTACAGGTAGGTGGCATAAGTTAGCGCTTGTGACATTTTATATAGACTTGTATTTCATCTGGTTAGCACCCCATTCCCCTTGCAAAGAGTAGGGTGAGGTGACCGAACTAGTAATGAGATATCTTTTTATAGAATATAGGCCTGTAGCTCAGCTGGTTAGAGCGCACCCCTGATAAGGGTGAGGTCGGCAGTTCAAGTCTGCCCAGGCCTACCA
>NZ_CANMSK010000049.1 GCF_947500655.1 uncultured Psychrosphaera sp. | reverse complement strand
ATAAAATAGGGTAGAAGAGGCAGTTATTTATTTTTAGAATTTAGAACTTGGAGTTTTGATGGCTCCCCCTCCCCGACTCAAAAGTGGACCTGTGCAAATTTAAAAGTACAGTCCGTCGCTCTAGCTAATAGAACTAATATAAAACAGGGTAGAAGAGGCAGTTATTTACTTTTAGAATTTAAAACTTGGAGTTTGGAATTTAGAACTTGGAGTTTCGATGGCTCCCCCTCCCCGACTCGAACGGGGGACCTGCGGATTAACAGTCCGTCGCTCTAACCAGCTGAGCTAAGGGGGA
>NZ_CANMSK010000048.1 GCF_947500655.1 uncultured Psychrosphaera sp. | reverse complement strand
AAAGAGCAATTGAGTTTAAAAAAACTCAAATAAATAGACACTGCAATCAATGCGTATTTATTTGAGCTAACGTTCATTAAAGAAGAAATGGTGGAGCTATGCGGGATCGAACCGCAGACCTCTTCCGTGCAAGGGAAGCGCTCTCCCAGCTGAGCTATAGCCCCATCTATTTGATGGCTTGGGTTCAACATTACCAAAGGCTTGGTAGGCCTGGGCAGACTTGAACTGCCGACCTCACCCTTATCAGGGGTGCGCTCTAACCAGCTGAGCTACAGGCCTTCAGGTTTTTCTTCTTGCTCACAATTCGTAATTAATTATCTGTGTGGACACGAGTAAATCTCATAACTTTATGTATAAGGAGGT
>NZ_CANMSK010000047.1 GCF_947500655.1 uncultured Psychrosphaera sp. | reverse complement strand
TGACCAAAGTTATAAAAAGTATGTTATGTTTATTTGTATTGAGCTCTGATTTATTATTAACCATATAACGGATGTCTTTATATGTCTCCAGATATTGTAAAAGAACTAGCGCCTCACGGTGTTTTACGTGTAGCTATTAACATGTCAAACATTCTATTAGTAACAGGACAAAACAACCAGGGTGATCCTACGGGCGTCTCGCCAGACATCGCGGCAGAACTTGCTCGGCGTTTAGGTGTGAAATTAAAACTTTTACAATATAAAACGGCTGGCGATATAGCTGATGATGCAGGAACGGATTCTTGGGATATTTGCAATATTGGAGATGAACCAAAGCGTGCTGAGACGATAGATTTCACAGCTGCATATTGCGAAATACAAGCTACCTATATGGTATTAGAAAATTCGCCGTTAAA
>NZ_CANMSK010000046.1 GCF_947500655.1 uncultured Psychrosphaera sp. | reverse complement strand
ATGAACGTTAGCTCAAATAAATACGCATTGATTGCAGTGTCTATTTATTTGAGTTTTTTTAAACTCAATTGCTCTTTAACAAATTGGAAAGCTGAATAAAAAATAAAGGTATAAACCTTATTTTAGTTCTTAGGAATTGGAATGAGTAATTTGTATCACTGTAAGAGAAAACTCAAGCGTTATTTATGTCGATTGTGTTTTTAGCGAACGCAATCAAAATGGCATAACCTACGACTTAGTGCGAGAGCATTTAAGGTTGTATGGTTAAGTGAATAAGCGTATACGGTGGATGCCTTGGCAATTGGAGGCGATGAAAGACGTGTTAATCTGCGATAAGTCTGGTTAAGGTGATAAAAACCGTTATAGACCAGAATTTCTGAATGGGGAAACCCACTGCATTTTGTGCAGTATCACATAGTGAATACATAGCTATGTGAAGCAAACCCGGAGAACTGAAACATCTAAGTACCCGGAGGAAAAGAAATCAACCGAGATTTCCTGAGTAGCGGCGAGCGAAAGGGAAACAGCCGATTCAGTATGATGTAGTGGAAGCTTCTGGAAAGTAGCGCAATAAAGGGTGATAGCCCCGTACACGAAGCAGCATATTGGACACATTAAGTAGGTCGGAGCACGAGAAACTTTGACTGAAGATAGGGGGACCATCCTCTAAGGCTAAATACTCCCAATTGACCGATAGTGAACCAGTACCGTGAGGGAAAGGCGAAAAGAACCCCTGTGAGGGGAGTGAAATAGAACCTGAAACCGTATACGTACAAGCAGTAGGAGCAGACTTGTTCTGTGACTGCGTACCTTTTGTATAATGGGTCAACGACTTATATTTTGTAGCAAGGTTAACCGAATAGGGGAGCCGTAGGGAAACCGAGTCTTAACTGGGCGAA
>NZ_CANMSK010000045.1 GCF_947500655.1 uncultured Psychrosphaera sp. | reverse complement strand
AAGCAAAAGCAAAAGCAAAAGCAAAAGCAAAAGCAAAAGCAAAAGCAAAAGCAAAAGCAAAAGCAAAAGCAAAAGCACTACAGCCGTGTTAAAAATCTATAAAAATAAAAATGAATGATTTAACTGTAAAGGCATACAGGTATAAGTGAAAGTTAGTGAATTTTTATTGTTATGGCACGTTATGTAATTTATTAAAATGGCACGATTATGTAGACGTATTTAATAAATGTCTGATTTTAATATAAATTATTCAGATAAAATTTTTACATAGCGCGCCATTGATGGCGTGTTATGTAAATGGCTCGTTTTCTCCAAACCAAAAAACGTTTGTTTATCCATAAATCTACTGGTAAGTTATTAGTATTATTAAATAAAAAAGTTTATTAGCGGAATAAAACTACCTGTGGATAACTTCCTTTAACAGGAATTCGCGCTAATAAGCTGTTAGTGTTCATGGAGGAAAAATGAAAATTCAGATTAAATCATTCTCATCGCACCAAACTAGTAAAGTTATAGCTCTGGCATTTGCTCTATTCACAATTCCCTTTTCTATAATGGGAGTTATTGGTTTTTTCTTCGCTCCAGAAATAAAAACAAATACTGGTGAAAGCATGCCAAATTTTCCGTTTTTATTTTTTGCATTTGCACCATTACTTTACGGCTTTATGTTTTACGTAATGAATAGGCTCATGTGTTTTGGATATAATTTTATTGCAAAGCGTGTCGGTGGTATTGAATTTGAAACAGTTGAATCAGACAATGAACACTAACAAGCCAAGTCAGCGGGAATTTTACTCGCTGAACAACGCTCATAAAATCCCCTGCTTGGGGCGTTGGTATGACTCCCCACGTCAAGTTAAAAACACTGATCCCTCTTAATCTTTTAAGCCTTTAATAGTTATTTTT
>NZ_CANMSK010000044.1 GCF_947500655.1 uncultured Psychrosphaera sp. | reverse complement strand
TGATATGACTCCACAAAAGTAGACACCTTTTTTTAGGAATAAGGTGTCATGAAAATCCAGAATCAACGTAAGCACACAATTGAATTTAAAATAAAAGCGGTTGAACAATCGCTAGCGTCTCCAGATACCGTTAAGATAACAGCCTTAAAGCTAGGAATACATCCTGCACTGCTATCAAGGTGGAGAAACCAAATGACGTCTAAAAAGCACACGAATAAGCCAATTAAGAATGCTGGTCCAGATAAGTCTTATACTGATTTAGAGCGCCAAGTTCGTAAACTCGAAAAGCAACTTGAGGAGGCTCAATTGGAGAATGATGTGTTAAAAAAGGCGAAGGCCTACTTCGACAGGCTAAAAGAATAAGATTTGCGTATATAAATAAACACGCCAATACAAAGCAGCCCGTTAATAAAATGTGTAAATGGCTTGGTGTTTCCAGAGCTGGATATTATAAATGGTGTCAACAAGCTCCAAGTAAACATGCTGATAAAAACACATTACTGAGGGACTTTTTAAAGCGCGTTAGTGATAAAGAGCATTGCATTCCAGGTTATAGAAAATTATGGGATGCAGCTGTGTCTCATGGTTTTGATTGCAGTCAAGGTAAAGTACAACGCTTGCTACAGTGTATGGGCTATCGCTCAGTTGCGGGAAAACACAGAATGAATAAGGCAGCTAAAGAGTCAACATTTATGCCGACGACTCATATACTACAACGCCAGTTTAATGTGAAAGAAGCAAACAAGGTGTGGGCTTCAGACATCACTCAAGTTCGCTGTAATGAAGGTTGGCAGTACTTGTGTGTCATTCTCGACTTGTACTCACGTAAAGTGGTCGGTTGGGCGACGAGTAGAATAAATAATGCCTCTTTAGTTATTAGGACGTTAAAAAAGGCATGGCAAGCTCGTAAGCCAGATGGCGATAATTTACTGTTTCATTCAGACCAAGGATGTCAGTACAGAGCAAAAGATACAATTCGTTGGCTAAATAAACGAGGCGTGACGATAAGTATGTCTAGAAAAGGAAATTGTTGGGATAATGCCTGCTCAGAAAGCTTCTTTGCCCAATACAAAAAAGAATGGATGCATAACTTAACTCAATTGAGTCGAAATGAAATGACTGTACAAAGTCGTTTTTATATTGAAAAATATTACAACTCGGTAAGAAGACATGGAACTCTAGGCTATATGAGTCCCATGCAATATGAAGAATTAAATTAACCCCGTGTCTACTTTTACGAGGTCACATCA
>NZ_CANMSK010000043.1 GCF_947500655.1 uncultured Psychrosphaera sp. | reverse complement strand
CAGTTAAGCCGACTGGCATTTTTATTTCCGTTTTTGGGATACTTAGACGGTTTTGGCTTTACCCATCTAGGATAACGCCTTTCCTCCCGTCTTTCTGGTAGTTTGAAGTAACTTAATTGCTCTAATAGTCGTTCATAATGTTTGGGGATATTACCTGGTGACGTCAATGGGATTGTTGCAAAAAACTGAGTAACCGCCATAGAGCTGCTAGCAAAACTCAATTGATTCGGCATAACACTATCAAGCTTATATGCTGCACTAGTCATCGCTTGTCTGATCAGGTTGTAAGCTAATAGTATCCCCCAGAGTTCTTGCTCTATCATGTCCGGCCGTTTACTTCTTAACGTATACTTACTGTTAAGTAGGGTTTGTTTCATTTCTCTAAATCCCAACTCTATTTCCCAACGATAACAGTAAAGCTCTACCATTTCCTCACTTGGAAACCGCATTGGGTCAATCATTGACGTTAAAATACGATAGGTTTTACCTCTAATGACTTTCGTCACTAACCTGGCTTCTAGTTCGTCAGGTAATTCTTCAAACTTTTTTCGAGATTGAGGTGTTGTTTTCAATCGTATTCGCTGGTCATTTGGGTTAATTCGTTGTATTACTTCATATTGTAAATCTTTTCGTGCAGGTATCATCCAGTGTCTTTGCTCGCCTGCTTGATGCCAACGGTTTAATAGTCCAAGCGAATAATAGCCTTTATCAAATATGGTGAGTGAATTATCAGGCGTACGCGTTATTAACTGCTCTGCTAGCACCATTTCATTTGTTCGATAATCAGAATGCGCACTGTTAATTAATTGATGACTGGTGACTTCCATATGACAGACCATACGTACTTTGGGGAAAATATTCTCACTATGACTGTTGCTCTGAGCTTTAAAGGTTTGATGGTTTTCAGGTGTGTCAGTAGTACGCCATACGACACCATCAACTGCTAATAAGTTAAGCCCAGCCCATGTTTCAAATGTGTTATTTTGGTAGCTTTGCTCAGCCATTGTTAAGAATACTTGTTTGACGGCTTCCGAGCCTAAGCGTTGTCTGGCTTGTACTAATGCACTTGGTGCAACTAAAGGCTTTTTGCCGGGGAGCATAATGTCCATCTGTGTTGCAATGTCCCAGACCGAGCATTGCCTGAAAAGGCTCATGCCAATAATTGACCAAAGTACCGTTTCTAAAGGCAAGCGACGCTTTCTGATCGTTGCTACGCCAGCTTGTTGGAAACATTGTTCAATTAACTGTGGAGACAGTATTTCAGCAAACTTTTCAAAAGAGTGAAAAGTATTACAAGCATCAAGAGTCGTAGCCAATTCAGTTTCAAAGCGCATAAAAAAATCCGATATCATTAATTGATATCGGATTTTGAACTATTCAAAAGATCGGTCAATGGATCGTTAAATATTTCTTAACTGATCGGCATTAC
>NZ_CANMSK010000042.1 GCF_947500655.1 uncultured Psychrosphaera sp. | reverse complement strand
AGCTGTCTCTTGATCACAAGTCAGATTCAAGAGACTTTGCTAATTCATAGCCTTCAAGGATGGTTTGTAACTTAAGCCATCCTTGCCATATCACTTTCACTGATGCACGCCCTGTGCGCTTAGTATCTTTCCATCCACCTAGCTTTGCGAGCTCTTGATAAGCCCATTTCATATCTGGAGCACTATCAGGGAGCTTTGTTTTTATCCTTTTTAGCCACAGTAATTTCCAAGCTTTTGCGGATAATACTTGTTCACAGCTTGGGTTATCAGGAAGTGCATTGGCGAATTTTAGTTGCAATATTCGTGTTGCTATAAAACCATTAATAGTAACTAGTCGCTCCATATTATCTGGGCTTTGCAATCGTAAACTCTCTATATCCGTGCCGTCACTTTTCCACACCTTGTGAAACTCCTCAACTAGCCACCTATATTCGTAATAACTAATAATCGCTAACGCTTCTTCTTTATTCGTTACTGGTTCACTCGTCAATAAATGCCAGTTTAAATCGCTATCAGGACTGTTTTTTTCGGCACAGCCAACGTAATAAACAGGCAGTGATTGTCCTTTTTTATTGTATGGTACTTTTAACGTCACAGGAGCAAACGTAATATCAAGTCTGACACTTCGTGCTTTTCTTCCACCTTTTTGTGCAATATCTATCTGTTTTGAACCTGCGCTACTTAGCTCACTTGCGAACGCATATAACTTATCTTTACCCTCTTCAATGTGGCGACTTTGCATTGAGCGAACAACGAAACGCTGCCCCTCTGTCAGTTTATATTGCAGGTATTCATATATATCCGCTTCACGGTCACAAACTGAAACAACGTTCGACATCTGCGTTTTAAGTCGTTGAGCCATAGCTCGTGATGCAGACTCCCATTTATAACCTTCTTTTTCTTCGTAAGGTGTAGTCGCGTGTTTTTCTCTTTTCCCAATGGTGTTGATGTCACGATTCCAACGAGACTGCTCAATTAACCCGACAACTTGTTTCGCTTTAGGTGCGAACAACAACACACTATGAGCTAACATACCTCGTTGGCTTTTACCTCGTCCGACATGGCCTAATTCATTACGAATGGACGAATGTTTGTAAACCAGAGTGGTAGTGTCTTCTAGCGCAAGTAAGAGATCATGAGATTTCGCTTGCTCTGCAGTAACTTGAAACCCTGAATCAGCTATAGCATTCGCATCTACATTGTTGTTACGGATAAAACGATAAGCCCCTTCCATATCAGCGGGAGATTGAGTGATGTTCACAAGAGATTTTCCTGGCTCATTAGCTAATGTTGATGCTAACTTTACCAGACGGGCTGTTCTTCTGGGATCGCCTAAATCCGAATCGCCAAATTGTTGCTCTGCCCATTGATTATGTTCGTTTATCATATGCGTCTCCAAAATAGGTTTGAAGATCTGATCACAAACAAGGCAATTAGTTCAAAAAAAATCCCCGCTAATTACTAGCAGGGATTTGTGTATAAGAGACAGCT
>NZ_CANMSK010000041.1 GCF_947500655.1 uncultured Psychrosphaera sp. | reverse complement strand
GCGTTGGTATGACTCCCCACGTCAAGTTAAAAACACTGATCCCTCTTAATCTTTTAAGCCTTTAATAGTTATTTTTTTCTCAATTTAAAGTTGAGTTAACGTATTAGATGAAGCAAGTAATTTCGTCGGTTTTCATGCTGGTATTCGTGGATTATTAACTTTTCAGTCAACAGCGCCTACCTTACTTATTCCGTCGTGACACCTATCTTCAGTCTATGTTCGTGGTTCAATCAATATTTCTATTCATTGCCATCCTAACGCCCTCGGTGGTTGTGCCACATCCGATGCTTGATCTAAATACGTTAACTCAAAAACAGTTTTCATTTTATGCTGGAACCCTTGCAATACGCAGTTTCGGATTAACAGGGGTTAATACCACTTCTCTTGATATTGCCCATATATAGGCGATCATTTCCCGAGCAATTGCCGTCACCGCGACATTGTAGTGCTTACCTTTATGTATAAGTCGTTGGTAACGACGACATAGCCTTAATTGCGCTTGCCATGCAATATCAACGATCTCTTTAGGTAATCCTTCTTGTCGCTTTTGTAAATCAGTTGATATGTTGGCCTGAAATCGATAAGCGTGCGCACCTTCAACTAACAATCGTCGCGCTCGGCCATTACCACATTTAGTGATCGCCCCTTGTCGTTGCTTACCTCCACTAGAATGTTCGCTTGAAACAAGACCTAAATAACTCATCAGTTTTCTAGGATGGTCAAAACGGGTTAAATCACCGAGCTCTGCAATAACACCTGTAGCCACCAATAAAGCAACACCACGCATAGCTTGTATGGCCTTTACAACAGGATAAAAACGCCAGTTTCTTACATGATGTTCTAATTCATTATCAAGTCGTTTTAATCGAGCAATTCGTTCATTTATGGTGTGCAAGTATTCTTGAAGCACAATATGTTGAGCAGGATGGGGCAATATTAATTCAGTTAACCAACGTAAATGTTTTAATGACCAATTAGCCGTGCCTGAATAATTGATATTATTCCTAAGTAAAAGCGCTTTAAGCTGATACTTAGCGTCTTTTAAGTCTTTCATTGCGGTTTCACGTGCGCGTGATAAATCACGAACGGCTTCATCTTCGGTTTCAGGTACATAGATGGCGGTTAAGTCTTCAGATTTAAGTAACTTAGCCAAATTCATAGCGTCACGCTTATCGGTTTTAACTTTATCGCCTGGTTTCTTAGGTATAAGAGAAGGAGCGACCACATAACAACAATGACCAAGGCTGGTTAATAATCGGTAAATCCAATAACCACATGGACCGGCTTCATAGACAAAGTGTAATGTTGCGTTTGGGTATTTAGATTCAAATTGTCGAACGAGTTTTTTGATTGCGACTTTAGCCGAGGATATTCGGCCAAAGTGAACGGTTTTAGCGCCACGTTGATCTTCAATGTAAGCCACTTCAACAAATTCTTTGTGAGTGTCCAAACCAATAAAAAGTATGTTATGTTTATTCATGCTGATCTCCGATTTAGTTTATTTAACATTAACTATTATGGCTTTTGCTTTCAGCTAACCCACGATTAATTGGAGATCAGCACTTTCGTGGGGAGTCATTATGTCTA
>NZ_CANMSK010000040.1 GCF_947500655.1 uncultured Psychrosphaera sp. | reverse complement strand
TCACCACTGGTTTCGCCTCTCGGCGACCATACCTTTTTTCAACAGCCAAAAAAGGTAGGCGAAAAAGGCCGCCCGTACCAAAATATTACTTTGTATTAAATACTAACTTTTATCATCAAATACGGAAAAACATTCGTCCATGAATACTTTCCTCAATCTGGCATCCATGCCAGCTTGATTTGAGAAAAGTTATATTGAATACAGATATTTTGAAGCGGGAGGTAGGGCAAGAGCCAAGATTAAAAGAAGGGCGAACCTGACGGTTCGCTTTTTGTTAGAAGTTTAAAAGTGGCGATCTTGTTTTCATTATACTCTTTTTTAATAACTGTATTTACATACAGCTTTAATGAGTTTCCTACCAAGTCAAGAAAACAGGAACAATGCCCATCCTTGGGGGATCACAAAAAACTGAGTCGTTACGTAACAAAGGTGTGGTAAACGTTGTAGAGGTTTGATATTAATAGTGGAAATAAATAAGAGGAACGACGTTGTCAGAAACTTAGGCAATCGTCCTCTGATTAAATTGTTAGTTTTCTCTCGTACATGGATGATCAATTCGAATGCCCAAAATTTATAAATACTTTTCTAGCGATGTAATTGAACTGGTTTTTCAAAAAGAAGGTTTTTGTGGTGTTAAGTGCTCTTTACCGAAAGACTATAATGATCCTTACGAACTTTTTCTTGGCATGGATTTAAATACCCCAGCTGACCAATTAGCGTTTTATAACGATATAATTTCAGAAATATCACAAAGTCCTACAACCTGCTTCTCTAAGTCTCCTATCGTTTCGCCTATGTGGGCTCATTATGCAAATAATCATTCTGGCTTCGTTTTGGAATTTGACTTGGACGAATTACAAAAACACTTCGAAGGTAACCCCATTTGGGACGTTTCATATAGAAACGCACCACATGAAAACTTAAAAAAGATATTACAAAGAGCGGCTGTATTGAAAAAGCCTCGCTATGCATATGAGTTGCAAGAATTCATTTTTGTAGAATCATATTTTACCAAGTATGACGAATGGGAATATGAACAAGAATGTAGATTTGTGGATATGAAAAATGTAACAGAGAAAATCGCAGGTAATGACATTCTTTATATTCCAACTGAATTAGTTACTGCAATAATTGTAGGCTCTAAATTTCCAGAGCAAAAAGTTCAAATGGCTCAAGAGATTGCAGAAGAAAATGACTTAACATGGTACGAGCTAATTATTGGAAAAAGTCATCCTAAACCTTATATGCGGGATGAGTCCGAAGATTCCTTCATATTTGCTGACTCCAACATCTCGTTATCGAACTGTACTTGTCAAAATTGTTCTGAACCTCTAGTAGTTGAAAGTGAATTATGCCCATGGTGTAGTATCACTGAGGCTCATGAAGAGGATGCAGCTAGAAGTAACCCTTTTAGAATGTTGAGCTCGATGGGACAGTTAGATAGCTATATGAAATCGATGGGAAAATTACGAAAGTAGTATAATTAAAACGAAAACTAACAAGTCGTTAAAGCAGGACAAATAACAGTTGGCTTTTGCTCCTGCGTCGCTTATTTTAGCCAACAATTATTTGCCTCTTAACGAGGCGTTGGTATGACTCCCCACGTCAAGTTAAAAACACTGATCCCTCTTAATCTTTTAAGCCTTTAATAGTTATTT
>NZ_CANMSK010000039.1 GCF_947500655.1 uncultured Psychrosphaera sp. | reverse complement strand
TCCCTATAATGCGCCCCACGTTGTCAGGAAGACATCAAACAGCAGAAAGACAAAGTTAAGTAGGCCGTTTGAGATTGAAATCGTTTAGGAAGTTTGTAAAAACTAAATAAAAAAGATTTCAAAATATCGTTGACAACGATAACGGGAAGTGTAAAATGCGCGTCCCGGTTGAGACAGAGTCTCATCCAGAACCATACGGTTCGAAACGTTCTTTAACAACTTGTAATTAATTATCTGTGTGGGCACTTGTAAGTGATAGTAACAAATTAAGATTTACTATTCTTAAGTGTCTGTGCAAACAAATTTATTTATTTGAACAGTATTTAATGAGTAGGATTGAATGAAACACTTTAAAGTGAAGAGTTTGATCATGGCTCAGATTGAACGCTGGCGGCAGGCCTAACACATGCAAGTCGAACGGTAACATTTCTAGCTTGCTAGAAGATGACGAGTGGCGGACGGGTGAGTAATGCTTGGGAATTTGCCTTTAGGTGGGGGACAACAGTTGGAAACGACTGCTAATACCGCATAATAGCTACGGCTTAAAGGGGGCTTCGGCTCTCGCCTTTAGAGAAGCCCAAGTGGGATTAGATAGTTGGTGTGGTAATGGCGCACCAAGTCAACGATCCCTAGCTGGTCTGAGAGGATGATCAGCCACACTGGAACTGAGACACGGTCCAGACTCCTACGGGAGGCAGCAGTGGGGAATATTGCACAATGGGCGCAAGCCTGATGCAGCCATGCCGCGTGTGTGAAGAAGGCCTTCGGGTTGTAAAGCACTTTCAGCGAGGAGGAAAGCTTGGTGGTTAATACCCATCAAGTGTGACGTTACTCGCAGAAGAAGGACCGGCTAACTCCGTGCCAGCAGCCGCGGTAATACGGAGGGTCCGAGCGTTAATCGGAATTACTGGGCGTAAAGCGTACGCAGGCGGTCATTTAAGTCAGATGTGAAAGCCCCGGGCTCAACCTGGGAACTGCATTTGAAACTGGATGACTAGAGTGCGACAGAGGGTGGTAGAATTTCAGGTGTAGCGGTGAAATGCGTAGAGATCTGAAGGAATACCAATGGCGAAGGCAGCCACCTGGGTCGACACTGACGCTCATGTACGAAAGCGTGGGTAGCAAACAGGATTAGATACCCTGGTAGTCCACGCCGTAAACGATGTCTACTAGCAGCTTGGCGCTTAAGCGCTGTTTTGCGAAGCTAACGCGATAAGTAGACCGCCTGGGGAGTACGGCCGCAAGGTTAAAACTCAAATGAATTGACGGGGGCCCGCACAAGCGGTGGAGCATGTGGTTTAATTCGATGCAACGCGAAGAACCTTACCATCTCTTGACATCCAGAGAATTTGCTAGAGATAGCTTAGTGCCTTCGGGAACTCTGAGACAGGTGCTGCATGGCTGTCGTCAGCTCGTGTTGTGAAATGTTGGGTTAAGTCCCGCAACGAGCGCAACCCTTATCCTTAGTTGCTAGCAGGTTATGCTGAGAACTCTAAGGAGACTGCCGGTGACAAACCGGAGGAAGGTGGGGACGACGTCAAGTCATCATGGCCCTTACGAGATGGGCTACACACGTGCTACAATGGCAAGTACAAAGGGTTGCAAACTCGCGAGAGTAAGCGGATCCCATAAAGCTTGTCGTAGTCCGGATTGGAGTCTGCAACTCGACTCCATGAAGTCGGAATCGCTAGTAATCGTGGATCAGAATGCCACGGTGAATACGTTCCCGGGCCTTGTACACACCGCCCGTCACACCATGGGAGTGGGCTGCAAAAGAAGTAGGTAGTTTAACCTTCGGGAGGACGCTTACCACTTTGTGGTTCATGACTGGGGTGAAGTCGTAACAAGGTAGCCCTAGGGGAACCTGGGGCTGGATCACCTCCTTATACATAAAGTTATGAGATTTACTCGTGTCCACACAGATAATTAATTACGAATTGTGAGCAAGAAGAAA
>NZ_CANMSK010000038.1 GCF_947500655.1 uncultured Psychrosphaera sp. | reverse complement strand
CTATTATGGCTTTTGCTTTCAGCTAACCCACGATTAATTGGAGATCAGCACTTTCGTGGGGAGTCATTATGTCTATATCTCTAGAGAACGTATGAATTTATCTGAAATAGTTTACGATGCAGGGAATCTCCAAAGAGTAAACTTTTATTCAACACTAGAAGAAGATGATGGTTTTGATGGGGTATTGTTGGTCTTTGAAGCAACGTCATGTTTCATACGGGCAATTGATGAATCAGACGAAGTTGAATTGTTAGGTGAAATACCCGAAAACTATTTTCCCGTCGCAGGTATAGATGCCTTTAAACAATGCGTCGGGTATCCTTTGCAGTGGGCTTGGTTTTTAATTAATCAACAAGGTTATCAAGACGGTATAAAGCTTGAGTTTACAAATGGAGTTATCCTCGAATTGGTTGTAGCAGCTTCGTATTTTCAAGCTTTTGTTGTAATAGAGATATAACAAGCCATTCAAGCAGGACAAATAACAGCTGGCTATTTGCTCCTTCGTCGCTTATTTTAGCCAACTATCATTTGCCTCTTAATGGGGCGTTAGCTACCTATGGAAGAGTATGTGCTTTTTAAAAATTCACAGTAACAATCACACTTTTAAGACGTTTTGTGAAACAACAAAAGTTCCTGTTTATAGTGTCTTTGATAAAGATGAATATAGAAACAAAAGCAAAACTAGGAAAAGTGACTCTTTTGTTGTTTCCTTTGACGTTTCTGATGCTGAATGGGACGATTTCCCAGCTCAAGTTAATGATGCTATTCAATTTTTAACTGCAAATTTTTCCGAATTGGATAAGCTAATTGGTGAAATCCCAGACGCTGAAGGTTATTTGGATTTCCCTTTATATTCTAGGTTAAACGAGGAAGTGGTTAATCAAAATGATCACATTCCCAAAGACCTAATTCGCCTTGCTGGAAAGTTAAGTTTAGGTATAGAAATGGCTATCTATTCTCAAGAAGCATTTGAGTAAAGGGTAGCTAACAAGAGAATGAATAGTGATTCACTTTAGTTTGTCATTTTTAGTTGCAAACGACGCAATAAAACTGCCAAACTAGTTCACACATTATTCAGGCGTTAGCTGTTTTTTATAATCACATTACATAAGGAAATTTAAATGAAAATTAAGGCAAGTTTACAGATCACCACTCTTCTTACATCGGCATCATGTTTTGCGACGAATACTTATCAAGTAGCCACCTCTTTATACTCTCAAGACAAGCTTGTAGCTGCTCCAACGATGGTAGTTGAAGCAGATAAAATGGCATCAATAACTATGGGTAATGGCTTTAGCTATGACCTCACCGTTAAGCCAAATCAAGATGGCACAGCGGGTGTTATAACTGCTGTCACTTTTGGTGATAGCACGATAAGCCCATCTTTCACTGTTAAGTATGGCAAAAAAACAACAATAGAAATTGGCGCTCAAAAGCTTATTCTGCTTGTGAGCAAGGTTGACAGCTAACAAACGCCTTAACTCCGACAATGCTATGTTGTCATGGTTTTAGCAAACAACGCAAAAAGCCATGCCAACGCATTGCGTGTTAGGCGGGCGTTATGTTTTCAAGGATGATTCGACATTAATATTTACCGCACATTAGCAATATCAATTATTATCCCGAGTGTAATCGTCATTTTGGGTGTTCAATCTACCTACTGGTTTTCTTTACGTAGTGTGCTAACTAATATCGAAATTTTTTATTCTATTATCGCTATCATTAGTGGTATTTATCTGTTTAAAAGTATCAAGTTTCATTCAAAACCTAAATTTATTATTGCGTGGTTAACTTATTTATTTGTATTGGCACAAATAATATTTTGGGGTAGTTTACTTACAGCGTGTGCAAATGGTGATTGCCTCTAGTACGAAAACATAACAAGGCAATTAAGCAGGACTAAATACAGCGGGCTGTTCGCTCCGCTCCATTTTAGCCCACTATATTTAGCCTCTTATTGAGGCGTTGGTATGACTCCCCACGTCAAGTTAAAAACACTGATCCCTCTTAATCTTTTAAGCCTTTAATAGTTATT
>NZ_CANMSK010000037.1 GCF_947500655.1 uncultured Psychrosphaera sp. | reverse complement strand
CGTTCAAGAACACTTAAGCGTTGTATGGTTAAGCCTCACGGGCAATTAGTATAAGTTAGCTTAATGCCTCACAGCACTTCCACACCTTACCTATCAACGTTGTAGTCTTCAACAACCCTTTAGGACAGTTAAACTGTCAGGGATGACTCATCTCGAGGCTCGCTTCCCGCTTAGATGCTTTCAGCGGTTATCGATTCCGAACGTAGCTACCGGGCAATGCCATTGGCATGACAACCCGAACACCAGCGGTTCGTCCACTCCGGTCCTCTCGTACTAGGAGCAGCCCCTCTCAATCATCCAACGCCCACGGCAGATAGGGACCGAACTGTCTCACGACGTTCTAAACCCAGCTCGCGTACCACTTTAAATGGCGAACAGCCATACCCTTGGGACCGACTTCAGCCCCAGGATGTGATGAGCCGACATCGAGGTGCCAAACACCGCCGTCGATATGAACTCTTGGGCGGTATCAGCCTGTTATCCCCGGAGTACCTTTTATCCGTTGAGCGATGGCCCTTCCATACAGAGCCACCGGATCACTATGACCTACTTTCGTACCTGCTCGACATGTCCGTCTCGCAGTTAAGCTTGCTTCTACCATTACACTAACCGTACGATGTCCGACCGTACTTAGCAAACCTTCGTGCTCCTCCGTTACTCTTTGGGAGGAGACCGCCCCAGTCAAACTACCCACCAGACACTGTCCACAATCCCGATAAGGGACCAATGTTAGAACATCAAATATACAAGGGTGGTATTTCAAGATTGGCTCCACAACAACTAGCGTCATTGCTTCAAAGCCTCCCACCTATCCTACACATGTAGATTCAATGTTCAGTGTCAAGCTGTAGTAAAGGTTCACGGGGTCTTTCCGTCTAGCCGCGGGTACACAGCATCTTCACTGCGATTTCAATTTCACTGAGTCTCGGGTGGAGACAGCGTGGCCATCATTACACCATTCGTGCAGGTCGGAACTTACCCGACAAGGAATTTCGCTACCTTAGGACCGTTATAGTTACGGCCGCCGTTTACCGGGGCTTCGATCATGAGCTTCTCCGAAGATAACCCAATCAATTAACCTTCCGGCACCGGGCAGGTGTCACACCGTATACGTCATCTTTCGATTTAGCACAGTGCTGTGTTTTTAATAAACAGTTGCAGCCACCAGGTCACTGCGACCAGCTTCAGCTTAGGGAGCAAGTCCCATCACCAATGCTGGCGTACCTTCTCCCGAAGTTACGGTACCATTTTGCCTAGTTCCTTCACCCGAGTTCTCTCAAGCGCCTTAGTATTCTCTACCTGACCACCTGTGTCGGTTTAGGGTACGGTTCTTAATCATCTGAAGCTTAGAGGCTTTTCCTGGAAGTATGGCATCAATGACTTCATCACCTTAGTGACTCGTCTCGTGTCTCAGCCTAGTGAATTCCCGGATTTGCCTAAGAATTCAGCCTACACACTTTCACACGGACAACCAACGCCGTGCTCACCTAGCCTTCTCCGTCCCCCCATCGCAATGATTAAAAGTACAGAAATATTAATCTGTTTCCCATCGACTACGCATCTCTGCCTCGCCTTAGGGGCCGACTTACCCTACCCTGATTAGCATGGGATAGGAACCCTTGGTCTTTCGGCGTGGGGGTTTTTCACCCCCATTATCGTTACTCATGTCAACATTCGCACTTCTGATATGTCCAGCAAACCTCTCGATTCACCTTCAGCCACTTACAGAACGCTCCCCTACCACTCATTCCTAAGAATGAATCCGCAGCTTCGGTGTTATGTTTAGCCCCGTTACATCTTCCGCGCAGGCCGACTCGACTAGTGAGCTATTACGCTTTCTTTAAAGGGTGGCTGCTTCTAAGCCAACCTCCTAGCTGTCTAAGCCTTCCCACATCGTTTCCCACTTAACATAAACTTTGGGACCTTAGCTGGCGGTCTGGGTTGTTTCCCTCTCCACGACGAACGTTAGCACCCGCCGTGTGTCTCCCGGATAGTACTTTACGGTATTCGGAGTTTGCATGGGGTTGGTAAGCCGGGATGGCCCCCTAGCCCAAACAGTGCTCTACCCCCGTAAGTATTCGTCCGAGGCTCTACCTAAATAGATTTCGGGGAGAACCAGCTATCTCCCGGTTTGATTAGCCTTTCACTCCTAGCCACAAGTCATCCCCTAACTTTTCAACGTTAGTGGGTTCGGTCCTCCAGTTGATGTTACTCAACCTTCAACCTGCTCATGGCTAGATCACCGGGTTTCGGGTCTATACCTTGCAACTA
>NZ_CANMSK010000036.1 GCF_947500655.1 uncultured Psychrosphaera sp. | reverse complement strand
TTCAAGCATTCAAGCATTCAAGCATTCAAGCATTCAAGCATTCAAGCATTCAAGCATTCAAGCATTCAAGCATTAAAGCTTTCAAGCATTCAAGCATTCAAGCATTCAAGCATTCAAGCATTCAAGCATTCAAGCATTCAAGCATTCAAGCATTCAAGCATTCAAGCATTCAAGCATTCAAGCATTCAAGCATTCAAGCATTCAAGCATTCAAACATTCAAGCATTTATAGGTAGTTTTGATACCGCAATATTAGTATTATTGGGTCAAATCCTATAATAAAAATTATTAAAATCATACATGAGCCAGAAAATATCATCTTTTCATTTTTGTACTTCTACGCTTCCTACTGAACATAAAAAAGTGGCGTGGCGAGATGTTATGCATCCATTTTATCAAACATCAAATCTTACACCAGAGCAAGCTCAAGGCGCTAACGTTGAAGATGCTAATGTTGAGGATGCTACCTTTGAAGCTAAAGTAAGTGGTTATTTTTTTAAAAACTTCCTATGTATTAACGCAGGAGCCACTCCGCAAAAATATTACAGTAATACAGAGCGAGCGCTTAAATCTGGCTATGATGGCGTAATTGTTAAATTAATATTAGATGGATATTGTGATTTCTCTGGTGACGGCAGTAGCATTCGTAATGGTGCTGGTGGGATAACTATCCTTGATATGTCACGGGAGGTCACTGGCATTACCCCTATAATTGATACTATAAGTCTTGTTATACCAAGAGATGTTATAAGCAAATATGGTATAAACATAGAGGGATTACATCTACAAACGTTAGACCAAGCAAGTGTGATGACTCGCCTATTAGTAAATCATCTGAGGATGTTAAGACAAGAAGCACAATATATTACTCAGAATGAAATTTCAGACGTTTCTAAATTGACCATTGAATTGGTTATATCAGCCTTACAAAATCATATCAAAACAGCTGTTCTTACTCCTCCTAGATCAGATAATTATCTATTATTTAAAATTAAAGAATATATCTGTGCAAATATCCAAAGTGTTGATTTTAATGTGGCTGATATTTGCACAAAATATAATATTTCTAGAGCAAAACTTTACCGTATAACAGCGGCTTTAGGCGGGGTTGCAAATTTTATTAGGAAGCAAAGATTACATCATGCGTATCACTTACTGTGCAGTAACGAAGAAACAAAACCACAAATATCGACTATTGCCTTTCAGTCAGGGTTTAAATCTTTATCTAATTTTAGCTTGTTATTTAAAGAAGAATTCGGCGTCTCACCTTCAGAATCTATCCATCTAACTAATACCTACAAAATGGTTGATTTGAATGATCCCAATGAACAACCTACAGCTAATTCTCTGTTAATAAGTGCATGGTTAAATCGAGTTTTATTGCAAAAATAGACCTGCATGAGACAAATACGATAAAGGTTGAGACATTTAAGCAAACATTCCCCACCTCTGCATATATCGACACATCTGTTTTTTATTTATCCTACTCAGCAATGTAATTTTATTTTGCTACGAGCATTTGTCACGTGCATTTTGCTACGTGTAATGCCGTGTAATATTGTTTTGTTTAGCTAAATGAAATAATACCTATGTTAAAGAATATTAATTTCCTATTTAAAGAGAGCTAGTTATGGATGTACTCATGAAGAAATGTTTTGTGGTGTTACTTGCTGTGTTGTTATTTGGTTGCAGTAAATCAAATAAAGGTACTGAGGAAGTAGATACGCCGGTTGTTAAGGTGGCAGGTCAGGCATTAGTATTTGGTACTGACGTTACTGAGCTTGGTATAACAAAAATAACCACCGACGCTGCATTTAGCCAAGTAGTTACAGGCGGTAATGGCGGTGTTATCACGTACTCTTCATCAGAGCTTAATGTCGCTAGTGTAAATGATAGTGGTGAAGTCACTATTATTGCTGCGGGAACCACCACTATCACCGCAACGGAGGCGACAAGTGACGAGTTTCTTGAGCAAAGCGTTAGCTACACGTTAACGGTTAATAAAATAGCGGGACAAGCCCTGGTATTTGGCACTGACGTTACTGAGTTTGGTATAACAAAAACCACCGATGACGCGGCATTTACGCAAGTGGCCACCGGCGGTAATGGCGGTGTTATTACGTATACTTCATCGAACACTAAAGTGGGAACTGTAACAAATGCTGATACAAACAGCGGTGAAGTCACCCCTGTAGGTGCTGGAACAACCATTATTACAGCGACGGAAGCGGCAAGTGATGACTTTCTTGAGCAAAGCATTACTTACACCTTAACGGTTACCCAAGGTGTGGTGCGTGTTGAGTCTATTACTAGTAGTGAACGCGCATTTGCGGCACTGCACAGTGATGGCTCGGTCACCACTTGGGGGGATAGTGAATATGGCGGTAATAGCAGTTCGGTTTCTGCTGAACTTGATGGTACTAACCCTGTTGTATCAATAAGTGGTACAACTGGTGCCTTTGCTGCGCTGCACAGTAACGGCTCCGTCACCACTTGGGGGTATAGTAGCGTTAGCGGCGACAGCTCTGCGGTTTCTGCTGAACTTGATGGTACCAATCAGGTTGTATCAATAAGCGCTACAGAAAGAGCCTTTGCTGCACTGCACAGTAACGGCTCGGTCACCACTTGGGGGGTTAGTAGCTATGGCGGAGATAGCAGTTCGGTTGCTACTGAACTTGATGGGACTAATGATGTTGTATCAATAAGTGCTACAACCAATGCCTTCGCTGCACTGCATAATGATGGCTCGGTCACCACTTGGGGGCACAGTAGCTATGGCGGTGATAGCAGTGCGGTTGCTGCTGATATCGACGGTACTAATGATGTTGTATCAATAAGTGCTACAGGACAAGCCTTTGCTGCACTGCATAGTAACGGCTCGGTCACCACTTGGGGGGATAGTGATAAGGGCGGTAATAGCAGTTCGGTTGCTACTGAACTTGATGGGACTAATGATGTTGTATCAATAAGCGCGACATATTTTGCCTTTGCAGCACTGCACAGTGATGGCTCGGTTACTGCTTGGGGTGATACTAGTAATGGCGGTAATAACACTGAAGCTACCGTAGCCAGTAGCAATAAAGATGTTGTATCAATA
>NZ_CANMSK010000035.1 GCF_947500655.1 uncultured Psychrosphaera sp. | reverse complement strand
TGGGTAAAGCCAAAACCGTCTAAGTATCCCAAAAACGGAAATAAAAATGCCAGTCGGCTTAACTGACTGGCATTACTTATATGCTTGTGCATTTAAAGCAATGTTCACGTTATTCAATGTGATTAGAAATGGCACGATTAAATAGAGGTTTTTAGTAAGCTTCTGATTTTATGATAAATTATTTAAATAAAAATTTTACATAACGAGCCCATTCTTTAAAAATATGGCGTGTTATGTAAATGGCTCGTTTTCTCCAAACGCAAAAAGCGTTTGTTTATACATAAATCAGCTGCTAAGTTATTGCCATTATTAAATTAAAAAGTTTATAAGCGTGATAAATTCTCCTGTGGATAACTTCCTTTAACAGGAATTCGCGCTAATAAGCTGTTAGGCCTTATCGAGTAACAATTTATGGACGAAGCTAATTTATTTGTAGAAAAGGCCGAAAAGCTAGAACGATTAAGTTTCTATAAGAAAGTCTCTCAAGGATCTGGCGTAAGACTTTCTGCGGGAGTAAATAAAGCAGCATTGTCTTCTAGGTTTGATCCCGATGAAGAAAGTATTGACTCGTTTGTTCTTACATTTAGGTTTTTTATTCAAGATAACGAGAAAATATCTCTTCGTAATATGGCGTCAATATTTGAATCAAATCTCTCTTCCGAAAAGACGAGATCTATTTATCAAGAGGCTAGGGAAAAATTAAATGAGTATCTTGATTCTAATACTTCATTTAATTTTGGTGGAGTTCTTACGAATCGAGAGATAATGGACGTTTTTATATACGGTGGTTTGTCTCATGCTACTGACTCTAAAAAACTTAAATATGATGAATGGAAATCGTCTACTATACTATTTCCATTTTTAGAAAATGAATTCGTCAAAATATTGAATCAAGTATTTTATGTTATTCGCGTATTGAAGTTAGAAGTAAAAGAAGTACTACAAAAAAATGCCTAACAAGGCTGTAAACCTGACCCAAATTACTACGCGATTTTGTGCAATACGCTGCGCGCATTCTCGCACAAAACTGCTCCATAATTTGGGCAGGTTACAGCGGCGTTAGCTGAACCAAATTGAGATCATCGGAATGAGTGAAGAAAGGCAGGAGATTCTAATAAAAGGGGTCAGGGTTAAATTAAATAATTAAATAATTAAATCTGCCTCTTTTCTGCAACAAATCAATGGGTCAGATCACTTTGATCCATAACTATTTAAACGATTTATGTAAACTACTTTTTTAGCAATTAGTTAACCACTCTGGTAAAAATAAATAATTCAGAAAAGTGAGTGATGACTCGGTAGAAAAACGACTCAATCGCTTGCTATTAATATGTTAGATAACACGAGGATAGGATATGCAATATCCAAATGAAATTAATTGGTCTGCGTTAAAGTCTGAAATCATCTCTAATGGTGAAAAAAAAATTAAATTGACCCCTATTTCTTGCGGTAAGTTAAACCTATCTTCCGGGAAGTTAATTGTATGTGACCCTTTCGCTCGAATGAATAAATCAGATAATGCCTTTGTTAAAATCCAAGCTGGTGAGTATGAGGTAATAGTAACTCTCGCTGATGTAAGTCCTAATTTAGATGGAAGTCATTTTCGTGAGGCGTATGCAAGCTTAATTATTGATGAGAATGCAATTGAGGCTTATCGCGAGTGTATTGAACTCACGAAAAGCGGAGAGCCATCAAAACAACCATTAAACGATGGTGAGTTTTACGGATATGGTGTTGATGCTGGCACTGTATGTTTTGCTGATGCAGAGGCAATTGATCTATATATGCCTCCTGAAGAAACATGGTATGAAGGTTTGTTTGAAAATAATGATAGTAATTGTTGGTTCGAACAAATGGATAATGAGAATTTAATTAGAAATGGGATCGCAAATATCCCTTTGCCTTTGAATAAGGATGAAAACCTTATACTTTTTCACTCTGGTTGGGGGGATGGTGTTTATCCTGTTGTTGGAGGTTATGATTCAAATGGTAAGCTTATAGCTATACACACAGATTTCTTTGTAATGCTCGCGCCTGAAAGTGATGAAAAAAGTAATGAACCAATACTTAAACCATGGTGGAAATTCTGGCTGTAACTTTATTAGACACTATATTAATGGGGGGAGATCCTATACACCCCCACAAATTATAGTATTTCAAATAAGTAGCCATCCATCTTTAACACCTAATAAAGCGAACACTTAGTTAGCTTTGCTTTTTGATTTTTCTTACAGCTAGAATTTCACTAAAGGATAATAATAAGATCATGGCTCACCAAATATCTTCAAACTCTGTTAACGTACTAAAGAAGAATGTAAAACTCACATTGCTTACTTTATTAGTCAGCAGTGTCTGCTTATCGGCTTCAGCTCTGGCTGAAACAAAAACTGTAAATGAGGCGCCAGCATTGACTAAAGAACAACTTAGCAAACAGCAATTGAACAAACCACAATTCACCCAAAATAAATTGACCAAAGAACAGGTGATTGAAAAACTTTCATTAGAGCATCATTTTGAAGGTGGGTATTTTCGTCAAACATTTAAAGCAGATCATAGAGACAAGGTAACTACAGCTCGTGGTGATAGAACCACTATGACGGTAATATTTTATATGTTGACGGATGACAATAGTATTGATCATTTCCATACTAAATACTCTGATGGTATTGAGTTTTATCATATGGGAGATCCAATTACTTATCACATGATTTATCCTGATGGACATTACGAAAAAGTAGTTGTTGGTCCGGATATATTAAACGGACAGCAACTACAACTTGCGGTGCCAGGAGGCACTTATAAAGCAGCGGAGTTAAACTCTGGAAGTTATGGCCTAGTTAGTGAAGCTGTCACACCAGGTTGGGAGCCAGAAGATATGATAGATGTTAGTAAAGAGGAATTACTCAGTAAATTCCCTCAACATAAAATCATCATCGAGCGTTTAGCAAATAAGAAATAGTCGTTTAACCCCCAATAAAAAAGCGAACACTCGGTTCGCTTTTCCTTTCAGCTTACCGCTGCTGTTCCTTAAAACCTTCCAGCCTTCCAGCCTTACGAGAATAAAAGCCTCCCACATTTAACACCCAATAAAAAAGCGAACACTCAGTTCGCTTTATTTTTTCTTTTCTTACAACTTAAAACTTACGGCTTACAGCTGATTTTTCAGTACCGCTATAAAGTCTCCAACTTTCCACCACGTTCTACAGCTTTTTGATAAGCCGGTAATGCATCAATTTGTTTAAGGTAACGTGCAATATTGGGAAATGCTGATAAATCCATACGAGTCGTTGATGCTTGTAATGGAAAGCTCATTTGAATATCTGCTGCACTAAGTTCTTCACCCGTTAACCATGTGCTATTTGCTAAGGTATTTTCTACCAATTCTATTTGTGGCGTTAAGCGTGGCGTAATAAACATATCCTGTATTTTCTGGCTTAACGTTTTGGCAATCGGTTTTACAAAAAATGGCATTGGATTCTTTGGCATTTTCATCATAACCAGCTTCATCACTAATAAAGGCATTAATGAACCTTCAGCAAAATGTAACCAGTAACG
>NZ_CANMSK010000034.1 GCF_947500655.1 uncultured Psychrosphaera sp. | reverse complement strand
AGACAACGTACTATCAAGTTGAATTGAACCACGAACTGCAACCGAATCAGCACCACCAGATGTTACTGTCGTATCAGCACTCGCATCTTGCGTTCCATCATAATCCGCACCAGTTACATCAAATGAAACATCAGTACCACCAAGCGATGCATCATCATCCGTTAAGTCACCAATGATAATATCATCACCAGCTTCAGAGGTTAATATAATACCAGTGCCATTTGTGTCATGAGCTGATGAACTATATGACGCGCCAATACCAGTAACTGACGCTTTTTCATTGATCCTAGCGATCATCGTTTGCATATCATCATTCGCATCACCTGATGAGGTAAACGAAATGGTTTCAGTTGATGTTCCGTTACTTAATGTAAAGCTTACGTTATCGGCCGTACCGTTAGCAGCATCAACTTCACCACCGGCAAAGTTTGATATTATCGCTGTGGTTTTAGCGTCGGCTTTTACACCCGTAGTATTAAATTCTGCATTGATTTTAGCCGCCATCTCAGCTGAGCTATCACCGATACCAAACTGCACAACTGCTTCATTTACACCATCTATGGTCATGGTATCAGCAGCTGTTGTATCTAAAGCAGCAACCGCAGCATCTGCATCATTTGCCCCAGCACCTGCAACCCCTAATAAGGTACCAGCATCTAAGTTAGCACGTGCACTGCCTAAATCATCCGTTTGGGCTGAGTTGATTGATAAACCAATCGTTTGGTTTGCATCTGCACCTACTTGGAATTGCTGATTACCAAACGTACCATCTAATAATTGTTGGCCACCAAATGTCGTTGTATCCGCGATTCTGTTTAATTCAGCTTTTAGCTGAGTTACTTCTTCATTTAGTGCTTTTCTATCTACCGTTGTATTCGTGGCATTCGCTGATTGAACAGACAAGTCACGCATACGTTGTAGGATAGTTGTTGATTCTTGTAATGCACCCTCAGCTGTTTGAGCCATTGATGTGCCATCGTTGGCATTTCGAACAGCAACGTTCAAGCCATTGATTTGTGACGTTAGTCGATTTGAAATTTGCAGACCAGCAGCGTCATCTTTTGCGCTGTTGATACGTAAGCCTGATGCTAAACGTTGCATTGATGTAGATAAACCGCTCGATGAACCAGATAGTTTATTTTGAGCATTTATTGATGATGGATTTGAATTTACCGTTAAAGCCATTATTTTCTCCTACCCCGCTATTAGCGGTTTAATTATATTTCTATCAGTAGTTATATCGGCCGACTCTTGCCGCACTTTAATAAAATTTAACCTTTTTTTACAATTCTTGCCGCAAAGCGGCAATTTATTGCCGCTTTTCAGTTAGTTAACTTGTTATTTTTTTATGAAATAATTGTAAAATTGATTAAATAAGACCTTAAATTACAAATTAAATCATACAAATACATAATATTTTTCAAGTAATTCACCCTGATTTTTTACTAACCCCCTCTCTATTAATTAATAATAAGGTTTAGAAATGATTGATTTATTAACCTACCGCTTAAAGAATATTAAATGACTAAATGAAATAATTAGAAAAACTAAAAACCACCTAAAACAAAAAACCAGTCTCATTAACAATGACACTGGTTTTATTTTTAACGATTTATTTTGTATTACATCTTTAATTAAGAATACCAGCCTGATTGCTAAGCACTATTAATCAAATATTACCTATTAACCTAATAAGCTTAACGCTGCTTGAGGTAATTGGTTAGCTTGCGCTAAAATTGATGTACCTGCTTGTTGTAAGATTTGATTCTTAGTCAACTCAGCTGTCTCAACCGTAAAGTCTGTATCACGAATTCGTGAACGGGCTGCCGATGAATTCTCAACAATTGAACTTAAGTTGTTCACTGTCGATTCCAAACGGTTCTGCGTTGCACCTAAAACTGAACGGTTTTTATCAATCTTCGCTAACGCACCATCTATTACCGCAATCGCATCTTGTGAGCCTTGCGCTGATGTTAAATCAAGCGTATCAATACTGATTTCCGATGAACGTGTTTCTACACCAATACCTGTATCAGTTGATGATGATGTTGATGAGAAAGATAATGTACTATCAAGTTGAATTGAACCACGAACCGCTATCGAGTCCGCTGCACCACCAGATGTTACTGTATTACTTGTCGCATCAGCTGTTCCGTCATAATCTGCACCCGTTACATCAAATGCTGTGGCAGTACCTCCGGCAGATGCATTGTCATCTGTTAAATCAGAGATAATTATATTATCACCCGCTTCTGACGTTAATACGATACCTGCTGTACCCGCAAGTGCTTCAGAGCTATATGACGCACCAATACCTGTAACTGATGCTTTCTCATTAATTTTTGCGATCATCGTTTGCATATCGTCATTGGCATCACCTGATGATGTAAACGAAATAATTTCAGATGACGTACCATTACTTAATGTAAAGCTTACGTTATCCGCTGTACCGTTAGCAACATCAACTTCACCACCAACAAAGCCTGTGATCATCGCTGTGGTTTTAGCGTCGGCTTTTACACCCGTTGTATTAAATTCTGCATTGATTTTAGCCGCCATTTCAGCTGAGCTATCATCAACACTAAACTGAACGGTTGCTTCATTTACACCCGAAATAGTCATGGTGTCCGCATTGGCTGTATTTAGTAATGCTTCCGCTGCCGCTGCGTCTGCTGCGCCTGCCGTAGAAACACCCATTAAGGTACCAGCATCTAAGTTAGCACGTGCACTGCCTAAATCATCCGTTTGGGCTGAGTTGATTGATAAACCAATCGTTTGGTTTGCATCTGCACCTACTTGGAATTGCTGATTACCAAACGTACCATCTAATAATTGTTGGCCACCAAATGTCGTTGTATCCGCGATTCTGTTTAATTCAGCTTTTAGCTGAGTTACTTCTTCATTTAGTGCTTTTCTATCTACCGTTGTATTCGTGGCATTCGCTGATTGAACAGACAAGTCACGCATACGTTGTAGGATAGTTGTTGATTCTTGCAATGCACCCTCAGCTGTTTGAGCCATTGATGTGCCATCGTTGGCATTTCGAACAGCAACGTTCAAGCCATTGATTTGTGACGTTAGTCGATTTGAAATTTGCAGACCAGCAGCGTCATCTTTTGCGCTGTTGATACGTAAGCCTGACGCTAAACGTTGCATTGATGTTGATAAACCCATAGATGAACCAGATAGTTTATTTTGAGCATTTATTGATGATGGATTTGAATTTACTGTTAAAGCCATGTTATTCCCCTAGTCCGCAATTTGCAGTTGAATTATTCTTCAGTTACTAGGTGTATCGGCACTTTATGTCCGCACTTTAATAAAATCTTGCTTTTTATTACAAATAATTGCCAATAAACGGCAACATTAGGTCGATTGCACTTATTCCCAATAATTTACTGCTAAATAAACAAGTACTTGTAACTATGAATTGGAGATCCTAGCCATTCATAGTGCTTAAATTCATTTACCCAAATAGCAATATTACAAGTTAATAGCATTACATATAATTTATGAGATTGTGTAAGAGATAACCTGGCATTTTCAAATATTTCGGATATGAGTCGACTCAATGAAAGTTTGAGTTGTTAACTTCTCGATTTTGGAAGTATATACAACTCATTAAACTAAAAAACCACCGTCATTTACAATGACAGTGGTTTTATTTTTAACGATTTATTTTGTATTACATCTTTAATTAAGAATACCAGCCTGATTGCTAAGCACTATTAATCAAATATTACTTATTAACCTAATAAGCTTAACGCTGCTTGAGGTAATTGGTTAGCTTGCGCTAAAATTGATGTACCTGCTTGTTGTAAGATTTGATTCTTAGTCAACTC
>NZ_CANMSK010000033.1 GCF_947500655.1 uncultured Psychrosphaera sp. | reverse complement strand
AATTGATATCGGATTTTGAACTATTCAAAAGATCGGTCAATGGATCGTTAAATATTTCTTAACTGATCGGCATTACTGTTAATACAGGGCTTTTTTGTTGCTGTTAACTAAATGCTTTGCCGCTAGTGACATAAATTTGCCGTTGTTTAATCCTTCATTTTTCAAAACGGTTTTCTCTAATGCTTTTTTTGTTAACTTATTGTTTTTAAACGATTTAAAGTCTGTTTTTTGAGGTGTTTCTACTTTGGCACACTACTTGTATTAGAGTTAGGTAAGCGAATTGAAGTACTGCCTGGATCTTTTAAGAGTCAGTGCTTGATTTCATATTTTAGAAGTCATAGCAGGAGAGTGTGATGGCGTTATTTGTAAATACTAACGTTGCGTCAATTAATGGCCAACGTAACTTAATGGGGTCTTCAAGCGACCTTGCTACTTCAATGGAACGTTTGGCTTCTGGTCTTCGCATAAATAGTGCGAAAGATGATGCAGCAGGTTTGCAAATATCCAATCGTTTAACTTCTCAAATCAACGGTTTAACTGTTGCAATAAGAAATGCCAATGATGGTATTTCCATGGCACAAACCGCTGAGGGGGCATTACAAGAGTCAACTAACATACTACAACGTATGCGAGACTTATCTATTCAGGCTGCCAATGCAACCAACTCAACGATAGACCGTAATGCGATTCAAGAAGAAGTTGTTCAGTTAAAATCAGAATTAAATCGTATTGCTGATACCACAACATTTGGTGGTTCAAAATTAATAGACGGTACATTTGGTAATCAACAATTCCAGGTTGGCGCACAAGCCAATGAAACCATAGGTGTATCTTTCAATTCAGCGCAAACCGATGATTTAGGTGGCGCTCGACTATATCTTGATGGTACTCAAATGGGGGCAACTTCAGGAGCTCAAGCTAATGCAGCTGACTCTATTACCGGTCTTGATTTAGCCGCTGCATCTGAGAATTTAATTATTGATGGTGTAAATGACGCTACTGTTGCTATTGGCCAATCAGATAGTGCAGCAGCAATGGCTGCTAAAATAAATACAGTATTTAATACTACAGGTGTAAAAGCAGACTCTAGGACAACCGCTGTATTAGAAAACTTTCAAGACTTTGATGCTGGCGACAGTATTAGTTTTGACTTCTCCAATGGTGATGAAACTAAAGCATCAACAGCAAGCACGGTAATTTCGTTCACATCAACCGGTATAGTCACTGATGATATGCAAATATTGGTGAATAAAATTAATGAAGTAGCGTCGAAAACTGGTATAGGCGCAACGTTTAACTCCACCGGAAATATTTTAGGAAGCGGACCTGCGGTTAGTTTACTTTCAGAGTCTGGTACGGATATTATTATCTCAGGTTTTACAGATGACGACGGTTCAGCCTCCGGTAACTCTGCTACATTCGATGTCATAGGTAAAGATTATAGTGGGAATGATTTTGTAGGTGCAGCCGCAACACTTGATTCCTCTGATGTTGCTGCTGACTCAATTGCTGTACGTGGTCAAATTCAATTGGATAGTACGGTCGCATTTGGTATAGCAAGTGAAGCAACTGATGCAATTCTAACGTCTGGAACGATAGCGAGCCGAGCTGCTGAAATATCAATAGATACGATTGATTTAACATCAGTAGAGGGAGCTCAGTCAGCGATTGCTCTTATTGACGGCGCATTGGCTAAAATAGACCGAAATCGTGCATCATTAGGTGCGGTTCAAAATAGATTAGAGTCGACAATTAATAACTTGTCGTCTGTATCGGAAAGTACATCTGCAGCACGTTCAAGGATCCGAGATACGGATTTTGCGGCAGAAACTGCCGAGTTAACTCGTAATCAAATCTTACAACAAGCTGGCACAACAATACTTGCTCAGGCTAACCAATTGCCACAAGCCGCATTAAGCCTGCTTGGTGGTTAGTTAACTTAATAAAAATAGTTGTTCAATTGTTAGAAAGGTGGCAGTAAAAATCCGCCTTTCGGCAATTTTTTGTAAAAAAAGGATGATTTAATTAAAGGTCAGAAATAAAGCGCCGATACACCTAGTAACTGAAGAATAATTCAACTGCAAATTGCGGACTAGGGGAATAACATGGCTTTAACGGTAAATTCAAATCCATCATCAATAAATGCTCAAAATAAACTATCTGGTTCATCGAGCGGTTTATCTACATCAATGCAACGTTTAGCATCAGGCTTACGTATCAACAGCGCAAAAGATGACGCTGCTGGTCTGCAAATTTCAAATCGACTAACGTCACAAATCAATGGCTTGAACGTTGCTGTTCGAAATGCCAACGATGGCACATCAATGGCTCAAACAGCTGAGGGTGCATTGCAAGAATCAACAACTATCCTACAGCGTATGCGTGACTTATCTGTTCAATCAGCGAATGCCACGAATACAACGGTAGATAGAAAAGCACTAAATGAAGAAGTAACTCAGCTAAAAGCTGAATTAAACAGAATCGCGGATACAACGACATTTGGTGGCCAACAATTATTAGATGGTACGTTTGGTAATCAACAATTCCAAGTAGGTGCAGATGCCAACCAAACGATTGGTTTATCAATCAACTCAGCGCAAACGGATGATTTAGGCAGTGCGCGTGCTAACTTAGATGCTGGTACCTTATTAGGGGTTGCAGGTGTTGCAGGTGCTAATTCAGATGCAGCTGTAGCTGAATTGGATACAACACTTGCGGATACTATGACTATTTCTGGTGTAAATGAAGCAACGGTTCAGTTTAGTATCGGTGATAGCTCAGCTGAGATGGCGGCTAAAATCAATGCAGAATTTAATACAACGGGTGTAAAAGCCGACGCTAAAACCACAGCGATGATCACAGCCTTTGTTGGTGGTGAAGTTGATGTTGCTAACGGTACAGCGGATAATGTAAGCTTTACTTTAGGTAATGGTACGTCATCTGAAATTATTTCATTTACTTCATCAGGTGATGCGAATGACGATATGCAAACGATGATCGCTAAAATTAATGAGAAAGCGTCTGTTACAGGTATCGGTGCGTCATATAGCTCTGAAGCCCTTACAGGTGTTGCAGGTATAGTATTAACGTCAGAAGCTGGAGATGATATTATTATCTCTGATTTAACCGATGATGCTGCATCTGGTGGTGCTGTAGCAACAACATTTAATGTAACTGGTGCGGATTATGATGGTACAGCGGATGCGACAAGCATTGCAGTAACATCTGGTGGTGCTACAGACTCGGTTGCTGTTCGTGGTTCAATTCAACTTGATAGTACCTTATCTTTCTCGTCAACGTCATCATCAGTTGAGACTGGTATTGGTGTAGAAACACGTTCATCGGAGATCAGTATTGATACGCTTGACTTAACATCAGCGCAAGGCTCACAAGATGCGATTGCGGTAATAGATGGTGCGTTAGCGAAGATTGATAAAAACCGTTCAGTTTTAGGTGCGACGCAAAACCGTTTGGAATCGACAGTGAACAACTTAAGTTCAATAGTTGAGAATTCATCGGCAGCCCGTTCACGAATTCGTGATACAGACTTTACGGTTGAGACAGCTGAGTTGACTAAGAATCAAATCTTACAACAAGCAGGTACATCAATTTTAGCGCAAGCTAACCAATTACCTCAAGCAGCATTAAGCTTATTAGGTTAATAAATTAATAGCCTAGTAAATACTAGGTGCTATTAATACAAAATGAATCGTTGAATTTAAAACCACTGTCATTGTAAATGACGGTGGTTTTTTAGTTTAATGAGTTGTATACACTTCTAAAATCACGAAGTTAACAACTCAAACTTTAATCTGTTGACTGTGAACCGTGATATATAAAATCTCCAGATCATCTTTTACACAATTCCATAGGTTATATATAGCACTATATAAGTGTGAATATTTGATTTACTAATTAATTAAGCGATCTCAAGCATAGAATGAATAAAATAGACGTAAGCTGCCGTTTTTTGGCAATTTTTTGTAATAAAAAGCAAAATTCTATTAAAGTGCGGAAGTAAATTGCCGATACACCTAGTAACTGAAGAATAATTCAACTGCAAATTGCGGACTAGGGGAATAACATGGCTTTAACAGTAAATTCAAATCCATCATCAATAAATGCTCAAAATAAACTATCTGGTTCATCGAGCGGTTTATCAACATCAATGCAACGTTTAGCGTCAGGCTTACGTATCAACAGCGCAAAAGATGACGCTGCTGGTCTGCAAATTTCAAATCGACTAACGTCACAAATCAATGGCTTGAACGTCGCAGTTCGAAATGCCAACGATGGCACATCAATGGCTCAAACTGCTGAGGGTGCATTACAAGAATCAACAACTATCCTACAACGTATGCGTGACTTGTCTGTTCAATCAGCGAATGCCACGAATACAACGGTAGATAGAAAAGCACTAAATGAAGAAGTAACTCAGCTAAAAGCTGAATTAAACAGAATCGCGGATACAACGACATTCGGTGGCCAACAGTTATTAGATGGTACGTTTGGTAATCAGCAATTCCAAGTAGGTGCAGATGCCAACCAAACGATTGGTTTATCAATCAACTCAGCGCAAACGGATGATTTAGGTAGTGCACGTGCTAACTTAGATGCTGGTACATTATTAGGGGTTGCAGGTGCAGGTGCTGCTAATTCAGATGCAGCAGTAGCCGCTTTAGATACAACAGCTGCTGATACCATGACTATTTCTGGTGTAAATGAAGCAACGGTTCAGTTTAGTATCGGTGATAGCTCAGCTGAGATGGCGGCTAAAATCAATGCAGAATTTAATACTACTGGTGTAAAAGCCGACGCTAAAACCACAGCAATAATCTCAGGCTTTGCCGGTGGTGAAGTAGATGCAAATACCGGAGATGCAGATAACATAAGCTTTACATTAAGTAATGGTACGTCATCTGAAATTATTTCGTTTACCTCATCAGGTGATGCCAATGACGATATGCAAACGATGATCGCTAAAATTAATGAGAAAGCGTCGGTTACGGGGATTGGCGCAACTTATTCTTCAGATGCTCATGACGTTAATGGGGCAGGTATCGTATTAACGTCAGAAGCTGGTGATGATATTATCATTGGTGATTTAACAGATGATGATAAATCTGCCGCAGGTACTGATGTTTCATTTGATGTAACAGGTGCGGATTATGATGGAACGCAAGAGGCTGGTACTGATACGACAGTAACATCTGGTGGTGCTGATTCGGTTGCAGTTCGTGGTTCAATTCAACTTGATAGTACGTTGTCT
>NZ_CANMSK010000032.1 GCF_947500655.1 uncultured Psychrosphaera sp. | reverse complement strand
GTGTGCTTACGTTGATTCTGGATTTTCATGACACCTTATTCCTAAAAAAAGGTGTCTACTTTTGTGGAGTCATATCACTTTCGAAACTCGAAACTCGAAACTCGCAACTCGTCACTCGAAACTAATTAACTGTCGTTACTCTGGCGCGTTCCACTTTTTTAGCTTTTTTATTCTTCTGATTATCAAGTTGTCTATTATCAAGATAATTTTTACCTGCAATGATGAAGCCCATACCAATGAAGGCTCCTGGTGGTAAAATTGCTAATAAAAACTGTTGGTCAAACTGGAATATTTGTAACTCTATACCATTAGCCCATTCACCAAATAATAAGTGAGCACCATCAAATAATGTACCTTGGCCAAGTATTTCGCGAGTGCCACCTAAAAGTAATAATATGAGCATAAATCCTAGTCCCATCATAAGACCATCAAAGGCGGCATTAATAGGTGGGTTTTTAGATGCGTAAGCTTCTGCTCTACCAATAATGGCACAGTTGGTAACAATAAGTGGAATGAATATGCCCAAAGACAAATATAAGCCATAAGTGTAAGCATTCATTAATAGCTCAACTATGGTAACGAAAGAAGCGATGATCATAATAAATACAGGAATACGTATTTCTTTGGTAACCCAGCCTTTAACTAATGAGATAGTTAAGTTAGATACTATTAAAACCAACATAGTGGCAATACTTAATCCCAGTGCATTAATAAATGTATTGGTGACCGCAAGTAATGGGCATAAACCTAATAACTGTACTAAGGCCGGATTATTTTTCCATAAACCTTCTTTTGCTATTGTCGACCAATCTACCAACGTGAATGGATTTGGTTTTTTCTCAGCTACTTCATTATTAACATCTTGGTTGTCGTTAATATCTTCTGCAACAACATTTTCTTCTGAGGTTGTGGTGGTATTAGTCATTAGGCACCTCTTTTTTAGGCGTTTCAGATTTATCTTCTGAATTTTTCTCTGAATCTTTTTCAGAATCGCTGTCTATTTTTTCTACTTTAGGCTTTTCGGTCTCAGCTTTATCCACTTTTGTTTCGACTTTATTAGACTCAGCTTTATCTGTTTCTTTTTCAATTTTAGCTGCATCAACTTCAGTGTCAGGCTTAGTTTCGTCTGTCGATTTTTCAGCCTTAGGTTCATTAGTTTTAGTGTCTTTGGCTTTAGTTTCTTCAGCTTTAGGAGCTTCGGCTTTATCTGTTTCGGCTTTAGCGGCATCAACTTCAGTTTCAGGTTTAACTATATTTGTGGTTTCTTCAGATTTAACTTCATCCGTTTGAGCCTCAGGCTTAATCTCGTCTGTAGTTTGCTCAAGCTTACCTTCATCAGCTTGCGTCTCAGCCTTAACTTCATCTGTGGTTTCTTCCGATTTAGTTTCATCAGCTTGAGTGTCAGACTTAACTTCATCTGTGGTTTCTTCCGATTTAGTTCCATCAGCTTGAGTGTCAGGTTTAACTTCATCTGTGGTTTGCTCAAGCTTAGCTTCATCATCTTGAGTATCAGGTTTTGTTTCGTCTGTAGTTCCCTCAGCTACTGTACTGTCGGCACTAACTTCTTCAAGGTTTACTTCAGGCTTAGTTTCTTCAATTTTAAAATCTTCATCTTTAATACTAGACTCTGCCTTGTCAGTCATTGAAGTGTCTGGATTTGGCTGTTCTACGTTAACGTTTTCAGCTTCTACTTCATCCTCAACTACTGATTCAATAACTGTTTCTACTAATATAGGTTCAGGTATAGATTCACATTGATTTTCTTGAGCAAATAAGTTGTCAAAGTTTAGCGTAACATAATGAATAGATTGACGTAATTGAGTGATCACCGCTCTTGGTGTAATTGTTGCGCCGGTAAATTGATCAAAATAGCCGCTGTCTTTTTTAACAAACCAACGTTTATCTTGTTCTGAAGTCACTTTCATATTATCAAATGACAATACCCAGTCAGATTTTTCAAGGTCAATTTTATCGCCAAGTCCAGGAGTTTCTTTATGCTCTAGTGCTCGTACACCTTGAACTCTACCTTGTTGATCAATGGCAACCATCATTTTTATTAAACCGTTATAACCTTTTAGTGTTTGAGTTTGGAATACTAAGGCGTAAGGAATTTCTTGCATAGTTGCACGATAAATTACATGTTCCTGCTCATCACCAAATATATTGTGGTCGGTTAAACGTAAACAATTTTCAAGTGGGTTATTATCAAATTTAGTAGGGACAAGGACTTGGTTTAGTTTTTTTAATAAATCTTGCTGTGCTTGTTGTTCTATTACGGGTGCAGTTAAAATATAGGTAATTGAAACCAACAAAGTACAAACTGCTGCAAATCCTGATAACAATAGAGCATTTTTTTTAGAGGTAAAAACAAGTAGGTTTTTGCTCATCGTTATACCTTGGCCTTATGGCCGTAAACGGCTGGTTTAGTGTAGTAATCTATTAATGGCACCGCTAAATTCGTTAATAATACTGCAAAGGCGACACCATCTGGATATCCACCCCATTCACGGATCATAAATATTAATGCACCAATAATTGCACCATAAATTAAACGGCCTCTTATGGTAGTAGATGCGGAAATAGGATCCGTTGCTATAAAAAATGCAGCAAACATGGTTGCACCAGAAAATAAGCTGATCATTGGTGGTAATGATAAGTCGGGAGTAATAGAGTAACTTATTAAGCTAAAAGTAAATAAACTCGCAATAATTGCGAAAGGAATATGCCAGCGAATCACACCTTGTTTTAATAGTAGTAATCCACCAATTAAATATCCGAGGTTTACCCATTCCCAACCAGTACCACCATAATCACCATAAATTGGTGATGCTGTGATCTCTGATGCGGTTAAGCCTAAATCTATTTGAGTTTTAAAGTGATCAAGGGGCGTTGCCATTGTTATACCGTCAACGGCTATACGTAATTGTGTGACACTGTAACCATCTAGCGTGAAGCCAGTAAAAATAGATGATACACAATCTAAAAAGCTAATATCGTAGGTCATTACTTGTTGTACTGGTAGCCAATTAGTCATAGCGACAGGGAATGAAATAAGTAATACCACATAGCCTGCCATAGCTGGGTTAAATAAATTAAACCCGAGGCCACCATATAATTGTTTAACTATAATAATGGCAAAAGAAACACCAATAACACTTATCCACCAAGGCGCTAATGGCGGTATGCTTAGTGCAATTAATAATCCAGTTAACATGGCCGAGCCATCTGCAAGTGTTGCTCTTACTGGCTTTTCTCTTAAACTTAATATTATTGCTTCAGCAGTAAGGGCGACAATAATACATAGTAAAGCTTGAACAATAACACCCCAACCAAAAAAGTAGGTTTGAGCGGCAATGCCTGGTATACAAGCATAGCAAACAGTTCGCATTACTTGATTGGTGGTTAAGCCGGTTCGCGTGTGTGGTGAACTAACAAAAAGTTTGGAAATAGATTTCATTAGTTTGACTCACCTTGTTCTTTATTTTCAGCTGCTTGTTTAAGTTTTTTGGCTTTTGCTCTAGCAACTGTAGCCGCAATTTTATCTTTTTTGATCTGCTCAGCAGATTTAGCTTCGACAGCCTCCGCTGATCCAACTTCACTGTCTTGAGATTCAGAGCTTACTGTTGCTGTCGTTTCTGAGTCAGCTTGAGCCTGTTTTTTGGCTTTAGCACGAGCAATGGCCGCTGCGACTTTATCTTGCGTATTGGTTGTTTGAGCGTCAGCACTTATGGGAGCAGTTTCACCAGTTGAAGCTTTTTTCGCTTTGGCTCTAGCTAATGCCGCTGCAATTTTGTCTTTGGCATTGCCATCTTTTTCTAATGCTTTTTTACGCTTGTCTGCAGATTCTTTATGTTTCAATAATCTAGCTTGTTTGTCACGTTCAAGTCTAAGTTGACGCGTTTCAAAACGCTCTTTAGCTTTATCAGATTTAATCTTGTCTTCTTTTTCTTGTTTAATCTCAACTTTACTAGAACGATAATATTGAACTAGAGGGATTTGGCTTGGACAAACATAAGAACAAACACCGCATTCAATGCAGTCTGCTAAGTTATATTCTTCTAATTTTTCGTGATCTTTAGCTTTGCTGTACCACAACATTTGCTGTGGTAATAAGTTCACAGGACAGGCGTCAGAACACAAACTACAACGAATACAAGCTTGCTCAACGCCAAATGATGGTAAGTTATATTCACTTGGCGCAAGTATACAGTTAGTGCTTTTTACCACGGGCATCATGGTATCCATGATATTAAAGCCCATCATAGGCCCGCCCATGATCAATCTTTGGTCTTGTTCTGCAACTAAGCCACAATGAGTTAATAAGTCTGAAATAGGTGTGCCTAATTTCACCCATAAATTTTGTGGACGAGAAATTGACTCGCCAGTCACGGTTACTACACGGTGTATTAAGGCTTTACCGTCAATAACGGCTTCTTTGATAGCAAAACAAGTACCTATATTTTGCATAACAATACCAATATCTGCTGGAATTGATTTACTTGGTACTTCTTGTCCGGTAACAATTTCAATTAATTGCTTTTCGCCACCAGAAGGGTACTTAGTTGGTATTACTCTGACTTCAATAGTGTCTTGGTCTTTTACTGCAAGTTTTATAGCTTCAATAGCTTCAGGCTTATTATCTTCAATAGCGATAACCACTAACTCTGGTTGCACCATATGTTGCAGTATATTAATGCCTTGAGTGATTTCATTAGCAAAATAACGCATTAATACGTCATCGGCTGTTATATAAGGTTCGCATTCAACTCCATTAATTATAAGAAGTTTGATGTCTTTAGTTGGATTAGTCTTTACATAAGTAGGGAAGGCTGCGCCGCCTAAACCAGCAACACCCATAGATTGTATATGTTTAGTTAAACTTGCTGCTTCAGATGTTTGCCAGTTTTTAATCGGTTTTGTAGTGAATACGGTATCTTTATGATCAGACTCTATAACAATTGTGATCTCAGGTTTTCCTGAAGGATGTGCTGAAACATGTGGTGTTATATCTTTAATCACACCGGATGTAGGAGCATGAACTGGAAGACTTAACCCTTCAATTGCATCAGTTAAAGGTTGGCCTGTTAATACTTGTTCACCAACCTTAACCAGCAATTTACCTTCATTACCAATATGTTGTTTTATTGGCACATAATAAAAAGGGGAGAGTGGAATAATATCAATTTTTGTCGAGTTTGACAGGGATTTACGCTCAGGAGGGTGTATGCCGCCAGGAATATCCCACAACTTTCCACTTTTAACTTGTTCAATTAAACTTAATTCTGAATGCAAAATAAAACCTAAAATTAGTTAATGTTTTTAACTGAGATTGCCAATGCATCCCACTTCCAATTTGTATCTGTTAGCGGAACCATATCTATACAATCAACAGGACAAGGCTCAACACACAAGTCACAACCCGTACATTCATCAATGATCACGGTATGCATAACTTTTGATGCTCCCATAATTGCATCAACAGGACAGGCTTGAATACATTTGGTACAACCGATACATTCATCTTCTCTAATAAATGCGACTTTTTTTACATCTTCTTGGCCATGGGCTGAGTCTAACGGTTTTGCATCTACTCCCATTAAGTCAGCAAGCTGTTTTATGGTTGACTCACCACCAGGCGGACATTTATTAATGTCATCACCATTGGCAATTGCTTCAGCGTATGGTTTACAACCAGGGTATCCACATTGACCACATTGAGTTTGCGGTAATAGGTTATCAATTTGCTCTACAAGCGGGTCTGCTTTTACTTTAAATTTTACCGATGCAAAACCTAAAATAGCACCAAAAACAACAGTTAAAGCTATTAGTGCGCCAAGCGCGAATAATAATACGTACATTTAAAAATTCACCAAACCGGCAAACCCCATAAAGGCCAGCGACATTAAACCCGCTGTGATCATAGCAATAGCTGAACCTTTAAATGGGCGAGGTACATCAGCAACCGCTAAACGTTCTCGCATTGAGGCAAATAAGACTAGTACAAAAGAGAAACCAACTGCAGCACCAAAACCATAAACGATAGATTGTAAAAAGTTATGTTCAGCATTTACATTTAACAATGCAACACCTAACACAGCACAGTTTGTAGTAATAAGTGGTAAGAAAATACCAAGTAAGCGATATAGTTTAGGACTGGTTTTATGTACAACCATTTCAGTAAATTGCACAACAACAGCAATGACTAAAATAAAGGCGATAGTACGCAGGAATTCGATACCTAAGGGTTGAAGAATATAGGTATTTAACAAATAGCTAGACATTGAAGCTAAAGTTAAGACAAACGTAGTCGCCATAGACATGCCAATAGCGGTTTCGATTTTACTCGATACCCCCATAAATGGACATAAACCTAAAAATTTTACGAGTACGAAGTTATTAACCAGTACCGTACTTACTAATAAAAGAAAATATTCAGTCATTAAATGCAGTTAAATTTTATTTTTTTGTATTATCCAGTTTTCCAACGAAATTAACAACACATGATTTATGTGGTTATTCTATATATGAGTAATTTTTTATATTTTACAATGAACTAACTTCTATAACAGCTCGTATTAGATAGGGCTGTAATGAAGATAAATAAGTATAATAAGGTTTTAAATAGTTTAATAATTGATTTGAAGTGATTATGTTTCCAGCTTAGGAAAAGCTAGAGTAAGGTCACTATTTATTACGTGACCAGTTTTATTTACAAGAGCAACTTCTGTTGTCCTGTTTGTACTTGAGCATTTGCTTGAGCTACTAATGTTGTTGCATCTGTAGTTTCATCATAGAATAAAATGGCGGTATTTAATTCAGATGATACGTTTTCTTCTAAAAACGAGCCTTTAAATTGCTCGGTAATTTGCAACATTAATTGTTCAGATTGTTCCGCTGAGTAATTTGGTAAAATTAAACCAAAATCAAATCCGTTTAACTTAAAAGCTTCAAGATCATCATCCTTAGTTAATTGAGTTGAAATCGCCATGCCAATTAATTGAATGTACCTGTCACCAGCAGGGTAGCCTAAATTAAAATTTAAGTGCTGTAGTTGTGTGGCTCGAATTAATAAAAAATGACCTGTCTGAGCGCTTTTATTATCTTTTATTAGACTTTCAAAGTGGCCAATAAATTCTGGTCCGCTAGGCAAACCTGTTAATTTATCGAGTTTATTATCTTTTGCTAGTTCTTCTTGTGGTGGTAAATTTTTTGTTGAGTTATTGCCTTTAATTAATATATTAAAGGCAAGAATAAAACCTGGAGCAAAAAACATAAAATACAATAAATGAGTAAATAGACGTAAAAATTCATCATAGGTTGAATGAAATTCAATATGCAGTTCTTCATTTGAGGTAATAAGTGAAGCAGGCTCAGTATAAATAGATAAGCTTTTTAATATAGGCGTGATCAAAGGTGGATTATATTCTGGTTGAATATAACGATAAAGTACATTGCCACTATCGTCTGTGATAGTTAAGAACTCTAATTCAACGGCTCCTCTTAACTGTTTAGATAACAATTTAGCATTATCGCCTAAGTTACTGTAGGTGAATTGTTCAACAAGCTGAATTTGATTATGTTGTTTACTATGTATCAAGTTAGAGGCGGTTATTAAGACAACACCAGATAATAGAGTACCTAAGAAAATACTCAATGATACAAATGTAAATATACGTAAGCGCTTTGATTTCATACTAAATAACAAATACCATTTATAGTTGTTGGTAAAACTTAAAATAAGTTAACCAAATAGAAAGGAAGATTAGTGTGACTATAAAAGCAGATTTATATCTGGATTGAAAGAGTTCTTTATAAACAAACAGAGTGAAAGTGATTTTTGAGCTTTAATGGCACCCCCTCCCCGACACAAAAGTGGACCTGTGCAAGTTAAAAAGTACAGTCCGTCGATCTAGCTAATAGAAATAATATAAAATAGGGTAGAAGAGGCAGTTATTTATTTTTAGAATTTAGAACTTGGAGTTTTGATGGCTCCCCCTCCCCGACACAAAAGTGGACCTGTGCAAGTTAAAAAATACAGTCCGTCGCTCTAGCTAATAGAAATAATATAAAATAGGGTAGAAGAGGCAGTTATTTATTTTTAGAATTTAGAACTTGGAGTTTTG
>NZ_CANMSK010000031.1 GCF_947500655.1 uncultured Psychrosphaera sp. | reverse complement strand
TGATCACAAACAAGGCAATTAGTTCAAAAAAAATCCCCGCTAATTACTAGCAGGGATTTGTGTATAAGAGACAGCTTAAGTAAGCGGCTTTTTTGTTGTTTGTTATCTAGGCTTAAACGAGAACCTCGAGCCTCGCTGCTCGCAACTCTAATTTATAAACATAAAAAAACGCATCATTAAGATGCGTTTTTTATTACTGATTTGTAACAGGCAAAGGTTTAAGAGATTTTAACTAAACCTCTAACATATCCAATATACCTTCTGCCGCTTTTCTGCCTTCAGCAATAGCCGTTACCACTAAATCCGCACCTCTAACAATATCGCCACCGGCAAATATTTTAGGGTTAGTTGTTTGGTATGGGTATTCTGACTCTTCATTGGCTTTGATTGTATTCCAATCCGTTAAATCAACACCATAAGGTGTTAACCATTCTAAGTTTAATGGTTGGAATCCAAATGCTTGAACAACAGCATCAGCTTCAATAATATATTCAGAACCTTCAATTGCTTCAGGTCTACGACGACCATTTTCATCTGGTTGGCCAAGTTGTGTTTTCACAAATTTAACACCACAAGCTTTACCGTCAGAGTCTAATTCAATTGAAATAGGTTGTGCATTCCATAAAAACTCAACGCCTTCTTCTTTAGCGTTTTGTACTTCACGGGCAGAGCCTGGCATGTTTGCTTCGTCACGACGGTATGCACAAATTACTTTTTCAGCATCTTGTCTTATTGACGTTCTTACACAGTCCATCGCAGTGTCGCCACCACCAAGAACTACAACTTTTTTATCTTTAAAATCGATACAAGAATCAGTTGTGCCCATTACTTTACGAGTATTAGAAATAAGAAAAGGTAGAGAGTCATAAACTCCCTCAGCTTCTTCGTTAGGTAATCCACCGCGAATATATTTATAAGTACCAACGCCTAAGAAAACAGAGTCATAACCATCTAATAAAGTTTGGAAATCGACATCTTTACCAACTTCAGTATTAAGAACAAACTCAATACCTAAGCTTTCAAATATCTCTCGACGACGAACCATCACATCTTTTTCTAATTTAAAAGATGGAATACCAAAAGTTAATAAGCCGCCAATTTCTTCGTATTTATCATAAACAACGGCTTTAACGCCGTTTCTGGCTAATACATCAGCACAAGCCAAACCTGCAGGGCCTGCACCTATAATGGCAACTTTTTTATCTGTTAACTCAACACCTTCAATACTTGGACGCCAACCCATTTCAAATGCTTTGTCATTGATGTATTTTTCAATACTACCAATGGTAACAGCACCAAAATCGTTGTTTAACGTACACGCACCTTCACATAAACGGTCTTGTGGGCAAACACGTCCACAAACCTCAGGTAAACTGTTGGTCTTGTGAGACAACTCTGCCGCTTCAATAATTTTTCCTTCATTAGCTAGTTGTAGCCATTGAGGGATATAGTTATGAACTGGACATTTCCATTCACAGTAAGGATTACCACAGTCAAGGCAACGATCTGCTTGACCTTTAGCCTGTGCTTCTTGCATAGGCTGGTAAATTTCAATAAATTCTTCTTTACGAACTTTAACCGGATGTTTAGTCGGGTCAATGCGCTTTACGTCGATAAATTGATATACATTTTGACTCATAAGTTTTTCCTCGCTCTACATTGCCTGAACACGTAGCTCTGCAGAAGAGCGGTGACGGTGGCCTAACAGTTCATTAACATCTGAAGTCTTAGGTTTAATAAGTTTGAATTTTGGTAACCATTGTTCGAATTCAGCTAATATCTGCCCTGAACGTTCACTTTGCGTTTCTTCAAAGTGTTGGTTAATCAATCCTCGTAAATTTTCAGCATGAATGGACATATTAATGTCTAGTGCTTCGATAAGCTCATGATTCAATCTGTTTTTAAGGTGGTCGTTATAATCAAGAATATACGCAAAGCCACCTGTCATACCTGCACCGAAGTTAACACCGATGTCACCAAGTACAACAATTTGCCCGCCTGTCATATATTCACAAGCATTGTCCCCAACGCCTTCAACAACAGCAACAGCCCCAGAATTTCTTACCGCAAAGCGCTCACCAGCACAACCTGCCGCTAGTAACCAACCGCCTGTTGCACCGTATAAACATGTATTACCCATAATGGCTGAACGATGACTGATATAACGAACACCTTTAGGTGGGTGAATCGTTATTTTACCGCCTGTCATACCTTTACCGACATAATCATTTGCATCACCAGTCAGGTGAAGATAAACACCACCTGCGTTCCAAACTCCAAAACTTTGTCCTGCAACGCCAGTACAATGAATAGTGATTGGGTCGGTCGCCATACCTTGGTTTCCGTGAGCATCTGCTACTTCGCCAGATAGTGTCGCGCCAACTGAACGGTCTGTATTGCGGATATCATAGTAGAAATCTCCACCAGATTTACGAGCAACAGCGCCTTTTGTATCAGCAACAATCTTAAGGTTTAAATCACCATTGTCTAATGGTTCATTTTTAGCAACACAATAGCTTGGATGTTCAGATTTAACGCCACTTGATGCAAGAATTCCTGCAAGTTGCAGTTTGTTCTGTTTCTCAGTTTTACCTTCGATAATCTCTAGTAAGTCAGTACGACCTACAAGATCTTCAAGTTTAGTGATACCAATAGATGCCATGATCTCTCTTACTTCTCTAGCAACGCCAATGAAGTAATTTTCGACCATTTCAGGTAATCCCGCAAAGTAATCTCTACGTAGATTTTGATCTTGTGTTGCGACACCTGTGGCGCAGTTATTTAAATGACATATACGCAGGAATTTACAACCTAATGCAACCATAGGGCCGGTGCCAAAGCCAAAGCTTTCTGCACCTAAGATAGCGCCTTTAACTACATCTAAGCCTGTTTTTAAACCACCATCAACTTGCACTCTAACTTTGTGGCGTAAGCCATTTTCAACTAATGCTTGATGTGTTTCAGCTAAACCTAATTCCCACGGACTACCTGCGTACTTAACCGACGATAAAGGACTCGCTGCCGTACCGCCGTCAAAACCAGAGATGGTGATTAAGTCGGCATTTGCTTTAGCAACACCGGTAGCAATCGTTCCAACACCCGGTTCAGATACTAATTTTACTGACACAAGTGCTTTGGGATTAACTTGTTTTAAGTCAAAAATAAGCTGCGCTAAATCTTCTATTGAATAAATATCGTGATGAGGTGGAGGCGATATTAATGTTACACCTTGGACTGAATAACGAAGTTTTGCGATTTCTGCAGAAACTTTATCCCCCGGTAATTGACCACCTTCACCTGGTTTTGCACCTTGAGCTACTTTAATTTGTAGTACTTCAGCATTACGTAAATAATGTGGAGTTACACCAAATCGACCAGATGCAATCTGTTTAATTTTAGAATTTTTGTCTGTGCCAAAGCGACGAGGGTCTTCACCACCTTCACCTGAGTTAGAACTACCACCAAGCTTATTCATTGCTTGCGCAAGTGCTTCGTGTGCTTCTGGACTTAGTGCACCTATAGACATAGCGGCAGAGTCAAAGCGACGAAATAAATGACTTGCATCATCAACTTCGTCGATTGAAATAGGCGTTTGTTTTTTTAGTTTCATCAAGTCTCTGAAATGAGCCGGACTACGGTCATTAACTAAGCTTGAGAATTTTTGATAATCGCTATAGTCGCCAGATTTAACAGCCGTTTGTAACGACTGAACTACGTCAGGATTGTAAGCGTGATATTCACCGCCATGAACGTATTTTAATAAACCACCGTGGGCAATACTCTTACGTTTTAACCAAGCGTCTTTTCCGTTAAGGCATAACTCTTTATGGATATCTTCGAAACTTGCGCCTTCAACACGTGATGTGATGTTAGGGAAGCAAAGCGCCATAATATCTGAGTCTAAACCAACTGCTTCAAATAAGTTTGAACAACGGTAGCTAGCAATAGTCGATATGCCCATTTTAGACATGATCTTAAATAAGCCTTTCTTAATTCCTTTACGGTAATTAATTACAGCTTCTTTAACTGGAATATCTATGCTGCCATTTTCGACAAACTGCTCTACGGTTTCATACGCCATGTATGGGTAGATAGCAGTTGCACCTAAACCTAATAAAACAGCAAAGTGATGTGAGTCTCTTACTGATGCAGTTTCAACAACAATATTCGCGTCACAACGTAAATGTGTTAACACCAACGTATTTTGCACCGCACCAACTGCCATTGCCGCAGGAATAGGCACTAAGCCTTTTTCTATTGAGCGGTCAGATAGTATGATTATTGCAGCGTTACGGTCTCTTGCCGCTTCTACGGCTGTCTGACACACAGATTCGATGGCTTCTTTTAAGCTTTTCTCTTCTGGGTTGTAAAGAATAGAGACAGTTTCAGTGTAGTAATGTTCTTCATCAAACTCTTTTAATTGGTCTAAGTCGGTATACATTAATACTGGCGATTCCAATAACACACGGTGTGCGTAACCAGAGGTCTCGTTGAATACGTTTTGTTCACGACCAATACATGTCGCCAATGACATAACGTGATTTTCACGTAATGGATCGATTGGTGGATTGGTTACTTGTGCAAACAATTGACGGAAGTAATCATAAAAATTACGTTTTTGGCTAGACATAACTGCCATAGGTGCATCATCACCCATAGAGCCAGTTGCTTCTTGTCCGTCTTTGGCAAGTACTTTCATTACTTGTTCAATTTCTTCAAACGAGTAATTAAATAGCTTGTGATAAACCGCTTGAGTTTGGTCGTCAAATAGGCGCTGGCCTATTTGCTCACCTTCACATTCTTCAAATGGTTTTAAACGGCAGATATTTTTCTCTAACCATTCTTTATACGGATGACGACCTTTAAGATCGTTATCTATTTCGTTTGAGTGCCAAACTTTGCCAACATAAGTGTCGACAGCAAGCATTTGACCTGGACCAACACGACCTTGCTCAATAACTTCATCAGGTGTGTAATCCCAAATTCCAGACTCAGAGGCTAAAGTCAGTATCTTGTCTTTAGTAATAGTGTAACGAGCAGGGCGCAGACCATTACGGTCTAAGTTACAAGCTACGTGACGACCATTTGTCATTACGATACCTGCTGGGCCATCCCATGGTTCCATGTGCATAGAGTTAAATTCGTAGAACGATTTTAACTCAGCATCCATCGCTGGATGATTTTGATACGCAGGCGGAACTAATAAACGCATAGAGCGGAATAAATCTAAACCACCGGCTAAAAATAGCTCAAGCATATTATCTAACGAGCCTGAGTCACTGCCAGTTTTGCTAACAAATGGCGCTGCATCTTGTAAATCAGGAATTAGAGGCGAGCGGAATTTATATTCACGAGCTTGTGCCCACTGTCTGTTACCTTTAATCGTATTAATTTCACCGTTGTGAGCTAAGAATCTGAACGGTTGAGCTAAACGCCATTGTGGTGTTGTATTAGTAGAGAAACGCTGATGGAATACGCAGATGGCGGTTTCCAATCTAATGTCAGCTAAATCTAAATAAAATCTTGGTAAATCTTTAGGCATAACTAAGCCTTTATAGATAGTTACCAAACAACTTAAACTTGGTATATAGAAATCTTCGTCGTCTTCAAGTTGTTTTTCTATTCTACGTCTAGCCATGTATAAGCGACGTTCGAAGTCTTTTTTACGCCAGCCAGATTGAGCATTAACAAATACTTGCTCAATTTGTGGTAATGATGCTGCAGCTATTTCACCTAAAATATCAGGATTAGTTGGGACTACACGCCAACCAACGATTTCTAAGGTTTCTTGCTCAATTTCTTTTTCGATGATCTTTCTGGCTCTAGCCGCTTTAATCGGATCTTGGCTTAAGAATATGACACCAACACCAAATTTCTTACCTAAATGCCAGCCGCTTTCCTCAGCTACCGCTCGGAAAAACGCTTCAGGCTTTTGAATTAGTAAACCACAACCATCGCCAGTTTTACCATCAGCAGATATACCGCCTCGGTGTTGCATGCGATCTAAGCTGGTAATAGCGGTACGCACTATCTTATGACTAGCTTCACCCTCAAGGTGCGCTATTAGGCCAAATCCGCAGTTTTCGCGGACGTCATTTTTATCGTGCATTAATTGTAATTGTTTTGAACCAGTATTATCCATGCTGGCGTCCTCCTCTAAACCATGCAACTATTTTAGACGTTTTTTATCGTCTTTTTTATTAGTATATATGAAATATAGATGCAGTTAATATGAATTTAAATTCATATTTGGGGTTTTTTTAAAATGTGTTCGGCCGAACAACATAGCTAGATTTTTAAACTAGGTCAACATAAAATAGGTTAATTACTCTAGAGTAAATAGAAATTAAATTTCAAAAAAAGATATAAGAACAAGATTTTGTTAATATTTGGTGATATTTTTGTAATTAAATTACAAATCAAATGGCTTTAAATATAAAAAAACACCCCGGAGGGTGTTTGAATATAAATGTATTGTTTTACTTCTTTTATTTTGAAGCGTAACCGTTTGTTATTCCTTTACTTGCAACGCTAACCGCGTCGTGAGCATGTAACGATTCATAGTGATTTACTCGTAACCAGAAATCTTTATATCCTGAGATTGCATTTAGTGCATGCTTAATTCTTCGCCCTGCATCTTCACAGAACATTAAGTTTTGGCCGTTTAGTCGAGCAAACTCTTGCTCATCTTCGCGTTTAACCGCTGCTTGGACCGGAGTTTGTAATACATTTTCAATTGCATCTACTAAATCAACAAGTGGGAACTCAGTGAGCTCATCGGCCAATTTAACCTTAACTTCTGCAATAGAACGTTGGCTATGTGGAGTTGCAATAATACCTTCGGTCGTGCCTAACCACTGATGAATTTCTTCTGCATTTACATCACCTGTAAATTTATCGCTAAATGCATTTTGAATTAACTGACGTGCTAGAGCTGCAGAACAAGGACAAGTGGAAGAGTATGGAACTTTAACTGCAAGCTCTATATCTAAAACACCATGGCTTAAGTTACCTGTTATTACTACCGGATATGCTTTCCAACCGCGTTTACCACTGATAAGAGACTTTCTACGCATGTGGTGATCAAATTCAAACTTAAGGTGGGCACTGTCACTTAAGTCTCCGTGGCTTTGAATAAAGTTAGTTAATAGGTCAGTTAATGTCGCTTTATTTAAGCTACCTTCTACCGATAATTCATCCAACATTAAATATAAGCGAGACATATGAATGCCTTTCGCTTTTGGATCTTTTAAATTAACAAATGCTTCAACTAAAGCAGACACCTGACGAGTTTCACCTTGCATCTCTACCATAATTGGCATTTCTATATTACTCATACCTACCCAGTCTAAAACGCCCTCAGTTTGGGCTTGAGCTTGGTTTGCGATATCAGGCATTTTGGTTGTCATGGATTCTCCAATTTGACAATTAAGTCAGCATTAAATGCCCTCGTGTGTCAAAGAGAGGGCTGAAAAAAATTCGTATTTGATGTTGTTATCATTTAGTCGAGATTTGATTTTTAAATGATAGGGCGCGTTTATAACATATATTCGCAAGTAAATTAAGAGATTCAGGATAAATACCTGATTAATTTACTCAGGTATAAAAGGACAGAAATATTTACACTCGTTGTATAAGGGGGGATGAACTCTCAGCTCACCTTTGGGGATCTTCCAGAAAGGTTAATTTTTTGTATAAACATTATTAACAGGGAATTCAATAATAAAGTGGGCGCCATTACCTAATTCACTTTCCACTTCTATACTGCCACGAAGTGCTTGGGTCACTAAATTATATACTAAGTGCATGCCAAGACCGGAACCACCTTCACCACGTTTTGTTGTAACAAAAGGGTCAAAAATCTTTTGTTTAATTTTTTCTTCAATGCCTTTGCCATTATCTGATACTTCAATTTTGCATCGATTACGTTTCATTGATACTGATATTTCAATGACGCCTGCTTCCATAGATTCAAACCCATGGATAATCGCGTTCATGATTAAATTAATGATTATCTGATTAATTGGCCCAGGTTTAGTATCTGCTGCTAAATCGGCATCGCAGTTAACAACAACTTCATGTTTTGATTGTTTTAACGTTGGATTCAAAGACATAATAATTTCATATAAAAGTTCTTTGAATTTAACTTTTCTAATCGTATCGGCTGTTTGGTCTACAGCTACTTGTTTAAAAGAGCTTATAAGATCTGCCGCTCGACTTAAATTACGATAAATAATCTGAGTGTTCTCTTTGCTTTCATCTAAAAACTTAATAAGTTTTTTGGCGCTCAATGTTTCAGCTTTAAGTTCCGCTTTTACATCGTCAATTCTGTCAGACATCATAGTTGATGCCGTAACACCCAAACCAATAGGGGTGTTAACTTCGTGCGCAACACCGGCTACCATTTGTCCTAATGACGCCATTTTTTCAGACTGAATCACTTGAGATTGATACTGGTGAACTTGTTCTAATGCGTCTAGTAGCTCTTGGTTTGAATTTCTTAACGCTTGTGTGCGCATCACTACCTTTTCTTCTAGGTTTTGATTTAACTCTGTGATCTCTTTTTCAGCTTCTGCGTATTTGTGTATTTGCTTATAAATTCGGGCTAACATTGCATTCACTGAGTTAGCTAACGGCACCATTTCAGTTAATTGTGGGCTGCTAACTTGTGTATTAAAGTCTTTGTCATAGGTTAAGTTTTTAATATTTTTGATAAAGGTATTTATTGGGGAAAGTATACGTCGGCTTAACATTAACGATGTAAAAAATGCAATTAACGAAATTAAAACACCGGCGGCAATATTATAATTAGCTAAGCTCAAAAAGTTGGCGTTGTAGCTAGGAAGTTGCATTCTTAAATAAACAAAACCTATGTGTTTTGACGTTGCTGGCGCTAATACCGGTAAACCATATTCCACAATATTATCTGTGAATATTGCATTAGATAATTGTTTTATTTTTTCAAATTGGGGAGCTATAGGTGGAACACCTTGTTGGTTAAAACTAACAAAGTATTCTAATTCTTTAGTCTCGTCATTAACTCGATACACATGGATATTACTGATCTCTTGTATTTTTTGTAATGTAGATAAAAAATCATTAAGGTCATTTCGTTGATTAGAAGATAAAGATATCTGTGAATTAAACGAGACAATATTGGCGATAGTTTTAATAAATCGAGTGGCGTCTTCTTTATTTTTTTCGTTGCTATATATCGTAGTAGATATTATTGAAAACAATAACGACACTAAACTTATAGAAACAAGTGCTGTGGTTATTAATGTTTTTAAAGATAGATTCGATTTAAACTTTGTCACGCATACTCTTCCTAAGCAACAATTGGATTTTAGGTAACACCTATAACCCTAGTTAAGTAATTAACTTAACCTGTGTTTAGTGGTTATGCAATAAATTCCCCTAAACATCTTTAAATTTACGCAGTAACTTTTACTGCGTAAATTTAAAGGTAATAGCTTCTAGTTTATTAGGTGTTCTTTAACTGAAGAGTTTAAAGCTTAGCCTAAGAAGAACGACCTGTGTAATAAATATTAAAACGCTTATTCTTATTTTTAACTTCAACGTATTTAAAGTGTTGTTTAAATAGTTCTGGGTAAGGTAAAAATGCATTAGCTACCATCCAGAATTGATATTTACGTTTCAACATTTTAGGTGCGTGTTTAATAAGTTGCTCGGTAATAGTGTAGTCAGTTTTTGTGCCGGTATGGAATGGTGGATTAGTTACAATAAACTTAAAGAATTCACCAGAGCTGAGAACTGCAGATAATCCGTTAGATGGTTTTGCTTTGGCATCAACATTATTTACTGCAAACGTTTTGTTACTACTTTCTACCGCTAATGCGTCAACATCAATGGCGGTCATAGAACAGTCGTAACGTTTGGCTAGCGCAACACTTATTACACCACAGCCACAGCCAAAGTCTAAACCATGACCTTTTACATCTGTGATGGTATTTAGTAATAGTTGAGTACCATTGTCTAAGCTGTTTGCGCTAAATACGCCTGGTAACGCAACAAGTTGCACGGTAACCGCTTGTTTCTCTATTTCTACAGTTACTTCTGAAGTGCTAAACCAATCTTCCATTGTCTTAGTGCAAACATGATTGTTAAAGGTGGCGGTGAACAACATACAATGACGTGCGCCATCTAATTTCGCGGTGACATCGCAATAGCTTTCTAATGCTTTATCACAACTTTTCACTCCACCTTTTTTCTCACCAACAATGTATATGGTGGCGTCTTTATTTAAATGCTTTGACACCATCGACAAATAATAATCAAAACGTAATTTGGTTTTTGGGAAGTAAATAACCACAGCATCAAATTTTGTATTGTTAACTTGCTCTTCTTCCAACCAAGCACCAAAAACAACATTATTTTTTTTATTAAGTTGTTGGGTGTCAACATACGGAGTGAAACCAAACCAATTAATGTCGGAACGTTGCTCACTAAATTCTGCAATAGCATCGTCATTTAATAAATCTAATAACAACACATTGCCCGCAGGTAAGTGATCAATATTACGTTCTACAACTTGGTTTTCTGCAAATAACATATTTACTCTTTATTTTTTTGACTTGATTAGCGGAAAGAACAAAAGGGGTCAGAGTAAAATTAAATGAGTTTAATCATTATTTAATTTTACTCTGACCCCTATTATCATTATCAAACTATTTAATGCGTTTAAACATAATATCCCAAACTCCATGACCTAAACGGTGGCCACGTTGTTCAAATTTGGTTAATGGTCTGTGTTCTGGACGTTCAACAAAGTCACCATTGGTGGCGACATTTTCAAAAGACTCAGCAGCATTCATTACTTCAATCATATGTTCAGCGTAATTTTCCCAGTCAGTTGCCATGTGGAATACGCCGCCCATTTTTAATTTAGTGCGTAACGATTCAACAAAAGCAGGCTGTACGATGCGACGTTTATGATGGCGGGTTTTATGCCAAGGGTCTGGGAAAAATAATTGAACTGTGTCCAAGCTTTCGTTAGGTATGCAATCACTCAATATTTCAATTGCGTCGTGTTCATATAATTTTATGTTATTGATCTCAGCTTCACTGGCTGATGACAAACAAGCACCAACGCCAGGCGTATGTACTTCAATACCAATAAAGTTACTCTCAGGTGCATTCTTAGCCATCTCAACTAACGATGCGCCCATACCAAAACCAATTTCTAAGATAAGTTTGCCGTCGTTATTAAAAAGTTCAGCTGGATTAATAAGACCGTTTTTATGCTCTAAACCCATAGTTGGCCAGTGTGCATCAAGAGAAGCTTGTTGACCTTTTGTTAGGCGACCTTCACGTTTTACAAAGCTTTTTATGGTACGAATGTATTTACCATCTGCTTTGGCTTCTTCAACGGATGTGTGTTTTTGTTCAGTCATTTTACGGTCACCTAAATAATTCAGTCTATTAACCGCGGCATTATCTTACACACTGCAGTTTGGCTCAAGCGCTTTATTTATCTAATGCAGAGAAGTTAAAGTAAAGACAAATAAAGCCGAGGCTGTGGATGATTGCACTTATTTCCTCAAACTCAAGAAAGGATTTGTGTTGGGAGTCTGATATCATCGCAAAATACTATGGTTCACAGCGTGTAATTGGTTTAAATGTCAGCAGTAAATAAACAACTTCCAACTTGGTTTTCAGACTCAGTGTTAACTTGGTACGACAATAACGGTAGAAAACACTTACCATGGCAGCAGGATGTTACGCCTTATAAAGTCTGGGTTTCTGAGATTATGTTGCAGCAAACGCAAGTAACCACGGTAATTCCATATTTTGAGCGTTTTATGAGTTTGTTTCCAACTGTGACCGATTTAGCCAATGCTAAACAAGATGACGTTTTGCATTTGTGGACGGGGTTAGGTTATTACGCCAGAGCAAGAAACTTACACAAAGCGGCACAAATAATTGCAACTGAATACAAAGGACAATTTCCTACCGAATTTGAACAAGTCATCGCGTTACCGGGAATTGGCCGTTCAACCGCTGGAGCTGTGTTGTCACTTTCTTTAGGACAACATCATCCGATATTAGACGGTAATGTAAAACGCGTGTTAACTCGCTTTATGGCGGTAGAGGGTTGGCCGGGTGTTAAAACGGTAGAAAACCAACTTTGGCAAATTGCAGAGCAGTTTTCACCAGTTAAACGTATCGATAACTTTAATCAAGTGATGATGGATTTGGGGGCAATAGTTTGTACTCGCTCAAAACCTAAGTGTGAGCAATGTCCAGTTAGCAGTAAATGTCAGGCGCTAGCGTTAGAACGAACCACCGACTTTCCTTATTCCAAACCTAAAAAAGACAAACCAATTAAGTTTGTTTACATGCTGTTGTTAGTTGCACCCGATAACGTCAATAAAACGGGTAAACAAGTTTATATGTACCAAAGACCACAAACGGGTATTTGGGGCGGTTTATATTCCTACCCTGAATTTGAAGAGTTATCTCAGCTAGAACAATATTTTCAACAGCAGTCATTAGCTATGTCGGTAGATGAGTTAGATTTTAATGAAGACTTATTATTCCGTCATACGTTTAGTCATTATCATTTAGATATTCAGCCTGTAGTTGTATCAGTAGCGACAAAGCCTAATGTGATCAATGACAGTAACGATATTTGGTATTCATTAGCCAATGAAGATGTAGAAATTGAACAAGAAACATCTAAAATTGGTAAGTCTGCGGTAACAGAAAAGTTATTAAACGTATTGAAAGCTGGTGCTTATTAAAAATTTGATTACAATATTGGCAATTAAAATTAACAGAAGTTATTAAGTCATGGCTAGAACGGTTTTTTGCGAACATTTAAAACAAGACGCTGAAGGATTAGATTATCAATTATATCCGGGTGATATAGGTACTCGTATTTACAACGGTATTTCAAAACAAGCTTGGGCGGAATGGCAAAAAAAACAAGTTATGTTAATTAACGAACATAAATTGTCGATGTTAAAAGCAGAAGATCGTCAATTGTTAGAAGACGCTATGATTGGTTTCTTGTTTGAAGGTAAAGAAGTAACCGTTGAAGGTTACGTACCAAAAGCCTAAGTTTTTTTAAAATCACTATTTTAAAGTGATATTTAGTTTTTAAATGAAAGCCAGCACTTGTGTTGGCTTTCTGTTATCTGCTTTTAAAGCAGATTACAAAATGGAATTCAAAATTTAACTTAACCATTTTAGCGAGAATATCGGGCAGTTAACTATTATTTTTAAGCAAAACAAGCCAAATAGTGTAAAAACTATCCGTTTAGTAAAAATATATTAAAAATAGGTTGACTTGAAAAGGCAAAATCCGTTTAATACACGCCCTCAGCAAGGCAAGCTTTGTTGAGTGGTTTAGTTAACCATTTATAGGTGTTTATTTTTTGTAAAACTTATAATAACTAACTGCACTAAAGCATTTATATTTACCAAGTATGAATGTCATGTGCCTCGATAGCTCAGTCGGTAGAGCAGAGGATTGAAAATCCTCGTGTCCCTGGTTCGATTCCGGGTCGAGGCA
>NZ_CANMSK010000030.1 GCF_947500655.1 uncultured Psychrosphaera sp. | reverse complement strand
GCTGAGACGATAGATTTCACAGCTGCATATTGCGAAATACAAGCTACCTATATGGTATTAGAAAATTCGCCGTTAAATAATAAAAGGGGTCAGGGTTAAATTAAATAATTAAATCTAAATCTGCCTCTTTTCTGCAACAAATCAATGGGTCAGATCACTTTGATCCATAACTACTTAAACTATTTAAGTAAATTACTTTTTCTAGTAATTAGTTAACCACTCTGGTAAAAATAAATAATTAAGAAAAATGAGTGATGACTCGGTAGAAAACGGTCCAATCGCTTGCTATTAAATTGTTATGTTTACTTCAATCCCAGAATGTTAAAGGAATATTTATGCCAATAAAAAAATGGATTGTTCAATACGCTATAGCTCTACCAATTGTTTTTGTTCTGCTGGCTGGTGTTCAATACTTAAAAGGCCGAAGTCTAGAGTACTCTATTGAATTCGGCATTTTTTGGGCCTTGATATCGGTAACCATTTTTGCAATTAGACGTTTCTACAATTATCGTAAGAATATTAATTGTGATATTTGCAATGATTTACCTAATAACAATCAAGACTCTGGTGGTAGGTAAACTTAAAAACGCCTAAACTCCGACAATGTTAAATTGTCATGGTTTTGGCAAGCAACCCAAAAAAGCTACGCCAACACATTGTGTTAGGCGGGCGTTATTTTACTAATGGAGAATTCAGTGAGAATCATCGGAATAATTTTACTCGTCTTAACTTCTACATATGCAAATGCAGGTGTTGAAAATGAAATCAAATCAGTGATCCTTGAAAACCTTAGAGCTACTCAGGCTGAAGAGATGGAATCAGCCCTAAAAACAGTTCATACAGCATCAGGTGGATATGCAGCAACTAAGCAAATGCTACAGCAAATATTTTCTACCTATGATTTAAAATATACTTTAGTGGAATATAAGTTTGTTGGGGAAGAAAGCGGTTATGCTTATGCAAGAATTAAGCAGTTAACCGAAAAGATAAATGGTCCAGAATTTAGAACTAATGAACTTGAAGCTCTACAGGTGTTTAAGCAAGAAAATGGTGTTTGGAAAATGTGGACACAAGCTAACCTTAGTATCACGTTTAAATAGTAATATAACCAAATAAATGGGGTCAGATCACTTTGATCCATAACTACTTAAACTATTTATGTAAATTACTTTTTCTAGTAATTAGTTAACCACTCTGGTAAAAATAAATACTTCAGAAAAGTGAGTGATGACTCGGTAGAAAAACGCACGATTCGCTTGCTATTAACATGTTAGGGGTACCATGAAGCTAATATATTCTCTTATTTTAGGTCTGTTCACGTTATCTTGTATGTCTAGCGAAATAGTATCTTGTGAGCCAAAGCAACTCTATAAAGGAGATAAATTTACTATTTCTCTAGAAGTTCCTCATGGAGCTGATTTTCTTATATCAGGAGGCAAAGGGTTAAACTATGAAGTTTGCTTCTGGTATCCAAAAGGTAACACTGGCAATCTTAAGACACTTTATGAATATCAGGAATGTGAAACTATTGAAACTGTGGAGCTTATAGCTGGAGTAACTAAGATTAGATACATAGACCGAAGTGTTTCCAAAAATGGTGTTTATGTTCCCCAATATGGTCCCGTGTTTAGGGATATAGGTGAATATGAAGTTATAGTCAGTCCAAACATAGAAACAGAAGATGCGCTAATATCTCAGTGTAAAGTTAAATATTTGGGAGAGAAACCCTAACAATCAATGAGGGCTGATCACTTTGATTCCAATTTAGCTACAAGGAATTAAAACAGAGGTCCATCTTTAACACTTAATAAAAGCGAACATTTAGTTCGCTTTGTTTTTTTATTTTTCTTACCGCTTACCGCTAGAATTTCGCTAAAGGATAATAATAAGATCATGGCTCACCAAATATATTCTAACTCTGTTAACGTACTAAATAAAAATGTAAAACTCACATTGCTTACTTTATTAGTCAGCAGTGTCTGCTTATCTACTTCAGCTCTGGCTGAAGCAAAAACCGTAAATGAGGCGCTAGAATTGACTAAAGAACAATTTACCAAACAGCAATTGACCCCAAATAAATTAACCAAAGAACAAGTGATTGAAAAATTTTCATTAGAGCATCATTTTGAAGGTGGGTATTTTCGTCAAACATTTAAAGCAGATCATAGAGACAAGGTAACGACTGCTCGTGGTGATAGAACCACTATGACGGCAATATTTTATATGTTGACGGATGATAATAGCATTGATCATTTCCATACTAAATACTCTGACGGTATTGAGTTTTATCACATGGGTGATCCAATTACTTATCACATGATTTACCCCGACGGACATTACGAAAAAGTGGTTGTTGGTCCGGATATATTAAACGGACAGCAACTACAACTTGCGGTTCCAGGTGGTACTTATAAAGCGGCAGAATTAAGCTCTGGAAGTTATGGTTTAGTTAGTGAAGCTGTCGCACCAGGTTGGGAGCCAGAAGATATGATAGATGTTAGTAAAGAGGAATTACTCAGTAAATTCCCTCAACATAAAATCATCATTGAGCGTTTAGCAAATAAGAAATAGCTGTTTAACATCCAATAAAAAAAGCGAACACTCAGTTCGCTTTGTTTTTCTTATAGCTTAAAACTTACGGCTTACAGCTGCTTACCTTAAAGTCTTCCAGCCTTAAAGCCCTCCCGCCTTCTAGCCCTCAAGCTTTCCAGCTGCTTTACCTTCAAACCTTCATATCAATTATTTCCATTTCTTAAGTTTCACATAAGTTTCAAGGTTTATTCTATTGGCATACCCAATTTAATAGGCGATTACTGTGAACAACAAATTAATCAAACGTTTTGTGTTAACCATTAGTTTATTTATGTCCTTTGCTTCCTTGTCAGCTCCCATTGACACGCCAGAGGATCAACTACAAAAAATGTTAAGCCAACATAAAGGCCAAGTTGTGTACTTGGACTTTTGGGCGTCTTGGTGTGGCCCTTGTCGTAAGTCATTCCCATGGATGAATATGGCTCAAAGCAAATACAGTGAATTAGGTTTTTCTGTGATCAGCATTAATTTAGACACTGAAATGCCACTTGCTAAAGATTTCTTAAAAGAAACCCCTGCGTCTTTTCCTGTTATTTACGATCCTGACGGAACCATAGCGCAAGCTTATAAAATCAAAGGTATGCCAAGCAGTTACTTAATTGACCGTGATGGAAATATTGCTAAAGCGCATACGGGATTTTTTACCAATAAACAGGATTTATACCAGCAAGAAATAGAAAACTTATTATCTAAAAAAGCAGATGGCTCGGTGAGTGTGTCTGATCACAAAGTGGAGTATTAATGATGAATTTAAAAGTGAAATTAGTCTTGGCAACGGTTTGTCTTTCAGCTTTATCGGGGTGTTCGTCACTTGGCGTACAACCTTGGGAAAGAGACTTGTTAGCAAAAAAAGAAATGGAGTTAACCAGCTCACCGATAGATGCCGCTTTGGATGATCATATTTATTTTAGTAAAGAAGCGTCAAGTGGTGGACGTGGTTTTGCTGGTGGAGGTTGTGGATGCAATTAAGCAATAAAAAACCAAACGTTGCTAAGTTATTAACACTGGCAACTTGTTCACTGTTAGGTACGGCACCAGATGCTATTGCCGCAGAGGACACAAACCAATGGCGCTTTGATACAGCATTAATGTATTACGGTGAGTCTGAACGTGTGACGGCGGTTGAAGGGATCATTGCTGCCAGTAAAGAGTTTTCTGACCAGGAGTTTTTGAATTTAAAACTGACTTTAGATACGTTAACTGGGGCATCTGCCAATGGTGCCGTTGCGCAACCTAATGTGCAAACCTTTACTCGTCCGTCAGGCCGAGGCAGTTATGATATTGAAGCTAAGGACACGCCGCTGGACGATACGTTTAGAGACTCAAGAGTGCAAGTTAATGCTCAGTGGTCACAACCGTTAGCGGAGAATTACTTAGGATCCGTTGGGGCTTATGTTTCAAGTGAACATGATTATTTCTCGCTTGGTTTTAATGCCAATATTGCTCGTGAGTTTTACAACAAAAACACTACCTTGTCTTTTGGTATTGCAGCAGCTCAAGATCAGATATCTCCAGAAGGTGGTTTACCCACGCCGTTTAGTGAAATGCTTACGGTTCAAGATGGTAACGCCAATGGACTTAATCGACTAGGAGCTGACGATGATAAAACCACGGTGGATTTATTGTTTGGTTTAACTCAAGTTATTAACCGCAAAATGATCATGCAATTTAATTACTCATACTCGCAGGTTGATGGTTATCAAACTGACCCGTATAAAATTGTCAGTGTGGTTGATAATAATGGTTATGCATTGCGCCAGCTTTACGAGTCACGGCCAGAATCACGCAATAAAAACAGCGTGTTTTGGCAAACTAAATATCATTTAACGAATTCGGTACTCGACTTTTCATATCGATACTTATGGGATGACTGGGACGTTAAGTCACACACCTTTGATGTTAGGTATCACATACCGCTTGAGGGGGCTTATATAGAGCCGCACGTTCGTTATTATCAACAACAAGCTGCTGAGTTTTATCAGCCATTTTTACTAGACGGTGAGCCAACACCTGAAAATATTAGTGCTGATTACCGTGTTGGAGAAATGAATGGTTTAACGCTTGGTGTTAAATACGCCATGGAGTTAGAAGGCGACTCTGAATTGGCCTTTAGATTAGAGTTTTTCCAACAAACACCAACGAACCCAGGTTTTGAAACGCCAGGGGTGTTAGCTGACGTGGAATTGTTTGAAAGTGTCTCTGCGGTTGTGGCACAAATTAGTTACTCTTTTTGAGTATCGCTTTGACAATAGTTTTGATGATTTTTTGAGTAGCAGTGTGAGAAGAATATGAATAAACGAGTATTTGATGTTTCGGTAAAAGGCACTTGTTATTGCATTGGTTTTGATGCCATGGCAAGTCCCTGTGAAGTACTGATTGAAACTGATGATGCTCAGTTGGTTAATAAATTAGCGCAACAAATAACGGCTGAAACTTGGCGAATAGAAGACAAGTTTAGCCGTTATAACCCTAACAGTCTTGTTAGTAAAATGAACAAGGCAATGGGAAAAAGTATACCAATCGACTTAGAGACATTTAGGTTGTTGGAATTTGCGAATGAGTGTTTTTTATTAACCGACGGTTTATTTGATATTACCTCTGGGCTATTAAGAAAAGTCTGGCAGTTTGACGGCAGTAATAACATACCAAAGCAGTCGCAGATTAATGCCTTGTTGCCCCAAATCGACTGGCAACAAGTTCGTTATACGGACTCAAGTATTACTTTGCCAGCAGGCATGGAAATCGACTTTGGTGGCATAGGTAAAGAGTATGCAGTGGATAAGGTGGTTCAGCTTATTGCTCAAACGTCGGATGCGCCTGTTTTAGTTAACTTTGGTGGTGATTTATGCGCGTCCAAAGCACGCAAAAACAACGAACCTTGGGTGGTTGGTATTGAGCTAAAAGGCATAAAAGAAAATACGGAAACCATCATTTCTTTTTCCCAAGGTGGGGTAGCCACCAGTGGCGATGCCAACCGCTATTTGCTGAAAGACAATGTTAGGTATAGCCATATTTTAAATCCTAAAACAGGATGGCCAGTGCAAGGCTCAGCAAATTCAATAACGGTAGCGTCGCATAATTGTGTTCAAGCCGGAATGATAGCAACGATATCTATGTTGTTAGGCAAAGATGGGCAAGAATTTCTCGAACAAAATGGTTTTAAGTATTGGCTGTTTAACAACCAATAGCTTAATTTCTATATAAATTAAAAGGTAACCTCACAATGGTTAAATCTAAATGTATTTTTAATAATATGAGACAACTGTTGTCACACGTTATTTTATTAGTATTGCTGACGACATCAATGTTTAGCATGTCTTCCGAAAGCCAACTCGATGAAGCTTCAGCAGCAGAGGTTGAATTTTTATCTGCCGATGAGGCATTTAAATTTAGTTATCAGAAAGCGACTGTTAATCGCGAAAGCGCCGACACTAACTTCAGTAATGCTGTCAGTATCAGTATTGATATAGCACCAGGTTATTATCTTTATAAAAGTAAAATCAAAGTGATGCTAGGCAATCAAGTATTGACCAATATTGACTTGCCAAGAGGCTCGGCTCATTCGGATGAATATTTTGGTGAGCAGGAAGTGTATCGAGATGAGCTTAATTTCATCCTTGAGCTAAGTCAGACCGCACTTGAAAATGAAGTAAAACAAGAGACTGAACTTAAGATCCGTTATCAAGGTTGTGCTGACTTACAGCTATGTTATCCACCAATCACTCAAAAGATATTATTAGCTGATTTAGGCTTGTCTAAAGATCTAACTCAAACCCAAACCGCAGGTCAAGCTCAAGCCACAGGCCAAACAAAAACAAAAAGTGAACCTGCTACAAACGCGGGTGAATTGGATGCATTTTTAGACTCTGAAAATGTAGCTTGGAGTTTGTTTGTGTTCTTTCTACTAGGTTTAGGTTTGTCCTTTACGCCTTGTGTTTTTCCAATGTATCCAATTTTGACTGGCATTATTGTTGGTCAAGGTGAGGCTATTTCCGTTAAACGAGGGTTTTTATTGTCGTTCTTTTATGTGCAAGGCATGGCAATTACCTACACTATGTTAGGTGTTATTGTGGCCTTTGCGGGAATGCAATTTCAGGCTGCGTTTCAACATCCTGCGGTGCTTATCGGCTTAAGTATATTGTTTGTAGTATTAGCTCTGTCTATGTTTGGCGTAATTAACTTAGCCTTACCGGCGAGTTTACAGTTAAAACTGAATGCAATGAGTAATCAACAAAAGGGCGGTTCTTATGTAGGCGTTACCTTAATGGGCGTTATCTCAGGTTTAGTGGCGTCACCTTGTACCACTGCGCCATTAACCGCTGCGTTATTATATATTGCACAAGACGGTAATGTGCTATTTGGCGCTTCAGCCTTGTATGCGTTAAGCATAGGTATGGGCATTCCATTACTGATCTTAGGTAGTTCTGGTGGTAAATTATTACCAAGAGCTGGTGCTTGGATGAATGTAATAAAAAGTATATTTGGTTTCTTATTGTTAGCGGTTCCGGTTTTATTATTACAACGCTTTATCCCTGAGTTTTATGGTGAGCTATTATCAATTGCATTGTTACTGTCTTTTTCTATCTACTTGTATGTAGCTAATGGCGCTAAGTCTGGTCAAGACGGTTCAGCAGGTTTTTGGTATGGTGTAAGAAGCTTAGTTATATTCTTAATGCTGTTTTTTGCCAGCCACCAAGCTTATGATTTACTTGTGCCAAAAACGTCAAATAATATGGCGAATAACAGCGCACAAACTCAAGAGCGTCACTTTAATCAAGTGGCCTCATTAACTGAGTTACAAAGTGAAATAGCCCTTGCGACACGAACGGGTAAAACGGTTATTGTCGACTTATACGCGGACTGGTGTATTGCTTGTAAAGAGTTTGAGAAATACACCTTTAATCAAGCTAACGTGCAAAATGCGTTTGAAAATAGTGTGTTGTTACAGGTTAACCTTACTAATAGCTCGTCGGCGTTAAGTAAAGAAGTAATGAAACAGTTTAATGTATTGGGCTTACCGACTATATTATTGTTTGATAAAGCTGGTAATGAATTGACTAATTCTAGAGTGACTGGTTACATGTCGGCAGATTTATTCACCGCGCATCTAGAGCAACACTTATGATCAGCGCCTAGAGTAAAACGCTTAAAGGCTAGTTACCGCAGCATCCAAAGATTTGAGAACCATGAGAATATTATTAGTAGAAGATGATATACCGTTAGCACAAGGCCTAAAACATTCACTGCACAGAGAAGGTTATGCTTTGGACTGGGTGCAATTTGGCCAGTTAGCTATCGACACGGTAAACTCAGGTGATGTGGATCTGGTTATTCTTGATTTGGGTTTGCCCGATATGGACGGTTTGTCAGTATTACGTAAGCTCAAATCATTAAACAAATTGTTGCCTGTGTTAATATTAACAGCACGGGACGGAGTGGAGAATAAAGTTGCGGGGCTGGACTTAGGCGCGGATGATTATTTAGCGAAACCATTTGATATTGCCGAATTATTGGCGAGAATAAGAGTACTGGCTAGGCGAATTAACACACACCAAAGTTCTATCATTAGCATTATGGATGTAGAGCTTGATGTAAAAGCCAATTTAGTTAAGTTTCAGCAGCAAGACGTTGAGTTTTCTCGTCGCGAATATATGATAGTCAAAGCGTTAATGGAAAGCGCTGGCAGAATTCAATCTAAAAACCAATTGGAAAATAGTCTGTACGAATGGGGTGAAGAAGTGAGCAGTAATACAATTGAAGTTCACATTCATAATATTCGTAAAAAGCTGCCAAAAGAATTTATTAAAACCGTAAGAGGTGTGGGTTACATAGTGAGAAAAAGCTAAGTGTCAATTCAACGACAACTCTTATTACTGATCATTTCAGCGGTTACCTTAGCGACATTTTTTGCTGCGTTACACGGTTATCAAGACAGCAGTAAACAGCTAGATAACGTGTTTGATCAAGAGCTGGTATCCATTGCTGAGTTTATTGCATCAAACAGTTCTGACGAGCTATCTAACGCATCACCTGCAATAGAAACGTCTAACCATAAAGGCGCAATCGTTAATCATTTTGTCTTCCAAGTGTTTCATCAAGGTCAGTTAATTAATAAAAGTAACAATGCGCCCAATGAGCCAATTGTTGCTGATCAGCAAGACAACGTAGCTGGTGGTTTTAGTGAGCAGACATTTAATAATTTAAGATGGCGTGTATATTCGTTAGGGGGTAACGGTAAACGTGTGTTGGTAGCGCAGCCTATTGAATATCGAATTTTATCGGCTGAGTCGATACTTTTTGTGACTATTAAACCAATTGTTTTTACCATTCCAATTATTGCGTTTTTGATCTTTTACATCATCAATAAAAGCTTAAAACCTTTGGTCGAGTTGTCCCAGCAGCTAAAGTTAAAAAATAGTGACGACTTAACTCAGCTGCATGTTGATAATTTACCGCAAGAATTAACGCCAGTTGTTACTAGGCTCAATAGTTTGTTAGTTAAATTGGACAATGCTTTTGACCGAGAAAGGCAATTAACTGCCAACGCAGCGCATGAGTTACGTACACCTATCAGCGTATTAGCTATTACAAGCCATAATATTTTACAAGACTTTAATCAGCAGGTATTAGAACAAAGCTCACTGGAAGAATTGCAAAGTAATGTTGAGCGGATGGCGCATGTTATTGAACAAATTATTGCATTGTATCGATACTCTTCCGACAACTTTAAAGACACGGTTAAGCCTGTCGAGCTAGATGAAGTGTTAAAAGAAGTCATAAGTAATAATTACGAGGCCTTGGCGAACAAAGGCCAAAATATTAGTTTACTGCCATCTTCTAAGCCGCAAGTTATATTGGGTGAGTCGTTTGCACTGTATACCTTGTTTGAAAATTTATTAAAAAATGCCATCAAATACAGCGGCAATAACAGTGAAATTCAATTTCAAATTACAGAACAAGCCAACGGCGTAAACGTGAGTATTGAAGACAATGGCGTTGGTGTCAGTGATGAGGAGTTGGACAAGTTATTTCAACCCTTTTATCGAGCAGGTTTGACTAAGTCCAAGTACAAGCAATCGCAAGTCATTAAAGGTTCAGGTTTAGGCTTGTCGATTGTGAAACACATAACTGACTTACACCATGGCGAGATAAACTGTTACCACAGTACGTTAGGTGGATTAGGTGTGAAAGTGTATTTTCCTATGAACCATTTTGCTAAACATGAGGCGTAATTGATCATGTTTAAGAAATTATCTCCGCAGGCTTGGACCATATTATTTACTGCATTTTTAACTTTTCAGACGTTTGCTGAAACCCAAGTGTTTTATCTCACTTTAGAGGATCATGTTTTTACCCCGTCATCGTTAGAAATACCGGCTAATAAAAAAGTCAAAGTGATCATTCACAATAAAGATAAGGTGCCAGAAGAGTTTGATAGCTTTGAGTTAAACCGAGAAAAAGTCATTTTCCCAGGCAAAAAAGCCGTTATTTATGTCGGCCCTTTACCCGCTGGCGAATATAAATATTTTGGTGAATATCATCCCAACTCTGCAAGAGGCAGGATTATTGTGAAAGGGGACGCCAATGTTAATTAATACGGTTGTGCTGTTCTTACGTGATTTATTACCGCTGTTTATTTTTATTTGTTATTTAAAGGCGACGTTAGAGTCTCAGGTTTTTACCTTAAAATATCAGCTGATTAGTGTTGTATTTGGCATTTTAGTCGCGGCGTTATTGTTTATAATTGCTGAGCCGTTGAGCGAATTTTTTGAGGGACGTGGAAGCGAATTAACCAAAGTATTGTTACTGATAATCTTTTATTTAAGCATGTTAGTTGTCAGCATAAAGTCAGAGCTGCCGTCCTTATTTAAGAAGCTCGTACCTTCAACGTTAGTAGCTAAGATTGCAGCTGTTAGTTTTGTTTCATTGATTGCGGTAAATGGCAGTTCGTTTTTGATTTTCCTAGACGTGTATCTGCAGTTAAATATGTCGCCACTGGATGCCTCAATTGCAGATAACCAAGCACTGAATGTTGTGATTGGTTTTGTGGTTGGCCTTGGTATTTGCGTCAGTTTTAGTGTGTTGTTCTTATTTATTTTAAGAGAACTAAAACAGTTAAATAAGTTATGGTTGGTAAAAACAGGATTGTTTTTATTTATTGCAGGTCAATTTAGCTATATCGTTTCCCAACTGACTCAAATAGACATGCTCTCAGCTGGTTATCCTGTCGTTAACTTTAGCCAATATATTCAAGATAGCTCGGAGTATGGTCATATCTTACATGCGCTGATTGGTTTTGAAACATCCCCGTCGTTTAACTTTTTACTGGTTTATTTTATCTCATTTTTATTACCTATTTTGTTGTTGAACACCCTTAGGTTTCGCTTACAAAGCCAAAATAAAATTGCACCGCAATATAAGGAAGATTTATGAAAAAATATATAAGTGCAAGCTTTGGTGAAGTGCTTAAGCTTGTCACTGGCATATTACTTTCATTGAGTTCAATGGTCGTTCAAGCGGACGGTGTGGTTGTTGATAAAGTTTATCATCCGTATGTGACCGCCAATGAAAAAGAGTTTGAATGGCGCTTATTGTCCAGTGAAACGGATGAAGCTAATCGACTGGCTCAGCGTTTAGGTTATGGGCAATCCATTTTGGAAAATCTGGCATTAGACTTTTATCTGATAGCGGAAAGAGACGATTATAAAGACTTTACCTTGCAAGCAGTAGAAGTTGAGGCCCGTTGGATGATGACAGAACAAGGCCAGTATTGGGCTGACTGGGGCTTATTGTTTGAGGTAGAAGCGGCAGAACGTAACGACAATAAAAGCTTTGAAATCACCTCAGGGTTAATATTTGAAAAAGAATTTGGCAAAAAAAGCTTAACCATGAATTTGTTTCTTATCCAAGAGTGGGGTGATGTTATTCCAACGGAAATGGAAACTGAGTTTAGGTTGAAATATCGCTATCGTTATTTACCTGGTTTTCAACCAGCGATAGAGCTTTATACTGGAGAAGATTTTTTGGGTATTGGCCCAGCTATGATGGGTGTTCATCGTTTTAAAGGTCAGAAACAACTAAAGTGGGAAGTCGGTTTTATAACGGAAATAGCCCATTCTGGCAAAGATCATTCGTTAAGATTTGCGTTGGAGTATGAGTTTTAATCTATGATTTTAAGCGTATGCTAAAAATAGATAGCAATAGAGCGTTGGCACTAGAACGTTGGCACTAGAACCTTGAGGAGACTGTTATGTTAACAAAAGACAATACGGGACTGATAGTAGTGGATATTCAGGGCAAACTGGCTCGGTTAGTCCATGACTCTGCGGCGTTAATTGCTAACTGTGAAAAGCTTATTCAAGGTGTCCACGTGTTAGAGATACCAATAATTACCTTGGAACAAAATCCTACCAAGTTAGGTGCTACGGTTGATGAACTTAGCACTTTGTTAAATCCTAATAAACCTATCACTAAGTTTACTTTTAATGGCTGCGAACAAGCTGAATTTGTCGATGCGGTTAAGCGTGCAGCTAGCAGTATAAACAAAGATAAACAAATAAATACTTGGTTAGTTTGTGGTATTGAAGCTCATATCTGCGTGTATCAAACCGCAATGGGATTGGTAGATTTAGGTTATAAAGTTGAGATTGTGACTGACTGTATTTCTTCCCGTACTTTAGCCAATAAACAACTCGCGGTGAATAAATTAGTTAATAACGGTGTTGATATAACTGGATTGGAAATGTGTTTGTATGAGCTTGTTAAAGGCTGTAATGAACCTGAGTTTAAACAAATACTCGGTTTAATTCGATAAAGAGTAAATCCAGTGCTCAAGACAAAACTTAACCAGAATAAAAGAGTAAAGCATGACAACTAAAAATAATGACGACAAGCGTTTTGAATATACCATGTCACAACAAGATAAGCCTCTTGAAGATCCGCTAGCGGCAATAAAATCCATGCGTTTAGAGCAATTGGCTGTGTGTCGGTTAAAAACCGAGAAAGAAATGCAAGGGATGAAACAAGAACTGCTAAGTAACGAGGTTGAACAGGATAAAACAGAGCATAACAAAGCCAAAAACGATGATTGATATAGCGTTGTTTTTGTTCTTTAAATTATGCTCATAAATATTTGAAAATATATTAACGAGTCACTTTACAAGGTCTCCAACTTTCCACCACGTTCTACTGCTTTTTGATAAGCCGGTAATGCATCAATTTGTTTAAGGTAACGTGCAATATTAGGAAATGCCGATAAATCCATACGAGTCGTTGAAGCTTGTAATGGAAAACTCATTTGAATATCTGCACCACTTAGTTCTTCACCCGTTAACCACGTACTATTTGCTAAGGTGTTTTCTACCAATTCTATTTGTGGCGTTAAGCGTGGCGTAATAAACATATCCTGTATTTTTTGGCTTAACGTTTTGGCAATCGGTTTTACAAAAAATGGCATTGGATTTTTTGGCATTTTCATCATAACCAGCTTCATCACTAATAAAGGCATTAATGAACCTTCAGCAAAATGTAACCAGTAACGATAATCCAACAAAGCTTGGCCTTTTGTTGGACGTAAACGTTTATCTGTGTCGTAGCTATCTAACAAATATTCAATAATCGCCCCTGACTCAGCAATGGTTAAATCTCCATCTGAGATCACAGGAGATTTGCCAAGTGGGTGAATTGCTTTTAACGACTCAGGTGCCGATGAAGTAACAGGATCTCGTGTGTATTCTTTGATCTCATACTCAAGATCAAGCTCTTCTAATAACCATAAAATACGCTGTGAACGTGAATTGTTTAAATGATGTAGTGTGATCATATTGCTCTCTTTATTCTTGATTTTTGAATCTTGTTTGTTTCATTTAATGTAATTGGTATTAAGCTACAAGGTCTTCTTTTCATTTAGGTTTAATCCCATGATAAATCATGGAGTTTTATTATTAAATAGAGTGAGGAGCATAAAAAAAGATACGATTTTGATAACATTTGTGAATGACCAAAGTTATAAAAAGTATGTTATGTTTATTTGTATTGAGCTCTGATTTATTATTAACCATATAACGGATGTCT
>NZ_CANMSK010000029.1 GCF_947500655.1 uncultured Psychrosphaera sp. | reverse complement strand
CTATTATGGCTTTTGCTTTCAGCTAACCCACGATTAATTGGAGATCAGCACTTTCGTGGGGAGTCATTATGTCTAGGCATACCTATGAAATCGGTGTTAACCCTTAGTATCATTTTTATTCTAGTGTCATTTAAAGTATTGGCTTGTATGGTTCCAATACATGGCAATGAATATGACGCATTAGTTAAAATAAAAAAATTAGATAAACACCAATACTTTCTTTCATTACCGAGAAGCGTCAATTCTTCTAAAGGGAAGCCCAGTGTATTTATGCTATACAACAAGGTAAATAACTATGGTAGTGATAGCACTTTACCTGAGCAATATGTTGAAGAAGTAAAGCTTTTAAACTGGTTTGATTCAATTATGGAATATTTTCCTATTGAAAAAGATCCGATAATAAAAGTACAGTTTACCTCTGAAAGTCGTGAGGGTTACATACGAACAATTAAGGTTTCCTGGCCTAGTAACTTATGCAGTACATCGGCTTCACAACTGATTGATGTGGCAGGTAATGCCATACAAGGCAATTAAACGGAAAATTTACAGTTGGCTGTTTTTCGTTCCTCAAACATTTTAGCCAACTATAATTTTCCTCTTATTGCCTCGTTATATACAATGGAAGCTATGAAGAAACAATATCTAAACTTCGATGATTTAGAGCAATTTGATCAAGAATTTTTTATTAATGATTCTTGGTGTAATCACTGCTATGAAGCTGATCTAGGAATCATCGAGCCTAAGATTTATATTTTAGATGAAAAGCAATACCTTGAAGGTAATTGTAAAGTTTGTGGTAAAAAACAAACTACTGAAATTGTCGTTACATACTTAAATGATTAAGCTTTAAGGTGATGAAATTGCATATAACAAACGCCTAAACTCCGACAATGTTATGTTGTCATGGTTTTGGAAAAACAATGCAAAAAGCCCGCCAGCGCAATGCGCATTAGGCGGGCGTTATAAAGCCTAAGGAATTACCGTGTATCTCGCAGGTCAGAGAATAAAACTATCACCATTTGATGAATCAGATTTAGATCTCTTTGTCGAAATGTCTATGTCTCCAGTAATGATGAAACATGTGTATGACCCTTGTTCATATGAAGAGGTTAATGAAGCGTTTGCCGCTAAGTCACAACCTTGGTCTATGGAAAGTGATGGTTGGTTGTCATTTGGAATTACTGAGGTAGCAACAGGCGAGAAACTTGGGAATATTGGACTAAAAATTACAAATCATGAAGCAAAGATTGCTGAAGTAGGTTTCATGATTAAACCTAGTGCTCAAGGTAAAGGGGTTGCTGGTGAGGCACTAAGCCTAGTCAAAAACTACGCTTTATCAGAATTAAACTTAAATAAATTAGTGGCTACTTGTTCAACTAGTAATACGGGCTCATTTAAGCTACTAGAAAAGCATGGTTTTATTCGTGAAGGTTGTCTCAAGCAAAACGTCATAATCAACGGTAAATATGTTGATGATTATATTTACGGATTGTGCAAATCGGCTTTATAACAAGCTGTTAAATCAGGACAAAATACAGTTGGCTTTTTGTTCGTGCCTCACTCATTTTAGCCAACTAAATTTTGCCCATTAACGAGGGCGTATTGATGATTAAACTATGAAATTAACCTTACTCTTTTTACTATTGTTTAGTGTGCCGTCATTCGCATGTTTTACATGTGATGAAGACGCTTCTGTCATAGTGATAGCACAATCTAAAATTAAGTTTCCAATGTCTTATGGTTCCACTGAACTTATCGGAAGCGTTATATTTAATGTAAGTGTTGACAGTGATGGTCAATTAACACAAGTTGAAATATTAAACGTTTTTCCCAGCGACTTACCTAGAGAGCCAATCTTAAATATGATTAATAGATCTCGTTATAAACTCACTCCTAGTAAAAAAAATAGTCATTTATGTTACGCTAAAAACATCGAGTTAACTCTTGAGTTTCCACTTCCACAAAAGATGAACTTTAATTTAGACTTAGACTTAGACTTAGACTTAGACTTAGATATGTAATCAACGTACAAGATAATAAATTAAGGTTTATTAAGGTTTATTAAGGTTATTATGCTATTTGTTGAGTCAATCGCCCATCAGCATATGGTTCATTTATTATTTTGGCGTTAAATTATTTAATTTAAGAGGTAGAAGTTATGAAGAATATTAATGGTTATTTTACCCTTGTATTTATAGCAGCTATGTTTGCTCCTAGTCTCTGTGCTGAAAATTTAATGGATCAAGCGGAATTAGAGACTGAAGCAAAGAATATTGTTAAAACATTTGGTGGTTTATTGAAGCCCAAATTGAAGCATGCCATTCAATCAGGTGGGTTAGAACATGCCATAAACGTATGCGCGATAGAGGCTCCTAAAATAGCTAAAGATCTTAGCAATGAAACTGGTTGGAGTGTAAAACGTGTAAGTCTGAAACCGAGAAATGAGAATACAGCTCTCCCTGACACCTTTGAACGCAAGGTATTGGAACAATTTAATAAACGACAAGAAGAAAGTGAGCAGGCTTCTGCTATCTCTTACTCTGAAACGGTTGATAATAAATTTAGGTTTATGAAAGCTCAAGGTGTTGAAGGGCTATGTTTAAATTGTCACGGTCAGTCAATACAGCCAGATGTAAAAAAAGCACTTACAAAATATTATCCTACTGATACGGCTACGGGCTATTCTTTAGGCCAAATACGTGGTGCATTTAGTTTGATTAAGGATAAATAACAAACACATTTGCTTAAATCCCCACTGATAGAACAGGCAACCATATATATAGAAATTTTGGTGTTATATATATGGTTGGTTTTCTTCTATAGCCAATTTAATCGTTATATAAAGATAATTTAAAGTGGGTGGCAATGTTATTGATGTTATTGTTGACGACCAAACTTATCGAGTTGCAGAAGATTGCTGGCTTAATACCAAAAAAAACCTATACAAACTCAACCCAAAAGACAACAACATAAAATCAGAACACTCAATCAAAGACTCTGAGCTATCTATGTATCTAGCGTTTAATCAAAAAAAGCTAAAAGTAGTCTAAAACTTCAATTCATATCGGTAATCAACTCTAAAATCCAAACATACCAAGATAAATTAACAATCTGAATTTCTACATTTACAAATACCAGTGACTTAATTTAAAGTGGGTGGCAATGTTATTTGTTATTGTTGTCCACGTTATTCGGTATTCTTTAATTAAAGTGATATGTGAGATTTAACTAATAAAGTATAAAAGGGGTGTTATATGTCTTATGTTGACGGTTTTGTGGCTGCAGTACCAACAAAGAATAAAGAACAATATATTGAACATGCGAAGTTGTCAGCTTTGGTTTTTAAAGAACACGGAGCACTTAGAATTACAGAATCTTGGGGGGATAGTGTTCCTGATGGTGATATTACATCCTTTATTAGAGCTGTGAATTGTAGTGAAGACGAAACAGTCGTTTTTTCATCTGTTATATGGCCGTCAAAGGAGGTTCGTGATGCAGGCTGGGAAGCAATTATGAACGACCCTAGGATGCACCCAGATCAAAACCCAATGCCTTTTGATGGTAAACGTTTAATATATGGTGGGTTCGATGTTATTTTAGAAGAATAGTATCAATATAAAGTAGATAATTAATTCCGTTTGTTTATTAAAGAACTTATTCAGACCGTTTTATTTGGGAGAAGTATGAAAAGTTTAAAAGAACAACCTGAATCTAGGGTTGTTGCCGGGTTGGAAGTTAATCCTGATTTTATGCAAGGCGTTAAACATATTATTGCAGCGTTAAAAACCCTGTATTAACCCTTTAGCACAAGGCTTTAGCTTATTTCATAAACGTTAAGTTTGTTTTATAAGCTAAAGCTGATCATTAAAAATTCTGATAAACGGACAGCAAAATTGTTTATCAGAATTAATATAATGTTTGACTAAACTCTGATCTGATTTAATAACCTTTTCACAGCTTTTTTGAAGTTAATTAATATGTTCAAATATTTGGTAAGGTGCGCCGCTAGTTTCATAATCGGTGGTTATTAGGTTCACCACATTTCCAGCTTCTACACTATACAATGTGTGTTCAATCAGTAGTTCATTATCGGAATTGTATATATAAATGTCATAACTACCTGATTCAATTTCGTACATTTGTGTACTTAAATAACTGACTGATAATTCAGCGTCGTATGAGTCAGGATTGCCACCTTCTTCTAAAATTTTAACTTCTAAAGATCCATCACTTTGATCGAAAATAGAGTGAGAAAATAAGATTTTTACATGGGTTTCTATCGTTCGTAAATCTTCTTCTGTTTCATTAACCGAAACCGTGGAACTGGCATCTCCAGCACTTAATAATAAAATTTGATCATCGGCATAAACATTTAAGGTTGTTCCATCTAACAAGGTGCTGTCTTCACTATTTAATATATAAATAGAAGTGGACTCGACTTCATCTGATGAAGATATAGAAATTTCAATATCTTCAGACAAATCACCAATTGCAATATCCGTTTCTATGATGTCAGTGCTATCACCAACTGCTATAGAGATTGCATCGGTATTACTCACGCCATTTGCAACACGTATATGTCCATTGGCCGCTTGATTGGAAAGGGTGCGTGCGCCACTGGAGCTTAACTCAATAATCTTGTATCGAGTATTATCACTTCCTGCCACTGTATAACTGGTTAAAATATATATTAACGCCTCGGCTTCACTAATACTGATATCATTCTTCTGGGCGAGTATGGTGTCTGTACCTACCTCAGTAAAAATAATTTTATAATCACCCTCAGGTAATTCAACATCGCCACTTGTGTCAGCCATAGCTAAACTATAATCCGCAGTTTGATTAATTAAGTTATCATCTGCATCCAATAGATACATATCTACTGAATCTTCATTGTTGATTAAATTAACAAATTGTACCATGGCATATTCATCGTCAAAATCATCATCGTAAATGTCAGAAATATCCATTTCTACCGTATAACTACTAGGAGAATCAGTATCCCCATAAAGGATATAAGAGTGTAGAGTGTTAGAATAAACGCGTAACGAATCATCATCTATAAAGTTGTCATTTTCAGTGTTAGGTAAGATTTGATTAAACTCAATATCGTAAGTGCCGCTACTTATATATTCATGTGTCGTAGCATATGAAAACTCAATCTCTCCCAAAGACTCATCATCCACTACAAATTCAATACTAGGAGATTGCGAAACTAAGTTAGCGTATTGATAATAACCACTTCCGCTACTGCTGCTATCGCTAAAATCCCAATCACATCCACCTAAAATACTGCTACCCAAAACAACAATGAGTATCAATACATAGCACTTCAATTTATTCATTTATATCTCAATCAACCATTAAAAAAATTAATACTCTTATATTAGAATAGAAAAACTAAAAAGGTTCAGTAAGGATTACAAACTCCACAATTGTTTAACAATATTTGCACATTTTAGTCGTAAAAGAAGAAAATAAATCGTCCGTGCAAATGTTGTTTGATACTGCACTTCCTATTAAAATCTAGGAAAATATCATTGATATTAATTTAAACTGGATGTTTCAATGTATTTCCACACCAGACAAATACCTATCAGGAGATCACAATGAAAAAACTCGTATTGATGATAATAATTATAAGTGTTGCATTTTTTACTGGGCTGTTCATATCAAGTACTTCCGTATCAACTAAAGATTCGCAGTTAAAACTTTGGGATGTTTATCTTGATGTCTTTAAAGATGCTAAATACATTGATCTCACTCATGCCTTTGAACCTGTCCAGTCTGTATGGCCCGGATTTGGTAATGCCAAATTCAAACCAGCTAAAGCGGGTAAACGGATTGAGGGCTATATAGAAGAAGGTGAGGAATTTACTTATGAAAAGCATGGTTTTGTAGCGACTTCTTATGAATTGTCCACTGATCAATACGGAACTCAACTTGATCCGCCAGCTCATTGGGAGAAACTTGGTGCAACAATAAGTGACATTCCTGCAACATATGCAATCCGTCCTTTAGTTGTAATTGATATCCATAAACAAGTGGAAAAAGATAATGGCTATCATCTTAAAGTTGAAGATATAAAAGCTTGGGAAAGTAAATATGGACGTATTCCTGAAGGTTCCGTGGTGATGGTTCGGTCAGACTGGCATAAAAAATGGGCTGACATTGAAAGATTCAACCAAAAGCCGTTTCCTGGAGTAGGACTTGATGCGTTGAAGTTTCTGCATTTAGAGCGAAATATTTTGTTTCACGGACATGAGCCGTTAGATACTGACACTACACCAACACTGGAAGGTGAATATTGGTTACTACATAACCATTTTGCACAAGCGGAAGGTGTTACAAATCTTGATAAAGTACCTGAGGCTGGAGCGCTTATCGTTATCGGTTTTGCAAAGCCTAAAGGTGGAACTGGAGGTTATGCTCGTTATATTGCGATAGCGCCAAAAGATTGGACGTATGGTGTTTCGGTAACTGAATTTCCGGGAGCGCCTCTGCCTGTTCAAGCCTATCCATTGAGTCGAGATGAAAATGGCGTTATGCGTCCAACTCCTCAATAGATAAATAAACAGAAATAAAACAGCTCAGGGAAAATGAAGCCATTTGTAAGTGGTTTTATTTTCTCAATGTTCTTTGCGCGTCGGTGGGGTAATCTAGTTATTTGTTTGTTTCACATACATAAAATTCTGATAAACGGACAGCAAAATTGTTGATCAGAATTAATATAATGTTTGACTAAACTTTGATCTGATTTAATCATTGCCTAAAGCCCTAAAGCCCTAAAGCCCTAAAGCCCTAAAGCCCAGCTGTTCTTAATCTATCTTCAAAATCGACTTCGCCACCGCTTCAGCCACTTTAATACCGTCAATACCCGCTGATAATATACCGCCTGCGTAACCTGCGCCTTCACCTGCTGGGAACAAACCTTTGGTGTTAATGCTTTGGTATTCTTTATTTCGCTTTATGCTAATTGGTGAGGATGTTCTGGTTTCTACACCGGTTAATAAGCCGTCGTCAGAGCCAAAGCCTTGGATTTTCTTATTAAACGCTGGAATGGCTTCTCTTATTGCTTCTACTGCAAAATCTGGCAAGGCTTTGCTTAAGTCGGTTAAGGTAATACCTGGAGTATAAGAGGGTTTTACATCTCCTAATTCTGAGTCTGGTTTGCCTTTTAAGAAGTCGCCAATGGTTTGAGCCGGAGCATTGTAGTCTCTGCCACCTAATTCAAAGGCTAAGCTTTCTAATTCTCTTTGTAAGTCTATGCCTGCAAGAGGGTGGTTTGGGTAATCTCGTGCTGGATCTATGCCTACAACAATCGCACTATTAGCATTACGCTCGTTTCTTGAATATTGGCTCATGCCATTGGTTACTACGCGGTTTTCTTCAGATGTTGCTGCAACCACGGTGCCTCCTGGGCACATACAAAAGCTGTAAACAGAACGGCCGTTTTTACAATGATGAACTAGTTTGTAATCCGCAGCGCCTAGGATTTCGTTACCTGCGTTATCACCAAAACGTGCTTGGTCTATGGTGGACTGTTTATGCTCAATTCTAAAGCCAACAGAGAAAGGTTTAGCTTCAACATAAATGCCTTTGTCGTAGATCATTTGGAACGTATCACGTGCGCTGTGACCAACGGCTAGAACAACATGATTACTATCGAGTTTTTCACCAGTGTTTAATGTAACGCCTGTAATTTGATCGTTTGTGATATGAATGTCGTCTACGCGCGTACCAAAACGAATTTCGCCGCCAAGCTCTATGATCTCAGCACGCATTTTTTCTACCATGCTGACTAACTTGTAAGTACCTATGTGTGGTTTACTGACAAACATGATTTCATCTGGTGCGCCAGCTCTGACAAATTCTGTCATTACTTTACGGCCGTAATGATTTGGATCCTTTACTTGGCTGTATAACTTGCCGTCAGAGAAGGTTCCCGCACCGCCTTCACCAAATTGGACGTTTGATTCTGTATTTAGTTTACGCTGACGCCAGAAACCAAAGGTGTCTTTGGTGCGTTGTCTTACTTCGTTGCCACGCTCAATAATGATAGGTTTAAAGCCCATTTGAGCAAGGGTTAATCCGGCTAATAAACCACAAGGGCCAAAACCAATAACGATAGGGCGCTCTGTTAAGTCTTTTGGTGCTTCACCTACGTATTTATAACTTGTGTCTGGCGTTACTTTTACGTGTTGGTCAGATTCAAACTGGCTTAGCAGTTTATCCGTTAAACTTGTATCGGTTAAGGTAATGTCTAAGGTATAAATTAATTGGATATTTCTTTTATTACGAGCATCGTAACCACGTTTAAACATAACAAATGTTTCTATTTGTTCAGCAGAAATTTTAAGTTTTGTCGTTATTGCAGTTGTTAGATCTTCTGGTGCATGATTTAACGGCAATTTAATTTCAGTTAAACGTATCATTGGTTACTCATAAACTAGTGTAGAAAACAGTCGCGCATTTTACTGGTACTGTTAACAATAAGCGAATAAATATTTCAATTACGCGGTGTAAATTTACGTATTTGTATTGTAGTTTGAAAATGATTGAGTATGATCCGCAATCTTGAATTTTTAATGGTGTTTTTTTATGGCGTTCATCGTTGGTGATAACTGTATTAAATGTAAATACACAGACTGTGTTGCAGTATGTCCTGTGGATGCATTTTTTGAAGGGCCTAACTTTTTAGTTATCGATCCAGTTATTTGCATCGATTGCAGTTTATGTGAACCAGAGTGCCCAGCCAATGCTATTTTTCAAGAAGATGCGGTGCCAGAAGAACAAATCGAGTTTATTGAATTAAATGCAGAATTAGCACAAAAGTGGCCGGTGATCACAGAGTTAAAACCAGCACCTGCAGACGCCGATGATTGGAATGGTGTACCGAATAAATTAAAGCTACTAGAACGTTAGTCTTTCAATTTATTGAAGGTTAAAGCACAGTAAAAAAGTTAACCGCGTTTCATATTATCTAAAATTATCCCCGTCGCCATCGCTACATTTAACGACTCAGCTTCACCAAAATTTGGAATAGTAATAGGGGAAGTCACAAATTGTCCAGCAGCTTCTCTTATTCCATGAGATTCACTGCCCATCATTAAAATAGCGTCTTTATCAAACGTTACCTTATGTACATTCTCACCACCTAAGTAAGCTCCATAAACGGCACGAGAGTCTTGATGTAAATACTCAGGCAAATCTGTTAAAAATACGTTTACGCGAGCAAATGAGCCCATGGTTGCACTAATGGTTTTAGGGTTAAACGGGTCGGAACAGTCATGGCTACAAACAATATGGTTGATACCGTACCAATCGGCAACACGAATAATCGTGCCTAGATTGCCAGGGTCAGACACGCCGTCCAAGGCTAATGTAATACCGGTGTTGGGTGGAGTATTAACAGTGGGGATTTGCACAACTGCAATAACGCTATTATTGGACACTAAAGTACTAACTTTAGTTAATGAGTCTATATCTGCTTCAATGACGTAGATGCCACTAAGCACACCTTTATGTATATTTATAAACTCTGGAGTAGCGAACAGCTGTTTGACGATTAAGTTAGACTTTAATAGTTCCAGAACATTCTTTTCACCTTGCACCAAAAACTCACCCAATGCTTTACGTTGTTTTTTTTGGCCTAACGCTCGGATGTGTTTTAGTTGGTTTTTAGAGATCATGAAAGCCTAATAAATAATGTCGAATATAAAGGTGGAACAAGAACTCGTATTCTAACACCAAGTTAGCTGAATTATTAATTGATAAATTGCCTCGTTATAAAAAGTTAGTAATAAAAAAGCCGCTTATAGTGCAAGCGGCTGATTGATTTTTATTTAACAGATTGGATTTACAGCTGGTTCATCTAACAACTTATCTCAGCCAAGCATAACTCATTTTTAAAAATACACTTTTGGTGTCTTTGGTAATGTCTTGCAGGGAGTCATCTTGATAACCGCCGTCTGAATAACCAACGAAGAATAAGGTTTTCGGGTTTATCTTATAAGAGTACAACAATTGAGTTGATAAGCTTTTGTAAGATGAATCATAATCGTCTGGCTCATTGTATTGGCTTAACTCTCGAGTGACGTCTGAATAAACAACAGATAAACGTAAAAAACTACGAATAGAAAACTGATAATTTAATCGATAATCAATTAGTTTTGCCGCTAAAATGTTGTTGCCACCTTTAGAAAGCGTGCGATATTGATAAGATAAATCAGATTTAGTGTTGGTATTTATATTCCAATTAAATCGTGGCTCTAGTGTAAACCCGTCAACTAATTGATTGTTCGCATAGTCTATTTGTTTTCCTACGGACGTATAAATACCAAAGGTCATGTCAGAAGTCGCTTGGAAATCACTCCAAAATTTAAGAATTTTTTCGGTGAATTCATAAGTATTGTTTTTTAATGACAAAATAGATGTGTCTATTCTTCCAGAAGCTTTTTCACGTATAACAAGTCCTTGTTTGAAATAGGATTGTTTAATGCCACGTAACGTTGCATAAATCTCGTATTCTTGTTCTATTTGCTCGCCAGCTTGGTTTGTTGTTCTGTCCCAGTCTCCAAACACTTCAATTCTATTCCACCAGTCGTCAGTTTCACCTAGCCATCTATAAGTACCACCAATTAAATTAGTAATGGAGTCGGATTTGTTAAAAAAGGCGAGGTCGGCTCGGAAGTTTTTGCCAATATCTTCTCTGCTTGTTTGAAAAGACCAGTTTTTATTGTCGTGTCTATAATCAATTCTATAAAAAGAGTCTGTACTGTTGTTACTTGCTGCTCTTAATACTTGTTCGTCATTGTAATCGTCTAAATTAATAGAGTTAACAAGGGCTTCATCTAACTCTGTAGTTGAAGAAACTAATTGCACGTGAAATACGTCACTATCTGTTAATTTATATTTACCGTCTAAACTAGTAACCATATTTTTATAGCTGTCAGAACTACGAATGGTAGAGAGTGCACCAATTGAAGTATCGTTATCTATCGCGTATCTATATCTAAAAGCCGTGTTTGTGGTTTTTTCTTCTAATTCGTAAAGGTCAGAGCCTAAATTACCAGGAAGAATAAAGGTGGTTGCGTTGTCGTTTGCAATGAAACCTGCAAAAGAGTGTTGGTCTATTTTACCCGCTAGTTTAGTACCAAAGTCTGGATCATTGATATTACGTGTGTAAATAAGGTTTACGGGCGTAGAGAAAGCATCTTCATTGGCTAAAAAGAAACCGCGTTTTTCTGCGGTATACAAACCAAATGTGTTATTCACATCAAGCTGGCCTGAGTCGGCTTCTACTTGTGAAAAGTCTGGATTGAATGTGGCGTTTAAAGTGGTATCTGGTGTTATTCCCCATTTGATATCTAAACCGACATCGGTATTAGTTTCGTCACTCCACTCTAGTGTTTCATCTAACTCTCGTGATTTTGTGTTACCACTTACAAAGGTTGGCACAAATGATAAGTTTTTACCTTGTTTCGCACCTTTAAAACCACGTAATGTTGGCATTTGGCAAATAAAGCAAGTGTTGTTGTGATCCACTTGCATATGAGAAATTCTTAGTTCGGTATCCCTTGGATAAAATCGAATAAACTCCATTCCCCAGTTTTGTATGTCTAACTGATCATTAAAGTTAAGCGTTCTAAGTGGAATAGCAACTTCAACAATATAACCAAATTCTGTTATACGACCGGACGAATTCCAAATAACATCCCAAGAAGAAGATTCGCTTTTAGTGAGCTCGTTTTCTAATACGTCAGACTGTGTGCCTAATGGGTTAATAAAGAATTGGTAGGCGAGGGCATTGTCATTATAAGTATCAATTTTGATAGCAACACGGTCATCACCCCAGTTATTATCTCGGTCAGTAAGGCGTGCTCTTATTTTTTCTGGATGTGGATCAAATGCTTTAAAAGCAACATATAAAGTGTGACCATTTTCTATAACATAAGCTTCTGTTTTTACTGGTGATCTTGTATTTTCATATGGCCAAGTGACGTTATTAAGGTCAATCTTTAATGCATTTTTCCAAATGTCTTCGTCCATGTGTCCGTCAACTTTAATTCGTTGCTGGGTTTTTGGAACATTTATAATGGTAGAGGCTGTTGTATTTGATGTGATGATTTCAGCAGAAAAAATCTTAAGTGGTAAAATAGCCGCGAATAAAAAAGCAGTTTTGCTACAAAATTTCATAAATTATCTTAATAAATAATACAGTGTAAAAAGGTTGGTAGGACTAATGAGGTTAAATTTATCAGTCATTGGAAAGGTTAATTATTTCATACAGTTGTACACTTCGACATAAGGGGAATTACTAAACTAATTTTCTAAATGGGGCAGGATTATAGAAAAGTATTATTACAATATGATTAAAAAGAGATAAGTCACTTTAATAAGAAGATGAATGGAAATTAAAAGGTTGTTAATTAATCTATTTGTAGATTCTTACAATTAAGACCATTCATAATTTGATTTATATTATTGTTTTTAACGAACTGTTTAGAAAAGGCTAAAAAAGAAGGTGATGTTTTATCTGACAATTTAATAAAGGAGAATTCATCGTTCATATTTGCTTGCAGAGCTGTGTGTTTTATCATTTGAGGATCACCCACAAAGTAGTCTATTCGGTTTTGTGAGATCATTTTTAATGCCGTCTTTGTATCTTTTATATTTAAAATTGTTAATCCAGACGATTCAATTCTTGCCTTTATATCTCCTCTTAATGCTTTAGAGCGTACTTTGGCAATTAATTTATTTTGTTTTTTAGCTTCTTCGAATGAGGTAAAGGTGTCTGATTTTTTTTTCACTAAGATATCACTAAAAAAATGAATCATAGGTTTGTTGGGATAAGATAAAAATTCAGTTCTTTGTTTGGTATAAACTGCAGGCATAATAGCATCAATGCGGTTGTTCTTTACTTCTACCAAGGCTCGAGCCCAAGGCATAACTATTGTTTTAAAAGTATAGTTTTTATTTGTACTGTTATTTAAACAATCTACAAATAAACCAACGACGTTTTCCTCGTTATTTACATAAACAAAAGGAAATATTTCAGGTGCAGCAACGCTTATTGTTGTTGGTTTTGCATGACTGCAAAATGAAAAAATGATAATTATAAAAAAAACTCTAAACACAACTAAATACAACTCAAATTTTAGATAAATTATGATGTAATCACGTTATCTTGTTACTTACAGAATGACAACAGAAAATTAGATGATTGGTTGGGAAATAGAGGTGTTTGGTTAATTTAAAGTTACTTTGATAGAATATGCTTTATCTGCCACGAGTAATATTGCAATACTAGTGACAAATAAAGTCGCTATTCTTAATACTAAAATTTGAGGTGTTAACTCAAATAAACTAATACAACTGCTAAAATAGCCCCAACTATACTTACTTTTACACCTGTTTTAAACGTTTTGCTTTTTGGTAAAAACATCCAAAAAGAAGATAGTGCAAAAAACAGTAATGAAGAACCAAAAAAGATATTTAACCAATAAATTGGCGAGTTTGTTGTAGCTTTATGTAGGTGAGTCATTTTGTCTAAAATTAAAGGCAACTCGTAAATAGTATAATTGGTGATGCCAGACTCTTTATTGTAAGAACCATTTTTGAAATATAAAAATTGTTCGTCTTGTGAGTCTACTTTAAACTGTCTTATTTTCAATTCTCTGCCTAATCCATCTTCGGTTAAATTTACAGACAGTGTTTTTTCTATATCGTGTGCAATTTTGAAAGTATTGGTTTTTCTATAGATAAGCACTATGCCGCTAAGAGCATAAACCGTCATAATACCAGCTAAAAAGAATCCTAAATAACGATGTAAAATACGGGCAGAAATGGTTTTCATTGGGAATTCCTTTATGAACGTTTAATTAGATAGTAAATCATCAATTACGATAATAAATCAGCTTGTGTATTGTTTAAAGCTAATTAGACTTATTTATTGATTTAGTAACGGTTTATGGCAATTAATTCCCTTCATAACCTGATTAACATTGTAGTTTTGAGCAAAGCTTTTAGAAAAAGCTAAATAAGAAAGAGATGTGTTATTCGACAATTTAACAAAAGAGAGTTTATTCATTAGTTCTGCTTGTTGAGCAATATTTTTAATTATTTGAGGGTCTCCTAGGAAGTAATCAATTCGATTTTGTAACAGCATTTTTAACCCAGTTAATGGATCATTTACGTTCAATATTTTCAATCCCGCAGATTCAACTCTTGCTTTTATTTCTTCTGTAAGTGCTTTGGAACGTACTTTAGCGATGATTTTTTTTTGTATTTTAGCAATTTCAAAAGACGTGAACGAGGTTGATACTTTCTTAACTAAAACATCACTTAGAAACTCAAAAATAGCGATGTCAGGATAAGCTAGGTATGTCGCTCTCTGTTTGGTATATACCGCTGGCATTATCGCATTGACTCTATTTCCCTTTACTTCTTGTAAAGCTCTTGCCCAAGGTAGAATGACCACGTGGAAGGTATACTTTTTATTTGAATTGTTATTTAAACAATTAACTAATGTGCCTGTTATTTCATTTTTAGAATTTAAATACGAAAGAGGGTAGATATCTGGAGTTGCTACCGTTACTTTGACTGGCTCTGAGTATGCGTAAATAGTAGGCGTCAAAATGAAAAATAAACTAAGTATTATTAAAAAAGTTTTCAGCATAAATAACATCCTTTTTAAACTTACTGAGTTTGAGTTCTATTATTTTTCCATTGTTCTGTTTATTCAACTCTGAGGTTTATAGTGACAATAAATTTAAACTAAGTTAAAGCTTTGAAGCTAACAAAATAAAGAGTAGCAGTTAAATACTCAAAAAGATATTTACCCCCAAATTTGTAAGATTTGTTACATCTTAGTGTAAATAAAGTGCTTTTCTATGTAAAAACGAAGATCGGTAACCTCGTTATATAGCTAAAAACATTTATTTTATTGAATTGGAAAACGGGACTTTCATTACTATCTAATTTTTTAATGAATTAAGTTGTTTTTATGGGGGAAAACTAAGAATTGGTTTCGGGAGCAGCATCTTTTGTGAAGAACGAACCTACGACTTTCGGGTTATGAGTTCGTATGAAGTTTAAATAGTATGAAATATGAAATTGGTTGCGGGAGCAGCATCTTTTGTAAGAGCGAACCTACGACCTAAAGTATACATGAATTGGTTGCGAGAGCAGCATCTCTTATAAAAAGCGAACCTAAGATTTTCGGGTTATGAGTTCGTATGAATATTGTATGAAGTTTAAATAGTATGAAATATGAAATATGAAATATGAAATATGAAATATGAAATATGAAATTGGTTGCGGGAGCAGCATCTTTTGTAAGAACGAACCTACGACCTAAAGTATACATAAATCGGTAGCGGGAGCAGCATCTTTTGTAAGAACGAACCTACGACCTAAAGTATACATAAATCGGTAGCGGGAGCAGCATCTTTTGTAAGAGCGAACCTACGACCTAAAGTATACATGAATTGGTTGCGAGAGCAGCATCTCTTGTAAGACGTGAACCTTCGGCTTGAAATTTATGAAATATGAAATTGGTTGCGGGAGCAGGATTTGAACCTACGACCTTCGGGTTATGAGCCCGACGAGCTACCAGACTGCTCCATCCCGCGTCCGAATGGTTTAACTGAACAGTTAAACAAGCCACAATAGTTTTAATTCATATTGTAAGAATTGGTTGCGAGAGCAGCATCTTTTGTAAGAGCGAACCTACGACCTATTGTTTTAATTCTATTCTCGAAGAATTGGTTGCGGGAGCAGGATTTGAACCTACGACCTTCGGGTTATGAGCCCGACGAGCTACCAGACTGCTCCATCCCGC
>NZ_CANMSK010000028.1 GCF_947500655.1 uncultured Psychrosphaera sp. | reverse complement strand
ATCGCTTTATCGCTTTATCGCTTTATCGCTTTATCGCTTTATCGCTTTATCGCTTTATCGCTTTATCGCTTTATCGCCTTACAACCTTACAGCCTTTCAGCCTTACAGCCTTACAGCCTTACCGCCTTACGGCTTTATCGCCTTTCAGCTTTATAACAACCAATGTCTGAAAAAACGTTTTAGTCTTTGCGATTGCAACCAATACCAAAACAAGTAACTACCTAATATAAATAATACCATCTGCATCCAATGGACCTGAGTAATATGGAATGAGACGGTATAGAACTGGATAAACAAGTCCAACAGTAATGCAGCTATCAATACTCGTCGTTGTACTCGCCAAATAGCTTTATACCAAGTTTTCCCTTTTTGTTTTTTTAATGAAAAAAGCAAAAACGTAAACAGTGCTGGCAAACCAGTTAAAATAGTTAATTTAAATAGTGAAACATTAGAGTAGATTAACCCGATTAATAAGCTGCGATCATCAGAATAAGTAAGAGAGATCACCCAAATAATAAAACCGCGTAGTAGGTAAACAATGCCTAAGTAAAATCCAATTGGAATTTTAAGACGTCCTTCAAAATCAAAATCCTGCCACTGCACTGAATACATCCACTTAAATTTAGGTAATAAAAAACCCAGTTAATTCATATAAATTAACTAGGTTTGTAACAAATAGCATCTGAAATCTCAGAATAAGGCTATTTGTTATAAAGTAATTTTAATGTAACTAAGTCTTTATAAATAAGGATTAATTCAATAAATTCAATGCTTGACCTTGAGAAACATTTGCCTGAGATTGAATTGCAGTATTAACTTGTCCCAAAATAGACGCTTGAACATTATCAGCACTTGCTTGAGCAAAGTCAGTATCTTCAATTCGGCTTTTTGCAGCTTCAGTTTGCTCATAAGTATTTGCTAAATTACTAATTGTAGATTCAATACGGTTTTGAAACGCACCTATATCTCCACGAATTGAACCAATACTTTCATTAACTTCTTGGCTAGTGGTTATCGCTGCTTGCGCACCATCTACCGTTGTAACATCAATTGTATTTAGCGCATCTACTTGTTCATTTAAAGTAGAAAAGCTTAATCCAATGGTCGTATTTGCATTTGGACCAACTTGAAATTGACTATTACTCGATTGAGTAAAAATTGATTGTCCAGCAAAGGTAGTATTTGATTGAATATCACCAACTTGATCTTGTAGTTGCAAAATCTCTTGTTGAATTGCACCTCTGTCTGCTGCACTTACCGAAGCATTAGCAGCGCGTAGTGATAATTCATTAATTCTCATGGCGGCATCATTAATACCTGACAAAGCACCTTCAGCAACAGAAGCTAAACTGTATGCATCACTTGCATTACGCATGGCAACTTGAATACCTGATGATTGACTACCCAAACGATTAGCTATTTGTAAACCTGCGGCATCGTCTTTGGCTGAGTTTATTTTTAAGCCAGTAACAAGGCGTTTCATAGACTCTTCTTGTTGCTCTTTTACTTTAGAAAAAGACGTATTCAAAGATGTCGTTGTATTGCTGCTATTAATTTTCATGCTCTACCCCATAGAATAGTTAGTGTTTGATTCTAGATTAATAGTGTCAATAACACAATTAAGTAAAATATTTGTTATAGCTAACACTTTTTAGTCAAAGTTAATTAGCCTATTAAAGCAAGAGCTAGCTCTTGCGAACGATTAGCTTGAGTTAACAATGCAATAGATGCTTGTTGCATAATCTGATACCGAGCCAACTCTGCAGTTTTAGATGCATAATCAGTATCAAGAATACGCGAACGAGCTGCGCTTTGATTTTCTACTACATTATTTAAATTATTAACCGTACTTTCTAGCCGGTTTTGTGTTGCACCTAAAAGCGAACGATGTTTATCAACAATTTTCATTGCATCATCAAGTGCAAAAATGGCAAATTGTGGCCGATTAACAATATCGACATTATCTAAACCTAACGTGGTCGTACCTATTGCGCCAAAGTTCACTTGCATGGTTTGATTGGCATTCGCCCCAATTTGAAACGTATGTAATCGGCCACCAGCACTAGTAACATTTAACTCATAATCTTGTAGTGCAACATCGCCACGATTACTATCAAGCCAATTTGACGTCACTGAAAAATCAGTTTGGTCACTGTCGTTATCATTTAAAATGATACTTTCTGTAAAACCACGAGTACCACTTCTATCGCCACTACCGTAACCTGTCATCACATTTTCGCGAGTAAAGCCATTATTGGCATCTTCTCCGCCGAGTGCACCATTATCTTTATTGGTTGAGTCCATTTCTTCGGCCATGAACTCTTCCATACGGCTGCCATAAGTAGCAGTGTCGTATGCTGTTCCAGTTAATGAAGCTCTAAAATCAGCTTCACTTGACCAACTTCCATTTGATGCTGTATTTAATGCATCATCAAACGTTGCCCCACCGGCTAACGTTTGCATTAAATCTTTTAAGCCATCACTGCCTAATGTGTATTCCATATAGCGCATTGCAACAAAACCGCCGCCATAAGCACCTAACTGATCCGTTACCGTTGTTGAAGCACCTTGGCTATTAAATGCAGCTAAAACCGCAGCACTGGTACTTCCTTCAATTTGATCATCACCACCACGTAGTACTTCAGCAGAGCCTTCTTTAAACCAAGCTGGCATATTATTAAAATCATCCATAGTCGACACCATAGTGGCGTGTACCATTTCATGTAAAACAATCTCATCTAACTGAACGCCACCGTACTTATCCAATCCATTATGGATGCTATTGATGTCAGAAAATTCAGCTAAATCAATAGTTAAAGTTACTCTTTTTACACCACCTACCGTGGCATTTGAAACCCAAGCTAATGTGCCGTCATCGGCATCACGTTCTAAGTCTAACTTAAGCTCGCCTTGTCCAGTAATACCAAAGTATTGTTCTATTATTTTTTCCGACTCACCTAACCAAGTACTTTGTAATCCGCTGACCATCTCTCTCTCGAACTCATCAGGGATTGATGTACCATTTGTTTCATACAGTCTTTGACCCGCAAATGTTGTGGCTTCATTTATCCGGTTAATCTCTGTTTGTAATTCTAAATATTCATCATTCAGTGCTTTTCTATCAACAACACCGTTAGTGGCATTGGCAGCTTGAAGTGCAATCTCGCGCATTCTTTGTAAATTGTTGGTCACTTCCTGCATGGCGCCTTCTGCCACTTGCATCATGGAAACACTGTCATTAGCGTTTCTAATAGCAACTTTCATACCATTGACTTGTGATGTTATACGAGTGGATATCTGCAACCCCGCTGCATCATCAGCTGCCGAATTAATACGATAACCAGACGAGAGTTGGCTGTAGATATTAGTCAACGCAATATTGCTCTTACGAAACAATCCCGTTAACTGCAACGAACTCGTATTGGTATTAATAATCACAATTATATGACCACAAAAAACAGTATTTCATTTGACGATAGCGGCAAGATCTTGCCACCCTTTAGCTTTTTTTTGCACAAAAATAGGTGTTTTTTATAACCTACTGATACATATGAATATATTTATTACATCCTTTAACGCTTTAAAATAAAGGACTTGTGACTTAGGAATTCTAATATGGCATTGTTGGCGGGAATATAATCGACTTGAATCAGAATGTGGCGGCAATAGTTGCCATCACAAACAACAAGCGGTAGTTGAAGTTACAGTAAATGTTGAGTGTGGCCGATAAGATCCGTAAATTCAGTTTTCCAAACATCTGATTTTTTATCCGACTGTATTCTTTGATCTGTTTTTAAATCTATCGAGCCAGTAATTTTTACACCTAATTTATTTAACGGTTCGATGAAAAACTCTTTGTTACTTAAATCGCTAAACTCTTCATAACAGTATTCAAAATCGCAAGATGATTTTAAATTTTCAACATAATATTCATGAGAAGCAACAATATGCGACAACGAATTAGCAATCTTAGTTAATGGGGGTGTACCAGGAAGTGGATGTTTAGCTTTAGAAGATGCAGACCATTTATCTGTAATTTGTGCTTTAGTTAGGGAAACCGCTTGCGCAATTTTATTATTTCGACTCAAGTAGACTACACAATTAAAGCCTAGCTGCATTATATTTAATTTATTATTAATTAGACTTAGGTACTGTTCGATATGTGCATTTACAGCAAACACTCCAGTATCTCCACTGGTTTTTCGTTTTATGAAATTAAAATACTCTTGAAAGTCTACATTTTTAAGACCCTTTAATTCTGCATAAGCAGATATATATCTCATATTAAACCATTCTGTACATTCACCTATTAGATTTAAACTAGACAAAACATCACAATATAATGACGAACCGCTTCTCGGAGTTGAAAGGATTAAAATTGATTTAGTAACTGGTGTACCGTCTGGTGTTGCATCCAACCTTTTAAATAGGTTCAGCAGTTGCTTCTCGGTTGTTTCCATTATTATATTCCTTACCTTTATACTGAGTAGCTAAATTCACTGAGTAATGCTAATTGTTATGTGAACTTTTTACTACTCTACAATTAAACATACAGTACTAAAACAACACTCTTATTTAAAGGTAAAGTATACTTATAATCATATATCCCAACGTTTAAATTTAATTACCTACTATTCAGAACATTACAGGGAGCAAGCCTTGAACTTACCTAGATAATTAACCACATCTCCCAAGGTTGTCGATAACTTAAATATGAATAAGGAAACTAGGGTTCATGATAATACATAGGAACTATGGGGATTAATAATCTAATATATAACTACTCTAATAATCTGGTATATTATTTGCGTAGTTATATTGTAAATGCAGTGGCATTTAAGCAAGCTGTTATAAATGGTTAGGTCAGAAAATTAAGTACTTAACTATATCATTTCACTCATATACTCTTAACACCTATATCAAGGAGGTGCTATGCAACAATCGAAAGTAGTTCAATTACCGTTAACACCTCCTGAGCATAAAGTCTTGGTAACCCAGCCTTATGTACCATCACTCGATAAATACATGCATTACGTTGAAAAAGCCTTTGATGCTAAATGGCTAACAAACGATGGTCCTTTATTAAAAGAATTAACTGACAGACTTAAAGACTACCTTGGTGTTAAGTATTTGTTACTTGTTAGTAATGGCACAGCCGCTTTACAGTTAGCTTATAAAATAAAGAATCTATCCGGTAAAAACGTAATCTCAACGCCATTTACTTTTCCAGCCACAACGACGGCATTAGAGTGGCAAAACGCGAATGTTATATTAAGTGATATTGACCGCAACAGTTGGAACCTAGACCCTCACGCTATTGAACAACGACTAACCAAATCTGATATTAGTGCCATAGTGCCAGTGAATATATTTGGAATGCCTTGTGACATGGAGGCGTTTGATAAGTTAGGGAAAGCGCACAATATTCCAATTATTTATGACTCAGCACAATCTATGTTGGCAAAATACAATGGTAAAAGCGTTTTACAATATGGTGATATTCATTGCATGAGCTTTCATGCAACTAAACTATTCCATACCGTAGAAGGTGGTGCTCTTACCTTTAACAATAAAGAAGATTACGAACGAGCACAGCGTTTAATAAACTTTGGTATTGGTGAAAACGGCGTAGTGGAAGAGCCTGGCATCAACGCAAAAATGAGTGAACTACATGCAGCTATGGGCTTATGTATTTTAGATGATTTACCTATGCTAATTGAAAATAGAGAAGAGTCTGTTGCCCTATACAGCAATAAATTGGCCGACGTTATTACTTTTCAAAAAAGTAAAAACGATATATATACTCCACCTATGTATATGCCGATAAAATTTGAAAGCGAAGATGCGTTATTAAGTACACTTACTCAACTAGATCAACACGGCTACACAAGTCGCCGCTACTTTTATCCTAAAAACCACGAGTTCTTACAAAGAAAAACACCACCTTTATTGCCAGTCAGTGACACTATATCTAATAAAATATTATGCTTACCTTTGATGCATAATTTAGATAAAGAGCACATTTATAAGATTACTAACATTGTTAAGCGGAGTATGTAACTCAATGAGAGTAGCAATAATGCAACCTTATTTCTTTCCTTACATTGGCTATTTTCAACTTTTAAATGCGGTGGATACTTTTGTTATTTATGACGATATAGAGTATACAAAAAAAGGATGGATAAACAGGAATCGTTTACAGCTTAATGGCAAAGAGTTTATGTTCACATTACCATTAAAAAAAGCATCTGATTATCTTCCAGTCAATCAACGTGAACTTGCTAATAGTTGGGTAAAAGATAAAAATAAACTACTAAATAAAGTATCATCTACTTATCAAAATGCACCTTATTTTGAAACAGTGTGGCCATTAGTCGTTAATATATTCAATTGTACACACATCAATCTATTCGACTTTATATTAAATTCTATTACTGAACTTACAAAATGGTTCAATATACAAACTAACTTAGTAGTTAGCTCGTCGCTAAAGTATAACTCTGAGCTTAAAGCTCAGGATAAAGTCATAAATTTATGCCAAGCTTTAAATACTACTGAATACATCAACCCAATTGGCGGGCTAGAGCTTTATAACAAACAAGACTTTATTAATAATCATCTTAAGCTAACGTTTATAAATCCAATACTAAAAAGCTACAGCCAATCCGCAACACCTTTTTTATCACACTTATCAATATTAGATGTGATCATGTATAACAGTCATGAAGAAGTTAAGAGGATCATAAACGAAGACTTTGAGCTACTTTAGCTAAATTGAGAGCTCCGAATATTAAAAACTTACCGTTTTCCTTTTTTACACAATAAAAAGATACTAGAGCACAAATCAGGATATTGTTGACCTAACTTAAAACAACCATCTAAATACTCTGGCGAAACAATGTCCGTTTGTAATAACTTATCCCATTGAAAGTTCGCTAACGCCTTGAAAAATATACCACTACGGTGAACAACCTCTAACCCAGCTTTAGTTGCATCCTTCTCTAATGTATCAAGTGAGTATGTAATTCTATGTCCATGCTCTTCTTCTGCTGGGGTGACTGCTGAGTTATGACTTATAATTCCCATTTTCACAGCAATTTGTCTAGAAGGTGCATTAGCATTGGGGCAAACTAAAAAGAAATACCCGTCGTCTGTTAACCACTCATCATTAACTCTTTTTAATATAGCCACGGGATCATCGACATGCTCAAGGACATGAGTCATCACTATATTTTCATACTTTTTATCCAGCTGGACTTGCTCAAAAGTACCTAGGTAAAACCGTGCATGTGGAGTCTTAATTTTAGCCACATCTATTGCTTTACTCGATGCTTCCACACAAGATATATCGTTAAAGTGCTTAGCTAAACGCTCTGTAAATCGACCTTCATAACAGCCGAGTTCTAACATATTCCCTGGCAATTTTAAGTATGGTATAAACGCTTTATACATATACTTATGTAGCACATCATAATCGAATGTGTATGCATATTTAGCATCTTTTTTATCTGAGCTCTCTACATTATAATCTCTGTTAGACATTACTTTTCTCCTATTAATTCAGCAACACCAAACCCATTTTTACCAAACTCATTTCCGTTGTAGAGCATATAAACTCTATGATTTATTGTGATGATATTTGGGTAACACATCATTTCTGAATCCCAGCCTTGTTTAGAGAGATCTATCCCCGATAATCTATCATCTCTAACCCAGTCGACTAAATTATCAGAGTAGGCATATCCAATCTTATACCCACAGTCTTTATTTCGTCTAAAATCAAACGCACTTCGATAACAAAAGTACATATGAAACTGGTCTTTATGTTGGAAAATAGTCGGCATCGCTTGGCATTCACTTTCTAACATTCTATCGTCAATAATAGGGCTACTCTCTCTTTTCCAATTAACTCCATCCGCTGAGGTTGCGTGAGTAATTTTATATACACGTTCATTTTCTAAAGTATCAGCTTTAGTTAGCCATTTCACTCCATAAATGTACCACATATGGAATACTTTTTTGTGTTGTAACACAAACGGATCCCCAATTAGAAATGGTTCATGTAAACAGGCTCCAAGTATTGGACCATCACCTAACCTTTCGAAACTATCTCCATTATCTTGGCTTACAACTAACCCTATACTCGCATCAGCTGAAACTGACACTTTACGGTTCCAACCTGTTGTATAGCCATATATTTTATTGTTTATAATAAAAGGATGAAACGGAAAAATACCATGTTCATCAAATGTACCAGAAGTACCTAAAGGCAAAATCGTTTTTTTGTTAATATGTAATACAGAAGAAAAAGTTTTATCAAAATCAACATAACTTACATGGCTCAAGTATTTATTATGCATATCTAATTCTCGAGTCGAAAAATAGACTCTAACTCTATCATCAAGCTCTATAGCTTGAGGACCTTGCGCAAACCCCATACAATGTGAAGGTATATTATTTACCGGAGAAAATATCTTACCTTTTTTAAGCCACTTCATTTTTTTCTCACTAACTCACAGACTCCAAAACCACGAAGCCCCATTTGATTTCCTTGATAAAACATTAACACTCGATTATCGAGCTGCAAAATATTCGGGTAACTAACCATCTGAGAATCCCAATCATCACTAACAGCAGAAACATCAAAATTAGCAATAGAATCATCCCGTTCCCAATTAAATAAATTAGAAGAGCTTGCATAACCGATCCGATAACCACCTTTTGAATTTTTATATTCTGTATGATTTCTATATGAGAAAAACATATGGAATTTACCATCAAAAAAACTCACATCTGGACACGCCTGACATTCAAGTTCACCTATTTTATCAACTATTAAATCTGTGTTAAATTTATTCCAATTGATACCATCATTCGAACTTGCAGCTCTAATTTTATATATAGGCTCTAATTTGTTTGAATCAGACTCGATCCAAACTTTCCCTGCAACATAAAATAAATACCAAACCCCGTTAAATATCTTTACTCTAGGGCTCCCCATCATAAAAGGTTCGTGCAATGAATAAGGGATAACAGGTCCAGCACCTAATCGCTCAAAAGAATTGCCACCATCCGTAGATGCTACGATACCAATTGCACCATTAATTGGTACTGATTCACATCGAGTCCAACCGGCATAGTAAAGGTTAACTTCGTCTTCATTCAATTTAATAGCACTAACAGGATTAGTCCCGAACTCATCAAAAGTGCCCACACCACCCAGATCAATTAATGGTTCTGGTGAAATGTTTACGATCTTTGTAGGATCATCTTTTGTTACATCAAGATAACCAATGTAACTAACATATGACTTTTTATCATTTGGTTTTGGCCGCGTACAAAAGTAAATACGAATTAAACCCTTATAGAGGATAGCACTAGGAGATTGTGCAAATTCCTGCATCCACAGAGGTGTATTATACTTATCAGGGACAAATACTTGCCCTAACCTTTTCCATTTAAACATGTATTTTTCTTATTTTATTAAACATTCAACAGCATCAACATCAAAAACAGGTATTTTTAACTTTTCACTAACATTTAATCGGTCAGGAAAGTAATTATCGATGAAAATTGCATTATCAGGTTTAATGAAATCCACTTTATCCTCAGAATTTGATAAGTGAATAATTTCATTAAATAGATATTTAGAAATAGCTAATTCATTTAATGTCTGACTTAAATTGTATCTATGCTTTGTAATTAAAATTATAGATTTTCCTGCATTTTTTTCTTGATATAAATAGGCCATAATTTGAGGATTAACCATACCATCAGCAATCAACGTTTCATCTAAATCTATGTAAATTTTATTATATTCTACTTTAACCTTAAATCTATTCCCCAAATAGCGATCTAAACTAACATTATGCTTATTATTGATTATTGATACAGAAATTCCCTGAGCATTAAAAAGAGACAAAAGTGCAAAATTAACTCCATTAGCGCGGTACAGCCCCATAGTGCTAGCCTGTCTAGTAGCGACTTCCAATAGTTTCCAACGATCATTTACATCTTTTTTTATTTGAAAAAACCAAGCTCCGTTAGGCTGAAGTTCAGAGTTAATTATATTCGCTATATAATTGATATTCTCTGTTAATGGTACAGACTCAGAACGAAAAGAGATGCCTATTTTAACGCGCTCCCTTGTTCTAGGTCCGATAAAAACTAAGTCCCCATTGAAGTCTGTAAAACAATCGACACTATATTCTTTTCCTGGTAAGAATTCGCATAATACAGAACTGTCGGCAAGTTCTGTATAGTTAGATAGCTCAACCTCATTACGAATAAGGGAATTCCCTTTTCCTCCTTGAGAGTCTGTAGGCTTTAAATATACGGGATAGTTTAATTTTTGAGTAAAGTTAAATACTTGAGGGCAAAAGTCATATTTTTTAAATACATCATACGTAATATTCTTAAACCGAGCTATTTCATTGGCTTGCTCACTAGACGTTACTATTTCAGCATTAATTTTATGGCGGACTGTTGCTAAAAAATAGCTAATTGAGTCATGCGTTGGGATCACAAATTTAATGTTCCAACGTGTGAGTAATTCATTGAAACGGTCTACAAATTTTACGTCATCTATAAACAAATCAGATTCAAAATAATAGTTTTCTTGATACATATAGCTGGCGTGATCACTCTTCCCTGATGCTCCAAACAACTCAAAATGGTGGTTATATTTTAGAGAGTTGAAAATTTCAATCCCTATTTCTGAACCCGCTGGAAATATTAAAACATTCTTTTTGGTTAAATCCACCTTACTTACCTTGCACTTCTGCCAAAATCCCACAACAGAGCTCTGGATAATTTTTTCCAACTTTACATAAAGCATCAAGGACAGTATTTGATAAGTCTAATTTCAACATCTGACTTGTTGTTAATGGCTTTAAATATAGTCCTTCTAAGGCAGAAACTTCATAACCTGCGGATTTTATATCAGTTTGTAAACTAGATACCGTGTAATACCTTTTGTGACCTAAAATATGATCATGTGATGAAAGCAATTCAATATCATCTAATAAACCTGCTTCTAACCCTATTCTTCGATTTAACACTTCAGCATTAGGTACAGCAATGTATAGCTTACCTTCGGGTTTTAAATGTTTTTTATACTGCTTTAAAATAGCAACAGGATCATCAACATGTTCTAAAATAAATCCCATTATTATCACATCGAACTTTTCGTCTGTTTCAAAACTTTCAAAATAAGTTTCTATAATCTCCCCTTCGAACTCTGGAGATTCATCCACAAATTTATTTATAATGGCTGCAGAACCATCCAAAACAACGTGTCTTTCAAAAACATTATTAAATAATTTTGTAGTTATCCCATGCCCTAAACCTAGTTCTAATAATGAGCCTTTTTTTAGACCATTTAACATAGACAAAACTCTTATAGGGTAGAAGTTTAATAAAATATTATTATCAAAGTCATAAATATTATTCCCTTGGTAGGCAATTAAATAATCATCTAAATTTTCACTTTCCATTTTATCTCCTAATTTAATTTAATGTACTTTTAATTGCATCTGCAACCCGAAAATCATATTCAACAAACTTCTCGCAATCCAACATTAAATTAGCAACCTCTTCACTTCCTAGCTTTTCTTTAATAGGCTGTAATAAACTAGGATCTAAAACCCAGTCTAACGCTCGCTTTTCTAGTTCGGTAATATCCTTACAATATCCATCCAATATGCCAACACTTTTCCAAATTTGATAATCGGTTAAACCACATAAATCGCTTTCATCCTGTATAAATAATTTAGGTACTCTTAACCTTATTAAATCTATATTACTATTTGATCCACCAAAAGGTATTGTGGGTAGTGCAAAATTACAATTACCAACAACATTCATGTAATCATTATAATTAGTAAATGGGTGGACAATACAAGATGGCATAAAACGACGTAAAAAAGACATTGTCGAAAAATAATCTAAGTCTTGTTTTGGGTGAGACATAAACAAGTGAAACTCCAAATTTTTATCCGACTTTTCTATTAAACGATTACATATTCTAACAAGTTCAGTTGTTATTTTTTGCACTACACCATTTATTATAATTTTTACTGTATCTTCTTTAGGTAAAAGATTTAAGGTATAAGGAACCATTCTTGCTGGTGTAAAATTGGATTTATAAGGCAAAAAATTTTCGGTAAGGATTTTTTTCATTACTGATTTTGGTACGAAGTCTTCCCAAAGCATATAATCAATTGTGTCCATATAACTACTTGATGGATGGCCACCACAAACTATTTGAATAGGCGCTAATCGCTGAGTAGCGATAAATGGTGCAAACATTGACATACCAATGGAAGCAAATACAACGATATCCGGCTTTTCCTTTAGTATTGCTTCAATAAAGCCTACCACGTCATACTTATCTTCTATTCCAATAAAGTGATGCGCATCTTTTCTTCCTACTTCATCCACACATGAATTTAAACCTATAGCTGTGACATTAAAATCAGGTAGAAACGCCTTAAATGAGCCATGCCAACAACGATACATTGCATGATTTTCAGTATAGTGCTCATGGATTAGAACCATTTTAGGTTTGTCTTTATTAGGCACAGTCTTAACTTCGTTTTTTATCTTATATTTAAGTTTTTTATGTAGGTTGTCCTCCATGTATTTATTTAAAGACTTCACTACCCACTGTTTTATAAAGTATTTATTTTTTCCGTTAAGATTACTACAATTGAAAAGTGTTGAGATAAGTGGTGATAAGTTAGCAACATTTGATGATTTAACGACTGGAGCATAACTGGCGGCTTCAATAAGTCTTGCAATCGAATTATGAGCCCTTTCACTAAGCTGAACATTAATAGATCTTATTAAGCCGGAATACGCCAAAATAGAGTGTTCAGGTAAATGTTTAAACATTACATCCCAAGGGATCTCTAATGATGATTCATTTGTTATAACAAACAACAACTTTTGTAACTCAACAGGCGTGTATTCGGTTTTCCCCATTAAACCAAGGTTAGTTAAGATATGATCCGTTGAGTGATAAGAACTTGCTGAAAATAAGTTGCCGAGGAACATTTTTTGTAAACAAATAAAAGCATATGTATTGTCGCTTGGTTTATAACTCTTATCAGAAAACCACATAGTAATTAATACGGCTAATTTTTCAATAACTTGGTAGCTTTCAAGCTCTTTTTGCTCTTTTGTCAATGTTCTATCAAATGGAGCTACAACTAGCTCAATCTTATTCTCCACCGACTGACGTATTAATAGTGTTAGGGATTCTTCAGCATCTACATAATTTTTAGATACAATGGCATATTCTAACTCTTCTATTGACGTATTCTTTTTTTCTGAATTCACTTTTATTTTATCCATAAAAAAACAGGCTTATGCCTGTTTTATACAATACTTATACCAATAGTAAAGGATTTATTCGTCGCCGATTTGATCCCAACCGTCTTTAACAGTTTTGATTAGGCTTATCACTTCATCTACTTTCTTATGGTCTCTTTCAATATTAGCTTGTACCAATTGAAGTTGCATATAATCGTAAAGTGAATTGAGATTTTCTGAAATCTCGCCGCCTTTTTCCATATCCAAAGCACAGTTTAACGCTAATATAATATCAATCGCATTTGATAATGTATCATGATATCCGCCTTTTTTGTTTTCCATCATGGCTGAAACTTTTATCAGCCTATCAATGGCACCAGCCATTAAAAGTTGAATAACCTTGTGCGGCGAAGCATCAGTTAACTGAGTTTGCGCATTCATGTGTGTATACATTTTTATTGCACTACGCATAAATAATTACCTTAATAAGAAGTGAGATATTTTTTAATTTTCTTGCCGTTATTCTTTATATCGGCCAATTCACCTTTTACTTTTGCTTTTAATTGAATTATTTGTAATTCCCAGCTTTTCTGTAGTTGTAGGCAAGTTTGAATTATGACTTTTTTAGTATTTAGGTCTTCTTCTTGCTCGATTAACAATCGGCAAGTATTATCAAATGATTCTAATACTTGCTGAATACGTTCAACCTCTGCGCTTTCTAACGCAGATTTAAAGTCTTGTTTTAAATTATCGAGTTCAACCATTAACTACTACTCACTACACCAGGTAAGTTATCTAATGCCGACGTTAAATAATCGCCAGTTGAATTTAAATTCGCAACCAATAAATCCATTGCATTAAACTGAGTTAATAAACGAGATTCTAACGCAACCATTTTCTCTGAGAATTCTTCTCTATCAATTGCAAATCTATCTAACGAGCTTTTATAGCTGTCTATTTTAGACTGGATGACACCTGTGCCCCCGGTATACCCTGATAAAGTTTCACTCAATTTCCCCATAATACTATCATCACCAACAAATAAGGATTTAACTTCATCAAAGTTGTCGGCTACTACACTTGCCATTACAGTTTCGTCTACTTCTAACAAACCTTCATCATTAGTTGTCATACCTAAACTGATCAGGCTATTAACACCACCGGTCGAATCTATTGTCTCACTTAACACATCGCGGACTTGAGAGCTTAAGTTTCTTAATAATGACTCACCGACCAAACTACCAACAATACCAGAGTCGACATTAACTCGGCCAAGTGACAGGGTTGTTTCTAAAAAGGTATTATAAGCCGCTGCAAAAGTTGCGAGAGCAGCTCCAACTTTAGACGTATCTTGAGAAATTGTTATCGTATTTGTCTCACCTGGGTCATTGACTGTTGTTGCTGTAATCGTCACACCTTCAATAGCATCGCTGAATACGTTACTACTTTGGGTAACGGTTAAAGAGCCATCAATTACTATTACGGCATCCGTTGCAGCTTGAGTTTCTGACATATTAGACGTAGAAGTAGCATCTACACCACCTTTAGTCGCAGCGTCAGTAGTAGGGTCAAAAGCAAATACTGAAATTCCTGAGTCGTCTGTATCATCACCATCACTATCAGCAGCTGTTACCGTTAACGTACTGCCGGTCCCCGCATCTAAATGTAACTGTTGGTTACCATCACCATCGGTAACTATAGATGCAGTCACACTTACACCTGCAGTTCCAGCGTCTGTATTAATTTGATCTCGCAGTTCTTCTAGCGTTAAACCGTCTGTAACCGTACTAAATGAAGTCCCATCAACATCTAATGTTAAGGTACCATCGCCGACTAAATCAGTAGCATCGCTAAAAGAGCCGACTTGAGCCGTTGCGCCTGAGTCATCTACTGTACTCGAAGAAAACACAAATGCTGACAATCCTGCTGCATCAGTATTGTTTCCATCATCATCTGATGCCGTTATTGAGATAGCGTTATCTATACCTACTTCTTTGGAAGTTAGGATTAAATGCTGTCCATCATCATCGGTTATAATTGATGCAAATAAACCAGGATTATCAATTGCATCGTTTATCATATCTTTCATGTCTGAAATAGTTTCAGTACCGTCAAATGTAAGTTCCATATCAATGTCATTAACAGAAATTGTTATGCTACCAGAGCCGACAGTTTCATCTTCCGCAAAAGCTGATGAGGCAAGTTTTTGCCCTTGGGCTAAAGATTGTACTTCTATAGAGTAGCTAGCAGCGACCGCGTCTGAGTCAACCGTGGTTGAATAATTAGTACTAGTACCTGATACGGTATTAGCTTGAAATAATTCTTCAGAGTTTAATGCAGCGGCTGCATCTTCAAATGCGGCTGCAGCACTGACAAGGCTACCTAAAGATGTAATTTTCTCGGTTGCGATCTCTTCTTTTGCTGTAATTCGAGTCTCATATGGGTCTTGTTCTGACGCAACTAAGCTTGAAACTATAGATGATACATCTAAGCCTGAACCTATACCTGTGGATGTTAGCGTTGCCATTATGATTACCTCAAATTAAAATATTAAACGTGACGATTATACTTCTGTCGTGATTATTTTACCGGAACTATTTGCTACATCAGCTAAATCTGATAAATTTCTAGCTAACCTTAATACTTCTTCTGATGGAATTTGACGAATAACATCGCCGCTTAATTTATCAGAAACAGTAACCACATGTCGACCAGAGTCATCATCAACACGAAACTCTAACTGTTTATCTATTAAATTAACAAACTCCTGCAACTTTGACGCCACTTTCTCTATTGCTTTTTGCTCTTCTGCGTCGTCTAACTCTTTAGCGGCTGACTGCTTTTCAACTTGAGCTTCAATAAGCGATTTTTCAACTTGTTTTTGTTCAACCTGAATTTCAGAATTTTGTTTTGTTTGTACATCTTTATTTTGAGGCTTATCAGGTTTATTGCTTACTAATTCAGCCCCGACTAAATTAGTAAAACCTGTTGGAGAAATTAATTCACTCATTCTACCACCCTCCTAAACTTTAAAACCAACACCATTAAAAATGATGTTGGTTCTAAATTCAACGATTAATATAGCCTAGTATTTTCTAGGCTATTGAACCTATTAATCTATTAATCTATTAACCTTAATCAACTAACTTATTAACCTAACAAGCTTAATGCTGCTTGAGGTAATTGGTTAGCTTGCGCTAAAATTGATGTACCTGCTTGTTGTAAGATTTGATTCTT
>NZ_CANMSK010000027.1 GCF_947500655.1 uncultured Psychrosphaera sp. | reverse complement strand
CGCTCGTAGCTCAGCTGGATAGAGTACTTGGCTACGAACCAGGCGGTCGGAGGTTCGAATCCTCCCGAGCGCACCATATCTTTTCTTCAATCTTCTGTAACAAATCTCATCAAATTCTAAAAACAAACTTCCGAATAAAAAATTAAATTACTAAATTCTAATTCTTTACTTATACCAATTACATTCTTCACCATTAATCATTCCCCGCTATTTTTATTGTTTCGAATAACTATTCAAATTAAATTATTATTTATTCAATATTAATCTACCCTGATAGGTAGGTGTTTAATGGTGATTTTAATAAATACATTTAAAATTTCCTTTCAATTATAATCAATATTGTGCTATTTAAGAGCTAATGCTCTAAATTTTTTCTACAAGGTTTTAGCGGTGCTCCTGCTTTCATACAACTTGTAGCCAAAAACTAACAATAATAAACGGGTAGTTAACTTTATGAACGTATCAGAACTTCTAGCAGAAGCAGGTATTCTTATGCTTGTAGGAATGCTTGTCGTATTCATTTTTTTGTCAGTATTAATCCTTGCTATTAAGTTACTAGCCAAATTTGCAGAAGCTTATCCAGATCCAGTTACAACAACACGTAATCAAATTAAACCTACTACAGATGCTAGTAAAAATTCGCCACAGGTGATTGCAGCTATAACTGCCGCCGTAAAACAATATAAAGCGCGAAATAAATAGAGGACTAACATGAAAAAGCCATTATTACTTACTGAATTGGTGCTGCGGGATGCACACCAGTCATTACTTGCTACTCGAATGCGACTGGAAGATATGTTGCCAATCGCGAGTAAATTAGACCAAGTTGGTTATTGGTCTATGGAATCATGGGGCGGAGCAACATTCGACTCATGTATTCGTTATTTGGGGGAAGATCCTTGGGAACGGATCCGTGCCCTAAAACAAGCAATGCCAAACACCAAACAACAAATGTTATTACGTGGTCAAAATCTATTAGGTTATCGCCATTATGCAGATGACGTGGTAAGAAAGTTTGTTGAACGTGCTCATACAAATGGCGTAGATGTATTTAGAATTTTTGATGCAATGAATGACATCAGAAATTTAGAAACAGCAGTCAAGTCAGCTATTGATGTTGGCGCTCATGCTCAAGGTACAATTTCATATACTGTCAGTCCTGTTCATAACTTACAAATGTGGTTAGATATGGCTAAACGTTTAGAAGATATGGGTTGTCATTCTATCTGTATTAAAGATATGGCTGGCCTTCTAAGACCTTATGAATGTGAAGAGTTAATTACAGGATTAAAAGCGTCTGTTGATTTACCTATTGCCATGCAATGTCATGCAACTACAGGACTCTCTACAGCCACCTATCAAAAAGCAATTGATTCAGGCATAGATATGCTTGATTCAGCAATATCGTCTATGAGCATGACGTATGGACACAGTCCAACAGAAACTATGGTGGCGATAGTTGAAGGTACAGACCGAGATACGGGCTTAGATCTGGTTTTACTTGCTGAAATAGCCGCTTACTTTAGAGAAGTAAGAAAGAAATATGCGAAATTTGAAGGTAGCTTAAAAGGTGTTGATTCGCGTATTTTATTGGCCCAAGTTCCTGGTGGCATGTTAACCAACATGGAAAATCAGTTACGTGAGCAAGGTGCTGAAGATAAAATGGACGAAGTATTAAAGGAGATCCCTAAAGTTCGTAAAGATTTAGGCCAAATTCCTTTAGTAACACCAACGTCACAAATTGTTGGCACTCAAGCGGTATTAAATGTATTAACCGGTGAACGTTACAAATCAATCACTAAAGAAACCGCTGGTGTTTTAAAAGGTGAGTACGGTGCAACTGCAGCTCCTGTAGACGCTGAATTACAAGCTAGAGTATTAGATGGCGCATCAGCTATTACATGTCGTCCTGCGGATAATATTGAAGATGAGTTAGTTAAGTTAACTGATGAGTTAGATCAAATTGCAGCAGAGAAAAGCATTAAACTAGCTGATGAAAAAATTGATGATGTTTTAACTTATGCTTTATTTCCTCAAATAGGGCTTAAGTTTTTAGAAAATCGCAATAACCCTTCTGCGTTTGAACCAGTTCCAACTGGTGAAATTGAACAACCTAAACAAACAAAAGCAGGGTCTAACGACGATGCACCTGAAGCTTATAGTGTTTCTGTTGATGGCAAAGTGTATGACGTTGTTGTGGCTCCATCTGGTGAACTTGCAAGTATTGAAAAACAAGGCGCTCAAAAAGATGAAGCTCACACTCAGCACACAACTGTAAATGCAAGCGAAACGCTAAATGCGCCTTTAGCTGGAAATATTTTTAAAGTATTAGTTTCTCCAGGTAGTGTGGTTCAAGATGGTGATGTTGTGATCATTATGGAAGCCATGAAAATGGAAACTGAAATTCGCGCTGCCTCTTCAGGCACTATCGCCTCTATAAACATTAAAGAAGGCGACGCAGTTACGACTGGCGATGTCTTACTTACATTAGGGTAAACGAAATGGAAGGCTTACATACGCTTTGGGATTCAACTGCCTTAGCACACTTTGAACTAGGCCAAGTCGTTATGATGGCGGTTGGATTACTTTTACTATTTTTAGCAATAGCAAAGGGCTTTGAACCACTTTTATTATTACCTATTGGCTTTGGCGCTATTTTGGCTAACATTCCTTTAGCTGGTTTTAATGATGAAGGCGGCTTACTTTATTACATCTACCATGTAGGTATCGAAACGGGTGTGTTCCCATTATTAATATTTATGGGCGTTGGCGCGATGACCGACTTTAGTGCGCTAATCGCCAATCCTAAGATGTTGTTATTAGGGGCGGCTGCACAATTTGGTATTTTTGCGACTTTATTTGGCGCTATTTTATTAAACTTTATACCAGGTTTTGACTTTAGCTTACAGGATGCATCTGCTATTGCCATTATTGGTGGAGCTGACGGACCAACCGCAATATTTTTAGCTGGTAAACTTGCTCCTGAATTATTAGGTGCTATCGCGGTTGCAGCATATTCATACATGGCTTTGGTTCCAATCATTCAACCGCCAATAATGAAAGCATTAACAACCGTGGAAGAGCGTAAGATAAAAATGGAGCAACTTCGTGTTGTTAGTAAGAAAGAAAAAATTATCTTTCCTATTGCGGTACTTTTTTTATCGGCTATGTTTTTACCAGCCGCAGCGCCATTAGTAGGTATGTTCTGTTTAGGCAACTTGATGAAAGAATCTGGTGCTGTTGATAGATTGAGTAACACTGCACAAAATGAACTTATTAATATAGTAACTATATTTTTAGGATTAGCCGTTGGCTCAAAGCTAAGTGCTGAGAAATTTTTAACGGTCGAAACATTAGGTATTCTAGGTCTCGGCGCTGTTGCATTTAGTATTGGTACAGCTGCTGGAGTGTTAATGGCTAAATTAATGTCCAAATTCAGTAAGTCACCTATCAATCCACTGTTAGGTGCTGCAGGTGTATCTGCGGTTCCAATGGCTGCTCGAGTAGTAAACAAGGTTGGCTTAGAAGCTAACCCGCATAACTTTTTGTTAATGCATGCAATGGGTCCAAATGTAGCTGGGGTATTAGGATCAGCTGTTGCTGCAGGTATTTTATTAGCACTAGTTGGTTAGTTTTTTCTAGTAACAAAAGCGGGGTTATCTATACTAGCTAACCCCGCTATAATTTAAATATTGAGTGTGGATAAAATATCGTAATAAATCGATATTCTGGATTGTTGAATTTGTGCACGTTTGTTATACTTTCACCCCATCCTGACCATACATCCAAAAACAATAATTTTAATCGCTGAAAATTTATTCTAGTGAGGTTTTTTTAATTGTTATTTGTGATGTTTCCAAGTTTAGCAATCTAATTTTTTTAAGGTTTGTATGACAACTCGATATATATTCGTTACTGGTGGCGTTGTTTCTTCATTAGGCAAAGGCATCGCAGCAGCATCTTTGGCGGCTATTCTAGAAGCTCGCGGTTTAAATGTAACTATTCTAAAACTTGACCCGTATATTAATGTTGATCCGGGCACTATGAGCCCAATCCAACACGGTGAAGTTTTTGTTACAGAAGATGGGGCAGAAACAGATTTAGATTTAGGTCATTACGAACGCTTTATTCGTAATAAAATGTCTAAGAAAAATAACTTCACTCAAGGCCGTGTTTATCAAGACGTATTGGCCCGTGAACGTCGTGGCGACTATTTAGGTGCCACAATTCAAGTTATACCGCACATCACTAACGAAATTAAAGCGCGTGTTGTTGCTGGTGCTGAAGGCATGGACATCGCTATTGTAGAAGTTGGTGGTACTGTAGGTGATATAGAATCACTACCATTTTTAGAAGCTTTACGTCAATTAGGTACAGAAGTAGGTCGTGAAAATGCAATGTATATGCATTTAACTTTAGTGCCTTACTTAGGCACAGCAGGTGAAATAAAAACTAAGCCAACTCAACATTCAGTTAAAGAATTGCGTTCTATTGGCATTCAACCAGATATTTTAGTGTGTCGTTCAGACCGCGCTATTCCAGCAAACGAAAGAGCAAAAATTTCTTTGTTTACCAATGTTGAAGAGAAAGCGGTTATAAGCCTTAAAGACGTAAGCTCAATTTATCAAATTCCTGCCTTGTTAAAATCACAAGGTTTAGATGATTTAGTATGTCGTCGTTTTCACATTGAAGCGCCAGAAGCTGATTTAGTTGAATGGGAGCAAGTGCTCTATGCTGAATCTAATCCTACTGGTGAAGTAAATATTGGCATGGTTGGTAAATATGTTGAATTACCAGATGCTTATAAATCAGTGAATGAAGCGTTAAAACATGCAGGATTGAAAAAGCGTTTAACCGTTAATATTCATTATGTTGATGCTCAAGATGTTATGGTTAAAGGACCGGATATACTTAAAGATTTAGACGCTATACTTGTGCCTGGTGGATTTGGTGAACGTGGCACTGAAGGTAAAATGTTAGCGGCTCAATACGCACGTGAAAACAAAGTGCCTTATTTAGGTATTTGTTTAGGCATGCAATTAGCATTAATTGAATTTGCTCGTAACGTTGCGGGTTTAACCGATGCGCATTCAACTGAGTTTAATCCAGATAGCCCACACCCAGTTGTTGGTTTAATTACAGAATGGTTAGACGCAGAAGGCCAAGTTGAATCGCGTAATGCAAAATCAGACTTAGGTGGTACGATGCGTTTAGGCGCACAAAAGTGTTATCTTAAGCCTAAGTCCAAAGTTAGAGAGATTTATGGCGACAGTTGGATTGTTGAACGTCACCGTCATAGATTTGAAGTAAATAATAATTATATTGCTCAGTTAGAGAAAGCGGGCTTAGTCTTTGGTGGATTATCGGAAGATAAAAAACTAGTGGAAATGATCGAGTTACCAGACCATCCTTGGTATGTAGCCAGTCAATTCCATCCAGAGTTTACGTCAACGCCACGAGATGGGCATCCTTTGTTTGAAGGGTTTGTCGGTGCCGCTGGTGAATATGTTAAAAATAAATAACTAAATAATAAAACGCAGCCTTAAGCTGCGTTCTTTTTGAATAAGGAATGGGAATGTCTCAAATAGTTAAAGTAATTGGTCGCGAGATCATGGATTCACGCGGTAACCCAACGGTTGAAGCTGATGTATATTTAGAATCAGGTGCTTTTGGTCGTGCTGTTGCTCCATCTGGCGCATCTACAGGTTCGCGTGAAGCACTAGAATTACGTGATGGCGATAAAGCTCGTTACATGGGTAAGGGCGTATTAACAGCGGTTAGTAACATTAATGACAAGATAGCCCCGGCTGTTATTGGTAAAGATGCTCAACTACAAGTTGCTGTTGACCAAGCTATGTTAGATTTAGATGGTACAGACAACAAAGCGGTATTAGGTGCAAATGCAATATTGGCAGTTTCATTAGCAAATGCTAAAGCTGCAGCATTAGAAAATGGTATCGCATTATTTGAACACATTGCTGACTTGAACGGTACTTCTGGCGAATATTCAATGCCAGTTCCTATGATGAATATCATCAACGGTGGCGAACACGCAGATAACAACGTTGATATTCAAGAATTCATGATCCAACCTGTTTCTGCCAAATCATTCCGTGAAGCGTTACGTATGGGTGCTGAAATCTTCCACACACTTAAGAAAGTATTAAGCGAAAAAGGCCTAAACACAGCTGTTGGTGATGAAGGTGGTTTTGCTCCAAACTTAGCATCTAACGAAGAAGCATTAACCGTAATTGAATTAGCTGTTGAACGTGCTGGTTACAAGTTAAATGAAGACGTAACACTTGCGCTAGATTGTGCGGCTTCTGAGTTTTACTCTGACGGTATTTACAACATGAAAGGCGAAGGTAAAGAATTTAACTCTGCTGAATTCTGTGATTACTTAGCTGACCTAAGCAACAAATACCCAATTCTTTCAATTGAAGATGGTCTAGACGAATCTGATTGGGACGGTTGGAAATTATTAACTGACAAGATTGGCGATAAAGTACAATTAGTTGGTGATGATTTGTTTGTTACTAATACTAAGATTTTACGTGAAGGTATTGAGAAAGGTGTTGGTAATTCAATCCTAATCAAGTTTAACCAAATAGGGACGTTAACTGAAACATTAGAAGCTATTCGTATGGCGAAAGATGCTGGTTTCTCAGTTGTTATTTCTCACCGTAGTGGTGAAACTGAAGATACTACAATTGCTGATTTAGCCGTTGGTACAGCCGCTGGTCAAATTAAGACAGGTTCTTTATGTCGTTCTGACCGTGTTGCTAAATACAACCAACTACTTCGTATTGAAGAGCAAATAAGCGATGTAGCTTACCGTGGTCGTTCAGAGATCAAAGGCCAAGCGTAATTGGTTATCTATGAAAGGAGTGCTATCTGCACTCCTTTTTTGTTTTTTGGTATTTGATAAATGAACGCTATAGTTTACTAGATGACAAATCCACAAGATCAGACTTTTTTATGGCAACAAAGAACAGGACAGCAAATATTTGCTGAGCTATCTAATGCCTTATACGAAAGAGAGTTAATCCGTTTATCGCAAGATAGCGAACTTAGTGCTGAGTTATTAAAAAAACGTCTCGGCTCCATGTCTTTTTATATAAAAAAAGCAGCAGAGCATATTAGTGAATTATATACACCGCTAGACTTAGACAGCCAAAATGGTTCTTGGATCAGCGCCCAATCCGTAAAGCCCTATTCAGTAAAAGTTCAACAAGATAAAACTGAGTTATTTTATAATGAGCATGCAAAAATGGCTTTAGTTGTGCCTATTTCTGTAACTCATCATGGGATAGAGCAAGTCGTATTAGACACTATTGATGAAATAGATTTGGAAAATTCTCAATTGCATTGTAATGAACATGGTTGGTTTTACTTTAGTGGACAACAAAAAGTAGAGTCAAATATTTACCATAAGTTGTTGTTAAAACCCAATAAAGCAATTATGGCAGCGGCTTGCTGCGGTCATCAATGGCTGAATGGGCGTAGAACATCACCAAGGTTATTATCGTTACGGGAAATGTTATTAGCCAGTAGAGTTAATTGGCGACAGTTTTCTAAATTACTCACATTAAAGAAGTAGCAATAAAAAGTAACGATAAAAAAATAACCGCTAAAACCGTATCTATACCTTTCAATCTGGCTATATCCTTTGCATAATACCTATTGTATTAACTAATTAATCAGTTATAAGTGATAAGTCCGTGCGAATTGTTAATTTTATTTTAGTCGTAGTATTTTTATTAATCCAATACCGTTTCTGGTTTGGACATAATGGCCTGCAATTTTATAGTGCTAATCGTACAGAAGTAACCAAACTTAAATCTGGTAATGACGAGTTATTAAAACGTAATGAGTTGTTAGATGCTGATGTAAAAGATTTAAAAGTTGGTCTTGAAGGCATAGAAGAGAGAGCTAGAAACGAGCTAGGTATGATCAGAGAAAATGAAACCTTTTTTCGTTTGGTGCCTAGTGCTAAAGAGAAAGATTAGATGGCGTTATCCCAAACGTTTTCAGTGGTTATTCCCGCATCTGGTATTGGTAAACGCATGCAAGCCAATATGGCAAAGCAGTATTTACCGTTAATGAATAAAACCGTCCTTGAACATACCATCCATTGTTTTTTAGATATGCCGCTCGTTGATGAAGTTGTGGTCGCAATTGCAGATCACGATGAACAGTTTGCAACGCTAGAATTGGCCAACCACCCTAAAGTTCATAGCGTATTAGGTGGAAAAGAACGCGCTAATTCAGTTTTTAATGCACTGGATTATTTGCGTAATAAAGATTGTGCATGGGTGATGGTGCACGATGCCGCAAGACCATGTTTAGAACAAAAAGATATTTTGAATTTAGCCCGTGAATGCTTTACCAATAATCATGCTGGTATTTTAGCAACTCAAGTACGTGACACAATGAAACGTACTGTCAGTAATTCAAATTTAATAGATAAAACAGAAGACCGCAAAAACTTGTGGCACGCCTTAACGCCACAGTGCTCTGATGTTAAACAGCTGCACCAAGCACTGTCAGAGCAGATCTCAAGTGAGGGCGTAATTAATCCCGCTATTACAGATGAAGCATCAGCATTAGAATTAGCAGGGCTTCCCGTTGCAATAATTGCAGGCAGTGGCAAAAATATTAAAATTACTCAGCCTGAAGATCTTGAGTTAGCTGAGTATTATATAAAGAGTAAAATTAATGAGTTTTAAAATCGGTTTTGGTTACGATGTCCACAAGTTTGGTGAAGAAGGCCCTATAACATTAGCTGGCGTGAAAGTGCCTTATACCCAAGGTTTTATAGCGCACTCAGATGGTGATGTTGCAATCCACGCTTTGTGCGACGCAATACTAGGCGCACTTGCATTAGGTGATATAGGTAAACACTTTCCAGATACATCGGATCAATATGAAAATATAGATAGCCGTATATTGCTACGTCACGTAGCTAATTTGGCACAACAACATGGTTTTAAGCTCGGTAACTGTGACTTAACTATAGTGGCACAAGCTCCTAAAATGGCTCCTCATATTGAACAGATGAGAAGTGTATTAGCAGAAGATTTGCACGCAGAACTAGGCCAGGTTTCAGTGAAAGCAACGACCACTGAAAAACTTGGATTTGAAGGCCGAAAAGAAGGGATCTCTGTGCATGCAGTTGTCTTAATGGAATCACTATAATGACAGAGCAAGCATCATCAACAACAGCATCTTCAGCAGAACAAACTAAAACCCCAGCTGAATTTTTTAAAGATTGGTCTTTTGAACATTGGGCATATTTGCATGGAAAACCAAAAGCCAGTGCCAAATTTAAAACCATTCCAGAAGATTTTGTTGTAACTGAGAATTTAGGTTTTGAATTAACAGGCAGTGGCGAAAATCTATTTTTATTAATAGAGAAAACAGAACTCAATACTGGCCAAGTATGCGAATATTTAGCTAAGTTTTTTAATCGCCGTTTACGAGACATAGGTTATGCCGGATTAAAAGATAAACAGTCGGTATCTCGCCAATGGTTTTCAATACAAATGAATGTGACTCAAGATATTGATCTAACGACCCTTAGCACTGAAAACATTAAGCTAATATCTCATACTCGCCATATTAAAAAGTTAAAAATTGGTGCGTTAAAATCCAATCATTTCGATATCCTTTTAAAGGATATAACCGATGTTATCGACACTATAGGTCGTTTAGAACAAATTAAAACCCAAGGCGTCCCTAATTATTTTGGTCTGCAACGATTTGGCTTTAAAGGTAATAACCTAAACTGGGCTGACAGAATGTCGTCAGGTGAAGATATTAAGAACCGCAAAATTAAAGGCTTTGCATTATCAGCAAGCCGTTCTTATATCTTTAATGAAGTAGTTAACGAACGTTTAAAGCAGAATATCTTCACACAACCTGTAAATGGCGATGTGTTTATATTAACAGGCTCCAACTCTTACTTTAGCCAAGATGTTGACGATGAAATAATTAAACGTTTGCAAGAAAATGATATTCAAATTTCGGCTCCTTTATTTGGTAAAGGTGAATTTGCCACTAAAGGACAAGTGCTAGAGTTAGAATCAGAAATTGCTGGTCAACAAGCGAACTGGCAAAAAATGTTAGTGGATAACGGATTAAAACAAGAAAGACGAAGTATTTTATTAAAGCCGGAAGATTTAACGTGGCAAGTAAAAGGTAATGATTTACTCGTTAGTTTTGACTTACCTACAGGCTGCTTTGCAACTTCTGTTTTACGCGAATGTGTTGACTTTATTCAGGAATATTCATGAATATACTAGTCAGTAATGATGATGGTGTTTTTGCTCCAGGTTTAGAGGCCTTATATCAAGAGCTTTGTAAGTTGGGCAAAGTCACCGTTGTTGCTCCAGATAGAAACCACAGCGGAGCAAGTAGCTCACTTACATTAATTAATCCATTAAGAGTCCAGCAACATGCAAATGGATTTTATAGTGTTAATGGTACACCAACGGATTGCGTGCATTTAGCAATAAGCCAGTTAATGGATGAAACTCCAGATATTGTTGTGGCGGGAGTAAATCATGGTGCTAACTTAGGTGATGACACTTTTTATAGTGGTACCGTTGCCGCAGCTGCAGAAGGGCGTCATTTAGGGTTACCAGCGGTTGCTATGTCATTAGCAAGTCATGAAGATGCAAACTTAGTCTGTGCCGCTAAGGTAGCCAAACAGGTGGTGGAAAATTTAATAGCTCATCCAATACCATCGGATCAAATATTAAATGTAAATGTTCCAGATGTAAGCTTTGAGCAACTTCAAGGTTTTAAAGTTACCCGTTTAGGATCTCGCCATAAAGCAGAATTAATGCAAAAACAGCAAGATCCTTGGGGACGGGATATTTATTGGTATGGTAAATTAGGACAAGAACTAGATGCAACGCAAGGGACTGACTTTCATGCAATTAATAGCAATAAAGTGTCAATAACACCATTAAAAATAGATATGACTGCATTTGAAAGTATTGATAATGTATCTGATTGGGTCAAAAAATTAAAAACGAAAAGTAACTAGAATGAATCAATTTACCAAAAGTGGTGATAAGTTAGCTCAACAGCTCATATCATTAGGCATTAAAAATAAAAAAGTATTAGATGCGATATCTAGCGTACCAAGACATTTATTTGTTGATCAAATACTAGCGCATAAAGCCTATGAAAATACGGCTTTACCAATTGGGCAAGGACAAACAATTTCGCAGCCTTATATTGTGGGTAAAATGACACAAATGTTAGTTGAACATGGTGTAACCACTAATGTATTAGAAATTGGTACTGGATCTGGTTATCAAGCAGCTATTCTCGGTAGAGTGTTTGATAAAGTAAGTTCGGTAGAGCGTATACGTCAATTACAATTTAACGCTAAGCGTAAATTGCAGCAGCTTGATATTTATAACGTGCAAATGAAACATGGCGACGGTTGGCAGGGGTGGCATTCTAAAGCTCCATTTGATGCAATCATAGTAACCGCAGCACCAGACTCAATTCCTGAACAACTGAAGTTACAGTTAGCTGACGGTGGATTAATGGTATTGCCTGTAGGTGGCGAAACACAAACTTTAGTCACTGTTGAACGTAAAGGCGATGACTTTGTCGAACAACATTGGGAGTCGGTTAAATTCGTACCTCTAGTATCAGGAGATACTTTGTAATGAAAATTTTTACCACTTTATACGACGCTTGTTTACGTTGGGCTAAGCATAAATACGCTAGTGTTTATCTTGCTGTATTAACGTTCTCTGAGTCCATATTTTTCCCAATTCCGCCAGATGTTATGCTTGCACCTATGGTATTAGCTAGGCCACATAAAGCTTGGTGGTTAGCCAGTTTAACTAGCATTAGTTCAATATTAGGCGGTGTTGTTGGTTACTTATTAGGGGCATATTTATATGAACCAGTTGTATTACCATTTATAGAACTAATGGGCTATCAACTAAAATTCGCAACAATTACCCAGTATTTTGTTGATTATGGCGTATGGATCGTGTTTTTAGCAGGATTTACCCCAATCCCATTTAAAATATTCACCGTGAGTGCTGGCATGTTATCAATGGCATTTTTACCTTTTTTGTTGGCATCTGCGGTTGGCCGTTCTATGCGATTCTTTTTGGTTGCTGGGATTTTGTATTGGGGAGGTGAAAAAATGGAGCATAAACTTCGCCAATATATTGATACAATAGGCTGGATTGTTATTGGTTTAATTGTACTTTTTATTGGATATAAACAACTTAGTTAGCTTATGAAATATTATTTAGTCTTTGTCGTTATTTTTGTGCTTTTATTGTCTGGTTGTAGTACTCGGCAGTCTCCTGCACCCATTGTCCAAATAAATAATGCAATTGGTGTTTATGCTGACTCGGATAAAGGATCGCTGACTAGCTCTCAGTATGAAGTGAAGCCAGGGGAGACATTATATGCAATTGCATGGCAAGCTGGGATTGATTTTAGACGGCTCGCTAGGTTAAATAAAATACCTGAGCCATATCAGATCTTCCCTGGACAGATTATTTCCTTAGAAGCAGAAAAAATTAAAGTATTAACGGCTGCTGTCGATAAGACCGCTGTTAACTATGTAAAAACAAACAAGAAAGATAATGAAAAAAATATTGTAAAAACTGTTGCAAATAAAAAAGCAGTGAGTTACGGTAAAAAACAGCAAGGTCAAGAGCAGGTAAAAACTGTAAAAAAAGATCTTTTTCCTTCCAAGGTACGCAAGTGGCGTTATCCTAGTGAAGGTAACATAATCGAACAATACTCAACCAAGAAAAATGGTAATAAGGGTCTCGATTTTGGTGGTAAGGCGGGTGATCCAATTATTGCTGCAGCAGACGGCAAAGTGGTTTACTCTGGTAGTGCGCTTAGAGGTTACGGAAATTTAGTTATTGTTAAACACAATGACGATTATTTGAGTGCTTATGCTCATAACCGGTCTATTAATGTCAAAGAACAGGACTGGGTTAAGGCTGGGCAAGTAATTGCAGAGATGGGTGATTCTGGTACGGATTCAATTAAGTTACATTTTGAAATCCGACACCGTGGTCGTTCAGTTAATCCTCTCAAATACTTACCTAAAAAATAAGGACTCATCGTTAAACTAAGTGAACTATTAAGAGCATCTTAATAGCTCCTCAAGGAGTTTTGCCCATGAGCCAGGATATAATTGTAGAAATTACACTTGACGCTGAAGATATTGATAATGAAATCAATGAAGCTGTTGAAAAAGAAATTGTAAAAGCCTCAAAAAAGAAAACCAAATCGGCATCTTCTGTTGCTAAATCTGAAGCTATTGCTAGCGCAGAACAACCCAAAAATCTAGATGCAACTCAAATTTACTTAAGTGAAATTGGATTCTCTCCACTGCTTTCTGCAGAAGAAGAAGTATTCTTTTCGCGCAAATCATTAAAGGGCTGTGAAGCTTCTCGTAAGAGAATGATTGAAAGTAACTTACGCTTAGTGGTCAAAATAGCCCGTCGTTATAATAATCGTGGATTAGCTCTATTAGACTTAATCGAAGAAGGAAACCTAGGTTTAATTCGTGCGGTTGAGAAGTTTGATCCAGAACGTGGTTTTAGATTTTCAACTTATGCAACTTGGTGGATACGTCAAACTATAGAACGTGCCATCATGAATCAAACCCGAACCATTCGTTTGCCAATTCATGTAGTAAAAGAACTTAATGTTTATTTAAGAACGGCAAGAGAATTAGCTCAAACCTTAGATCATGAGCCAACTGCAGAAGACATAGCAGCTAAATTAGATAAGCCAGTTGAAGACGTGTCTAAGATGTTACGTCTTAATGAAAAAATTAGTTCAGTAGATACGCCAATTGGCGGTGATTCAGACAAAGTATTATTAGACATTATTGCTGACGATGTTGGTAAAAGTCCGGAAAAAAAGATCACAGACGATGATATTAGTAACAACATTGTTCATTGGTTAGAACAACTTAATCCTAAACAAAGAGAAGTGTTAGCTCGCCGTTTTGGCTTATTAGGTTATGAACCTTCTACTCTAGAAAATGTAGGTGCTGAGATTGGCCTTACTCGTGAACGAGTTCGTCAAATTCAAGTAGAAGCACTACGCAGACTAAAAGATATGGCAACACATGAAGGGCTAAGTATGGCGTCTTTATTTGCCATAGAAGCTAACTAATAAATTACCCCAACCTAACAAAACCTGCTTTTTAGCGGGTTTTTTATTGGTTGGAAAAAGCAGCTATAAGCTGTAAGAATGGCTGCGCCACAAGCTTTAAGTTGTAACAAAAGGTCAAATTATACCTAGTAATAGGCTATATAATTGGATAAAAATGCAACATGATTAAATTAATAAGATTCTATATGAGATATATCTTTGTAATATTTTTACTATTTATTTCAATGCATAGTAGTGCGAATAAAACGACCGCGTCAATATATGGATATGTACAAGATGGTAATTTCCATCCTATTTTGTCCATTAAAAAAAGTCAGATTATAGTTTTGGCTGGATCACATTCAAACGTACCAACAGCTATTGAACCCATGTTTGTAAAATCCCCCCTTGAGAGTATTAAAGTGATCAGAACTGAAACTTATAAGGATATATACAATAGAAATGAAGTTGGCTCCATGGGCAAAGTTTCTAAGGAGGAATTACCAGTTCTCTTTTACAAAAACATTGATCTCGTTGATATAGAATCAAAAGATGATGAGATACAAAGTATGAGTTTTTATAGTTTCTTCTCAAAAGATAATTGGGGTAAACATTTTATAAGCAAGGCTCAATTATCTCTATCAATAGAAGATATCGCTATGGAAACAGGGGTAAATATACACGCTATAACTGATATAGATGGAAATAACAGATATGAAGTTTGGGTTTCCTATGAATTAATGTATGGTGAGATTGGAGTTATGGTTTACCAGAAAGATGAAAGTGAAGAATGGACGTTGGTGGTAAATCATTGCTTTATGTGTGATTAAAAACAATATAGGCCTGTGAGCTTTACGTTGTGTGTCCTTAAATAAATATTTCAAATATTAGAGTCTTATAGTTTACTAACTTGAACGCTGATTAATCTTCGCTGCAAAATGCTCAAAGTATTTGGGTTCTTTTGAGTGAAAAATAGAGCCTGAACTTTTGCTTATACCTATCATGTTAACGTCAAATAATCAGCCTCAATAACAAGTTACAAAAAAGCCGATGACATGTTAAGTGTCATCGGCTTTGTTAACTAAAGTTCGCCTAGAGAAGAACAGAGTTTATTTAAATTCTTGTTCTACTTCGTCAAACAGATCTAATACTTCTTGTTCTTGTTGTGGGTTCATTATCGTCACAAGGTAAATAGCGATTGATGAACAAATAAAGCCTGGGACTATTTCATACATCCAGCTACTTAATGATTCACCACCAATTTTCACAGGTAAATAAATCCAAAACAATACAGTTACTGCACCAACAATCATACCTGCGGTAGCCGCTTGTTTAGTCATTTTCTTCCAGAAAAGACTAAAGATAATAAGTGGACCAAACGCAGCACCAAAACCTGCCCAAGCGTTACTTACTAAGCTTAATACTGAACTGTCTCTATCTAGCGCTAATATTCCAGCGATAACAGACACTAACAATACAGATAAACGACCAACCATTACCAATTCTTTATCTGACGCATCGCGCTTAACAAACGTTTTATAAAAGTCGTCAGTTAATGAACTTGATGACACAAGAAGTTGCGAACTTATGGTACTCATAATCGCAGCTAATATAGCCGCAAGTAAAAAGCCAGTTATTAAAGGGTGGAATAATACATTTGAGAAAACCAAGAAGATAGTTTCTGGGTCTATGTCACCAAGGGCAAATTTATTCACATAAGCCACACCCGTAAAGCCAACCGCAAGTGCACCAACTAAAGCAACAAACATCCAACCCATGCCAATATTACGCATTGTTGGCATGTCTTTAATTGAACGTAACGCCATAAATCTAACAATAATATGAGGCTGACCAAAGTAACCTAAACCCCAAGCCATGCTGGATAGAATTGCAATTAAACTGAGTCCTTCAAACCAATCGAAGTAAGTTGGGTTAACCGCGCTAATGATGGATGTCATTTCAGATAAACTGTCAAACTGAGTAAAGGCAATAACCGGAACCAGTATTACTGCGACAAACATAATGCAGCCTTGTACAAAGTCAGTAAGGCTTACCGCTAAGAATCCACCAAACATAGTATAGGCAACAACAACGGCTGCGGTAACAATAAGACCAACTGAATAATCTAAACCAAATGAGGTTTCAAATAATTTACCGCCAGCAACTAGGCCTGAAGAGGTATATAAAGTGAAGAAGATAATAATAACAGTGGAGGCAATTAAACGAAGGGTTAAAGTTTGGTCATTAAAACGTTTAGCAAAATAATCTGGAACAGTGAGGGCGTCTTTGGCTTTTTCTGTAAAAACTCTGAGTCTTGGGGCAACCACTAAATAGTTAACTAACGCACCAATGAACAATCCAAAAGCAATCCAACTACTGCTTAAACCGGAAACAAACATAGCGCCGGGCAGTCCCATCAATATCCAACCACTCATGTCAGAAGCACCTGCGGAAAGGGCTGCAACAGCTGGAGGTAATGAACGTCCGCCAAGCATATAACCAGATAAGTCAGAAGTAGATTTACGATAGGCGTATAAACCTATCGCTAACATAGCTATAAAATACAGGCCGAGAGTGATGTAAGTAGAATAATGCATAAAGGTCCTCGTTGTTTATTTTTTACAAGGGTATCACAGTAAAAAACAATCGTCAGGTTTGCTCGTCTACTTGATTTACTACTTTAATTTACTTTTTAACTCACTGATTAATTGCCATGCTTGTCTTGGTGATAACTCGTCTAGGTCAGTATTGTTAAGAATATCAGTAATATCGGACTGACTGGTACTAACCAATGACATTTGCTGATTTGCTGCAAGCTCAGGCACTTGTTGTGGTGCCGGTAGTGTATTTGACTCTAAGTGATGCAATTTGTTTTTAGCAAAGGCTAATACTTCGCTTGGTAAGCCGGCTAATTTAGCTACTTGAATACCAAAACTTTTACTTGCAGCGCCATCATGTACTGAATGCATAAACACAATGTCATCGCCATGTTCATGTGCATCCAAATGCACATTAACAACACCTGGTTGAGTATCGGCAAACTCAGTGAGTTCAAAGTAGTGTGTGGCAAATAAAGTAAGTGCGTTTATTTTGGTAGATAAATAATGTGCAGTAGCCCAAGCTAAACTCAAGCCGTCGTAAGTACTTGTTCCTCGGCCTATTTCATCCATCAACACTAAACTGTTTTGTGATGCGTTATGCATTATGTTTGCAGTCTCAGTCATTTCTACCATAAAAGTAGAGCGACCAGAGGCTAAATCGTCCGATGCACCAATACGAGTGAATATACGGTCAATTTCGCCAATTTGCGCAGATTCAGCCGGAACAAAACAACCAATGTTAGCCATTAACGTAATAAGTGCAATTTGGCGCATGAAAGTAGATTTACCGCCCATATTTGGACCTGTAATAACCGCTAACTTACGATCTGAATGTAAATGCACCGGATTAGCAATAAACGGTGTTTGCATAACCTGCTCAACGACAGGGTGACGACCAGCTTCAATCTTAACCACTCGCCCAGCTACTAACTCAGGTTTATGGTAATTTAGCGTTTCAGCACGTTCAGCAAAATTGGTTAATACGTCAACTTGTGCAATAGCATCTGCGGTAATTTGTAGTTCTTCAATAACATCCACTAGTTGATCCAGCACCGCTTCGTATAAACGTTTTTCTAACGCTAAGGCTTTGCTTTGGCTAGATAGCACTTTTTCTTCGTGTTTTTTTAATTCTGGAATAATGTAACGTTCGTTGTTTTTTAACGTTTGGCGTCTTACGTACTCTTCCGGCACTCGGTCAGAATAAGCTTTGCTTATGTCGATATAAAAACCGTGTACTTTGTTAAAACCAACTTTTAACGTGTTAATACCAGTGCGTTCTCTTTCTGATATTTCTAGCTTGTCGATAAAGCTAGTGGCCCCTGCACTTAATTCGCGCCATTCATCTAATTCTGCATTATAACCTTCAGCAATTACGCCACCATCACGAATAAGCACCGGAGGATTTTCGATAATTGCACTTTCTAATAAAGCTAAAATCTCAGGGTATAACTGAATTTGGTTGTTTAACGAGGCTAAACGTACCGACTTATTGTTATCAAGCTCGGCTTTTAACTCTGGCAAAACTCTAAATGCGTTACGTAAACGAGCTAAGTCGCGCGGACGGGCAGAGCGTAAAGCTAACCGAGCAACAATACGTTCAATATCGCCAATTTGCTTAAGCGGATCTTGAATTAAGGTGTCATTGCCGAGGGTTAATATGTCCTGGACTGCGTCTAATCTGGCGTTTACTTCTAATTGATTGCGTCTTGGTAAATGGATCCAACGTTTTAGTAAACGACTGCCCATTGCTGTTGAAGTTTTATCTAACACTTGCGCTAACGTATTGTCTTGGCCGCCAGAAAGATTTTGTGTGAGTTCTAAATTACGGCGAGTCGCTGAGTCTAAAATAATAGTAGAGTCGATAGACTCCAATGTAATAGAACGAATATGAGGCAGGGCAGTTCTTTGTGTGTCACGTACATACTGCATTAAACAGCCCGCTGCACAAATAGCCACTGGTGCCTTGGTAATACCAAAACCTTGTAAGTCTTTGGTTTGAAATTGCTGTATTAATACACGTTCACAGGTTTCTAAGTCGTATTCCCAAACAGGTCGACGACGTACGCCTTTAAAACCATTTAATACCTGCATTTGAGAAAAGTCTTCTGGATATAAAATTTCGGCAGGTTGTAAACGAGTTAAAGTTGCAGACAGGTCAGCAAGTTGATCAAACTGATTAATAAGAAAACGGCCACTGTTGATATCTAAATAAGCAACACCGTAAGTCTCAGCAGAAGTGGCTCTTGGTTTATTGGCAAATACCGCACAAATTAGATTGTCGAAACGCTCGTTCAGTAAATTCTCATCACTTACGGTTCCTGGCGTCACTATGCGAACCACTTTTCTATCTACTGGACCTTTACTGGTGGCAGGGTCGCCAACTTGTTCACAAATAGCTACGGACTCACCAAGTTGTACTAATTTAGCCAAATAGTTATCAACTGCATGATAAGGCACGCCAGCCATTGGAATTGGTTCGCCAGCAGATGCACCACGTTTAGTTAATGAAATATCTAACAGTTCAGACGCCCGTCTAGCATCATCATAAAATAATTCGTAAAAATCACCCATTCTGTAAAACAACAGAATATCTTTATGATCTTTCTTCATATTTAAGAACTGTTGCATCATAGGTGTGTGGCTAGCGATATTTTCTGGACTGAATAAATTTGACATTTGGCTTAATGAATTCTGTGACTAATGTTGTATATTGTCACAGATCATCACCATAGTGTCTCGTAAAAAGTATAAGGAATCTGGAAATGATTGAAATTGAATCTTTAAGTAAGCAGCTTGGAGCTGCTTTATTAGATAAAAGTTGGACAGTAACCACTGCTGAATCTTGTACTGGAGGCGGCGTTAGCCAAGCGATAACTGCGATTGCAGGCAGTTCTAGTTATTTTGACTGTGCATTCATTACCTATAGTAATAACGCAAAACAACAACTGGTTAATGTGCAAAGCGAAACATTAGAAAAATACGGTGCGGTGTCGGAGCAAACGGTTATTGAAATGGCACAAGGTGCGGTAAACGCTGCAAATGCTCAAGTGGGAATTTCAGTGAGTGGTGTTGCAGGTCCTGGTGGTGGTTCAAAAGATAAACCTGTGGGTACTGTTTGGATTGCTGTTTTTATACAGTACCTACTGGATGAAAAGATAATAAAACACAGTAAAACTCAACTTTTTTGTTTTGACGGTGATAGGAATGACGTAAGAGAGTCTACCGTGAAAGCCTCATTGAATATGGCTGTTGAGAGTATTTTGGAAATTAAATAAAAATAATAATAAATTTTTATTGATACTGTTTAATTATACAGTATACTTTATCGCATAGTTAAGTTGAAACATCATCAACAAATACAACAAGTCATGTTCGGAGACAGAAATGGACGCAAATAAAGAAAAAGCATTAGGCGCAGCACTACAACAAATTGAAAGACAATTTGGTAAAGGCTCAATTATGAAATTGGGTGACAGTAATGCTTTAGATATTGAATCTATATCTACAGGTTCATTAGGCTTAGACATAGCGTTAGGCATAGGCGGTTTACCTTGTGGACGTGTTGTTGAAATTTATGGTCCAGAATCATCAGGTAAAACAACATTAACATTACAAGTTATTGCTGAAGCTCAAAAAGCCGGTAAAACGTGTGCCTTTGTTGATGCTGAACACGCATTAGACCCAATTTATGCGTCTGCGTTAGGTGTTAACGTTGATGACTTATTAGTTTCTCAACCAGATACTGGTGAGCAAGCTTTAGAAATTACCGACATGCTAGTTCGCTCTGGTGCAGTTGATGTACTGATTGTCGACTCAGTAGCTGCATTGGTACCAAAGGCTGAAATTGAAGGCGACATGGGCGACTCGCACATGGGTCTACAAGCACGTCTTATGTCACAAGCGTTACGTAAATTAACGGGTAACATTAAACGTTCAAATACTTTATGTATCTTCATTAACCAAATTCGTATGAAAATTGGTGTTATGTTTGGTAATCCAGAAACCACAACAGGTGGTAATGCACTTAAGTTCTACGCTTCTGTTCGTTTAGATATTCGTCGTATCGGTTCTGTTAAAGAGGGCGATGAGGTTATTGGTAACGAAACCCGAGTTAAAGTTGTTAAAAACAAAGTTGCTCCTCCGTTTAAACAAACTGAATTTATCATCATGTATGGTAAAGGTATTTCTAAAGAGGGTGAGTTAATTGACCTTGGTGTTAAGCATGGCGTAGTTGATAAAGCGGGTGCTTGGTATGCTTACAACGGTGATAAAGTTGGTCAAGGTAAAGCAAACTGTATTAAATACTTAAAAGAAAATGTGGCAATAGCCGAAGAAATTGAAAAGAAACTTCGCGATATGTTGCTATTAAAAGCAACAATCAAAGAAGACGATCTTCTTCCTGAAGATGGTGAAGCATAAATAACCTTGTTTATTAAGAGTTATTAAATAGAAAGCCGCTTAAGTAAGCTGTCTCTTGATCACAAGTCAGATTCAAGAGACTTTGCTAATTCATAGCCTTCAAGGATGGTTTGTAACTTAAGC
>NZ_CANMSK010000026.1 GCF_947500655.1 uncultured Psychrosphaera sp. | reverse complement strand
ATCCATTTCGAACTCAGTAGTGAAACGCAGTTGCGGCGATGGTAGTGTGGCAGTCGCCATGCGAGAGTAGCTCACCGTCAAGCTCCCATTCTAAACGCTCTAAGCCAATGCTTAGGGCGTTTTTTTATGCCTGGAATTTACCACCCCACCCAGCACAAACGGCTCACCCAGAAAAATGCAGGCATAAAAAAGGCCAAATTAATGGCCTGTTTAATTACAATTTTAGCTGTGTGAAACTATTAAAGCGTTTGTACGTAGTGATATAACGACTTTAATATGGCGGTTTTTTCTGCGTTATCTTGATTCGCTTCCGCATTATTCTCTAAACTCAATTGGAACTCAGTGAATGTTAAGTTAGGTTTGTCTAAACCATTCATTAACTTGTCAGTTCTATACTGTTGCCACCAATTCAATTCTTCTGGTAACAAGCTAGATGTGAAGTAACGAGCTTTATATAGCCTCCACAGTTGTATTAAACGCTGATCTTTAAACTGTGGCTCTAGTTTCCACTGATCTGCGATAGGGTGTGAATGTATGTAATTCATCTGCTGCTTGTCAGCGTCAGAAATAAAGCCGTCGTATAAACGATATTCTGGGTTTGTTTCTTTCTCAAATTCGTTTTCAAATTCAAAAACCTTAGCCAATTTGGTTTTTAATTCAGGATTTTTTTGAATAATGGCTAAATGCTCTAAGCATAATTGTCTATCTATACCTAAACGCTCTGCATTTTCTGGTAATAAGGTTTTTGCTGGTGCTAAAACTGGACATTTATTCAAATGAACCAGTTTTAAACCAATACGTTCTTCACCGTTTAAGTCTTCTGTTTTGGTATATAACTTTTCAGAAATTTCTTCCGCTGTTAATGCTAATAAAGGTGTTGGATCTTTCGTTAAGTCGTAAATCACCACCGCATTTTTATTTTTGTGATGGAACGCGATAGGGGCAACCCAAGATGTACAACCTTGCCAAGGAGAGAACATACCTGTGGTATGAACTAATGGCGCAGAGCGATAAACATCAATCAAATCATTAAGGTTTTTCTTATGACGATGTTCAAACAAGAAGCTATATAGTTTTGGTTGTTTGGTTTTAATTAATTTAGCTAATTCGATGGTGGCGATAACATCAGACAATGCATCATGAGCAGAGCCGTGATCTATGCCATTTGCTTTGGTTAATAATTCTAATCTAAAGCTAGGCTTGCCTTCATCATCCGTTGGCCAATTAATACCTTCTGGCCTAAGTGCATAACAAGCACGAACCATATCAAGAATATCCCAACGTGAGTTACCGTTTTGCCAACTGTAGCTATAAGGGTCATAAAAGTTTCTATATAGTGTGTAACGGATCATTTCATCGTCAAAACGAATATTATTATAACCAACACATGTTGTATTAGGTTTGCTGATCTCTAAATGAATTTTTTTGATGAATTCAGGCTCTATTAAACCGTCTTGCAGTGTTTTTTGTGGCGTAATACCTGTGACCAATGCTGCTTCTGGGTGAGGCAGGTAATCATTGGGGATTTGACAATATTCAACAAGTGGCTCACCTATGATATTTAGGTCTAAGTCGGTTCTTATGCCAGCAAACTGTGAGGGTTTATCTTTTTTGGGATTTACGCCCCAAGATTCAAAGTCGTACCAATATAGAGTTTCTGTTGAGTCAGTCATTATAATTTATCAGTAGATATACAAAATACCGACTTTAAAGGGTTACAAGCGTATCGTCAAAGTGAATCTATGGATTAGTTAATAACAGATTAAAATTAACGCTTAAATGACTATAAGTTAAGATTTTTACAATGGTTACATGTTTTTTCAAAAGGGTTATTGTTCAGTGATTCAATCTCAATTGTTTCTCCGCACTTTTGACATAAACCAAAATTTCCTTGTTCAATATTGCTCATAATGTTTTTCACATTAGCTAACTCAACCTTGGTTTGATGGGCAATAGAGAACAATACATCGTCATTGTCGCTGCTACTATCACCGTCAATAGCTTGCTCAGTTAAAGATGTAAAGTCTTGTTTTATAGATGTTAAACGGGCGGTTAGTTCGTCACGTTTATATTTCATCAGTTGATAGATTTCTTGATAAAGCATATTTTATAATTAAGTAGTTATGTTTTACTTAGAATAGCGAGACTGAATTTTTGTGAATTGATCTGAAATAAGTTTGTGTAGTATCTTTTTAAATTAATTAACGATATAAACATGTAATATCAATTTGTTGAGCTTAATCATTCACTATTTTTTAAAATTTAAAGGTAAGTCATGAAAACAATAAAAAAATTAATATTTACGGCTGTAGTTTTATCTGCACTTAGTGCGTGTTCAGAAGTAAAGACTGAATTTGCAATTGCTATTCATGGCGGTGCTGGCACTATTTTAAAAACTAAGATGACGGATGAAGTAGAAGCTGAATATAAAGCAAAACTACAAGAAGCTCGTGACGCAGGTTATTTAATATTAAAAAATGGTGGAACCAGTCAAGAGGCTGTTGTTGCAGCAATTCAAATTATGGAAGCATCTCCATTATTTAATTCAGGCGTTGGTGCTGTTTACACGTATGAAGGTGAACATGAACTAGATGCTTCAGTTATGGATGGTTCAAATAGACAAGCTGGTGCAGTGGCCGGTGTGAAAACAGTTAAAAGCCCAATTGAACTAGCCGTTGCGGTAATGGAAAAATCTGAACATGTAATGCTAAGTGGTAAAGGTGCAGAAGCTTTTGCAGTTTCGCAAGGTATGATTCCAGTTGATAATAAAATGTTTGATACCGAGCGTAGATTAAAATCATTAAAAAGAGCCAAAGCTAAAATGCAAGTTAGTAAGAACTGGTCAGAATCTGAGGATTTTCGTTTTGGTACTGTTGGTGCAGTTGCATTAGATAAAAACGGGAATTTATTTGCAGGAACGTCAACCGGTGGCATGACAGCTAAACGTTGGGGACGAGTGGGAGACTCACCTATTATTGGCGCAGGAACCTTTGCCGACAACAAAAGTTGTGCTGTTTCTGCAACGGGTCATGGTGAGTTCTTTATTCGTTATAATGTTGCCTCTGATATTTGCGCTAGAGTTGAATACCAACATAAAAGTATTATTGAAGCGGGTGATGAAGTTATTCACGGTGTGTTATTACCCGTAGGAGGCACAGGCGGTGTAATTATTATGGATAGAAATGGTAATATTCATATGCCGTTTAATACCAGTGGAATGTATCGTGCCAGTAAATCTTCTAATGGAGAAGAGTCGGTTGCTATCTTCAAGTGATCGCTTATTTAAACGCCAGCGATTTGAAATCGCTCTTGAAACTTCCTTTTAATAGAGCGTAATATAATAATCTTATTGGATTTTATCTTAAACAGTGTGGGTAAAATCCATGTTATCCTGTCTTACTATAATTGTGAGCTTTAAAATATCTTGGATTTAATGAAAACGAACGAATTAACTCAAAAACTATGTGAAGCTACTTTAGGTAATTCTGAGCATTTATCAGGTTCTAAACCTAAAGACTATCCGGCTGTGGAAGATAATGAACAGTTAATTACTTGTGTTAATAGCCCAACAATTATAAAAGTTCGGGATATGCAATTTCACTCAATTTATGAGTATCCTTGTACTTAATTAAATAGATGTTCTACATAAGCCTTAAACACCAGTTATAGCACTTTGGGTTTAAGGCTTTTTTGTATCTAAAGAAAAGTGATAGAATGTTATCAATGCGTTTCCCATATATTACTTATAGTGTTTAAATTATCGTGTCTGAAACTACAGTGTCTGAATTAAAATCCCCAAACATTAAACAAGTGTTAAAGCAGGACTTACATCCTTTATCTAGCCGACTTCGTCGTATCCAGAAAATTCAAGATATTGATAAACAAGCTAATGCCTTAGAAAAGTTACAAAAAGACATTGATAAATCAATCGCCCTTAGGGAAATCCGCATTGCCGCATTACCTAAAATTGAATATCCAGAACAGCTGCCTGTTAGCCAAAAACACGTTGAAATAAAAAAAGCCATTAGCGAAAACCAAGTTGTGATCATTGCCGGTGAAACAGGCTCAGGTAAAACCACGCAAATACCAAAAATGTGCATGGAATTAGGCCGTGGCATTGAAGGTAAAATTGGTCACACCCAACCAAGACGACTAGCAGCGCGCAGCGTAGCAACCCGAATTTGTGATGAATTAGGTTGTGAAATGGGAACCGCCGTTGGTTACAAAGTTAGATTCTCAGATCACGTAGGTGACAATACTTATGTGAAATTAATGACAGATGGTGTGTTGTTAGCAGAAATGCAACACGACAGATACTTAAACCAGTACGACACTATCATCATAGATGAAGCACACGAACGTAGTTTAAATATAGACTTCATATTAGGTTATTTGCGTGAGCTATTACCTAAACGTCCAGACTTAAAAGTCATTATTACCTCGGCAACCATAGACCCACAAAGCTTTAGTGAACACTTTAAAGGTGCGCCAATTATTGAAGTAACGGGCAGAACCTTTCCGGTTGAAGTGCGTTACAGACCTTTAGATGAAGTGTCATCAGAATATTTAAGCGACGACTCTCGTACTAATTCTCACCAAGACAACGATCAAGTTGCTGCTATTTATGCCGCAGTAGACGAACTTGCCCGTGAAAGCAGCGGTGATATTCTATTGTTTATGAATGGTGAGCGAGAAATACGTGACACCGCCGACGCGTTAGCAAAACGCAATTTACGTAATACCGAAATACTGCCTTTATATGCGCGCTTGTCAGCGACCGAACAAAACCGAATTTTTGCTCCGCATCATAATCGCCGTATTATATTAGCCACAAACGTAGCGGAAACCTCGTTAACCGTACCTGGCATAAAGTATGTAATCGATACAGGTACTGCAAGAATCTCTCGTTACAGCTACAAATCTAAAGTACAACGTTTACCAATTGAGCCAATTTCTCAAGCCAGTGCCAATCAAAGAAAAGGCCGTTGTGGTCGTACAGAAGCGGGTATTTGTATTCGTTTATACAGCGAAGACGATTTTTTATCTCGACCAGAATTTACCGCGCCAGAGATATTAAGAACAAACTTGGCGTCGGTTATTCTACAAATGATGTCCCTTAACTTGGGGGATTTAGAGAACTTCCCGTTTATTCAAAAACCAGACAGTCGTTTTATTAATGACGGTTTACGTTTGTTAGAAGAGCTACAAGCCATTACCGACAATAACGACATCAAAGCCCGAAGCCGTTATAAATTAACAAACTCTGGTAAAAGCCTTAGCCGAATTCCGGTTGATCCAAGACTGGCAAAAATGATTTTCACTGCTGCTAATAGTAACTGTTTGCATGAAATTATTGTGATTGTGGCAGCGCTGAGTATTCAAGATCCAAGAGAGCGACCGTCCGATTTTAAACAAAAATCAGACGAGCTACATAAACGATTTAAAGACAAAGACTCAGACTTTGTCGCGTATTTAAATCTTTGGGATTACTTAATCGCTAAGAAAAATCAAGAGTCTGGCAGCCAGTTTAGAAAGCAGTGTAAACAAGAATTTTTAAACTACATGCGTATTCGCGAATGGCAGGATTTGGTTTATCAAATAGAACAAAGCGTGTCTGAGCTTGGTTTTAATGTAAAAGCCGCTAAAGCGCAAAGCCAAGAAACAAGAGAAGCATCAGCTAATGATAACAGCAGCATTAATAACAACCCCGTTAATAACAGCCATGACGAACTAAATGACATACCTACCATAAGTCGTGATTACCAAGGTATACATCAAGCGTTATTGTCAGGCTTGTTAAGTCATATTGGTCAAAAAGAAATAAAAGACGCAGACAAAAAAGCCAACAAAGATAAACGACCTGGAATGCCAGGATACGAAGGCGCCAGAAACAGTTTATTCCACATATTCCCAGGCTCACATTTATTTAAAACATCTGCCAAATGGGTGATGGCAGCAGAATTGGTAGAAACCTCAAAACTGTTTGCTCGTTACGCAGCTCGTATTCAACCTGAATGGGTTGAGCCGTTGGCACAACATGTTATGACCAAAAACTATTCAGAGCCGCACTGGAGCGAAAAGCAGGGCAGTGTTCAAGCGTTTGAAAAACAAACCTTGTATGGTTTAGTTATTGTGCCAAAACGCCGAGTTAACTTTGACAAAATAGACCCAGTAATAAGCCGCGAGATATTTATCCGTGACGCACTAGTTAATGGTCAGCTTGGACACAAACTCGATTTTTTAACTCACAACAGTGAGTTAATGGAAGACATACAACGTCTTGAAAACAAAGTTAGACGTCGAGACTTGTTGGTTGATGAAGAAGAGCTAATTGGTTTTTACCAAAAGAAGCTACCAAAAAATATAGCCAGCAAAACCGACTTATTAAAATGGATTAAGAAAAACGACCAAGAGCAACTTAAAGCCAAAAAAGAAGACTTTATGTTGGCCGACGGCACTGAGCTTTCTGCTATCTCTTATCCAGATTTTTGGCGACAGGGCAACTTACGTTTGCCACTGGATTACGACTTTGAACCGGGCGAAGAATTTGCTGACGGTATTTCTGTGCGAATTCCTTTACCGCTGTTAAACCAAATAAAAGACACTGAATTTGACTGGCATATTCCAGCATACCGTCACGAATTGATCATGGCGTTAATTAAGTCACTGCCAAAACAATTAAGACGTAATTTTGTGCCTGCGCCAAACTACGCAGATGCGTTATTGCAAAGACTAAAAGAAAAATACACAGATCATACCGTGCCATTTATTGAAGTGATCACAGAAGCGTTATTCAGAATGACCGGCGTGAAGTTAGATAAAGAAGATTGGGTGTTAGACAAGTTAGACAAACACTTAAAAATCAACTTCAGAGTGGTGGACGACAAAGAAAATATTATCGGCCAAGGCTTTAATTTAGATGAGGTAAAAGCGTCGTTACAACAACAAGTTAAAAAGACAATTAAAGCCGTTGCTACCGACGACATTGAAAAAACCGATGTTAAAGATTGGGACTTTGGTGACTTACCAACAAGTTACATGAAAAGCCAAGGTAACTATCAAATTAAAGCATTCCCTGCATTGGTCAAGACAGGCAGCAAAGTTAATGTTGAGCTGTTGGATCATCAAGAAGTCGCAGAGGCGAGTCACTTATCAGGCATAGTGGAGCTTATTTTTAAAACCTTGCCATCACCAATAAAACACTTACAACAAAAACTGCCAAACAAGTCAAAGCTGGTATTGTACTTCAATCCGTTTGGCCAAATAGACCAGTTAATAAGTGACTGTATTCGTGCTGTGATCACCAAAGAAGTCACCGATAATGTACCCCGAACTCAAGATGCATTTAATGCATTACGAGACAAGATCAGAGGCGAGTTAAACGACACTGTTTTTGATGCTGCTATGCAAGTAGAAAAAATATTACTGGTAGGCCATAAGATATCTAAGCAACTTAAAGGCAAGATCAGTTTTGATATGATCCAAGCCAATGCGTATATCAAAGCACATTTAGATTCATTAATTTATAAAGGCTTTGTAAGTGAATGCGGCATAGACCGCTTGCCAGATATTTACAGGTACGTGTTAGCGTTAGAAAAGCGTTTAGAGAAAATTAAAATTGATGCGAATAAAGACCGCATGAATCAAATTGACCTAGATAAAGTGTACGACCTATACGACAAGCTAACGGAAAAATATCCAAAAGAACTACCAATACCAAAAGAAGTCACAGACGTGTACTGGATGATAGAGGAATTACGAGTGTCCTTATTTGCCCAAGGTATTGGCACTAAATATCCAATATCTATTAAACGCATTAAGCAGGCGATTAATGAGTTGGGGTAAAGTGGGATGGCTCGTTATTTTTAAGGTGTGTCTGTGAGTATTCGTAAATATTTAGAGAGTGATTATCAAAGTATTTTAACTATTTATGAAAGCTCTAAACTTGATGAGTTAAAATTTGAGTCTGCTGAGTTTGAGCTATTACCTTTTGAAAAAGATGTTGTACGTTCCACTCAAATATTAGAGTCAGACATCTACATTTATGGTGGTGAAGATGTTATTGGGTTCTGTGCTTATAAAGGCACAGAAATTAGAGCGTTATTTGTTCACCCTAAAGCCAGAGGGAAGGGGGTTGGCATTAAACTACTAGAGTTTATGCTTTCTAATATTGTTGGCTCTGCAACTCTCTATGTTGCATCATCAAATTACCCAGCCATTAAGTTGTACCAAAAATATGGATTTGAAAATACGTCGCAGTTTGAGACAACATATAATGGAACACCTGTTCTTGCGAATAAAATGCAATGCTGTACAAGTTAAGGCTCACAAGAGATTATTTCATTACATAAATAAATTAGAGTGGATGTCCACGTTATATTGGTCATGAATACTTTTGAAGAAATTAATCAAGCACTCGATGATTATCATAATGGGGTATTGACCAGCTCATAATCATTATTAAATTAAGTGCAATAAAATGGATGTTTAAAGCATAAAAAAACGGAGCTATTAAGCTCCGTTTTGTTTTGTACATACACCTTTATAACTAATATAAAGGATTAATTTCCATTTCTAGAATGTACTTTTAATATCTTATTCATCAACGCTAGGTTCATAAATATTTGTACCTAACTGATTTCGATAAGTATTCCATAATTCTGCAGCGGATGTATCAATACTATTACCAAAGAGACTATCAGATACGCCTTCACCTTGAATTGAGAAGTAACGGTCTGAATAATCAAACATGGCAGGCCAGCCCCATTGTTCTTTCGCGTTCATCATTCTTACTGCCAATGATGTAACAACGTAAACATTGCCTGTCACTGTGCGGTATCTAGAACCCCAATCAGCATTTAAGTAGTTTGCTGGGCCATCCCAATAACGAATTCCCCATTCAGCTAAACCGATATCTGCTGTTGTGTAATCCACTTGATCTTCGTCATCATCAGCAACAGTGCGATCTATCTCAGTTTGGCTAACATAAAAAGTTTGCTGATCTTCTGAAAACAATAAATTATTGCCATTTTCAGCATTTACTGCCGCTAACATTCCAGAATGATTAAGCACTAAACCACCAATTAACAGAGGTAATTTACGGCCTTGGTTATGTCCACCACTGTTATACCAATAATAGCCTTCTTTCCCGTTTATTGGACCATTGCCTAACACACCATAAAGATCAATGGCGTATTGTACCGTTGCAATTAACGCAGCTTGTTTTTCAGCATTTGTGTAATCAAGTTGTAGCTGTAACCCAACAATACTTGTTAATTTCCCAAGTTCACGGCCGTATAAAGGCATTGACGATGTTGGATGAACTTCACGTTGCACCCACTCGGTCACATGGTCTAACCAAACGCCTTCAATATAAGGAACATATTCACTAATATCCGGCGTAGTATCCAAACGAGGATATGTACCAAGTACGTTATAGTTTAAATCGTCTAATGTTGCAGGGATGCTTTTATCAGTTCCAACATAAGCAGGACGGAATGAATTAGCTGGTGGCGTTTCACTCAATATTGTTAATATTGCAGCTTGAGTAATGAATGGGCGTTGTTCATCTTCCTCTCTAGAGATTGCTTTTATCACTGAATTTCCAGCAGATAAAACTAATGCTTGTCCTGTATTACCTGGATCAACATTTTTTGTCGCATCGTAAGCCATATCAGTATTAACGACATCTAGATCTCTAAGGCCATCAAAGCCTTGTTCTGCTTCATTTAATGGATTTATTTCAGCACCATTTCTAATGCGTCCATCATCATTAAATGAGTCTGGTGTAATTGATGTAATAACAACGTCTTCACCATTGTTATGAACCCACCACTGACCATCTACAAACTGTCCTGTTTCATAATGCTCTGCAAAATGGAAAGTGATATCACCAGATTTCACACTGTTAGGATCATAAGGTTCAGGAATAGGCTCTGGTTTTTGACATAAACAAGTTGTTAATTGGTCTCGGTACGCGTTCCATAAATTAGCAGCTGAAGTATGGATAGAGTTTCCAGATAAAGCATCGGAAACACCTTCGCCTTCTATTGAGAAATAACGGTCTGAATAAGCGAAAAACGCAGGCCAATTCCACTCTTCTGTTGCATCCATCATCATGACGGCTAATGCAGTCACCACAGAGGCATTACCTGTCCATGTTCTGTATTTAGCACTCCAATCTGCATTAAGAGTACTAGGTTGATCCCAAGCTCTTACAGCCCAACCAGCGGTACCTAAATCGCTTTCAGTATAATCGACTTGAGTTTCACTACTGTTCTCTGCCGTAATTTCAATTTCTTCTTCGGTGACATAAAACGTTTGTTGGTCTTCTTGGAATAATAAGTTGTCGCCAAATTTTGCATCAACTGCATCCAACATACCTTCGTGGTCAAGTACTAGGCCACCAATTAACAAAGGTAATTTACGGCCTTGATTATTAGCGGCATTGTTATACCAGTAGTAATTTTCTTTTTCGCTAATAGGGTCTTGCTGTAACACACCATAAATATCAATGGCATATTGTACCATCGCAACTAATGCATCTTGCTTTTGTGCATCAGTGTAATTAAGTTGTAATTGCATACCAACAAGGCTGGTGATTTTTGAAATTTCACGACCATAGTTTGGCATTGATGCTTCAGGGTGAATATCACCTTGTGTCCATTCTGTATTATGGTCTAACCAAACACCTTCCATATATGGCACATAGGTACTGATATTGGGCGTGCTTTCTAACGGTTCAAATTTACCTAAAACGTCATAATTTAAATCATCCAAAGTAGCAACAATGGTTTTATCAGTGCCAACGTAAGCAGGACGAAATGAATTATCAGCCGGAGTTGAACCAAGTACTGTCAATATTGCAGCTTGGTTAATAAGTGGGCGGCGGGCATTCTCCACTCTAGAAATCGCTTTAACGACTGAATTGCCAGCAGATATAGTTAACATTTCACCAGTAGCACCTGGGTCAACGTTTTTACTAGCGAGATAAATCATATCTGTATTGACGCCAGTTTCATTCAGGCTATCAAATCCTTGCGTACTTTCATTCAGAGGATTAATTTCAGCACCGTTACGTATACGGCCGTCGTCGTTAAAAGAGTCTGGTGTGATAGATGTGATTACGACATCTTCACCATTGTTGTGTACCCACCATTGGCCATCCAAAAATTGGCCCACTGAGTAACTGTTAGCAAAATGGAATGTTACATCACCTGATGTAACGCTAGTAGCAGTGCTAATGACATCATTAGACTCTGCTGTATTACTGCCGACAAGCATTAATAGCCCGATGCAGAAATTAAAATAGCGTTTTATCATAAAAATTCCTATATATTAGTAAGTTGTATTATTGATTAATACGAGGAAGATACTACACATATCAAAAGATCTTTACCAATTGGTTTGGAATCAAGGTAAAACGTGAACTTGCTAGAGTTTGCTTAATGAAGCCGTTATAAAGAATAAAAGAGTAGCTACCTTAATGCCTAATTCTCACTCACTGAGTTTATAGGACTAAAAGTTGACGTTAGAGTGTCTGTCCACGTTATAGCCGTATTGTTAATGGCAAAATAAATACTTAATCTAATTAGTATAAGATTTTAATTTTAAAGGATATTTTATGGGTCAAATATATATTCAATATGAATATTGGTTTGCTGCAATACAGCTTTTCTTCGCGATGTTAGGAATGGGGGCTACGTTAACGTTTAATGATTTTAAAGATGTCGCACGGGAACCTAAGTCGGTTGGTATTGGCGTAGTACTACAATTAGTTATCATTCCATTATTGGCCTTTGGTTTTATTTACTTTACAGATGTATCTGCAGGCGTTGCTATTGGTATCGCTTTATTAGCCGCTATTCCAGGGGGAACAACATCTAATATCTTTACCTATTTAGCGAAAGGCAATGTGCCGCTTTCCATTTCAATTACTGGATTAACAACCCTTGCTTGTTTAATAACAACGCCATTGATTTTGGGGTTATTGATCACAGAGTATTTACCAGACAACTTTAGTATGCCTGCTGATCAAATCATTAGAGACATTACTTTCATTCTGCTTCTTCCTCTCATTATCGGCATGTTGATTTTACGCTACATTAGCAATCACGCCAGTTGGATATCTGCATGGAGCATTCGACTTTCTCTTATTGGCATCATTTTAATTGTGGTTGGCTCTGCTAGTGCAGGGCGTTTAGATATAAACGCTTACGGCACTGATAATATGTTGTTAGTTAGTATCTTTATAATCACGTTACTTTGTTTCACATGGTTAATGTTGAAACTGCTGGGTCTTTCAAACAGTGATAGTACCGCAATAGAAATGGAAGTTATTGTGCGTAATGTTAATTTGGGTGTAATGATAAAGGCATCAATGTTCCCTGTTATTGTTGGAAGTGCCAATACGATTGGCGATATGGTTCTTTTTACCGTTCTACTTTACGGTGCGTTACAAATTATCATTTCTGCCATTGTTATTATGTTAAAGAGGCGAGGGGGGAAGGTTTCGGCTTAATGTTATGGATGATACCTTCATAAGAAGGTATTTTTTAAGATCAAAAGCTAGTTGGCTTTATACATTAAACCCTTAGCTTTTTTCTTATCATAGTTTTTCTGAGCGTTAAGGTTTCGCCCCTCGGCGGTCATCAAATAAACATCCCTGTATTGATGACATCCCTTCATCCATGAAGTGAACTATACCTTTTTCAACAGCCAAAAAACGTAACCGGCTCTTATAATGAAACAGAGCGCCGCCCGTCACCAAATATCTAATCCTCAATCGGGCATCCATGCCCGACCGATTTGAGAAAGGTATTCTCTTATGGATAGAAGTAGTACAGATATTTGAATCGGGAGGTAAAGCAGAGCGAAAAGCACGAACCTGCGGTTCGCTGCTAATCAATTGACTTATATGTTTGTTGAAATTAGAGTGGGTGTCCACGTTAAATAAATATGCACAAAAATTGTGTAATGACATCTATATCAACATTAGGAGGGTAGTATGATTTATATTTTATCTTATGTTTTTAGTGCCGTTCTTGGTTTTTTGGTCACAAAATTTAAATCAAAAAATCAGCTTAAATTTTTATCTATATTTGCAATTACTCCATTTCTTTTTTGCTATTTTCTAATAGAGTATTATAGCTCTCTAACTTATCAAGGAGGAGGAGCTTCGTTTTTAAGTTTAACGTATTTTTTCATAGGAGTACCCTCTACTTTTATACTGGTAGCTTCATACTTTATATGTCGAGCGAAGTAATTTCGTAGTATAATAATTTAAATTGATTATGTTAATAGCTTTAATTGTACTGCTAATACAAGCAATTTAGATGAACGTTAAGGAGCAACCTTAGCGGTGCAGGTTTTCAGTTTTAGCTTTTATCAATAGATAGACAACCTAAGCGAGTACATCCATGGTGGTCATCAATAATACATCCCTGTATTGATGGCATCCCTTCATCCATGAAGTGGCAGGTTGTCAGTTCCCGACACAACCTAAGCGAGTACATCCATGTACTCGACAATACCTTTTGGCAATAGCCAAAAAGGCGAGGGTTTTGTTTTATGTTATGACTGCTACATCGAGTTCAGTTGAACTCTAAGGTTTCGCCTCTCGGCGGTCATCAAATAAACATCCCTGTATTGATGACATCCCTTCATCCATGAAGTGAACTATACCTTTTTCAACAGCCAAAAAGGCACGAGCTTTGTTTTATATTTGATGTATTAACTTTGTTATCGTATTTATATGAACTCTAAGGTTTCGCCTCTCGGCGAGTTACCTTTTTGCAACAGCCCAAAAACGTAACCCAAAAAGGCCGCTTCCAAACAAAATCTAATACTTCATTAAATAGTTATTTTTGTTTATAAAAAAGGATTGGAAAATCGTCCCTGACAACCAATCCTTTCTCAGCATCCATGCTTCGAATTTTATAAAAAATAATATTTAACAAAGTGATTTTGTGAGGAGAGGAAAAGGAAGAGCACGAACCTGAGGTTCGCTGCTAATCAATTGACTTATTTGTTTTTGAAAATTAAAGTGAGTGTTCGCGTTATATTAAAGGAACAGCTTTAATAGCTGATAACAAGGAAACGAATGAAACTTAAATTATCCCTAGAAAATTGCTATGGCATAAATCAGTTAAATAAAGAGTTTAATTTTACAAAATCAGTAGGTAACGATGGTGTAAATTCACTATACGCACCAAACGGCACACTAAAAACGTCACTTGCTAAAACATTTACCGACGTCGCCAATGAAGAAGAAACCAAAGATTTAATCTTTCCTGACCGTGTGACTAAAAGAGATATCACCATTGATAATGTGGCTATCACTCCTGAACAAATAATGGTGATAGAGTCATACAATGAAAGTTATAGCTCTAAGCAACTATCAACCCTTCTAGTAAATGATACGTTGAAAAAACAATATGACACTGCATTAAAAGAAGTTGATGAAAAGCGCACAGCGCTTGTTAAAGCAATAGCAAAGCTAGCTGGTAAAAAAGGCGTTGCTATCAATGCTTTCCCTAAATTAATTTGTGAAATTTTTGATAAGCCCGAAAAAGAATTCTTAGAGTTACTCGTAAAGTTACAGCAGGAAAAACTTCCTGATTACAGTAGGTATACAGATTATAAGTTTGGTGATTTGTTTAACGATAAAGTGTTAGAGGTAATTGCTAAAGGTGACTTTGCAAAAGAATTATCAGATTATGTTGATACGTACGATAAACTTATCGAACAATCAACCGTTTTAACAAAGAGCTTCAATCATCAAAAAGCAGGGACTGTCTCTAAAAGCCTTGGCGATACAGATTTTTTTCAGGCGAAACACAGTGTCAATATCTCAGTAGATGGTGAGCTTAAGTTAGCTAAAAATTTAGAAGAGCTAAATGAGATTTTACAAGCTGAGCAAGATAAAGTACTTAATAGCTATGATCTAAAACAGAAGTTTGCCAAAATAGATAATAAGTTAAATACAAAAGATACAGCTGCATTTCGGAATTTTATTACAGATAACCAAGAGTTACTTACTGACTATAAAGATATTCCACAATTCAAAAAAGTGGTTATTAAAAGTTACTTACAAGCACAACAAAGTTTATGGGATGACTTAGTAATAACATACAAAAGTAACCAAGCAATGGTTGAAAGCATTATTCAACAAGCAAAAGCAGAACAAACTTTATGGGAAACTGTAGTTGATACATTTAATGAGCGCTTTACAGTTCCTTTCAAATTAAGTGTGAAGAATCAAGATGAAGTAATTCTAAATGGCCAAGCACCGAATGTAGAGTATGAATTTAATGATGGTAGAGATAATCCACAGAAAGTTAACGAAGAAAGCTTAATAAAAGTTTTAAGTCAGGGAGAGAAAAGAGCAAGGTATATCCTCAATGTACTATTTGCAATTCAAATAAAAAAAGAACAGCCATCACCTACGTTAATTGTGATTGATGATATTGCTGATTCATTCAATTATAAAAACAAATACGCCATTGTTGAATATCTACAAGAGATTGCTGGAGTAGATAAATTTCATCTATTTTCACTTACTCATAATTTTGACTTCCACCGAATAATCAGTAGCCGAGTAGGTGTTAAACGTAATAACAGATTAATGGCGAACCGTAGTGTTGATAAAACAGAAATCACTCAAGAAAGGTATCAAAACGATGTCTTTTCAGCATGGAAACAAGAGCTATCAAGTAATGTCGGCTATTTACTAGCAAGTATTCCATTTGCAAGAAATATAGCTGATTACTGTGGTCATAAGGCGCACTACACAACGTTAACCTCATTGCTTCACATAAAGCCAGATACTAGCGATATTAAGGTATCTCACCTTCAAAACATCTATAAAGGTATCTTTGCAGATCAACGAGACTTAGTATTACCAAATCAAGAAAATATATTAAAAGATATGATATATGATAAAAGCGAAGAGTTATTGCAAGGTAATACAGATTCAATAGAATTAGAAAATAAGGTGATATTAGCCATCGCTATTCGACTAAAAGCTGAGGAATTTATGATAAGCCAAATTAACGATAGTGAATTCACTTTGGCAATCGCCAAAGATCAAACCAGAAAACTATTCAATAAGTATTGTGAGTTGTTTCCAAGCGAACTAACAACCAAAGCATTGCTTGATCAAGTAAACCTAATGACTCCAGAGAACATTCACCTTAATTCATTTATGTACGAACCCATTTTAGATATGTCTGCTCATAGGCTTTACCAGCTGTATGCTGATATAAAAGATTTATAAGGTTAAAAAAGCAAACGAATAAAACTGATCAGAGTTAATTTAAATGGGATAAAGGATAGTTATGAAGTTAAATGAGACAATTACTGCAATGTTATCGGTAGTCGCAATAATAGTTTCTGTTGTTGCTCTTTATCAAAATAATAAGTCATTAGACTTTGCTGTTGAACTTGAATATAACAACGAAATTCAAAGTTATATAATAACGCAGTTGAATACATTAACTGCATCAGAAATTGTTTCAACAAAGTTAATGTATTGCTTAAGAAAACTAGATGATGTGGAAAGTAAAAAACTCTATTTTCAACTTTATAAAAAATATGATTCTTTATTAGAAGTGCTATCGAGTCGTCTTCGGTTAACTCATAAAATGGGTCAAGAACCAACAAAAGAAAACTTATTTAAACTAAAAAAAATTCACTCTTTAGAACAAGAGGTAGCTAAAGCTATAACATCTTTGATAAAGAGTATAAGTTGTAATAAAACGGATCAGGGTTAAATTAAAAAGGTAGAATTTAGCTAGTGTTGCTTTGCTGGGAACTTTTGTTTTTGGTGTAAAACGCGCATGACTCGGATATTTTTACCGTCAACCAAATAAGATACGATCATAGATACTTCGGGAATAATTAATAATCGTCCTTTAAATAATTCTCTTTTAACGCCCATTAAAGGCTGTTCAAATAAGCTTTCTACTTTTGACTCAATGATTTGGTCTGTTTTCTCAGCCGCTATGGGATTGAAGTGGTATAGGAATTCAAATATATTCTCTCGATCATTTAATGATTGTTCTTCCCAAAGTATCATTTGTTCCTGATCTTCATCTTTCTAGCTTCCATTTGGTTTTTAGCATCATTATGCTCAACAAAGTTAGCTTCACCAGCATCAAGCTTTTCAAATGCAGCGCTTACTTCTTCTAACAACCATGTGTCGTGACTCATAGACTTGCGTTGTTCAGCGGCTAAGCTTTCTGTTAGCTCTCGGCATGCGTCACTTAAAGTACGTCCTTGGCTTTCTGCCATTAATTGCGCTAAACGTTTCGTTTCTTCATCAATTCTAAATTGAATACGAGCATCCATTAGAACTTACCTTAAATCTATGGTGTGTGCACAAACGTTAGCACTGATGTTTGGTTATGACAATTAAAATAAAACGGGTCAGGTTTAATTTAAATAAGTTATAGTGAGTGTACACGTTATTTTCTAGGTAATTTAAGGATGTTTTTGTGTTAAATTTAAGGTTCACTTTATTAGCTGTATTTTTAGTTGGTTGTTCTTCAACAAGTAAGCCAATAATTGTAAAAACTTATAATTCTCCATCAGTGAATAAGGTAGCATTAGTAAAGCCGGTAGCTTTTATTCGAATCGAAGCAATCGATGATGATCATAGCTATGACATATTTCCAAGTGGAGGCTTCACTAATGAGTACGAAATAGAGTTTACCTCAGGTAAGCATAGCTTGCAGGTGAGCTATTTTAATGGAGCTAATAAATCTTTTGGTTCTGTTGAGTTAAGCATAGATGTAGAAAAAGGTAGAAAGTATATTATTAGGTCAATAACAAATCATAGTGATGGTATTTGGCGTCCAGCTTTAGTAGATGTTACAAATAAACCTGAATGTTGGACATTAGATGTAGGTACTCGATTTGGGCCCAAAAACTGTGAGTAATAAAACGGGTCAGTGTCAAATTAAACCAGATAAAAGCCCAGTAGCGTTAGCTATTGGGCTTTGTTGTTTTTAGCTTTTGCTTTGCTTTTCCTCCCGATTTAAAACATCTGTATAAAATATAATAAAACGGGTCAGAGTTAATTTAAATAAATTAGAGTAGGTGTTCATGTTATATTTTAACATCTTATGGATTTAACTATGAAGATGGAGCTGGTTTTATGGAAGTAACTACTACGCCTCTTGATTGTTTTTAACTTAGGGTGATTCTGATGAAACAAGTGTACTTTGAAAGTAATATTTCATTTCCATTAGAAGGTTTTTTTGTTGCTTTTTTAATTGTTTTTTTACTGGTATTTATAAAGATTTCCCCCAAATTTAGAATTTTGTTTTTTAAGGTGGTTTCATTGCCTGAAAAAACAGTAACGCTTATGCTGGCTTTGTTAGCCTTATTTATCTTAATAGGAAAAGTAAGTCATTATAATAAATATAGTGAAGTTACTAATTTAATAGCTAGCGGAAATGTACATTCAATAAGTGGGTGTATTGAGGATTATGAAACTAAGAAAGTAAATAGTAGAGACGAAAGTTTTAAAATTGAAGGTGTTCGATTCAATTATAACGATATAGCTACGAGTGAGTGGTATTTCGCCAATAGACATTTTAATGATGGAGTTATTATTAACGGGCGTTGTTTAAAAGTATCTTACATTAAAAGAAACTCAAAAAATTACATTGTTAAAATAATAAAAAGAAATGAAAGAGACACCCATTCGAATAAAACGGGTCATGGTTAAATTAACTTAATGAAATAAAATGGACAGCCACTTTTATTCATAATCAATGGGGTCAGAACACTTGATTTACCTATAGATTAAATTAGAGAGAGTAAGTTATGGGTAGAGTTGCATATAATGGTGAGAATTGGCTAGATTTAAAAGGGACGCGAAAAGATATTCAGTTTACACCTATATTGGCTGATAATCACTATTTTCATGTTCCAGAGAGGGAAGTGATATTGTGCTTATTTTCTAAATATTGTTATTTTGATCAGTGTCTTGGTGAAATTTTTGATATGGAAGGCATTAAAGTTAATGATATTCCCGTATTTGTTCACCCTGATTACAAAGGGAGTGTTTGTAAGTATCAAAGTAAGGTTGCGTGGGTTCAAGAGTATAATCAGGGTTTTATATCATTTGTAGTTGATTGTAATAGCTTACCTAGTTTTCGAATCAAGCTAGACTTAACTTCAATGAAGTACCTAAAACCTCAATTTGGTGTTAGATAAATCAATGGGGTCAGAACCTGTACGATCCCCACAAATTAAAGTGTCTCAAATAAGTAGGCTCCGCCTGTTAACTGGAGTTGCTTTATTGTGTTAAAAACTGCCGAACAGAATAAAACAGGCCACTGTTAAATTAACTTAAGAAGTTAGAATTGAGCTAGTGTTGCTTTGCTGGGAATTTTTGCTTTTGGTGTAAAACGCGCATGACTTGGATATTTTTACCGTCAACCAAATAAGATATGATCATAGATACTTCGGGAATGATTAATAAGCGTCCTTTAAATAACTCTCTTTTAACGCCCATTAAAGGCTGTTCAAATGAGTTTTCTACTTTTGACTCAATTATTTGGTCTGTTTTCTCAGCCGCTATGGGATTGAAGTGGTATAGGAATTCAAATATCTTTTCTCTATCATTTAATGATTGTTCTTCCCAAAGTATCATTTGTTCCTGATCTTCATCTTTCTAGCTTCCATTTGATTTTTAGCATCATTATGCTCAACAAAGTTAGCTTCACCAGCATCAAACTTTTCAAATGCTGCGTTTACTTCTTCTAACAACCATGTGTCGTGACTCATAGACTTTCGTTGCTCAGCGGCTAAGCTTTCTGTTAACTCTCGGCATGCGTCACTTAAAGTACGCCCTTGGCTTTCTGCCATTAATTGCGCTAAACGTTTCGTTTCTTCATCAACTCTAAATTGAATACGTGCATCCATTAGAACTTACCTTAAATCTATGGTGTGTGTACAAACGTTAGCACTGATGTTTGGTTATGACAACTAAAACAAAACGGGTCAGGGTTAAATTAAACTTAAGAAGGTAGAATTTAGCTAGTGTTGCTTTGTTGGGAATTTTTGCTTTTGGAGAAATAAAAACAAAACGGGTCAGGTTTAAATTAAACCCAAAAACAATCCTGTAAGGTTAGCTAAATAAAAGAGCCTCCCGCTTGTATGTTTAGAGTGCACGCTATCGTTATTTCAAAACTAAGGTTTTATAATAACTTTAAAGAACGGTTGATCTTTGTGCTTACTTAAGTATACTTTTTGTTATTGATGTAGCAGACATGTTATTTACATGACATCACGTAACCTCTATGAGGTCGAGGCTGTGCCCGGTAATGACGTTCTGAATCCAAGATTTATCTTGGCGAAGGCTCCCTAGATGGAGCCTTTGTTATTTCTGGCTAAAGGATAAAGTCGTTGAATGGCAAAAAAGAAACTATTTAATCTTCCTGATTATGAAGTTCAACAATGGAAAAGCTTCAATTTTTCTGATGAAGAATATAATCTTGATCACTTAAATGCTTGCAAACATATATTTACCCATCCTAAACGTAACGAAAGTTATACCCTCTATTTCACCTTCTCACATCATGTATTTACTCGAAGTATAAAACAGACTGAAAACGTTGAGCCTGCGTTTATTTACCCTTATCCATCAGATGAAAGAGTTTTTGATGAGATCCGTTTTGAATTATCTAAGAATTTACCTGAGATAGTTAAAACCTTGCCAGAACAATTCTGTTACCACGGAGGTTATAGTAGGTATTGTAGTTGTAAAATATCTAGAAGCGATGGCTCAGTGGTCGATTATCAAGTTGTTTATAGGGTTTGGAAAGAGCGAGGGAAAATGAGGTTCCATACTGAGAGTGCTTACCCATTAGAAGGTCGTTTGGGGAAAGTAAAAAAAGTTGATTTTTGGGTCATTTGTCATAATTTACTTCGAGGGAAAAAGCTACCTCAACCAGCAAAATAAGTTAATAAGATAAAATGGACAGCCACTTTAATGCGGTGTTCACTTTAAATGTCCTGTGCATTAGGCAACTAATGCACGGGACAGAATTGAATGGCTAATGTGTTGTTAGTTATTTCTGCCACTTTGTGCATGAGCAGCTGCACGGAAAATGGTATTGGTTAATAGCAGGTTCATGCCTTCTAAGTAAGCGCGGTAGGTTGGTGATTGAGTGAAACCAATGACCATGCCTTTACCTTGAGGTTGATGAACCAACAGTGGTTTATAAGCCAGTTGCGCTTTATTTTGTTCCCACAAATAACCGCTTGCTAGCACTTCATCTTTTGCTGCAAACCAAGCTAAATTTTTGCCAGAGTTTAATGTGATTGGCGTGTAAATATCTCTACCGTAGGCAACGGTAACTAACTGTTTGTCTACACCCGCAGTGAGCCAATGTTCTTGATCTACTTCAATATTTGCCAGCACTCCAGCTACATAGTCAGGGGAGGTTTCATCTTCAATAATTGATTTAGCTAAATCGCTTTGAGACTTAAATAACTGTCCTGCTACCTTGTTTTCACTATCATCATCTGAGCTTGGTTTATCTTTGCGGAATGCGTTTTCACGTTTAATGTCTAACAAGCCATATTCAGCATTGGAGGTAAAACGGTTAGCGCTGCCTAAGGCTATTAATGTACCGCCGTTTTGCACCCAACGTTTTAGGTTTTCTGCACCAGACTTGCCTAATGCTCTTTGATAGTTCCCCTCTGGTAAAATAAGAACTTGATAGTCACTTAAATCTGCCCATGCCAGCACTGGTGTACGAATAGCCGTGACAGGGTAGCCAAGTTGACGTTCAATCACAAAACGGGTGTTACCGGCACTTAGCTCAGACGTTGGAGTATCCCAAGCAATTGCAATTTTTGGAGCTATCATGGGAACTGATTTTCCGCTTCCAAAGCTTGGGCCTTCAGTTACCCAGCTGGTGTTAACGCCTTCAACAATAGCGCCAGTCTGTTTGGCTATGTTGTTAATCTTTGTTAGTAAAGTATCGTCATTTAAGCGTGTTTCAATCACTAAGCTGCCAGCTGGATAACTTGACTTACCGTTAAGAACAAAAGCTTCATCGGCACTTTTTAAGTTAATGCCAGCTTGTAATGCTGCGGTTAAAAATCTTGCTGAAGCCATATCGCCCCAAGCTACCAAATAAGCTACGCTAGCATTTGGATTAATAACCTTACCAACTAAGTGTTGTTCTTGATTTACTTTATTGCTGGCAACTTTAATTTGATCATCACAGGTTTGGGTGTCGACATTAAACATTTTAGGCAACGACCAACCCGTTACATCGTAAATTTGATCATTTAAATTGCGAGCTCTTCGTCTTTCTTGCTCTTTAATAAAGTCTTCATCAATATCAACTTGATCAGTAAAGGTTGTTTTAACAAACAAACCGCGTGGCTGTGCAGTATCAATAAAGTAACTACCTGCTTTATAATTTACGCCGCAAGCTTTAAAGTTAGCGGTGGCCTGTTGAACCTCAACGCCATGTTTAGCCATTAATGTTGCTAATCTATGGTTGCCTTCACGGTTTTTGTCGCTTGGCATAATGTACACTCTTTCTTCACTCTTTTTACCTGCTGCAATTGCATTACGCTGATATTGATAAAAGTCAGAAAGTATTTTCTTACGGGCATTGGCTGTACCTTCTGCGGTAGAGATAGCTGCAATAAAGTTTTTTTGAACAGTGTTAAGGTATGTAAGAGTGTCGCCAGTTTTCTTTTCAAATAAATGGCCACGAGAAGAACCTACTTCATAAGTGGAGGCAGACGCACCATAAAATACCGGCCAGCTGTCACCATATCCTGGGTAAAAGGCATCAAAAATCTCACGAGTAAAATAGTCGTGTCCAAATTTATCAAAGTGCTTAGCATGGTTACGACCAATTGCATCCATGTTGTCTATTTGCGTTTTAGTCATAAATGGATTGAACGGTTGTGCCGCTGGAGCAAAATAAAATGACTGATCGCCCCCCATTTCATGCAAATCAATCACTACCTGAGGTTTGTGTTTATTGATGGCACTCACTTTGCCTTGAGTCTCAGGTTGAGTTAGCGCCAGCCAATCTCGGTTCATATCAAAAAAATAATGGTTTACACGTCCTCGTGGCCAAGGCTCGTTATGTTCGGCACTTAATCTGTCGGCACTGTGTTGCATGCCTGCGGTAGCGTAATAACGAGAGACAAAACGCTCGCGTCCATCTGGATTTTGTAACGGGTCAATAAATACTAGCGTGTTGTCGAGGATGTTTTTATTGGTGCTTTGATTCTGCGCTGCCAATAAATGATAAGCGGTAAACATGGCAGCATCTGTTGTACTTATTTCATTGCCATGCACGGCATGTTGTAACCAGACAGACGCAGGAAGATTTTTAATGATCTTATCTGCTTGTTTTTTACTGGTAACTCTTGGGTCCGCTAAAGCTTGAGTTTGGGCGGTAATATCATCTAAGGCTTTTATATTCTCAGCTTTACCAATTACTACATATATTAGCTGTCGTCCTTCCCAGCTGGTGGCGTAGTTAAACAGTTTCATACGATCTGGAGCCGCTTTTTGTAAGGCGTCAAAATAACGACGCATTTCTTGGTGGTTAGCAATGCGTTCGCCAACATCGTAGCCGAGCACTTGCTTAAACGTTGGTATTTTGGCGTCGTACGTTGTACCAGGCCACATAGAGTCGGTATTACTTGTGTTGGCATTAACATGAGCTGTGACGGCCAAAAGGCACATGGACACCGCTATAATTAGTCGATTCGCTATCATTGATATTCCACCTAGAAGGAAATGTAAGTAAAAAGGGTAAGTACAAGAAAGCAACATTACAAAACTATTGGAAGGAAAGAAATAAAAAGCGTTTAGTCACCAGATAATCGAGGTAGTTGATAAAGGTATAATGCAGACACCCATCTGTATTATTGATGTGAACAAATAGTCCTTTCTCAGCATCCATGCTTCGAATTTCATCAAAAACAATATCTAACAAAGTAATTTTGTGATGGAGACTTTAAAGCAAAAACGCGAACCTGCGGTTCGTTGCTACTCAATTGACTTATTTGTTTTTGAAAATTAGAGTGGGTGTCCTTGTTGTATTTAAATTAATCCATCCAAGTAATCGCTAAACCATTTTCTTTTAAAGCAACAAAAAGATTATTGTTTGAATATATCTCTACGACACCGCTTGCTAGAAAATTTGCCATTTCAGCATCTTGAAAGCCTACTGAATTACTATCCCAAGTAATAACAGAGCCATCACTTTTTAAAGCGACATAGTCATCCATATCAGTATAGGGACTAGTAACATAGTGTGAAATTTTATTAATACCTATATCGTTATCATTGATAATGGCTTCATCGGCTTCACTCAAGTTATAATTTCCCCAAGTGAAAAGGCTACCATCTGCTTTTAAAACCGTAAAATCTCGAAAGTAGAATTCATTAGTCGAGTAAATATCTACTATGTCATTACCAAGTATACTTGAAGCGTTTTCTACAAAATCAATGTCTTCTTCAGTTGCATAATAATACTCGGTTTTTGAATTTTTCCAAAAAACAGCTGAGCCATCTGTCTTTAATGCGGCAAAAGCATATTCAAAGGCATATACATTACTAACATCGTTAATTAACTGATCTGCAACCTCTGCAATATCGCCAACAGTTCCCCAAAAAATAACGGAACCATCTGTTTTCACAGCGGCAAAAAATTTATTTGTTGATAAAATATTAACAATATTACTTGATAACTCGTTTGTAACATCACCTGATAATATTGTCTCATTATTGATATAACTGTAGATGCCTTTATCTCCACCATTCTCAGCATTTCCCCAAGTAACGACTGAGCCGTCAGATTTTAAAGCAACAAAAACATTTTCATTAGTATAGATATCAATAACATTTCCACTTAACAAATTAGAAGGGGAGCTACCTCCATAACTACTATCACCCCAAGTAACAACGGAACCATCACTTTTTAATGCAGCGAAAGCATGAAGGGTAGAATATATTTTAGTGACATTATTAGTAAGCTTTGCAGCAACAGAGTCTCTTCCATTTATAGTGCTACCACCACCAGAATTCAAACTTCCCCATGTCACCACTGAACCATCATTTTTTAAAGCCGCAAATGCAGCTGCATTACTATAAATATAGGTAATATTATTTGTTAATTTATCTGCTACAGAAGTCAGAAATATTTCAGAATTATCGTTACTGTTAGAGTTTTCAGCATAAGTATAAAATTCAGCGGTACCACCACTGTCAGAGTCACCCCAAGTAACCACAGAGCCATCGTTTTTAAGGGCAGCGAAAGCTGATTTGGTAGAAAAAATTTGACTAACATTTGTTTTTAACTTGTGACTAACATTAGATATATCACCTCCATAGGAACGCTCACCCCAAGCAACAACTGACCCATCAGTTTTAATTGCCGCAAATGCATAATAATTAGGAGTGATTGTAGCGACATCTCCTATATAGGTGACATGCTCATCTATGCAACTGGATAAAATAAAACAACAAATTATAGCCGTTAGACTTTTTTTTATAATACTCATTTTAATCCTAGGACGTCCTTTTATGGTAAGTGAAGGTACTTTTATTGAGTCACTTTAATATATTATATGAATAATAACAAAACGATAGTGATACATTTTTAGTATATTAACGGCGCTATAATTTGATTTCACTTGACCTTGATTAGCTTTTAACACAAATTACACATGACATATATTCGATATAAAAATATATAACTTTTTTAGGAACATTAAATGAAATTATTACTGACCATCACTACTTTTTTTGTCAGTTGCTTATCTTTAGCAGAAGAAGTTGAACGTAATAATTGGTATGCCGGTTTAGGTATTGGAAACGCTTTTTATACCGATGATAGCTCAGAACGAAGCTCCGTAAGCAAGGATGTTTTTGCAGGCTTTAAACCTAACCGTTATATCTCTATTGAGTTGCAATATACTAATTGGGGTAAATATGACAATGACAACTCAGTTTTAGATCACGTAGAAATAGAATCTGTAGGAGTAACAACTTATGGTATTTTACCTATAGATAATACTGGCGTTGAATTAACTCTAGGTTTAGGTATTCACAATACAATCTATAGTGAAAAGTTTAATGTTGAAGGTAAAACAATAAACACAACAAGTAATGATCCATTTAGCTTGTTTGGCACTGTTGGGATAAATTATACTTATGTAAATACTCCCAATATCACCTATTCTTTCAAGTTGAAAACTCACCAGCTTAGCTTTCATTACGAGTTAAATGATGGCCCTCTTAGTGAAAATGATGGCGTTACGGGTCTAGATTCTTTTGGCAGAACTATTAATTCAATTAACTTTTCTGCTCAATATAATTTTTGACATTTAGCATCATGAATAAAACAGGGCAGGGTTCATTAAAATACTAATCCAGTGAATTTATTAGGGGCGATTTTCGTGAAAGTGGCTGGCTCTCGTATAGCCTTTATCGTGATGTTTTGGAGAAGATATGAAATATTTGTTAATTGTTTTAATTCTTGTTTTTGGGCAAAACTCTTTTGCTAAAGAGTATATTTCAGAAGATGAATTTACTGATAGATATATAGCAGTTGTTCAAAATAAAAGCACAGGCTTATCAATAAAGAAAATAACAAGTTTAAATATTGAATATGAAACAAAGTCAGGCATTCAACAACGTTCAAATTTGCATAATGCATATTTGAAATACAGAGCTAATCCTGAAGATTTGAGCTCTATATTAGATGTATATAGCAATTCTTTGGTTGAGACTGTATTGGAATTATCAAAGGATATTGATAGAAATCGGATATTCCCGGTTATTAAAGACAAAAACTATATTTTACAGATAAGCTCAATGGTGAGAGAAAAACACGAAGATAAAGAAATGCCTTTTCTTTATAAAAAACTTAATGATGTGCTGTATTTGGTTTTTGCTTTAGATACTGAAAGTTCTATGCGCTTTCTTAGCAAAAAAGATCTTATAAAACTCGAATTGGAAGAAACTGACTTACTTCCTTTATCAATAGAAAATCTCAAGCGCGAGTTTGCAGGGCTAAGTGTAAAAGGTGATCCTGCTGGCTTATCTATGTTAATAGCTGATGGTAATTATGAAGCGTCGTTTTTTATTGTGGATAGTCTTTGGGACAAAAAAATATTCCCCGTTCAAGGTGATATCGTACTCCACATGCCTGCAAGAGATACGGTACTCATTACAGGCTCTGAAGATTTAGACGGTTTGAAAAGAGTATCTGAGATTATTAGTGATAATACGAATAACCTTGCCTATCCAATAACAAATGTTGGTTTCATTAGGAAAAATGACGCTTGGGAATTATATAAACCAAAATAGGTATTCGTCCTTATTAACCTTTTAATCGTGATTCTAATTCCCCCTTGGGAGTTTGTTGAAGTTAAAGTAAATACTTCGCGCTCAACTTCGAGACAAATATCGATAGACCGGAGTATTCAAACTAGTGGCTTTTTTAGCTTGAGTGGGCCTTTTGGTGGAAATGTAGGCCCTACTAATGTTCGTTTACTTAGACTAGTTACAAAATAATGGGTATAAAATATGGCACACTCTATTCTGGCTCAATGTAGAGAAAACTTACATGAACAAGGGTTTATTAAACTTGGAGCTTGTCAAGGCGTCGAGGTTTATATCAAAGGCTCAAAAGATGAAATAAATATAGGAGTTACTCTTATAAAGCAACCAAATCAGGCATACCCAACGATCAAGTTTGGAGTATTACATCATTCTGTGATGAGCAACTCTGTAGATATTCCTGCGATAAAAAAAATTGCGGCTATTATGCTCACAACTAGCTCGGTCATTATAGAGGGAAATACGTTCTCTGTATTAAAAAATAATAGTGATAATGAAAAGTTTACAAAAATATTTAAAGACGAACTTCATAAATTTAGCTCTATGGAACAAGATATTTTAAATGATTTTAAAAAGTCTATGGTTTTGCTCATTCGACCTAAGCTATTCTCGGAAGATAACATTGGGGTTATATATTTATACGGACTAATTTATAAAAAATTATGTGGTAATAGCATAAAGCACATTATTGAAGAGTGCAGGTTAAATTTAGATAAAGAGCCGGAAGAATTAAGACAGTTTAATTTTAAAATCGCTCATTGTAGTTTTTTGCAAAAATAAATGACAAATAAAAAGTTAAAGTGAGAAGTTTGGTGACATTTAGAACAAGGACACATATGGACATGTTATACAGTAGATACTTATGGGAGGGGTAAAGGATAATGATTTACGCATATATAGTAATATCAATCCTTCTGTGCTTTGGATTAGTAAAATCTGCTCAAAAAGTTGGCAGCTCTACCAAAAAAGAGTCACTTGTGTTTTTATTGATAATTGCACTGTGTGGTGTGTTTCATTATCGAATGTTTTTGTATGGTGAAGTTGGGCCAATCATCTTAAATAATGGAATGTTGCTTGATGTCAGTTCATTTCTTTTTTTCATATTTATATGTGTTGTTCCTGTTAATACTCTGAGAAAAGCAGCTGAGAATACTAGAGATTAAATAACACAACCAATGGGAGCAGAGTCTGAGCTATCTCCGTAAATAACAAGGACCGGCACTTAAAATGCGATTCTGTGTTCGTTTCTAATTAATTGGCTTATTTGTTTATAAAAAATTAGAGTCGTTTCTTTTGTTGTATTTAAATTAATTCTTCCAAGTAATTGCTAAACCACTCTCCTTATATTAGTAATCTCTAATTCAATATAACTAGAAACTATATTAATTTAGAAAATGCTAATATAAGTTATTTATAAATTAGTAAAATCTAATGTAGTATAGGTCCATTAGATAATTCTAGTGCATGCCGTTTATGGTGTGCTTTATTAATTTTTTGCTATTAGTCTTAGTTATTGGAGTATGAATATGTCGTTAGAAAAAGCGTTAAATGCATTTGCAGGATTTATGATTTTGGTGTCGGTTGCTCTTACTGTTTACGTACACCCTAACTTTATGTGGTTTACGGTATTTATTGGTGCAAACTTATTTCAACAAAGCTTCACAGGCTTTTGCCCAGCATCAATTATTATGAGAAAAGTAATTGGTTTAAAAACAGAAAGAGAAATAGCGCTGGGGAAGTAGTGTTAATTTAATCGTCCTAAGTAATAAAAGACAACACAGAAACAAAAAAGTAGAATCCAATTTACATTAGATTCTGCTTTTTTATGCAAGTAGCTCAACTCGAAACTTACCTACAACTTTAAATTCGCTTCTACTCTGAATTACATAACAAAATCTACTCCGAAATTGATTATCCTCTCAAGATAAAAGAAAATATCTAATGTATTTATATCACATTTGAATCCTTAAAAAAAAAGACTACTTTAATCTTGGTGTGGTTGTTTTTTGACCATTTTGAGATTAAATAAATTAAAAAGGATTTAAAAATGAATAAAAAAATAATGATATTGATACTAACTATTCTTCTTTTTTTTACCTCACAGAAAGTGATTTCAGCAAGTCTTATTCAAGCCTTACCGGCGACTCAAGCTTATTTGGGTAATCATCCGGATGTTGTATTGAAGTCAAAGCTAGGAGGGTGCCATCCAAAAGATAGCTTATATCGTAGCTCTATAAGCTTAACTTTTGATAATAATGGTAATCCAACAAACTCATATCCAGATGTTTTTAGTTGTATTAGTGACGGTGGTAGTTTTCCGGAAGAAGAACTTGTGAAAGTTGATCCTTATGTAAAGCATGAGTTAGCTAAAAAATCTTCTATCGACAAGACTAATACTGAATTTGCAGGTTTTAACTGGGGAGCTGGATTTGCATTTATTGGTATGGACGAAGAATCAATTAAAGATGTATCAATTGAAGATGGTGTAATATCCATAAATCATTCAGGAAAAAAGTCCGGTGTTCTATTGGTTGAAAGTCACTATTATTGGACCTTTTCGAAAGATGATAGCTATGGATTCGGGCCATATGTGGCAATAGGAGTGATAGGAGAGAACGGTGTAAACCCACTTTCAAATTATGGAGGTGGCATAATGTTTGGTGGAAAACAAATCGGCAGTCAATCTTGGAATATTGGATTCGGTGTTTATGTAGATACTGAAACAGTTAGATTACGTGAGCAGTTTACTGATGGCATGATTACAACTATTACAGATCCACAAAGGTTAACATATAAAACGGATGCTACAGGCTGGATGATTATGTTCTCAGCTAACTTTTAGTTAGCATTACAGTAGTTGATTATCAAGTGTTATTCATTCGTATTAGTTCAGGTAGGGGTAATTAATTAAAAAGCAGAACCTAATTTATATTAAGTTCTGCTTTTTTTATGCAAGTAGCCCAATTAAGCTTTTTCTAGCTTACAGCCTTACAGCCTTACAGCCTTACAGCCTTACAGCCTTACAGCCTTACAGCCTTACAGCTCGCTCTTCGCTTCTTCCCAGCTTGTTAACGCCTCAGAAACACTAAACTTACCTTCCAACAATGAACGACCTAATATTACGCCGCTAGGTGTTGCGTTAGCTGTGCCTGAGTTGATCAATGACGGTTTAAGCTGTGTTATGTCATCCAAGCAACTTATGCCGCCAGAGGCTTGCCAGCTGATAGTTGGGAACTGTGCTGCTAATTCTTTGTAAAGCTGTTGGTTTGGTCCTTGTAATGTGCCGTCTTTGTCTATGTCGGTACACAATACATGTTTTAAACCTACCGATAAGAAGTCGTTTACTAGTGGCTCAAGCTCTACGCCTGAGTCTTTTTGCCAGCCGTGCGTGGCTATGCATTTTTTACCCTCTTGATTTATGTTGATATCAAGGGCTAATACGATGGCTTCTGTGCCGTATTTGTTGATCCAGCTTTTAACAAGTTCAGGTTCTTGTACTGCAAGTGAGCCAATTACCACGCGGCTTACGCCTGAGGCTAAAAGCTGTTTTACGTCATCTTCTGTTCTTACACCGCCGCCAGCTTGAAACTGCATACGTTTGCTGTCTGCCATGGCTTTGATTAACGTTAGTTGACGTTTGCTTGTGTCTTTTGCGCCTGTTAAGTCAACTATGTGTAACCATTTAGCGCCTTCGTCGGCGTATTGGTTTACTAGTGTTACCGGGTCTACACTGTATTGGGTTTTTTGGGCGTAATCGCCTTGGTATAAACGGACGACCGCGCCGTCAATTAAATCTATTGCTGGAATGATCATGAGTTACATCCGAATAAAGTTTTGTAATAAGGTTGCGCCTGCGTCACCGCTGCGTTCAGGGTGGAATTGCACACCGTAAAAGTTGTTGTTACCAATCGCCGCAGAAAAGCCTTGGCCGTATTCGCAACTGGCTAAGGTGTATTGTGATATTGGCGCACAAAAACTATGAACAAAGTAGAAGTAACTTCCATCTGCAATACCAGCAAACAATGGATTGTCTTGCTCGACTTTGATCTGGTTCCAACCCATGTGAGGGGAAACCAAATCAGCGGTATCCATGCGTGATACTTCCGTTGGAATAAGTTTTAAACAATCTACGCTTTCGGTAATGTTGCTGGCAATGTGGCTGCCAGGCACTTCGTTAGAAAACTCAGTCATTAATTGCATACCTAAACAAATGCCCAAAACAGGTTTGGTTATTTGCTGAATGGTTTCAACTAATTGCTTTTGTTTAATGTTATTCATGGCAGACGAGGCAGAGCCTACGCCGGGTAAAAATACTTTGTCGGCCGCTAAAATAACTTGAGGATCGTCAGAGACGGTAACCGTTACACCCAAACGTTCAACAGCAAATTTAACCGAAGAAATATTAGCGCAGCCAGTGTCGATAATAACGATCTTTTGTTCGCTTTCTTTTTTACCAAGAGCTGTTTTATCAAGTGCCTCTGTTTTATTAACTGCCATCACAACGCCCCTTTAGTTGACGGTAATACATCGCCTTCTACTTTTATAGCTTGGCGCAATACACGGCCAAATACTTTAAACAGGCTTTCTACTTGGTGATGTGCATTGCCTTTGGTTGTGCTCAAGTGCAAGGTAATCGCCATTGTTTGGGTTAACGAGTAAAAGAAGTGCTCAATCATTTGAGTAGACAATTCACCAACACGTTCTTGGGTAAACTCAGAGTTAAACACTAAAAATGGACGACCAGAAATATCTAATGTTGCTTCTGCTTTGCATTCATCCATAGGAAGGGCAAAACCAAAACGGCCAATACCACGTTTGTCACCAAGGGCTTGTTTTAATGCTTCACCTAAGGCTAGGGCGGTATCTTCTACTGAGTGATGGTCGTCAATGTGCAAGTCACCGTCAGTGGTTAAGTTTAAGTAAAACCCACCGTGTGTGGCGATTTGATCTAACATGTGATCAAAAAATCCCATGCCTGTGTTAATAATTGGCTTTTGGGTAGAGTCTAAATCAACAAATACATTGATGTCAGTTTCAGAGGTAGTACGCACAACTTTAGCGGTACGGCCTTTTGGCGCAAAGCTTTGTTCTATCTTCAACCAGTTGTTGTCAATTGGGTCGTATTTAATACCAACAATACCCATATTTTCAGCCAGTTGAATGTCTGTTTCACGGTCGCCAATGACAAAGGAGTCGGTGAAATCAATTAAGCCTTTTTGTAAGTAATCTTTCACTAAACCTAGGTTTGGTTTACGGCAGCTACAGTTTTCGTGATCAAAGTGCGGACAAATAAGCACATCGTCAAAGGTAACGCCTTGGCTTTCAAATATGTCCATCATCTTGTTATGTGGCGCATCAAAGTCAGCTTGTGGGAATGCATCTGTCCCCAAACCATCTTGATTAGATACCATCACTAATCGGTAACCTTTAGCTTGTAGGCGTGTAAGAACAGGAATAACCATAGGTTCAAAAACTAATTTTTCTAAGGTATCCAGTTGCTTATCAACTTTTGGCTCTTCAACTAACGTGCCGTCACGGTCGATAAATAAGATCTTTTGCTTTGTTGTCATAGTGATTGTTCAACCTTTGAAAATATAGAATTGACCTGTTCCATTTGTTGTTGGTTACCAATAGAAACGCGTATGGTGTTTTTCAACATTAATTGTTTGGACTGATCTCTTAATAATATGTTTTGTTGCTGGAATGTTTGCATGGCCGTTGCAGCAGTTAATTTGCTGTTTAGCTTTAATAATACAAAGTTAGTTTGTGACGGATAGACTTTTTCGACAAACGACCACGTTTTGGCGTTTGTTATAAAACTATCGCGCAGGGCATTAAGCTCTGCCACTTTGCTTTTCATCCAGTTAATGCCATCTGGTGATAATGTTTGCGCTGCAATTTGTGCCACAGGAGCAGAAATTGGGTAGGGCGCAATCACCTTTTTTAAGGCGTCCATTATATTGTTGTTGGTTAAGGTAAAACCACAACGTAATCCCGCTAAACCAAATGCTTTTGATAAGGTACGAAGTACAACGACATTATCGTATTTGTTAATTAATGAGACGCTGGTGGCCTCAGCACAAAACTCGATATAAGCCTCGTCCAATACCACAATGCAATCGTCAGCCGTAGACTCAATAATCTTAATGATGTCCGCTATGTTAACTAAGTCACCCGTTGGGTTATTAGGGCAGCAAATGAAAATTAAGTTAGCTTTTTGTTTATTGGCTAAAATATTGTCTACGTCTAATTGCAAGTTGCTGGTATTTGACGAGGCTTTTTCGAGCAAGGGAATAGTGATAACACCAGTGCCATGTGTTTTAGCACTGATAGCGTACATACCGTAAGTAGGCGGACAAATAATAATGTTGTCATTTGAACTGCAAAAGGTACGAATAAGTAATTCAATGCCTTCGTCTGCACCACGAGTGGCTAACACTTGCTCTGGTAAAACACCGGCATAGTTTGCATAACCTTTGATTAAAGGTTCTGGCTGAAAGTCCGGGTAACGGTTATACATTGACGGGTCAATGGAAACAGTAGGCACATACGGGTTTTCGTTTGCGTTAAGCCAAGTAGTTTCAACCTCTGCGGCATTTGCCATGGAGAATAAACGACGAGCCGACTCATATGGAACCAAATCTTTTAATTCGGTTCTGATTAATTTATTTACTAAATCAGTCATTGTTGTTCTCTTTCAGATCTTCTTTTATTTGATCTTCTTTAATCTGGTCTAGGCGCACTTTCACGGCGAGTCTATGAGCATCTAAGCCTTCGGCTTTAGCAAGTGTCATAATGGCTGGGCCAATATTACTCATGCCTTGTTTTGATACTTCTTGCACGGTGAATTTACGATTAAAGTCAGCCAAGTTTAATGAACTTAATACCTTTGAATAACCATAAGTTGGTAGTACGTGGTTAGTGCCACTGGCGTAATCGCCTGCGCTTTCCGGTGTATAAGCACCAAGGAAAATAGACGCTGCATTATCTAACTCAGGTAATAAGGCTCTAGGGTTTTCTGTTTGTACAATTAAATGCTCAGGTGCATACGAGTTACTGATCTCAATCGACTGCGCTAAGCTGTCGGTTAAAATCAATTGGCTGTTGGCTAAGGCTTTTTTAGCTATGTCCATACGAGGTAATAAGGTTAGCTGTTGCTCAAGTTGAACTTGAACTTGCTCTATTACTGCCTTGTTATCACAAACCAAAATAACCTGTGAGTCTGGGCCGTGTTCTGCTTGCGACAATAAATCTGCCGCAATAAACACAGGATTAGCAAACTCGTCAGCAATCACTAACACTTCAGACGGGCCTGCTGGCATGTCGATAACTGAACCTTGGCTGTCTTGATTCACTTGTTGTTTGGCTTCTGTTACAAAGCTATTGCCTGGCCCAAATATTTTATCTACTGCTGCAATTGAGTCTGTACCGTAAGCTAATGCGGCTACAGCTTGTGCGCCACCCACTCGATATATCTCTGTAATGCCACATAGTTTGGCAGCATATAAAATCTCGGCAGTAATACCGCCGTAGTTATTTTCAGAGGTATCAGGTGGTGTACATAACACCACTCGTTTACAACCAGAAATTTGAGCCGGAACGCCTAACATTAATACCGTAGATGGTAACGGTGCGCTGCCACCTGGGATATAAAGCCCAACGGAACTAATCGCTTTTGTGATCAATTCACAAACCACACCGTCACTGGTTTCAATACTAATATCGTTAGCGATTTGCGCTTTATGAAAAATGACTATGTTGTTATAAGCAAGTTCAATAGCAGCCTTAGTTTCATCGGTTAACAATGAAAGAGACTTAGCATGTTGAGCCGGACTTAACGCAACTTGATCTAACTTAATACCGTCAAACTTTTCAGTCAGCGAAAGAAGAGCGTTATCGCCTTGTTCTCTCACTTGAGCAATCAGTTGCGCTACAGCGTCAGACAAACCTTGTTTGTTATTCATAACAGGGCGTTGTAATGCTCGTTGCTTTTCTTGCTCAGATAATTGTTGCCAAACAATCATGAAAGTTACCCCATCATTTTTTCAATTGGCATAATAAGAATTGAGGTACAACCTAATTGCTTTAATTGTTCCATCGTTTCCCAGAATAGAGTTTCTTTACTTACCACGTGGATAGCAACTTGCTCATCATTACCAGATAGTGGCAATACTGTTGGGTTTTCAGCGCCCGGTAATAAGTCTTTAACTTGCTCTAATTTAGATTTAGGCGCGTGTAACATAATGTATTTAGACTCTTTAGCCTGCATTACGCCGTTTATTCTTGGCAATAACGTATCAACAAGTGCTTGTTTGTCGCCGTCAAGAGGTTCTGATTTTTGAATTAATACCGCTTTTGATTGGAAAATTTCAATCGCTTCATACAAGCCATTCGCTTCTAATGTTGCGCCGGTAGAAACTAGGTCACAAATTGCTTCAGCAATGCCAGCTCGTGGAGCAACTTCAACAGAACCCGTTAACATTACTGGAGACGCATTTACGTTTTTCTCTTTTAAATAACGCTTTAATAATTGCGGGTAAGTTGTTGCAATGCGTTTGCCTTCAAAAGACTCTATACCTTTATAATCAAATTCATTTGGTACAGCGATAGATAAACGACAACCGCCGTATTCCAAACGTTTTAATACTTGGTATTCAGCAGGTTCGTTTGATGATTGACGCTCTAGCATTTTCTCTTCTAGCTCGTTTTCACCAATAAAGCCTAAGTCTGCAATACCGTCCATAACTAAACCTGGGATATCGTCATCACGTACTAATAATAAGTCGATAGGTAAGTTTGTTGAATGTGCGATAAGAAGGCGATCGCGGATTGATAGTTTTACACCAATCGCTTTTAATAATTTAATAGACTCGTCGCTTAATCTACCTTTCTTTTGTATCGCAATTCTTAATCTAGTTGTGTCTGTCATTTTGTTGTCCAATTATTTACTGTTTAAAACGAAAAAAACCCTGAAGATTGGCCTCCAGGGTTTTATATGATTTTTTGCTGGAGGCTTCTATTTTTCAAATAGCCGCCAGCGAAATAAGCTGAAAACTATTCCGATGGAAAATGATGATGCCAGTTAAAATTAGTTTTCATTATTCTTACTTCTTTATATTCTTTAAATTGAGACGCTAAATTAAGTCGAGAGCGTAAATATTGCAACCCTTTTTTTATAACTAAACATAAAAAATTTGAAAAAAAAGAATATTGGTCGATAAATGTACAATTAAGCAAGGTTAACTTAATATTAACCACATAAAGTAGATGGTTTATGGCACAGTAGTCACAAGCAATTTAACAAGGCTATTCAAAAACCGTCTATTCAATAGTTTATTCTGTAGATAGTGAACGGAGAATGATAATGACAGATATTATATACAATGTACTCACTAGGCCAATACCGAGTGATCCAGATAAAATAGACGCTTATCATTTAGCTAAGGTTGCTAAAGATGCGAAAGTGAAACGTATAGAAGATGACGATCCCAATGCTGATCAAGAAAAGCCTAAAAAAAACAATAAGCACAATAAAGGTGAAACTAAAGGGCAATCTAAAGAGCAAGGAAAAGAATCCGACGTTAATGATCATGGAGAACGTGTAAATGAAGATGAGCATGGACGAGGTAAATATAAAGACAAAGATGGTGTTGAACACTTAGACATCTTTGTCTAGTCGTTTATCTGTAACTCTAGAGACTATCAGTGGCTTTTATAAGAGGCTCTTATTTTAGCTCAGTAGCTAAAACAAATAACAGAAACATTGGCGGTTTAAGCGGTGACGCCTGCATCCTTTAATTTTTTGGTTATCTGGCCAGTTAAAAAGTCTTTCAACATAACCCAATCACCAAGCAAACTATAAAATGGATATGTAAACGTAGCAGGGCGGTTCTTCTCTATGAAGAAATGTCCAACCCAAGCAAATCCATAACCAATCACCGGCAATACCCATAACAATTTATATTGGCTGGTACTTATAGCAAAAAACAACACAGACAAAACAAGAAAACTACCAATATAGTGTAAAGCTCTGCATGTTGAATTACTGTGCTCTCTTAAATACGTAGGGTAAAATTCTCTAAAACTACTAATTTTGTTACTTGTCATGTATTTACCTTAAAATCGCTTATGTCTTATATTACTTAATATGAGCATCATTTACACTAAAATATTTATTTAGCTTTAAACACTATTTATTTTTAAACATAAGAGTGCCAGTGACTTTACCCATTTCAATGGTATCTAATTTTTTGTAGTTGTCATCATTAAACAAGGTTAGATTTTTATCTTTGGTAACAAAGATCGCGACGCCTTCACTGATACTATTTTCTTTGATTATGGTATCTACGGCTTTAATTAAGTAACGGCCTAATCCATGTTGCTGGTGGTCTGGGTGTATCGCAATAAAAGTTAATAAATGATAATGCTGGTAAGGGATAGAGGCGGCAACACGTTTTTCTTTTTCAATCATGTTTTGGGTACTTAAAACCCCGGCACTTAACATCATTTTTAAACGCCAATGCCAAAACCTGTCAGGTTCTAATTCTGCTTGAGGTTCTATTAAACAAGCAACACCTAATAAATGCTCACCAGAGAATAAGCCTATCATTGGTTGTTTAGTTTTCCAGAATGCAGCGAGTTCTTCACGGATAGCACCGCGTAATCGTTTGTCGTAATCGGGTTTAGTGTGTTGGAAAATATCTAAAAATACGGGATCATCTTGATAAGATACAAATAGTAATGATGCGGCTAAATTAATGTCTTCAGCATTAAGTAGTATTGCTTTAATGCTGTCGTTTTCCGTCATATTTTGCGTGACATCCATCATATTATACCCTTAGTTATTTTATTGTTTTTATTAAATTAACAAGTGTTGAGTGATTAGCCAACTAAATTTTATATCATATGCAATAATAAGAGTTTATGTTAAAAATAGGCAGCCCCTTAAACTAAACTATAAAAGGTAGAGAGTTATGGATACATCAGTTCACAATATTGCTGCTTTATTTGCACAGCTAGGATTAGACAATAGTAAGGAAGGCATTGAAAATTTTGTAAAAAACAGTGTTATAGCCCCTAACGTTTCAATTGAAAATGCAGAGTTTTGGAATGTTGCTCAAGCGAGTTTTTTAGCAGACTCATTACAAGAGGACTCTGATTGGTCGGAAATAATAGATCAGTTGGATATAATGTTACGTAATTAACTATTTGTTAGATTTGACATGTAAAATATAGAATAAAAAAAACCGGCTGAAATATCAGCCGGCAAACAAACCACATTTGATTCTTACCACTTAAATAGGAGAGGTGTGAATTGAGGTTATTCAGTTAACATATTAGTAACGTATTCAATGCCTTTAGTTCTTAAAGGTGTCGATAACTCTGAACGTTTAGAGTCAATCAAACTAATACCTTCAACAATTAAATCATAAGCTTTCCATTCGCCCGTTTTACTGTTTTTACGTAATTTGAAAATCATGTCGATGGTTGGAGCATCATCTGAAAGTAATTCAGTTTTAATATTGATCATGCTTTTATTACCAATACTTTTATGTGCTTCATATCTAACTGTTTGGTTATTATATTGAGATAGCGCTGAAGAGTATGTTCTCACTAAATTAGCTTTCATCGCATCTACAAAATTACTTCGCTGTTCTCTAGTTGTCTTTTTTAATTGAGTACCTAATACTTTATAAGATGCAAATGTCACATCTATATAAGGCATTAAAGTTGATTCAATAATAGATTGCATATTTGCATCATTTATTTGGTCTTTAGCTTTTGCTTCGCCAACAGAAGTAAACACTTGTTCTCCCACGTTTTTAATCATCGTATAAGGCGACTCTACATCTGTTGATAGAGCGTGGCTTGAAGTGGACAATAAAGTCGTAGCAGTTAAGCTAAATATAAGAGTTAATGATTTTAACATGGAGCCTCCTTCGTTAAATAATATAGTTAAGCAAATAGTTAAGTATTTACTGGGGTTGTGTGTTTTTAAAGTGTGTGAAGTATAAAACCGACCGATCGGTCTGTAAAGTCTAATATGCAAGTTAAGTTATAAGAAAAATCTAAGTCTGCACATCTAGTTCTAAGCTGCAGGCTTTATTTTTAATGGTGGGGCTAGGTTTATAGTGTTAAATAATGGATAATCGTATCAATAGATATTTTCCAATTGGTTATGAATAGTATGCAATTAATAGACTCTCATTGTCATTTAGACAGAATAGATTTAGAAAAAGAACAAATAGAATTTGAACAACTGATCACAAATGCAGCCGCCGCAGATGTTAAACATCTATTGTGTGTGGCTATTTCAATGGATCAATTTCCATCTATGTTTGAAAAAGCCAAAGCGTATAACAACGTGTCATTCTCTTGTGGTGTTCACCCATTACATGTTGGGGAAGACAAAGACTTTAAACTTGAGCAGTTAGCTCAGCTAGCAAGTGAACCTCGAGTGGTTGCAATTGGTGAAACAGGTTTGGATTATTACTATTCAAAAGACACTGTTAAACAACAGCAACATTCATTTGAACATCATATTGATGTGGCTAACACGATGGATAAACCGTTAATTGTCCATACACGTGATGCAAGAAAAGACACTATTGATATTTTAAAAAGTAATCAGGCTGACAAATGCCAAGGTGTATTGCATTGCTTCACTGAAAATTGGGAAATGGCAAAAGCTGCTTTAGATATTAATTTCTATATTTCAATTTCTGGCATAGTAACGTTTAAAAATGCAGTTGAATTACAAGAAGTGGTAAAGAAAATACCATTGGATAGATTGTTAGTTGAGACAGATTCACCATATTTAGCGCCAATGCCGCACCGAGGTAAACAAAATCAACCCGCTTATGTAAAACATGTTGCTGAGTTTATTGCTGGTTTAAAAGGCGTTTCTGTTGAAGAAGTGGCTGAAGTAACAACCAATAACTTTAAACAGTTATTTAAAACCGCTAAGGTATAACCTAAACAGTTAGTTTGAAATGGCCTACATCTATTAAAGAGTAGGCCGTTTCATCTTCACACCTTACAGCCTTAAAACTCTCAAATTCTCAAACCTTCCAGCCCTCAAGCCTTAAAACTATCTTGGCTGCATTCTAATAGCACCATCGAGTCGAATGGTTTCCCCATTGATATAAGCATTGCTAGCGATATGAACGACAAGATCACCAAATTCTTTTGGTAGTCCCATACGTTTAGGGAATTGAATATTATCGACCAAGCTTTCTTGTACTTTGTCAGGCATACCTAATAACAATGGCGTTCCCATAATACCTGGAGCAATTGCGTTTACTCTAATTCCTGCTTTAGCTAAATCACGTGCCATAGGCAAACTTAACGCGATAATACCGCCTTTACTAGCTGCATAAGCTGATTGTCCCATTTGACCTTCGTAACCTGCGACAGAGGCTGTGTTGATAATAACGCCACGCTCTAATGCTTCTCCCATTACTTCATTTTTAGCCATGTAATGCGCTGCAATACGAGCCACGTTAAAGGTACCAATTAAATTAATATTAATGGCCAGTGCAAATTTTGATAAAGGCATTGCCTCGCTTTCACGGTCAAGTACTTTAGCTGCGGGAGCAATACCCGCACAGTTAACACAAATATGAATGGCATTGTAATGTGCAATTACATTTTTAAAGGCTTGCTCCGTTGATTCTTCATTGGTGACATCAACAATTTGGAATATTGCGTTTTCTTCACCTAACTCAGCCACTGCGAGTTTTGCGGCTTCTTCGTTTAAATCAAAAATCGCTACTTTAATACCTTGAGCTACAAGCTGGCTGCAAGTTGCTCGGCCAAGGCCAGATGCTCCGCCAGTCACTACGGCAATTTTATTATTTAAATCCATTGTTTTTCCTATTTGTACTCAATTAATTTCTTAGCCACTTTTTAAGAGGTATCTGACAAATACGAGTTGCTAAACTTTGCCGGCTTATTCATAAATAGAAGTAACTCTAACGTCTCGAATTAAGTATTTCTACGGATACTCTTTACTGTAATCTAAAACTAGGCGACATTTGTAATGCGTCAAAACAAGCTCTGGTTGCTATTTAAGACAAGCCACATATATGTTGTTTCTTCAGCATTTCCTTTTATTGTCAGCCATTGAATTAATGTGCATTAAAAGATTAACAAAGAAAAGAATAGGGCGGTAAATAAAGAATTGGGTTATGTATTGATATTTTTACTGGCTGTAAAGTTGGTATTAAATAACGGTGAACTGGCGCTGCATTAGTGTTAGCGGGCTTGAACCATTTTTTAATAATAGAATTAAATTTGAGATCATCTAATTAATTTGAAAGTGGTGGGCCATGCTGTGTTAACGGGGTCGAACCATTTCGAATGATGTTTTTTTAGAATTTAGAAAGTTGGTAAGTATTGACTAGTTTGAAAGTGGTGGGCGCTGCTCTTGTATAAGCGGGCTCGAACCATTTGAGATAATGTTTTTTAGAATTTATTGACTAGTTTGAAAGTGGTGGGCCATGCTGTGTTAACGGGGTCGAACCATTTCGAATGATGTTTTTTTAGAATTTAGAAAATTGGCAAGTATTGACTAGTTTGAAAGTGGTGGGCGCTGCTCTTGTATAAGCGGGCTCGAACCATTTCGAATAGTATAAAATAGATGATTGGCATTGATTGGTTTGAAAGTAGTGGGCCATGCTGTGTTAGCGGGCTCGAACCATTTGAGATAATAGAGTTAAGTTTGAGAGAATCTAACTAGTTTGAAAGTGGTGGGCGGTACTGGGCTCGAACCAGTGACCCTCGCCTTGTAAGGGCGATGCTCTCCCAGCTGAGCTAACCGCCCACTTTCAGGAGTTCTTTTTAGTTATTTCGGTTACTGTCTCTTGGATAGAGGACTAATAGCCAAAGTAACTATTGTATTTAGATTGGTGGGCGGTACTGGGCTCGAACCAGTGACCCTCGCCTTGTAAGGGCGATGCTCTCCCAGCTGAGCTAACCGCCC
>NZ_CANMSK010000025.1 GCF_947500655.1 uncultured Psychrosphaera sp. | reverse complement strand
ACTATTATGGCTTTTGCTTTCAGCTAACCCACGATTAATTGGAGATCAGCACTTTCGTGGGGAGTCATTATGTCTATTATATGCATTCGATGACTCGAGCTATGAGATTATTTCTAATCATTTTGAGTATACTTCCACTAAGTTCCTGCATCTCATCTGTAGGATTGATTGGTTGTGGAGCTTCAGTGGCAAGTATGGCATCTTCTGATCCTGTTGTGTTCACTGCTAAAGCAGATGTTAAAACATCATCTGGTGTTGTTAGTGATACTGTGACTTACACTTGCATAGTAAAGGAGCGTAATTGTACAGGCGTTGGTTGGGGAAGAACTTGGGAAGAGAAGGATGAATTACTTTTTAGAGTGAAATTAAATAATAATTACTTTGCTTCAATAACCACTCCATCCTGCCGGCTTTCAGCTGATATGATAAAGAATAATAATTATGGTTATACCGAAATAATTACCGTGTATGATTCAAGCACTAATGAACAAATATATCGTGCTACAGCTACTAACAGTGATTTGAAAAAATTTAACTTCCAGTCACTGTCTATCAAAGTAGAATAATGCATATAACACATATGAACTTTCCCCCGTCAAATAAGCAATAACATATAAATTAGCTGCCCTTAAGCAGCTAACTTGTATCGTCAATCTTCAATCAGCAAAGCTATTTCTTTCATTTTCCCATTTTCCCATCGGGCACTGACATTATGAATAAAATTATGTCGTTTAGAGAGTGTTTGTTTCTTTATACTTTTGCTCATCTAAAGCTCATACAAAAGCCATAAAAAACCGCTGTTGAATTTACTGCTAATTACATTGTAGTTCGTTGTTTTTTGCTCATGTGAAAATCAAGAAGTCAAAATTTTGTTACTCCCGTTTTTGGTTGTTTTTACTATGTAACTATATGAAAAATAACAATTAAAAAGTTGGCATAAAGATTGTTTTAATTTGTTCGTATTAGACCAAAAAGAGACCGTATTATGTCAGCAAGTATTAGCGCAGTTATCTCAGATAAATCGTTAGTCAATTCTCAACTGAAATTGGCATCGTTTGCTCCTATGATGGAACTAGGTTTTAACAATAAAAACAAAAGTTCGTTTGGAGCAATTAATCATGCATATCGTAAAAATAATGTCAGCGATGGTTATGGAAAATCCAATGAGTTAACTCTATTACGTAATCGTAATCAGGAGTTAAGCCATTTGGTTGACGTTTTACCTAATGGTGTTGTTGTACTGGATAATAAAGGGCAAGTCTCACAAGCAAATAAAGTTGCTATCGCATTATTAGGTGTTCCACTTGAAGGTGAAAAATGGCGTTCGATTATTACGCGCTCATTTAAACCTAGAAGTGATGACGGACACGAAGTATCTTTATACGATGGACGCAGAGTTAAATTAGAAATTATGCCACTTCAGTCTGGTCAGCTGATTGTTATGACGGATTTAACGGAAACTCGAAAACTACAAGATAGAATTAGTCATCTGCAACGCGTATCGGCATTGGGTCGTATGGTTGCAAGTTTGGCACATCAAATTAGAACGCCACTTTCTGCGGCTATGTTATATGCTGCTAATTTAGCGAATTCAAAATTAACACCCGATAAGCGAAAAAACTTTGCAGGTAAATTGTCGTCACGTTTAGTAGATTTAGAAAAACAAGTTAATGATATGTTAATGTTTGCTAAAAGTGGTGAGAATCAAGTGCTTGAACAAGTTTCATTACAGCAATTATTAACCGCGGTTTATCAGAGTTCAGAAACATTTGTTATCCAAAGCGGTAAATTTAGTGTTGAGTTACCTGAGCCTGATATTTGTATTTTGGCAAATAAAACCAGTTTAGCCAGTGCCATTACTAATCTTGTTCATAATGCAGTGCAAGTGATAGGTAAGGGCGTTGATGTTCATTTAGCCGCAAGACGTATTAGCCATTTACCTAATGAAGTTTGTATATCAGTTGAAGATAATGGCCCAGGTATTAAGCCTGAGCAAATGGACAAAATATTTGAACCATTCTTTACGACTCGTTCACAAGGAACTGGACTTGGATTATCTGTGGTAAAAACCGTAGCTCAAGCGCATCAAGGTAGAGTTGAAGTGATAAATAAAAAAGAAGGTGGGGCAATATTCAACTTGTACCTTCCTATAAAATTAACCAGTGAAGTCGAAGAAAATAACAATGTGTCGGAAACCAAAGCACAGGAGAATGCAGCATGAGCCAATCACAAATATTAGTCGTTGAAGACGACTCAGGACTTAGAGAAGCGCTTGTTGATACTCTGTCTATCGCAGGTTATGCCGTTGTTGAAGCCGACTCAGCTGAAACTGCGTTAGTATTATTAAAACAGCATGTCATTGATATTATTATTTCTGATGTTCAAATGGGGGGATTAAGCGGACTTGATTTATTAAAGTCAGTTAAAAAATTATACCCAAATACACCATTTTTGTTAATGACCGCATATGCTGCTATCGATCATGCTGTTGAAGCCATGAAGTATGGTGCGATTGATTATATGGCAAAACCATTTGCCCCAGAAGTATTGTTAAATATGGTTGGTCGTTACGCTCCAGTAAAACAGGTAGAAAGACATAAACCGATTGTTGCTGATAAAAAGAGTAAAGAATTATTAAAAGTAGCTGCAAAAGTGGCTGTGTCGGACGCAAGCGTCATGATCACAGGCCCAAGTGGTGCAGGTAAAGAAGTAATGGCGCGTTATATTCATGATCAATCGAATAGATCTGAGCATGATTTTGTGGCTATTAACTGTGCGGCTATTCCTGAGAACATGTTAGAAGCAACCTTGTTTGGTTATGAAAAAGGTGCATTTACAGGCGCTATTCAAGCGTGTCCTGGGAAATTTGAACAAGCGCAACATGGCACTATTTTGTTAGATGAGATAACAGAAATGGACATGAACCTACAGGCTAAATTATTACGTGTATTACAAGAGCGTGAAGTTGAGCGATTAGGTAGCCGTAAAACAATTAAGTTAGATGTACGAGTTTTAGCGACATCTAATCGTGATTTAATGACAGCGGTACGTGACGGTAAATTCCGTGAAGATTTATACTATCGTCTTAACGTGTTCCCAATTCGTTGGTTGCCTTTAGCGCAGCGAAAAGACGATATAACACCAATTGCCTTTTATTTATTAAGTCGTCATTGCGTAGAGATGGGCCGTGAAATTCCTGACTTTTCTTATGATGCTAAAATGAAATTACACAATCACTCTTGGCCTGGTAATGTTCGTGAATTAGATAATGTCATTCAACGTGCATTAATCTTATGTCCAGATAACAAGATTGAAATCGAACATATTTTATTGGAAGAGTTTGCGGTAGATAAAATCTCAGCAGATATTAAAGCTGACTTGATATCGGACAATGCACCTGCTATCGCGACGCTAACAGAATCAAACGAATCACCTGACTTTAAAATGGAAATTAGAGAGCAGGAAAACCGTATTATTTTAGATGCACTACAAGCATGTAGAGGAAAACGAAAAGATGTAGCGGAAAAATTAGGTATAAGCCCAAGAACCTTACGTTACAAATTAGCTAAGATGCGTGATCAGGGAATTGAAGTCCCAGCTTAGTTATATCATTTAGTATATTCAATTTGAAAAATACAAAGCTCAGTGATCAAAAATTTGATATCTCTGAGCTTTTTCGTACCTGTTGAAAACAGACTGTCAAATTCTTGGCAATGATAAAACCTTGCAAAATTGCAAATAAAACCCTTTAAAAACAAATAGTTAAAAACTGGCACTATATCTGCAAAATCCTACCTAGTTTAAGATCAAGTTTGTCTTTAAAGAGGATTTATTATGAACATTCAAGCAAACAATTTATATTCAGAACTGCAAGGTATGGCTAATCAAGTCTCAAGCACTGCAACTAACATACGTCCTAATATGGATGTTAATGTTCAGCAAGTTACTAACCCATCTTCAGCTCACTTTGGTGAGTTACTAAGCCAAGCGATTAACAATGTAAATGATCTTCAATCTACAGCTGGTGAATTAAAAACTGCTGTGGAAATGGGCGACCGTTCAGTGACATTAGCGGAAGCCGTTATCGCAGGAAATAAAGCTGGTATTGCATTTGAAGCTACGGTTCAAGTTAGAAACAAACTAGTTGAAGCGTACAAACAAATCATGAGTATGCCAGTTTAATTGGTCATCGAATTAACAGTTTAAAATAAAGGTATTTAACGTGGCTGACGAATTATCAACTCAAGTAGCAGCAGATCCAAATAGCAACGACTTATCGTCGGATGTTGTTTCTCTTTCTGTAGACGGCATGGATACAGTAGAAGAGCAAAAATCTGGCTTTATGAGTGCATTATCAAATGCGGAAGTGATGCGACAAGGTGCATTAGTCATTGCTTTAACTATCTGTTTAGCGATAGCCATCTTTATTATTATCTGGTCTCGTGAACCTGATATGCGTCCTATTGGTAAATTTGAAACTGAAGAATTAATTGAAACTCTAGATTATTTAGATTCGCAAAAAATTGAGTATGTATTAGAACAAAATGTGATCATGGTTGATGGTGACGAGTATCAAAATATTAAATTGTCACTTGCTCGTGGTGGATTAACAAATAATCCAACGACAGGCTCTGAAATATTAATGCAAGACTCTGGTTTTGGCGTAAGCCAACGTATGGAGACTGAGCGTTTAAAACATGGCCGAGAGCAACAATTAGCCAGAACAATTGAAGAATTAAATTCAGTAGCCCGCGCTAGAGTATTACTAGCAATTCCTAAAGAAAATATATTTGCCAGACATTCAAAAAAACCATCAGCAACGGTTGTAATTACCCAAAAAACTGGCCGTATGTTAGCAGAAGAAGAGATTGACTCTATTGTTGATATCATTGCATCAGCAGTACAAGGGCTTGACCCAGCTAAAGTAACGGTAACCGACCAAAATGGCCGTTTACTAAACTCAGGTTCACAAAACTCATTATCCGCGTTATCAAGAAAACAATTTGATATAGAACGTCAGCGTGAAGAAGAATACAAAAACAAAATTGACTCTATTTTATCGCCGGTTGTTGGTTTAGAAAACTACACTGCACAAGTTGATGTCACTATGGACTTCACTCAAGTTCAAGAAACGCAAAAAACTTACAACCCAGACTTACCCGCTGTACGTAGTGAATTCTTAATAGAAGATAACACCACGGGAAATGGCGCAATTGGTATTCCTGGTGCATTATCAAATCAGCCACCGTTGGAGTCAGACATTCCTGAGGATGCGACTAATGGTCGTTCTAGAACGAGTAATGGCCGCAGCCACAAAGAACAAACTAGGAACTACGAGTTAGATCAAACTATCAGTCATAAACAAAGTCAGACTGGTGTGGTTCGTCGTATTAGTGTTTCAGTAGCGGTTGACTATACAACGGCGACAGCTGCAGATGGTACAGTTCAAAAAGTACCTCGTACACAACAAGCGTTAGTGAATATGAGACGGTTATTACAAGGTGGTATCGGTTTTGATATGACCCGTGGTGATGTTTTAGAAGTGGTTACCATACCTTTTAATAAGCCATTGGATCTTGATGGTGCCGATATTCCTTTTTATGAGCAAGCTTGGTTCCAACCACTATTTAAATTATTAGTCGGTATGATTGTCATCATGACATTAATATTAGGACTTGTACGTCCAATGTTGAGAAAACTAATTAACCCTGAAGATGAAAATCAGTATGAAGAAGATGCGTTAGGTGGTGTAGACTTAGGTGATGCAACATTAGATATGTTAACAACAGAGTTTGATGAGGCCGATATAGGTATTGGTGCCGACGGTTCGTTAAAATTACCAGACTTACATGGTGATGAAGACTTATTGAAAGCCGTTAGAGCACTAGTTGCCAACGAGCCTGAATTATCGTCTCAAGTAGTTAAAGGGTGGTTATTAGAAGATGAGTGATGTACCAGCAGTAGAAAATAAAAAACCTGTATTTGATGTAGATAAACTCGAAGGGGTTGAGAAAGCCGCGATATTACTTTTAAGTTTATCGGAAGAAGATGCTGCTCAAATATTAAAACACCTTGAACCTAAACAAGTTCAAAAAGTAGGTGTTGCTATGGCACAAGTAGATGACTTGAGCCAAGATAAAATTGCAGCGGTTCATCGTACCTTTATCGAACAAATACAAGACTACAGTACGATTGGCTTCCAGTCTGAAAGCTTTATCAAAAAAGCCTTAACGGCTGCACTTGGTGAAGAAAAGGCTGCTACATTACTTGATCAAATTATTTTAGGTGGTGGTGCTAAAGGTCTAGAATCATTGAAATGGATGGACTCTAAACAAGTTGCAAATATCATCCGTAATGAGCATCCGCAAATTCAAACGATTGTATTAGCTTACTTAGAACCTGATCAATCAGCCGAAATTTTAGGCCAATTTGCCGATAAAGTAAGAATCGATTTAACTATGCGTATTGCTAACTTGGAAGAAGTACAACCAGCGGCATTACAAGAATTAAACGAAATTATGGAGAAACAGTTTGCTGGTCAAGCTGGTGCTCAAGCAGCCAAAATGGGTGGCATGAAAGCAGCCGCAGAAATCATGAACTTCTTAGATACCAATATAGAAGGGCAATTGATGGATGCCATGCGTGAGCATGATGAAGAGATGGCTCAACAAATTCAAGACTTAATGTTTGTATTTGATAACTTAATTGATGTTGAAGATCGTGGTATTCAAGCAATATTACGTGAAGTACAACAAGACTCATTAATGAGAGCAATTAAAGGTGCAGACGACGGTCTTAAAGATAAAATACTTAGTAATATGTCTAAACGTGCGGCAGATATGCTTGCCGATGATTTAGAAGCTATGCCTCCAATTCGTATATCTGAAGTTGAAACGGCACAAAAAGAAATTTTAGCAATTGCTCGTAGATTGGCAGATGCTGGAGAAATTATGTTAGGCGGCGGTGGCGGTGACGACTTCTTATAATGAAGTCGCAGCGTAAAAAAAACTTAGTGGCTAACGACAAGAGATAATATAGTGAACGATAAATTAGGCAAAAAACCAGTAACACCAGATAGAGAGCTGCTCGAGTTGCTTAAAGAGTGGGTTGCGCCTGATGTCACAGAAAGTCAACGTTCTCGATATATTGGTAAAACCAATTTTATGGGGATACCACTAGATGAATTGTATAGTAAAGTCGTTGCAGCTGAAGAGGTTGAAGAAGAAGAAATTCAACCGCTTACGGCGGAAGAAATTGAGCAAATACGTCAAGATGCTTATAACGAAGGTTTTGAGCTAGGGAAAACTGAAGGTTATCAAGCTGGCGAGACTCAGGGGCTTGAAGAAGGCCATGAGAAAGGTATTAAAAGTGGACACGAAGAAGGCTACTTAGCTGGTTTAGAACAAGGCCAGTCTGCAATTGATATAAAAGTAGCGCGTCTTACCGATTTAACTCACCAACTTTATTTCCCAATTGAAAAAGTAGATGCCGCAGCTGAACAACAACTATTAAATTTAGCTGTTATGTTAGCCGAGTCAGTAATTCGTCACGAAACTAAATGCAATAAAGATGCACTGTTAAGTGTGATACATGAAGCGACCGCTTCTTTGCCATTTAATACTAAATTATCTGAAATCCATATCCACCCAGATGATCTTGAGCTGCTCTCAGAGATTTATACTGAAGAAGCCATGATTGAGCAAAAATGGATCATCAAAGAAGAGCCTAGCTACCAACCTGGCGATATTATTGTAATGACACCTGATTCGTTAATAGACCGTTCGGTTAAACAACGAATAAAACAAACTATCGAACCTTTCGTTGAAAAAGCGCTTTTAGATAAAGAAGTGAATGACCATTCACCACAAGTTACCCGTCATATTCCACAAGAGGATATAGACAAGGCCGCTTTAATTACAGAAAATAATAACCAACCAGATACCTCTTCTGAGCCGACTTCAGAAGAGAGTGCGCCAAATTCTTCCGAAGACATTAGTAGTGAAATTGTTAATCAGAATGAAAATCAAAGTGTGGAAGCGAGCTCGGATAAAAATGTTGAAGACCCACGTTTAAAAGAACGACGTTCTCGAAGTAGGGAAAGTTAATATGATCAATCAAATGACATTAGAGCAAAAACTAGAAAAATATGAAGGCTGGATTAATAATGCGAAGCCTGAAGTTTCTGGGCGTTTAACTAAAGTAACAGGCTTAACACTTGAGGCTGTTGGTTGTAGTGCGCCGTTAGGTGGGCATTGTCGTATTCAAACCTTAACTGGTGAAGTTGATGCTGAGGTTGTTGGCTTTGAAAATGATAAGCTATTCCTTATGCCCATTGATCAAATTGGCGGCATTATGCCAGGTGGCCGAGTTACCGTTTCACATAATACTAACGACTTACCTCTGTCTCTGAAATTATTAGGAAGAGTTATTGATCCAATGGGTGAACCCTTGGATGGTTTAGGTCCTATTGAAGCTGACATAAATGCTCAACAAAAAAGCACACCACTTAATCCATTAGCTAGACGCCCAGTGAAAACGGCAATTGATGTTGGTGTAAAAGCCATTAACGGCATTATTAGTATTGGGCAAGGGCAAAGAATGGGTTTGTTTGCCGGTTCTGGTGTTGGTAAATCTGTATTACTTGGCATGATGACCAGAGGCACGAGTGCTGATGTTATCGTGGTGGGTCTAATAGGTGAACGTGGCCGAGAAGTTAAAGAATTTATTGATGAAATATTAGGTGAAGAAGGTCGAGAAAAAGCCGTTGTTGTTGCCGCACCAGCCGACATGTCACCAATACGTCGTTTAAAAGGTTGTGAAACCGCAACTCAAATCGCCGAGTACTTTAGAGATAAAGGACTAAATGTTTTATTACTTATCGATTCAATTACCCGTTACGCTCAAGCTCAGCGTGAAATTGCATTAGCAATTGGTGAGCCTCCTGCAACAAAGGGGTATCCAGCATCGGTTTTTGCTAAGTTACCAGCGTTGGTGGAACGAGCAGGAAATGGCGGTGGGAACCAAGGTTCAATTACCGCATTTTATACCGTATTGTCGGAAGGCGATGATATGCAAGACCCTATTGCAGATGCCTCTCGGGCGATCCTAGATGGACATATTGTACTATCACGAGACTTAGCTGATTCCGGCCATTATCCTGCGATTGATGTTGCGAAATCAATTAGCCGTGTTATGCCACAAGTTGTAAGTCATGAGCATATGCAAATGGCATTAATATTCAAAAAGTTATTATCTGCATACGAGCAAAATAAAGATTTAATTTCTATTGGTGCGTATGCCCCTGGTAGCAATCCAGTTGTTGATAAAGCGATTCAAATGAAACCGGTTATGGATGCTTATTTACAGCAAACGATGACAGATATAACACCTTATGATATGTCGCTTTCACAATTACAATTGTTGACTAAACAGTTGCAATTACAGAAATAGTGGGGGAATTGTACCTTGAAAGTTAATAAGCAATTAGAATTATTACTTAGAATTGAGTCGGAAAAAGAGCAACGATATGCCACCGATTTACAATCTGCTCAGTCATTTTTACAAGCAGGTAAAACTAAGCTAGATCAAGTTCTGAGTTATAAATTAGGCTACTTACAAAAAATGCAATCTATGGGAAGCGATGGTGTATTAGGTGGCAACTATCAGCACTTTCAACGATTTATTGTGCAATTGGAAGAAGGTATAAAGAAACAAGTAGACGTGACTGAAACATCCAAGCAAATATTAAAACAACGTAAAGATACTTGGTTAGAGCAGAATAAAAAAGTAAAGGCGGTTGAGACCTTAATAGAAAAAAAACGCATTATGATTCAGCAGGTTATGGACAAAGAAGAACAGTCTATGTCTGATGAATTTGCCTCCCAAAAATTCATCCGAAATAAGATAGCTAATGCTAATCAATGCAACTAAAGCAATATTGGAACAATATTTGAATAACACTAAGTAATAATGAGTTATGTAATAACTCTGTTTCAATAAACAACGTTTCAATATTAGGTTCGCTCTCAGCGACGGAGATAAAATGCTGCAAAATAATGTACTATTAAATCAGAGTGTTAGTGAGCCTAAGCGTGAAACTGCCGTAAATAAGGCGAGTCAAAATAATAGCGACAGTAAGTTTGAAGATGCTATGTCTCAGAGTCGTCAGCAGCAGTTAAATACAGAGCAGCGACAAGATGCGGCAAGAAATGATCAGGTTCGTCAGCAACAGCGCCGTGAGCAAGAACAATCTAATTCACAGTCACAATCTAAAGTTCAATCTAGATCTGAAAGCGAAAATAAAACACCGGTTTCAAGTGACGATAAAGTACAGTTGAAAAACAAGAATAATGAGCCGAGCGATATAAGCTCAAAAAATACAAGCATAAAAAATGAAGATGTAGATGAAGCTCAATTGGTTAGCACCGTCGATACTGAAAATTTGGATTCTGAGCAATCTGAACAAATGGATGATATAAGTCCTTTATTAGTTACCGCTAGCGTTGATGAAGAACAAATTCAAACAGAGAATGAAAGTGTTGACGATGATATGTCATGGTTAGACACTGTGATAAAAATTGTTGTTGATCATAAGCAAAAAAATGACAGTGTATTGGTGGAAGAGCCGTCAGATGATCATTCATTATCCGCTGGTAAATCAGTCGATAATGAATCGGTTGTAAATGAACTGATTACTAATGAAGAGCTAGATAAAATTTTACAAAGTTCTGAACCAGAAGATATTCAAAAGTTACTTGCTGAGCTGGCAAGTTTAAAAGCTGAACAGTCAGAGCAAGGTGATGATCAAGTTGATTTATCAGAATTATCTAGCTTATTAACAAGCAATTTGATTGAACCTGATAGCGAGATTGATGTTTTAAATAGTGATACTCTAGACACTACAGGTGATGAGGATTTACATACACTGGATAGTAAAATAGTGGATGAATTCATTACTGACAACAGTGATATTGAAACTCTAATTGCGCAAATGTCGAGTGAAACGCAAGACGTTTCCCCTCAAAAAATGAGTTCTGATTTATTAGACTCTAGCGGCAAGAAAAATTTCGGACTTGAAAGTGAATTAGATTTAACATCGGATAATTCACAAATATTTGCCAACTTAGCTGCTCAACAACAAACACAAAACAGCGACAGTATTAAACAGGATAGTTTATTAGAACAAGCTACAAAAAGCAGTAATGTACTTAGTTTCATTAATCCAGCATTACAGGGATTAATAAAAAGTAATAATACTGGTGATACTGAACTTAATAAATTTAGCCTTGAGCTAAATGCTGATATTGACGGTTCAACTGATATCGATAGTGATATAAGTACAGAAACAGAAAGTAAGTTAGATTCGGAAACTGAGTCTTTATTAAATATGAGAACTGCAGCGTTAATGTCGAGTGCAGTCGATACTGTTGGGAGACTAAATGAGTCGGCCCAAAAAACAGATGTTGTCGAAATTAATGGCGTTCAGTTAGATAAAACCTTGGAATTACCAAAGTTAGAGAACATAGCTCAAGCAAAAAGTGAAACCTTGTTACGTGAAAGTATATTGTTTAATAAACAAGAAATGGCGAATCATATGCAACAGCAAATAGGCATGATGCTGTCAAAAAATATGAAGTCTATTGATATTCGTTTAGATCCACCGGATTTAGGTACAATACAAATTAAGTTGACCATGAATAACGAGCAAGCTTCTGTGAGTTTTGTTGTGTCCAATCAGCAAGCAAAAGATGCTTTAGATGCCAGCTTACCTCGATTAAAAGATATGCTTGAACAACAAGGTATGGAGTTAGCCGATAGTGACGTTCAACATGGTAACGCTAAAGGTGAGTCTGAAACGAGCGACTCTGAAGATGGCTCAGCCAATGCAAATGGTACATCTGGCGAAAATAATGAAGATGACGCTAATTTAGTGGCACAAGATAAGTTAAATAGGGCGATAAATTCGCCTTGGAATGTTGATTATTACGCATAGCTTTCTTTTGAATAAAGAGGGCAATAGTAAAATAGTTATACAATTAATCTATTTTCAGTATGAAAGTTCAGTTAATTGGGCTTAATTATTGCTTATTACTCTAATGGCAAATACCATTGAGTTAAATATTAATTAGGTATTACGGAGAAAGAGATGGCTGAAGATAATGATTTAACAATGGAAGATGGCCCTAGTGGCAGTAAAAAAATGATAATTATTATTGCGGCGGTTATTCTAATATTGTTAGCCGTTGGTGGATTCTTTATGTTTTCAAGCAGTGATGACAGTGAAGAGCCTGTAACGGCAGAGACTGAAGTTAGTAATACACAAGAGCAAATGGGTGAACTTGAACCTGCTAATACAGGTACGGCTATGTATGTAACTATGCCAAGACCATTTACTTTTAATGTACCAGGTACGACACGTGACCGTTTAGTTCAAATAAAAGTACAACTTATGGTGCGTGGCGACAATGATCATGAGCTTGCTAAACGTCATATACCGTTAATTGAAGGTACTTTATTAAAAGCTTTTAGTACAGCTAATGCGGATGATTTAGCCACAGTAGCTGGTAAAGATGCAGTTAAAACAAAAGCTATAAACGATGTGCAAAAAGCAGTATATGCCGTAGCTGGTTCTAAAATTATAGAGGATGTATTGTTTACTGGCTTTGTCATGCAGTAACAATATAACTAAGAGAGTAATATGACTGATCTTCTGTCTCAAGACGAAATTGATGCGCTACTTCATGGGGTTGATGATGTAGAAGAAGAGGAGAATGATGATTCTGGTGATGGTAAGTCGAACACACTAGATTATGATTTCTCTTCGCAAGACCGTATTGTTCGTGGACGTATGCCTACACTTGAACTTGTTAACGAGCGTTTTGCTCGTCATATGAGGATCAGTTTATTTAATATGATGCGTCGTACCGCTGAAGTATCAATTAATGGCGTACAAATGATCAAATTTGGTGAATATATACACACCTTATTTGTTCCAACGAGTTTAAATATGGTTCGATTCCGTCCGTTAAAAGGAACGGGCTTGATCACCATGGAAGCTAGGCTAGTATTCATTTTAGTGGATAACTTTTTTGGTGGCGATGGTCGATATCACGCTAAGATAGAAGGTCGTGAATTTACGCCAACAGAAAGACGTATTATTCAAATGTTATTAAAATTAGTATTTGAAGATTATAAAGAAGCTTGGTCGCCGGTAATGGATGTTTCTTTTGAATACTTAGATTCGGAAGTAAACCCTGCGATGGCAAACATAGTTTCGCCAACTGAAGTTATAGTCATAAGTTCATTTCATATTGAATTAGATGGCGGCGGTGGTGATTTCCACGTAGCTTTACCATATTCAATGTTGGAGCCTATCCGTGAATTACTCGATGCGGGTGTTCAAAGTGATAATGAAGATACTGATTATCGTTGGAGTAAAGCGCTACGTGATGAAATTATGGATGTTTATGTTGGTTTGAGTACGCAAATGCTAGAAATGGAATTACCTTTGAGTCAAATTATGGAATTAAGAGACGGTGATATTATTCCAATTGAAATGCCTGAACATATTACTGTTTTCATTGAAGAGTTACCGACATATAGAGCTAAATTAGGCCGTTGTCGTGATAATATAGCAATACAGATTGCAGAAAGAATTAAACGTCCAGAATCAGCTAAGTCTGAAATGAACGTACTGACCAAAGGTGGTCGTCGTCTAGATGATGACTCAGAGCTTCTCGCGTTAGAAGACGATTTAGAATTATAAGGGGATATGGCCATGAGTGATGAACAAGATACTATGGATGAATGGGCTGCAGCATTAGTTGAGTCTGGTGATGATGGCGCTGGTGGTGAAGATGATGTAGTTCCAGCTGAACTTGAAGAATTACAAGATACGAGTACAACTCTAAACGAAGCTGAGTCTAGAAAATTAGAAACTATTTTAGATATTCCTGTTAATATTTCTATGGAAGTAGGGCGTAGTAAAATAAGTATTCGTAATTTACTTCAACTCAATCAAGGTTCTGTAGTAGAGTTAGATCGGGTTGCTGGTGAACCTCTTGATGTATTAGTTAATGGTACATTAATCGCACATGGTGAAGTGGTTGTGGTTAATGACAAATTTGGTATTCGACTAACGGATGTAATAAGTCAAATTGAACGTATTAAAAAATTACGCTAAGAATTTTAAGCGTTATCTACTACTAGCATCATTAAGCTTTACAGCTAATGATGCTTTTTGCTTTTCAGAAAACCAAACCAAAGTTATAGATACAGGCAGTGGATTAGACACCCAAACAGGCAGTTTAGTGTCATTGCTGATGGCATTGTTTTTTGTTCTTTTTGTCATCTTTGTTATTGCTTGGCTTGCTAAAAAGTTTAATTTAACGCCAGCTTCCTCTGACCATTTTAAATTGGTCAGTAGCATGTCGCTTGGTGGACGTGAACGGATTGTTATCATTGATGTTCAAGGTGAGCAACATGCTATAGGCGTAACCAATCAAAGTGTTAATCATTTATTTAAGTTAGATAATAAAATTGAAAAACCAACACAAGAGTTAAGTAATAACAATTTGGTTAACAAAATAAATAAAATATTTGGTTATACGCCTCCGCAAAATATAGTGAAGAACAAACCTAACTCTAAAGTAAAGGATGTTAAATAGTGAAATTTATCCTTATTGGAATAATGTTGTTTTTATCAACATTTACCCCTGATGTATTGGCTGAAGGAGGAGCTTTTTCAGCGTTAACTATAACGGATAATCCTGACGGCTCAAAAGATTACAGCATAACACTACAAGTGTTAGCTATGATGACTGCGCTGAGCTTTATTCCAGCCATTGTTATGTTGATGACATCATTTACCCGTATTATTGTTGTTTTAGCCATCCTTAGACAAGCTATGGGTTTACAACAAACACCAAATAGCCAGATATTGATCGGTATTTCGTTGTTTTTAACCTTTTTTATTATGGCACCGGTTTTTGATGAAATTCATCAAACCGCAGTAGAACCTTATTTAAATGAAGATATAACCTCAATTCAAGCTTATGAAATTGGTAAAATACCAATGCGTGAGTTTATGTTGGCGCAAACCCGTATTAGTGACTTACAAACCTTTGCTGAAATTGCCGGTTATACCGAATTAAATTCACCAGAACAATTACCAATGTCAGTGATCATTCCATCATTTGTAACATCAGAATTAAAAACTGCATTTCAAATTGGCTTTATGTTCTTCATTCCATTTCTAATTATAGATTTAGTGGTGGCATCGGTACTCATGGCTATGGGGATGATGATGTTGTCGCCCATGATAGTTTCATTACCGTTTAAACTTATGATGTTTGTGTTAGTCGATGGTTGGTCTTTGGTTATGAGTACCTTAGCTAAAAGCTTTGGTTTAGGGACTTAGTTATGAGTCCTGAGATGTTCGTTGATATATTACGTGATGCATTATGGCTCATTATTATTCTGGTGGCTGCTATTGTAGTTCCAAGCTTAATTGTGGGATTAATTGTCGCTGTATTCCAAGCGGCAACATCAATAAATGAACAAACATTAAGCTTTCTACCTCGTCTTATCGTAACCTTGTTAGCGGTTATGTTTGCAGGACACTGGATCACGGGAATGATCATGGATTTCACTATCGAATTGATCCAACGAATTCCTTCGGTAATTGGTTAACAAAGGCCACGGATAATGGATGTATTGCTGCAACAGCTTATGCAATATCAGGCTGACCTATTACTGCCTTTCACCCGAATCTCTGCCATGCTGATGGTTATGGTTGGGCTTGGTGCTAGAACGATACCAGTTCCTATAAAAACGGCTTATGCCGTTGCCATCACTATTATGGTAATGCCTATGTTACCTCCATCCCCATTTACCAATTTATTCTCATTTGAAATGGTGATCCGCGTTACTCAACAAATAATGATAGGCAGTGCCGTCGGCTTTGTTTCTGTTATTTTTTTACAAGTTTTTGTTATCGCAGGTCAGGCTATTGCTATGCAGTCAGGTTTAGGTTTTGCTTCTATGGTTGACCCTGCCAATGGCATGAGTGTTCCAGCCGTAGGCCAATTCTTTTTAGTCTTATCAACGTTATTATTTTGGTCGATAGATGGCCATATCGCGATGATACAGTTGATAATACATAGCTTTACTATATTACCAATAACCGATGAGTGGATTGCTACAGGTAGCTTTTATGATTTAGCTGCCTTTGGTGGCTGGATGTTTGCAGCAGCGCTAATTTTATCTATATCTCCTCTTGTTGCTATGTTAGTTATTAATTTAAGTTTTGGAATAATGACGCGTGCTGCGCCGCAATTGAATATATTCTCAATTGGTTTTCCATTTACTATGATGTCAGGTTTAATTGTAATGTGGATCACAATGGAAAGTTTTGTATTTCATTTTGAAAATAACTGGCAAACCTCACTCGAAATGATGTGTAAAATAATTGGTTGTTAACGGAGCATTAGATGGCTGAAGGTAGCGACGCAGAAAAAACAGAAGACCCCACGGCCAAGCGTCAAGAAGACGCCCGCAAAAAAGGTCAAATAGCTCGTTCTAAAGAACTAGGCACTACTGGTGTTCTAGTTGCTTCTGCTGCCTCATTACTTATGTTTGGAGGTGGACTTGCTGTCGCCTTGATGGACGAAATGAGGTCTAAATTTTCACTGGACCGTGATGATATATTTGACCCAACTAAAATGTTTAAAGCCATGGGGGAATCTTTATCTGCGGTCTCAATGCCAATGTTTGCAATTTTTGCATTTATTTTATTAGCTGCGTTTGTAGCAAATAGTTTATTAGGCGGTATTAATTTTAGTGCGCAGGCTATGGCGCCTAAGCTAAATAAAATGTCGCCAGCGAAAGGTTTTAAAAGGATGTTTGGCAGCCAAGCAATAGTCGAGTTAGTTAAATCTATTTTAAAAGTAATTGTAGTAGCGTTTGTCGCTATTATGCTGATTAAAATTTATATTAGAGATATTTTGTATTTAAGTGTTCAAGATTTACCAGGTAACACTCAAGAAGCAACATTATTACTCGCCTGGGTTTTTATGGGACTATGCTGTTCTACTATTGTTATTGCGATAATTGATGTGCCATTTCAAATCTGGAATCACAGCAAACAATTAAAGATGAGTAAACAAGAAGTTAAAGATGAATACAAAACAACGGAAGGTAATCCAGAAATAAAAGGACGAATTAGACAAGTTCAACACGAAATATCTCAACGGCGAATGATGAAGAATGTACCTGATGCGGATGTAGTCGTTACCAATCCGACTCATTACTCGGTTGCTATTAAATATGATGTCACTAAATCTATGTCTCCTTATGTTGTAGCTAAAGGCTCTGATTTAATGGCAATGCAAATTAGAAAAATAGCGAAAGAGAAAGATGTCCCAATTATAATTACCCCGCTATTAACACGCTCTATTTATTACACCACTGATTTAAATCAAGAGATCCCTGAACAGTTATTTGTCGCTGTAGCACAAGTCTTAGCCTATGTTTATCAGCTTGACCTGTATAACAAAGGCAAAGGAAGTAAACCAAAAGACTTATCACGAAACCTACCAATTCCTCCTGAATTAAGACATTAAAAAACGAGTCAATTCCTTGACCAATAATTTGGCCTGATCTTTGCTGAACTACCTACTAATAAGTAAGTTAAATGGTAGTTGGAATGGAATTAACCGGAAAATTCAATCAAGTATTTAAAAAAGATAACCTTAGACATCTCAATGGTTTAGGTGCGCCTTTGTTTATTTTGGCAGCCTTGGCAATGGTTATTTTACCTTTGCCAGCGATAATGCTCGACATACTATTCTCATTTAATATCGCACTTGCTCTGGTTATACTTTTAGTAACTGTATACACCTTAAAACCCCTCGATTTTGGTGCTTTTCCATCCGTTCTATTAATAGCCACAGTTTTAAGACTTGCGCTTAACGTTGCCAGTACTCGTGTTGTGTTATTAGAAGGTCATAATGGTGGTGCTGCAGCCGGTCAAGTAATTGAAGCCTTTGGCTCTGTTGTTATCGGTGGTAACTACGCGGTTGGTTTAGTGGTATTTGCAATTCTAGTTATTATTAACTTTATGGTTGTTACCAAAGGTGCAGGTCGTATATCAGAAGTAACCGCGCGTTTTACCTTGGACGCTATGCCGGGTAAACAAATGGCGATTGATGCGGATTTGAATGCAGGTTTCTTAACTCCAGAGCAAGCTAAAGCTCGTCGTGAAGAGATAGGTAAAGAAGCTGACTTTTATGGCTCAATGGATGGTGCTTCCAAATTTGTAAAAGGTGATGCCGTTGCCGGTATTATCATTCTATTTATTAATATTATCGGTGGCTTATTCATCGGTATGATCCAACATGATTTGCAATTTGGCGAAGCCGTTGAGATTTACACTATATTAACAATTGGTGACGGCCTTGTTGCTCAAATACCAGGCTTATTGCTTTCAATCGGTACTGCGATTGTTGTTACACGACAAAATACTGATGAAGAGATGGGCACGCAGTTTCATACGCAACTTGGTGTTGAAAAAGTGTTATACGTTGCAGGTGGCGTGTTATTCACCATGGGCATTGTACCTGGTATGCCACATTTAACCTTCTTAATATTTGCATGTTTATTACTAGGCGGTGGTTACTTAACGGCTAAGGCAACAAAAGATCTGGCCATTAAAAAAGAAAAAGACGCTAAAGAAGAAGCTGAGGTTGATCCAAGTGACGCATCAGAAAATAAAGATGTGAGTTGGGATGATGTTTCTCATGTAGACACTATAGGCTTAGAAGTTGGTTATCGTTTAATTCCTCTGGTTGATAAAAGCCAAGGTGGCGAATTACTTTCTCGTGTGAAGGGGGTTAGACGTAAGCTCAGTCAAGAGTTTGGCTTCTTAATACCTGCGGTACATATACGCGATAATTTAGATTTAGATCCAAACTACTACCGCATAACGTTAATGGGCGTCACCATAGGTGAAGCTGAAATTAGACATGACCGCGACTTAGCGATTAACCCAGGCCAAGTGTTCGGTAAAGTTGATGGCGTTGAAACAATTGACCCTGCATTCGGTTTAGAATCTGTATGGATTGAGTCAACTGCCAGAGATAAAGCACAATCATTAGGCTATACCGTTGTAGATGCTGCGACTGTTGTAGCGACACATATTAGCCAGCTATTAACTAACAATGCTGCGCAATTAATGGGGCATGAAGAAACTCAAAATCTATTAGATATGATAGGTAAAAATTACCCTAAATTGGTTGATGGCCTAGTTCCTGAGATGTTGTCACTCTCTGTAGTGACCAAAGTATTACAAAATTTATTAAACGAAGGTGTGCCAGTTAGAGACATGCGTTCAATCTTACAAACATTAGTTGAATATGCACCTAAGAGCCAAGATTCCGATGTATTAACCGCTGCTTGCCGAATAGCTCTTCGTCGTTTTATTGTACAAGATGCTACGGGGTCTTCGACTGAAATACCCGTCATTACTTTGGTTCCTGAATTGGAACAGATGTTGCAACAGTCAATGCAGTCAGCGGGAAATGATGGTGCTGGTATCGAACCTGGTTTAGCAGAACGCTTACAGAAATCTTTAACTGATGCTCACAAAACACAAGAGTTATCGGGTGAACCATCAATTTTACTTACGTCCGGAATGCTAAGAAGCGTGTTATCTCGATTCATTAAACACAGCATTCCAGGCATGGTTATCTTGTCTTATCAAGAAATACCAGAAGAGAAACAAATTAAAATAGTCAGTTCAGTTGGCTAATGCCAGATTCTTGACGGAGATAGAAAGTGAAAATTAAACGTTATTATGCAAAAGATATGAGAACCGCTCTTAACCAAGTTAAAGAAGAGTTAGGGCCCGATGCTGTGATCATGTCTAACAAAAAAACGGCTTCAGGTATTGAGATTGTGGCTGCTGTTGATAATGATTCAATTAATGATTCAGCAAAACAAACCGCAAAAAAAATAGCTCATCAACCAACTCAAGCTATCTCTGCATATAGTGGAGTAATTGACGAGACTGATGGCGAAAAACGAATTGCGTCGTCACTTTCTGAATTGTTAAATAGACAAGCGTCACCGACTGAGACAAAAACTGTACCGTCAACTAAGTTAGATCTAAGTAATCGTCAAAAATCTGAACGAGCAACACAAGTGTTATCTCAACAGGCTGAATCAGAATTTGAACAATGGTTATCAAAAGCAAGAACGACAGTAGAAGAAACAAATGAGCCGCATCAACAACCGTCATTGAGCGCGCCATTAGATGAGTCCGACTTAAGTGATGAACATCAAGCTAGTGGATTACATCAAGACTTACGTACTAACGTAGTAAAAGCAGATTTTAACACCGAATTAACCTCACTTAAGTCTGAAATGAACTCAATTAAAGAGTTATTAGAACATCAAGTTTCAGAGTTAATGTGGCAAGATGTTGAAAGAAAGTCACCATTAAAAGCGATGTTGATCTCTAAATTAAAAGATATGGGTTTATCAAAAAAGGTGTCAGAGCATTTAACACACTTTTTATCTGATGATTTAGTACAACGTGATGCTTGGCAACATATGTTGAGCTTATTAACTGAGCAGTTAGATACAACGACAAATGAAATAATTACCCGCGGTGGCGTTTATTCACTTGTAGGACCTACAGGTGTTGGTAAAACCACAACGATTGCAAAGTTAGCTGCACGATATGCACAAATTCATGGTGCTGATAAAGTGGGTCTTATTTCGACGGATAGCTTTAGAATCGGTGCTTTGGAGCAATTGGCTACCTATGCGAAAATCTTAGGTTGTCCTTTAAAACAAGCTAAGAATACAGACGAATTATCAGATGCTATTTATCAATTACGTAACAAGAAATTGATCTTAATTGATACCGCAGGCATGAGCCAACGTGATTTAAAATTAACAGAAAAGTTAAATCATTTGTTGACTAAGTCGCGAGTTAATATTAAAAATTACTTAGTACTTTCAGCAACTTCTCAAATGAGTGTTTTACAAGAGAGTGTTCAGCACTTTAAAACGATCCCTTTGTCAGGTTGTATTTTTACTAAAATTGATGAGTCTCTTAGCTTAGGTGAGTTGATGAGTGTTGCGATTCATAACCGATTACCAATCGGTTATTTAACAAACGGTCAGCGTGTTCCTGAAGATATAAGAGTTGCAAATAGTGAAAAAATCGTGCAAAAAGCTAATCAACTCTTTGAATTAAAACAAAAAGTTAGAAAGAAACATAATAAGGTAGTGCCAAGAGCTGTTGGCATGTATGATTGATAAAACCTGTTCCGATCAGGCTAGTGGCTTGAGATATATGTCTTCAATGAAAAAAACAAAAGTAATAGCAGTAACCGGCGGTAAAGGTGGTGTTGGTAAAACAAGTGTTTCACTTAATACAGCCATTGCCATCGCTCAGACTGGAAAAAGTGTATTAGTATTAGATGCCGACTTAGGTTTAGCTAATTGTGATGTTATGTTGGGATTACGAGTTGACAAAAATTTGTCTCATGTCCTTTCAGGCGAAGCTGAACTTGATGATATTTTGGTTGAAGGACCAGGAGGCGTTAAAATAGTACCTGCTACGTCAGGTTCTATTGATATGGTGGAATTATCACCAGCTCAGCATGCCGGTTTAATACGCGCATTTAGTGAAATGAAAACACCTGTTGATGTATTCATAGTGGATACTGCAGCTGGTATTTCTGACATGGTACTTTCCTTTTCCCGCGCTTCACAAGAAATATTAGTCGTAGTGACTGATGAACCTACATCTATTACAGATGCTTATGCACTTATTAAAATTCTGAATCGTGACCATGGGGTTGCAAAATTTAAGGTTGTGGCCAATATGGTACGAACTTTAAAAGAAGGTCAGAATTTATTTAAAAAGTTAACTTTAGTAACAGATCGATTTTTAGATGTGAACTTAGAATTAACTGCTATTATTCCATTTGATGAAAACTTACGAAAAGCTGTACGACGCCAAAAAGCGATTGTAGATGCTTTTCCTCGTTCACCGTCAGCAATAGCATTTAAAACGTTAGCAACTAAAATAGATCATTGGCCCGTACCTACACATGCATCGGGAAATTTAGAGTTCTTTTTAGAGCAATTGGTCAATTAAGAGGTACAATTTGAACAGTAAAGTTGCAGCTGCCTACGAGGCCAAAGAAACCGACATTTCTGATTTATTAGGAAAGCATTCCGTACTGGTTAAGCGAATAGCTCACCATTTGGCGGCACGTTTACCTGATAGTGTATTGGTCGATGACCTAATTCAGGCCGGAATGATAGGTTTATTAGAAGCCGCTAAAAACTTTGATGGTTCAAAAGGTGCAAGTTTTGAAACTTATGCTGGTATTCGTATTCGTGGATCAATGCTAGACGATATACGTAAAGGTGACTGGACTCCACGTTCAGTTCATCGTAATGCTCGTATGATTGCAGATCGCATATCTACATTGGAAGCTGACTTAGGCCGTGATGTAAAAGATACCGAAGTTGCAGAATCTTTGGATATCTCTCTCGCTCAATATCATGTAATGTTAAAAGAAGCTAACGCTGGTAAAATTATCGGTATAGATGATATGGGCGTGAGCGAAGATGTGATTTCAATTAAAGAAGACTATGAAGCCGACGATACATATGTAGGTGTTGAAAGTAGTTCTTTTAAACAATCAATCTCAGCGGCAATTAAAAATTTGCCAGAAAGAGAAGCATTGATACTATCATTGTACTATGATGATGAATTAAATTTACGCGAAATTGGGAATGTTTTGAGTGTAAGTGAATCTAGAGTTAGTCAAATTCACAGCCAAGCAATGGTAAGGTTACGCTCAAGATTAAAAGAATGGTTATAAAACTTGTAACTTCCTAATTTTAATTAATAATTAAGATAACTAATTTACCTCACTGGAGGATGCTTTGGATAAGAACATGAAAATTCTAGTTGTTGATGACTTTTCTACAATGAGAAGAATCATTAAGAACTTACTTCGTGACCTTGGTTTTACCAATGTACAGGAAGCTGACGACGGCAGTACCGCATTGCCGATGTTACAAAATGGACATTTTGATTTTGTAGTAACTGACTGGAATATGCCAGGTATGCAGGGAATTGATCTACTTCGTGAAATTCGAAAAGACGATAACTTAAAGCATATGCCAGTTATGATGGTAACTGCAGAAGCTAAAAAGGAACAAATAGTCGCGGCCGCTCAAGCTGGTGTTAATGGCTACATTGTAAAACCTTTTACAGCTGCTACCCTTAAGGGCAAGTTAGAAAAAATCTTCGAACGTCTAGAGTAATCTTATTTAGGAGTTAAATATGTCGAAAGAGACAACTCCGCAGATCAGTCTAGAAGAGGCTAAAGCGCTTGTTATTGCGCTTGAATCTGGTGATGACCAATCTGCCAATGAAATTCTTATGTCTGCAGCAAGTCCTGAGAAGAAAGAATTATTTGCTGAAGTCGGAAAGTTAACGCGTCAATTACATGATTCATTATCTAATTTTCAACTAGATCCTAAAATAGCCAATCTTGCAACTGATGATATACCAGATGCAAAAGAAAGGTTGAGTTATGTCATGGATTTGACGGAAAAAGCAGCTAATAAAACAATGGATGCTGTGGATTCAAGTTTACCTTTAGCCGATAAAATTAATACTAACTTAGCCGAATTAAAACCTGAGTGGGATAAACTCATGCAGCGTGAAATTCAGTTAGGTGAGTTTAAATCACTTTGTTATAGCATAAATGATTTTATGGAAGTTGCTGGTAAAGACGCTGCACAAATTCATACTCATATGACAGAAATAATGATGGCCCAAGATTTCCAAGATTTAACCGGGCAAGTTATAAAAAGAGTTATAGAATTAGTTAAAGATGTAGAAGATAGTTTAATACATTTACTTACTGTCTTTGGTGAGCCTAATGCCAATGTTTCGAATGATGTAAATAATACTCATGAGAAAGACCAATCGGTCGATAACAATGGTGTTGAGGGTCCAATCATAGATGCAGAGAATCGTGAAGATGCGGTTTCAAATCAAGATGAAGTGGACGACTTGTTGTCAAGTTTAGGCTTTTAGATTAAGGGAGCGGCCGCATGGCTTTGGATGTTGATCAAGAGATATTACAAGATTTCTTAATTGAAGCAGCAGAAATATTAGAATTATTATCTGAAGAGTTAGTTGAACTGGAGAATGATCCAGAAAATGCTGATTTATTAAATTCAATTTTCCGTGGTTTCCACACCGTAAAAGGTGGAGCGGGATTTCTTGCGTTAACAAATTTGGTCGATGCCTGTCATGGTGCCGAGAACGTCTTTGATATTTTAAGGACTGGTAAACGTAAAGTAACAGCTGAATTAATGGATGTTATTTTACAATCTCTCGATACTGTTAATGAGATGTTTGCTCAAGTTCAAGCTGGCGAAGATCCTGACCCAGCCGACCCTGAATTACTCCATGCTCTTCATCGTTATTGTTCTCCAGAGTCTGAAGATGAAGCTTCAGCTCCTACAGCTGACGCAGCAACGACTCCAGTACCAACATCTGGTGATATCGATGGTATCTCAGAAGATGAATTTGAAGCTTTATTAGATGAACTTCATGGTGGCTCTCCAACTAAAACTGAAAGCGCGGCACCAGCCAAACCATCAGGTACACCTGACTTTGGTTCAGGTGATGATATTTCAGATGATGATTTTGAAGCATTATTAGATGAACTTCATGGTAAAGGCTCCTTTAAGGTTGAAGGGAAAGGAGATGATGAAGATAAGCCATCGGAACCTGCCTCACGACCACCTCCAAATTTCGGTGGTGATGAAATTAGCGATGATGAATTTGAGTCTTTATTAGACGAGCTTCATGGCAAAGGTTCTTCACCTACTAAAGCAGAAAAACCAAAATCTACACCAGCTAAAAAAGAGCCTGAAACACCAGCTCCTGTTGCTACACCTGTAGCTAAAAAGGCGGAGCCTGTGGCTCCAACACCAGCTAAGGCTCCACCAAAAGAAAAGGCGGTGCCTCAAGCTGAGACTACAGTTCGTGTTGATACTAAACGTTTAGATGAAATCATGAATATGGTGGGCGAGTTAGTACTTGTTCGTAACCGTTTAGTAAGTTTGGGTGTTAATTTAGGTTCGGATGAAGAAATGACCAAAGCAATTTCTAATTTAGATGTTGTTACTGGTGATTTACAAGGTGCGGTAATGAAAACCCGCATGCAACCAATCAAAAAAGTGTTTGGTCGTTTTCCTCGAGTTGTGCGCGACTTGTCTCGAACGCTAAATAAAGAAATAACATTAGAGTTAGTTGGTGAAGAAACTGACTTAGATAAAAATTTAGTAGAAGCGTTAGCTGATCCATTAGTGCATTTAGTTAGGAACTCAGTTGATCATGGTATTGAAATGCCAGATGAACGTGAAAGTGCTGGCAAGCCAAGAATGGGGATGGTTCGTCTTTCAGCTTCGCAACAAGGTGATCATATACTTTTAACCATTGAAGATGATGGTAAAGGAATGGACCCTGAAAAATTAAAACAAATAGCAATTGATAAAGGTGTGTTAGACGTTGATTCAGCGGCAAGACTGTCGGATTCAGAAGCCTTTAACTTAATTTTTGCTCCAGGATTTTCGACTAAGGCTGAGATTTCAGAAATATCTGGCCGAGGTGTGGGAATGGATGTTGTTAAAACCAAAATTATTCAATTAAATGGTTCTGTCGAGATCCAGTCTGAATTAGGTAAAGGTACAACATTACAAATTAAAGTGCCATTGACGTTAGCTATTTTACCTACCTTGATGGTTGTTGTTGGTGAGCTTGTTTTTGCTTTACCATTATCAACGGTTAATGAAATTATTCATTTAGACTTAACAAAAACTAATATTATTGATGGTCAACAAACTGTCACCGTAAGAGAGAAAGCAATTCCTCTATTTTACTTAGAGGATTGGTTAATCAAAAATCCAAAAGCAGAGTCAAATCGTACAGAAGGACATGTTGTTGTTATCCAAGTCGGTGCGCAACAAGTTGGTTTTGTCGTTGATTCATTAATTGGACAAGAAGAAGTCGTTATTAAACCATTAGATGCCATGCTACAGGGTACTCCAGGTATGGCCGGTGCAACAATTACATCTGATGGTGGAATTGCGTTGATTTTTGATGTTCCAAACTTACTCAATCATTACGCTAGTCGTTCTAACTTAAGGCTTAAGTAATAATATCCAATGGTTATGAAAGTATTGATAGTAGACGATTCTGCATTTTTTAGACGCAGAGTCGCAGAAATATTAAACGCACACTCTGATTTACAGGTTGTTGGTGATGCAGTTAACGGAAAGGATGCAATAGAGAAAACTAAATTATTAAGGCCTGATGTCATTACAATGGACATAGAGATGCCTGTTATGGATGGAATTACTTCCGTTCGCCATATAATGAATGAGTGTCCAACGCCAATTATTATGTTTTCATCGTTAACTCATGATGGAGCTAAAGCGACATTAGATGCATTGGAAGCAGGTGCATTAGACTTTTTACCTAAAAAGTTTGAAGACATAGCAAAAGATAAAAAAGAAGGCACTAAAGTTCTACAGGATAGAGTTTGTGCGTTAGGACGACGTTCTGGTTTGATGAGACGCTCATCAGTACCAAAGCCCTCGATAGATACTACAACTAAGTCAGTACCTACGACATCTAGAACGTCATCAGCAAGAAGTGTTCAACCTACAGAAAGTCGTGACACAAATCGCTCAGCGGTAAGTCGCTCAAGTGTTGCAAGAAAGTCCTCTGGGAAAAGTTATAAATTATTGGCTATTGGTACGTCAACGGGTGGACCTGTTGCATTACAAAAAGTATTGGCTGATTTTCCTAGTAACTTTAAATTACCTATTATATTAGTGCAGCATATGCCCGCAGCATTTACTCCGGCATTTGCATTAAGACTTAATTCATTATGTAAAATTACGGTTAAAGAAGCTGAACATCGTGATGTGTTAAAGCCCGGGGTTGCTTATTTGGCACCTGGTGGGAAACAAATGTTAATTGAAGGACGTGGAGCTAACGCGACAATAAAAATACTTGAAGATGACTCTGCAAGAATGACATATAAGCCTAGTGTTGATTTGTCTTTTGGTAGTGCTGCGAAAGTATATGGTGGCGATGTGTTGGGTGTTATTTTAACAGGTATGGGGGCCGACGGACGTGAAGGCTCAAGAATGTTAAAACAACGTGGCGCTAAAATTTGGGCGCAGGATGAACAAAGTTGTGTTGTTTATGGAATGCCACAAGCGGTAACGATTGCAGGGATTTCAGAAGAAAATATTGCACTAGAGGAAATGACTCAGGCTATCTTAAAAGAGTTAAATTATGGATAAACTTGCATTCTCCGGAATAATTATCGCTTTAGCTGCGGTATTCGGTGGTTATGCAGTTGAAGGAGGCGGTGTTTCTGCGTTATTTCAACTGCCTGCATTTATCATTGTATTTGGTGGTACTTTAGGTGCTGTCATGTTGCAAACCCCAAAAGCTGATTTTTATCATAGTATCATTTTATTTCCTTTGATTTGGAAAACTCCCGTAAATGACTTTAACCTGTATAAACTAAAGCTTTGTAAATGGGCTGATATAGCTCGTCAAAAAGGCTTTTTGGCTTTAGAGCATCAAGTACATATTGAAAACGACCCTTTTGTAAAAAAAGCGTTAATGATGTTAATTGATGGCGTTGATAATGATGTCCTCAGGGATTCATTAGAATTAGAGGCTCAGTTAGAAAGTGAACATAAAAATAGAGCTGCCAATGTATATGAATCACTTGGTGGTTATAGTCCAACTATAGGGATCATTGGCGCTGTTTTAGGCTTAATTCAAGCGATGGCAAACATTGATGATCCTACAGCCTTAGGGCAAGGGATCGCGACTGCATTTGTTGCGACTATTTATGGCGTAGGTAGTGCAAATTTAATATTTATACCATTTGGTGAAAAAATAAAAGCACATATAGATGAAGAATTATTGTACCGTGAAATGATAATTTTAGGGATTTTGAGTACCGCTAACGGTGAAAATCCACAGAATATCTCTAGAAAATTAGACGCATATCAACGTGAGTTTGTATAAGAGCTGTTAATTTATGAGTCGATTAAGACGAGTTAGTGAATTGAATAGACATCCAAGTCAAACGCGCTGGATGGTTTCTTATGCCGATTATATGACGTTAATGTTTGCTTTGTTTGTTGTGCTATATGCCAAAGCAATCGTTAAAGAAGACTCATTTAATATTCTATCTGAATCATTTGGTAAAGTGTTTCATATTAGTGGTGATAAAGGAAAAGGCACAAAAGGAGAAGGTTTATTAACGAATCAAACCTCTCAAGTCGATTTACTCGATGGTAATCATTTGTTACCAGAAAAAGGCCCTGAATTAACCACTGAACATTTATCAATTACTGAATCATTAGATAAAAAAATAGGTAAGCCGTTAGAAGGGTTAAAACATGAAATGCAAACTGCATTGTTACAACTCACTGAAAATGGCTTGGCAAAATTTGAATTGGATGATGATTGGCTTACGATTGAATTAAATTCAGGAATGCTTTTTCCTTCGGGGAGTGCAAGTGCGAGTCCGGCAGCTTCCATTATTTTAAGTCAGATTGCCAAAGTACTTTCTACCGGAGATAATCTAATTGAAATAAGAGGTTACACTGATAGCCTGGCAATAAATAATGAGATATTCTCATCAAACTGGCAATTATCCGCTGCTCGCGCAGCCTCAGTGACTAACTTATTAGAAAAATTCGGTATTGCTCAGCAAAGATTAGGTATTAAAGCTAATGGTTCAAATAACCCAATTGCTAGCAATGAAACGCAAGAAGGGCGAGCCAAAAATAGACGAGTGGTTATTGCTTTATCTCGATATGCCTTTGAGTCTAACGAACTGTCTGATCACAAAGCTAAGTTACAACAAGAATTAACAAATAAAGTAACAGAAATGGCATCTGACGAAGATGAGATCCAAGTTATTAAATTACCCCATGGTGGTTTAAGGATCACAACACGAAAAGATCAGAAGCGCTTGGAAAACAACCAAAACCAGTAGGTGAATAAGTTGAAGATCTGGACAATAGCAAACCAAAAAGGCGGTGTAGGTAAAACGACAACCGTAGTTACCTTAGGTGCTATTTTAGCTTTACAGGGGAATAAGGTATTAATGCTTGATACAGACCCTCATGCATCGTTAACTTATTACTTTGGCATTGACTCTGAAGAGCTTCAACATGGCGTCTACGATGTATTTACCCAATCGGATAGCATGACTAAAGATGATTGGAATAAATGTGTTTGGGAAACACCAGTAGAAAATCTGAGTATTTTACCTGCCACTATGGCAATGGCCACATTAGATGGCGTATTAAGTAAAAAATCAGGTATGGGATTAATCGTTAAAAAAGCATTGGCAAAGTTTGCCGCTGAATATGATTATGTTCTGATTGATTGTCCGCCTGTATTAGGCGTATTAATGGTAAATGCGCTTGCTGCGAGTGATAAAGTTTTAATACCGGTTCAAACTGAATGTATGGCGCTTAAAGGCTTAGAACGTATGTATCGCACTATGGAGCTGATGAATACATCACAAACCAAGTCGTATGATATTTGTGTTATACCTACTATGTACGATAAAAGAACAACGGCATCTATTGCTGCTTATCGAGAGTTGAGAGAAACTTACGGTGATAAAGTATGGGAAGGTGTTATTCCTATTGATACCAAATTTAGAACGGCAAGTATGGAAAAATTACCATTGCCTGTCTATGCAAAATCAGCCCGTGGAACTTTTGCATACTCAGAATTATTAAAAAAATTAAAATCAGAGTGATAATTGATGTTCGCAAGTGAAAAAATAATGTTGGACTATTTAGGCCAACTATTAAGTGAAGAAGATGAAGCGGACGATGCAATTGGTTCAAGTGTAAACTCGATCCAACAAAAGCAAGAGTTGGATAAAGTAGAGTCAAATTACCGTCAGACAACAGAAGAATTGGCTCCTATAAAAACACATTCTCAATTGAGACCAATTACCTCAAGAGTTGCTAAGTTTAAAGAGTATAAAGAAGAACCAGAGACAAAATTAGCAGAGCCAAATTCAGTTGAAAAACTATTACAACAAGTTGATGCTAAACAAGAATTGCAAAAAAATGTTAAAGAAGAGTCAAAAACTGTCGATTTAGTAGGTACTGAAGTAAAAGTTGAAAGCAAAATTGAGCCTGTTATTGAAAAGCAACAAGACGTTGCCGCTCAAGATGAGTTTCCAGATAAACCGTTTCAAGCGTTATTCTTTGAAGTTGCAGGATTAGTACTTGCTGTACCATTAAAGGAGTTGGGCGGTATTCATAATTTAACAGAAATTAATAGTTTATTTGGTAAGCCCAAATGGTTTAAAGGTGTTATGTTAAATCGTGAACAAAAACTAAATGTAGTTGATTCTGCATTGTGGGTTATGCCTGAAAAGTTTGATACAGAAAAAGCATCATCAATAGATTATAAATATCTAATAACCTTAGGGGATAGTAATTGGGGATTAACAGCTGAAAGGTTAGTTGAAACTGAAATGGTTCACCCTGATTCGGTAAAATGGCGTAATGGACAAGGGAAAAGACCTTGGTTATTAGGCACTATTAAAGAAAAAATGTGCGCTTTGTTGCATGTAAGCGATTTAATTGCCATGCTTGAACAAGGTATCAATGCTAGACAAGAATAGTAGGTTTTCAATTAGGAGTTGCTCAGATGAGTGAAGAAAGAGCCCCAGTAAATCATGTAGCCGATGGCAACGATGAAGTATTGCAATGGGTAACGTTTAAACTAGAGGAAGAAACCTATGGTATAAACGTTATGCAAGTTCAAGAAGTATTACGTTATAGTGAGATTGCACCTGTGCCAGGTGCACCAGATTACGTATTAGGTATTATTAACCTGCGTGGGAATGTTGTAACGGTTATCGATACTCGTTCACGATTTGGATTAATGCCTGGTGATGTAAGTGATAATTCACGTATCGTTATTATTGAATCAGAAAAACAAGTTATTGGTATCATGGTTGATAGCGTAGCTGAAGTGGTTTATTTAAAATCATCTGAAATTGATAGTGCACCGAATGTTGGTACTGAAGAAAGTGCTAAATTTATCCAAGGTGTAAGTCATCGTGATGGTGAATTATTAATTTTAGTAGACTTAAATAAATTAATGTCTGACGATGAGTGGGATGAAATTTCCGATTTATAATGATCAGATTTATCGAAATGAAGGCAGCGCTAGCTGCCTTTTTTAATTTAATGTAATCTAATACCAATTGGTATAACTTATTTTATGGTTTAAACATGTATTGGCCTGCAATTAACAGCATCATTATTCTATGTCTTACCGTTATTTTTATTTTGGCGTTTAACCAACTCACTCGTAAATTAGCTAATAAACAAACTGAGTTAGATAGTTTGAAATTAAAAGTAGATGAACTTGCTGAACAAGTGACTGTTTATGAAAATATTACGAATAGACAGCAACAGCAAATCTCAGAGTTGAGTAATAATTTAACAACTTGTTTTTCACCTTTAGAAAATTTAGAAAATAGAATTGAAGAAGTTGCCAGTATAATCCAATTAGTACAATCGGATATGAGCTCTGAATCGACTGAACAAAAATTATATGGTCGAGCCAAAAAAATGATTGAAATGGGCGCAGATATAAATGAGTTAGTTGCTGAATGTGAAATTCCTAGAGCTGAAGCTGAACTTTTAATCTCGCTATATAAATCTTAGTAAATTTAATTACATAAAAAATATTTATATCCACCCTATATCTCTACACAATAAATAGTAAGCATCTAGCTTTACTTTCCTCTTTTCTATAATCATACATTTAACTAAAACTACTTCCTTTGGCACGTTTAGTGCAATCTCAAAACAATAGAAATAATCATGTCGTAATATTGACAGGGGAGATCCATGGACAAGTTGTTATATGTATCTATGTCAGGTGCTAAGCAAAACCTTATTGGCGTATCAATGAACGGCAATAACTTGGCTAATGCTCGTACAGTTGGATTTAGGTCCGACTTTGAGCAACAACGTTCAATGCAAGCATTTGGAGAAGGGCATCCTACTCGAGTTTTTGCAATGGAAGAGCGCCCTGGATCAAAAATGGCAAATGGTTCAATTTCGACAACAGGTCGTGACTTAGACATAGCTGTCACTGGCCACGGTTGGTTAGCAGTACAAGATAGTCAGGGGGAAGAAGCATATACCCGTGAAGGTAATCTCCAAATTAATCAAGATGGAATATTAACAACCGCTAAAGGAACTCCAATTTTAGGCGAAGGAGGTCCAATAATTATACCTTTGCCAATAGAAAAAATTGAAATAGCTTCAGACGGGACAATAACGGTGAGACCTCAAGGGGCTCCAGCTAATTTTCTTGAAGTGGTTGACCGCATAAAATTAATAGAGCCACCATCGGATGATGCCTTAACTAAAGGGAATGATGGTCTTTTCCGCTCTAAAGAATCAGTTTTATCTAATGAGCTATGTGGATTTTGTGAAGCATCACCAAACGTAAGAATTGTTAATGGTGCTTTAGAAATGAGTAATGTAAATCCAGTTGATGAAATGGTGCAAATGATCTCGCATCAACGTCAATATGAATTACAAGTGAAAATGATGACCAAGGCTGAAGAGATAGATAAAAGCCAAGAACAATTATTACGAATCGTATAAAAGAATTAATTAACTAGGAGGCGACTATGCATCCGGCATTGTGGATAAGTAAAACGGGTTTAGATGCCCAACAAACTGATATTGCTGTTATTTCTAATAACTTAGCAAATGCGGGGACTGTAGGTTTTAAGAAAAGCAGAGCGATATTTGAGGACTTGTTATATCAAAATATCAACCAACCAGGTGGACGTTCATCTCAAGATACTGAGATGCCAAATGGTTTAATGCTTGGTGCTGGTACCAAAGTTGTCGCGACTCAAAAAAACTTTTCTCAAGGGAATATGACGACCACTGATAACAGTTTGGATTTTATGATCCAAGGTGATGGTTTCTTTGAAATACAACGTCCAGACGGCACCATTGCTTACACTCGTAATGGTCAATTTTCTATGGATGAAAATGGACGCATAGTTACATCTGGTGCTGGTTTTCCTTTGCAGCCAGAAATGAATGTACCTGAAGATGCACAATCTATAACTATCTCTCAAGAAGGTGAAGTTTCTGTTCAAATCGCTGGTGAAGGCGAAGGTGTTGTTATTGGACAGCTAGTCATTTCAGATTTTATCAATCCATCTGGTTTAGAGCCTATTGGTCAAAACTTATATACCGAAACGGGAGTAAGTGGTGCACCTAATCAGGGTAACCCTGGGATAAATGGTCTCGGTATTATTGTTCAGGGTGCGCTAGAAACATCTAACGTAAATGTGACAGAAGAACTAGTTAACATGATTGAAAGCCAACGAGTTTATGAAATGAACTCAAAAGTTATTTCAACGGTTGACGAAATGCTTAGCTTTATTACTCAGCAGCTTTAATTGAGTAGGGGAATAATCATGGGGAAAATATTTCAACAACTAAATCATAGTTCGGCTAACAAATGTGGCCGTTTTATAACAGCTGTCACTATTTCAGCCATCCTATCCGCTTGTGCGGTGAATCATGATGTTGAAAAAGAAGATCCATTTTTTGCGCCTATCATGCCTGAGATACCGACAGAAGATGTCGTTTCAACTGGCAGTTTATATCACACAGGTTGGTCAAATGGTTTGTACTCTGACACTAAAGCAAGACGTGTTGGAGATATCATTACTGTATTACTAATGGAAAATACTCAAGCATCAAAAACAGCAAAAACTGAGACGAGTAAAGAAACGGATGCAAGCTTATCACCTATAATCGGTTTAAATGGCTTAGCGCCAACTATAGGTGGTAATACTTTAGAGTTAGGTCTTGAATCTGACGGAAGTTTTAAAGGCGATGCAAAGTCAAATCAAAGTAATAGTTTAAACGGTGAAGTTACCGTACATGTTCTAAGAGTATTACCTAACGGAAATTTGATAATCCGTGGTGAGAAGTGGTTAACATTAAATACAGGCCAAGAGTTTATTAGACTTACCGGCATAGTACGATCTGAAGATATTGCATCCGATAATACTGTCGAATCTACACGGGTTGCTAACGCTCGTATTTCTTACAGTGGTAAAGGTTCATTAGCTGAAACTCAGGAGGCTGGATGGTTATCTGGTTTCTTTATGAGTTCAATGTGGCCATTTTAGGGATACGATATGAAAAAAGTAATATTAATTTTATGTTCAATAACACTGATATTTTCACCAATAGCGCAGTCAGTCCGTATAAAAGATGTTGCTATGGTGCAAGGTATTCGCTCTAACCATTTAGTTGGTTATGGTTTAGTTGTTGGCTTACCCGGAACAGGGGAAGCAACTCGTTATACAGAACAAAGTTTTAAAGCTATGTTGGCAAACTTTGGTATTCAATTAGCCAGTGGTTTAAAGCCAAAAATAAAGAACGTAGCTGCTGTTGTAGTTAGTGCTGAATTACCAGCATTTTCTAAACCAGGCCAAACAATAGATATTACTGTTTCATCAATCGGTAGTGCTGGAAGCTTACGTGGTGGCACTTTATTACAAACCTTTTTAAAAGGTGCTGATGGCAACATATATGCTGTTGCACAAGGCTCACTTGTTGTTGGTGGCTTAGGTGTGGAAGGATTGGATGGCTCTCAGGTTGTTATTAATACGCCTACCGTTGGCAGAATACCCAACGGTGCATCAGTAGAACGTAGTGTTCCAACTCCGTTTGCTAACGGCGATTATATTACATTTAACTTAAATGAGCCTGACTTTACTTCAGCCAAAAGACTATCCGATACCATAAATAATTTACTCGGGGCAAATACGGCCAATGCTGTAGATGCGGCATCTATACGTGTATTAGCGCCGCGTAATATATCGCAGCGGGTGTCTTATTTATCAGAATTAGAAAATTTAGAATTTCAGCCTGCAGACACCTCTGCAAAGATCATTGTTAACTCTCGTACTGGCACCATAGTCATTGGCAAAAATGTACGATTAAGACCTGCGGCAATAACCCATGGCAACTTGACGGTAACCATTGCCGAAAATCAACAAGTTGATCAACCAGACCCATTAACTAATGGTGAAACGGTTATCACAAATCAATCAATTATAGATGTTGCTCGTGATGATACTAGAGCTTTCGTGTTCGACCCAGGTGCTAGTTTGGATGATCTTGTCCGGGCTATTAATCAGGTTGGCGCAGCTCCAGGGGATTTAATGGCAATTTTAGAAGCTTTAAAACAAGTAGGTGCTATTGACGGTCAATTGATTGTTATTTAGTGCTTGTCAAACGTAATCAATAACTAGTAACAAAATAGGGGAATAGTTATGAATTTTGCAAATACACTCGTTACAAACGTAACAGCGAACCAAGATACTAATATGGCCGTTTTGGCAATGTTAGAAATGGATGTTAACCAAGCAGTACAATATCATGTTTATGAAGTTGCCTTTGGCGATAAAATGATTTTTTGTTGTTTATCTGGTGGCGTAATTGAAGATAATGAAATTCAATTTACACCAATTGGTTTAGGTGCTTTTGAAGCAATGACAAATATTAAAACAGAAGTTGAGTTTGAATATTTTGCTGATGAGATCAACAAATCAAACGGTAATATTTCTGACCAAATTGAAGAAATATTCACACGTGTTCCAAACAATGCTCGTGTATGTCTAATTGGTGACATTACTGGCGAGTTAAAAGATGAGTTAAGTAAGTACTTTAAATTGCTTCACTAATCTAATGTGCTCCCCTCTGATGAAGTTGTTTAGTGCAAACAACTTTCATCAGTGGAGTTCATTTTATTAACAACGACTAAAATATACATTCCCTCCAATACACTTTTCTACTTTTATATAAAATCGATAAAATTCAATTCGTTAAAATATTGGCTCAGTTTTTGATATATACCCATTAACGATTATTGGGAAGTCAAAAGTTTGTCAAATGAGTAAAATAGGCGATATAAATAACCATCTTGATCTAACTGGATTGCAAGAGTTGAAAGCTCAAGCAACAAAAGATCCTGAAAGTAAAGAAGCGCTTAAAAAAGCTGCAGCTCACTTTGAGTCTATCTTTATTGGCATGATGTTAAAGTCAATGCGTAAAGCTAATGAAGCATTTGAAGATGATAACCCAATGAACACAAGTACTACGAAATTCTATCGTGATATGTACGACCAACAACTTTCTACCGATATGGCAGTAAAAGGCAGCATGGGCCTCGCCGACTTAATTGTAAAACAGCTAAGCAATGATACTGAAAATTATAAAGCCGCAAGTACATTAAGAAACGATGGTGATTTTACCCGACACGCTTTTTATAATGATGACAAGCCTAAAGAGGTTGTTGCAAGCAACTCAATAGCTCCAGCCAATTCAGCAACCAAACCTAATTCAATTCTTGATGACTTTAATAACGTTATAGATAAAAGTTTCTCAGCAATTGGAGCTGAAAAACCTACTGAATCAACGGTTGCAAATACCCAGCAGAAACAATCTAAAGCTGTGGTTAATTTTGATTCACCAGATGATTTTGTTGGTTCCTTATGGCAGTTTGCCAAAAAAGCAGCGGCTAAAATTGGCGTTAATCCTGCGGTTATTATTGCCCAATCAGCACTTGAAACTGGTTGGGGGCAGCACATTATTAAAGATAAAGATGGTGAATCTAGCTTTAATTTATTTAACGTTAAAGCTCACCGAGACTGGGATGGCGAAAAAGCGGCACAGTCAACACTAGAATTTGAAAAAGGCATCGCGGTTAGGAAAACAGAGCCATTTAGGGTTTATAGCAACTTCACTGAGGCATTTGATGACTTTGTAAGTTTCCTAAAAAGTAACTCTAGATATGATGAAGCTTTAGAGAGTACTGCTGAGCCGGAACAGTTTTTGCAAGAATTACAAAAAGCGGGATATGCCACAGATCCAAATTATGCAGATAAGATAATTGGCATATTAAATAGCAGCACATTTAAAGATGTTGTTGGCAAAGTTACTCAATCTAAAAATAATATGGTAGGGGAATAAGATGTCCAGTGGAATGTTAAATTCAGGTATAACCGGATTAGCTGCTGCACAATATCGTTTGTCGATAGCGAGTAATAATATCTCCAATGTCGATACAGAGGGGTATAGCCGTCAACGAGTAGAGACTGTCTCTACAGTAGGTACTGCGTTTAAAACCACTCTTTTAGGGAATGGTACTGCAATCTCTGCAATTGAAAGAATTTTTAATGAATATAACTTTGAAGAAGTTTTATTTAATTCATCACAATATGAATATAGTAATACCAGTTTAACTAATGCCTCAAGAATTGATAGTTTATTAGCTGATGCCGACACTGGTATAACAGTTACATTTGATTCTCTACTTGATGGTATTAATGGGATCGTGGAAGAACCAACATTAATCTCAGCTCGTAATGTTTTAATTTCTCAAGCTGAAAGTCTTGGTAATAGATTTAACAGTTTATATGAAGAAGTTGCTATTCAGCAATTAGGTGGGATTAACGACCAGATTGAAACATCAGTCGCAACAATTAATATGATCACAGAAGAACTTGCTGTTTTAAATGCAAAGATACAAGTTGAAACTGCGACTTCTGCAGATGGCTTTTTACCAAATGACTTGTTGGATAAGCGTGACTTATTGTTAAAAGATTTGAGTGAAATCGTTCAGGTTAATGTTGTTGATGTAGGTGATGGAACTGTCAATGTAAGTATCGGTACCGGTGTTACTCTTGTTACTAACGATACTTCAATCCCTTTATCAACAGTACCAAATGAATATGACCCTCAATTATTAGAAATTGGGATATCCGTTAACACAGGCGTCGCAAACAAATCAATCATCACTAACAATTTAGTTGGTGGCTCATTAACTGGGCTAATAGATACTCGCGATAATGTGGTGATACCAACTATTAATGAGTTGGGGAAGCTAGCAATAGCAATGTCTGATATTTTTAATAGACAGCAGAGTTTAGGTAGAGATTTAAATGGCGATGCTGGCGAAGATATTTTTGTAGATATTAACGATCCTCAAGATATTTTGGAAAGAACATTAAATTCGTCTAATAATACAGATGTTTCTACTTTTGAAGTCTATATCCGAAATACCGAGCAGTTAACATCGGCAGAGTTCAATATGGAATACGATGGTACTAATTTAGATGTCTTTGATGAAGATGGTAATTTAGTTCAGCAGTTTGACGCGACTGATATTGCCGCTATGTCTGCCGGTGAGCAATTAATTGTCGGTGATACTGGTATCGCTATCGCTATTGATACAAATAATTTGACGGCAGGGGATTCATTTAAAGTTAGACCAACGTATTTTGGCGCAAATAATATTGAAGGGGTTATTACCGACCCAGATAAAGTCGCTGTAGCAGATAACCCACTAGCAATTACTGAAGCTAATAATACCAATAATGTTAGTTTCAATTTATACGAAATGACAGGGGATTCAACTACGGTCCCAGGACCTTTACCTGATGACTTCATTAGTATTGAAATAGATGCAACAGGTACTTCATATCAAGTTTTAGATTCTGTGGGTACCGTAATTAGCGGTCCATTAGATATCCCTGATGATCAAATTATAGATGATCCTGTCGCTGGCTTTCGATTTGAACTTGAAGGCACATTAGCTGGTGGAGAAGTATTTACTATTACTCATGCTGATAACCCAGGTGTTGATGAAACCAAAGCATTTGGTCCTGGCGATAATACAAATATTTTAGCTATGCTGTCACTTCAATCTGAACGTGTTATGGATAACGGAACAAATAGCTTCTCAGAGTCTTATGCAGAATTAATTACGATTATTGGTGTTGAAACGAGCAGCCTACAAATATCAACCGACTCATTTAGTACTTTGTTATCTAGTTCCGAACAACGATTAGCCAGTGTCAGTGGTGTAAATCTTGATGAAGAAGCGGCAAACTTAATTGAATATCAGCAATCCTATGCCGCCTCAGCTCGTATCATTACAGTAGCTAGAGAAATATTTGACACATTACTTGCAGCAGCAGGGTAAGGATAAGTAGATGACTAGAATAGCAACTGCAAACTCTTTCGCTAGAAGCTTGGCTCAATTACAACTAAGACAAAGTAATTTAGACCGTGCGCAAACAGAATTAGCAACGGGTAAACAAATAATTTTACCGTCAGATGATCCAACAGGTGCCAACACGGTTATACGTTTAAGTAACGAGCTAGAAGTATCAAATCGTTATATAGACTCACAAGAGGCGGCAGAACGTTTCAATTTAACCAGTGAAACAGCCGTTGCTAGTATGACAGATGTTATATTTCGTATTGAAGAGTTAATGCTCGAGTCTATCAACGGTACCATGGATGCAAGTAGTTTAGATGCAATTGGAGACGAGTTAGAACAACGATTGCAACAGTTTGATGCGCTTGCCAATACCAAAAATGCTAATGGTGATTATGTATTTTCAGGTTTCCAAACCAGTACGCAAACTTATGAAGTTGATGAATTTGGTTATCGTCAATATCAAGGTGATGATGGTCAGCGTGAAGTTCTTATAGCGGCTGGTTTTCAAGTTAAAGTAAATGACCCAGCTAGTATATTTTTAGAGAGTGTCCCTTCTGAAACTGCTTCGTTTATACCAACGGCAAATGCTGCGAATATTTCAGATTCAGCTATTTCTATCGGTGTCGTAACACGTCCTGCTGAATATGAAAATGCACCTCACTCAGAACCTTATACTGTTAATTTTATTGCAGGTGCAGGTGCAGGACAAATTAGAGTTGAAGTTTTAGATAGCGGCGGCTTACCTGTACCTTTAGAGCCAAATAAAGGTGACTTTTTAGATATTACCCCAGGTGATGATGTTGAGTTTTATGGCATTGAATTTTCAACGCTTGATAATCCACCTCCTGTTGTTGGTGATTCATTTGAATTTGAAACATCCTCTGAAACAACCGCAATGTGGGTAATGCAACAAGCTGTTGATGTTATGGCATACAACAGTACAAATTATAATGCGGCATCAGATGCGGCAAATGTTTCAACAGCAACCATTACCGGTGGTAATATTGTTGACCCTTCAGAGGAACATGAGTTTGATGATTACACGGTAAATATTTTAGCTGGTGGTTTATATGAAGTTTATGACAGTGCCGGATCATTAGTTGAAGGGCCGAGTGATTATACCGCAAATAATGAAATTAAGTTTAGAGGTATTGAATTTGAAATCGGCGGAACGCCTGTAGCGGGTGATACTTTTCATGTAGATAGACCTGATTCACAACTCAGAGCTGAATTAATTGGTTCATTGCTAACAGAATTAAAATCAGCACTAACTACCGTAGAGAGTACACGTTCATTAATGGGCTCTCGTTTAAATGCGGTGGAACTTGAAATGGATGCGCAATACCGTTTTCAAGAAATAACTGCAGGTGCATTAGCAAATATTGAAGAAATTGATGTATATGAAGCCGTTTCTAATTTAGAAATGTCAACTACAGGGTTAACAGCCTCACAGCAAAGCTTTGCTAAAGTGCAGGGCTTATCTTTATTTAATTATATATAAATTTTTACCCAGTAGAGTTTTGTGTTGAATACAGAACTCTACTTACTACACTGGCGTCAATTTGCCGCCACACCTCCCTTTGTTGCCGATAAAATATACACCATAAAAACCTACTTTAACCTCATTCTAGCGTTTAGTTATTTGTTTTTTAACTCTTTACAACAACTCTAACACACTGAATACAGTGGGTTTAACTCTATATCTTAAAAAAAACAGATGAGTGAATAAATTGACCACTAAGTTGGCACGCAAGATGCAATTCGTTAACTGGAGAAAGAACTTTAGCTTTATTTGCTAATAACGTTCTAAGGAGAAAACAATGGCATTATTTGTAAATACTAACGTTGCATCAATTAACGGGCAACGTAACTTAATGGGCTCAACAAGCTCACTTGAAACGTCTATGACTCGACTAGCGTCTGGTCTTAGAATAAATAGCGCAAAAGATGATGCAGCGGGTCTGCAAATATCTAATCGACTTACATCTCAGATCAATGGTCTTAGTGTAGCTATGCGAAATGCTAATGATGGTATTTCTATGGCTCAGACTGCTGAAGGCGCGATGCAAGAATCGACGAATATCTTACAGCGTATGCGTGATTTATCAATCCAATCGGCGAATGCGACAAATTCAACGGTAGATAGAAAGTCACTGCAAGAAGAAATGACTCAACTTAATAATGAGTTAGACCGAATTGCCAATACAACGACATTCGGTGGACAAAAATTACTAGATGGTTCGTTTGGTGTTCAACAATTCCAAGTTGGCTCACAAGCAAACGAAACTATAGCAATATCTATAAATTCAGCTCAAACCGATGATTTAGGTAGTGCTCGTTATAGCATGGGTGGGACAAACCTTGCCGCATCTGCTGCCACTTCTTTGGGGTCAGCTGTTGCCGCCAATAGTCACCCTTTGGCTAATGCGTCAGAAATGTTAACGATAGACGGTATTAATACAGGTCAAGTTACCATTGCTCAAGATGACTCTGCGGCAGATATATCGTCAAAAATTAATTCCATATTTAACACTACAGGTGTTAATGCGGATGCAAAAACTGCATTACGCTTATCTGATTTTGCTGGTGGTGCTGCAGGTGATGGTATTAGTTTTAGTTTATCAAATGGTGATAGAACCGAAACTATATCGTTTACGGCTACTGGTGTAGTAGAAGATGATATGCAAATTATGGTCAATAAAGTAAATGAAAATGCGGCCTCCTTAGGGATAGGTGCAGTTTATGATGCCGCAACTAATGCTGTTATTTTGACATCAGAAGCGGGTGACAATATTGGCATTACTGAGTGGGCTGATTCTGGTGGTGCTGATGCGGTAATGACCATCCAAGGTCGTTCGTATGCAGATGACCAAGATGTTGGCGCTCCAGTCATTTTAGATGTAGCGGCTGGCGACTTGGAAGTTACAGTAACGGGTCAGGTGCAAATGGATAGTACCGTACTGTTTAATGTGAATTCCAATACAGCCAACAGTGATTTAACTGGTTTAGTTGCCGCTAATGAATTAGCGCAGGCGGTTGAAATATCTATAGAGACAATTGATATTACTACGGCTCTTGGTGCACAAGATGCCATTGCTATAATCGATGGTGCATTAAGTAAAATTGATAAAAACAGAGCGTCATTGGGTGCGGTTCAAAACCGTTTAGAATCAACGGTTAATAACTTAGCTAACATTGTTGAAAACTCATCCGGTGCAAGAGCTCGTATTCGTGATACTGACTTTGCTGCAGAAACAGCAGAATTGACTCGTAATCAGATCCTTCAACAGGCTGGTACCTCAATTTTGGCACAAGCAAACCAATTACCACAATCTGCGTTGTCGCTTCTCCAACAATAACGCACAGGCGGAAACGCCAAAAATTAAAATTGTTTTCTCAAATAAAAGCCCTGTTAATACAGTAATGCCAGTCAGTTAAGCCGACTGGCATTTTTATTTCCGTTTTTGGGATACTTAGACGGTTTTGGCTTTACCCA
>NZ_CANMSK010000024.1 GCF_947500655.1 uncultured Psychrosphaera sp. | reverse complement strand
CTGATCACAAACAAGGCAATTAGTTCAAAAAAAATCCCCGCTAATTACTAGCAGGGATTTGTGTATAAGAGACAGCTAATTAGCGGCTTTTTTAGTTCTTGCATAAATGTCTTTTTAACAGGATCTATATCGTCTCTGCTTTCCTAGTGTGCCTAAATGCCACAATACCAATAGAAACAGCGGCTAAAATAATGCAGTACCAAACATTAATCACCACTTCCAATGGCGAAATATTAAATGTCGCTGCGACTAGTAGAGCTTGAGCTCCGTATGGTACTAACCCTTGGGCAATACAGCTAAATACATCTAACAAACTTGCACTACGCTTTGGACTGATATGTCCTTCTTCTGCTAGCTCTTTTGCAGTGTCTCCCGTCACTATAATAGCAACTGTATTATTGGCGACCGCTAAGTTAGTGGTAAAGGCTAAACTGGCGATGGCTATTTGATTGGTTGACGATGACGGTGTTTTGCTAAAAAAGTGTACAATCGTATTAATTTTATCAACAAGGTAACCCAAACCGCCCTGTCGCTTCATTAGCTCACTTAAGCCACCAATGAGCATGCTTAGTAGGAAAATTTCCTGCATATTACTAAAGCCCGTATAAATATCTTTCCCTATCAGTGATATTTGGTAATCACCAAGTAATGCGCCGGTAACCGCTGAAAGTAAAATACCTAGTAATAAAACCAGAAAAACATTCATTCCCATAACAGCAAGAATGATAACGAGTAAGTAAGGTAAACCAAGCCAGATATTATCGACATCTACTGCAGTAATTTGTGCAGGGTTATTGAATCCAATATAGGCATAAATAGCCACACAGATAAGTGCAGCTGGAATAGCAAATACTAAATTTTCATAAAATTTATCTTTTAACTCAGCACCTTGAGTTTTGGTCGAAGCAATAGTCGTGTCTGAAATTAAGCTTAAGTTATCACCAAATATCGCACCACCTACAACGGCACCGGCAATAACAGCTGGGTCAATATCTACATTTGCCACTATTCCTACGGCAATAGGTGCGATGGCCCCAATAGTCCCCATTGACGTCCCCATGGCCGTTGCCACGACAGCTGAAACTAAAAACAAACCAGCAATAACCAAAGGAGCAGGTACAAATTGCAATCCGACATTAACCATAACATCGACACCACCTGTGGCTTGAGCTACAGAAGAGAAGGCTCCAGCTAATAAGTATATTAGGCACATGGTAATGACTTTATCATTCCCCATGCCCTGAATAAGCGTGGTTACGCTGTTATCTAATGTAACTGGGTTACTAGCTAGATATCTATCTAAAAATAAAGCCAAAATAATAGCTGGAATAATAGCAACAGGAGCAGGCAATTGATAAAAAGCAAAATCGACCCCTTGTAAATGTAACCAAACACCAGTACCTAAAAACGTAAAAACAAATAAAATCAAAGGCGTTATAGCTAACCCAGACGACTTAGAGGGATTTGACTCAAGCATTAATGAAAGCTCCAAAAAAATTAACATTAAAAATGACTGTACCACAAAAAATTATCGACATACCAAAGTCTAATTTTTGCTCAGTATAAATACTTAAACTCACCAAGCTTTGGTATTATCTAAAATTAACTGAGACATCATATCAACATGACTGTCATCATCATTTAAACACGTAATGTATTCAAATTTTTCACCACCAGCTTCAATAAAGTATTCTTTATTTTCTTCTGCAATTTCTTCTAACGTTTCCAAACAATCAACAGCAAAACCAGGACAAACAACTTGTACCGACTTAGTCCCTTGTGCAGCTAATGCCTTTAGCGTTCCCTCAGTATAAGGTTGGATCCACTGAGCTTTACCAAAACGAGATTGAAATGTAGTTAAAATCTGATCTTGAGATAACTCTAATTGCTCGGCAACTAAACGTGACGTTTTAAAACATTCACAGGCATAAGGGTCGCCTTTATCCCAGTTCCTTTGAGGTATACCATGAAACGACAAGATTAATTTTTCCGCTTTTCCATGCATATACCAATGATCTTTAACTTTATTCACTAAAGCTTTAACGTAATCTTCATTGTCATGATAGTGACTGATAAAACGAATATCAGGTATACGACGTTGCTGCTGATAATAATCGCCAACTACATCAAAAATAGATGCTGTGGTGGTAGCAGAGTATTGCGGATACAAAGGGATAACTAATAACTTACTTAGCCCTTGTTGCTCAAATGCTTTCAGTTTTTCAGCTATGTTATCGGTACCGTAGCGCATAGCGTAATCGACCATAATATTGTCATGATCTATCGCTAATTTCTGTCCTACTTTTTCCGCTAATTTTTTAGTATTAATTAATAACGGTGAGCCCTCTTTTTGCCAAATAGAACTATAAGCTTCAGCAGAGCGTTTACTACGAAATGGTAAAATAATTAAATTTAGAATAAACCACCAAATTATTTTAGGTATTTCTACCACCCGAGAGTCTGACAAAAACTCTTTTAAATAGACTCTTACCGCTGAAGCTGTTGGCTCTGTTGGTGTGCCTAAATTAACTAACAACACGCCTATTTTTTGAGGCTTTTTATGATCGAAATTTGTGTTATTTGGTGTTTTCATAAAATTTATTCAATACCTAAGTTTACGCTTATAACGATGAAATAAGCTGTAGATTCGTTTCAGTTATGCTGATACTTGCCGATAATAAAGATATTCCTTTTAATCCACCAGAGTTTTATATGAAACATCATATTTTGCTATTGATGATCAGTTTAAGTACTTCAGCTACTTTTGCCGCATCGGTGGACGATACGCCACCTATTGATTTGTCCGAACTTCAAGCAATTGATATTAAACATTACGTACAAGATCGGGAGATCAATATATTAACGTTAGATGAATCTGAATATTTAACCTTAATGAAAGAAGAAACCACAGGCTTTCCTCGAGGGATCGCTTTTATAGTGCCTGAAATTAATCAATCCATTACTAAACAACCAGCAATAAATATGTTGTATGACAACTTAACGGAATACGGTTGGCGCAGTTTGTTACTTACAATGCCAAATATAGAGCAAACCAATGGGAGTTTTAATAATGTACAGAAAACAGATAATCAAAGTACACCAGGTTCGTCTGAAGATGGTCAACAGCAAGAGAAAGATCCAAGCGTTCAAACAAACGCAGGATCAAACGTTAGTACAAAAAATGATAGTCAAGCAGCTAGAGACCCCAACCTTAGATTAAAGGCATATCACCAAGATGATATTTTTTCTAGCCAAACAAATGCAGAGATTGAGGATGAAATCCTAAAACGAGTCGAATCTGCTTGGCAATATGCTGAGCAATTCCCTGGCTATTTTATTTTCATTTGTCAGGGAAAGAGTTGTGCTTGGTTAACGAGTTTATTTCAGCAACAGAAATTAATGCAACCAGATGCACTGATCATGTTAAGTGCCCATATGCCACAGCAGGATTTAAACGATTTATTTGCACAACAGTTAAGCGAAACCGAATTCCCTGTGTTGGAGTTATTCAAACAAATGGATAATCAGTGGGTATCAAGCTCTATCCAATATCGAAGGAAATTAGCTCGAAAGCATTACAAAACAGATTATCGACAACGAAAACTTAATAGTCATATCGCTTTTGGTAATAACAATATGCGTACGGTTAAAGAAATATATGGGTTTCTCACAGCCGTTGGTATGTAAAGGTTAAAAACCACGTTCTTTTTTTATTAGTTCGTAAGCTGATTGAATATCTTGAGTTTTCTGTTTGGCTACTTCCATCATTTCTGGCGGTAAGCCTTTAGATACTAATTTATCTGGATGGTTTTTAGACATTAAACGTTTATAAGCACGCTTAATTTCTTGAACGGATTCTTTATCAGACACGCCTAACAAGGCATAAGCGTCTGATATACTCGGTGAAGCAGAGTTAGTACCTTGCTGACGACCTTGTTGTTTATTTTGACTATTGCTATTGCTATTGCTTCCAGCGTAGCGACGTTCGTATCTTCTGTTCTTTTGCTGTTGATCTCTTTTATAATTTTGAAACCTAAGCTCAGCTTCCCAAATTACAATCAATTGCCCTAAATGTCGTTTGGTAAAGCCTAACTGGTTTGCAATATTAAGTAAAAGTTCATATTCAGCAGGTTCTAGTATGGAATCTGAATAAGCTATCTGAATTTGAATTTCAATAAAAAACTGACACAAGTCTTGTCGCTTACCGAAATACTGCTTAAACAAGTTAATTTTTTTCTTAATTGGAAAGCCTAAAGACTTTCCTTCATTAAATGCTTCTTTTGCCTCAGCAACTTGCTCGCCAGACAAATGCATTTGAGTCATAAACTCATTAGCAGTTTGAATATCTTCAGCTGTGACATTACCACTGGCTTTAGCCACATGACCCATAACTGAAAAAGTAGTATAGAAAAATATAGCTTGTTTTGAATCGTCACTCGTTAACCATTCCTCAACATTTTGTTTGTTCGTTAGACGTTTAATTGCAGCATCAAACAAATGTCCTATATATAAACCAATTAATGCACCGATGATGTTTCTTAATAATAAAAAACCAAAAAATGCCCCTACTATTTTCCCAGTCAAAACTACTCTCTTTATTTTCTTTAAATATCCACCAAGTGAATATGGGTTCAAATTCACAATTTTCAATTTATACACAGACTAAAGGTTAAAAAATAAACCTTAAAAACCATTAAATTGCAGAGCGCGCATAGTATAGCGTAAAAAAATCAGATAGAATTCCGAGGTTGGAGATTTCGTATATAGTTATCATTCTCACTTTGTTTCTCATCTTAAGTTTTAGAGGTTAAATTGTCGCCTACTCTTTTTTCAAAAATATTGCACAGAATAGCCTTTGTTATGCGTAGTCCTGCCTTTGCTGTTATATTTTTATTGTTAAGCTCTACAGCTAAAGCAGAACCTGTTTGTGCTATTACGCCATTAAATTCACCAACAAAATCAACCATGGAACACGTTACTCATAAACCTGATGAAGTGATAGTCACTAGTGAAAGTGCCGACTTAATTCAAGGAAAGTACACTGAATTTAATGGTAAAGTCACTATATTTCAACAAAATCAAACAATTAAAGCTGATAATGCTACCTATAATGAAATAACTAATCAATTTATTGCCACGGGAAATATAGAGTTAATCTCGGAGGCTGCCAAAGTGTCAGGCTTATCTATTTTCCTGGACGAAACAAACCAAGATTTAGAATTACTCGGTACTAAATATCAATTTGGCTTTAATGCGGGTAGAGGCGAAGCTGAAGTGTTTTCAATAAAAGGTAGTAATGACCTTAAGCTAAAAGCAGCAACCTTCACAACTTGTCCTGGCGATGAGCCTAGTTGGTTATTTGCAGCAGATAGAATTGAAATAAATCAAGAAAAAGGCTGGGGTGAAGCTTGGAATGCTGTATTTAAGATTGCAGACATTCCCGTTATCTACGTTCCATACGCAACATTTCCAATATCAGATAAAAGAAAAACTGGTTTATTGTTTCCAGAGATAGGTAATTCCACTAATTATGGCACTTATATAGCTCAGCCTATTTATTTCAATTTAGCTGATAACTATGATCTTACATTAACACCTAAGTACATGTCTAAACGCGGGTTATTACTGCAATCTAACTTTCGTCATTTAACTTACAACTCTGATAATGTTTTACAAATGGAATATTTATCTGAAGATAAAAGTGATACTGATTTAGGGGAAAGATATTTAGCTTATTTGCAGCATGAATCTAACTGGCAAGAAAGATGGAAGACTCAGCTACAATGGACTGATTTGAGTGATGATAATTATATCAGTGATTTTGGTAGTGATTACCATCATCAATCAGATACCAATTTAAATAATTTCGCCATGCTAACTTATTATGGTGACAATATGGACTTATCCTTACTATCACAAGATATGTATGAACTTGGTCCACATACGCCATCTTATAATTTACCCATTCAACTGACTCTAGATTGGACCGCTTATCCTGTAACGGACTCTTTTCAATTTTTAGTTAATAGCCAATATAGTTTCTTTGAAAATGAGTACAAAGATATAGATGAAGTACAACGAATTCATTTTTCACCTGAGTTAATTTATCAGTTTAACACACCGTCATTTCAACTATTAGCTAGTACTAGCTATCTATCGACGTATTACAACCAAAAAAATACACAGTTAGATGAAGCTCAAGAAATAACTCGTAATTTAGCCAAAGCTCGTATTCTGACAGGCCTAACATTTGAAAAACAAACTACTTATTTTAAACAGGATGTACGTCAGACCTTAGAGCCTAAAATTCAATATTTATATATAGAAGATGTTGATCAATCAGATATTGGTTTATATGACTCTCAATTATTAAAGGAAGATTATTTCTCTTTATTCAGGGATAATAACTATTCAGGTATAGATAATATTTCAGCTGCAAATCAAATGACTATCGGATTCAGTACCAGTATATACAATGACGCTAATAAAGAACTATTTAGATTTGGTCTTGGCAAAATATATAAATTAAAAAATGATACCCTTGGAACTAATGATGACTTAGTTAGCTCTAAGCAAGCAGTCGCCCTTGAATGGTTTGGACAACTTACCGAAAACTGGCAATTAGATGGTGGTCTCTTGTATAACCAAGAGATTGATGAAGTTGAAACAGGCTTTATTTCATTGGATTACTGGCTGGCAAAAGATAAGAATTTTCAATTCAATCATAGATATGCGACCGATGTGGCTGGTATAAAAATAAATCAAGCTGGTATTTTTGCTAGTTACCAAATTAATTCAACATGGGCTATTGCAACAAGTTACCACCAAGACTTAGAGTCTGATATAAATATGGATGCTTTGATAGGTTTTGAATATCGCTCTTGTTGTTGGAGTATACAATTGGCAGCTAAACGACAAATTCTTGTTGATTTAGATGATGCGCAAATAGGCTCTAATACAGATATCGAATATGACACTGGCATCAGTTTCAATTTTAAAATTAGTGGATTAGGTGGTGATTTATCATCAAGCATTGCAAATTTATTCTCAGAAAGTATTTTTGCTTACCGCCGACCATATTTAATTACAAATTAAAAATATATAAGAGAAAAATAATGATAAACAAATCAATTATAAGTTTAGCTTTATTGTGTAGTCTGTTTGTCTCAGCCACAATACAAGCTGAACCACAAGAAATTGACCATGTCACAGTAATTGTCAATGAAGGCGTTATTTTAGAAAGTGAAATTCAAGCAATTATCGCTGAAGTAAAAAAAACGGCTTTACAAAACAATCAATCTCTTCCTTCTGATAAGGCACTAAGAGCTCAAGCTGTTGACCGTTTAATTATAAACAGTGTTCAGGTTCAAATGGCAGAAAATATGGGCATACAGATAAGTGATGCACATCTTGACTCTGTAATACAAAATATTGCTCAAAGTCAAAATATGACCGTAGAGCAAGTTCGCTTAGAAATAGTAAAAAGTGATGAGAGTTATGAGCGCTATAGAGAAAAACTAAGAGAAGAAGTGGCACTTAATGAGGTTCGTCGCGGTAATGTTCATAGACGGGTTAACATCTCACTACAAGAAATTAATACACTTATTGGTTTAATGGACGAAAACTCCAGTAAAGAAGAATATCAAATAGGTCATATTTTGGTATCAGTGCCAAATAAAGCAGCACAATCTGAAGTGGATGTAAAAAAAGAGATCGCAAATAAGGTTCTTAAATTATTAAAAGATGGCAGCGACTTCAAAAAAATCGCAATAGCATCGTCTTCTGGTGCAAAAGCTTTAGAAGGTGGTGATTGGGGTTATATGGGTATTAACGAAATGCCTTCATTATTTGCAGAAAGTGTACGTGACAAAAAAGCAGGAACATTAATTGGCCCTCTTCGTTCTGGTGCTGGTTTTCATATAGTAAAAATATTAGATGTACGAGGACGTCAAACGGTTGAAGTTAAAGAAGTTCTAGCTCGCCATATCTTAATCAAACCATCTATTATTTTAAGTGAAGAAAAAGCCAAAAATATGCTTAATAAATTCTTAGAAGAAGTTGCTGATGGAACCGAAGATTTTGGAAAACTAGCTAAAAAGCACTCTGAAGATCCAGGCTCTGCATTAAAAAATGGTGAGCTAGGTTGGGCTAACCCTGATATTTACGCTCCTAAGTTTAAAGAGCAGTTAGCCAGTTTAAAAGTAGGTGAATACAGTAAACCATTTCGTTCACAATTTGGTTGGCACGTAGTGCAACTGATGGAAGAGAGAACGGCTGATGCAACAGCAAAGAGTAAACAAGATCAAGCGTATCAGATTTTATATAAACGTAAGTTTGCAGAGGAAGCAGAAAATTGGTTAAGAGAAATTCGAGACCAAGCTTATATTGAAGTAATTGCGGAATAATATGCTTAGTAAAATAGCGATAACTCCAGGCGAACCAGGCGGTATCGGTCCAGACATTACAATACAAGTTGCTCAATTAGAATGGGACGCTCAGCTTATTATCATTGCCGATAAAAGTATGATGTTAGATCGAGCAAAAACACTTAATTTACCATTAACTTTGATTGATTTTGACAATACCAAACCGTCAATAAAACATATCCCTGGTCAGCTATACATCATTAATGTGCCATTAGCTGAGCCAGCCAAAGCTGGTCAACTCAATGAAGCTAATGGTCGATATGTGGTAGAAACCTTAACGGTGGCAAGCCAAGGTAACTTAGATAATATTTATGATGCTATTGTCACAGGGCCAGTACAAAAAGGAATAATTAACCAAGCCGGTATTCCTTTTAGTGGACATACTGAGTTTTTTGCAGGGCACTCTAATACATCTGATGTAGTTATGTTATTAGCCACTGATGGTTTAAGAGTTGCCTTAGTGACTACTCATATTCCTTTGCAATATGTATCAAAAGCCATAACACCAGAACGTTTACATAAAGTAATTAGTATTTTACATAGTGAATTGCAAGTGAAGTTTGGTATTGAGAACCCAGCCATATTTGTTTGTGGATTAAACCCACATGCTGGTGAAAATGGACATTTAGGTCGTGAAGAAATAGAAGTTATAGAACCAACTTTAGATATATTAAGAGCCGAAGGTATTAATCTAATTGGCCCTTTACCTGCTGACACCCTATTCCAAGAAAAATATTTACAAGATGCTGATGCCGTATTAGCTATGTACCACGACCAAGGTTTGCCTGTATTAAAATATAAAGGTTTTGGTAATGCTGTTAATATCACTCTAGGCTTACCTTATATAAGAACCTCTGTGGATCATGGTACAGCACTAGATTTAGCCGGAACCGGTAACGCAGATATTGGCAGTATGAAAGTTGCCATTACCCATGCTATTAAAATGGCAAAAGAAAAATTAGCGAGAGCCTCTAAATGAGCAAACATAGACCATCCAAAAAAGTCACCAATGTAAAAAAAGGCATTCATCAAGGTCATAAAGCTAAAAAACGATTCGGTCAAAACTTTTTAAATGACCCTGATATTATTGACAGAATCGTTCGTGCTATTTCACCGAAAGTAGGCGATAACCTGTTAGAAATAGGTCCTGGTTTAGGCGCTATTACAGAACCTGTTGCTGAATTAACTGATAAATTAAATGTAGTAGAGCTCGACAGAGAGCTTGCTGATAGACTTAAAACACACCCGTTTTACGGTAGTAAATTAAATATTTACCAAGGTGATGCTTTACAATTTGATTTTAACGAAATAATTAAACCCGGTGAAAAATTCAAGATCTTTGGCAACTTGCCATACAATATATCGACGCCATTACTTTTCCATCTTTATAACTATCTTGATTGCATAGAGAACATGCACTTTATGTTACAAAAAGAAGTTGTTAATCGTATGTGTGCGGCTCCAAACAGCAAAGCTTTTGGTCGACTGAGTGTAATGACGCAATATTATTGCAAAACAATACCAGTTACTGAAGTGCCACCAAGCGCATTTATACCACCACCAAAGGTTGATTCAGCGGTAATACGTTTAATACCTAAGCCACATGCAGAACGAAACCAAGTTAATCCGGCAACTCTGAATACTGTGTGTTTAGAAGCATTTAACCAACGTAGAAAAACATTACGTAACAGCTTGAGCAACATAGTGAGTCAAGATGTACTAGCTGAGTTAGGGATTGATGCTAACCTACGCGCTGAAAATCTAACTTTAAATCAGTTTATAGAAATTGCTCAATGGTTAGATAAAAATAAAGAAGAACTGAGTAAAAATGACGATTAGTATTGAAGTTAAAACTAAGCATATTGAAGAACAATCCGATGAACAAAATCATCGTTTTGTATTTGCCTATACTGTCACTATAACTAATAACGGTGATAGTAACTCACAGTTATTAAATAGGTATTGGTTGATCACAGACGCCAATGGGAAAAAGACAGAAGTACAAGGTGCTGGAGTTGTCGGTGAGCAACCTATGATCCAACCTGGTAAAAGTTACACTTATACCAGTGGTTGTATTATTGAAACGCCAGTTGGCACAATGGAAGGTTATTATGAAATGTTAGATACCGCTAAAAACAAGCATAAAGCCTCTATTCCAGTATTCCGCCTTTGTGTTCCTAACATAGTACATTAAATAAATAGTTCACTAATCCAATGGTATAGTAAATCAAATGGCACATTACTTTATTGGCGATTTACAAGGTTGTTTTGATGGGCTGCAACAAGCACTGGCTAAAGTAGACTTCAATTCTAGTAAAGATACACTTTGGTTAACGGGTGATCTTATTGCTCGTGGTGAGCAGTCATTACAAACACTTGAGTTTTTATATAAAAATCAAGACTCGGTAAAAACAGTACTAGGTAACCATGACTTACATTTTTTGTCTGTTGCCAATAAAATAAAAAAAGAAAACCCAAAAGATTTATTAACTCCCCTATTAAAAAGTCCTAAACTAACTCGTTATATCGATTGGCTTAGGTTGCAACCTTTAGTGTTAGCTTTACCAGATAATTCAGGATTTATGAGTCATGCAGGCCTACCGCCTGACTGGCAAGGTAAAGACGCTATATATTGGTCGCAGCAAGTACAGTCTATTTTAATCGCAAAAAACTATGTTGATTTTCTTCCTTCCATGTACGGAAAAAAGCCAACTAAATGGCATGAAAAGCTATCAGAACTCGACAAAATAAAATACGCTATAAATGCATTAACCAGAATGCGCTATTGCTCATTAGATAATGAGTTGGAATTTGATACCAAGTGCGCGCCTCAAGATTTAATCGATAAAAGCTTAAAACCTTGGTTTGAATGCAACAAGCAAAGATTTAAACAACATAAATGGATTTTTGGTCATTGGGCTTCATTAATGGGTAAAACTGAAAATAAAAATATTATTGCACTAGATACAGGTTATGTTTGGGGACAATATTTAACCATTTATGAATTAAATAAAAATAATTATCTAAAAATCCCAGCAATTAAGAAATAACCCTACATAGTTTAACTACAAAATATTGTAATCTACCCGTGTAAACTTGCTATCTAACTACAAAAAGCAGTTGTCGAACCACAAAAATAAAATTACATGATAGAATCTACAATTAGCGCTAAATTTATTTAACTTATTGCCGATAGCTTTTAGAGAAATAAAAAATTTATAATGTTTTCAAAATATTGGAGCTCATATGAACTTAACCATTGCTAAGAGAGTAATTGGCGGATTTGCAATCACGTCCACCTTGTTGTTATTCCTTGGCATTAACTCAATCTTTGTTTTAAACGGGATATCTGAGTCAACAACTCAAGTTAATCAAGTTTCTGTTCCAGCATTGGATGCCAGCGCTAAACTTCAACAAAACTTCCTGCAAATGAGTAAAACGGCATTATTAGAATACTATGCAACTGACTTTCAAATTATTGAAGAGTCTATTGCTAAGTTTAATGAGCAATCTTCGGAGTTTGATACCGACTTTGCACTATTAACAGAAATAGTATCCCAGGACGAATTACTTTTTGAAGCCCTACCTAGCGTGAAAAATAGCTACGACGCATTTAAAGAAAAAGCCGACTTATTATCTCACTCCAAAGAAAGAGTGCTAAAACTAGCAGATGCTATTGCCACTACATTTGATGATACTGAAATGGCCGCTGACGATGCATCAGTTTACTTATTAGATTTTATCGATTTAAATAATTTAAGCGTTACGAAACCTGCTGCACGAGAATTGGCTGTAAAAATAGAAAGCAGCATGGTGAGTGTTATCAGTGCAGTTACCGATATTAAAAAAGAAAACAAAAAATTAACGGTTGCTGTCATTATTAAAGAATTAGCTTATACCCAAGACAGTATCAATGAGTCACTTGCACAGTTAATTACGGTTGTGGGCAATTCAGATGTTGAAGGTTTTGATGATGTTGTAGAGCAAATTGGCATTTTAAATGACATGCTAACTAATGAAGTTTCAATACAAAAGCTAAAAGTAGACTGGATAAATCAACTAGAAACAACAGACCGTTTATTAACAGAAACAAACTTAGAAATTAGTAATGGTTTAGCTGCGCTAGATAGTTTATCTAAAGTAGTTAAAGAGCAGTTATCTATTATGAAAACGGAACTAAGCGAAGATGTTAGTGACGGAGTATTAAGTAACTGGTTTGTTATGGTCATCTCAATCATATTATCTGTATTTATCGCATTCATTACGGTTATCCGAGTTACTCGCCCTCTGGCAGAGGTTAATCGTGTACTAACCATAGTTTCTACTGGTGACTTAACCACTAAATTAGATGACTCAGGTACAGATGAATTTGGAATTTTAGCTAAAAACTGTAACTTATTAATTGAAAACCTACGTAACCTAATTAACGGTATCGTTAACCGCTCAAATCAATTAGCTACTGCTGCTGAAGAAACATCTATGATCGTTAAAGAATCGACTATTGCGATAAACGATCAACGTTCACAAGTTGAGCAAGCCGCAACAGCAACTTCAGAAATGGCTAGTACCTCTGAGTCTGTTATGGAACGAGCAAACGAAGCATTATCTGATATAAAACATGCTGATGAAGATGCTGAAAAAGTTAAACTTATTTCAAATACAAATAAAGATACCATCTTGCAACTAGCAAAAGAAATTGAACAAGCATCAGGTGTTATTAACGATGTGAATCAACACAGTGTTGCAATCGGTGGTATTTTGGACGTTATACGTGGCGTAGCAGATCAAACCAACTTATTAGCACTTAATGCTGCGATAGAAGCAGCTCGAGCTGGTGAGCATGGACGAGGCTTTGCGGTTGTTGCCGATGAAGTTAGAACTCTAGCAAGTAAAACTCAACAATCTACTGAAGAAATTCAAAGCATGATCGAACAGTTACAAAGTGGTTCCACATCTGCTGTTGAAGTTATGAACAATAGTAAAGAGCAAGCTGAGAAATGTGTAGAGCAATCTGAGCAAGCAACTATTGCTCTAGATAGCATTACAGACTCAGTGCACCAAGCTAACGATATGAGTGAACAAATTGTATCGGCAGCAAGAGAGCAAAATCAAGTTAGCTCAGAGATAAGTGAACGTTTAGAGTCGATTGTAACTATTGCAGAACAAACGGCATTAGGTGCTGAACAAACTGAGTTGTCTTCACAAGAAGTGGCTAAACTGGCAGAAGAGTTACGCCAGTCAGTAGATCAATTTAGATTGTAACCCTTATTTAGATTTTTCTTATCTTGTTAAAAAACGCCAATTTATATTGGCGTTTTTTTATGAAATGTATTCAAATAGCATTAACGTATGAATACATCTTGTACTCTAACCTAAGCCTTTAAGGTGCATCTCTTTGCTCTGGTGTGACTTTGAAGTCTTGAACCATTGTATGTGGATTAACAACGGCTTTATGATTGTTTGTTGCCTGAGCCCACCACTCTAATTGATTAAACGTACGGCCAAAATAACCAAACCAAGATGCTTGGTCTTCTCCTTCTTGCACAGAACCATCTTCAGTAAACACATCTTGTGCTTTAGGTACGTGGATCATGGCTGATACAGATAAACAACCTAATTCAGATAGGAAGGTTCTCATATTAACGGCAGCGCGCATTCCGCCCCATTGACCAGCTGAATAAGTCACGATTGCACTTGGTTTATAGGAAAATAGAGAACTGCCAAAGTGATTTAATAGATTAGCTAAAGCTGGGCTCATAGAGTGATTGTATTCGGGACTGATCATGACAAACCCGTCAGCCACTTCTATTTTTTTAGCTAAGACATCGAGCTCAGTAGGAGCTTTACCTTTTGCATAAGCAAATTGTGGCTTAAATACAGTGTCCAATGAGTAGTCTAACGCGTCGATTAATTCGAATTCATGTTCAGGAAATTGGCTGTTTAAACAGGCAATAGAGGCTTTTGATACTCGAACGCCAAGTCGAACTGGTCTAGGTGGCGTACTGTTTCTAACTGTGCCTAAGAAAACAAGAAATTTCATATATAAACTCCATTAAATAAATTACGATATCAAGCTAGTCGTTTTTTTGGGTTTCAGATCTAAGCTATTATTCCAATGATCCATAAAACTAATGCATACATGATAACAATGGTAAAAAGAACGAATATTGAGCTGTATTAATGAAACATAACATAATTTGTAGAAAGTTGATTTTGAAGGTTTAAAGTAAAAAAAGTAAGTTAAAAAATTACAGGTGTGGGTTTGTATAGAGGTTAAATTGTTAATTTTAACTAACACTCATAGTTAAAATTAACACCTTAACAATTAGAGTAACTTTTCAATTGGACCCGTTAGTTTTTGTGGTTTAGTGGTTGATCCAAACCGTTTAACCACCTGACCTTGTTTGTTAATTAAGAATTTAGTGAAATTCCATTTTATTTTTTTACTGCCTAAAAATCCGGGTTTTTGTTGCTTTAAATATGTATAAATTGGGTGTTCATTTTCACCATTAACATTAATTTTTTCAAACATTTGAAAATCAACACCATAGTTAATTTGACAAAACTCTGAAATCTCGCCTGAATCGCCCTTCTCTTGTTCACCAAACTGATTACAAGGAAATCCAAGGATAACTAAACCTTGATCTTTATACTTTACATACAAGTCTTGTAAGCCTTCATACTGATAAGTAAAACCACATTTGCTTGCTGTATTAACAATAAGCACAACCTTGTCTTTGTACTCTGACATATTAATAACTTGCCCTTGCAGACTCGTTGCACTTAACGTGTAAAAATCACTCATTGTTTATCCTTAATATTTCATCTCTTTAATAAGTATGAGAATAACGCTTAAATCTTAATATTGATAATTAAATTATTGTTTCACATTTATATTTAAAGTACTTAGCTGAAGTACTGTGCCGGCATTAACTTTCAGTTGCAGAGAATAGGCAAAAAAAAGCTGGGAATTAATTCCCAGCGATTACTCATTATCGTTTACATAATCAATGCGTTAATTAAACGACAAGCCTAATGATTTTAACCTTGCTGTACGTCGGCTAATTGCGTCAGTCTCAGACTGTACCGTCTCAGCTTGATTTAAGTTATCTTGTGAGGCATCACTTATATTAACTATGTTTTTACTGATCTCTAATGACACCGCATTTTGCTCTTCGGCTGCCGTTGATATCTGCATGGTTAAGTCTGCTATATCGGTAATTGCATCATAGACTGCAGTAACCACGCCCTGAGTCTCTTCAGTATCAGCTACGCAAACTTCAGCTGCTTCTTTTCCTTTAGCCATAGTGTCTGACCAAGCATGTAGTGTACTTTGAATTTCATTAATAGATTTATGAATTTGCTCAGTAGCACCGTGAGTACGACTAGATAACGCCCTAACCTCATCAGCAACAACAGAGAAACCTCGACCATGCTCACCAGCTCGTGCTGCTTCAATGGCGGCATTTAACGCAAGTAAGTTAGTTTGGTCAGCAATACCCTGGATTTCTTGCATGATAGTACCAATTTTCTCAGCTTCTTCGGCTAATTCATGTGCAGATGTTGATGACTGAGCAACATCTTTTGCTAATGAAGAAACTTGAGTCATGGTTCTTGTCATCGACTGAGTCGCAGTTTCACAATCATTATGAGCTTGATGAACTTTCTCTGATGTACTCGTAGTATTTTGAGCAACTTCAGAAATGGTAGCTACCATTTCTTCAACCGCTGTAGAAACTTGGTGAAGTTCATGGGTTTGTTTTTCAACACCTACTTTGGCATGACTAGATGCATTATTTAATTCTGCTACACCATCTTCCATAACATTAGCAATATCAACAACTCGGCCTAATATAGTTCTAACTTTACCTTGTTGAACTTTAATATGGTAATCAGCCACACTATAAGATTTTGTGCCAGAAAACACCCAACGAGAAGCACTGTCATACTCACTTTTCAATTGTTTGAAGTAAGCTGGTGTTTTAATCAGCTCATCGGCATAAAATATAAAAGGTAATATAGGTAACACAAAGGCAAATAAGTTAGATATTGCGATTGTACCAGCCAGAGTTGCGGCACTAAACAGCGCAAACAACGTATGACGACTGTTTAAATGTGAATACCAACCTTCTATATTCTTACCTTGGTTTAAAGCTTTGTACGCTTTTATTGCCGAGTGCTTATCTTTCTCACTTAGTTTAGCCCTAACGGACTGATAACCAATTAATTGGCCATTTTCAAAAATTGGACATACATAGGCATCAACCCAATAATAACGTCCATCTTTACAACGATTTTTAACCGCACCACGCCAATTCTCACCATTTTGTAACTTTGCCCACATGTCTTTAAAAGCGGCTTTAGGCATGTCCGGATGACGAACCATATTATGGTTATTACCTACAAGTTCATCCAACTCATAACCGGCAATTCGACAGAAAATAGTATTTGCATACGTGATCACACCACGTAAATCTGTGGTTGAAACGAGCTCTTCGCCCTCATTAAACGTTACTTCTTCATCTACAACTGGCTGATTCCGTTTAGACATATGACTCTCTCTGATAAATGCTATTCGTTTAATTTCTAAAAATTTCCACAGCAGCAATGAAAATAAAAAATGACTGGAGATTATAAAGTATCTATCGGCAAAAATGCATTTAACTTTATGATATAAATCAATAAGTTTTTATTTATTGATAATATTCCTCATTCTCCGTCATGTGAGATGCTTAAAGGTAACAAAAGCTTAGTTTAATGGATAAAAATTTGCTTCGAGGTCTATATCATAGACACCTTTTAAAAGTGGGTTTATACTCTGCAATCTTTTTAGTGACGACTTTAGTTGCAACTTACCATTGGGGAAATAGTTAATGATCTCAGAAAAACACCAACACTTAGTATTTGCCTTTTTTATGGCATTGTTAATGTCATGCCTGATGTCGTTTGTGATCACCATCTTTAACATAGGTTTTGCAGATAACTTATTAAGTTTGTGGCTACAAGCTTGGAGTTTTGCTTTTGTTGTAGCCTTTCCAGCTGTTGTTACCGTGGCACCTTTAGTGAAAAAATTAACCGCTGCAGTTGTTAAAAAATAGAAAACTAAGCTAATAGTTACTTTTTAATATGGATTAGCCTAACATTAGTTTAATTAGGCTTTCTTATATAAACCCCTTTTTTAACGGGAATATCATCTTCCAAACTAACTAACATCCACTGATATTGATTTTCGTTTACCCATTTCCATGTTTCAGTATAAATTTCTATTTCACCATCTAATGTAATCGACTTATAAATAAACTCTAACGAGCCATCTTCAACATTGCCAAAATATTCTAGTAACTCAGGATCTTTGCCTTTTTTCTGGAAAGTAGAAATGCCTTTAATTGAGAAGCTATCCGGTGAGTAATAAAAGAAACCTTCACTGACCACATATTCCTTTCCACCTTCAATAATGAAGTGTTTCATTTTGATCTGTGTATAACCTAATCCCCATTCAAATACTTTATAGCTGTCCGTTCCTAACCACCATTTTCCGCCTATAACATTAGACATAAGGTTTAAATGTATTTGTTCTTCTTGTGAAGTTTCAGAGTGGGAAAAAGGGGAGCTACAAAACAAGGTAATAGAAAGAAGTAAGCAGTAAATTTTTTTCATATTCATCCAAAATTATCTTTGAAGTAAAAAACACAGCGTTTGTCACTTCGAGAGATTTAGCATGATATAAAAGTATTCTACAAATACCGTTTACGCAAATTTTAGTCCTGGTTATTAAATAACTTATCGAGCGGTAAGCTAGTTAACTTCTCCATTGTTTTTACCACGTAAAACAAAATAGCAATGAGCATAATAAACGATGGTATCGCGATAATTGGATAACTAAGCATCGTCATTTCACCAAGTTCTTGATTAAATTCAACAGTGCCAGTTGGGCTGGTTACTATCCATTTGGCTAGCCAATAATTCATAGCTGCTGAAAATACAAAGGTAATAGATAAATAATGGTTGGCGCTGTTTACTTTAGATTTAAATTGAGCCGTATTATTCAATTTAGCCAAAGAGTCATAAATAAGGTTTAAGTTAAAAATCACAGGATTTAATAGCATTTTAGCAATAATTGGCTTATTGCTAAATCCAGATAAAAACACCACAAAACCAATAGCAGAAGGGATTGCCGCTTCTTTAACCGCTAACCACTGCACATCAAGTTCAAACAAACCTATGCCACCGGTTAATAATGTACTGAGGAAACCTAACAAGGATATAAAGTTAAATGACTTGTACTTTATTAAATCATAAAGCCCGTAGGTAAGAGGAAATAAGAGTGCAAATATTAATGCATTAACACTACCTAAAGAGCTAGCGTCGGATAACTTCATCAGTATTAACGAGGGAATAACGACATTTACTATTAACTCTAAAAACACATTAGGTTTACGCTGTGTATCCGTTTGATTCATATTTCACTCTGGTTATATTAAATAAAACACCCGCGAACTTGTCTGCGTGTTTACAATTATTGTATTTATACTCAAAAATATCGAAAATACTAAGCTTCAGACAATAACTAAAGATGGAAAAACTATTCAGCTAAGCAATTTCTACCTGACTTTTTAGCACGGTATAAGGCTTTATCTGCTTGTTTCATGACTTCGTCAAATTCTTTTAGCTCACCTTCTCGCTCAGCGACACCTATACTAACACTGACATGAACGGTTTTACTGCGACTTTGAGCTTTAGAGCGCTGTGCCTTGCCAGTTTTGCGATTATCTGGGCGATCATTATTATCACGTATAGTCATAGCGTAACTGGCAATAGATTCACGAACTTGTTCTAAATAAGGAATTGCATAATTAACAGACTTATTTGGAAATACAATAGTAAACTCTTCACCGCCGTAACGATAAGCTTTACCACCGCCTTTAACATCATCAATCTTACTCGCCACTAGTCTCAAGACTTGGTCACCAACATCATGCCCGTAAGTATCATTAAACTTTTTAAAATGATCTATATCTAGCATAGCCACTGTGTACTTTTTACCTAATGAAAGGGAGGATTGTAACAAAGCTCGTCTTGCTGAAAGCCCAGTTAATTCATCAGAAAAAGCCATCTGGTAAGAGTCTGTTAATACTCCTTGAATTAATAACAAACCAAATACAGAAAACGCGACTAAATGAGTAAGTACAGCTGCATCAATTAATCTAAAATAGACTAAGAAAAAAGTGATTATCCAGATGCCTAAAATGGATTTGCTCGGACTAGAAATATGCTTTACCGCTAACATTAATAAAGCCAGTACTGACAGGATCAATTCTATTTGAGTCATACCACCAAGCTTGATGCCTGTTATTAATTCTGTGTTTAATAATTCATGTAAGGTAATTGAGTGATTAAAACGATAGTTAACCATAATAATGGTAAAAATAATTGCAGCTCTTAATAAGCCATGTCGATCAAAAATGGTTTTATTTTGGTCAAAACTAAAAAAAACCAAAATAAATAACTGACTTAAAAACCATAACGATGGGCTAAATTTAAGATATTTGAAATGCTCAACCTCAACAAATAATGCCCAGCTTAATAGCAAAAACAATAATATATAAACGATACGGCTTTGTTTAAATTTAAGCGCAACAACAATTGCACCAATAAACAAAAACATTGGAGCTTGTTTTAACAGTGTTTGCCAAGGCCTTAAATCTAACATCCCATTTTGAATTACAAAAAACAAAGTGAATATTAACACTACTGGTAAAGACACAGCTTTAATAAAGTTGACGACTAAATAATTCAATTAATGACCTTATCTGCTTTGGCACTATACCAACTTCCCATTACTATCTTTTTCTGAGCACCAGTAACAGAAGGTGAGTTTGCACTCATTAAATTAACTCGACAATAAGCTAACCATGCAAATGCCATAGCTTCCAATGCATCACTATTTATACCAAGAGAATCTGTCGCTTGAATGATATATTGAGGTAACTCTTGTTGTAACTGCGCTATCAAAAATTGATTATGCACTCCACCACCGCAAATAAATAATTTTTTTGTATGGGTGAATGTCTTAATTTGTTCTGCTGCAGTTATTACCGTTAATTGTAATAAAGTTCTTTGAATGTCTTCTGGTAATAGTTGTTGAAAATCTTTCTGAGTTAAAAGTTCTTTAATCGCAGGTTCGTTGATTTTTACTGTGTACAATTCAAGTTGTTTATTTAACCAAGCAATGTTAAATAATTCTTTCCCTGTACTTTTAGGCCAAGGTAAAGAAAAATAATTATCTTCCAACATGATATCTAACAGAGTGTGATTAACCACACCAGATGCGGCCCACATGCCTTGAGCATCGTATGGTTTTTGAGTATGCATCTCACACCAAGTATCTAACAAAGTATTTGCAGGTCCAGTGTCAAAGCCAACGACCTCAGCATTAGGGTTCAATACTGTTATGTTAGCAATTCCACCTAAATTTAGCAGGATACAAGCGCTATTGTCATCGAGTTGTTCGCCGGCTTCGGTATTAAATTGCTGAGCAAATAAAGCTTGATGAAACGCAGGAACCAAAGGAGCTCCTTGACCACCAACCGCTACATCCATATTTCTAAAATCACTAACCACGTCTATGCCTGTTAATTGAGCCAGTAAATTGGCATCAGTTATTTGCATACTAAAAGGAAATTCGTCGTTAGGTTGATGGCGTATTGTTAACCCATGACTGCCAATTGCCGTTATTTGTGACTTATCAATTTTGTATTTATCCATTAAATCATTAATCGCATCTGCAAATAAATGTGCTAACTGTACTCCAGTGTGCCCTAAAATTTGCATATTAACGTTTTGTTCAAAAGATAAATGTATAAGGTTGGATTTAATTAATTTAGGTAAGGAAACACTGTGGGAAGCAACAAGCGATATTTTATCCTCACAGCCAATTTTATTAATTGGCTGTATATCTACAATAGCAACATCAATAGCATCTAAACTAGTACCTGACATTAAACCGATAAAATAATTTTTACTACTCATCGAATTCCATCTATCTATTTGTTATTAACGGATAGCTAGTAGCAACTGTTTATTATGCTGTAATAAACCTAAACGTTCTTCAGCATAAGCGGCAAATTGCGTTTTCTTTTCACCTTTTAATGGATTTGCTTTAGGTAAAGAAACCGTACGTGGATTACGATGAACACCATTTACTAAAAATTCATAATGTAAATGAGGACCCGCTGCTAAACCAGTTGAACCAACTAAACCGATAACTTGTCCTTGCTTAACTTTTTGACCACGACGTACTTTGCGCTTAGAAAAGTGAATGTATTTAGTAGTAATACCGCCGCCATGCTCAATAAACACATGGTGACCATTAAATCTGTCGTACCCAGCTTTTATAACTTTACCATCACCTGCAGCAAATACCGGAGTACCTGTATTAGCAGCGTAATCGACACCTCTATGTGCTTTCATTCTTTTTTGTACTGGGTGGAAACGTCTATTAGAAAAGTTTGAACTGATATATTTAAAGTTTACCGGTGAGCGTAAAAACGTTTTACGCATGCTGTCACCTTCAGGTGTGTAATAACGGCCATCGTCATAACGAACAGCTGTAAATTTTTCATCTTGATTAATAAATTCGGCAGCGACAATATCACCGTGACCGATAAATTCACCATCAATATAAATTTGTTCAACTAGAGCAGAAAAGCTATCACCAGCTCTAATATCTAATGCAAAATCGACATCCCAAGCAAAAATATTTGCTAAGTTCATGATCATATTATCATTTAAGCCTGACGCTGTACCTGCATTCCAAAAGTTACTATTAATTTTACCTTCATAATAAACCGTTCTTATTGTTCTTGATTTTTCTTCAAATGATGATGAATAAGACTTATCTTCTGTAAGCTTGGCGACCACAGTGGTTAATTGATCTTGCTCATAACTTAATGAAACGACTTCTTTGTCTTTGTTTAATTCAAATTGTAAAAACTTACCAGGAATTAACCGAGTGAACGTTTTCGATGCTTCACCTGAACTAGCAATGGCTAGCATAGTTTTTTGAGGTTGTTTTATACGGGTAAAAATTGTTGCTAGTGAATCACCACTACGTATTTTAACTTTAAATAAATCAGTAAATTCAATTTCAGTATTTGCTTCGCTGAAATCTAGAGGAACAGGATAATCTTGACCAATAGAGAGTGCCGCATAATTAGCGACAATATTATTCGAGGTTACAACAGGATGCCCCGTCATTCTAGAGGCTTTAGCCGACTCACTAGGTAACACGATCAATAAAGCAAATAGCATAGACGCTATTAAGATCGTGACTCTGTGTTGTTTTGGAAAATTATCTACTAAATTCTTCATATCTCTTCTTGTAATAACTTATACATGACAAATTTATTTGTATTCATAGAATACTATTTCCACCAGATTACCACTGTGACTTTATAAATCCAAGCAGGAAAACCCCTATAACACAGGTGTTTCGTGCAAAAAAACACCTTATTGTAGAAGTAATCCTCAAAAACTAACCTGGTCGTCTATGTCTTTTTATAAATCCACCCGCTTGTCTTTGTTGAGACAGTGTCATATTTTTCGATTTATTATCTTCAAATGGGTTAGCACCCTCTCTAAACTCTATCTTAATTGGCGTACCCATTACGTCTAATGCTTTACGGTAATAATTCATCAAATAACGCTTATATGAATCAGGTAAATCTTTTACCTGATTTCCATGTATTACTATTCTAGGAGGGTTATAACCACCAGCATGCGCATATTTTAATTTCACTCGACGGCCACGGATCATCGGCGGTTGATGATCATCTTGTGCCATTTTCATGATACGAGTCACCATAGAGGTTGAAATACGTTTTGTTGCTGAACGATACGCTTCATCAATAGATTCAAATAAATGACCTACGCCAGTACCATGTAACGCCGAAATGAAATGTAAACGAGCGAAGTCGATAAAACCTAAACGTCTATCAAGCTCGCGCTTAACATCATTTTTAATATCTTGATCTAACCCATCCCACTTATTAACAGCGATAACGATTGAACGTCCAGCATTTAGGGCAAAACCTAACAAACTTAAATCTTGATCAGAAATCCCCTCCCTTGCATCCAACATTAACAATACAACGTTAGCGTCTTCAATTGCTTGTAGGGTTTTTACTACTGAGAATTTTTCAACGGCTTGGCGAATTCGACCACGACGGCGAACACCTGCAGTATCAATAATAACGTAGTCTTGATCATTACGAGACATAGGGATGTAGATTGAATCACGAGTAGTACCAGGTAAGTCATAAACCACAACACGTTCTTCACCTAACATTCTGTTAGTTAATGTTGATTTACCAACATTAGGACGACCAATTAATGCAAATTTAATTGGTACATCAGCAAATGGAACATGCTCAGGCTCTTCAACCTCAATAATGTCACCATTTTCGTCAAATTCAGGCTCAGGAAATTCAAAATCTGTTTCAGCAGTCGCATTTTCAATCGATAATGCCGCCATTTCCAATTCAAATTGTTCTGATAACTCTTCAATAACAGGCATTAATGCATGATCAAGTAACTGTGTTACTCCACGGCCATGAGCAGCTGCAATCTGATGAACGTCACCCATTGCTAAATTATAAAACTCAGCCGTTGTCGAGTCACCATCAATACCGTCAACTTTATTTGCTACGATAAACGTAGTTTTATTTAGTTTTCTTAAATGTTCTGCAATTGCGTAGTCTGATGCCGTAAGCCCTTCACGGGCATCAACTAAAAATAATACAATATCAGCTTCATCAATAGCTAGTAATGACTGTTCAGCCATTTCCACTTCAATGCCTTCTTCCGTGCCGTCAATACCACCAGTGTCGACCACAATAAAATTGTGTTCGCCATGTGTTGCTTGACCGTACTTTCTATCTCTAGTAAGTCCAGGAAAGTCCGCTACTAGCGCGTCTCTTGTACGTGTTAATCGATTAAAAAGAGTCGATTTGCCAACATTAGGACGACCAACTAAAGCAACCACAGGAAGCATGAATTCACCTCAAACATATACTCATTTTTATAGAGTAATGTATTTAAATTTCTAAAAGGCCTAACAATCAGATTTGATAGTTAGGTTGTTGCCACATTTTATATATTGAAACTGTGACACAAAAAAGGCTTTGAGTCTTTTTATAAAAAACCCAAAGCCTAAAATATAACGGTTATTTATTACGGTAGACGTAAAGCGCTAACTTTTCCATCACGCGTTTGTATAATCAACTTATCACCAGAGACTACAGGCTCAACATACGCCCCGACTTCATCAAAATTGAACCAGTTAACAAACCACCAAAAGATAGAACGGTCATAATCAGCAAATTTAAAGCGTGAAACAATTTGCCCTGACTCTTTATCTAAAAAGTGAAAGTAACCTTCATAATCACCAACAACAATTGTATCTTTATAAACAACAGGTTGTGTTAAGCGACGGTTATATAATTCAGATGATGTCCACTTTTCAATGCCACTAGCTGAATCAACAGCAATAACATTACCTTTTGCATCAGTTAAATATAGTACTCCAGCATCCATAGCTAAGTTACGGTAAGATGAATATTCACGTTTCCATAACACTCGACCAGACATCATATCTAATGCGGCAAGATTACCATTGTAGGCAATACTAAAAATGGTTGAACCATTAATGATAGGTTTACTATCTGCATCGATTAATTTTTCTAATTCAGTAGAGCCTTGAGTTGTACCAATTGCTTGTTCCCAAGCTGGAATACCGCGTTCTAAAACGATAACAGATAACTTACCCGTTGCCGTACCAACTAAAACACCACCACCAGCGATTGTTGGAGACGATGTGCCCCTTAAAGATAATGCAGGTACATCTGTCGCTATTTGCCAACGTATTTCACCAGTATCTGGGTGTAAAGCAGCAACAAAACCTGCCGCTGTGGTAACCGCAATCCAGCCTTCACCAGCCGATGGGGCTGCAACAACTTCACCTTTAACCTCGGTACGCCATAACACTTCACCAGTTTCTTGTGACAAAGCTAATACGTCGCCGTTTTCAGTACCAATATATAAATTGTTATATGCAGCGGTTATACCACCACTTAATTTTTCAGGCTTAACAGTAGTAAATGTTAACGCATCCCATAACGTTGGCGGCGCGACTCTTACATCCGTAGACCAAACTTCATCGCCACTATCTTTTTCTAACGCAACCACTTCACCGTCACGGTTTGCAACAAATATAACATCACCAATGGCTGCGGGTGTTAAGTTTGAAAAGTAATTATCAACACCTGAACCGGCAGTTTCACGCCAAACAAGCTCAACTTCTTTAGTTGAGTTGATCGGTTTTATTTCTGCGATACGAAACTCTTCTTTTATTTCATTACTTTCACATCCGGCTAGGCCGAATAATAAAGCAAATGTAATTGCAGTGAACTTAGCTTGTTTTAACATTCAACAGGGCCTTAATTAGCTAGTTGTTTTTGAAGATAGAGCTAAATCATCTAACTTCATTTTAAGTAGGTCATTACCTGCTAAGCCGTCATTATCAGCAGCTAATTGATAAGACATACGAGCCTTATCTTTATCACCTTGAGCTAAATGAACGTCACCAACCAATTCAGCAACACGCGCTATATAACCGTCACTTTTAATAGTACCCAATGTTTGTAAGGCAACATCATATTGTTCTAACTGAATTTGAATACGAGCAAGGCGTAAAGAAACTAATTCTTTTAAACTAACAGAATCAGTTAATGTTAACGCTGACGTTAAGTTATTTGCAGCAACATCAAATTTAGCTTCAGCAACCGCTTGTTTTGCAGCAAGAAGCTGTACAAATACACCGTAACCAGACTCACCATACGTTGTAGTAAATGCTTTTAATTCTGTTTCAACTGACTCAGATGAAGTTGTTTCAGCTTGGCTAACCTTAACAAATTCTTCGTATTGAACTGAAGCGGCTTCTTGTGTTGCAGCTTCTTTATCTACGTACCAATTCCAAGCGCCAAAGCCCCCTAAACCAAGAACGACACCAACTACGATTTGGCTACCGTTTTCTTTCCAAAAACTCTTTATTGCTTCAACTTGTTGTTCTTCAGTAGAATAAACTTCCATTATAACCTCTATATCTGTACTGCATCAGTCAGGGGTTTATTACCCTGCCAATATCTATTAAGCAAAGATCGTATTGATACGTTCTTCCAATTCTGCCCAACCAATCACTTCTTGCTCTACGTTTTCACGTAAGTATTTAAGTGTAATTTGTTGATTTGTAATTTCGTCGTCTCCCAAGATTAAGGCAATCGATGCTCCAACCTTGTCAGCACGTTTCATTTGTTTCTTGAAGTTGCCACCACCACAGTGATTAACAACTCTAACTTGCGGTGCAGCTTGTCTTAAAATTTCAGCTATTTCAACCGCTTTTATTTCAGCTTTTTCACCAGATGCGACCATATAGACATCAGCCGTCGACGTTGGTTCCTTTAAAATTTCTAAGGTTTGCAATAATAAGACTAATCTTTCGATGCCCATTGCAAATCCAACAGCAGGTGTAGCTTTGCCACCAAGTTGCTCAACTAAGCCATCATAACGACCACCAGCTAAAACAGTTCCTTGAGAGCCTAAACTTGTTGTTACCCATTCAAATACAGTTCTGTTGTAGTAATCTAATCCACGAACTAAACGTTCGTTTACTACGTATGCAATGCCTGCTGCATCTAAACGTAAACGTAATTGTTTAAAGTGCTCAACTGACTCATCATCTAAATAATCAGATAACTTAGGTGCGTTTTCTAATAAACTTTGTACTTCTGGATTTTTACTGTCCAAAATACGTAAAGGATTTGTTGTTAATCTACGCTTTGAATCTTCATCTAACTTGTCTTCATGTTGTGACAAATATTCAACTAATGCTGCACTGTAATCGGTACGCGATTCATTTGAACCTAACGAGTTAATTTCTAAAGTTAAATGCTCAGAAATATTAAACGCTTTCCAAAGGCGAGCTGATAATAAAATAACTTCCGCGTCCATGTCCGGTCCGGCAAAGCCATACGACTCTACACCAAACTGATGAAACTGACGATAACGGCCTTTTTGAGGACGTTCATGGCGGAACATAGGTCCGGTATACCAAAGACGTTGTTGTTGGTTATATAATAAAGCACCTTGATTTGCAGCTCTAACACAAACAGCGGTACCTTCAGGACGCAATGATAACGAATCACCGTTACGGTCTTCAAAGGTATACATTTCTTTTTCAACGATATCAGTTACTTCGCCAACTGAGCGTTTAAACAGATCAGTAAACTCTACGATAGGAAAGCGGATCTCTGAGTACCCGTAACTAGCTACAGTTTGACGAATTACCGATTCAACTTGCTGCCACTGGGCAGTTTCTGCTGGTAAACAGTCATTCATTCCACGAATTGCTTGAATTGGCTTAGACACTGATGATCCATTCTCTGATTGAGTTAAAAATTAGCGGCGTATTATAGAGCTAATCCCGCTCAAGGTAAATTGATAACGCTAAATTGCCAAATAAAATTTTTAATTAGCTCTAAATATGACGAATTACTGCGTTCATAATCCTTAATCAAGATGAATTTCAATGGTCTAGTTAATATAAACCCTCTTCCTTTACTATTTTTTGTGATTTTCCTTTATTTATATAAACATAACTCTTGCGGTATTAAGCATAACTAAGTATAAAAAATAAGTATAAGTAAAGCTCGCGCGCTGTATACGAATACAAAGAGCAAACCCCAAGTATCCGTATAACAAAATATGAAAGGTTACGCCCCCGAATGCCAACATTAATAAAATGTCCAATCACGCACTTAAAAGTAGGCCAATATGTTGCTGATATATCCCAACAAGTTGGCAATATAAAAGTATCGACAGCGGGTTGGATATCGAGTAAATCAGTTGTTAGTGAGTTAGCGGCAAAAGGTGTAGTGGAAGTTATCCTTGATGCTGACAAACAACTAAACGATAGCAATTTAACCACTGACAAATTATCCATTAAATCCGAATTTAAGGACGTGCCATTTGAAGATGAACTTCCTCGAGCTAAAAAAGCATTTAATAAATTACTAACGGAGTTACAAAATGCTTTTAGCCGAATAAGAGATAACGATATTTTTGACCTGAGTCACTTACATTTGGCAACAATAGCTTTTATTGCATCAGCCTACCGTAACCCATCGGCTATGCTATGCATTGCACGAGCTACAAATTTTGATGATTATCAACTAGGGCATGCACTTAGAACCGCCGCCTATTATTGTAAAACATTTAGAATAATGAAATGGCCTTCCGAGTCTATTCAAAACTGGGTGGTTGGTGCGTTTTTGCACGATATTGGCAAATTGCATATGAAACCAAGTATTCAGCAGCCACACTTATTGGATATCACTGAATCAAAAAGAGAACAAAATAATTTCATAGTGCCTGCCCATATTGAAGAAGGTGTATCTATTGCACATAAAATTGGTGGATTTTCTGAAGAAACCATTGAAGTCATTCAAATGCATCATGAAAGACTCGACGGTTCCGGTTATCCAACAGGGCAAGGTTTAACAGATATAAATGATGCAATGCGCATCTTTACCATTATTGACGAGCTAGACCGTTTGATGCATGTTCCAGTCAAAGGTAAATACTTAAACGCGATTCAGGTTTATCAAAAATTACTTAAGATGGAAAAACAGTTTGATTTTGAGTTTATCCAACAGATCATAAAATCTATTGGTATTTACCCTCCAGGCTCATTGGTTATCTTAAAAAGCGGTAGAGTTGGTATTGTCTTGGGAAATCATGGTTCTACCGTAAAACCAGATATTAAACTTATTTATGACGACAGGCTAAGCCAACATACTAATGTAAAAACCGTGTCATTAAGTGCCCCCAAAGAAACCGATGAAATTGCAGACTTTTATGATACAGACATCTTCCCAGATTTATCCGAACGCTATTTATAATTGGTTAAATTGTATTTTAATAACAAACAATATTTGATTGATTTGTACCATTGGGTACAATAGAAGCTAATTATTAGATTGAAAGTGAGTGTTGTATGGCCAGTGGCAGAAAAAAATCATTTAGTGAAAGTGAAGCACTCGTTGCCGCCATGCAAGTATTTTGGGCTAAAGGTTACGTTGGTGCATCTTTATCGGACTTAACTAAAAGTATGGGAATTAATAAACCCAGTATGTATAGCGCTTTTGGTAATAAAGAAGCTTTGTTTATTCAAACGACACAGCTGTATATAGAAAATAGTGAACAAAAACACGCTAAGTTTTTATCTGAACAAAATACCCCATTAGCTCAACGCATTAAAAACCATATGGCTTCCATAGTATTAACTCAATGTGAATCAAGCCACCCAAAAGGATGTTACTTAGTACTTTGCCAATCAGAAGTCGTAGGCGGAGCTATTCCAGAAGCCGCTAGCAAAGTTCTAAATAATGCGAGAGTAGACGGACAAAAAAAATTAACTGACTTTTTTAGTAATGATGTTGAATCTATTGAATTAGGGTTAAATAAAAACGCTGAAGAACATGCGTTGTGTATTATGACTACATTAAGAGGCACAGCAACTATGGCACGAGCCGGAACTGCCTATAATGAACTTGAAGCTGTGATTGATAATACTTTACGAGGTATAGGTTTACTCCCTTGTAAAGCAAAGATCACTCATTAAAGGAGTATAGTTAGAACTCAAATCATTCTATTGCCAATAATTATTGTACAAAATCGACTAACGCTAATTGCCCTACTTTTCTATTATTAAAACGCCAAATAATGAGATTTTGTTTGATCTCCAATAAAGTCAATCCCGGTACTAATTCATTACCTTCGTATAATATTTTGTCGTTTATTTTTACCCAGCGCTCGCTTACATCGGATGAAAAAATATGCATTTGGTAAATTAAATCTGGTAAAAGTGCCGTTTGATATGCTGTTAAATCTTCCAACATTAATACATTACCGTTAGATGATAAATCCATTTCAAAATTAGCATCTAACGTTTCAGTTACTTCCGTTGCTTTTATTGCTTCAGCAAACGAGGCTTTTAAATTATCCGGCACACCAGATAAATCAATCTCAGGCGTTGCTTTTTCTGATATTGTTGATGACGGAGCACTTTGCTCACTTCCATTTGTTGTCGCTATCTTTGAAGCTTTATCTGTGACTTTTGAAACAACTTGACCTTGAGAATTTACAGCAACTTCAATGGTTTGTTCCGCTTCACTAGTTTCTGTATTAGCTACTAAATTGGCATCAAAGGGGATTAGGTTAGACTTATTTTCTGTTGTAACGTTTTCAACAAACTCAGCTGAGGTTTTAGTAACAACATTATTTGATGGTTTAAAATTGCCATAAATATAACCAGCTAATAAACCGACAACTAATAATAAACTGGCAATAAATAACCAAACAAACCAAGGTAAATTATTTTGACTTTTCCCTACATGAGCTCCAGCAAATTGCTGTGAGTGAAACGAGTTCCAAGGTTCAACATTAGATTGACTGGTTAATAAGTCAGAGTGTTTGCTTTTATTCTCTTGTTGTTCCTGGTTCTGACTCTGAACAGGCTTATTCTGATTATTTTTTAATAACGCTTGGTATAACAAACTCATTTAACTTGTTCCATTATTCTATTTACTAAAGCGGTTCACTAGAGATACCCACTAAAAAAAGTAACGCGCTAACATTAGGCTAAAGACCACCACAATAACTATCACAGCAGAATAAATAGCGACCTTTTTATTTCTGTGGAGATGATTATCCAACTGACCACCAAACACTTCTAACGCAGCTTGCTTGGTAGTTTTATAATCAACAAAAAACTGTCCTTTTGCATAAGCCCCCATTAACGCTCTATCCGCTAATAAGTTAATTAACCTAGGAGTGCCTTTTGCTTGCTGAAAAATAGTCGTCATGGCTTTTTTATCAAATAACGGACGACTCCCACCAACAGCTATGACTCTATGATTTATATACGCGAACGTTTCATCTTTAGTTAACGGCAGTAAATGATACCTTGCCGTTATACGTTGCGCTAATTGTCTAAGCTCTCTGGTATTAAGTTTTTCTTGTAACTCAGGTTGCCCAATTAAAATAATTTGCAGTAATTTTTTATCATTGGTTTCTAAGTTAGTAAATAAACGTAGTTGTTCCAATGCTTGTGTTGATAAATGCTGGGCTTCATCAATTACTAATAAACTGGACTTGCCTAGTTTGTCCTGTTCAATTAAAAAAAGTTGCAAAGCATCGGATAAAACTTTGTGATCATCGTTATGCTCAACAGGGATTTCAAACGACTCACAAACAGTTTGTAATAATTGAATATTATTTAACGTGGGATTTAAAATATACGCGACGTTAAACGTGTCGGGCAAATCACCAAGAACAGCACGGCTTACCATGGTCTTTCCAGTGCCAACCTCTCCGGTTAACATCACAAATCCACCGCTACCACGCAGGCCATAACGTAAGTAACCAATCGCTTCTTTATGACGATTGCTCGGATACATTAAGTTAGGGTTCGGCGCTATATTAAACGGTTCTTGCTTTAACTGAAAATACTCTAGGTACATTATGGCTACTTCAAATTAACGGGTTATTTAATTAAATTTAAGGCTACTCGTTGTAGTAGCGACTTTCGAATAATAACAGAATATACTAACGGTATAAGTAAAAGTTAATTTAAGGTTTTTGAGTGCAAATATATCTAGTCGGTGGTGCGGTAAGAGATTCACTTTTGCAATATCCTATAAAGGATAAAGACTATTTAGTGACGGGTGCCACAATCCAGCAAATGCTTGATTTAGGTTACCAACAGGTAGGCCGATCATTTCCTGTATTTTTACATCCAGAAACTCATCAAGAATACGCACTAGCTCGTACTGAAAAAAAATCAGGTAGTGGTTACACAGGTTTTGTTTGTGACTTTTCTACCGACATTACCGTAGAGCAAGATTTATTACGTCGCGATTTAACCATTAATGCCATGGCGATGACTGAAGACAGTTCGACGTCTAAAAAAACAATCATCGACCCTTACAACGGCCAACAAGACTTAAACGATAGAATTTTACGTCATGTATCAGATGCCTTTAGTGAAGATCCGCTAAGAGTATTACGAGTCGCTCGTTTTGCAGCTCGGTATCATCACTTAGGTTTTACTATTGCTGAAGAAACACTAGCGTTAATGGCTAAAATATCTGCATCAGATGAACTGTTAGCATTAACACCTGAACGTGTTTGGCAAGAAATAGAGTCCGCACTGGCTGAGCAGTCTGCTGATGTGTTTTTTGAAATACTGCGAAAAGTCGGTGCATTGGCTGTTTTATTACCTGAGCTAGATGCTCTTTGGGGCGTGCCTAATCCGCCCAAATGGCATCCAGAGATAGATACTGGCTTACATACGATGATGGCACTAAAACAAGCTTGTCTTTTAACTGATTCTGTTGAGATCCGTTTTGCTGTTTTATGCCACGATTTTGGCAAGGGTTTAAGTCCTGTGGATAATTTACCGCATCACCACGGTCATGAAAAATCTGGTGTAGCTTTGGTAAAACAAGTTTGCCAACGCTTTAAAATACCTAATAGCTTTAGAGAATTAGCCGAGATCATGAGTGAGTTTCACTCTCACGTCCATCGGGCATTCGAATTAAAACCAAGTACCATATTAAAACTATTTGATAAAACCGACGTTTGGCGTAAGCCTGAGCGATTCAACCAGTTTTTACTTGCATGTAAAGCTGATTTGCAAGGTAGAACTGGATTTGAAAATAAAGCATACCCACAAAGCCAATTTATTATTGAGTTATTAGATACGGCAAACAAAGTTGCAGTTAAAGATATTATTCAAGATGGTTTTACCGGGCCTGAAATTAGAACTGAGCTATCACGTAGAAGAATTGAGCAGATACAAAAGTGTGTGAAATTAAAACGTGCAGAGCCTAATTAATAATTTAGGCTCTGTATAAGTATAACGCTAGAGCCTTATATTAGGCAGCGGCATTAAAAGTTAGATTAACAAAGAGCTACGTTAAAGAAGCTATATTCACAAGCTGGGTTAGATAAAAAAAGCAATTAATATCCCACCAAGGGCTAATCGGTAGATCACAAATGGCATCATGCCAATCTTCTCGACTAAGATCAGGAAGTAATGAATACAAGCATAAGCACTAATAAACGATAATAAAGTACCAAGTCCAATCGCAGTCCAATCAACTGGAATAACTTGCTGACTTAGCTCTATGGTTTTGTAACCACCAGCGGCAAATATTAAAGGTATTGACAGTAAAAATGAAAAACGCGCAGCTGCTTTAGCCGTTAAGCCTAAAATTAAGCCTGCTGTAATCGTTATGCCACTTCGTGAAGTGCCTGGAATTAATGCTAATACTTGCGCAAAACCAATAAACAATACTTCTTTAACCGTTATTTCATATTCACCTTTGGTTTGTTTGGCATTTTTATCAGCCCACCAAAGTAATAAACCAAATAAAATAGTCGTAATAGAGATAACCGTTACGCTTCTTAAGTTACCTTCAATAAAGTCATTAAAGATTAATCCAGCTAATCCAGCAGGAATAGTCCCTAAAATAATAAGCCAAGCCAATTTACTTTCTGAGTCATGTTTGCCAAATAATGAAGCAAACCAACTTACCGCCATACGACCAACTTCCTGACGAAAGTACAATACAACTGCGAACAAGCTTCCCGCATGAACCGCAACATCAAAGGCTAAACCTTGATCTTGCCAACCAAAAACGTGTGATGGCAAGATTAAATGCGCTGAACTTGAAATTGGCAAAAATTCAGTCAATCCCTGCAATATTGCCAAAACGATAATTTCAATTAATCCCACAACATTTCCTTATCTGATTTTTAATATAATTAAGTACAACTTTATTAATCTGACCTGTTTATTCGTTCTGCTTAAAATTTATTTAGTATATAGATTAATATAGCGGTTTTGTACGTTCAATAATAACACCGACACCTGCGGTATTAGGAACAGCCCCTAACTTACGCAATGTTATTTTTACACTACTAACCTGATAATCAGCAAGGATTAATTCGGCTACTTTCTCGGCTACCGTTTCGATTAATTCAGCTTGATTCTGTTTCGCTAGTTTCACAACATCTTCAGCAACCACAGAATAATCCACGGTTTTTGACAAATCGTCTATTTGAGCAGCCGCTTTTATGTCAGTTCGCATTTCAATATCGAACTGTAATGTTTGCTCAATCGTCTTTTCCCAATCGTATACACCTATTACAGTGTCTACTTTTAACGCTTCTATAAAAACAATATCATGGATCATTTATTATTCCTGAATAAGTTATGATTGAGTTAACTATTCTGGTCGGATACCATTTAGCTAAGTAAATCGTTATAGTGGTGCCTTAAGTGAGGGGTAAATACCAAAAGTATTTTGCATAATCACAAAGAATTCGAATTCTATCCCAAAAAACTAAATTGAGAAACTGATGCCGTTAGACTTTTTGTTGGTATTAATTTTTTCCTACCTGTTAGGATCAATTAACTCTGCAATTATTTTTAGTAAAATATGTCATTTACCCGACCCTAGAACTGTGGGTTCTAATAATCCGGGAGCAACGAATGTGTACCGCACCGCTGGTAAAACAACTGCGGTAGCTGTGTTATTGTTTGATGTTTTAAAGGGGATTATTGCTACTTGGGGAAGCTACCATATTGGTTTAACACCCATAGAGATTGGTTTTGCGGGCCTGTTCTGCTGTTTGGGCCACATGTATCCAATATTTTTTGGTTTTAAAGGCGGTAAAGCCGTTGCTACAGGCCTTGGTTGCTTATTGCCTGTTGGTCTATCTTTAGGCATTAGTGTATTAGCTGTTTGGTATTTAGTGTTTAGAAAAACAGGATATTCCTCTATTGCAGCAATAGTATCTGTTTCACTATCGCCATTTATCACCTTTTATGTTGATGACAGATACGTGATACCAGTAACTATGATCGCTTGTCTTATTGTTTTACGCCATATACCTAACGTTATACGTCTTATTAATGGCAATGAGCCAAAAACAAAACGTAATTAACGTTATACATTTAACGTTAAATAGCAGGCAACTCTTCAATTGACCATCTAGGTCGCGCTTTGATTAGTAAATCACGGTCACCATATTTTTGTAGACGTTGAGCGCCTGCGTAGGCGATCATAGCGCCATTGTCGGTACAAAACTCATGACGAGGGTAATATACTTGCCCTCTATGTTTTTCCATTAACTTGGCAAGCTTGCTGCGTAACTCAGTATTTGCACTAACGCCGCCAGCAATAACTAAGGTTTTAATACCGGTTTGCTCTACTGCTCTTCTGCATTTAATTGCTATTGTATCAACAACCGCTTCTTGGAATGCATAAGCAATATTTGCTTTAATTTGTTCTACGTTTTCTGGTGCATTTTCATTCTGGGTAGATTTACTGCCCGCTAATATAATGCCTTCTGAACGAATAACATTCGCTGCTGCGGTTTTTAAGCCACTAAAAGAAAAATCTAATCCTGGCCTATCTGTCATTGGCCGTGGGAATTTATAAAGACCTTCATTACCAGATTCAGCTAATTTAGCTAACATAGGGCCACCTGGGTAATCCAATCCGAGTAACTTAGCTGTTTTATCAAAGGCTTCGCCTGCGGCGTCGTCAATTGATTCACCAAGTATTTGATATTCACCAATGGCTTTCACCTCAACTAGTTGAGTGTGCCCGCCAGACACAAGTAAAGCGATAAACGGAAACGCCGGTGTGTCATCTTCTAACATAGGTGCTAATAAGTGCCCTTCCATATGATGAACAGGCACGGCTGGAATATCCCAAGCAAAGGCTAATGAACGGCCAATACAAGCTCCGACCATCAAAGCCCCCACTAAACCAGGGCCTGATGTATAAGCAATACCGTCAATGTCTTGTTTCGTTATTTTAGCGTCAGCCATTACTTTTTTAATTAACGGAATAGTTTTACGCACATGATCACGAGATGCTAATTCAGGGACAACACCGCCATAATCTGCGTGTACATCTATTTGGCTATATAGCTCATGTGCTAACAAGCCTTTGTTAGTATCAAACAAAGCAATACCTGTTTCATCACACGAAGATTCGATACCTAAAATTAACATCTAGTGAAACCTTTCTATTAATAGTAAAATAACTGAAACCATTACTGGCCAATTTCTAGCCGACATAATTACGTCATAGCCTTTTAAGTTGGCGGCATTCTACCCATTCTTTAATTATTCCTCCAGTATTTAAATTAGGACTTTACATTTAGTATTAGATGGCATTAAAATGCCGCACTATTTTTATTAGTCTTGGTTAATATTTAACCATATATCCAAATACTGAGGTGAATTTTTAAATGCCAGTAATTAAAGTTAAAGAGAACGAACCGTTTGATGTTGCTCTACGTCGTTTCAAGCGTTCATGTGAAAAAGCAGGTATCCTTTCTGAAGTGCGTCGTCGTGAACATTTCGAAAAGCCAACTTGGGCACGTAAGCGTAAGAAAGCAGCAGCTGTTAAACGTCACTTGAAAAAAGTTTCACGTGAGAACGCTCGTCGCATCAAGCTTTACTAATATTGGTTTACTTTCTCTAAAGGATTTTCCATGAATTTGAAAGATCAGCTTAAAGAAGCAATGAAAGATGCAATGCGTGCTAAAGCTAAACTTAGCTTAACTACAATTCGCATGGTAATGGCTGCTATAAAGCAAAGAGAAGTTGACGAAAGAATTGAACTGGTCGATGAAGACGTAATCGCTATTTTAACCAAAATGGTTAAACAGCGCCGCGATTCTCAAGCACAATTTGAAAGTGCTGATCGACCAGAGTTAGCTGAAAAAGAAGCGGCTGAGATAGAGGTTATCGAAGCATTTTTACCTCAACCTCTTACTGAGGAAGAAGTAACATCACTTATAGCGAATGCTATAACATCTTCTGGAGCCTCTGGCATGCAGGATATGGGTAAAGTGATGGCTGAGTTAAAACCTACTATTACAGGTCGTGCTGACATGGGTAAAGTAAGTGGATTAGTAAGAGCTCAACTTAACAGTTAGTTTTAATCTGCAACCTAAGTTAGTTTGAATCAAAACCGTGCATTTTCGAATGTGCGGTTTTGTTGTTTTTACGCTAAAGTTTTTTTTCTGTTATTCCCACAGCGACGCTATTCTGTAATAATCCCTATTCATTTAAAATTTATATAAAGAGGTTTTGTGTCCGGACGTATTCCAAAACAATTTATCGATGATTTAATTGAACGTACCGACGTTGTCGATTTAATTGATGCAAAAGTTCCTCTAAAAAAAGCGGGTAAAAACTACCAAGCTTGTTGCCCTTTTCATAATGAAAAATCCCCCTCTTTCAGCGTAAGTCCAGAAAAGCAGTTTTATCATTGTTTTGGTTGTGGTGCTCACGGCAATGTAATTGGTTTCTTAATGGAATATGAGCAACTTGAGTTTGTTGAAGCCATTGAAGAATTAGCCCGTTTACATGGTTTAGATATTCCGCGAGAAGACACAAAAGGTAAAACTCAAAAATACGAGTCTGTTAGCCGAGAGCAAAAACTATCTGATTATGAATTATTAGAAACTGCCAGTAAATTTTTTCAACACCAGTTAAAGCATGATGAAAACTCACCTAAAGTGATTGAGTATTTAAAGTCTCGCTCTTTAAGCGGTGAAATAGCACAGCAATATGGAATTGGTTACGCACCTGACTCTTGGGACAAAGCGTTAAAGTCATTATCCAAAACACCTGAGCAACAACAGCAATTAGTTGACTTAAAAGTACTAACTCAAAATGATAAAGGCAGAACGTACGATTTTTTCCGTAATCGCGTTATGTTTCCAATTCGCGATAAGCGTGGCCGAGTTGTAGGTTTTGGTGGTCGAGTTATTGATGACTCTATGCCGAAATACCTTAACTCACCAGAAACTCGTATATTCCATAAAGGCCGAGAATTATATGGTTTTTATCAAGCAAAAGTAGCCAATCCAAAACTTGATAAAGTACTTATTGTTGAAGGATATATGGATGTTGTATCTCTAGCCCAACAAGGTATTAATTACGCTGTTGCTTCCCTTGGTACAGCAACAACGGCAGATCACATGCAAATGTTGTTCAGAGCCACACGTCAAGTTATTTGCTGCTATGACGGTGATAGAGCTGGCCGAGATGCCGCTTGGCGCGCATTAGAAAATGCATTACCTCATTTGAAAGATGGTATCGATCTTAGATTTTCATTTTTACCAGACGGTGAAGATCCAGATACTATGGTACAAAAAGAAGGCAAAGAAGAATTTGAGCAACGCCTAAGTAAATCGACTCCATTACTTAGTTACTTTTATGAACACTTTTTAATAGACTTAGATATCACCACAGATGCTGGGAAATCGGCATTATTAGCGGCAGCTAAACCTCTAATTGAATTAGTTCCTAGTGATTATTATAAAGAAGCGTTAATGACAAAATTAGCGGATCTGATTGGTAAACAAGTAGATAAGCTAACAGGCTTTAATCGTTCACCTATTGCACAAGTAAGGCAAAAACAAACCGAATTACAAATAACGCCAATGCGAAGAGCTATTGCATTATTGCTACAGCATCCCCATTTAGCTAAGGCAGTACCTTTTATTCCAGCGTTAAGCCAAGCTGACCTACCTGGATTTAATGTATTAATTAATATTCAAAAAACAATTTTAGAGCAGCCAGAGATTAAATCTCATGTTTTGCTTGAACGTTTTAGGGAAAGTAAAGAGTACTCATTTTTGTCGCGTTTGTTTGCTTGGGAACACCATATTACGGAAGAAAATTTAGCTCCAGAATTCTCAACAACTTTTAAGTTTTTACAAGATAACTACCTTAAAAAACGATTAGAGCAGTTAGAAATCAAAGGTAAAACCGGTCAACTAAACAAAGACGAGATGAAAGAATATAGCGCATTGTTAATGGCGCTAAAAAAGTAATTAGAACTATAGTTTGTATTATAATTTTGATGTTAATGAATTTGCTATTTGATAAATAATAACCAGTAAATCATAGCCAGAATTTAATTCTACTGTTATAATTACAAGTTCGCTTTTTTAACCATATTAGTATGGTTGAAATTAGCTATCCGATTTTGATATTCAACAACTAGGTGGAAGATAATCTGTATGGAGCAAACTCCTCAGTCTCAATTAAAACTTCTTATTCTTAAAGGTCGCGAGCAAGGGTATTTAACCTTTGCTGAAGTAAACGATCATCTTCCACAGGATATGATCGATGCGGAGCAGGTCGAAGATATAATTCAAATGATCAACGACATGGGCATAAAAGTGTGTGAAACACCGCCTGATGCTGATGAATTATTAATGCAAGAGCAAACCAGCGACGACGAAGTTGTTGAAGCTGCAGCTGCAGCACTTGCTACTGTTGAAAAAGAAATAGGTAGAACAACTGATCCAGTGCGTATGTATATGCGTGAAATGGGTACGGTTGAATTACTGACTCGTGAAGGCGAGATTGTAATTGCAAAAAGAATTGAAGAAGGTATTTATACCGTTCAAAAATCTGTTGCAGAATATCCTCAAGCTATCAGCTATTTGTTGGACCAGTGGGACCAATTTGAAGCTGAAGAGATTCGTTTGAGTGACATCATTGTTGGCTTCTTAGATCCAAACGAACAAGACGTTGCACCAGCGGCAACTCACGTTGGTTCAGAACTTAGTAAAGAGCAGTTAGCTGACGCTGATTCTGATGATGAAGACGAAGACGAAGAAGAAATTGATACTGGTCCAGATCCAGAAGAAGCTCGTGAACATTTTGAAGAGTTACGTCGTTTGTATGAAGACTCGACTTTATCAATTGAAAAGTTAGGTCGTGCACATCCTGATACTCAAGAAAAAATTAAAGCACTTAGCGAACATTTTAGATTATTTAAATTAATCCCTAAACAGTTTGACCGTTTAGTTCGTAATATGCGTGAAATGATGGACCGTGTTCGTGTTCAAGAACGTTTGATCATGAAACATTGTTGTGGTTACGCTAAATTACCTAAAAAAGATTTCATTAAAATTTTCCCAGGTAACGAAACTAAAACATCATGGTTTGATTTACTTCAAGCTGGTGGTGATTTAACAGCTAGTCGCTTAAAAGATGTAAATACTGAAGTTCGTCGCAGTATTCAAAAGTTAAAAGATATTGAAATTGACACTCGATTAAACATTGAAGCGATAAAAGATATCAATCGCCGTATGTCAATTGGTGAAGCTAAAGCTCGACGTGCCAAGAAAGAAATGGTTGAAGCCAACTTACGTTTGGTTATTTCAATTGCTAAAAAATACACAAACCGTGGTTTACAATTCTTAGATTTAATCCAAGAAGGTAATATTGGTTTGATGAAAGCTGTTGATAAGTTTGAATATCGCCGCGGTTATAAGTTCTCAACTTATGCAACGTGGTGGATACGCCAAGCGATCACTCGTTCAATTGCTGACCAAGCACGTACAATCCGTATTCCAGTACATATGATTGAAACGATTAATAAGTTAAATCGTATTTCTCGTCAAATGTTACAAGAAATGGGTCGTGAGCCAACTCCAGAAGAGTTAGCTGAACGTATGATCATGCCAGAAGATAAAATTCGCAAAGTACTTAAAATTGCGAAAGAGCCTATCTCGATGGAAACACCAATTGGTGATGATGAAGACTCTCACTTAGGTGACTTCATTGAAGATACAACTATCTCATCTCCGGTTGATACAACGACAGCTGAAGGTCTACAAGACGCCACTCGTGACGTGTTGTCTGGTTTAACCGCTCGTGAAGCTAAAGTTCTACGTATGCGTTTTGGTATCGATATGAATACTGACCACACGTTAGAAGAAGTTGGTAAACAGTTTGATGTAACACGTGAACGTATTCGTCAGATTGAAGCAAAAGCGTTACGTAAACTACGTCACCCTTCTCGCTCTGAACCACTTAAAACATTCTTAGATGATTAATCATTAAGAATAAGGAAAACCCACTTAATGTGGGTTTTTTTATGCCTATAATCCTCTTATCAAGCTCCCGATATTAATTAGCTCTAAAGTTATAGATTGGTTAACTAATGCCATTAGAATGAGCCCACCTTCCAGCTGTAAGATATAAAAGCATCAGATACAAAAATGCCGCTATTAATAGCGGCATTTTACTTTTAATTATATATAATAACTAAGCGAGTTTATCTGTCGCAACATGATAACGAGGGTCTTCGTTAATGTTCATCTCAACGTACTTCTGAGCTTTAACTAATAACTCACGACATTCTGGGCTGATATGACGAATATGAAGTTTTTTACCAACAGCTTCATACTTATCTGCTAAACCATCAATGGCATCAATACCTGAACTATCCCAGATACGAGAATTCTTAAATTCAATTACAATATCTTTTGGATCATTTTCAATATCAAATAACTCTTTAAAATTACCTACCGAGCCAAAGAACAAAGGACCTTCTAATTCATACACTTTCCAGTTTTCTTCATCGATATGCGTACGAGCAAATATATGAGACGCATGTTTCCAAGCAAAAACTAACGCTGAAACAATAACACCAACAACAACCGCAATAGCTAAATCAGCTGCAACCGTTACACCAGTAACAAGTAATAAAACAAATGCATCTTCTTTGTTTGCGCCTCTGATAATTTTAAATGAAGCCCATTCAAATGTCCCCAATACAACCATAAACATAACACCAACAAGTGCTGGTAACGGGATCATTTCAATCCAAGGAGCTAAGAATAAAATAAACGCTAACAACACAATCGCTGCGGTAATACCAGACAAGCGGCCACGCCCACCAGAATTAATATTGATCATAGATTGACCTATCATGGCACAACCACCCATACCGCCAAAGAAGCCGTTAACTGTATTAGCAACGCCTTGGCCGACGCATTCTTTATTACTTTGTCCACGAGTATTAGTAAGCTCATCAATTAATGTCAGCGTTAGTAATGATTCAATTAAGCCAATCAAAGCAATTATTACAGCCGTAGGTAAGATAATGTATAAAGTCTCTAGTGTGAAAGGGATCATTGGAATATTAAACGATGGTAATTCACCAGCTAACGTCGCTGTAGCTTTCTCAGCTTCAGGTAACATATCGCGAACAAAATCAATAACCGTACGTGCTTCTAGGTCTAAACCATGTACGGCAAATGTAACCGTAAGAATAGCAACTAAAGATGAAGGTATTGCCGTTGTTAATTTAGGAAGAAAATGAATAATTGCCATAGTTAAAGCAACAAGCCCTAACATTATGTACATTTGATTACCTGTCATCCATTGTGCAATGCCCGATGCATCAAAGATTTTAAATTGTCCCATTTGAGCTAGGAAAATCACAATAGCTAAGCCATTTACAAAACCTAACATCACAGGATAAGGAACCAGTCGAATAAACTTGCCTAATTTAAATACCCCAAAGAGTATTTGTATTAATCCAGCTAAAATAACTGCGGCAAATAAATATTGAATACCATATTGAGCAACTAATGCCACCATCACAACAGCTGTCGCACCGGTTGCACCTGAAATCATTCCAGGGCGGCCACCAATTGCCGATGTAATAAGCCCCATCATAAATGCAGCGTACAAACCTATCATAGGGTCTACTCCTGCAACAAAGGCAAACGCTACGGCTTCAGGTACTAACGCTAATGCAACAGTGATACCTGATAACACGTCATTTTTTACATTTGAATCACTTTTAGTGATCAGATTAAACATGACTACTCCAAATTATTTAGCTGGAAATTTTAATTGCTCGACTGAATATACTTTATCCAGCCAGAAAGGTCGGCGATAGTAGCAAATTAAACACTGAAATTCACTACATTAAGTATTTCACTTTGGTGAAATTATTTCATGACAGGTTAAATATTTGACATAAAAAAAGCCAGTCAATGACTGGCTTCTCGTTATTAGCTTACACTAACTATCTAATTTGTAGGATTGTTTGAGTAATGGTTGAGTTAACTTCTAACGCACGTGAACTAGCCTGATAGTTACGCTGTGCGGTGATTAAGTCAACTAACTCATTAGTTAAGTTGGTATTAGATTGCTCTAACGTCCCTGAACTAATTTGACCAAATGTTCCCGTATCGGCTTCACCAGCTAATGCTTGACCAGATGTTTGGCTTTCTTCCCAAGTCGTATTACCAACTTGAGTCAAACCTTGTTCATTGGCAAAACGCGCTAACATGATTTTAGCAATAGGAACTGAATCACCATTTGAATACTTGCCTTCAATTAAGCCTTCATCATCTATCGTCACACCACTTAATCGACCAACAGTTGAACCATCTTGGTCTAATGCATAAAGTTCATAACTACCAGAGTACTGAGTTAGCTCAGACATTATTATGGTAATTGTTTGATCTGGGTCACCACCATTAGTCACCGCACCGGCACCTAAATATGGTGCAACAGGAGCAGGAACAATATCAGTTGGATCTGTATCCGCACCTAAACGCTCACCAACTGGTACAGGGTAAGTCTCTTCAACCGCAGCACCAGCAGAGTCAAACTGTAATAACATACCACGTTGGCCAAGTGTACTTTCAAAAACAACACCTGTGCCACCAAGAATAGGATCATCCTGTAAGTCAACAACTTGAGGGTTACCATCGTCATCCGTTACGGTCGTATACATAATCCAACTGCTCGAGTTACCTTGCTCTGCAACAGGGACTGCAGCTATACCGCCAACAAAACCATCCGTTGCTGAAATAGCTGAAGCCGCGGCTTCAGTTTCAAGTGACGTAGGGTCTGTTGTTTTCACGAAATACATTTCTTGAATACGGCTATTACCCAATGAATCATAGATAACCGTTGAAGTTGAGTAATTATAAGTATCCGTATCTGCTGGATCGAAAGCTAGAGGATCTAAATTATCATCTCCACTGTTTAAATTAAATTCTATCTCGATTTCTGATGTTTGTGATGGAGCACCTGCGGTGTCTGGAATTTGAATCGACTCTACAGCGCTTAAACTTACTGAACTCGCAGTTCCATCATCATTAACGGGGTAACCTTGTAAATAACCACCATTAGAGTTTACGACATAGCCATCAGAGTCTAATTTAAATGCACCGGCACGCGTATAAGACAAGTCAGTCGTACTAACGTCATTCACGTCATTTACAATACCGAAGAAGCCGCCACCTGAAATAGCTAAATCTAGTGAATTTTCGGTAAACAACAAACTACCTTGAGTAAATTGTTGAGCAACGTCGTTAACTAAAACACCGTCACCATTAGCTGTTTTTGCATTGGTAAAAATTGATGATGAATATACATCAGCAAATTCTGCACGAGACTCTTTAAAACCATACGTATTTACGTTAGCTATATTATTCGCCGTTACGTCCAGATCTTTCTGAGCTGCTTTCAGACCAGTTAACGCTATATTAAAAGACATAGAGATTTCCTATACATTGCGGCTATTTGAGTCGCGTTCAAAATAAATTATTAAAGAATAAACAACTTTACTGTTTAATCTCCAACGGCCAATACATCTGTTAAGGTGATTGAGCCTAATCCTTGTAAGTTCAATTCAAGTCCCGTGCCATTTACACCAAGAGTGACTGAACTTACATTTCCGTAAGTTAATACAGTTAAGCTTTCTGATTGACCAGAAACAAGACCGGTAAATTCGACAGTATATTGCCCAGCAGGCAAAGGATTGCCGTCATCGTCAGTACCATCCCACTCAAAATCCATCATACCGGCACTTTTATCACCTAACGCTTCTGACTTTATCAAATTACCAGACTCATCCATTACACGCATATTTACGGTTTGAGCTGTAGAAGGGATCGCAACTTGTCCACTAATACCAGTACCGTCAGAGTATGATAGTGAGCTATTAACTAAAACATTACGCCCTACTAATGAAGAGGCTTCTAATGCTTGATTTGATGTCATTGAAGCTGAAAAAGCATCAAACTTATCACCTAAATTACTTATGCCTTCTGACATAGTAAACTGTGTCATTTGTGAGATCATATCTTCATTAGTGGTTGGGTTTGATGGATCTTGCATTGCTAACTGAGTTGTTAACAAGGCAAAAAAATCAGCTTGCCCCATTTGACCATTAACTTCACTGGTTCCAATTTCTTCATCTTGCCACGTTATTGCGTCTATCGCTGCGTTTGATACAGTACTTGTGATTGCCATAACTATTTACCTTATCTTTGACCTAATGTAAGTGTTTTACTAAGCATTGTTTTTGCAGCATCGGCTATCTGAACATTAGTCTGATATGCGCGAGACGCAGAGATCATATTCGCCATCTCTTCAACAACGTTCACATTAGGTTTATAAATATAGCCGTCTTTATCAGCCATTGGATGATTAGGGTTGTGCTCCATAGTTAAAGGAGCATCACTTTCTACAATACCTAAAACGCTAACTCCTGTAGATTGAGAAGACATAGCTTTAGTCATTTCTGCAGCAAATACAGGGTGTCTAGCTCGATAAGTTTCATCTACACTACTAGATACTGAAGTTGCATTAGCCATATTACTTGCCGTGGTATTTAAACGTATTGACTGGGCACTCATCCCAGTTCCTGATACGTCAAAAACATTATATAAACTCATTGTTAATTACCTCCGGTAAGTGCTTTATTCAAAGATTTAACTTTTCCGTTTAAAAATTCCAAACTAGTTTGATATTCCATAGAGTTTTGCATAAACATATTACGCTCAACTTCAACATCAACTGTATTACCATCACCAGTATCTGGTTGGTTTGGATTTCGATATTTTTGACTTGTGTCAATTTCAACGGATAAATCAAAATGCTTATCGTGGGTTTTAGACATGCGATAAGTATTACTTTTTTGTGCATTAGCTAATGCAACTGCAAAGTCCATATCTTTCGCTTTATATCCAGGAGTATCGGCATTAGCAATGTTACTGGATAAAACTTCCGCTCGGTCTGATCGAACTAATAACGCATTTTGATGTATACCAAACGCTTTATCTAAACTAATTGCCATAATTCCTCCACGACTTATTGTTGTGAATTCAAAATGCAAAATAAAGGCCAGAAATAAATTATTGAGGAATTTTTTAACTATCGTGTTGTTTTTAGAGGTAATGACTTAGGTAAAGTAAGGTCTTGGGCTTTGTACTATACACCTTACTTTTTACCTGCATCTAATTTGTGACAAGTTGGTACTTATTATGGCGGCAACAAACGTTCATTGTTAGCCACACTGTTTTTATCTGCTATTTTTTTTGATAAATAATACCAGGATTACATCTGATCATATTAAAGGCATCACTTAAACCAGACATAGACTCGGAAGCTCCTAATACGAGGTAACCATTGGGATTTAACTGCTGTGCAAATTTATTAATAATTTGAGATTTAATATCAGCTGAAAAGTAAATAAGTACATTACGACAAAATATAATATCAAACTTACCTAGAAGGTTATAACTATCAAGCAAATTAAGGTGCCTAAAATTAACAACTCTTTGCACATCGGCATTAATTTTCATCATGCCATGGCCAGAATCGGTAAAAAACTTAGTTTTACGTTCAGCCGATAAACCTCTAGATAATGCTAATGCGTCATATTCACCATTTTTGCAGATATCCAACATAGTATTCGAAATATCAGTACCTACAATAGAAAACATACTGCGGCTATTTACACTAACTTGATTTTTATATTCTTGTATTGTCATTGCAATAGAATAAGGTTCTTGACCTGAAGAGCTAGCGGCAGACCATATTTTTAAAGGTTTACCTTTATCTAATTCAGGTAACAACTTATCCTTGAGTAATTCATACGGGTATATATCACGAAACCATAAAGTCTCATTAGTCGTCATTGCATCAATAACAGCAGCTCGTAATTGCCGCTCAGACTGACGCATTGTCTTGTTAACTAAATCCGTTATAGACTCGATTTCAAATCGAGCCATCAACGGAGATAAGCGACTTTTAACTAAATACTGTTTATTGGTCCCTAAAACGATCCCGCACTGTTGCTCCAAAAAATCACAAAAAACACTATAATCATTATCACTTAAGGTTTTATTACTCACTATATATACTCTTTACCAGTCAATATAAGTTACTCTTCATGAAGCCATTTTTGAACAGCGCCAGCTAATTCATCAGGGTTAAATTTAGCAATAAAGTCATCCGCTCCAACTTTTTCAACCATAGCATGATTAAATACACCACTTAAAGACGTATGCAAAATAACATGTAACCCGGCTAACTTAGGCCGTGCTTTCACTTCAGCGGTTAATGTATAACCATCCATAACAGGCATTTCTACATCAGACACCATTAAACCAATTTTTTCAGTAACTGAATGCTCACACTGTTCTGCAATTTCAACTAAATAATCTAAGCCTTCCTTACCATTCTTCTTCGCTATAATAGGAAGACCTACACCTTCTAATGCTCTTTTCACTTGATTACGAGCAACGGAAGAGTCATCCACTATTAGTATAATACGATCACCTAGGTCTTGAATAATCTCGTCATCTGAAATAACCCCCTTTGATACTCTTGTATCTGATGGTGCAATTTCTTCTAAAACTTTTTCAACATCTAAAATCTCAACAAGTTCATTATCTATTTCAGTCACAGCAGTCAGATAATTAGTTCGACCCGAACCACTCGGAGGGGGCATTACATCACCCCAATTTAAATTAATAATACGTTCCACTGAATCAACTAAAAAACCTTGGATTGTACGATTGTACTCAGTGATGATAATGAAAGCATCTTTTACGTTTTTAATTTCTCGGCCACCAGTGGCAAGCCCCATATCAATAACTGAAATAGTTTGCCCCCTAATATGAGCAATTCCTTTAACGTAAGAATTTAATCTAGGCATAGATGTTAATGGAGGGCATTGTAAAACTTCACGAACTTTAAATACATTAATTCCATATCGTTGACGACCGTTTAATTTAAACAGTAATAACTCTAATCTATTCTGACCAACTAACTGGGTTCTTTGATTCACCGAGTCTAAAATACCCGCCATAAGCCTTCTCCATTAAACTAGGAATGATATTTGCTAGCATCTAATATATTGATGATAACTATCTAATAAAATCTGACGTTTCGCCAGTATTTTGACATTACTAAGCGTCAAAGCATAGCGCGAACTTAACTATATGATAAAGCATAGTAAAAAGGTGACAAATATGTGGAAAAATATAACAATAATTTACACTATACTCTTTACCACATTAACATTATCAGGTGATTTATCGGCCAAAGGTTATAATTCTTTAGCCCATGACGAATTACTAAAACAAGTTATTTCCTACGTAGAACAGGAGTTTAATCCCGATGAAGATAAAAATTTAAGAGTAGTTGCGCATCCATTAGACAGCAGAATTATTGTTAAAGAATGTAAACAAAATTTATCATTTAGTATTGCGAACACTCGTTCTTTTTCTCGACAGTTTCCAGTAAAGGTAATATGTAATAACGAAAACAAGCCATGGAAACTATTTGTGCAAGTTTCAACTTCAGAAATGATTGAAGCATTAGTTATAAATCAGACTATAGCTAAAGGCACAATTGTCGATACAGATATGTTAGAAATGAAACTAATAGAAATAAATCGAGTTAGAGATAAAAGCTCTTCAGATTTAAGTTCTATTGTTGGAGGTAGAGCATTAAGGAATCTACAACGAGGACACCAAGTGAGTCAAACTGATGTATGCTTAGTTTGTAAAGGTGATGATGTATCTATCATAGCAAAGAATAGCAGTATGATGATTAAAACCTCTGGTACAGCAATAGAAAGCGGTTCTAAAGGTGAGTCAATTAAAGTCAAAAACAACTCATCAAATAGAGTCGTTAAAGGAATCATTGGCGATTTAAGAGAAATATACATAAATCTATAAATAAATGCTAAAGTTTACACATCCAGTGCCGATATAGCTGGTGAGATAAAATAAAACTATGGGTGTAGTTATGGTAAACAATGTAAAAAATGGTGGATTCAATAGCGCTAACAGTGCAGTCTATCAACAAAAAGAACAGCAACTTGAACAAACAAAATTAGAGTCTGCTAAACAACAAACTAGTCAAACTGATACAGTAAAATCTGTTAATAAAGATTCTGTGGCATTAACACCACAAGCTAATCAACTAAAAGAATTGCAAAAACGCATTAGCGACACGGATGCATTTGATAGCAAAAAAGTTGATGATATTAAACAGGCACTTTCGGATGGCCAGTATTCTATTAATTACGATCGTCTAGCATCAAAACTAGCGGCGTTTGAATTCGAGTTATAAAAATGACTGAACAAAATGATCTGCTGACTCAAGTCACCAAACAATTTAATACTCAAAAATTGCGTTTAGAACAAATGCAAAATACATTGAATGATGAGTTGGAAGCTGTGAAAAATAGAGATGGCAACCTCATTTTGGAAATTTCAAAAAAGAAAGAACTTCAATTGGAAGCGATAACCAACGCTGACAAATTGTTAAATAATGAAAAATACGTAGAAATAATTAATACTACACCGCTGTTTTCTACGATAAAAAATGAGATAAATGATTTGTTGTTGCAATGTAAGCATACAAATGAAGTTATATATCTAACGGCAACGCAGAACCAAATAACTATTGAAAAAGTAAAACAGTTACTTATCGGTGGTTCTAAAAATCCAACTTATAATGCCTATGGCCAGAAAAATTCAAGCTCTTCTATAGGAACAAGTATTAAAGCCTAATACATGATGATATTAGGCCTTTAATCAAACCTTTAGAGCCTGCAATAGATTTTATTGTAAGTACTTTTTAAGTTACCTAGTAGGTTCAAAGAAAGGTAGAACACATAAACCTAAATCTATTACGAATTTGTACTTTAATTTAACCACCTCAAAATCGTCTAATTCGCTCTACGTAACTTCTCACTATCGCAACATCTAATGGCCGTCTTTGATCATCTAAAACCCGAGCCGAAAACTCATCTGCTATTTTTTTAGCCGCATTGTGCATCATGTTAAAGGTCGGGAGAGGTGCCGCACTGTTCGGTAATGTCATAAATATGGTTAAGCCTCTTGTCGTCACTTGCTCCATATTATCAATATCAAATGTTCCTGGGTTGTACATATTAGCTAAACTAAATAAAATATCACCACGGCCTGTAGTATCTTTATGGCGATGGAACAAGTCCATTTCGCCGTATTTAAACCCTAATGTTAATAGCAGAGGCAGTAATTTAGCGCCATCTATTGGCGTTCCTTCAGGCTTATCAACAAATAACATAAAGACTTCTTGTTTTACTTCTTCTTGTATCTCGTCCTCTATTTTCTCGACTTCAACTTTTTTATCTTCAACTTCGGTTTTTTTAGCTTCAATAGGTTCAACTAGGCTTGGTTGAGCATCTAACTTATGTTGCAGTCTCTCATCATTATATTTTGGAGCGTCAGGTGCTTTTTTTGAGGCTTCAGTTTTTTGGGCTTCAGGCGTATCATCTAAGGCTGATGTTTCTCTCTGTTTAAAACGAGGTTGTTGTGGCTCTTCGTCATCAAAGATATTTGTTGAAATAATAGAAGGAGTATAATCGTCACTAACTTCATCTGCTTCAAATTTATTGGTGAATGAGTATTCAGTATCTACGTTACTAATATCAACTACTTGTTGCTGTTGCTGAGAACTTTCTAAACCCGTTTCATTTTCTTCTACATCTGTAACAAAGCGTGGTTCTTGCTCATTATGATAAATAGAATCTAAGTTCATCTTCTTAACTGGAATACTGCCTGACGTTTGTTCATTTTTACGCAATTGCAATTCGCTAAAATTCATTTCCATTTGCTTTAGCTTTAGCTTTTGCATTTCTTGTTCTTCAAGTGCAATAACAGGTTCAGCTTCTTCAGCTTCAATTTTCGCATTTTTACGTTCTTCACTAACCGTTCTACGAACGGTCCAGATCCCATGTAAAATTACACTTCCTATTGCTAGCGTTCCTAATAAAATCAGCGCTAATCTTAGTTCTTCAGCCATTGTTATTACTTACCTTTGTAATTACTTTACCGTTATTCTTACATACCATCATTATAAGGCATCTGCCATTTTCACGGCCTCTTGAATGTCTACAGCAACTAAACGAGAAACACCAGGTTCTTGCATAGTCACACCTGTTAAATGTGTCGCCATTTCCATTGCCACTTTATTATGACTAATAAAAATAAATTGTACTGTATCTGACATTTCTTTTACTAATTTACAGAAACGCCCAACATTTGCATCATCTAATGGCGCATCCACTTCATCTAGCATACAAAATGGCGCTGGATTTAGCCTGAATATTGAAAATACCAATGATAAAGCGGTTAACGCTTTTTCTCCACCACTTAACAAATGAATTGTAGAATTTTTCTTACCTGGCGGTCTCGCCATTATAGTTACACCAGCTTCAAGCATATCATCAGCAGTTAAGGCTAAATAAGCCGAGCCACCACCAAATACTTTTGGAAACAGATATTGTAGCCCTTCATTTACTTTATCGTAAGTTTCTTTGAATCTCGCTCTTGATTCTCTATCTATTTTACGAATCGCATTCTCTAAGGTTTCTAATGCACCAAACAAGTCATTATGTTGTTCATCTAAGTACCCTTTCCTTTGGGCCTGTATATCATATTCTTCAATTGCTGCTAAGTTAATAGCGCCCAAACGGGAGATTGCCAACGTTGTTTTTTCTAATTCAATTTGCCACTCGTCTTCATTTGCCTCAGCGGACATAGACTCAAGTATAGACTTTAAAGGCTGATCAATATCTTTTAATGTCTCTAGCATATTTTGCGATCTAATTCGTGCGCCTTCACTGTCTAACTTAATTGATTCAATTTCTGATCGCATTGAATCTAATTTTTTATGAATTCCAGATTGGCCTTGCTCTAACTGAGAAATTTTCTCGGCAACTAATGCAAGTTCATTTTGCTTATCTAACAAACGTTCTTCACTTTCCAATCTTAACTGTAAATATTCTTCAAGCTCTGCTTTTAAATCTTCAACTGGATTATTGCTTGAATCCAAAGACTCAGTGATTTGTTGCAGCTTAGTTTTTACTTGTTTTTGATGTTGAATAGCTCTATTAATATTTTGCTGTACAGACTCATACTGAGAGTCTAACGTTTGTGCTTTTAATGCATATTGATGTGACTGATTTTTTAACACATCTAATGATTGTTTGGCATTATTCAGCTGATTCACTTTATGTTGTTTTTCTTGCTCTAGCTGATCAAGTTGCGACTGAAGCTCTAACTCTTGTTCTTGTTGTACTTCCAACTGCAACTCTAATTCTAATGTTTTTTCTTGCTCAAGCTCTATTTGCAGAGCCTGTTGTTCAGCATCTTGCGTTAGCTTATCCAGAGATGTTTGAGCTTGTTGGTACTGTTGTTTAAGTAATCTAGCTTCAGTTTCTAAATTAAGCATCGCAGATTTGGCATCAGTAACTTGCTGTTTAAATTGATTCAAGCTGGCTAATGCTTGTTTCTTCACCGCTAAAGCATCTTCAACTTGCTTAGACACTTGCTGTTTTAATTCTTCAGATTCATCTAACTGTGACTGTAATTGGCTTATTTCGGCTAATCGCTGTAATACATTGACATCACCGCTATTATTAATCGAACCTGCACTTTGCCAATTAAGTCCGCACCAAACACCAGATTTGGTGATCACACTACTCCAACGTTTAGTTTGCAATAATGTTTTAGCATCAGCTTCAGTCTCTGCCAAGGCAACTTGATTCAACCAATCTGGATATACGCCTGATTTAATCACCGCAGCTGCAGAATCTACTGCCGCGCTTTCGGTAGACTGAGATACAAAATGTCCAGACGTACCTATTGGTAATTTATTCGTAACATTACTTTGCCCATGATGGCTCAATAAAGTTTCAATAGCCGATTGCCACTGAGGTTGCACATTTAATTGTGTTAATAAATTACCAACCAATTTAATACCTTGACTGTTTAAGTCGGCATCATCAACTTGTACAGTATTTGATTCATACTCTTGCTGCCACTGGCGCAAACTTTGTAATTTAATTGATAAGTTATTACTGGTTTGAGTGATCTCTTTTTGTTGTTCGCTAACTTGTAAAAAGTCATTTTCAGCTTGCTGATAAATAGCATCTTGTTCAGCTTCTTTTTGCTCGAGCAAAGCTAAATCAGTTTGACTAACTGTTACTTTTTGACTGTTTTTTTCCAACGACTTTTCAATTTCAATCACATCCATTGATTCAATTTCTGTACTTATGCTTAGCAATCTTTGTTTAAAGCCAGATATATTTTGTTCTATTGCTTGCAGCTTAGTTTGAATAACTTGGCTTGATTGGTTCGAATTAGCCGCTCGACGCTGCTGAGCTTGCCAACCTGCTTGCCACTTTTCGTATTCGTCTTCACTTTGCAGTAACGTTTCTGTCGCTTGTTCAATTTGTTCAGCAACTAATTCCATCTCAGGAGCAAAGGTTTCTTTTTGCTCTAAAAGCTCTTCAAGTCGCTCTTGTTCAAACCCTGAGTGTGTTTCAGACTGTTCTAAGTTGTCTTGTAGTTGTTGCAATTCATCTTGCTGAGATACCAATTTCTCTTGAGTGAAAACAATTTGTTGTTCAACTCGAGTAATTTGATTACCCACTTGATACATAGATTGTTGATTGGTTTGTACCTGATCAAATAACTCTTGATGTTGCTCTTTAAATTGCAACATCCCTAATTCTCCGCCCCTTTGTTCAGCGATAAAAGCTTCTAATTCTGTTTCTTTGGCGAGTCGTTCTTTCTCAAATCCATTAAGTTGTTCATTATATTTGTGCCATTTCAGGGCATATAACTCAGCTTTATATTGTCTTTCTTTAGCTTTTAATAATTTAAATCTTTTTGCCGTTGCTGCTTGGCGTTGTAGCTTTTCAATTTGTACAGAAAGCTCTTGCCTAACATCTTCTAAACGTAATAAATTTTCTCGGGTATGTTTTATGCGATTTTCTGTTTCTCTGCGACGTTCTTTGTACTTTGAAATACCAGCAGCTTCTTCAATAAAAATACGTAACTCTTGTGGTTTAGACTCTATCAGTCTAGAGATCATACCTTGTTCTATAATGGCGTAACTTCTTGGACCAAGACCAGTACCTAAGAAAATATCAGTAATATCACGTCTACGACATTTACTGCCATTTAAAAAATAAGTTGATTGGGCGTCTTTAGTAACCTGACGTTTAATTGAAATTTCATTACGACTAGCAAAACTGCCTTGTAATTTGCCATCAGTATTATCAAATACCAGCTCAACGCTAGCCATAGAAACAGGCTTGCGATTGGTCGAACCGTTAAAAATAACATCCGTCATTGAATCGCCACGTAAGTTTTTAGCCGAGCTTTCACCCAGCACCCATCTTACTGCATCAATTACATTTGATTTACCGCAACCATTAGGTCCGACAATAGCCGTCATTTGATCTGGAAATGGTACTGTCGTAGCATCTACAAATGATTTAAAACCAGCAAGTTTAATATGTTTTAGGCGCATGAAAAAAGTATAGAAATATTAATGAGTTGTTATTGTTGATTACATTTTAAATAAAGATGCAAAAAAACCAATTTAGTTGTGCAGACTGTAACAGATAATGTTGTAATTTGTAACATTCTAATTATTGCATCAAAGCATAGCTGTCTTATACTACGACAAATTCACTTGGATACATCATCATGACATTTACTGACGGCATTAAGTTTTTTCTATCAGGCTTTAGTCTGATCCAAACCAAAGGATTAAAACGTTTTGTTTTAGTCCCTTTGATTGTTAATTTTGTACTTTTTAGTTTTGCTATAGGTTACTTATTATCTGAACTAGGTTTGCATATTGATGGGATGATCAGCTACTTACCAGATTGGCTTAGTTGGTTAGGCACACTTCTATACCCTGTCGCTTTATTTATATTATTATTTTTGTTCAGTTTGTTTTTTACCACAGCCGCAAATTGGCTAGCAGCTCCATTTAATGGCGTATTAGCAGAAAGAGTTGAACAGCACTTAAGTGGGCAAACACCAAGTAATGATAATTTTATTGCCATTGTTAAAGCCATTCCACACACTTTATCTCGAGAATGGCAAAAACTTATCTATTTTATTCCTCGTTTTATTGGTTACTTTTTAGTTGGTTTAATCTTGCCAGGTATAGGTCAGGTAATCTGGTTTTTATTTATAGCTTGGGTATTAGCCATTCAATACTGCGACTATGCATTTGATAACAATAAATATAATTTTGATTATATGCGCCATGTACTTCGTCAAAACAAAGCAGCCTGCTTTGGTTTTGGTTCAATGATCTCTATATTTACTATGGTGCCTATTTTAAATTTACTTGTAATGCCAGTAGCAATTTGTGGGGCAACTGCCATGTGGGTTGAACATTTAAAGTCTCAAGTTGATCAAAACAAGATGTGAGCCTATTATTTAGATAAATTAAGGCTTTACATTAGCTAACAATAAGTTTTATGTTTAACAATGTAAGGCTTGTTATATCTTAGTGTTAAGGTGTCAATTGCAAAATTTTGAATATAAATTCAACGAAAAAGAACTCACTCTAATTGTTACTCTGACTAAAGACTCAGAGGCATTGGAAGAGTCTGTTATTGTTCAACAGATAAAACACTCTGAGCATTCATCTTTAAGCATCCTGCATGAGCATATAAAAAGCTTAGTACAAACTGCTAATACACAACTGGCTAGCATCAAAAAAGATAACCTCCCCGACAGCGTTGTTAATGCACTTGTTGCAAAAGCAATTGATGCAAAAATAAACATTCAATTAGCTGAAGATAAAATGTCAGTTTCAGCTCAAGTCACAACCGCAGTTGGTGGCAAATTATTAGATTTAGAAACAATTAAACAATCTTGCCTCGATGCTGGTATTCGATACGGTTTAAAATCCTCGTTAATTAATGAATTACTCTTACAATGTAAAAATTCTGAACCCGGTTCACCCATCGAATTTACTATTGTTAAAGGGATGCCTGTCGTTCATGGCGTGGATGCTTACTTAAAACCTAGAGTTGCATTATTCTCAGACGCCTGCCGTACTCCCAAAGTAGACTCAAACGGTCGTGCTGACTTAAAAGACTTAGGCAATATAGAAACCGTTACTGTTAATCAAGCCGTGTTAGAAAAAGTACCTCTAACCATTGGTAAAGAAGGCATTGATATTTATGGTGATAAAATCCCGCCCTCTGTTGGTAAAGATATAAACTTCTCGATAAATGACAGTGTGATCATAAGCCCTAAAAATCCTAACATTTTGCTTGCGACCAAAAGTGGCTTAGCTCGCTTTGACGGTAAAACTCTGATCATCGACGATGTTTTCACCTTACCTGAACTCGACCCTAAAAAAGGTCATGTTAAATTTAAAGGCAGTGTCATAATTCAAGGCGATGTGTCACCAGACATGCAGCTTACAGCCACTGGCGATGTATTTATTGGTGGATTTGTAGAGTCTGCAGTTATTAAATGTGGTGGTGAATTAACCATTATATCAGGTGCATCAGGACGGCTTCTTGAAGGTCCAAAAGACGATCATCATTACTCTTGTGTGCTCCAATCTGGTGGGCAAATTAATTTAACATTTGCCAATCAATGTGAAATTACAGCAAAAACAATTGTTAGTGTAAAAAAACAGTTAAGCCACTGTAATGTTGAAGCAAATAGTGTTGTGGTTGGTCAAGGTGATAGACCGAGTGGACTGATCACAGGCTGTCGATTTTTCCTGTGTAAAACATTAGAAGCTGGTGTTATAGGCACTGAATCGGATGTGCACACCGACATTAGTATGAATCGTACTTATGATATTTTTATTAATAAAGAAATTGAGCTTGCCGACTGGATCCATGAAATGATCTCTCGGTTAGAAGGCGTTGAAAATGATTATAATAATACGCTCGATTCTGATAAAAAGCATGAACTAGAAAACGCATTAACCAAACTACAGTCTAAAGTAGAAAAGTATACTGGATACCGTAACGCTTTAATTGGCAAACGCCGTGAATATATGGAGATGGTATCAGTAACCGCTAACTCTAAACTTTACCCAAAAGTATCTGTTGTTATTGCCGATCATTCCCTTATTACTAAAGTAGAAAAAGGGCCATCTATTATCAAAATAGAAGATCATGAATTTAAAGTGCAACCTAAAACCTAGGTTCAATTAACATTAACATCAAAAGCCTCAAATAAAAAAACGTAAGTTACTTATGTAACTTACGTTTTTGACTTATATGCCCACAAATCTATGTAACGATAAACCTATTAAATACTAATGCTATTTGGTATTTGTGAAGGTAATTGGAATGGGTATTCCATAGGTCTGCTTCTATTTCTGCGAGTAATAGTCACTTCAATTTCAGCTAACTCCTCTTGAAACTTACTTAAAGCAAACGTTAATCGTCTGTCTTTAAAATAAGGAATTTTAGGATCTTCAGAGTAATGACCAAATGTGTCGTATTGCACTCCACTTAATAAATATTCAAACAAAAAAGTATACATGGAAACGTCTAACGGCGGATACCAAGCCAAGCAATCTTGCTCAGAGGCTAAGGGAGTATTTTTACCTGGAGCAGGTTGATAAATGGTTCCTGCAACACTCGGCATATAAGACATAAGCGGATACTGGGCATAGTTAACCGAGGCATGTTGCGGTCCAGCAATATAAATAATTTGCGCTATGATCTTAACCAAATAATCTTTATCGTCAATGACATAAGGCTGCTTTGGATTGCCTGTAGCTGTCAATCCTCGCATCCCCGTTACTTTTGCATAGTTTGGCGAAACCAACTCGTTAATCCATGCCTGCAATTCGTTATCTTGTAACATATCGTCTTGGTTTGGATAATAAAGATAAACATAGCTTTTAACCCACTTATTAACTGCTTGCCAAAGTAGTTGAGTATCATCTCTAAAAGGAAAGTTGGGAATATCCGCAACTCCACGAATATCAAATATACAGTCCGGATTATTATCATCAAATTGCCATGCTAAATGAGCTTGGCGAACCAACTCCCAAGTATCTTCTATTTTAGGACCAACATTGGTTGCAACCACCCCACCTGGAATGATCAAACTGTGCAAGGCACTATTGTTAATATTGATAGTAAATCTAAAATGAGGTTTAAGTAAGATCATAATAGGATGATTGTCAGAGAGCTTTCTATTCGTCGCAACAACCATAGGATCTAACGTTAAATGGCAATCGCCTAAGTGCGCTACAGACTCATGCTGAATAGCACAAGATACATTGACAAAATACTTAGCGACACGCCATTTAAAGTGATGTTGATCATCGGCATTAGCTGAGTCGGTTGGAGTAAATATTGGTGCGTTAACTTCATCAAATTTTTGTTGTAACTGAATTGCAACAGGCTGCATTACACCATGAGTTTCAGCCGGTGGATAGCCAGCTGGCGAATCATTATTTAAGTAGAACAAGGCAATTGGTGCCGACAAGTAACGATCTTCACCATGCACAGGAGTCGTTTCAGCCCCATCTAACATAGCGTAATCAACAACGAATAAACGTTTTTGCTCAGCGGCTTGTTGCAAAGTTACATTAGCGATACCAGTTTCTTGCTGTAAAATAGCGTCCGTTACTGGCATTTTTGCCAATAAACTAGATAATTCGACAATTTCAGTACCTGCAGGTTTGGTTAACTGAACACCACGTAAGTTGGTTGTATTAAATCCTGCGATTTGCAAATAACCAAAAAACCAATCTTGCATACAAGGTTTTTCATCACCAATCATCCAATCTTGCTGAGGTATCGTTAACATCTCTGGCAAAGACAAGGTTTCAAATAAATCTTCATAGTCTTGAATTGATTGGGCTTGTAAATAATCTCGACCACTTTCAGTACTCAGCACATTAAACAGCGTGTTTTTTAATATCTCAGTCGGCCCTTTTTCTATTGCATCTTCTGCTAAGTCTTTTAATCCATTTAATGCTTTCTCTAAATCTTGAGGTAAATGACTGAGACTTTTAAAGGCCTCTGGTAAGTCACCAATAACACTAAATATAGATTTAATCGCTTTTATTTCTTCACCGATATGGCGAATATCAATACCATCACTAAGCTCTTCAACGGCTTTTTTTAATTCATCCATGCGTTTAGTGGATATGTCATCTGTTATTTGTTTTCTAAATAAACGCTCAGTCACCACAATTAAATTTTCTACCATGTTTTTAAACACTGGGAGTAATTTAATTGCATAAGCTGTACTAAATTTTTCCTGCTCTGGTAAGTCGGCAGAAATTGGAACACCTTCCATATACGAGGTCATATAGTTATAAGTTGTATGCGCCATTGAGAGTTGGAACTCTCTTTTTGTTCTTTGCTCTGCATCATCATGTTGCGGTAAACTTGGTATTGTAGACTTGGTGCTCATTAACATTTCCTTATAGGTGAGTGCTCAAAAGTGAGAATTTAAAACTGTGCTTACTATTTAGTTTTAGCTAAATGCTAATTACCAACATTAAATCAATAACATGTACAAATAATGTACTGAAAGTGTGGATATTACAATCACTATGTTTGGTTTTAATGACATCCTCAATATTCATATCGTGTACCAATAAAGTAGATTGGGATATGATGAATAAACAAAACTTAGCAACAACTTATAACCTGTACTTAAAACAAAAAGGGAACACCATGAACGACTGTTACAATGTACCTAACTTAATGCCTTTTGAATTAGCAAAAAGTACATTATTAACTAACGTCAATACGATCACAGAAAATGAGCTTATTGCTATTCAAGACGCCGACCAGCGTATCCTTGCTAAGCCAGTTACTTCCCCAATCCAAGTCCCAGCTCACAATAATTCAGCAATGGACGGTTATGCGATAAGAGATGACTCTTTGCAGGCAGATTTAACAGAAAGTCCGACACCATTGAGCCAATTTAAACTTATTGGTACGTCTATGGCTGGTAGTCCGTACAAAAATAAATTAGGTGGTAATGAGTTAAATAATGGTGAATGCATTCGAATTATGACAGGTGCGGTCGTGCCAAATTCTGCTAACGCGGTAGTTATGCAGGAGAATGTAAACAGTCAGATTAATCCTGAAACTCAAGACCAACAAATCACCCTACTACATCCAACAAAACACCAAGCTAACATCCGTTTTGCGGGGGAAGATATTCAACAAGGGCATGTATTATTTGATACAGGATATTGCCTTAAAGCAGTTGATATAGGTTTATTATCTTCATTAGGTTTAAGTAAAATTGACGTATTTAGGAAATTAAAAGTTGCGGTTTTATCTACAGGCGACGAACTTAAAATGCCAGGCCAACCTTTACAAGAAGGTGATATTTACGAGAGTAACAGTCAGATATTAATTGCCATGTTACAACGCTTGAACATGTCAGTTATTCCTCTTGGTATTATAAAAGACGATAAAACTGCCATTACTAATGCGTTTATCAAAGCCAATCGAGAAGCTGATGTCGTTATTAGTTCAGGCGGTGTATCGGTTGGTGATGCAGATTATACAAAGGAAGTGTTAAGTGAAATTGGTACGGTCGATTTTTGGAAAGTTGCGATTAAACCGGGAAAACCATTTGCCTTTGGCAAACTAGATAATAGTGTATTTTTTGGTTTGCCAGGTAACCCAGTATCCGCTGCGGTTACCTTCCACCAGCTTGCGGTTCCTGCCTTAAAATATATGGCAGGCGCTAATGCAACAGCGAACATTCAGTTAAATGCCACCACAACCAGTAGAATAAATAAAAAAGCTGGCAGAATGGACTTTCAACGCGGAGTTATGTCTGTTAGTGAGCAAGGTAATTTACAAGTTACCCCTTTACCGGCACAAGGCTCAGGTATCTTATCGTCAATAAGCCGAGCAAATTGTTACATCATACTTGCGCAAGAAAACCAAGGACATCAAGCTGGAGATACAGTCACTATAGAGTTGTTTGATTCTATTATTGGCTAATTGGGGTATAGTTTATTGGAGCGTAATCTATTAGGCTTTATCTATTAGGCATAGTTTATTAAAACCAAATGAATTAAATAATAAGGCCGTATGTTAATTATTCTATTTTTTTGAATATTAACTTCACCTCTTTCAAATAGCTTTAACATCACGGCCATATTATTATCTTTGTGCCGTAATTAATCGGCATTATTATTCATAAATAAACATTACGAGATTTCATGAAATTAGTACGAGACATACAACTTAATCAAACAACACCAATTAGTGGACTAGGTTTAGTTGCTGAAGGCGGTGGACAACGTGGCGCTTTTACAGCAGGCGTTTTAGATTACTTGCAGATTGCTAATTTTAATCCATTTGAAGTTATTATTGGAACATCAGCAGGAGCACAAAATGTAGCAAGCTTTGTGAGTCAACAGAAAGGCTATGCATACAGCTTAATTCATGATTTAACCAGAGATGAGCGCTTCTTTAATCCATGGCGTTTTTTTAGTAAAAATAACATCATGGATCTCGATTGGTATTTTAAACAAGTTAAAAAGAAAAGTTATCAATTTGATTCAGCCCAAGCGAATAAGAATGCACAAAACCGAAAAGTGCGTTTCACTGCGGCCCATTCATCACGACTAACCACTAAGTTAATAAATCCTGTAAAAGATGGTTGGTTAAATTCATTAAAATATTCAAGCTCAATTCCCTATTTGTATGACAGTGGAGATTTTTTAGATGGCGGCGTCAGCGCTCCTATTCCAGTAACTAAAGCGTATAAACTTGGTGCTAAAAAAATAGTCGTCATTAGAACTACTGATGGCTCTGAAACTATTATCCCAAAACCTATTGAGCGAATTAAACCTTTACTCTGTCCCAAGAATCGATGCCCTAGGTTTATCAAAATATTATATAAATACGAAAATGGCTATAAACGTGCTGAACGTTTTATAAAAAAGCCTCCTAGTGACGTTGAAATAATAACGCTAAGGCCACTTCGGCCTTTGGCTACAAAAGTCCTAGGTAGTAGTGAGCAAAACATAGTTGATGATTACAAATATGGATTGGAAATAGGTAAATCGTTTATAGAAAACCAAGCAAACAGCTTACTGTATAATCAGCAAGCTTCGCTAGACTGCAGCTAATGTATAAATTAAATAGCTATAACGCTATCGAACCCAGAACGTAAAGGGTTTGAAAGAGTAACCGACGGTATGATGAGCAAAGCAGTAAAATTATGTACGAGCAATTGAATTAAACGACTAGAACAAAGATTAAGATCTTTCTGATTATTGATAGCCAAAATGCAAAAAACCAGTCTAAAGACTGGTTTTTCTAATTTAATGGCGGAGAGAGAGAGATTCGAACTCTCGTTAGGTTTGACCCTAAACACACTTTCCAGGCGTGCGCCTTAAGCCACTCGGCCACCTCTCCGCATTGCTTATTAATAAGATTTAATAAGCGGCGCCATAATATTGAATTACTACGCCAATAACAAGAAGAAATCTAACCAGCCTAAACAACTGGTTATATTTCACGCTAATACAGTTCTATTTCTAGATGCTCGCATTTCACTACTCAAGGCCACATACTGATGTGACCTCGTATCTCGTATCTCGTAGCTGTTTAGCTTACGCATTACCTTTTACTTTCACTTTAGCTTCTGCGGCAAAGTTAAGCATTTTAGTTAATGGTTTCATAGCCTGCTCAGCTAATGCTTCATCAACAAACACTTCGTGCCCTGTTGCGTCCATTAGAGCTTCTTCTATCGCTTTTAAGCCGTTCATTGCCATCCAAGGACAATGTGCGCAGCTTTTACACGTTGCGCCGTTGCCAGCAGTTGGAGCTTCAATAAAGGTTTTGTCTGGATTGGCTTGTTGCATCTTATAAAAGATGCCTCTGTCGGTTGCAACAATAAAAGTATCGTTGTCCATAGTCGTGGCTGCTGAGATCAATTGTGATGTTGAACCAACGGCATCGGCTAATTCAACCACGGATGCTGGGGATTCAGGATGAACTAGGATAGCAGCGTTTGGATAAACATTTTTAAGGTCTTTTAACGCTTTAGCTGAGAATTCATCGTGAACGATACATTCACCGTTCCACAACAACATATCTGCGCCAGTTTGTTTATTGATGTAACCACCTAAGTGACGGTCAGGACCCCAAATGATTTTTTTACCTTCAGCATCAATGTGATCAATAACGTCTAATGCAATGCTTGACGTAACCACCCAATCAGCACGAGCTTTAACGGCCGCGGAGGTGTTTGCGTAAACAACAACCGTATGGTCAGGGTGTTGGTCACAAAATGCAGAGAACGCATCTACAGGGCAACCTAAGTCTAAAGAGCAGGTTGCTTCAAGCGTTGGCATTAAAACTGTTTTTTTTGGTGTTAATATTTTCGCGGTTTCGCCCATGAATTTAACACCGGCGACAATCAAGGTATCGGCATCATGTTGGTTACCAAAACGAGCCATCTCTAATGAGTCTGCTACACAACCACCGGTTTCTTCAGCTAATGCTTGGATTTCAGGGTCAGTATAATAATGCGCGACTAACACAGCATTTTTTTCTTTTAGCAAAGATTTAATACGCTGCTTATACTCTTGTTTTTCAACATCAGTTAGCGCGATTGGTTTAGCTGGAAAAGGATATTCTTGTTGCACAATTTCTATAGGATTCATGGCGTGTAAATGCTTATGGATTTTGCGGGATTATACCGAGTATTTAGTGATATGTCACACGTGATTATAAACTTGATGATTTGAATTATAACTAATTGGAATGTACTGAGGAATAACATTAAATGGTGGGTCATGATGGATTCGAACCATCGACCAATTGATTAAAAGTCAACTGCTCTACCAACTGAGCTAATGACCC
>NZ_CANMSK010000023.1 GCF_947500655.1 uncultured Psychrosphaera sp. | reverse complement strand
GGCTCCCCCTCCCCGACTCGAACGGGGGACCTGCGGATTAACAGTCCGTCGCTCTAACCAGCTGAGCTAAGGGGGAATTACATCAAAAAAGTTTGTAAGAAAATTGGCTCCCCCTCCCCGACTCGAACGGGGGACCTGCGGATTAACAGTCCGTCGCTCTAACCAGCTGAGCTAAGGGGGAACTATATTCTTAAACTTTATAGCTATCAGACTTTAAATTGGCTCCCCCTCCCCGACTCGAACGGGGGACCTGCGGATTAACAGTCCGTCGCTCTAACCAGCTGAGCTAAGGGGGAACATATCGTCGTCTGACAACGGGGCGCAATCTTAATTATCGAGTCGGTCACTGTCAACCTATTTTATGTCTTATATTGTACATTTTAGTCTATTTGGCTAGTTCCTAATCAATATTCAATAAAGAACAAAAATATATTGGCATTTTGTTGGAAATTAGATTCAAAGTTTTTGTCCATTTTGGGGCGAGTTTTTGCAATTCACTAGGGCAACGGTCTGTGGCATTTTATCCACTGAATCTGTGGATAAGTCTGTGTGTGACTTTGTTATATATTGCTACAGGCCACTAAAATCGTGTGTCAATACAGTAAATGTAAAAATCTTCAATTATTTTATAATCATATATATATCAATACCTTACGTTGCTTGTGTGGTGTATTTATGCAGTTTGGTACGAAAAATAATCATAAGCATAGGTTAAAAAAAATAAGCTGTGTACAACGACAGTGGTTATTGATTATTTTTCGTTTTAAAAGCGCTTAATTATTGATTAATATTGAATTTATGACAGGTTTGTAATAAAAGTTAAATTAAATAGAAACTTAAGGTGAACATAAGTGTGAGTTTCATTAGAATAGACTTTTATTTTTTGAGTTTATTTTTATATCTATGTCCTCTTCTGAAAATTTGTTAACGGCACCTATCGGTCCAGTCCTTAAAAAAATGACCAAACAGGTCTTGTTTGGCATGATTTTGTTAATGTCGTTCAACCTTGTTGATACTTATTTTATTGGTTTACTTGGGACTGACCCTTTAGCCGCAATTAGTTTTACCTTTCCTGTTACTTTTACCATCATTAGTTTATCCATAGGTTTAGGTATCGGAACCTCAGCGGTTATTGCTAAAGCTCGAGGTGCTAACTTATTAGAACAGGCTAAAGATGATGGATTAGGTGCGTTAATACTTTCCTTTATGCTAGTGGCTGTTTTAGCTTTTACCATGTATTTATCTACAGACTCTATATTTACCTTGCTTGGTGCAAAAGCAGATCTGTTGCCATTAATTCATGATTATATGGATATTTGGTATATAGGTGCCGTTTTTTTAATGTCGCCAATGGTAGGGAATGCAGTATTAAGAGCATCCGGTGATGCTAAAACGCCAAGTTTAATTATGGCGATGAGTGGCTTAATTAATGCGATTTTAGACCCTTTACTTATATTTGGTATTGGCCCATTTCCTGAACTGGGTATGCAAGGCGCTGCAATAGCCAGTGTTATTGCTTGGGGATTTGGTTTTGTGATCGTTATTTATGTATTAGCCGTAAAACGTAAATTGATTTGGATACGTTGGATCCCATTTACCCAATTTGTAGCAGTAAGCCGCCGTATATTAAAAATCGGCTTACCTGCAGCCGGAGCCAATATGCTAACGCCAATAGCAATGGCGGTATTAACCGCGATGATCGCCGTTCATGGTAATGCTGCTGTTGCCGGTTTTGGTGTTGGAACTCGAATAGAGTCTATTGCCAGTATGGTCGTGTTAGCGCTATCAATGACATTACCTCCTTTTATAAGTCAAAACTTTGGGGCTGGGCAATGGGACAGAGTAGAGCGGGCCTATAAATCTGTGATTAAGTTTATTTTATTATGGCAATTAGCGGTATATGTGTTGTTAGCTATGATTGCAGGTTATATTGCAATGGCGTTTGGTAAGAATGATCCTGAAGTGATGAACGTAATTAAATTGTTTATTTGGACTCTACCGTTAAGTTATGGATTCCAGGGCATTATCATATTGTCGAATTCATCACTTAATGCATTACACAAACCAATGAAAGCCTTATTGTTGTCGGTTGTTCGTTTATTTGTTTTTTATGTGCCGTTTGCTTATTTAGGTTCGGTTTATTTTGGTTTAATAGGTTTATTTATTGGCGCGTTAATTGGTAATGTATTTACTGCATTTATCGCTTATAAATGGTTTTTAAAAGCATTACCACAATCTGTAGTTGTAGAGGCAAAAGTTTAATTCATGGAAAAAATTAATAAACCGTTTGATTTACACAGTAAATTTGAGCCAAGTGGTGATCAGCCCACTGCAATAAAACAGTTAGTAGAAGGTCTAGACAGTGGTTTAGCTTATCAAACATTATTAGGTGCAACAGGTACAGGTAAAACATTTACCATGGCTAATGTTATTAGCCAAGTTGATAGACCAACTTTGATAATGGCGCATAATAAGACGTTAGCCGCGCAGCTGTATGGTGAAATGAAAGAGTTTTTTCCAAACAATGCCGTTGAATACTTTGTTTCTTATTATGACTATTATCAGCCTGAAGCTTATGTAGCTTCTACCGATACTTTCATAGAAAAAGATGCATCTATTAATGAACATATAGAACAGATGCGACTTTCTGCCACAAAAGCTTTAATGGAACGACGTGACGTTATTATTATCGCTTCAGTGTCTGCCATTTATGGTTTGGGCGATCCTGAGTCATATATGAAGATGTTGTTGCATCTTCGAGTTGGTGAGATTGTTGATCATAAACAGATTTTATTACGCTTAGCTGAATTACAATACACTCGTAACGACATCGAATTTCAGCGTGGTTGTTATCGTGTTCGTGGTGATGTTATTGATATTTTCCCTGCCGACTCAGACAAATATGCGATTCGAGTTGAATTGTTTGATGAAGAAATTGAGCAATTAACCAGTTTTGATCCATTAACGGGAGCACTTGAGCGTAAAATTACTCGTGCTACTGTCTTTCCAAAAACGCACTATGTTACTCCGCGCGAAAAAATAATGGCAGCAATTGATCACATTAAAGTGGAATTGAAAGAGCGTAGGGCACAATTAAAAGATTTAAATAAACTAGTAGAAGAGCAGCGTTTAAGTCAACGAACTCTATTTGATATGGAGATGATGCGTGAACTTGGTTATTGTTCGGGTATCGAAAACTACTCTCGTTATTTGTCAGACCGAGATCCTGGCGCGCCACCACCAACCTTAATCGACTATTTCCCGTCAGATGGTTTGCTTCTTATCGATGAATCACATGTAACTGTGTCGCAAATAGGCGCTATGTATAAAGGTGACCGTTCCCGTAAAGAAAATCTAGTGGAGTATGGGTTCCGTTTACCATCAGCGTTAGATAACCGACCTTTACGTTTTCCAGAGTTTGAACAACTTGCGCCGCAAACAATTTATATTTCAGCAACACCGGGTAATTATGAACTGGAAAAATGTGGAGACGATGTTGCCCATCAAGTTATTCGTCCAACCGGTTTATTAGATCCAATTATTGAAGTGAGACCAATTGAAACCCAAGTTGATGACTTAATGTCAGAAATTCATTTACGGGTTGAGAAAAACGAACGTGTATTAGCCACAACGTTAACCAAACGTATGGCTGAAGACTTAGCTGACTATCTTGCTGATCACGGCATTAAAGTACGATATCTCCATTCCGACATAGACACAGTTGAACGCATTGAGATCATTCGTGACTTACGAGCTGGTAAGTTTGATGTGTTGGTTGGTATTAACTTACTTCGTGAGGGTTTAGACATGCCGGAGGTTTCTTTGGTGGCGATTCTAGATGCTGACAAAGAAGGTTTTTTACGTTCAGAACGTGCGTTAATCCAAACCATAGGTCGTGCAGCTCGTAACATTAACGGTCGAGCTATTTTATACGGAAATCGCATTACTAAGTCGATGAAAAAAGCCATTGATGTAACAAATGAACGTCGTGAAATACAACATGCGTATAATGTAAAACATGATATTACGCCACGTGGTGTAGTGAAAAGTATTACCGATATTATGGATGTTGGCGGTGAGAATAAAGCACTTAATGCAGCACAAAAAATCTTAATTAAAGAAGGGTTAGCCGAGTACCGTGCTAAATCGCCAACTGAAATTGCTAAAGAGATAAAAGTGATAGAAGGGCAGATGATGGAACATGCTAAAAACCTAGAGTTTGAAAAAGCCGGAGAGTTAAGAGATAAGGTAATGCAACTGCAACAACAAATAATTAAGAATTCTTAGCATCTGTTTACCTTTCGCTATAACAGCATGCTTATTTAACAAAAATACCAATCAGTTTAATTGACAGACATTAAATTTGATTGGTATTAGCTCCAACCTGCCAAAGATGTCTAGATGAGAATTTACCTCAAAAAGAATAAAATTCCACTCGTAACAAATGGCCAATTCACAACAATCCCCCCTAAACTGATCGTTTAATATACTCGTGTAATATGGTGTAATATTTTGAATCATGTAATCATGTAATCATGTAATCATGTAATCATGTAATCATGTTGTTATACATTCCAATATTTTAATTAAGGAAGTTTACATGTTTATACGTTATTTAACGGTTAGTAACCTTGGTTGTTTTAATATATCTAAACTACTCAGTCATAGTATGCGCGTTGTTGCAGTCACGGCTTTTGTTTTTACTCTAGCCGCCTGTAGTCGCTCCTCTTCAAGTGACTCGGGTGATACTGAAGTGGTGGTTGATGGAGGAAATAGCTCAGAAGTAGACACAACCCCTCCAACAATTACCTCTGGCACAACAGCAACCGCTATTGATGAGAGCAGTGGTGCAAGCCAAGTTATTTACACTGCTACATCAGATGACAGCGCAGCCGTGTATACATTATCGGGTACTGATAGCAGCTCATTTACCATTAATGTCAGTTCAGGTGCGGTAACGTTAACCGCTAACCCAGATTATGAAACTAAAAGCAGTTATAGTTTTACCGTGGTTGCCACAGATAGCGCAGGTAACAGTGCTTCTACTACGGTAACTCTTGCCGTCAATGACATTGCTTTAACCTCGTTTAGCCTTGATGATATTGATGCTGCATCTGGTGATATTAAACAAATGACTTTAACGTGGAGTTCAGCAGCTTCAATTAATACTCAATGTGTGAAGTATAGCGTATGTGAAAAAGACACCACGCAAACCAACAACTGTAATGAATTAATGTCAGTAACGGATGAATTAACCGCCGATGTTACGGTAAGCAGCTTAGTTAGCGCATTATCAACGGATTATTTTATTTTAGCCTCATCAGCTGGTGAGTTTGAAGCGTCTTCAGAAGCGAACGTTGGTGTAGATGAAGTAACCAAAATGATTGGTTATTTCAAAGCCTCTAATGCAGGGGCAAATGATTATTTTGGCAATAGTATAGCGTTAAGTGATGATGGTACGACGTTAGCGATAGGTGCTCCTTATGAAGATAATAGTGCAACGGGCGTTATTACAGATGGCTCAGAAACGACTGATGTTGGTGCAGCTTCCGGCTCAGGCGCTGTGTACCTATTCAGTCATAACAGCGGTAAATGGGTGCAAACTGCGTATGTAAAAGCCTCCAACACAGGCAATGGTGATTTTTTTGGCTATAGTATAGCGTTAAGTGATGATGGCACGACGTTAGCTGTAGGTGCTCTGTATGAAGGTAATAGTGCAACAGGGGTAATTACTGATGGTTCAGAAATCGCTGGCGATGTGAGTACAGTGGTTAATTCAGGCGCTGTATATCTATTCAATAACAGTGGTGGTACTTGGACGCAAATTGCGTATGTAAAAGCTTCCAATACTGGATCAGACGATAACTTTGGCCATAGTCTAGCATTAAGTGCTGATGGTACGGCTTTGGCGGTAGGTGCTATAGGAGAAACAAATAGTGCAACGGGTGTTACTGACGGCTCAGTAATCACAGAGCTTAGTACGATTAATGACGCAGGTGCCGTATATCTATTCAGTAACAGCAGTGGTGCTTGGGCACAAACTGCCTATGTAAAAGCCTCCAATACAGACGCTGGTGATCAGTTTGGCTATCATATAGCGCTCAGTGATGATGGTAGCACGTTGGCGGTAGCTGCTTTAGGAGAAGGTAATAGTGAAATAGGCGTTATTACCGATGGTTCAGAAAGCCCTAGTAACGGAGGAGGCGATGTTGGTCTCGCTAGTTATTCAGGTGCCGTATATCTATTCAGTAATAGCAGTGGCACGTGGGCGCAAATCGCGTATGTGAAAGCGTCCAATACAGAGGAGTTGGATAGATTCGGCTATCATATAGCGCTAAGTGGAGACGGTAATACGTTGGCGGTAGGTGCTTCAAGTGATGATAATGGTTTTACTGGAATTCTCACTGATGGCTCAGAAAGCCCTAGTAACGGGGGAGGCGATGTTGGTGCCGCTTATGATTCAGGCGCCGTATACCTATTTAGTAAGAGTGGTGGTACTTGGGCACAAACGGCTTATGTAAAAGCCTCCAACACAGGCAGTAGTGATTGTTTTGGCTGTAGTATAGCATTAAGTGATGATGGCGCGACATTAGTGGTAGGTGCTTTCAAAGAAGATAATAGAGCAACTGGTATCATTATAGATGGCTCTGAAGAAACAGGGGATGTTAATACTGATTCTGACACTGGAGCAGTATATTTATTTAGTAATAGTAGTGGTGATTGGGCACAAACTGCCTATGTAAAAGCCTCTAATACGGGGGGAGATCAATGGTTTTCCTCTGCGGTAGCGTTAAGTGGTGATGGCGAAACCTTAGCGGTAGGTGCTCCTCAGGAACTTAATAGTGCAACGGGCATTATTACTGATGGCTCAGAAAATTCAAATACAGGAACAGCTGCTAACGCAGGAGCAGTGTATATTTATTAAGTGAAGTTTTTTCTGGTGAGGCTTTATTTAATAAAGACTAGCTCAATATTGTGGTATTTGTTGTTGAGAGCAAACACTTCAATATAACTAAACTAAACACAGTAATATAAAAAAGCCTGAGTCAATGCTCAGGCTTTTTTGTGTTAAATATCAACAATTTCACATAAGTTAACACTTTGACGCAAAAGATATTAATCAATACTCTAGGTTACTTTAAATTATTCTTAATAAAAACATTAACTAAATCTGTAAAAAAAACAAATGTGTTGCAAAAAATAGATTATTTTATCACCCAAATTAAAATGTTAATTGATCTGCTCTAGAGTTTTAAAGTTAGAGTTAATTTAGGAAAATATAATACTAATCATCTTATTCAAAAAATAGCGGAATAGGAGAAGTTGTATACAGTAACATCGGATGATAGCGCAGCTGACAGCGATTTATTCACCATTGACGCAAGTTCAGGTGTGGTAACGTTATCTGATAATGCAGACTTTGAAACACAAAGCAGTTATAGCTTACGTTTGTTGCTACCCCTGAGCAACATACACAATCCGGTTAATTGAATTGGTGTAAGTTAAATAAGGCGAGTAGCTAAACCTAAACAACATCTAAAAAAACCAAATACCATCCTTCCATTCTTTATTATGACAAATCTTACTTAGAGTTATATATTACCTCGGTATTATGTACTGAGGGACATCGTCTTTCTTATGATAATTATTATCCGGTGACTTCTCCAAAGAGGGAGGCGCTGACAACAGGGTTCTTATGAGCAGAGATTGTTCATAAGTAAAACTATAAATATGAGATTATGTATGCAAAAAACTAAAAGTTCACATCACAATATAATTAAATCAGTACTGTTGGGGCTGGTAATAACACTGTCTAGCATTGCACAAGCGTCCGGTGAGGAATATTTAAATTACGGCTTACATTGGGTTAATGTTGATAACAATGGCAATGAAAATCAAGAGAAAGGAGTCGATAATAACAGTAACGTAATCATTGATGATGTTGCTTATTATGATCCGTCTAAGCCTACTGTGATTTATTTTCATGGTTGGCAAAGTGGTATGGCTGAAGATGACTATAGCGTAGAAGATTTTTACTTTGATGATGTTGATGCTAATACCGCAAAAGCTTGGAAATACCAAGGTTGGAATGTCGGTATTTATCACTGGGGCCAATTTGCAGATGAGAGCGAATTAAAAGACGCTGAAGCTAAAATTTGGAGCGTTCAAGGTGATAAAGGAATGCGTTACCGTTTAGATGATGGCAGCTATAGTACTGTGCAGTCGCCAAACGAATCTTTAGGTGGTTTGTCATTCAAGCATATTACTACAGCATTAAAAGGCAATTCATCAGGTGATATTCGCTTTGTGGGACACTCTTTAGGTAATCAGCTTGCTGTTGTTGTTGCAAAAAAAATTAATGAAGGTGTGAATGACGGGTCTGTATCAGCTTCTTTAATGCCAGGGAGAGTTGATTTACTTGACCCATTCTGGTCGCAAGGTGATAAAAGTTATTTAAGTGGTGATTGGACTGGAGAGCGAGTTCGTTCTTACATTGAAGATATGATCTCTAAGCAAAATACAGCGGTTACTTGGTATAAAACATCTGCCATTTTTGATTTATGGGTTGGCGACCAAAACACAGATTTAGAAAAGCATGTTGCTTTAATTAATAATCGTTTTTGGTATTTAAGTTCAGTTGCTATTGCTGATAAGCATGTTCATGCTCGTAAATGGTATTTCATGTCAATGGCGTATGACGCACCAGAAGAGGTAACTATTAATTGGTGGGGCAAACGTTCAGAAACCGGTTATGATGCTGCGAGTGCGAGCTCATCTGACAATCATATAAGAACAATGATGAATGATGACGAACAATGGGACCAGGTTGAAGGGCGCTATACAGCAGACCCTTCAGATGACCAGTTTGAAGTTAAAGATTATTAATCCCAAATAATAAAAACAAAAAAAGAGGCGAAAGCCTCTTTTTTATTTATGTATTATTATTCAATCTTGATCAGAGATCAGACTCCCAAATAACAACTTGTCCTTTAAGTTCTTCAATACGCTCAGCAAACTGTTTATGTAACACATGACGTTTAATTTTTAACGTAGGTGTTAATACATCGTTTTCAGGTGTCCAAGGTTCAGACACGACCACTACAGCTCCAACTCTTTCATGGGACTCTAAATGGTTATTCACTGATAGTAGATTTTCTTTTAAAGACTCAGCCACTTGCTCTTTTGGTAGTGATGATGCACCTTCAGAAAGCTGAACTAAGGCGACAGGCGCGGCCATACCAGAGCCTAAAATACATAACAGCTCAATATGTGGGTCTTGCGCTAACATCTTCTCAATAGGAACAGGAGAGACAAACTTGCCTTTTGCTGTTTTAAAGTTGTCTTTTACTCGACCAATAATAGTAATGGCACCTGTTTCAGGGTCTATTTGGCCTAAATCGCCCGTTTTGAAAAATCCATCTTCAGTAAACGATTCTTTAGTCGCTTGTTCATTTTTATAATAGCCATCAAACAAGCCACCACTTTTAAATAGCAGTTCGCCTTCATCTGTGGTTTTTATTTCACAACCTGGTAATGCACGGCCAATCGTTCCAATAAGTTTTTCTTCAAACGGAAAACAACCAACTGCGTAAATACAGTTTTCTGTCATGCCCCATGCTTCACAGACATTCAAACCTATTTTGTGATACCAATGCAGGATTGAAGGTGAGATAGGTGCAGAGCCACAAGCAAGTAATCTTGCATCTTGTAAGCCTAACCCTTTTTGGATTTTACGTTTAATAAGGCTAGATACTAAAGGAACCGATAACAAAAAGTTAAGTTTGCTGTTACCAATTTTATCAATAATATTTTTCTGGAACAGGCTCCACAAGCGTGGAACTGAGAAGAATGCGGTAGGATTTGCATATTTTAAATCCTCGACAAAAAACTCAAGTGACTCAGTGAAGTATAATGTTGTATTAGCGTGATAAGCCACACCTTCAACAAAACAGCGTTCGGTAATATGTGCAAGCGGTAAATAAGACAACATTCTGTCTTTATCTGTTATTTCTAACAAGCTAACAATTTCAGAGTTTGCCCAGTTAAATGCACGATAGCTAATAACCGCACCTTTAGGATTACCTGTGCTGCCCGACGTATAAATAATAGAAATGGTTTCATCTAAGTCAGGTGCATGTATTGGTAATGCTTCATCATGAGCGACTAAAGTTTGCAGTTTACGCCAGTCGTACTGACAAGGCATAGTTTCGTAACCCATAGATAAACGAACAACGGCACCTTTAACGCCAACGTCAGCATCTTGCCATTTATCTAATTTACCGATAAATGCGGCTTTTGACTCTGAATGCTCTAACACATATTGAATAGTCTCAGCATTGGCAGAAGGGTAAATAGGAACGCTGATCATGCCAGCGCGCATTATTGCTAAGTCAGCAATTAACCATTCAGCACAGTTTTTTGAAAGAATGGCTATTTTATCGCCTTTGGTAAAACCAAGGTGATGTAGTGAAGCTGCGATGTTTTCTACTTTCGTTTTCACTTCAGACCAAGTATGAGTTTGAACCACTCGGTTTACTGGTTGGTGTAAAAATACTTTATTTGGCGTTGTTTCAGCCCAATGATCTAACCACTGTAATGGAGTGAATTGGCTTTTATCCATTGATTCCGCCTTTTATATTTATTATTAAATAATCTGTTGATTGAGATTGTGTACTTAGTATCAATTAACTTGTTAATTGATACTTTTATTTTTTAGCTTAACGCATTATGAATAAAAAAAATCATTTAGGCTAGGGGCTATTTCTCCTTCATTTAAGCTTATTTATTTACTTTTAGCTACAAAAAAGCAGAGATGTTATCTCTGCTTTTTGTTAGTTAGCTTATGAATAATAAGGATTACATCACTCGCATGCCAGGCTGAGCGCCGTCGTGCGGTTCTAAAATCCAAAGCTCTTTTCCACCAGGACCTGCGGCTAAGATCATGCCTTCTGACATGCCAAAACGCATTTTTCTAGGTTTAAGGTTGGCAACAACAACGGTTAATTTACCTTCCAATTCTTCTGGCGTGTATGCCGCTTTTATCCCAGATAATATTTGACGAGTTTCACCGCCAATATCTAGTTGGAATTTAAGCAGTTTTTCAGCACCTTCAACGTGTTCCGCTTTTACGATTTTAGCAATACGTAAGTCGATTTTAGCAAAATCATCAAATTCAATTTCTGCTGCAATTGGATCATCTGCTAATGGGCCTGTTGCAACTGGTTTTGCAGCAACCAAATTGTCTTTAGAGTCATCAACCATTTTGGCTACTTTATCCATATCAACACGCTGCATTAACGCTTTGAATTTATTAATTTCATGACCCATTAAGTTATTATCAACTGAAACCCAAGTTAACTCAGAATTTAAGAAGCTTTCAACTTCCGCAGCCATATTTGGTAATACAGGTTTTAAATACACCATTAATATACGGAATAAGTTAATACCCATAGAGCAAACATCGTGAGTTTGTTGTTGTAATGCATCGTCTTTAACGGTGACCCAAGGGGCTTTGTCATCAATATATTTGTTAGCTTTATCAGCAAGAGCCATGATCTCACGAATTGCTTTGGCAAATTCACGATTTTCATAACATGTAGTAATACTTTCTTTAGCTTGTTGGAATTCAGCTAGTAACTCTGGGTTATCTATGTTGTCAGATAACTTGCTATCGTAACGTTTTTTAACAAAACCGGCACAACGGCTGGCAATGTTAACCACTTTACCAATTAAGTCTGAATTTACTTTTTGACCAAAATCATCAAGATTTAAGTCTAAGTCAGTAATGCCGCTATTTAACTTAGACGCAAAGTAGTAACGTAAATATTCAGGGTTTAAATGATCTAAAAACGTTCTCGCTTTGATAAATGTGCCACGAGATTTCGACATTTTTTCACCATTAACGGTTACAAAACCGTGGGCGAATACATTGGTTGGCTTACGGAACTTAGCGCCTTCAAGCATGGCTGGCCAAAATAGGCTGTGGAAGTAGATAATGTCTTTACCAATAAAGTGATAAAGCTCAGTATCTGAACCTTCTTGCCAAAACTCGTCAAAGTTAACGCCGTTTTTGTTACATAAGTTTTTGAAACTTGCCATGTAGCCAATTGGCGCATCTAACCAAACGTAGAAATATTTACCCGGTGCATTTGGTATTTCAAAACCAAAATAAGGCGCGTCACGGCTAATGTCCCACTGTTGTAAACCTTGTTCAAACCATTCTTCTAGCTTGTTAGCCATTTCTGTTTGAATGCTGCCACTGTGTAACCATTGTTTTAACATAGGTTCGAATTTAGGCAGATCAAAGAAATAATGCTCAGAGTCTTTCATTATTGGAGTTGCACCAGAGATCACTGATTTAGGATTTACTAAATCAGTAGGTGTATAAGTTGCGCCACATTTATCACAGTTATCGCCATTTTGATCATCTGCGCCACATTTAGGGCAAGTACCTTTGACAAAACGGTCCGGTAAAAACATTTGCTTTTCAGGATCAAATAACTGGCTGATAGAACGCTTAGCAATAAACCCAGCGTCATTCAGTTTGTTATATATTAATGCCGATAACTCTTTGTTTTCTTCACTGTGGGTGCTGTGGTAGTTATCAAACTCAATTAAAAAATCATCAAAATCTTGTTTGTGTTCAATACCTGTTTTAGCAACCATTTCCTCTGGTGTAATGCCTTGCTCTTGAGCTTTAAGCATAATGGGTGTGCCGTGGGCATCATCCGCACAAACGTAATAACATTCGTGGCCTTGAGATTTTTGAAAGCGCGACCAAATGTCAGTTTGAATATATTCAAGTAAGTGACCTAAATGTATTGGACCATTGGCATACGGAAGGGCACTGGTTATTAAAATTCTGCGGTTTGATTTGTTTGTTGGCATAACTATGAAAAAACCTTTATAAACAAGTTGTTAGATGTACCGATTGTATTAATGAATGACTAATTCATAAATACAATTGGTATTTACATAACGAGTTGGTGTGTTACTTAGTGAACAATTCATCAAAACGCTAGAGTTTAGGCGGGTGATGTTACATAATTTACCGCATATTTGCACCTATCAAGATAAAGATTAAGCCAATAATGAAATTTACCAATTTATTTTCTAAGTCAAAAAGCAATGCCAAGGCTAAGTTAGGGTCAAACTCGGAGCAAAACCAAGGGAGTAACCACGATAAAAGTGAAAGTTTAAGCGCGCAAAAACAACAATTACGACAAGCGTTAAATGATTTATCGCACCCTCTTTTTCCAAATGGAATATACGGACAAATTGCTATCGGCTTAAACAATGATACGTTTGAAGTTGAGTTACCTATTTTATTAGGAAAACTAGCACCTGAAATAACAGGTTTATTACAACAACAAACTCAACTAATAACACCTATCAAATTTACTTATAAACCAACAGTGACCAGTAAACATCAAATTGAGAATATTAAATTAGTGGTTGCTGTGGCTTCTGGCAAAGGTGGAGTTGGTAAATCAACCGTTACGACTAATTTAGCCGTTTGTTTAGCGCAACAAGGCGTGAAAGTTGGTGTGTTAGATGCTGACATCTATGGTCCTTCTGTTCCTATTATGTTTGGTTTGGCTGGTAAGTCTATTACCTCTAAAGATGGTAAAACCATGGAGCCGTTTGAGCGTTTTGGCGTTTCTTTAAATTCTATCGGCTTTGTGGTTCCTGAAGATAAAGCAACAATTTGGCGTGGGCCAATGGCATCTAAAGCATTAATGCAGGTTATTAATGAAACTAACTGGCCAGAACTCGATGTATTATTAGTGGATATGCCACCGGGTACTGGCGACATACAATTAACTATGTCTGAAAATATTAAATGTGATGGTGCTTTAATTGTGACAACGCCACAAAATGTTGCGTTAGCAGATGCTGAAAAAGGCATAAATATGTTCAATAAAGTGAATACACCGATATTGGGCTTAGTTGAAAATATGAGTCAATTTATTTGTGATGGCTGTGGAAAAACGCATTATTTATTTGGACAAAACGGCGGACGTGATTGTGCGAACAAACATAACGTAGCCTTGTTAGCTCAGTTGCCTTTATTACCTGTGGTAAGAGAATGTGCAGATGAAGGCACTCCTTATGCAGTTAATAAAGCTGCTACTGATGAAAATTCGGCGTTGGAGTATCACCAACTGGCATTTTCACTTATGATGCAGTTATCAAAACAAACTGAGTCGGTGATCACTCTCGGTTAGTTAACATCTCAATTATTTTAAATAGGGAACTATCAGCGATAGTTCCTAATGAATACAATACTTAACCTAAATTAGGATAGACAATGCGTCTTTGCGACACAGATATTATTAAATGCCTTAATGATAATAAAATTGGTATATCACCTCGCCCATCTGATGATGCTATTTCTGGCGTTACGGTCGATTTAACTTTAGGTAATAAATTTAGAGTGTTTCAAGAACATTCTGCACCGTATATTGATTTAAGTGGACCAAAGCACGAAACAGAAATTGCATTAGAGTCAGTTATGAGTGATGAGATCACAATTGATGCAGACAAAGCCTTCTTTTTACACCCAGGTGAACTTGCACTAGCAATGACTTATGAGTCAATAACTTTACCAAGTGATTTAGTTGGTTGGTTAGACGGACGTTCGTCATTAGCCCGTTTAGGTTTAATGGTTCATGTTACCGCACATAGAATTGATCCCGGTTGGTCTGGCAACATAGTGTTAGAATTTTATAACAGTGGCAAGTTACCTTTAGCATTAAAGCCACAGATGAAAATAGGTGCGTTAAGTTTTGAAACTATGTCAGCACCTGCGGCTAAGCCTTATACATCAAGAGTTGATGCAAAGTATAAAAATCAAGCAGGCGCAGATGGTAGTCGTATTAATCAAGATGGATAAAGCCGTTTATATTAATAAATAGGTTATGAGTGTGTAGTAAATAAAAGGCCTAGTAAGATAATTTTAGGACTTTTTCTTTATTGAATTTTAATTGGGTATTGGTTGTCAGGAGAAATACGGGTTGGTCATGCGGTTTTTTATCTAAGTTACCTTCAATCAATTTGTACTCGTTTTTTTACTGAACCAAACGGAGTTGGCAATCAAATGTCTTTACGTAAACATAAAGTGATTCAAGTTTTAATGGTGCTGGTTGCTATCGTTATTGCGATTCTTGCCTTTGAAATTCATAGAGATAAAGCTCCTGATAACAATTCGGTTTCTAGTAAAAGCCAACCATTTAAAAATAAATTTAATATAAATTATATAGATGACAGTGAAAATAAACTGTCATTACCTCAAGTTTCTAAACTGCCTTCTGGTATGTATGCCGATTCAAATAAAGAGATACACTCTCCAGATTCATTGGTTTTTAGTGTTTGGTATAAAGTAACTTTAAAACCAAATGAAGATGTTTTATCCCAGCCTTTTAACGTTACAGTTGATAACCCCACATTAGATAAAATCACCTTTTACTTAATGAGTAAGGATAAAGTGATACACACTAAAAAAGTAGGAGATACGGTTTACTCTAAAAATAATTTTGTTTATGTTATCCCTCAAATAAACATAAATCATGGCATGCATCATAATCAATCTTTATATATTCATATAGAAACCAATGGCGCTAGCGGCTCTCCCATTGTTATTGAGCCTGTGGATAAATCTCAGTTAAGAAGCAGCGCCCAATTAATGCTAATTGGTGGTTTTATCGGTGTTGTACTGATCATGATTATTTATAACTTTATTATGTTCAGAGGAATAGGCGACCCGTCATATTTTAATTATATTGGCTATATTATTTTTGGTGGTCTTGCGATTGTTTTAATTAATGGATTTGCGTTTTACGTTTTTCCATTTACCGTTGCTAAATGGCTCAATCAACATTTAATGCTTACCCATTTTTCAGGTTTAACTTTTGCTCTTACCTTTGCTATTTCATTTCTACGTTTTGATAAAATAAAACCTTGGTTTGTCAATTTAGGTATGGTTGCATCAAAAGTGATTTTAGTGTTTGCTTTAAGTGGTTTGTATTTTACGGAAGCTACATTAACGCCTTTTTATTTTGCTGCTGTTTTATTTGTTTATGTTTACGTGCTTAGTTTGATGGCTATGGTAATTAATGCACGTTTGATGTGGGTTAGATATTATTTATTGTCTTGGTTACCTCTATTTTTAGGTGTAGGTATAGGAATTGCGACATTTAATGGTGGTGTTTCTTATAGCTTTCTTACCCGAAATGCTGCTTTGTTAGGAGTACTCGCAGAAATTTCTATTATGGCTATTGCTTTAATGGATAGATTTCATGCTAATGAAATAGATAAAGAATATAGAATTAATCATGACTCTGTTACACGATTACCAAATAAAACTGCGTTAGAATCGGCTTTACAAAAATTAATTAACGATAAAAAATCATTCACTTTAGTTTTATTTGAAATTCCAGAAGCAAATACGCTTATCCCAAGTTTAGGTAAAGATATATCAGATGAATTCTTTATTCAGTTATTTAATAACGTAGAAGGTTATGCTGATGGTTTAACTTCTGTTTATGAGTTTGAAAATAACCTTGAAAATGAAACTTTTCATGTGGCGCGTGTTGGAGAGTCCTGTTTTTCACTTGTTTTTGTTGGTGACTTATCTGATGAAGCGTTATCAGATAATTTTTTAGCTATTCAGGAGGCTGTTTCTACCTTCATTTCAGTTAACCGTGCGGCTATTTCAGTGTCTTGTTATGCGGGGGTAGTTAGTTATCCAAATGATACTACTGATAAAGAAAATATTATAACCTTAGCGTTTCAAGCTCTATTGGGTTCTACACAAAATAAACATGATTGGACTAGATACGAACAACAAAAATCTGAAAATATTAAAAAACGCTTTGAGCTTGCGGCTGAATTACAAACTGCAATCGACTCAGATGATCTTGAGCTGTTTCATCAACCACAAATAAATATGGAAACGGGTGAAGTTTCAGGCAGTGAATTATTGCTAAGGTGGAACCATAACGAATTAGGTTATATTTCTCCTAGGCGAATTATCAGTATTGCCGAAGAAACTGGAACTATAAATCATTTAACTGAATGGGTGATCACGCAAGGTTTAAATCAACACGCTAAACTCTACAAACTTGGCTTTGAGCACACAGTATCAATTAATATATCTAGTAAAGATTTAACCGACAATGGACTTATTGCTCATATTTTAACAATAATCACTGAAAGTTTAGTACCTCCTGCCTCTGTTATTTTTGAGTTAACTGAATCGGCAACTCTTGAAGAGCCTGAGGCGGCTAAAACTGTTATCACTGAATTACACCAGCAAGGGTTTAAAATTGCTATTGATAATTTTGGTACAGGTTATTCAAGTTTGGATTACTTAAGCCAATTACCTTTTTATCAACTTAAAATTGATAAACGCTTTATGAACATAGACAAATCACCGAGTAATAGAACCATTACTGAGATGGCTATGATGTTAGGTAATCGGTTAGGTGTTTCTGTTGTTGCTGAAGGCGTTGAAACTCAAGGTACTGCCGATATATTAAAAACACTTTCATGTCCTTTAGCTCAAGGTTATTTGTACGCCAAACCTATGGCATTTATAGACTACATGAGATGGCTACAGAAAAAGCCTTAATAGTTTAATTTTAGACGGGCGATAGCCGAACTAATTAATCGATATTCACCCGTGTAAAAATATAACCTATTGATATTTATTATGTTTAGAGTCTGATAATTTCACTGTTCTAGTGGATATTTATAAAATCAAATGGTATTTTAGTGATCAAAGTCGGTATGTAGCGCAGCTTGGTAGCGCACTTCGCTGGGGGCGAAGGGGTCGGAGGTTCGAATCCTCTCATACCGACCAATTAACACTGCGTTAACTTTGTGGATAATTCACGGTTTACTTAACTAATGACTTTTCTTCTCTTGTTTTTGTTAAAAAATATTAAGAGAATAAAACTTAAATTATCCAACTTTGATAAAATATATAAATAAAAACCTTCAATTACTCAAAATAATCTACTTTAATTATATTCTATAAAGTAGCTATTAAAATACACCCCGCTAAATACGTGGCTTACAAGAATCTTGTCATTGTTACGTAATAAAACTGTCAAGTTAATGTCTTTTTACAGTCACTGTTTTGTCATTTTAAGTCCTTAATCTACACCTCGATATTTAAATTCAATCAAACTATAAATGTATTTGGAGTATGTAATGGAACTTAAAGACTTATTTAAACTTTCTGCAATAACACTAGCATTAACTATGACTGCCGCTTGTGACAGTGATGACGATAAGGTAACTGAAGAAGTAGTAGAAGTAGTTGTTGAACTTACAGCTGAAGAAGAGCTAGAAGCTGAGTATTTAGAAGCGACTGGTGAAACTGCTGATATTGAAATTATCTCAGGTACAATTACATCAGATATGACATTAACTGCAGATAAAATATACGCACTAAGCGGTCCTGTTGCAGTTGGTAATGATAATGAAGACAGTACAATATTAAGCATTGACCCAGGTGTTACTATTTTTGGTGAAACAGGTAATGACTATTTAGTTATTAGCCGCGGTTCACAAATTGAAGCTGAAGGCACAGCAACAGATCCAATTACTATGACATCTAAAGCTGATGTACTTGGTGAAACTGTTGGTGCTGGACAATGGGGTGGACTTGTTATTCTTGGTAATGCAAGTTCTAACAAATGTCCAGATGACGGCACAACATGTTCTTTGCAGGTTGAAGGTGCATTTGATGGTGCTGTGTTTGGTGGAACGGATGATGAAGATAACTCTGGTACATTAAACTACTTAGTTATTAAATACGCTGGTTATGAAATTGAAAGTGGTAATGAATTAAACGGTATCACATTTGGTGGTGTAGGTTCTGGTACTGAAGTTGATTATGTTCAAGTACATGCAAATGCCGATGATGGTGTAGAGTTCTTTGGTGGAACTGTTGACGTTAAACATTTAGTATTAACAGAAAACCAAGATGACTCTGTAGATTGGGATAATGGCTACCGCGGAAATATGCAGTTTGTTCTTATCAAGCAGCATGCAACTGAAGACGCTAACCGTGGTATTGAAGCTGATAACGATGGTTCAACACCTGAGTTAGAACCATTTTCTAACCCAACAATCTCTAACATGACAATCATTGGTGGTTCTTTCGATGGAGATGATGATTCAGAAGGTATCTACTTACGTGAAGGAACTAAAGGTTCTTTCTATAATGTAATCGTTACTAACGCTCTTGGTGAATGTTTAGAAGTTGAAGGTAATTCAGTTTCTCAAGGTCACTTAGAAGATGGTGAAATTAATTTCCATAGTTCAGTAATCGCGTGTGAAGAAAACTTTAAAAACGGTAGCACGGATGACTTTCCAAGTGTGACTATGACTGACTTATCAACATGGTGGACAGCTAGTGCAACTAACTCTGGTAACTCTACAGCTGACGATATGGCTGCAGTGTTAAACGGAATATTCACAATCGATACAACGGCTGTTACTCAACCGACTGGAACATTCTTTGATACTGTTGATTTCATTGGTGCAGTTAAAGACTCTGCTAATGATTGGACTGCTGGTTGGGCTGTTGGTTTAGAAGACTAATAGTAAATACTTGCAGTATATGTACCGCAGCTTTTAACTGGAACTACAGTTAAAACTAATAAAAACCAGCTATTCGTAGCTGGTTTTTTTATGCGCCTAATTTAACAATTTAATTAGCTATACAAGCCGAGTTATACCAACAGATCTATAAAAAGCTCTGTATAAAATGTAAATAAAAATAGAAAGGGTAAATAAAACAAACATATTTAAGACATTTATTTGTCATTTAAAGCATTTACACTAATAGCATATTAAGTTACTCGTTAGCTTTAATATGTGTTTTAAACCCCTGTTGTATTCGGCCGCAAATAATATTTGCGGCTTTTTTTTACTTATTTTTTATAGCCTGTTAACCCGAGTTTAACTTATTAAAATTAATCAAAATAATGTTACAGATGACATATTTTAGACATGCAAACCTATTATTCTGAATGGGTATTAATATCTTATAGATGTTAATAAACGAGTATGTTTTTTCATGTGAACATGTTCATTTGCCGCAATTATATTTGCGGCTTTTTTTTGCTTTTAGAAAAGTCAGAGCTGTAATTGTTTATGTGGAGTTTAGACTAACAAAGCCAGTTTAAAATCCACCAAACAGTCTTTGTCATAAAGTTGTAACTATTGGTTAATGAAACTGTCACATATGACTCCTAATATGTCATCAAAATTATTAATAGATTACTGATGACTCAGGAGTAACCAATGAGCCAATCGTCACCAATTTTTACTTTATCAGCAATGACACTTGCTATTGTATCTTCACTAATACCAATATCTTCTTATGCTGTAGAAGATGATAAAGCCGTAGAAGATGATTATATTGAAGAGGTTGTTGCCACGGGTACACGCCTAAAAGGCAGCGCAGCTGCGGTTATTGAAGAGAGACGTAATCAAGCATTTGTTGCTGACATCATGGGTGCTGAGCAAATTTCACGTTCCGGTGATGGTGATGCTGCTGCGGCACTACGCCGTGTAACGGGCTTAACCTTAGTTGACGGTAAATTTATTTATGTACGTGGTTTGGGTGAGCGTTATTCATCAACTCAATTAAATGGTGCTGCAGTACCAAGCCCAGATCCGACTCGTTCTGTTATTCCACTGGATTTATTTCCTGCTGAAATAATTGAAGGATTAGCAGTTCAAAAATCTTTTTCTCCTTCAATGCCCGCTGCTTTTGGTGGTGGTAATGTGGATATTCGTTTAAAAAGTATTCCTGATAGTCATGTATTTAATATTAGTGCAAGCATTGGTGGAAACACGAATAACTTTGATGATGGTTTAACTACAACCGGTAGTGATACTGATTGGTTAGGCCAAGATGATGGTACTCGTGATGCGCCATCTTCCATTTCTCAATATTGGGCTGGAATTGGCGAGTCCTCAGATTCTTTAGATTACTTATCCAGCTCTGAAAGTGTAGAGGGGATAATGGACTTAAATAAGGATTTAACACCTAAATTAACAGCCATAGGTCCAGATGTTGGTTTTAATGTCGTATACGGAGACGTTTTTGATACATCTTTAGTTGGCAACAGCTTAGAGTTCGGATTCTTAGCGACATTTGCTTATGATAATTCATGGCAAGTTGCGCAGGAATACCAACTAGAAAGCTGGAGTGCTAATGAAACTGATGAAGGAACCAACTATACCTTTATACGTGGTTACGATGATATTTTAAGTACAACTCACAATGTTAAAACATCTTATATGATCAATTTAGGTGCTAATTATAATAAAGCACATGAATTAACGCTAAATTATATCGCACTTAACGATACAGAAGATGAGTCAAAAGATAAGTTTGGCCAGTCAAACAATATATCGCCAAACGAAAATAATGCGATATTGAATGTCAAAGAAACAACGTATGAAGAGCGTTCTTTAACCGCATTACAAATAAGCGGACAACATACCTTTGCCGATTTAAACCTTCTTGGTTTTGATTGGATTTATTCTGACTCTGAGTCAAACCGTTATGCGCCAAGTAATGTGGAAGCAATATACATAATATCTGACGATAATAACGATGGTATTTATGATAGTGAAACTGAATCGTCTGTAAGCTCAAGTAATACAGCGGTTCGTTTTGGCTTTCAAGACTTAGTTGACGATGTCCAACATTTCTCATTCAACGCCTCTTTACCGATTTATTTGTCTGGTTTAGAAATGGAATTTAAAGTCGGTGCTAGCTTTGTAGAAAAAAAACGTGAAGCAATTAATCGTCGATTTAACCTTGATACTCGTAAATTACCATCAGATTTTGATTTAAGTGGGAATGATATAAATCAGATATTATCTAATGATAAGTTAGAAAATGTATCATTGACTGGCTCTATATTGAATGACACGACAAATGATGGTGATTTATATACTGCCGAGCAAAATATAGATGCTTATTATTTTGAAGCCGACTTCTTTATTAATAACAAATATCGTGTCTCTGGTGGTTTCCGCTTTGAAGACTTTACCCAGCTGGCAATCCCTTACAATCCATTTTCCGGTGAAGTTGACTTTACCCGTGAACAAGAAAGCGTTGCTGATTTAATCTACGCGGATGATGGTATTTATCCTGCGTTAGCCTTAACTTATTTGTTAAACGATGAAATGCAATTTAGAGCTAGCTTTAGTCAAACGGTTGTACGTCCAGATTTAAGAGAAGTTACTGTTTCTACTTACAGAGATCCGTTAACTGGATTTCCAGTGTCAGGTACACCAGATTTGAAAACAACGGATATGACCAATATTGATCTTCGTTGGGAATGGTATATGCCAGCAGGTAATAATCTGTCAGTGGGGGTATTTACTAAGTCGTTAGAAAATCCAATTGAGTCAGTTCAATCACCAGCTCAAGACGGTCCACCACTTATTCGTATTGCCAACGGTGAAGATGCAACTGTAACAGGTATCGAGTTTGAGTTTTTACAAGATTTGAACAGCTTGAAAGGTTTGTTTGGTCAGGTTGCTGAAAACTCATTTGTCTCTGGTAATGTTACCTTAAGTGACTCAGAAATCACTTTGGATAGACAAAATATTGTTGAGCAGACTGGTGTTTCTACATCCATTACAAACTTAGAACGCCGCTTAACTGGGCATTCTGAATACGTTGTTAACTTACAATTAGGTTACGATTCACCAAATGGGGAACATTTAGCCACTGTGGTATATAACGTATTTGGTGAGCGCGTTATTATTTCTGGAATTGATGGCTTTGATGATGGAATGGAACAACCATTTCACTCATTAGATGTTAACTATACTTATTTCCCAACTTATTCTAGTCAGCTTAAATTTAAAGTAACTAATATTTTAGATGAACAAAAAGAGATCACATTTGATGATGAGCTTTTACGTTCTAGCACTAAAGGTGTTGGCTTTAGCATGAGCTATAAAGTTGAGTTTTAAATTAAACCAGGGCAAAGGTTGGGCTGTTATAGCCCAGCCGTGCGTCATATTAGGTCATTAATAATTAACAGTATTACTACAGCTATATCTGTTTCAGTTATTTAATTTAATAATTATAAACAGATGAGCGATAAATGTATGCAAGTTGGAACACACATGAGAGCTAACATAAATCCGCCACAAGTATCAGAGATACCATTAAAGTCATTTTGTGATGAGGCCGATTTAAATGCAATTAAAGTGCATTTAACTCAGCTGTTGCATAGACCCTCAATTACACCAAATGATGCGGGTTGCCAACAATACTTAAAACGTTTTTTCAAAAACTTAGGTATGACTGTTGATGACTTTGAAGTCGAAGGGGTTAGTAATTTAATCGCAAAAATTGGCCGCGGTTCTACACGCGTTGCATTTTGTGGTCATACCGATGTTGTGCCAGCACTAAATACAGATTTATGGCACAGTGAGCCATTTTCTCTGTCAGAGCGAGACGATAAATTATATGGACGTGGTATTGCCGACATGAAGGGCGCGATAGCCTCTATGTTAACGGCGTTTGAACAAATACTACCTAACTTAGACTTAGAAAAATTTAGCTTTTACTTTTTGATCACCAGTGATGAAGTTGGTGATGCTGAATATGGTACAAAAGAAATTGTATCTCGTTTAGCTCAAACCCAAGAATTACCGCATTATTGCATAGTTGGTGAGCCTGCCAGTCTTGACCAGTCTGGCGATGTATTAAAAATAGGCCGTCGTGGTTCTATTTCAGCCGAAATAACCATTATTGGTAAATATGGTCATGTGGCATTTCCGCAAAATGCAAAAAATGCCTCACATACTGCTGTCGTAATGGGAAAATGGTTAACTCAGCAATCTTGGGATCAAGGTAGTGATGATTTCCCTGGGAGCCATTTAGAGATCACGAGCATTCAAACTTGTGACTCTGGCGATAATGTAATTCCAGGTGAGTGTAGTTTAAAGTTTAATGTGCGTTATTCTCATAAAGAGACAGAGGCAAACATTAAGCAACGTATTGTTAACGGATTAGTGCAACTAAAACAGTTAGCTAATGATATATCAATTCGCTGGTATCGCTCTTGTGAGCCATATTACACGTCCGGCGAAACGGCAAACAGTATGAACGATTCAGCACCGTCCAATATTGAACCTATCCATAGTGAAATATTAACCGAAGAGCCTCTAACCGCAGAAACGTCATTGCCGATAGATATTGATTTAGTTGCTGAGGTTGAACAAGCCATTTTTGATGTGACAAAACGGTTTCCACGTTTATCAACCGCTGGCGGTACATCAGGCGGGCGATTTATTGCAAAAAATGGTTGTCAGGTTATTGAGCTAGGTTTACCAAGCCATACTATTCATCAAGTTAATGAATATGTTACAGAAAAAGATATTCTGGATTTAACCAATCAATATATGCAAGTGTTATATCGAGTGGCTGGGAAACAATAGTCACTTGATTTTACTTGTCATATTTTCGTCATAAAGTGGTCACAGTTTTTAAATAGACTGCGCATAAATTATGCTGACATTAAGATTGCTACAAAATGAGAATATCAAGTTTAGTTAAAGTAACATCAGTTGGAATATTAGCCGCCGTAGTACTGATGACACTTTCCACTATTTGGGCTAATGTAAAACTCACTGACTCCGATCTTGTTTACGCTAAATACCGCTCTATTTATCACGCAATCACTGTAAAGCTTTATCGAGATGTTCAAAGTTATTTGGTCACAGGTAACGCGGTAAAGTTAAGTGATGCAGAAAGCCAAGTTGATAGTATTTTAGTTGCATTATCCTCAGCCAATATTGATGAAAATCTTACTTCAAAATTGACCCTGCAGTTACAAGTATTAAAAACTAAAATGTCTGGTAAATATCGAGCGTTAGGAAAATTAAGCGGTAATGAACAAGCATTATTAGAAAATGCAGAACGTAATATATTGGACACTATCGACAGCTTAGTTGCTTATGCACAAGAAGGTGCACCGAACAACGAAGTAGCGGCAAAACAATACTTAGGCCTATCATCAAAACTTTTATATCGAGTGTATGACTTAACAAGTACTCGTCAAAGCTTCATTCATTCTCAAAACCCAACGACTAAACAAAACTTAATTGTTAACTTAAATGAGACTAAGCAACTAGCAACAAACTTAGCATTATTACCTTTATTAGATGTTTTTGAACAAACAGATGATGATGACTTTTTTGGCGGCGATGACTTATTTGAGGATGAAGACGAAGAGCAAACTGACAAAGGTGAAGATTTAATATCAGAGTTACAAAGCTTGTTAAATCGTTACCCAAAAGAATTAGACAATACTTCAGCAATTATTTTACAACGTACCTCTTCACTGGCAGAAATTAAAACCGACATTGATGAGCTTGAACTATTAGCAAACGATGTGGAGATAGCTGTGTTTGCCAGCCGAGATAAAACGTACTCTCAGGTGGCCATGATCATAGCCTCTATGTTGGTGTTGTTTTTAATTGGTTCTGCCATGAATTATCTGGTCATGTATAAACTTGTGTTAACACCATTACGTTACTTACGCGATGCATTTAATAACTTAGTGACACAAGGCTCTATTGAGCGGATAGATGACAAATCAACGACAGAATTTGGTGAAATAGCTCGTTTTTTCAATCAATTATTGGATAACGCTGAATCCGATAACGATAAAAAATCGCAGCAAATGAATGTAGTGTCACAAGCGTTAAACTCCCTTGGCACTGAAACTCAGCAAATTTCAGATGCAACAATTAATACACAACAACAAGTTCAGCAATCACAAGATGTCTTAGCTAATTTGTCACAAATAAATAAGCAATTAAATGCCTTAGCTGGCGAAGTACAGGAAAATGCTAACCAAACTCTACAAGCTATGGTTTCTGGCCGTGAAGGTGCCAACCAAATGCAGCAAGCTAATTTAGCAACCGTCAGTAAAATAAATCAAAGCAATAGCACTCTTGATGATTTGGTTGTTAGTGTCGATAAAGTGCAGGAAGTCATGGATGTATTAAAGTCGATAGCCGACCAAACAAATCTACTAGCGCTAAATGCGGCTATTGAATCAGCTCGAGCGGGTGAGCAGGGACGAGGTTTTGCGGTTGTGGCTGATGAAGTAAGAAAGTTGGCAATAAAAACGCAAGAGTCATTACTCGACACTAGCCAAATTTTAGATCAATTAAACAATTATAGTCGTTTGTTACAAACTAATATTGGTGAAATATCCTTGGCTGCTGAACAGCAAACAAGTTTAGCGGCTAATTTAATAGAGACCACGAACTTAGTTGAGCAAAAGGCCGTTAAGTCATCCGAAGTTTCATTACAGACCATGAGTTGTGCCAAAGAACAACAAAGTGATTTTGAAACATTTTCGGCATTAATGCAGCAAGTAGATCACACAGTAGAAGAGGCTCATCAGCAGGCTAAGTCAGTGCAAGGTTCTGTTGCGCAACAAGGTCAATTGATCTCTCAAACCTTCAACATAAAGTAACTACCCATTTATTAATTGGGTTTGAAATAAGTCAAATTAATGCATTTATTACATTGTCATTAAACTGACATTTAACCGAAACGGTATTGTCACATTTGTCCTCTACTATTCACCCTATAAACTTATGGGGTGAACTAATGAAAACTATTTCTAAAATCGGACTTTCTAAGAAAGTGTTATCCACAGCGGTTGCAACAGTACTTATGAGCGCAAGTTCTATTTCAGTACAAGCCGCAGCAATTCAACAAGTAATTTCAGCAAGCACAGAAATTACGACTTCAGCAGCAAAATCACAGAAAAAAATCGATAAAATTGCAGAGCAAGTTCAAGAAAAACTTTTGCAATTTAGAGCTATCGAAAAAGAAACTGCTGGTTTAGACGTTTATAACGGTCAAATTCAAAAACAAATTAATAGCCAAATCGAAGAGATGGCGCAGTTGAATAAAGACATAGACCAGGTATCTGTAATTGAGCGTCAAATAACACCGTTAATGTTACGCATGATTGATGGCTTAGAAAGCTTTGTTCAGTTAGATGTTCCTTTTTTACCAGTTGAACGTCAAACACGTTTAACGTCGTTAAAAACAATGATGGATAAAGCAGATATTGCTGTTTCTGAAAAATTCAGACGTGTAATGGAAGCCTACCAAGTTGAAGTGGATTATGGCCGCAGCATTGAAGCATATTCTGGTTTGTTAGAGCTTGACGGACAAGAGCGTGATGTTGACTTTTTACGTATCGGACGTGTGGCACTTATGTATTTAAGCCGTGACGGTTCTTTAATTGGACGTTGGAATAATGAGAAAAAGTCATTTGAAAAACTAGATCCAGAATACCGTATGCATATAACTAAAGGCTTGCGCATGGCTAAGAAACAGTTAGCGCCAGACTTACTAACTATGCCAATTCCTGCACCAGTTTTGGTTTCATCTAACACCGCGCTTTAGTAGCCGTTAAATATATTGAATTTAAGGTAAGAATAATGAACGTATTTATAAAAAGCCTAGTAAAAGCGCCAGCTGCAATATTACTAGTATTAGCGACAGCGATGCCAACGTTTGCCGCTGACGAGAAAACACCATTGGATTTAGACCAATTGTTATCTCAATTACAAACCGGTAAAGCAAAGCAAAATCAAGAAAATAAAACACGTGAACAAGCATTTTTACGTGAACGCGCAGACCAAGATAAAATGTTAAAGCAAGCAACAAATACACGTGATAATGCGTTGAAGTTGTCTGAAAAATTAGAGACTAATTTTGAGAAAAACGAATTCCAACTAGCTGATTTATCAGAAGCGTTAAATAAACGCATGGGTTCATTAAAAGAACTATTTGGTGTTTTACAGCAAGTGTCTGGCGACGCTAAAGGCAAAATGCAGTCTTCAAATGTATCAGCTCAGTTTCCTGGCCGTGATGTGTTTTTTGAAGAGTTAGCACAAAGCATGGGTGGCAGTTCAAAACTAGCGTCAATTGAACAAATTGAAACAGTTTGGTTTGAACTACAACGTGAAATGACAGAGCAAGGCAAAGTTGTAAAATTCAATACCGATGTGGTTGAAGCAAACGGTAATAAAGTAAACAAAGAAGTGGTTCGTGTAGGTGCATTTGCATTAGTATCTGGCGGTCAATATTTAGAGCTTAACCCTACAACTGGTACTTTGGCTGAATTAGTTCGCCAACCAGCATCTCGTTTTAACGACAGCGCTGAAAATTTACAAGAATCAACAGACTCAATTGTTCCATTTGCTTTAGACCCAACAGGCGGTTCAATTTTAAGCCTTTTAGTTCAAGCTCCAAGCATTGAAGAACGTATTGACCAAGGCGGTACGGTTGGTTACATCATTATCGCGGTTGGTTTAGTTGCTTTCTTAATTGCCTTTGAACGCTTTGTGTCGCTAGCGCGTATGAACTACAAAGTTAAACGTCAGTTAAAAGAAACTGAAGCAAATATAGATAACCCTCTAGGGCGTGTATTAAAAGTAAATCAACAATTCCCAGATGTAGCTTATGAAACACTTGAGCTTAAATTAAGCGAATCAATTTTACGTGAAATGCCGCTTATTACCAAAAATCTAACGTTAATTAAGATTGTATCTGTCATTGCACCATTACTTGGTCTATTAGGTACGGTAACTGGGATGATCAACACGTTCCAAGCAATAACACTATTTGGTACAGGTGACCCTAAATTAATGGCTGGTGGTATTTCAACAGCATTAATGACAACAGTTCTAGGTCTAGTTGTTGCGATTCCAACGGTTGTTCTTTCAAGCATGCTAAATACTCGTAGTAAAAACATTATGTTGATATTACAAGAACAAAGCGCAGGTATTATTGCGGAACGTTCTGAACAGCAGTTAGAACGTCGTCAAAATATGAAAGTTACTAGTAAAAATAATCAAGTAGCTTAAGGGGAATATCATGGTTTTATTCACTGAAACCATAGAGGCTATTCGTGAGTTCATGGACACCGGTGGTGTTGTACTCACGGCCATTGCCATTATGATTTTCTTAATGTGGTTGTTGATATTGGAGCGTATTTTATACGCTCTAAATGGCCACAAAGAAGTAAAAGCAGCACTGATAAAAAATTGGCAGGGAAGGGCAGAAAGAATGTCCTGGAATGCTGAACAAATTCGCCAAGCATTTGTTGCAAGAGCACAAATGCAATTGAATAAAAACTTAACACTTATCACAACCTTGGTCGCCTTATGTCCTTTAATGGGATTGTTGGGAACGGTAACAGGGATGATTGAAGTTTTTGATGTAATGGCAATCAGTGGTAGCGGTAATGCACGTTCAATGGCAAGTGGTGTTTCTAAAGCAACAATACCAACAATGGCTGGAATGGTCGGCGCATTGTCAGGTGTATTTGCAAACTCTTGGTTACAACGTAAATCAAAACGTGAAATTGAATTATTAGAAGATGAGTTAGTGTTAGATATTCAACACTGATCATAACGTTAACTCACTTATATAAAGTAAAAGAGAAATATTATGAGAGCACCTTTAGCAAGTCTATTACAAGAAGAAGAGCAAGAAGAGATAAACCTAACCCCTATGTTGGACGTTGTTTTTATCATGTTGATATTTTTCATCGTAACCGCGTCATTTGTAAAAGAAGCGGGTATTGATGTTAACCGTCCTGAAGCAGCAACCGCTGTTAAAAAGGAACGTGCGAGTATCTTAATTGCCATTTCTGACAAAGGTGAGATTTGGATCAACAAACGTCGTGTTGATGTACGAGCAGTGCAAGCTAACGTTGAACGTTTAAAAGCTGAAAATCCTCAAGGTTCAGTGGTTATCCAAGCTGATAAAAAATCGACAACAGAAACCTTAATTAAAGTTATGGACGCTTCTCGTGCTGCGGGCGTATTTGATGTATCAATTGCTGCCGATGACGGTAACTAAAAAGGCGAATTATTGTGAACTTAGCTGAACAAAAATACCCAATGATACAAAGATATATTATTGCTTTGGTTCTCGCTGGAACGGTTACGCTTGCTTTGTTATATGGCATGCAAGCGCTGATCAAAAACAGTGACAGTGTTTTTACTGACCCAGTAAGAGGTAATGTACTTGATTTTATTCGACTAAAACAAGATGAAACCGTACAGAAAAAAGAACGTAAACCGAAAAAGCCACCTAAGCCACAAGAGCCACCTCCGGAGATGACACAACCTCAGTTGTCGTCTGAGTCTGCAGTTGCTGACGCTTCTGGTTTTGACTTCAGTGCTAATGTAAATGCCAATACGGCAATTGGTAATGGGTTAGCGCTAGATGCAAGTGATGGTGAGTATTTACCGATTGTTAAGGTTGCACCTGTTTATCCTCGCCGTGCATTACAGCGTGGTATAGAAGGCTACGTTATAGTCGAGTTTATGGTAGATAAAACCGGTGCAGTGAAAAATCCAGTGGTGATTGAAGCTAATCCAGAAGGGTTATTTGATAGAGCTGCGATGGATGCGGCACTTAAATTCAAATATAAACCGCGTGTGGTTAATGGCACTGCAACTGAAGTTTCAGGTGTACAAAATCGTATAACCTTTGAAATGGCTAAATAATAACGGCTGCGTTTTAAGTTAACAAATTTGGATTTATTTATGAAAACATTGTTTATACGTACCACATTAGCTTGTGTTATTACGTTAACATCAAGCATGCTAGATATATTACCTAGTGTAAATATTGCTTCTGTACATGCAGCAGAGGAAGCGTCTACTGCAAAAAAACGTAAACGAACGCCAGCTTTAGGTGCACGAGTTTATAGCCAATTAGCAAGAGCGCAAGAAATCGCAGATGCGGGTGATATTACCGGCGGCTTAGAAATTTTAGACCAAGTAAAGTCTAAATCATCAAGCTTAAACAGTTATGAACGCGCTATGTTGCATAACTTTTACGGTTTTATTTATTACAATGACGGTCAAACGGATAAAGCAATAAGCGCGTTTGAGCAAGTTGTAAAGCAAGACCCAATTCCGGAGTCTTTAGAAAAAAGCACTTTGTTTTCATTAGCTCAGCTGTCTATGGCAAATGGAAATTATGGTAAAACCATTGAGTTCTTAGATAAGTGGGACCTTGTACATCAAGGTAAACCACCGGTTAATAATAATGTATTAAGAGCACAAGCATCATACCAATCAAAAGATTATACCAATGCAGCTAAATACATTGAAAGTGCAATAGTGCAGGCTGTTGAAGAAGAGAAAGCCCCTGAAGAGAATTGGTATATATTACAACGTGCCGTTTACTTTGAGCTAAAAGATAGTAAAAAAGTAACTGAAATATTAGAACAAATGGTACGTTTGTTTAACAAGCCAGAGTATTGGGTTCAACTTGCCGGTATGTATGGTGAGCTTGAGCAAGAAGATAAACAGTTAGCGGTAATGGAAGCCGCTTACCAACAAGGTTTTGTTACTAAAAAGTCTGAATTGATGACTTTATCCCAAATCTATTACTTTAATGGCTTACCGTATAAAGCCGCAAAAGTACTGAGTAAAGGCATTGAAGATAAGCTAATTGAAAAAAACGCTAAGAATTTGAAGTTTTTAGCGCAATCTTGGCAAGGCGCAAAAGAAGTGGATGAAGCTGTTGATGTGCTTACCCAATTAGCCAGTATTACAGATGACGGTAATGCAGATCTTAATATAGCGGAGATTTATCTACAAAAAGGTAAGTCAAAACTTGTTGTGCAGCATGCAATAAAAGCGATTGCCAAAGGTAAATTAAAAAATAAAGGTAATGCGTATTTAGCTTTGGGAATGGCAAACGTTAATCTTAAACAGTTTGATGATGCGTTAGAAGCGTTTAAGTCTGCAAAAGAGATTCAAAGCTCACAGCGCATGGCAACACAATGGTTGAAGTTTGTTGAACAAGAACAAAGAAGTGCTGAGCAATTAGCTGCATTAAAATCTTAAATTATTATTTTAGCCCATTACTTCAGTAGATTAGAATATTAGGTTTTGTTTAAAATATTTACATACACAAATGTGATAAACAAAACCTACATTATTCAAATACTAATATAATACTCTGCTTTACCAAACCAAACCAAACCAAACCAAACCAAACCAAACCAAACCAAACCAAACCAAACCAAACCAAACCAAACCAAACCTGAGCCATCTAGCATTGAATTAATATTAGCTTTAATACCGTCATATTAACGGTACCTGGAGTTTTTAACGATTGTTGAATGACTTTTATTTTAAACTCTATTGAGTAACTACGTCTGGTCTGGATTTTCAAGACACCTTATACCTAAAAATAGGTGCTACTTTGGTGGAGTCATATCAAGCTTAAATCTTAAAGCTATCCATTGATTGTTGTAATAATGCACCATTAGTTTCTATATCAGAGAATATACGATTCATTTTATCAATTTCAGCTAACTCATCGTCGGCGGCTTCATTAACCTTAGTCGTATTACTAGCTATTTCTGCAGTCGTAAGTGACTGCTGCTCGGCGGCCGTAGCTACTTGAGTTGTTTGAGCTTCAACTTCTCGGCTCATTGTTTGTAATTCACTGGCGATCTGAGTAGCTTCGTGGGTCACTGACATTGATTCTTTTGCTGTCTCTACATTGTCACTAATTGCGCTCATTACCTCTTGTGTTGCAGTTTGTAAGCCTGTTAGCAAGGTTGAAATCTCAGTTGAATAGGCTTGGCTACCTTTAGCTAAGTTTCGAACCTCATCCGCAACTACTGCAAATCCTCGCCCTTGCTCACCGGCTCTAGCTGCTTCAATAGCCGCATTTAATGCTAACAAATTGGTTTGATCAGAAATGGAATTAATATTCACTAATATTTCTGAGATAGCATTAACTTGCTCCTCCATGTAACCGGCTTTATCAGAAATAGAATTCATATTGTCACTAAGCTGAGAGATAGCCGTTTTAGTTTTATTACTAACATCTGCCGTTTGCTGTGCTCTTTTTAACAATTGATCACTTGAGTTTAACGTCTCTGTTGCTGATTTAGCTATTTCTGAGCTTGTTGCAGCCATCTCTTCAACAGCAGTTGCAATACTTTGGGCTAATTCTTGAGTGTTCATCGCACTGTTATGAACTTCTTTACTTGCCGTATTTAAGTCATCGTTTAAACGGGTATTGGTACCAATTGAAACTGATAGTCCAACTAATAAATCTTTAAATGAAGTGATTGTAGAATGGATTGCATTGGAAATATCACCAAGCTCATCCGATGAATTTAAACGTGAATCTAATGTTAAATCACTATTTCTCGACATGGCATTCAGTACAATGGTTAACGTATCTAATTCATGTTTGAGTCGTTTTATTAATGATAAGTTGATCCCGACTAATGCAAGTAAAGCTAATACAACTAACACCGAAATAACGACTAGATTGAACATGGCATCGTCTGCTAGTTTTTGAGCATGATAGTGGGCAACAACCCATTCTTCATCTAATAACTTCTTAAATTCACCAATTTGATTACTTGCTAATGAGAACCACTCACTCGGTGTTACAAACTCTGTTTTATTTAATATTTCTGACGATTGTAAAATTTTATTATGTACACTTTTGATAGTTTTACTATCAGTTGAGGACATAATGATTTCAAATTGATTTACTAGATTCGGAATATTGCTGTTTTTAATATAAATCTCGAGCAATTTCATATCTTCGATATAAGATGTTATTGCCGTTTTTTCAGATAATGACAACGCTCCTTTAGATAGTATGCCATTTATTAGTCCTCTAGCTTGTCCAGCTCGTTCTTTAAACCGAGCTATATTCAAAATAACATTGTTGTCTTCTTTTAATATTTGGTCAAAAACTTCAGCTTGTAAAAATTGGATAGAATCAAGAGCTACTTTATTGAGAGAGCTATAGTATTGGAACGCTTGTGATGCATTTTGTTTATCAACTTGCTGCCGAGTAGCTGGTTTGTTTTTTAAAAAATCAGTTAACAAATGGGTATATTGTTTTACATTAAGGTGGCTGCCCCAGTCTTTGTCGATTGCTTGTTGCATTTTTACAACAGCTTCATCGGCAATTTGTCTTTGTTTATTGAGTTTTGATTTATCATTAGCCGATTTTGAATTTAAATAACCAGCGGTTAAACCTCTCTCAACGGCATGATTATGAGAAACCTTTTCAATACTATCCATTAGCTCTGATATTTGTTTATCAAGGTTATGGCGTTGGTAGTTAGATGAGATACTAGTTATAACCCAAATAGTTAAAAATAATAACGTTGATACACCAATTAATAAGCTAATAATTGATGACTGCATAATCGTAAGTGTTTTCCGTTTACCTGGCATTAATGTGCTCTCCAAAGCTTTCCGATATACAATTATCGGCGGTTATAAATGGGTCTTAAATGAAATTTAGCTATATATCTTATCTATGCTTTAAATGTAGACAATAACTCGTTTTAATGCTCTTTTTATTAAAAATTTTGTTGGTCTAACTTATGAATTATTAGGGAATATATACTAGTGTTATTTATTGCTTTCCAACCAAGATGAAATTTTACTGCGGAAGTTAATGCCATCTAATGGTTTTATAATAAAGTCATTCATACCAGATTGAAGGCAAGCTTCTCTATCACCAGACATGGCGCCTGCTGTCATAGCGATTATATTAGTTCCACAGTTTTTACTACCCGCCTTGCCTTGCCTTATGGATTCTGTGGCTTCAAATCCATCCATAATTGGCATTTGGCAGTCCATTAAAATTAAGTCAAAGGTATTAGAAGTATTATTCAATATATCTAATGCTTCTTGCCCATTACTGGCGGTTTTAATTTCAACAGGAAGTGATTCTAATAAGCCTGCTGCAACTATTTGATTAATTTCATTATCATCAACAATTAATATTGAATACTTATTGGGTTGGTCTATTGCTTTAGTTATTTTGTTTTCTGGTTTATTTGCTGTTCCAGTATTAAAAATTGAGTCGATTATATTTAGTAATTGGTATGGCAAAATAGGGGAGGTAATAAAAAAAGCATCGTTATAAACATCAGAACTAGTTAGCTCTGATTTTGAATTTTCTAAAATTATTAGTTGGCAATTACTGTTAGTTTTAAAGTATTCAGTCCATTTACTTGTCGAATTATGGAATATATTGTTATCGATGAATAATAAGTCAGGATCGGTTGAGTTATTAATATGTTGCTCAACTTGTTGAGCATTTAATAAATGAACTTCAGCTTGCCAACGACGGAGCTGCTTTAATAGAGGTTCATATTTTTCTATTTGTTCACTGAATAATATAACTTTTTTGCCTAATAACTTAGGACTAAATAGTGGTGATATTTGATTTTTAATTAATTTTGATTGAATTGAAAATGTAAATGTACTTCCTTTGTTTAGTGTACTTTTAACATTGATACTACCACCTAGTAACTTAACTAATTTTTTTGAAATTGATAAACCTAAACCAGTTCCTCCATATTGTTTATCAGTACCTGCCGTTGCTTGTGTGAAAGGTTGGAATAATTTTTCTTGTTCATCTTCTGTCATACCAAGTCCAGAATCTTGCACTGTGATAACACAATCAACAAGTTCAGAATTAGCATTGTTTATTATGGTTTTAGCATTAACTAAAATAGTACCTTTATCAGTAAATTTAATCGCATTGCTGATTAAATTTATTAGCACTTGTTGAAACCTATAATCATCACTGACTAACAATTCATGTTCGATGTTGCTCCAATCAAACTGTAAGTCGATATTTTTTTCCATACAACGTATGGACATAGTTTCTATAACTGCACTTATCGTTTGTGTCAGATTAAACTCATCTAACTCAATATCTAGTTTTCCAGCTTCAATTTTTGATAAGTTTAGTAAGTCATTTATTAGTACGGATAAATTGGAAATACTGCTTTTTGCTAACTTAATATAATTGGTTTGCTTGTCGGTTAAAAGATCTTTATTGATCAACTCTAACATGCCTGAAATACCGTTTAATGGTGTACGGATCTCGTGACTAATATTAGCAACAAATGCACTTTTAGATTGATTGGCATCAACTGCCTTTTGGGCTAACTGTTCTAGTTGTTGGGTCCGTTGGTTTACTTCTTGTTCTAATGATTCATTGTGATTTATTATTTTTTGCTGATTAACTTTTGACTCTGTGATATCACGAATAAGTACAGCGACAGATGCCGGAGTATCTGATTTATGCGGTATGACTGGTGATAAGTTAACTGATAAAAAGACTGGGTTATCTGTATCGGTATCATTTGTTATCTCATAGGAGACTGGTTGGGTTTTATTTATAACATTGGCAAGTAGGACTTCATCTAACAAAAAATCTTTTTTAGTTACGCCTATTACCTCATTAATGTTTTTAGAGAAGGCTAGTTCATCGTTGAGGCCAAAAAGGTAAGTCGCGGACTCATTCCAACTTAGTATTTTACCTGTGACATCTACACTGATAATTGCATCGGAAGAACCTGCAATAATAGCCTCATAACGAGATTGTTGATCGTACAAAGACCATATTTTGTTTAAATATTTTTGATAATAAAAAGTCACAAGAGTTACAATAATAAATAAGGTGATTAATATGAAGATCACAAATTTGCTCTGTTGATCCCATATTTGTCCAAGTCTATTCTCCGACAGCCCACCTATGATATTTAAACTACGAAAGTCTCGAAGAGACAATCTTAATTCTGAGCCGTACATATAATATTTTTGTTGATCAAAGGTTAGTTGATTGATTTTATTATCGTTAGGCAGGGGGGCTTGGTTGGTCAATTTGGACCAAATAGCATCAGGTTTATTTAAGTCAAAACCAAAGGTTAATGCCTCTCTGTCTGCGCTAATAAAGTAACCTTGTGTGTCCAATAAATAAAAATTAAAATCGGACTGTGAAAAGGTATCTTTCATTTGTGTCAGTAAGCTTGTGGCATCTATGTTCAATATTATAAAACCAAAAAACTGATAATCCTGGTCGAAGATATTATGAGCCACTCTATACGTTGGCCAAAGAGGACTTTCTAAAACACCGTACTCTCGGTTTAATGATATATCTGAAATATAGTCTTCATCTATATGCAAAGGCTTAATTGCTTTGTAATAGTCGCTATCTTGTTTGCTTTGCAGTAAGGCATCAGGCACAACAATAATTTTATTATCTCGGCGTTCTACTCTAACTAACTCTCGTCCTTGATTTAGTTTTGATATGTATCTTATCTGCCTAATATCTGGATTGTTGACAATAAATGCAGAGAATATAACCGCTAATCGCCTTTTCCATTGTTCGGTGGTTGTATTATCTAGCGGATCGATATTATCGTTACTTAATGCCCTAGCAATGCCTTTAATTGGAGGCGTGGAGTGTAAAAATGCAATGTTACTTATATTTTTAGTAAAACTTTTATTCATTAAAGACACTGATGAATTTATAGTGACGGTTAACTTATCTAACAATTCAGTTTTTAATTGTTCTTTAGTATAGTGGCTATATATAACGTAAATAACGACGCATATTAATGCGAATCCGCCAATAGAGAATAAAAGTAACTTATTATTCTGTGTGAGTGCGTTGTCGATGTCTTTAGTCATGATTATGTCTCATTAGGATTCTTTGTTGCCGACTCCAAAAAAGTCATAAATTCTTTTTTACGTAAAGGTTTACTATACAAATAACCTTGCCCTATACCGCAACCTAATTCCATTAACGCTTGCGCTTGTTCTTCGGTTTCAACCCCCTCAGCAATTAAGGTTAATGATAAAGATTGTCCTAGTAGAATAATGGTTTTAACAATTTCATAGTCGTGTGTATTGTTGAGCATGTCGATAACAAACGACATATCAATTTTCATTATGTCTACATTGAATTTTTTTAAATAAGATAAACTAGAGTAACCAGTACCAAAGTCGTCAATCGAGATATTAATGCCCAAGCCTTTTAATACCGAGAGCTTAGTTTGAGTTTCATTAATGTCGCCCATTAAAGCCGTTTCTGTAATTTCTAATTCTAAATAATGTGGCGGTAATTGAGTTTGATTTAAGACCTCAATAATTATTGCCTCTAAGTCTGGATCGGCAAACTGAGCCGCTGCGACGTTAACCGAGACAGAAATCGGCATACCTTCTTTCAACCATTTTGCTGACTGGGTACAAGCCTTTAACAATACCTGATTTCCCAATGGCACAATTAAGCCAGAATCTTCTGCTATTGGAATAAACTCAACAGGTGAAATTAGCTGATTATTTTCATCTACCATACGGACTAATGCTTCAGCGCCCACTATATTCTTAGTTTTAAGGTTAAACTTAGGTTGGTAGACAACAATTAATTCATCATTTTCAATTGCATGGCGTAATTTGAGTTCAAGAGCATGGCGCTGTAAGAGGCTTTCCTCCAGATCTCCAGAGAAGAAACAGAAACGGTTACGTCCTTCTTGTTTGGCGCTATACATAGCAACGTCCGCATGACGAATTAATTCTTCAGCATCTTTTGCATCATCTGGGTAAACACTCACGCCAACACTGGCTGATACGTTATAAGGTTTGTCGTCTAGCATGAACGGTTGATGCATCGCCGTGACTAAATCTGAAGCTAAGCTCAAGGCTGCTTCAATCGACGGTATTTCATTCATTAAAATAACAAATTCATCGCCGCCTAACCTAGCTAGTGTAAATGCAGGAGGTAGCAATTGTTGGATCCTTCTTGCCATCTTACATATCAATTGATCACCTAGTAGATGACCAATAGAGTCATTTAAATATTTAAAGTTGTCTATATCTAATAATAAAGTTGCAACCTTATGGTTTTGTCTTGCTGCAGTTTGAATTGCAACGGTTAATCTATCTTGCAGTAGAATTCGATTAGGTAAGTCAGTAAGTTGATCATAGTTAGCCAAATGACTCATTTTCATCGCTAATGCCATGGCTTCACTAACATCATGGAAAACCATAATAGCGCCTATAATCTCACCTTTTTCATCTCTGATTGGCGCAGCTGAATCTTCAACCGCATAAACTTGATGGGAATGTGATAATAGTTCGCTATTTAGCGCCATCGCGACGGTTCGTTGTTCACTTAAAGCGAGATAAAGCGGATTTAGTAAAGGCTTTTTAGTATCAGCATCACGCAATAACATGACGTCTTCAATTTTTTCTGGTGGCGTGTCTTTAAACCGCCATCCCGTCATTCGCTCTGCAATTGGGTTGATGAAAGTAATGTAACCTTGTGTGTCGGTTGCAATAACGGCATCACCTATAGATTGTAACGTGACTCGTAGTCTTTCTTTTTCTGAATGAAGAGCTTGTTTGGCTTTTTTTGCATCTGTGATATCAACAAATGTGACCAAAGAGCCAACTAAGATGTCTTCGTTGAACGTTGCTGATTGGAAAACGCGAAAATGCTGTTCTTGCTTGTTAGTTTGTACCGACACCGTGAACTCAATTGAGTTTTTATGTTTAATCTCAGAGTGAGATAATAGTCTTTGATAAACCTCTCTAGGCAAGGACTGAGTAATATGCTTGTTTTGACTAGTCCCATTAAAGGCTTGAAACCACTTGCCAGATAAGTCATTGGAAAATATGTTATTCCAATTTTCATCCCAGTAAGTAATTAACACAGGAACTGACTCAACAAGCTGGGTCATTTCTTGTTTTGCTTGTTGCAGAACTCTAGATTGGTTTCTGAGTTTTAATTGATTGATTACCCTTAATCGACAAATTTTAGGATCGAAAGGTTTATTAATAAAATCAATCGCGCCTTTTTCTAATGCCAGTTGCTCGGCCTCAGGTTTGTCATTACCGGTTATAAATATAACCGGGATATCTGAGGTAAGGGGATTATCTTTTAATCTGGTACAGACTTCCCAGCCATCCATACCAGGCATAGATATGTCTAATAATATTAGGTCTGGTTTTAATACATCGCATAGGGCTAGCCCTTCAGGACCATTAGTAGCAAAGTGAATACTAGCTAAATCAGATAATGAGCTTTGTAAAAATAAAATATTTTGAATAACATCATCAATAATTAACACTTTTTGTGGTTGTGGGTTCAATGAGCTTATAAACACAATCTTCCCCTTTTAACATTAAATGTTGAACCAAACATCACTACACCTTCCTTGAGTAATACGCATTAAGCAAAAGATAAAAACTATTTTTAGTAATAATTATTTTTACTAAGCATAGCCTATTATTTTTCATTGACTATGCTTAGTAAAAATAATTTATTTAAATCAAGGGACTAATTAGATATGGAACGTGGAGATATAAAGCGGGTAAATATATTAAATAACCCAATACTTCTTCGATTTTTAGCGGCTTCTCTTATTATATTTGGCTGTGGTTTATATGTGGCATTCTGGGCTAAAAGCTCTGTAAAAAATGAAAATGACATTAAGTTAAATACGTTAATATCAAAAAAGTTAAATGAAATCTCCAGTGATATAGTTCTTGGTGTTGGTAAATATGAATATGGGTTACAAGGCTTAAAGGCAGCTGTTAATAGTGTCAAATTAGAAAATTTTACTTACCAGAATAATTTAGACTACTTTCAAAGTCGGAAGTACGATATTGAATTTCCCGGCTCTCGCGGTTTTGGTGTTATTAAAAAAGTAAACAAAAACGATCTAAATTCATTTTTAAAATATGCTGAAAAGGATAGGTCTGGTCCATTTGCATTAAAGCAGCTAAATAATCCACAAGACACATTATTCATCATTCAATATATCGAACCGGAAATTAATAACCAACAAGCCGTTGGTTTAGATATTGGCTCGGAACAAAATAGACGTTCAGCTGCGATTAAAGCGGCAGTTTCAAATACAACACAATTAACCGGGCCAATAACTTTGGTTCAGGCGAATAATAAACAAAATTATGGATTTTTATTATTATTATTATTACCTATTAAAAACTCAGTCAATACGAGCCAAAGTGAAAATGCAAGTATACATGGTTGGGTGTATGCGCCACTACTTATACATGAAATATTGGATGCAGTATCTGAGTTAAATGCTAACTTCCGTATTGATATTTCTGACCTTTATCTAGAGCAAGAGATTAACTTTTATAACTCTGACATGGACGCCCATGTTCATAATAGTACTCGTTTAACCAACATTATTGATATTTATGGACGAAAATGGCAGATAGCTGTTTCTCCAACAGTGCCTTATGTTGAGTCTTTGGCGCTAACAAGCCCTACAAGTGTGTTTTATCAAATCCTTATATTGTCGATTTTATTATCAGTGTTGGTGTTATTTATAGGGCGTAGTGTATCAAGACGATTAGACTCCCTGACTCGCAAATTAAGTTATGCGGCAGTAGTAAAAAACACAACAGAAGCGATTGTCGCCGTTGATAAAGACTTTTTGATTCTACATTGGAATAATTCAGCTGAAAGTTTATTTAGCACTTATATTGAAAATTTGGGACGAAGAAGAGAACCATTAATTAATTGGTTAAAACCTTATATAACAAAAGACACGTTAGTTAGCTATTTCAAACAAGTCAGTCGTGGCGAAACGATATTAAATAAATCCTTTGAATATAAAACAGACGATGTAACAACCGCTAAACAACTGCAAGTTAGCTTCATACCTTTAATGCAAAATAACGAGTTTTTTGGGGCGACGGTAAGCATCATAGATGTGACTAAACTTGTTCAATTACAGAATGAATTAGAAAATAAAAATGAATTGTTAGAGTTACAAGTAGTAGAGAAATCTGGCGAAATACAACGTAAGGCGTTATTTCAAGCTAGTGTATTAAATAGTAGCCATACTGCAATTATCGCCACAGATCTTAGCGGTGTGATCACGTTATTAAATCAAAGTGCATTAGACTTATTGCAATTAGAGCAATCAATCACCCTAGATAAAATAAATATAATTGAGTTACTGCATTCTAATACTTTTAAACACAATCCAAATATAAAGTTTACAGATTGGATCCAAAAACAACTCGAACGTCAGTCTTCTACATTAGTTACTTTTAGTCCGCAACATACAAAATTTGATATTCCAGTTAACTTAACGTCTTCAATAATTTTAAATGAACATGGTAATGAAACTGGTTATGTATTTTTTGCTGAAGATATACGTGAAACTTTATCTTTAAAACGCCATGTATCGTTAATCAATAGTGCTCTAGATAACTCACAAGATGTTTTATTGTGGCTTGATTCAAAAGGGATCGTTTTACATTTAAATGAGTTCGCTAATATTCAATTAGGACACAATACAAGCTCAGTACACAACCAGTCGATAAACGATATTATGATATTTGATGACAATGAGTCCTGGGACTCGGTTAAATATGATATTAATGAAAACAATCGGATCACCATAGAACGCTATTACCAACACTGTAATGGTGAAACTATTCCTATGCTTATATCTTGTTGTCTATTAGAAATAGACAACGAGAAAGTTTACTACCTGGCCGCAAAAAATATCTCTATGCGGTTAAAAGAAGAAACTCAATTAAAACTCGCTTTATCAAAAGTGGATGCTGCAAGTAAATCAAAAACTACATTTATCTCACAAATGAGTCATGAGTTAAGAACACCGTTGAATATAACTAGTGGTATGTTGCAAATGTTAGATCTAACGGTGTTAAATGACATTCAGCGTACTAGCGTAGATGGCGCAAAACAATCTATGAAACATCTTACTTACATCATCGACGATATTATGGACTTGAGTGATGCTGAAAGAGGCTTGTTAAAGCTAGATTGCAGTGAATTTATTCTTGATGAAGTGTTAAACGATGTTGGTTTCCAATTATCAGCGATGTTGGCTGATAAGCCAGTTGAAGTTCACTTTGATATGGACCCAGATGTTCCAATTATGTTGTTGGGTGATGTTAAAAAGTTAAGAAAAATCATACTTAGTATTGCTGCTAATGCGGTTAAATTTACCTTAAGTGGTGAGGTTGTTATTAGAATTAATGCAAAACAAGGAAAGGAAGATGATGTAACACTTTGTTTTGATATATCGGACACTGGGATCGGAATTGAAGAGGGACAGTTATCACAAATATTTGAGCTCTTTTTACAATCGGATAACTCTAGCTCTCGTCAATATGGCGGATTAGGTGTTGGATTAACCATAGCTCATCAATTTGTGCAATTAATGGGTGGTGATTTAACAGTTGTTAGTGAGGTCAATATAGGTTCTACGTTTTCTTTCCAATTACCGCTGCTGGAAGTTAAAGCGATAAATAAACTGGTACCAACAGACCTAAATAAACCTCTGAATATATTGCTTGTGGATGATAATCAAACGGCACTAAATATATTGGGTAATACCATAAAATTACTTGGTTGGCAGGTTTGTGTCGCATCAAATGCAGAAGATGCATTCACATTGTTTCAGCAAGCAATAAAAGATGAAAACAAGTTCGACCTTGTGTTACTCGACTGGAAAATGCCGAAAGTTGATGGGTGGCAACTTGCTGAACAAATCAGAAGTCTTACTCCTATTGAAGAAGTACCTTTAGTTATAATGGTTTCAGCTACCAGTCGTCAGAAATTAGCAGAAAAAGCGTCCGAGTCTAAGTCAGCACTGAATGGCTTTATTACCAAGCCAGTAACTCGGACCATGTTAGTTGATGCTATTTCTGATGCTATAGCTGCATCACAGCACAAAGGAATATCACAAAAGATAAAAGCAAAAGGTAAACCATTAATTGGCAAATCTATTTTAGTTGTTGAGGATAATCCGACTAACCAACTGATAGCCAAAACATTGTTAAAAAGCCAAGGTGCTGAGGTTGTTGTTGCCGACGGTGGACTCATTGCTCTGGAGGAGTTAGAGAAAAATACTTTTGATTTCGTTTTAATGGATATTCAAATGCCTGATTTAGACGGTTATGAGACAACTCGTCGCATCCGAGCAAATGAAAAATACGTATCCTTACCTATCTATGCAATGACGGCGAATGTCTCTGATTCTGATAAAGAGTTATGTTATCAAGCTGGTATGGATGGACATATAGGTAAACCTTTCCAGTTAAATTATGTTGTTGATCAAATATTAAAAGAAACATCAGGTGTTAGTGCATTAAAAAGTGTTTCTAATGCTAATGAAAAACTGTATCAATCTTTAAGTGATGAAGTAATAGAGTATTGTCACAGTAAAAATATTGAGATTGAGAGTAGCTTTGCCAGATTTAATTATTTAACTGACTTATATAAACGTTCGTTGGAGTTATTTATTGATGACTTAAAAGTTGATATTGTTACGTTAAGTTCAATGTATTCTAAGTCATTAGGGCAAGATGAATATATTTTATTTCATACCCTGAAAAGCTCAGCAGCAAGTCTTGGATTTAAAGAGCTATATGTTATAGCTAAAATGATTGAGCAACAGATTGACGATAAAGTATTTGAGTCCGATAACTCATTATCGCAGGTGCAGCTTAACTCTGCGATAACGTTAATGGAGAAAACAGTTAACGATAGTGAAGGATTATTAAATATATTGTTAATTGAACCGTTGGAAATTGAAGTTGTTGAGAGTAAAGTAGATTTAAAGGATGGTTTTAACGTTTTGTATCAAGATGTTGCTCAATTTAATATGAAAGCAATCGACTCATATAAAAAGATAGCGGCGTCTTTAAATTTGCTATCGATGCCGTTATGTGACGAGTTATTGCAAAACTTAAATAAATTACAATTTACAGAGGCAAAAGTGCAATTAGATGCGCTTAAAAAACTAATAGTGGAAGACTAACATGGTCAATGTATTAGATGAAAATGCTGAGTTAAGCTTAAGTCATTCAAAAATATTAATAGTAGATGATCAACCTATTAATATTCAATTGATATACAATATTTTATCTAGTGAATATACTATTTCGGCTGCAACCAATGGCGACCAAGCCATTGAGGTTTGTCAGAATGATCCCCCAGATCTAGTTTTACTTGATGTTGTTATGCCTAATATGTCAGGTATAGAAACGTGTATCATTTTAAAACAAAGACTATCTACAGCTGAGATCCCTATTATATTTATCACGTCTTGTGATGAACAAGATGAAGAGAATGCTTGTTGGGAAAGCGGTGGTGTCGACTTTATTAGTAAACCTATTAACCCAATGACCCTTAGAAATCGAGTTAAAGCGCATTTAGCTCTTAAATATCAAAGAGATATTCTTAATAGTTTAGTTTATAAAGATGACTTAACAGCTATTTTTAATCGACGTTATTTTGATGAGCATATTATTAAAGTCGAAAAAAGCGCCAATAGAGATAAAATTGATGCAGCTGTTATTTTGATAGATATCGACCACTTTAAACAGTTCAATAAAATCTATGGTCATATTCGTGGTGATATTACGTTAAAAGAAGTTGCCGATAGTATTAAAGAGGCTTTAATGCGACCAACTGACTTTGTTGCCTATATGGGAAGTGCTCTATTTGCTGTCGTTTTACCTAGTACAACACCTGAAGGGGCAATTGAAGTTGCGATTAGAATTAGACGAGCTGTATTTGCTTGTAAAATTGCCCACCCTGACTCCAAATATAAATTTATCACGGTAAGTCTCGGCGTATCGACTGTCTTCTTAGCACAGGAAAAAATGGTGCCCTTACTTGATGATGCTGAGCAATATTTATTGCAAGCAAAGGAAATAGGCCGCAATATTTGTAAGTACCCTAAGTTAGGTTAGACATTCTTATATGAAAGTATTATTCCACATAGTACAAGCTTGGGTTATATGTTTTATTATAAAAGCAGTAGCTAGCTTAACTTTAAACTAATCTTTAATTTCTATAATACCGATAAATTTCATCTTCAGTTTTAACATTTGAACTTATTTCTTTATACTCCCTTTCATTAAATCGTTATGCATTCTTTTTGGGATTATCACACATGTCTACAGACTCTATCTCTCAGCGTATAAGCCAGCTGATTTCAACGTTAAGTGACTACAACTATCAATATTACGTGTTAGATACACCTAGCGTTCCTGATGCTGAATACGACCGTTTATTTCGTGAACTGCAAGCGTTAGAGGCTCAATACCCAGATTTGTTAAATCCACAGTCACCAACCCAGAAAGTTGGTGGTGCCGCACTAGATAAGTTTGAACAAGTTACTCATGAAGTACCTATGTTGTCGTTAGACAATGCGATGAATGAAAATGAATTTGTTGCCTTTCATAAACGTATTAACGACAGATTAAAAACCGATCAAGTATTTGAGTTCTGTTGTGAGCCTAAACTTGATGGTTTAGCTGTTAGTATTTTGTATGAAGATGGAAAGTTGGTTCGCGCAGCTACTCGTGGTGATGGTGCTGTTGGTGAAAATATCACTGAAAATGTAAAAACCATTAAAAGTATTCCATTGTCGTTAATAGGCAACGGCATTAATGGCAATTATCCTAAACGTGTGGAAATACGTGGTGAAGTGTTTTTATCGTTAGATGGTTTTCATGCGTTTAATCAAAAAGCCAAAGAAAATGGCACTAAACCTATGGTGAATCCTCGTAATGGTGCTGCGGGCAGTTTACGTCAGTTAGACTCAAAAATTAGCGCTTCAAGGCCTTTGGCTTTTTATGCTTACGGCTTAGGTATTGTATCTGATGAGTTTGATTTGGCTGATACTCATTATCAACGTTTACAACAAGTTAAATCATTTGGTTTACCTGTTTGCCCAGAAATTACAGTGGCGCAAGGGATTGAAGGAGTTCTCGATTTCTATAAAAACATAAGTGAAAAACGTGCATCATTAAATTATGAAATTGATGGCACTGTATTAAAAGTAAATGATATCGATACTCAAGACGAACTTGGCTTTGTCGCTCGTGCTCCTCGTTGGGCAATTGCTTATAAATTTCCAGCTCAAGAAGAATTAACGGTATTAAATGATGTTGAGTTCCAAGTCGGTAGAACCGGTGCTATAACCCCGGTTGCTAAAGTTCAGCCTGTGTTTGTGGGTGGTGTAACCGTTTCCAACGCAACATTACATAATTCTGAAGAGATAGAGCGTTTAGGGATTATGATTGGCGATACCGTTATTATTCGTCGCGCTGGCGATGTTATCCCGCAGATAGTCTCAGTTGTATTCGATAAACGTCCAGGTGATGCTAGAGCTATCGAGTTTCCAACTTCTTGTCCTGTATGTGATTCTAAAGTTGAGAAGCTAGAAGGGGAGGCTGTAACTCGTTGTACAGCAGGTCTATTCTGTGGCGCACAGCGTAAGCAAGCAATTAAACATTTTGCCTCTCGTAAGGCATTTGATGTCGATGGGCTAGGGGATAAAATAGTTGATCAGCTAGTTGATGAAAATTTAATTCACTCACCAGCTGATTTATTTATATTAACTCAAGAACAAATAGAAAGCTTGGAACGCATGGGGCCAAAGTCAGCTCAGAATTTGGTTGCTGCGTTACAAGAGTCAAAAGCAACAACGTTGCCTAAGTTTTTATATTCCTTAGGTATTCGTGAAGTTGGTGAAGCCACAGCATTAAATTTAGCTAATCACTTTCAAACATTAGATAATATACAAGCGGCAGATAAAGACAGTTTAATTACGGTATCGGATGTTGGTAATATTGTTGCAGAGCATTTATTAGCATTTTTTCAAGAACCTCATAATTTAGATGTTATAAATCAATTAATTGGGTATGGTATTAGCTGGCCTGTTATTGAGAAAAAAGCAGAGTCAGAATTACCTTTATTAGGATTAACCTATGTATTAACCGGTTCATTAAATGAAATGGGGCGTACAGAAGCTAAAAATGTCTTAGTTTCACTTGGAGCAAAAGTCGCTGGCAGTGTATCGGCTAAAACCGACTTTTTAGTTGCTGGCGAAAAATCAGGTTCTAAATTAACGAAAGCGCAAGATTTAGCTGTGCCAGTGTTAACAGAGCAAGATATGCTGGAATTATTCACAAAGTATGGAGTTAACGTTTAATGTATTATATTTACGATGTATTGGTAGAAGTTGGGGATGTAATTCGTCCGTATAGTGATGACATTTCTTTGGCTTTAGTTGCCTCTTTATTGGTTATTGCTGGTGGAGATATAAATCGATATATAAAAAATCTTATAAGCTCTGCACACTTTCTAGTACGTATGAGTATTTTTATTGCTGTATGTACATTTGGGTATGGGGCGTTAACTGTATTGTTAACCAACATAATAACAACACAATTAGCTGTATTACCTGCAATGTATTTACCATTGGCCGTTATCGTATGTTTTGCTGGATTAGGTATTTACGCTGAGCGTAAAAAGCAGGTTTAGTTATTAAACCGATATTTTTGTCAAAATATGGTCAAAGCGTCAATTTTCAGGCGTTTTTTTCTTTTTAACACTTGCAACTCAGATCTGTACCGCTACAATCAGTTAATAATTAAAAGATAACTAGTTTAATATTAATATGATACAGCAACCTTCTTTGATACAAACTATTTTAATACTTGATGAAAACGAACGCCGCGCTAATTTAATTGCAGGACTTTTAATTTTTATTGGCGAAAAATGTGAAATCGTTAGTGAAACAAATTTTGCTAACAAATGTATCCCAGAAGATATAGTGACCTGTTGTATTTTAGGTGCTCTCTCTACAGGCGAACATGAAGCTATTGTTAAGTCTCAACCTGGTATTCCATTTCTGTTGTTGGGGGATACACTTAAGTATTTATTTGAGCAAAAAAATGTATTAGGCATTTTAAGTGAACCTTTTCTTTATCCTGTTATAACTCAACAAATTCGAGATTGCCAAGAATACAAAAGATTAATGCCTCGTGCCATAAATCCATCTCAAGGAAACAAATTTGAAGGTTTGATTGGTAATACTGAACCGATGAATGAGATTCGATTTTTAATAAATCAAGTAGCAGATAAAGAAGCAAATGTATTAATTCTCGGTGAATCAGGCACAGGTAAAGAAGTTATAGCAAGAAATGTTCACTTATTATCAAGCCGTGCTAATGGCCCATTTGTACCCGTTAACTGTGGTGCTATTCCTGCGGAATTATTAGAAAGTGAACTTTTTGGTCATGAAAAAGGGGCGTTTACTGGCGCAATTTCATCAAGAAAAGGTCGATTTGAACTTGCACAAGGTGGAACCCTATTTTTAGATGAAATTGGTGATATGCCTCTGCAAATGCAAGTTAAATTATTACGCGTACTACAAGAAAGAACTTATGAGAGAGTTGGTGGTACAAAAGCCATTAAAGCAGATGTACGTGTAGTTGCAGCCACACATCGAAATTTGGAAGATATGATTGAAGAAGGGAAATTTCGCGAAGATTTATTCTATAGATTAAACGTATTTCCTATAGAGTCGCCTTCGTTATGTCAAAGAAATGATGATTTAGAGTTGCTAGTGCAAGAATTTACTAATCGATTTGAGTCTGAGCATAAAGCTAGATTTAATTTAACAGACAGAGCGTTAGATTCATTAAAACAACACAAATGGCCTGGTAATGTACGAGAACTTGGTAATTTAGTAGAGCGTTTATTGATCATGTTTCCAAACCAAATGGTTGATGTGCATGACCTGCCACAAAGATATTGTTATACCGATGACTCGCCGTTTGTTCCTGAATATCCAGATGAAATTATGGAACGCCAAGCGCTTATTGATATGTTTGCGGATCATGATGACCCAGGTGATGATGGCTCTGAAGATTTTACTATGTCGGTGACGACAGTAGCCGATCCGACGTCAATGATTTTGCCAACAGAGGGCATAGATTTAAAAGAATTTCTGTCAGATTTAGAAGTGAATTTAATTGAGCAAGCGCTGCAGTGTACTGATTATGTTGTTGCTAGAGCCGCAGAGCAATTAAACCTAAGACGTACAACCTTAGTTGAGAAAATGAGAAAGTACGATTTAAATAAAGATGAATAATAAATTATTAATTTATTGATATTACTTACATTTTTTTAAATCTGAACTATGCTAATAAAATACTTATGACATTTGGCATAAAACTTGGGTATTATGGAAATATACCCTTAATCATAATAATTGGAGTAACTGTGATTAGCCGTAAATTACCTGAAAATGATGACGTTATTGCAACAGATATAAAACATTTAAATGACACTAAAGAAATTGTTCATTCAGTTTCTTATCGAGAGATAAACCAAACAAAAAACTGTCAAGATATCAAAGCAAATTGGATGTTATTGACCCAGTCTTCATATATGTGTAGTTAATTATCACTTCAGTATTTGGTCAATATAAATAAATCATGGCAGAAAAAGATTATAAGCTTGTCGTTGTACAAGGTGTTAAAGGTGGTGTAGGGAATACTACAGTAACGTCTAATTTAGCGGTCGCCTTGAAAAAAATTGGTTACAACGTTCTGGTATTCGACTTCTGCAAAAGTAACGATCTGAGATTACATTTTGGTATGGGGTTAGATAGAACTGACGGACTACATAAAGGTTTACTCAATGATGAGCCTTGGACTAATTATGTATTTGAAGATAGAAACAGCACTGTCTTTTTTCCTTTTGGTGAAATAGAGCAAGTTGATATATTACGACTTATTTTTCTTACACCTAGTTACTTACACGATATCCTTAATGAAATAGACTTTGAGTCCCAAGACACAATTGTTTTAGTGGATTACCCATCGTATAACTCGTTAGAAGATCCTAAATGTCTGTTAGAATACGATCTTAAAATAAATGTAGGTACCTGTGAGGTATCTAGCTATTCCAAATTTATCTCATTAGCAAATTCATTTACTGGATCAGATATACTTATGTTTAATAGATATAATCCAGAACGTAAGATTGAATCTGATATTAGAACGTTAATCTCTTCTGAGTTTGATCCATCTAAAGTTTTAGGTGTCATATTTGAAGATGAATTTATTCATCAAGCTTTGGCGCAAAATACCACTATCGTTGATCTTAATGAATATACTAAATCATCAAAAGATTTTTATCATTTGACGATGAAACTCAGCTCTATGTTATTTACATCTAGCGGAGAGTAATTTTGAATAGCATTTTACGAGTTACTTGGTCTGCAATATCAAACTATCCATTTGAACAATTAGTTAGTTTTTTGTTGCTCGTTAGAAGTGAATTAAAAAAAACACAATGCTCATTGTTTTATAAACCTTTTATTATATGTGCTTGGTTATTAAGTTGGGCGTTACTTGGAAAAAAAGTAAAAAAATATAGTTTAAGTGTTTTTTTTCAGAATGTTAGTGCTAAATATCCCCATATTAAATTCCACCGTTTTTCTTTAACCGATGTATTAAGGTTTTTTATCCAAACGGTTTATTTACTTATATTCTTCAGTGATGAACAAAGAAAAGAACGCCTAATTATCCAGCAAAATAATACAAAAATTAATGTGTTTAAAAGCCTTGTTAAATTTACCCGTTCCCAAATAATTGAGCCTGGTAGAAAATCAATTGTATCTGTGTTTAGTTTTGCCGGGGAAACGGCTCCTGCTGAGTTTAAAAGTAAATTATTAAAAATAAAATGGATAAGAGTAACGCTGACGGTTCTTATGATAGGACTTTTCTTTTGGGCGATAGTGGTTCCTTTTGAGCCAATAAACCAACTGATATTTTCATTTATCTTATGGATTATCGCTTTATGGTTGAGGTCTACTCCAGGAAGAGTCGCGACGTTAGTTATGATGTTGTTATCCATATTAATGTCTAGTCGTTATATATGGTGGCGTATGACAAGTTCATTGAATATTGACGATGGCATTGGATTTGTTTTAGGGCTCGGTTTACTCGCTGCAGAAATTTACACTTGGTTGGTTTTAGTTTTGGGCTATATGCAAACAGCTTGGCCACTACGCAGACGGATTGTTCAGTTACCGCCAAATTATGATAATTGGCCATCGGTTGATCTATTCATACCCACTTATAACGAACCACTAAAAGTAATAATCCCTACTGTTTTTGCGGCGCAAAATATTGATTGGCCAGAAGATAAATTAAATGTTTATGTGCTAGATGATGGCAAAAGAGACAATATAAAAGAGTTTTGTGAACAAAATGATATTAACTATTTAACACGCCCTGATAATTCCTACGCTAAAGCTGGAAATCTAAATCATGCGTTAACAAAAACCGATAGTGAATTTGTTGCCATTTTTGATTGTGACCACGTTCCTGTTCGTTCATTTTTGCAAATGACCATGGGTGGCTTTATTAAGAATAAAAATTTAGCTTTGGTACAAACGCCTCATCATTTCTTTTCCCCAGATCCGTTTGAACGTAACTTAGATGTATTTAACGAAGAGCCTAATGAAGGCGAATTGTTTTATGGTCAAATCCAAGATGGTAATGACTTGTGGAATGCAACTTTTTTCTGTGGCTCTTGTGCTGTATTACGCCGAGCTCCATTAGAACAAGTTGGTGGTATTGCGGTTGAGACAGTAACAGAAGATGCTCATACGGCATTAAAGTTACATAGGCTTGGTTATGACTCTTCATACGTTAATTTAAAGCAAGCTGCTGGGTTAGCAACAGAAAGTATTTCAGCTCATATAGGCCAACGAATTCGTTGGGCAAGGGGCATGTTACAAATTTTTAGAGTCGACAATCCTGTTTTTGGCAAAGGCTTAAGCTTTATGCAACGTGTGTGTTACAGCAATGCGATGTTGCACTTTTTCTATGGTTTACCCCGACTAGTATTTTTAACTGCACCATTAACCTTTTTAATTTTACATAGCTATATTATCTACGCCCCAGTAGAAACAATATTCTTATACGTGATCCCAGCTATATTCCATGCCAACCTTACAAATAGTAGGCATCAAGGTAAATATCGTAATACCTTTTGGGCTGAACTGTATGAAGCCGTTTTAGCTTGGTATATCTTCAGGCCTACATTAATGGCCTTGATCACACCGAAAAAAGGTAAGTTTAATGTTACTGAAAAAGGTGGCATGATTGAAAAAGATTACTTTGATTGGGGAATAGGGGTGCCTTATTTAATACTTATTGCCATCAATATTTTAGGTATCGGATTTGGTATTTGGCGCATTGGTTTTGGCCCTGAGGCTGAAGTCAGTACTGTCTTTATGAATATAGCTTGGACTGTATACAATCTTATGATCTTAGGTGGTGTTATGGCGATAATCACTGAATCTAAACAAGTGAGAGTCGCCCATCGAATAGAATACAAGTTACCTATGACTGTTTGCAGCAAAGGCGGGTTTATATATGAAGCTGTAATGACTGATTATTCAGAAAGCGGTGTGGGTATGGAGATTAAATCCGATCAAGATATTCAGTTTAAAGTTGGTGATACCGTAACTGTGGTATTACGCAGAAATGAAATTGTCCATTCGTTTGAAACTACAGTTAAATTTGCCTCTAAAAATATTTTGGGTGTGAAATTTAATGACGAATCTTTAGACAGCTTAAGAATGTTAATTCAAATTACATTTTCTCGTGCCGATGCATGGGAAGTACACCCGATGAAACGAGATAAAGAAATAATCAGTAGTAGACTATTGAGCGTTCTTAAAATAGGTGTACGAGGTTATGTGAGTTTATTTTCTTATGTCCATAGCTATATAAAGGACAATTACCCTCAAATGCATGTTGTGGGTTTATATTTTATATCGTTTCTTCCTAAACGACCTCGACTAACTAATAATTAGTCATTAATTTAAATTTGTAATACTTGGTTTATCACATACCTTAGGTAAAATGGGTAATTAAGTATATTTAATAATCTGAGAGTGATTTAGGTTAACTCTTATTTTAAGGCTAATTTTCTAATGAAAATAAAACATTGTTTGTTTGTATTTCTTTGTGGATTTATATCGTTTAAATCCTTCTCCAGCTCTATTTTTGTTACAACAGATTCGATTGAGCTATTTGCACAAAAAAATGAACCATCAATAGGTAATTGGCCTAAGGATATGTTGTTTACTGCGGATGTCGATAGTGAAAGATGGTTAGTGATAAACGGTTACTTTTCTTCTGTAGAGTGGGTGCCAATTAAGACACCAACTTACATTAAACAATCCAATGATGTTGAATTAACCGCTGATGATACCAAGCTAACATTAGCTGAAGTAGAAGGTTATATTGCAAGTTTAGGTGTTACTCTTGATTCATCTGACGATCAAGATGCGTTGAGTTTACAACAATGGCTAGATAAAAATTATTTTGCTCGTTGGGCCAACAGTGTTCATAAACGCCAAATGTTATTACCTCATTTAACAGATGGTGTTGATCAAGGTAAATCAGAGCAAAATGAACAGATCGTTTCAACCTTTCGTTTAAGTGATTTAGTTAATAATCAACCTTTAAAACTAAATGGAAACAAGAGTACCGTTGATTTTTCTTTTGGTACTCGTTTAGACCGTGTCGTTGAACAAGCAACATTAAATCTAGAGTTTATTTATTCGCCAACTATGGTTACTGCTCAGTCACAAGTTAAAATATATTTGAATGATGAAGTGGCTGGTGTATTAACCGTCGACCCTAAAAAGGCCGGTAAAATAGTACAAACACAAATTATTCTTCCAAGCTATCGTTTTCGTGAATTTAATAACGTAAAGTTTGAATTACTTGGTTATTACGAAACGATAAATAACCAATGTTTTGATCCTAGTCATTTAGGTATTTGGTTAGAACTATTATCAACCAGTAAAATCGTACTAGATGAACATCAACTGCCGCTAAAAAATGACCTGTCATTGTTACCAGCGCCATTTATTGATGCGAGACAAATGTCTAAACAATTAGCGACTTTTATCTTTCCTAAGTCAGTTAATACCCAGTTTGTGAATGCAGCTAGTAAAATGGCTGGTTGGTTAGGTGTACAAGCCGAATGGCGTGGTAACCAATTTGATGTGTTGTTAAATCAATTGCCTAAATCTCACGCTATCGTGTTCGCCACCAATGAGAATAAACCCTATTTTTTAAAAGATTACCCAGAAATCAATAAACCAACTGTGGTTATGGCTAATCATCCGCTTTATAAAGATTACAAATTATTATTAGTATTAGGCAAAGATGACGAGCAATTAATGACCGCCGCAGAAGGTGTGGCAATTGGCCATAATAATTTATCTGGTCAAGCCGCTCATATTAATGAAATTACTTACAGTAAAAAATTGTTACCTTATCAAGCGCCATTATGGGTTAACAATGAACGCCCAATGAAATTTAGCGAATTTGTAAATGATGAAAGTGAGTTAAAGCGTGAAGGTGCATATTTATCGCCAATAAATGTAAATATGCATATACCTGCGGACTTATTCATTTGGGAAACTCGTGGTGTGCCAGTTGATTTAAATTATCGTTATACACCACCTGGTGTTCCGGAACTTTCAACATTAAACGTTAAAATTAATAACACCTTAGTGGAGTCATTCAAGTTGACTCAAGCGGATGGTATTTGGGAAGGTGGTTCTAGAATTCGGATGCCATTTGCCAAAGAATTATTTAGCATGAATACAGAGTTAATGTTACCGAGTTTCCAACTTGGTATTCAAAACTTAATGGAATTTGAGTTCATCTTAAAAGATGACAAGAGCGCTTGTTTAAATGAACCATCACAGAAGTTTGTACAAATTGATTCAAATTCATCATTAGATTTCAGTGGTTTTGAACATTATGCTGAAATGCCAAATATGTCTTCTTTAGCATACTCAGGGTTACCATTTACTCGTATGGCTGATTTGTCGGAAACGTTAGTCATGCTACCAAATAATTTTGCAGAAAAAGAACTGGAGTTAATGTTAACTTTGTTTGCTCGTTTCTCTGCCATTACAGGTTACCCAGCGACTAAAGCACAAATAGCAAAAGCAGGTGATCATAATGTTGATATGAGTGATAAAGACATTATCTATATCAATTATTTAACTGAAGAAACAAAGACGGATCATAAAGGCTTAAATGCACTCATTGAGCGTAATAATCATAGATTATCGTTAACACAGAATTTGTTTAAGAATAATAACCAAGCCGAAAGACAGTTTTTGGATACCGATCAAGATGAGAAATTTGTATCTATTGAAAATGAAAACTGGGGAAACACCGCAATCATGCTGGAATTTGAATCTCCGGTCACATCTGGACGTTCTGTTTTGTCTATTATGTCTTCTCGTAAAAGTGGTCTCGACTTAGTCTCTCAAGTATTCCAAGACCAGCAGAAATTGTATTTATTACGCGGGTCTACGGTTATTTTTCATGAAAATAAGATAGTTCATAATACGGTTGGTAAAAAGTATTACACCGGTGAGTTACCTGTTTGGTCATTGGTTCGTTATCACTTAGCTCAACGACCTACATTAATGTTAATTATTGTTTTATTTGCCGTATTTCTAGTTGCGATGATTGCTTGGCGTGTATTGAGATTTGTTTCTTATAAACGTGTACATGGTGATCATTAATGAAACTCACTGGCTTGATTTTTAGCACTCTGTCTTCGCTAGCATTAAGTATTTTGCTAGTTACAAGCACAGCTGCAAAGTCGGTGGAAACTGAGGCCGATTGGCCTCTTTGGCAATTTTTTCAAGACCAATTTATAACTGAATCGGGTCGTGTGGTTGACCCATATGATGGTAATGATATTACTACCTCAGAAGGGCAGTCTTATGCGATGTTCTTTGCCTTAGTTAATAATCAACCTGAATTATTTGAACGACTAGTTCAGTGGACTGAGCAGAATTTAGCTCAAGGGGATTTAGCGAATAATCTTCCTGCGTGGAAGTGGGGCGAAAATGCCTTTGGCGTCGGTAACGTAATTGATAACAATTCCGCATCGGATTCAGACTTATGGATTTTATATACACTTCTAGAAGCCAGTCGTTTATGGAATAAGCCTGAATATGGACGATTAGCCGAGCAATTAGCCAATACTATTTTACAAGGGGAAGTGGTTCTTGTTCCTGAGTTAGGTTACTTCCTATTACCAGCCTCAACAGGCTTTGTTAATAAAAATAACAGTATTACGTTAAATCCCAGTTATGTGCCTATGCAATTAATGGATTATTTCTATACTTATTTATCCGATGATAGGTGGCGTAGTTTGCAGCAAACATCCTTGTTATTAACAATGGAGAGCTCATTAAGAGGTTTTTCGCCGGATTGGATAGACTTCAACATAGACAAGAAAAAATTTGAAAACCCGACGGTAGGCAGCTACAACGCAATACGTGTGTATTTATGGGCGGGGATGTTATCGCCAGAAAGTGAGCATTGGCCAATATTAAAACTTCACTTTGCCAAGTCTGTTCAATTTGTTAATAAGCTAAAGGCGGTGCCTGAATCAATTAATACTAATTTGTTAGCATATAATAACCTTGGCAATATTGGTTTTGATATTAGCTTTTTACCTTTAATTACCCGTTTGAAATATGCTGAGCTTGAACAAGCTATGCTGACTAAAATTGAGAATTCAGATTTATTTACATCGGATAGCTATTACCAAAGTGTATTAGCTTTATATGGATTAGGTTGGACTGAGAAAAGATTCGAATTTTCAGCTAATGGCCAATTAATTGTAAGTTGGAAAAATGAAAAGTAACTGGACTCATTGGTTCGCCAGCTTAATTTTTTGTAGTGCATTAATCATCACCTTTCCAGTTAAAGGTAATGAACAAGGCATTATCTACTTATTAGAACAATTGTCATTTCAAATGGGCCAGCGTGATTTATTTCAGGCTGAAAAAACCTTAACTAAAATTAGTAAAGTCGCTCCCGAAAATTTAGTGTATTTACAAGAAAATGTTCGTTTTCTCGCTGAATCTCAGCGATTTTCTCAAGCTCGTATTAAATTGTTAAAAATTAAAACTAGAATTTCCGAGCGTAACTACAGTATTTTGCTACAGCTTATCGATATATATCAGAATAAGCGTAAAGAGTTGTCTGAAGCTAGACTATTAAATACACGCCAGTTATATCAGCAGTCATTAAATAAATATGACCAGTTATTTGATAAACAAGATCCGCATTATTCCTTAGCTTTAGAGTACTGGGATATTTTGACCGAGGTCAGTCCTGAGTTAGAACCTACCGTATTATATAAGCTACAACGTTTGAATTTGCAGTACCCTGCCAATCCGCGCATAAAATTAGCTTATTTTAAGTATTCATTACGTGCGGGTAAAAACAAAAATAAAATATATGACGAGTTGTATTTATTGACCTTTAATACGGTATGGCAGTCTGAGGCTAAACGCCTTTGGCAGTATGGCTTAATGAATACTGATGTGACCTATAATAATCAGCAAAACTTTAAGCGTTATATAGAGCGCTTTCCAGATGATAATAAAGTGAGTTATCACTTTAGCGATGGCAATGCCGCATTAGAGCTGCATCGAATTTCAATGCGAGATCCTGCTTATCGAGCAAAAATCAAACTGCCTAAAATGTTAGAAGATGATGCACCTTTAAGTGAAATAGCATTGACTCTTGCTACTGCAAAAACCAAATACGCAGATGATCAAGACGTTATCATTGCAGAAGGGCGTTTTCTATTTAGAAAAAATGATTACGTAGGCGCTAAAGCCGCATTTAATCGCTGTGCTGAGCTATTTCAACCAACACCATCGGTATGTTTGTCTTTATCTATAACCACTGATTATTGGTCGTTAATAGAAAAAACAGAAACCTACCTTGACGCTCAGAAACTTACCGAAGCTGGACAAACATTAGCTAAGTTATATAAGTTTGAAGATGAAAGTCATTATCACATTTTACTCGATGGTGACCGCCAAGTCGCTTTAGGTAATTATATAAAAGCTGAGCAACTATATCTGTCATTATTAGTAATAGAACCATTAAGTCCTCAATTTTTAACGACCATGATGGAGTTTAAACTTAATTATCAAGGTAAGCTTAAAATGGATTCTTGGGTATCAAGTTTATCTTTACAGCAAAAAGATATAATTTTACCGGATTATAATTCGTTATTAGTTGCGAGAATACGTGATAAAGCAGATGCTGAGCTTGAAAAAGGCAATGAGCCAGAAGCGGAGTCTTTGTTGAAATCGGCATTACGCATTGTTCAAATGCATCCCTGGGCAAGTTATGATTTAGCTAAGTTATATATTCAACAAGGTAAAACTGATAAAGCATTAGGTTTATATAAGCCTATATCTGATAAAGTTGAAGTGAAATATTCATACAGTTTGATTTTGGCAAGTGTCGACATGTATTACAGTGCGTTAAATGTGCTTCAAAGTATCCCGTCGAAGTCCCGAACTAATAATATTAAACAAGATATACAAGACTATAAATTTGAATTGGCAATGGATAAAGTTGATAGGAGCTTACAGCAAGATCGACTTGCATTACTGACCTCAGCATCCACCCGATTTAACAATAATGTGGTGTACACCAGTCGGATTCAGCAACAGATGTTGAAATATGGCTTTTTACAGCAAAGTGCTTTATTAGCTAAATTACTGTTGGATTCGGATCAGCAGTCAGATTCTGGCAACCGAATCAATGTACTATTACAACTAGCTCAGGTGCAGTTGCTCGCTAAGCAAACGGATAAAGCCGTTAATAATGTAGCCCTAGTTTATAAAGAAACTGGCCGCTCATTTACTAATGAATTAGCGCTGTCGGATTTAACTTTAGAGTTACTAGAAGACGATCAATTACCAAAAGTTATTCAAAGCCAATTTTCAAATATGTTAGATCAACATCTTGTACAACACGATGATGTAGTCGCGGTTTGGAAAAATGACCTACGTTTTGCAGAGTTAACCTCAGATCCCATTAGAATGTTTCAGGCGTTGGATAAATTAATAGAACTTGAACCCTCTGAGTCCTATCGTTTTTATCAACTATTTAGTTTATTTGAAGAGAATAAAGGTCAATTAGATGTATCCAATGGCGAATTTAAATATGAATATTTAGTGCCATTTATTCAATCTTTTCCATTTGATCCGGTAGGTTACGATGTTGCATTTAGGTTGTATAACCAATTACCTGAGTTAGGCGATAATTCCGGCAGTTTAATGAAAAAAGGCTATTACAGTGCATTAATGGCGGATATTAGCGACAAGGCTAATTTTGATACTAGAGCATTAGCTTCAGGTGAAGAGTTATTACAAAAGACTAATTCAAGTGACTTAAGCTTTGCTCAAAAACAAAAAATTAAAGAATATTTTGTTTTAATGACGTCAGATGAAAATGTGGCTTCTATTCACGTTAATCAAGGTTCTTGGCTAGTTAATCGTTTTCAATCGGCATTAGCTCAAAGGAGCTTAAAAGAAAATAGACGTTTAGAGCTTGGAGTGAAACGTTATGATAAATCTGGCAGTGCTGGTACATCAGAATATGATTTATCTGTTTTAAGCTTAACTTATGCTGCGCCGATGGATAATGCATGGCTTGGAGATGGTGAATGGTACGTGAAAGTTGAGCCGACTATCATTAAAGCGGGCACATTAGATACCAATGACTCAGCAAACGACACGTTTGGTTTTAATAAATTGTGTGATAGCCGTTGTGATGACTTATTATTAAAACAAGAAGAAGTAGGGACTTCCATTGCGATTGGTTTTGAAACTGCATCTGTATCGGCTGATATAGGAACAAAACCAATTGGTTTTAATTTATTTGATTGGGTTGGTGGCGCTGCATACAGTGATAGTCTTTGGAATATAGGCTGGTCACTCGGCGTGAGTAAGCGTTCTGTAACTAGCTCATTGTTAAGTTTTTCTGGTAGTAAAGACCCTTATACTTCAACAACTTGGGGCGGCACAAGTCTATATAATTTAGGTTTGTCATTAAGTTACGATCAAGGTACTGGTTGGGGCATTTGGGCATTAACGGATGCGGGAAAAATAGCAGGAACACAAGTTAAGGAAAATGAAAGAACAAGAGCCATGGGCGGCATATATTGGGATTGGTTTGACCGAGACTGGTTAACGGCTAGTATTGGTTTAAATTTATTTACTTGGCAGTATGAAAAAGACTTAAGTGAATTTACCTTTGGTCAGTCGGGTTATTATAGCCCGCAAGAGTATAAGTCAGCATCTTTACCGTTAAACTTTTATGGTCGTTTAGGTGACTTTACTTATCAAGTAGACCTTTCAGTTTCTATGTCAGAATCTGCTGACGATGATAGTGTTTATTATCCGCTACATACTAATTATCAGGAAGCGTTAAAATTAATTAGCAACGATAGTTTTCTCGGTGGAGAAAGTACCGGTGAAGGTTTTTCTGCCGAGGCTATGATTGAATATAAACTGACTAATCATTGGACCTTAGGTACAAATATAACCATTCAAAAGTCAGAGTTCTTTTCACCCAATAGCCTTTATTTTTATCTAAAATATTACTTTGAGCCTAATTTACAACCCGCAAATCGCCGACCAGATCCGGTTAGCATTTACATGGATTATTAACATGCAAAAAATAATTTGGAAATCATTGATAACGTTAATACTCATGTTATCAATTCTTCAATCTTGTTCATTTGAAGATGATCCTAATGATGTCTCTATACCGGAACCTGAAACAGAATTAGTCTCCACAAATATTACAATAGGTGATACTTGTGATGCGGATGCCGAATCGCAAACCGTTAGTTTTGCTCATGTAGCTGACTTACATGCAAACTTTGCAATGAAAGAAAGAAAATTTGAAAAATTAAAATATTTTTACCAACAGATCAAACAACAAAACCCATACACCATTTTTACCAATGCAGGAGATGACTACGAAAAAGGTTCTGTAGTTGAGGCTCTATCATCAGGCGTTGCAGTAAAAGATGCGATTTTTGCTATGGAGTTTGATGTTCGTACGATTGGAAATCATGACTTTGCATGGGGGACTGAACAATTGTTAGAGTATGTACAAGACCCTCATGCAAAAGTGCTAGCATCAAATACAACATATATAGGAGATGATGGCGCAACATTTGACGCTTATGATTTTGTAAAAGCTCAGGTTGGTTGTGTCAGTGTTGGTTTTTTTGGCATGGTTTCTTTGCCATGGAATGAATTAGATGAAACATACGAAGGTCAATTTTTAGCTGAGTTAACAAACGATTTTTCTTATCAGGATGTTAGCCAAGAAATTATTTTAAACTTCGGTTCACAAGTCGATGTATTAGTGTTTATTAGCCATTTAGGTATTGTTGAGGATAGTTTTTTAGCCGATGGTATTTTAGGGATTGACCTCATTTTAGGAGGACATACTCATTCTGGTGTTTCTGAGGAAATAATTGGTGATGCATTAGTAATTCAACCCGAGTTTTATGCTGATGGCATCAGTCAGGTTGATATTGAATACGACCTAGTAAATAAGACAATCAGTAATATTACACATCAAGCATATTATACTGACGATATGGATAGTTATGATACGGAACTTGCGCAAACATTAGATGATATTGCCGATACATATGCTGCGGATCGCCACGATGCTATCGCTTATGCAGAGTTAACAGCAGATGCAACGTCAGTAGCGAATGTTTCACTGGATGCTATTTATAATATTGTACTTTCTGATAAAAAAAGTTCAGCTGAAGATAATGATGTTGTTGTATTGTTAAATCCTAATTTAGTTTGGACTGCGTGGGGGGCCGGAGAATTAAGTAAGCAAGATTTTTATAATGCATATAATGTTGAGCGTCAAAAGTCAGATACACCAGGCTTTAACTCTATTTATACTGTCACTATTACGGGTGAAAATATAAAGAAGATGGTTATTCAACAACCTTTGTGGTTATACAAAGGCGTAACTGAGTTAGATGATGAAACATCATACACAGTAGCTTTAAATAAAGCGCCTGCGATAAATATCCCTGCTTTTTTTACTGACGATATTGAATACGTTTCTGAACCTGAATTTTTCGATGAGAATTGGCAAATATTAAGTGAGTATGGTGCACAAAGAACGGGTGAATGTTTGTATCTTGATACGAGTAATACTATGGTTCGTTGCACAACAACAGAGTATTTCTTATTTGACTTTAATTCAACGTCTTCACCTTTAACCGCCACAGCATCTGGTGGTGACGTTGATATGACAGCTTTTGATCCCTCTGGGGATAGCTGGTTTGATTCTACCGATTTTGTTAATACCCCTGATGCATATGGTATCACTGCCGCAAATGGCTCAACTGGAAATATCTTAAAATTTTCTGCTTTTGATGAAGACCAAGGCATGCTGGTAACTCATAAATTAAGCCCTAATGGCTCTTTAGTGGCCGATGGTAAATTATCGTATTACACACTCATGTTTGATATATATGTACCTAGCACAGATAAAGAATGGTTAGCTATTTTACAAACTAATTCATTAAATACAGATGATGCTGACTTATTTATACATCAAGAGACTGAATTAGAAATTGGCGGTGTTGATTACTTCTCTGGCATAAATTTCAATACTTGGCATCGTATCGCTATCGTTGTCGGGATCAATGATGTTGATGGTTATACAAATGTGCATGTTGATGGCGCTTTGGTTGGCTCGATTGACCATGTTGACGAGCGTTGGGCAATAGGCTCTAGCTTTTTAATGTTTACTGATAATAATGCAGAAACAGCAAGTGGTTACATTGATAATATTTTATTAGTGAACAAACCGCTAACTGAAGCAGAAATAGAAGCATTTGGTGATGCTAGTCAATTAATGTCCACGAACCTTTTACCTACAGGAATAGATGAATAATATTATATGTCTGAATTAAATATCACAGGCTTACCGCCACTTATCAATACTCTGGAACACGGTAAACTGTATTGTATTACGGTGCAATCTGCTCGTTGGTTTGACACCTTAATGAGCCATGTTGTCAGTAAGCGTAATACACTATTGTCTTTTCGTGATATTGAGGAAGATTACCCAAGAGTGGCGGATCGCTTTAAAGATAAAAAAATTGATATTATTACAATTGAACAAAAGAGATTACAAAAGCTGTCGAAGAAAATAGATCGCTTTCTTATCGAATTGTCACAGTTACAAATAAAAGACGGTGCGCTTTATATAGATTTGTCAGACTTGTTATTAAGTAGCCAAACTAAAAATGAACAGCTGGTTATTGAGCTTAAACGTTTTGCTAGTCGTCAGAACTTAGCGATTGTATTACTTTTTAATGAAGGTGATAAAGACTCTGATGTTGAGCAGTTTTTATCGCGTCAACGTACTGACTTTTACGGCATTATGAAGCTTTCGGGCGGGGTTGAACCAAGCTCGTTACAAATAGATATTTGGTATATAGAAACGGGGTGCGTGGTAAACCAAAACTATCGTGTCCAAAATTTAAATGGGCAGTTGGCGTTATCCACTTCTGATAATGTAGATTTAGCGGTTTCGCAATTCCAGCAAGCGGATGTCATTGTTGATCAGCACTACAAAGAGTTAGGTCCCAAATTAAATAAGTCTTGGACAATTGGTAAAGACCATGATGATTTATTCCGTTTAGTAAAAGAAAATCCATCAGCCACAGTCTTGATGCATGCGCTTAAATCCACAGGACTAAAAGAGTTAGCGCAACAAATTTATAAACTTAGGCAGTTGGCAGGGCAGAACTTAAAAGTTATTATTTTAGAGGTTAATATTAATCTGCGCATGACGGAGCAAAGTATTCTACGTTGCTTAGGTGCTAACTTAATTTTACCAAGTAAAATCCACATTAATACACTCACTAATATTATTAGCTCCACGGCAAATTTGGTTTTTGTTGGAGATTTAACGGCCGATTTTTACTCTGTTTATGATGAAGGATCTATGCCGACAAAATTAGGTTATTTGGTAGCAGATACTTTTACCAAAGAATTACAAAAATTGACGGCCAGTAGTGTTAAATATGGTATATCTAGTACCTTAGTTATTTTAGAGATCCCATCAGGTATTGCGGCCATGGATACCATTAAGTATGCTCAATTTAATCGACACGGCGATATATTTACCGTTGTAGATAATGCTATTTATGTTTACTTATATGGCTGTAGAGATGCCGATGTAAACTCTACATTAACCTTTATTTTAAGTGCAGAGCCTTTACTTATATTTAGATCGGCACAGCGTTTTGTAAAATCGGATGCAATTCAATTACAAACTATTCACCTAAGTGAATATATTCAGCGAAATCCGGTCGTTGACTATCAAGATAGAATTGCTGAGTTTGCTGAGCACCGAGAGAAAATGGAAAATATGCGCGCCGATACTATGGACGCATTTGAAATTAATATAGCGATCCCCGCTCAGCTAAAGTTGAAAAATAATGAGCTTTGATAATTTTATAACAATAATTACAAGCATACTGCTTGTTGGTATTATTTTAGGTATTTTCTTGCGTAATTTTTGGCAAAAGTTAATAAGAAGCAGATTATATTATTTAGTAACGCCAAAGCTTATTAAGCAATATGTTGAAGAGAAAAAATAGATATGACCACACCGATTTCTGAACAAAATAAAACATCACCTGTCGCATTTGCAGACTTAGGCGCTTGGAATTTATATTTTTTATTAAAGCTCTATCTATTTTACAGTGGATCTATAGGTTTCCACTTTTTAGAAAATATTGCCTTCTTGCTGTTTTTAATAGCTCCTTTTCGCCATAAGTTTTTATATCAAATTAGACAAGTTATTGTCATTCCCGTTGGTATTGCACTTTTATATTACGATAGTCGATTACCTAGCTTTGAAAAAACGTTAGGCCAGTTAATGAACCTAGCTGATTTTGATGTGAGCTACTTAATGGAATTACTAATGCGGTTTGTTAACTTCAAGTTAATAGCCATGTTAGTTGTAGTTGTATTTAGTTATACCTATTTAAAAAACTGGATTAAGTTCACAAGCATCACCGTCGGTTTGTTTATGTACTTTATCATTCTTCAGTATTATCCAACCGAGTCAGAAACCGCTCCTAAAATTGCTAATGCTAACAATATGCCGGTGACCAAAAACAGTCAGACTTATAACAACCCAGATGAGCAGTTAAGCCAATTCTATCAAAAAGAGTCACAGCGAAATGTCGACTTTAATGGTGTTGAATTAAACCAACCATTTGAATTGTTGTTTTTACATGTTTGCTCGTTGTCCTGGGATGATTTAAAAGAAACCGGTTTAGATAACCATGTTTTGTTTGATAAATTTGATGTGATGTTTCAGCAGTTTAATAGCGCGACATCTTACAGTGGCCCGGCTGCTATTCGTATGCTCCGTGCTAGTTGCGGGCAAAAACCTCATTCACAGTTATATTCCGCAGCCGATAGTCAGTGTTATTTATTTAACAACTTAGCTAAGCTTGGTTTTGGTCATAAACTATTAATGAATCACGATGGTAAGTTTGCTAACTTTGAGAAGAACGTTAGACAAGATGGCGGCTGGAATGTACCAAATGATTTAAGTGTCACGACACCGCTTATTCAAAAGTCGTTTGATGGCTCACCAATTTACTCAGACCGTTATTTATTTGATCAATGGTTATCAAATATAGGGTCAACCCCAAATGCAACCTTATACAACACAGTAAGTTTGCATGACGGTAATAAAATCATTGGCAATCAATCAAGATTAAACAGTTTAGAAAGTTTTCATCCACGACTGTTAAGTTTGTTGAATGATATTAATTACCTTTTTGAAAAGATTGAGCAGTCTGGCAAGAAAGTTATGGTTGTGTTCGTTCCTGAGCATGGAGCTGGACTTAAAGGTGATAACTTACAATTACCAGGGATGAGAGAGTTTCCTAGTCACAACGTTACACACGTGCCGGTAGGCGTTCGATTATTCGGTGCGACTAAACGTCAAGCTCAAACACTAAATGTAAACTCACCATCAAGTTATTTAGCAATATCTCAACTAGTGGAGCAAGTTGTTGAGAAGAATATGTTTGGTGAACCAACGGCCACTTTAGCTGAAATTGTTAACACTTTGCCTGAAACTGATTTTGTCTCTGAGAATGACAGCGCAACCGTAATACAATACAAAGGCACTTATCAAATGAAGATTGATAAAGAAGATTGGATTGAATACGGCAACGATAATTAATTTTATCGTGATTATATAGTTGTTCTGGAATAACGATTAACAGCTATGTAATTGATAAAATGAGTAACAAAAAATAACGGGCTGTTGCCCGTTTTCTATGCATGGAGTATAGGGTGGGGGTATTTGTTATTTTGTGTTTTTCTGATATGACTCCACAAAAGTAGACACCTTTTTTTAGGAATAAGGTGTCATGAAAATCCAGAATCAACGTAAGCACAC
>NZ_CANMSK010000022.1 GCF_947500655.1 uncultured Psychrosphaera sp. | reverse complement strand
CATTGTTAAATACGCAATAACGCTTTTGTCTGGTGGCAATAGCGCTGTGGTCCCACCTGAATCCATTTCGAACTCAGAAGTGAAACGCAGTTGCGGCGATGGTAGTGTGGCAGTCGCCATGCGAGAGTAGCTCACCGCCAGACTCCTAATACTAAACGCGCTGACCATACGGTCTGCGCGTTTTTTTACGTCTGGATTTTAAACGTACTCCCTAGAGTTGCTAAATAAAGCAGATTCGAGCCACGAGCACAAGCAAAGCAACTTTATGCAGTTGCTATTCGCCGATATCAATATTATTCATCTAGCCCACATGTGGTGAGATCTGAACGTAAGACTAGATGCTTTCAAATGAACTTTGGTCTCTATCGCTCAATAAAAACCTTTTAGTCACCTTCGATGAATTATTTGTTTGTTAGTAAACTCTGTATCTATGATTTACCTTCTAACTAATCAAGTATTAGGTTTTTCCCCTGTTGGATTCAAATGTGATGAATTGTTTACTCATCTGAGATACACTTTCTTATACTTTAAAATTATAGACATTTGCCTTTGTTTTCTACTAAGTCTCTACATTCATTCCATTTATCCAGCGATGTAAAACATTTAGCTGAGATAAATTCAATTACCGATCTTGCTAATATGCAGGAACTTACTAATAACGGTGAGTTTATTGTCATTGGTGAAGGTAGTAATACTATTTTTATAGATGATTACATGGGTACGTTAATCTTAAACAAATTAGTTGGGATAGAGCTAACGGAAAATAGCGATTTTTATAATGTATCCGTTGGTTCAGGCAATAACTGGAATGAATTTGTTCTTTGGTGTTTATCCAATAATATTAATGGCTTAGAAAATTTAGCTTTGATCCCTGGAACCGTAGGAGCATGTCCTATCCAGAATATTGGGGCTTATGGCGTCGAGGTAAAAAAATTTATAGCTAGTGTTGAATATGTTGATTTAAAAACCGGAAAAGCATCAGTATTAGATAATCAATCATGCAATTTTAGTTATAGAGATAGTGTTTTTAAACATGAATTAAAAGATAACGTGTTTATAACTAAAGTAAATTTTTCATTCGCAAAGCACTGGCAACCTCAATTAGCTTACGCTCCGTTAAATAGTTTAGAAAATCCTACTGCCAGAGAAATTTATAACAAAGTCTGTGAAGTTAGAACACTAAAATTACCAGACCCTAAAATTGTTGGTAATGCTGGCAGCTTCTTCAAAAACCCAATTGTGAGTAATGAAAAAGCGACAAAACTGATTGCTGAATACACTGATATTCCTAATTATGAATACAGTCAAAATAGTAAAAAAATTGCAGCTGGTTGGCTAATTGAACATGCTGGTTTAAAAGGTTTCCGTCTTGGTAATGTTGCAGTGCACGATATGCAAGCTCTTGTTTTAACGAATAAAACAGGTAATGCAAACGGCAGTGAATTAATTGAACTTGCTAGCCACGTTATGATGAAGGTCTACGATAAGTTTGGAATAACGCTGGAGCCTGAAGTTCGATTTGTTGGTAAGCATGGAGAAGTTAAGTTTAGTGAGATAGATCAGAATGTTTATGGATAATAAACATAAAATAGTACAAGTATTATCCGACGGTGAATTTCATTCCGGTGAAGTTATTGGGCAGCAGTTAGGAATATCAAGAGCAGCCGTTTCAGAACATATAAAAAGTTTGTCCAAGATAGGTTTAGATATCTTTTCAATTACAGGGAAGGGATATCAATTAGCTGGAGGTTTATCATTACTCGATCTTAAACAAATAAAACACAATTGTTCAGTTAGTAATGAGTTAGAACTTTTTCCTGTTATTCCTTCAACCAACGAATATTTAATGGGTTTGATCAAGTCAGAGAATACTTTGGTTGATGGTCATACAGTATTAGCCGAATGCCAAACAAAAGGCAAAGGGCGTAGAGGTCGAACTTGGCAAAGTCCGTTTGGCACACATGTTTATTTATCTCAGTACCGAACGATGGATAATGGCTTATCTGCAGCTTCTGGGCTTAGTTTAGCTATTGGTATTGCAGTACTAAACACTATAAATTTATTTTCAAACAAAAAATGCCAATTAAAATGGCCAAACGATCTTCTTGTAGATGGTAAGAAAATAGCTGGAATTTTAGTTGAAGCTGAAGGACAGGCTGATGGAATTTGTCACTTAGTCATAGGAGTAGGTATTAATGTTGATATGCCTGCTGCAGTTGCGTCAGATATAGACCAACCTTGGACCGACTTGAATACGATTACCGACAGTTTAGTCGATAGAAATGAGTTTATCGCTAAACTGCTTGAACAACTAGAAGATACTTACCAAGAATATAAACTTAATAGATTGAATAACTTATTTAAACTGTGGAATAAAAATAATGCTTTCCTAAATCAAATAGTTGAGCTAACAAGTACATCAAAAGTACAAGTAGGTAAATGTTTAGGTATTGATACTAGCGGCGCTTTGTTATTAGAAGATCTGACTTCAAAAGTAACATCAAAAATATTTGGTGGTGAAGTAAGTCTTAGAAAAAAGAAAGTTGTAAGCTAATGGTTGTCTTACTTGATGCTGGCAATACCAATATGAAATTAGCCTATGTGGATGAACTTGGCGAGATTGTACAGCTAACCATTGCTAAATTTTATCAATTAATTGACAGTGTAGATAAGCTTGTTTACGGCTCTGTAAACGACTCATTAGAGCTTCAGAGTATTTTAACTGCCTGTAATGATAATAATGTTGTCTTACATAAAGTTAGCGTTAGTCCTAACTTTAATAATTTAGTTTGTGGTTATCAAATTGTTGAAAATTTAGGTGTCGATAGGTGGTTAGCATTGATAGCTGCGAGGGATACGTATTCAGAAAATATTCTTATTGTTGTTGATGCTGGAACTGCTATCACAATTGATGTTTGTATAAATGATCATCATAAAGGTGGCTGGATTGCACCTGGTCTATCGTTAATGCAAAGCAGTATTATTGATAAAGCTCCAGGTGTTTTTTCAAATAATTCAATTACCTCTGAAACATTTGGCACAGATACACCTTCGGCATTATTTCATGGCAGCTTATTTGCGTTAGTTGCGATGATAGAGAAAGCGGTTCAATTTGCTAACAAATTAGCTCCGCAGAGGAGATCATCGTTAAATATTATTTTAACAGGTGGGGATGCACAGATATTGGAGAAGCATTTATCATTAAAATGCGATGTTAATGGCGAACTTGTATTTATTGGTCTAAAGCAGTTTATTTGATATTAGTGTGGAAAATAATCATAAAAAACTAATATTTAGTATTATCTGGTTATTTCCTATGCAAACAATCAATAAATATAAAAAAAAATAGCTTTTACTATTGCCAATTTAAAATCCATACCATAGAATGCGCCCCACTTGATGCAGTGCCGGCTTAGCTCAGTTGGTAGAGCAACTGACTTGTAATCAGTAGGTCGCCAGTTCGACTCCGGCAGCCGGCACCATCAAATCTTACTTATGTAAATTTATTTACAGGGCCAAGTAAGGTACAACGTGGAGGGGTTCCCGAGTGGCCAAAGGGATCAGACTGTAAATCTGACGGCTCAGCCTTCGATGGTTCGAATCCATCTCCCTCCACCATTTATTCTTTTATTAAGATTTATCGTCTTAATAAAAAAAGGTCGGCTCGCGACCTTCTATGCTTTGATCGAGAAGTTGAATCAAAGCGGACGTCGTATAATGGTATTACTCTAGCCTTCCAAGCTAATAACGCGGGTTCGATTCCCGCCGTCCGCTCCAAACTTTTGCTGATATAGCTCAGTCGGTAGAGCGCACCCTTGGTAAGGGTGAGGTCGGCAGTTCAAATCTGCCTATCAGCACCATCCTCTTCTCAATTCTTGCATCAAAAAATCAATTTTTTATATATCACGCTTTATCATCTAAAGCGATTTGTTAACTCAACGTATAAAGGTCAATACAATGGCAAGAGAAAAGTTTGAACGTACTAAACCACATGTAAATGTTGGCACAATCGGTCACGTTGACCACGGTAAAACTACTTTAACAGCAGCAATTTCTGCAGTATTAAGTAAAACATACGGTGGCGAATCAAGAGATTTCGCACAAATCGATAACGCTCCTGAAGAGCGCGAACGTGGTATTACAATTAATACTTCTCACATCGAGTATGACACTCCATCTCGTCACTACGCACACGTAGATTGCCCAGGTCACGCGGATTATGTTAAAAACATGATCACTGGTGCTGCGCAAATGGACGGAGCTATCTTAGTAGTAGCAGCGACTGACGGCCCTATGCCTCAAACTCGTGAGCACATCCTACTTTCTCGTCAGGTTGGCGTACCTTACATCATCGTATTCATGAACAAATGTGACATGGTTGATGATGAAGAGCTAATCGAATTAGTAGAAATGGAAGTTCGTGAACTTCTTTCTGAATATGACTTCCCTGGTGATGATTTACCATTAATCCAAGGTTCTGCGCTTAAAGCGTTAGAAGGCGAAGCAGATTGGGAAGCAAAAATCATTGAACTTGCAGAAGCTCTAGATACTTATATTCCAGAGCCTAAGCGTGATATCGATAAGCCATTCATTATGCCTATCGAAGACGTATTCTCAATTTCAGGTCGTGGTACAGTAGTAACAGGTCGTGTTGAGCAAGGTATCGTTAACACTGGTGATACAGTAGAGATCATTGGTATTAAAGAAACTCAAACAACCACTTGTACAGGTGTAGAAATGTTCCGTAAGTTGCTTGACGAAGGTCGTGCAGGTGAGAACATTGGTGCATTATTACGTGGTACAAAACGTGAAGAAGTTGAACGTGGTCAAGTATTAGCGAAGCCTGGTTCAATCCAGCCTCATACTAAATTTGAATCAGAAGTTTACGTGTTATCTAAAGAAGAAGGCGGACGTCACACTCCATTCTTCAAAGGTTACCGTCCACAGTTCTACTTCCGTACAACTGACGTAACAGGTGCTGTAGAGCTTCCTGAAGGCGTAGAAATGGTAATGCCTGGTGATAACATCAAGATGGTAGTAGAGTTAATAGCTCCTATCGCGATGGACGAAGGTTTACGTTTCGCTATTCGTGAAGGCGGACGTACAGTTGGCGCTGGTGTTGTAGCATCAGTAATAGCTTAATTAAGAGTAAGTCTTAATTGAAAAAAGGTCACTTAGGTGACCTTTTTTATTGCCTGTCGTTTTTGTAATATTAACTATTGAAATTAATTTATCTTTCAACTTGTAGTTCCGACTTGAGTTAGTATAATAGCGCGCCCTCTTTTATGATTCCCTTTAGCTTTATGATTCACAAAAGTGGTGTAACTATTAGTTTAGCTGGTAGTTTAGTTAGTAGTTTAGTTAGTAGTTTTAAGTGGGGTTAGGTAAACGTAAGTTTATTGTTTTTAAACGAGAGTGTTTTTATTACAAGATTGTTCTCGTTTAAGAACAATAAATAATTTTTTTTTGTGTAGTAAGGTGTAAAAAATGAGTGCCAACATTGTACAGTCAAATAAAGGACTGGATTTAGTAAAATGGGTTATAGCAATTGCGTTGTTAGCAGGTGCTGTTGCGATAAATATTGTATTTGAGCAAGAGTCAGTATTAATACGTGCATTAGGTATTGTTGGTGCTGTTATAGTTGCAGGTTTCTTTGCTGCTACAACGTTTAAAGGTAGAACATTTTTAAACTTTGCTAAAGAGTCTAGAACTGAAGTTCGCAAGGTTGTTTGGCCTACACGCCAAGAAGCGACACAGACTACTTTCATCATCTTTATAGCAACAGCAATTATCGCTGTATTGTTATACTTTATCGATATGGGCTTAAGAGCTTTAGTTACTTTCTTAACAGGTGTAGGAATTTAAAATGTCTGATAACGAATTGAATGAAAATCCAGAATTAAATGAAGAAGAAGCTGTAGCTGAGAAAGTTGTCTACAGAACTGAAACTTCTACTGGCGAAAAATTACGCTGGTATGTTGTTCAAGCTTACTCAGGCTATGAAGCTAGAGTTCAAAAAGCATTAGCTGAACACATTAAAATCGAACAAATGGAAGATCTATTTGGCCGTGTACTTGTTCCAACTGAAGAAGTTGTAGAAATGCGTGCTGGACAAAAAAGACGTTCAGAGCGTAAATTCTTCCCTGGTTATGTTTTAGTTGAAATGGCTATGAACGAAGAAGCATGGCATTTAGTTAAAAATACACCACGTGTTTTAGGGTTCATCGGCGGAACGTCAGACAGACCAGCTCCTATTACTAATAAAGAAGTAAGTGCTATTCTTAATCGTCTTGAAGAGAATGTTGATAAGCCTAAGCCTAAAACATTATTTGAACCAGGCGAAGTTGTTCGTGTTACTGACGGTCCATTTGCAGATTTCAACGGTGTTGTTGAAGAAGTGGATTATGAGAAGAGTCGCGTAAAAGTTTCTGTTCTAATATTTGGTCGTTCAACACCTGTTGAATTAGAGTTTGGTCAAATAGAAAAAGATAAATAAAACAACAAGTAAAATTATCATTGAAATGGGTTGCTATTGTCTATATAATGCGCGACCCATTTCTTTTTGCATTTGTAAAAATGTAGAAATGGTTTAAACCGGGAAGCCGTTAAGTAAGAAACCTCGTTCTTACTAGGCTAAGACCCATTAATGAGGAAGCTAAAATGGCTAAAAAAGTAGAAGCGCTAATCAAGTTGCAAGTTGCAGCTGGTATGGCAAACCCTAGTCCACCAGTTGGTCCAGCACTTGGTCAACATGGTGTGAACATCATGGAATTCTGTAAAGCATTCAATGCCAAAACTGGCGAGATGGAAAAAGGCGCACCAGTGCCTGTTGTTATCTCTGTTTACAATGATCGTTCATTCACATTCGAAACTAAGACTCCACCTGCATCTTATTTACTTAAGAAAGCTGCTGGAATCAAGTCTGGTTCTGGTCGTCCAAACACTGAAAAAGTAGGTACAGTAACACGTGCTCAACTTGAAGACATTGTTAAGACTAAAGAACCTGATCTTACTGCGGCCGATATGGACGCAGCTGTACGCACTATTGCCGGCTCAGCTCGTGCAATGGGCTTGAATGTAGAGGGTTAATCAATGGCTAAATTAACAAAACGCGCACGTATTATTCGTGATAAAGTTGATGCAACTCGCGAGTACGGCATCGAAGAAGCTGTATCTCTACTTCAAGAATTAGCGACTGCTAAATTCAAAGAAAGCGTAGATGTTGCAATTAACTTAGGTATCGACCCTCGTAAATCTGACCAAAACGTTCGTGGTGCTACTGTACTACCAAACGGTACTGGTAAAGATGTACGTGTTGCGGTATTTACACAAGGTGCTAACGCTGAAGCGGCTAAAGCTGCTGGCGCTGACATCGTAGGCATGGAAGACCTAGCTGAGCTTGTAAAAGCTGGCGAAATGAACTTCGACGTTGTTGTTGCATCTCCTGATGCAATGCGTGTTGTTGGTCAATTAGGTCAAATCTTAGGTCCACGCGGACTTATGCCTAACCCTAAAGTTGGCACAGTAACTCCAGACGTAGCTACAGCAGTTAAAAATGCTAAAGCTGGTCAGGTTCGTTACCGTAATGATAAAGCTGGTATCGTTCACGCTTCAATTGGTAAAGCTGAATTTGATGTTGCCTCTATCAAGCAAAACTTAGAAGCATTAGTAAGTGCAATCGTTAAAGCAAAACCTGCGTCTGCAAAAGGGACTTTCATTAAGAAAATCAGCCTTTCTACGACTATGGGTGCTGGCCTTGCACTAGACCAAAGTTCTATCATTTTAGATAAGTAACTTTCGTTATTCGGGTTGAGGTGTTTTTCGAAATACCTCCATCCAAGACCGTAGGTGTTATATTAACTTGTTAACATAACTTAATTTCCTACGCAGATGGTGATGACCCCAGAAGATTACCTTCTGGCTTTCACCGGAATTGTTTAAGGGTTAAACCTTAGACTAATAAAAATGAGTTGGAGTAATCCAACTTTAACCAGGAGAAAAGCTAATGGCATTAAATCTTGATGGAAAGAAAGCAGTAGTTGCTGAAGTCCAAGAAGCAGCCAAAAGCGCTCTATCTGCTGTAGTAGTAGATGCTCGTGGTGTATCTGTAACGGCTATTACCGAACTTCGTAAAGAAGCTCGTGCTAATGGTGTTTGGATGAAGGTTGTTCGCAACACTTTAGCTAAACTTGCTGTTAAAGATACTGACTTCGAATGTCTGTCTGATGCATTTACTGGTCCTACTTTAATCGCATTTTCTAACGAGCACCCAGGTGCTGGTGCGCGTATCTTTAAAGATTTCGCAAAGAAAAACGAAAAGTTTGAACTTAAAATTGCATCATTTGAAGGCAACGTAGTAGCAGTTGACGTTTTAGCGTCACTACCTACTTACGACGAAGCTATTGCACGTATGATGAGCGTAATGAAAGAAGCTTCTGCAGGCAAGTTAGCGAAAACGCTAGCTGCAGTAAAAGAAGCAAAAGAAGCTGCATAATTATTGTTTATTCGTAAACATAAAGCAGTTTTTGGTGAAAGTATATTAGAGCGAATAATTCGCTCACTAAGTTAGGAAGATAAAAATGTCTATAACTCAAGATCAAATCTTAGACGCAGTTGCAGAAATGTCTGTAATGCAAGTTGTTGAACTAGTTGAAGCAATGGAAGAAAAATTCGGTGTAACTGCAGCTGCTGCTGTTGCTGCTGGTCCTGCTGCAGAATCTGCAGAAGAGCAAACTGAATTTGACGTAATGCTTACAGCTGCTGGTCCAAATAAAGTATCTGCTATCAAAGCAGTACGTGGCGCTACAGGTCTTGGCCTGAAAGAAGCTAAAGCAATGGTTGAAGCTGCTCCAGTTGCAGTTAAAGAAGCGGTATCTAAAGGAGAAGCTGAAGAACTTAAAGCTACTCTTGAAGAAGCAGGCGCAACTGTTGAAATCAAATAATCTAACGTTTGTTAGATTATCTGCCTAAATTTTAGGCATAGGCTGGTGATGATTATCACCGGCCTTTTTGCGCTATATCTGTATAAAACATTTATAGTGCAAAGTTTGATGATAAAACTTACTTGCTAGACAAGTGTTTATTGTCAGAGGTGGTCTGCTAAGTATGTAACTGGCAGGCATATAGGGTCAAAAATCAGCAAGCTGAGGAACCACATGGCTTACTCTTATTCTGAAAAGAAACGAATTCGTAAGGATTTTGGCAAACGTGAACACGTTTTAGACATGCCATATCTTCTACAAGTTCAGCTTGAATCGTACAATAAATTCATTCAAGCAGACGTAGATGGTAACAATGGTATAGAAGCGGCTTTCCGTTCTGTATTCCCTATTAAGAGCTATTCAGGTAGCGCCGAATTACAATTTGTCAGTTATCGCGTTGGAGAACCTGTGTTCGACGTGAAAGAATGTCAAATTAGAGGTGTTACATACGCGGCTCCATTGCGCGTAAAACTTCGTTTAGTTCTTATGGATAAAGAAGCTGCTCCTGGTACTGTTAAAGATATCAAAGAGCAAGAAGTTTATATGGGCGAAATGCCTTTAATGACGGACAACGGAACATTTGTAATAAATGGAACTGAGCGTGTAATCGTTTCTCAGTTACACCGTTCTCCAGGTGTGTTCTTTGATCATGACAAAGGTAAAACGCACTCTTCAGGTAAAGTTTTGTATAACGCTCGCGTTATTCCTTACCGTGGTTCTTGGTTAGACTTTGAGTTTGACCCAAAAGATAATTTATTTGTTCGTATAGATCGTCGTCGTAAATTACCGGCTTCAATCATGTTACGTGCATTAGAATATTCTACAGAAGAAATTCTTGGTTTATTCTACGATAATATTTCTGTTGAAATTAAAGATGAAAAATTCTTAATGGAACTTCAACCATCACGTTTACGTGGTGAAACCGCATTGTTCGATATTAAAGACGATGCTGGTGAGGTTATTGTTGAAATAGGCCGCAGAATTACTGCTCGTCATATTCGCACAATGGAAAAATCTGCTATTAAACAGATTGAAGTTCCTCATGAATATATCATTGATAAAGTTTTGTCTAAAAACTATGTTGATGAGTCAACTGGTGAAGTTGTTGCGGAAGCAAATGACCTAGTCAGTCTTGAGCTTTTAGCTAAAATGGCTGAAGCTGGACATACTTCATTTGAAATCATCTATACCAATGAGTTAGATCATGGTTCATATATATCAGATACGTTACGCGTAGATTCTTCTACTAATCGCCTTGAAGCGTTAGTTGAAATTTACCGCATGATGCGTCCTGGTGAGCCACCAACGAAAGACTCTGCGGAAGCTTTATTCGAGAACTTATTCTTCTCTCTAGAACGTTATGATTTATCAAGCGTTGGTCGAATGAAGTTTAACCGTCGTGTTGCTCGTGAAGATCTTGTCGGTGAAGGTACATTAAGTAAACAAGACATCGTTGATGTTATGAAAGTACTTATTAGTATCCGTGACGGTAAAGGTGATGTAGACGATATTGACCATTTAGGTAACCGTCGTATACGTTCTGTTGGTGAAATGGCAGAAAACCAATTCCGTGTTGGCCTAGTCCGTGTTGAACGTGCTGTTAAAGAACGTTTAAGCTTAGGTGATTTAGATAGCACAACGCCACAAGATTTAATTAACGCAAAACCTATTTCTGCGGCAATTAAAGAGTTTTTCGGTTCAAGCCAATTATCACAATTTATGGACCAAAATAACCCATTGTCAGAAGTGACGCATAAACGTCGTATTTCTGCTTTAGGTCCAGGTGGTTTGACACGTGAAAGAGCTGGTTTTGAAGTTCGAGACGTACATCCGACTCACTACGGTCGTGTTTGTCCAATCGAAACACCAGAGGGACCAAACATTGGTCTAATAAACTCTTTATCAATATTTGCTCGAGTAAACCATTACGGTTTCCTAGAAACGCCATATCGTCGTGTTGTTGACGGTGTTGTGACGGGTGAGATTGACTACTTATCAGCTATTGAAGAAGATAAGTTTGTTATCGCTCAGGCAAGTGCTGAAATGGATGCAAATAATCGTCTTACTGACGAACTTGTTCCATGTCGTTTCAAAAACGAATTTACAATTACTACTATTGATCAAGTTCAATACATGGACGTGGCACCTCAACAGGTTGTATCTGTTGCGGCAAGCTTAATTCCATTCCTTGAGCACGATGATGCTAACCGTGCCCTAATGGGTGCGAACATGCAACGTCAAGCCGTTCCAACATTAATTGCTGATAAGCCGTTAGTTGGTACTGGTGTTGAAGCAGTAGTGGCAAAAGATTCAGGTGTAACAGTTGTTGCTAAACGTGGTGGTGTAATCGACTACGCTGATGCTTCACGTATTGTTGTTAAAGTTAGCGAAAGCGAATGTGCAGCCGGCGAAGCTGGTATCGACATTTATAACTTAACTAAATACACACGCTCTAACCAAAACACATGTATTAACCAACGTACTACTGTTCGTGCAGGTGAGCCTGTTGAACGTGGTGATATTTTGGCTGACGGTCCATCTACAGATTTAGGTGAATTAGCTCTTGGTCAAAACATGCGCGTTGCGTTCATGCCTTGGAATGGTTACAACTTCGAAGATTCAATCCTTGTTTCTGAACGTGTAGTTAAAGAAGATCGTTTAACAACTATTCATATTCAAGAATTAAGCTGTGTGGCTCGTGATACTAAGTTAGGTCCTGAAGAAGTTACTTCTGATATTCCTAATGTTGGTGAATCAGCACTTGGTAAACTTGATGATTCTGGTGTTGTTTATATTGGTGCTGAAGTTAAAGGCGGCGATATATTAGTAGGTAAAGTGACACCTAAAGGTGAAACACAACTTACGCCTGAAGAAAAACTTTTACGAGCTATTTTCGGTGAAAAAGCATCTGACGTTAAAGACAGTTCTTTACGTGTACCTAACTCTGTATCAGGTACTATTATTGACGTTCAGGTGTTTACTAGAGACGGTGTTGAAAAAGACAAACGTGCACTAGACATTGAAGCTATGCAATTAGCGCAAGCTAAGAAAGATTTGAATGAAGAGTTCAGGATCTTAGAGAATAACTTACATGCACGTACTCGTGAGTTGTTAAAAGCTGGCGGTGTTGATGCTGATAAAGTAGCAACATTGGAAGGCGAAAAGTTATTCCAACAAAGCTTAAAAGACGAAACTCAACAATCAGAATTAGAGCAACTTGCTACTAGCTTTGAAGAGTTACGTACGGAATACGATAAAAAGTATGAAGTTAAGCGTCGCAAAATCACTCAAGGTGATGATTTAGCACCAGGTGTACTTAAGATTGTTAAAGTATATCTAGCTGTTAAACGTCGTATTCAACCTGGTGATAAGATGGCCGGTCGTCACGGTAACAAAGGTGTTATATCTACCATTGTTCCTGTTGAAGATATGCCACATGACGAATTTGGTACTCCTGTAGATATCGTACTTAACCCGCTGGGCGTTCCATCTCGTATGAACGTCGGTCAGATCCTAGAAACACATTTAGGTATGGCTGCACGTGGTTTAGGTGAGAAATTAGATCGCATGATCAAAGAGCAAAAAGAATTAATCGAAATTCGTGAATTCTTGAGCAAGATCTATGCATCTGGTACTTCTCGTCAAGAAGTTGATATCGCAAGTTTCACTGATGATGAAGTTCGTCGTTTAGCGCAAAACTTACGTGCTGGTGTTCCGATTGCTACACCTGTATTTGATGGTGCAGCTGAATCAGAAATCAAAGACTTATTTGAACTAGCGGACATGCCTCGCAGCGGACAATTCACATTGTTTGATGGTCGTACTGGTAATGCATTTGAGCGTAAAGTAACGGTTGGTTACATGTATATGCTTAAACTGAATCACTTAGTTGATGACAAAATGCATGCTCGTTCTACTGGTTCTTATAGCCTAGTAACTCAGCAACCACTTGGTGGTAAAGCTCAGTTTGGTGGTCAGCGTTTCGGAGAGATGGAAGTATGGGCACTAGAAGCTTATGGTGCTGCTTACACGCTTCAAGAAATGCTTACTGTTAAGTCAGATGACGTTAATGGTCGTACTAAGATGTATAAAAACATCGTAGACGGCGATCATCGTATGGAACCTGCGATACCAGAATCGTTTAACGTATTGTTAAAAGAGATTCGTTCGTTAGGTTTAAACATCGAGCTGGAAGAAGATTAATCTTAGTCGGGTAACCGATTAAGTTCTTAGAAATTGAGTGGTAGGGCGTACTAATAATAGTCGCCCTAATGTTTCACTCCGACAGGAGAACACAAGTGAAAGACTTACTTAAGTTTTTGAAACAACAAAACAAGAGCGAAGAGTTCGATTCAATTAGAATCGGCCTAGCGTCACCAGACGTTGTTCGTTCTTGGTCATTTGGTGAAGTTAAAAAGCCAGAAACAATTAACTATCGTACGTTCAAACCAGAACGTGATGGTTTATTCTGTGCTCGTATCTTCGGCCCAGTTAAAGACTATGAGTGTTTATGTGGTAAATACAAACGTCTTAAACACCGTGGTGTAATTTGTGAAAAATGTGGCGTAGAAGTAACGCTTACCAAAGTTCGTCGTGAACGTATGGGCCACATTGAATTAGCAAGCCCAGTTGCACATATTTGGTTCTTAAAATCATTACCGTCGCGTATTGGTTTAATGCTAGATATGACATTGCGTGATATTGAACGTGTTCTTTATTTTGAATCTTATGCTGTTACAGAATCTGGCATGACGACTCTTGAAAAAGGCCAAATGTTATCTGAAGAAGAATATTTAGATGCATTGGAAGAACATGGCGATGAATTTGAAGCGAAAATGGGTGCTGAAGCCGTTTTTGAACTTCTTAAAGATATCGATATCAATCAAGAATATGCTGAAATGAAAGAAGAATTACCAACGGTAACTTCTGAAACTAAGCGTAAAAAATTAACAAAACGTCTGAAATTGATGGAAGCATTTTGTAACTCAGGTAACCGTCCAGAATGGATGGTTATGACAGTTCTTCCTGTTTTACCACCAGATTTACGTCCACTAGTACCTCTAGATGGCGGTCGTTTTGCTACGTCTGATTTGAATGACTTATATCGTCGTGTAATCAACCGTAACAACCGTTTGAAACGTCTATTAGACTTAGCTGCGCCTGATATTATCGTGCGTAACGAAAAACGTATGTTACAAGAAGCGGTTGATGCATTACTAGATAATGGTCGTCGTGGTCGTGCGATTACTGGTTCTAACAAACGTCCTCTTAAATCTTTGGCTGATATGATCAAAGGTAAGCAAGGTCGTTTCCGTCAGAATCTACTAGGTAAACGTGTTGATTACTCAGGTCGTTCTGTAATCACAGTTGGTCCTACGCTTAAGCTACAACAATGTGGTCTACCTAAGAAAATGGCACTTGAATTATTCAAACCATTTATCTACGGAAAATTAGAACTACGTGGTATGGCAACGACAATCAAAGCTGCGAAGAAAATGGTAGAGCGTGAAGCGCCAGAAGTTTGGGATATCTTAGATGAAGTTATCCGTCAACATCCGGTAATGCTTAACCGTGCACCAACTCTTCATAGACTTGGTATCCAAGCGTTTGAACCTGTTCTTATCGAAGGTAAGGCAATCCAATTGCATCCATTAGTTTGTGCGGCATATAACGCCGACTTCGATGGTGACCAAATGGCTGTTCACGTTCCATTAACACTTGAAGCTCAATTAGAAGCTCGTGCGTTAATGATGTCGACAAATAATATCTTATCACCAGCTAATGGTGAACCAATCATCGTTCCTTCACAGGACGTTGTATTAGGTATTTATTATATGTCTCGTGACAGAGTAAATGCTAAAGGCGAAGGTTCAATCTTCAAAGATAAAAAAGAAGCTGAGAAAGCTTACCGTACCGGTTGTGCAGACTTACACGCACGTGTAAAAGTTCGTATGACTGAAGTTGTAATTGCAGAAGACGGTACTCGTACCAATGTCACTTCAATTAAAGATACTACGGTTGGTCGTGCTATTTTATCTATGATTGCGCCTGAAGGTTTCCCTTTCGATTTGATGAACCAAGCAATTGGTAAAAAACAAATCTCAATGTTGATCAACGAATGTTACCGTCGTCTTGGTATTAAAGACACAGTAATGTTTGCAGACCAAATCATGTATACCGGTTTCCACTACGCGATGTTAGCGGGTAACTCAATTGGTATTGATGATTTAGTTATTCCTGATGCGAAACATGAAATTATTGAAGACTCACAAGCAGAAGTTGCTGAAATACAAGACCAGTTCCAACAAGGTCTAGTAACAGCTGGTGAGAAATACAATAAAGTTATCGATATCTGGTCAACTGCTAATGAAAAAGTTTCAAAAGCGATGATGGACAACTTATCTACTGAACAAGTTGTTAATCGTGATGGTGTAACTGAAACTCAACCTTCGTTTAACAGCGTATTTATGATGGCTGACTCTGGTGCTCGTGGTAGTGCCGCTCAGATACGTCAGTTAGCTGGTATGCGTGGCTTGATGGCAAAACCAGACGGTTCAATCATCGAAACGCCAATCACAGCAAACTTCCGTGAAGGTTTGAACGTACTACAGTACTTCATCTCTACTCACGGTGCGCGTAAAGGTTTGGCGGATACCGCACTTAAAACAGCTAACTCGGGTTACTTAACTCGTCGTCTAGTAGATGTTGGCCAAGATTTGGTTATCACAGCACATGACTGTGGAACTGAAGAAGGCATAACAATGAAACCTCTTATTGAAGGCGGTGATGTTGTTGAGCCATTACGCGAACGTGTATTAGGTCGTGTTGTACTTAAAGATATTGTTATTCCAAAAACTAAAACTGTTTTAGTTGAAGCTGGAATAATGCTAGACGAAAAACTGTGTGACCTTTTAGAAGAGAACTCAGTTGATGAAGTTGAAGTTCGTTCAATCATTACTTGTGAGAATGACTTTGGTGTTTGTGCAGCTTGTTACGGACGTGACTTGGCTCGTGGTCACTTGATTAACCAAGGTGAGGCAGTAGGTGTTATTGCAGCACAATCAATTGGTGAACCAGGTACACAGCTTACGATGCGTACGTTCCATATCGGTGGTGCCGCATCTAGAGCATCTGCAGCTAACAGTGTTCAAGTTAAGAGTGACGGTACCGTTCGTCTTCATAATGCAAAACACGTTACTAATGCAGACGGCAAACTAGTTATCACTTCTCGTTCTGCTGAAGTTACTATCATTGACGACCAAGGTCGTGAAAAAGAGCGTTACAAGCTACCTTACGGTGCTGTAATGACGATTGCTGATGGTGCTGAAGTTAAAGGTAACGATACAGTTGCTAACTGGGACCCGCATTCACATCCAATTATTGTTGAACGTGCTGCTAAGATTCAGTTCTCTGACGTTGAAGAAGCGAATACAGAAGTACAAACAGATGAATTAACTGGTTTGACTCGTACGGTTGTTAAAGATTTATCTTTAGCTAACGCTAAAGAGCCTAAGTTAATTGTTGATTCTGGTGAGTCTGGTATACAGGAAATTCGTTTACCTTCATTTACTACAATTGAAGCAAAAGATGGTGCTTCTGTTGTTCCAGGTGATGTACTAGCGCGTATTCCTCAAGAAGGTTCAAAAACTCGAGACATTACAGGTGGTCTACCTCGCGTAGCCGATTTGTTTGAAGCTCGTAAACCAAAAGAACCAGCTATTCTTGCAGAGATCAGCGGTACCATTAGTTACGGTAAAGAAACTAAAGGTAAAAAACGTTTAGTTATTACTCCTGTTGAAGGCGAAGCACACGAAGAGATGATCCCTAAATGGCGTCAGCTTAACGTGTACGAAGGTGAATCAGTTTATACTGGTGAAGTTATTGCGGATGGCCCAGAGGCTCCGCATGACATCCTACGTCTACGTGGTATTACTGCATTCTCGAACTTTATAGTTAATGAAGTTCAAGAAGTATACCGCTTACAAGGTGTAAAAATTAACGACAAGCACATCGAAGCTATCTGTCGTCAAATGTTACGTAAAGCAATTATCACTGATGCAGGTCAGTCTGAGTTCCTAGTTGGAGAGCAGGTTGAAGTATCTAAAGTTAAAATTGCGAACCGTGCATTAAAAGCAGAAGGTAAAGATTTAGTTAAATTCAACCGTGATCTTTTAGGTATAACTAAAGCATCATTGTCTACTGAATCATTTATATCAGCGGCGTCTTTCCAAGAAACAACAAGAGTACTTACAGAAGCTGCTGTTGGTGGAAAACGTGATAAATTACGTGGTCTTAAAGAAAACGTAATTGTTGGTCGATTAATTCCAGCAGGTACTGGTTTTAGCTATCACTTAGATAAAGCTGCGGCAGCCAAAGCTTTTGATGAGGCAGCTGAAACAGAAACCGTGACTGCAGTTGATGCTGAACAAGCATTAGCAGATGCGTTAAACGCTGAATAATCACTCGTTAAAATAATAAAAACCCGCTTTTAGCGGGTTTTTTTATACCTAAAAATAATTTAATAATTAAATATATATTTAAATTTTGGCAACAAAGCCCTAGATATGGGCGTTTCAGCGAAATGGCCTATAGTACTGACTTGACAGGTGAAATACTGAGCATTAGAATACGCCACCCCTAATTATAGGGGAGGCGCGTTTGTGCGCCGAAATGGGTAGTAAATCAACTAATCAGGAGCTTTAAATGGCAACTATTAACCAGTTGGTACGTAAACCTCGTCAGCAAAAGACAAAACGTAATATGTCTGAAGCTTTGGACGCATGTCCTCAAAGACGTGGTGTATGTACTCGTGTTTATACAACAACACCTAAGAAGCCGAACTCTGCACTACGTAAAGTAGCTCGTGTTCGTCTAACTAATGGTAACGAAGTAACATCTTACATCGGTGGTGAAGGCCACAATCTACAAGAGCACAGTGTGATCTTGATCCGTGGTGGTCGTGTTAAAGATCTACCAGGTGTGCGTTTCCACACAGTACGTGGTGCGCTAGATTGTTCAGGTGTTAACGATCGTAAACAAGCCCGTTCTAAATACGGCGCGAAGAAACCGAAGTCTTAACGGTTCTCCGTTAGTAAGGCCAAGCAAACTTAATTTATTAGTTTTGGGATATCCCTGAAGCAACCGGAGAATTTAAAATGCCAAGAAGAAGAGTTATAGCTAAACGTAAAGTCCTTCCAGATCCTAAGTTCGGATCGGAATTACTTACTAAGTTCATCAACGTAGTAATGTTAGATGGTAAAAAAGCTGTTGCTGAAAAAATCATTTACATAGCGTTAGATGTAGCTGCCGAAAAATCAGGCAAAGAACACCTTGCTCTATTAGAAGAAGCACTAGATAACGTTCGTCCTACTGTGGAAGTAAAATCACGCCGTGTTGGTGGTTCTACTTATCAAGTACCAGTAGAAGTTCGTCCAGTGCGTCGTAATACGCTAGCCATGCGTTGGTTAATTGAAGCTGCCCGCAAGCGAGGTGAGAAGTCTATGGCGTTACGTCTAGCTAATGAGCTAGCAGATGCCGTTGAAAACAAAGGCTCAGCAGTTAAGAAACGTGAAGACGTTCATAAAATGGCTGAAGCTAACAAAGCATTTGCTCACTACCGTTGGTAGAAAACATTATATATCTGGAACAGGTAAGAGGAATTTATGGCTCGTAAGACTCCTATTGAGCGTTATCGTAACATCGGTATTGTAGCTCATGTAGACGCAGGTAAAACTACGACAACGGAGCGTGTACTTTTTTATACCGGTATTTCTCACAAAATCGGTGAAGTACACGACGGCGCCGCGACCATGGACTGGATGGAGCAAGAGCAGGAACGTGGTATTACTATCACGTCTGCCGCTACCACTTGTTTTTGGAAGGGAATGGATTCTCAGTTTGACGAACACAGAGTAAACATTATTGATACTCCTGGGCACGTTGACTTCACTATTGAAGTTGAACGTTCTCTACGAGTTCTTGATGGCGCTGTTGTGGTGTTATGTGCATCTTCGGGTGTACAACCTCAAACTGAAACAGTTTGGCGTCAAGCAGACAAATACAAAGTGCCTCGCATGGTATTTGTTAATAAAATGGATCGCACCGGTGCTGATTTTTATTCCGTAGTTGGTCAAATTAAAGACCGTCTAGGGGCTGTGCCAGTTCCTGTTCAATTACCTATAGGTTCTGAAGATAATTTCCAAGGTGTTGTTGACCTCATTAAAATGAAGGCCATCAACTGGAACGAAGCTGATCAAGGTATGAGTTTTACTTATGAAGACATTCCTTCAGAGTTAGTTGAAGAAGCAGAAGAATATCGACAAGAGTTGATTGAATCTGCTGCTGAAGCTACTGATGAATTGATGGACAAGTATCTTGAAGGTGAAGAGTTAACCGAAGACGAAATTAAATTCGGCCTACGTGAAAGAACATTAAAAAATGAGATTGTACTTTGTGCTTGTGGTTCAGCATTTAAGAACAAGGGTGTGCAAGCAGTATTAGATATGGTTGTCGAATACTTGCCAGCGCCTACTCAAGTTCCAGCTATAACTGGTATTAATGAAGACGGAACTGTTGGTGAACGTCCAGCGGACGACAAAGCACCTTTTGCTGCTTTGGCATTTAAGATAGCCACAGACCCGTTTGTTGGTACCTTGACGTTTTTCAGAGTTTATTCTGGTGTTGTACAAACTGGTGACAGTGTTTACAATCCAATTAAATTCAAAAAAGAACGTTTTGGGCGCATCGTACAGATGCACTCAAATAACCGCGAAGAAATTAAAGAAGTACGCGCGGGAGATATTGCTGCTGCAGTTGGTCTGAAACAAGTGACTACAGGTGACACATTATGTGACCCTGATCACAAGATTACGCTTGAGCGTATGGAGTTTCCAGAACCTGTAATCTCAATAGCAGTAGAACCAAGATCACAACCTGATCAAGAGAAAATGGCTGTGGCGCTAAGTAAATTAGCGGCTGAAGACCCGTCATTCAAAGTCGAAACTGACGAAGAATCGGGTCAAATCATTATCTCAGGAATGGGTGAGCTTCACTTAGACATAATTGTCGACCGTATGCGTCGGGAATTTAGTGTAGAGTGTAATGTAGGTAAGCCACAAGTGGCGTATCGTGAGTGCATAACCTCTACCGTTAAAGTTGAAGGTAAATTTGAACGTCAGTCAGTTGGCCGTGGACAATATGGTCATGTTTGGCTGAAGCTAGAACCAATAGACATTGAAAGTGATGAACCTTATATTTTCGTTGACGAAACTGTAGGGGGTACAGTACCTAAGGAATTCATTCCTGCTATTGATCAAGGTATCAAAGAGCAGATGAAGAGTGGTGTTCTTGCTGGTTATCCTGTGCTAGGTGTAAAAGCCACATTATATGATGGCTCATTTCATGATGTAGATTCTAACGAAATGGCGTTTAAAATCGCTGCTTCGATGGCATTTAGAGATGGTGCTTTGGACGCGACTCCAAAACTGTTAGAACCTATGATGAAAGTCGAGGTTATAACGCCAGAATCTTCAATGGGTGATGTTGTAGGTGATTTAAACCGCCGTCGTGGAATGATCGATGGAATGGATGAAGCACCTGCTGGCCTTAAAGCTATTAAAGCTCAAGTGCCACTAGCAGAAATGTTTGGGTACTCAACTGATTTGCGTAGTGCAACTCAGGGGCGTGCTTCATACTCTATGGAGTTTTTGAAGTACAGTGAAGCACCAAATAATGTAGCAGACAAAATTATGTCTGCGCGTAGATAATTAATTATTTTTGAATCAATGACCTATTATGGTTGTATTTAATTTAAGGAAACTTAAAAATGGCTAGAGAAAAGTTTGAACGTACTAAACCACATGTAAATGTTGGCACAATCGGTCACGTTGACCACGGTAAAACTACTTTAACAGCAGCAATTTCTGCAGTATTAAGTAAAACATACGGTGGCGAATCAAGAGATTTCGCACAAATCGATAACGCTCCTGAAGAGCGCGAACGTGGTATTACAATTAATACTTCTCACATCGAGTATGACACTCCATCTCGTCACTACGCACACGTAGATTGCCCAGGTCACGCGGATTATGTTAAAAACATGATCACTGGTGCTGCGCAAATGGACGGAGCTATCTTAGTAGTAGCAGCGACTGACGGCCCTATGCCTCAAACTCGTGAGCACATCCTACTTTCTCGTCAGGTTGGCGTACCTTACATCATCGTATTCATGAACAAATGTGACATGGTTGATGATGAAGAGCTAATCGAATTAGTAGAAATGGAAGTTCGTGAACTTCTTTCTGAATATGACTTCCCTGGTGATGATTTACCATTAATCCAAGGTTCTGCGCTTAAAGCGTTAGAAGGCGAAGCAGATTGGGAAGCAAAAATCATTGAACTTGCAGAAGCTCTAGATACTTATATTCCAGAGCCTAAGCGTGATATCGATAAGCCATTCATTATGCCTATCGAAGACGTATTCTCAATTTCAGGTCGTGGTACAGTAGTAACAGGTCGTGTTGAGCAAGGTATCGTTAACACTGGTGATACAGTAGAGATCATTGGTATTAAAGAAACTCAAACAACCACTTGTACAGGTGTAGAAATGTTCCGTAAGTTGCTTGACGAAGGTCGTGCAGGTGAGAACATTGGTGCATTATTACGTGGTACAAAACGTGAAGAAGTTGAACGTGGTCAAGTATTAGCGAAGCCTGGTTCAATCCAGCCTCATACTAAATTTGAATCAGAAGTTTACGTGTTATCTAAAGAAGAAGGCGGACGTCACACTCCATTCTTCAAAGGTTACCGTCCACAGTTCTACTTCCGTACAACTGACGTAACAGGTGCTGTAGAGCTTCCTGAAGGCGTAGAAATGGTAATGCCTGGTGATAACATCAAGATGGTAGTAGAGTTAATAGCTCCTATCGCGATGGACGAAGGTTTACGTTTCGCTATTCGTGAAGGCGGACGTACAGTTGGCGCTGGTGTTGTAGCATCAGTAATAGCTTAATTAAGAGTAAGTCTTAATTGAAAAAAGGTCACTTAGGTGACCTTTTTTATTGCCTGTAATTTATATTTAATGCAATCGGAATTAACGTATTTGATCACCAACGCATTCTAGTCTTGTATTGCGCATCTTTTCCAAGTGCTTTTTTTGTCGCAATTTTTTGATTCTTGCCAGCTAAGATCTTTACTTGATACCAACTCTCTTTAGCAAAAAAAGTTCTGTCTGAGCTACTCCAGTTTTGATTAAATAGTTTTTTAACACCAGCCAATACATCAGGAGACTTGTCGATTAATGTTAAGGCTAATTCATTTGCTCTATCTAATGCAGAATCGTTTACTTCAGTGACTAGGTTATATCGTAAAGCTTCTTCAGCACTGAGGACTTCTGCGGTCATAGTCAGTTTCATTGCAACATCAATTGGCATCAGCTTTCTTATTTGAGTATTACCAGCCATATCTGGGATAAGGCCCCATTTGCTTTCCATAATACTTAAATTGGCGTCAGGCTGTGCAATTCTAAAGTCGGCACCTAATGCTATTTGCAAGCCTCCTCCCCAACAACGACCATGTAAGGCTGCAATAACAGGCATATTTAATTCACGCCACATACTTGTTACTTTTTGCGCTAAGTTACTATTACCAGGCAACCATTTAAATAATAATTTGAGTGCGGATGATGGCTTACTCATTACTGATTTAACATCTAGCCCGCTACAAAAGTCAGGACCTTCGCCTGTTAAGATCACGACACGGATATGTTTGTTTTTTTTAAGTGATGTAACTGTTTTTTTGATAGCTAAAAACATATCAATATCCAGTGCATTTAACTTATCTGGTCTATTTAAGCTAACAGTAGCAATACCATTATCTGTAACTTTAAGGATAACTGGGCTGTTGGTCATAGGTAACTCATTTTTACTAAATATAATTAACGTTACCGTGAAATAGCAAAATTAGCACTAATTAGATAAAAAAATGGAAGCCTATAGCTTCCATTCTTAATTATTTAACATTGCTAGTACGAATGTTTTCGTTGGCGAATTTTCTTATCTATCCAACGGCTAGTTTTTGTCATCATCTTTTGAACTTTCTTAAGCCAAACCTTAGCTTGTTCGTATTCTAAACTTAATAGGTATAAACCTGGAAGTAAGAATAGTACCGAAGGACCAGGCAATACTATGAATATTAAACCTAACAAAGTTAATGTTCCGCCCACCAGAGTGAGCAAAATTTTTCTGAGTAATAAATAACTATTCATATTAAAAGTCTATATCCATTTCACCAGTTATGTTTGACACTTTTAGGCCACCAGAACCAGCTTCAATTATTTTTAAACTGCCTGCACCTTTTATAGTAATGTCACCTGAACCATCATCGATGGTGACTTTACCACTGGTATTTAGCACGGTAACTTCTCCAGAACCATCTTCAATATTAATATCGCCATTGGTATTTTCTATTGTTACTCCACCAGAACCATCGTCTAGGTTAATGTTGCCGTTAATATCATTAAAGCTTATTGAACCTGATCCGTCTTCAATATTAAGTGCGCCATTAATATTTGAGATAGTCATTGAACCGGAACCATCATCAACAGAAACTGAATTATTCAAACGTGAAATACGAATGTCACCAGAACCGTCATCTATATCTAATGCTAAGTTTTGTGGAAGTGTCACAGTTAGGTCTGTATATGGCGAGCTACCGTACCAATTACCAAAGCTATCTTGACTGGCGATCAACTTAGCTTTATTACCCATTTTTTCTAGGGTAAGTACATAACTCTTGTTTTCGTCTGTCGTTATATTAGCTTCTACAGTGATGGTTGTTGTATCGCTACCAATGATAGTTAAAGAGCCAGCTCCAACGTCTATAACCAGTTCTGATAATGTAGATGCGTCGAGCTGTAAGGTTTCTGTTAATTTAACATTGGCTGTTTTTCCTTTGCCGCCAACGTGAAAAACACAGGCTGATATTGCGGTGATTAGAGTGATTAGAGTGACTAATTTAATGATCTTCATTTAATTTCCAATAAATAGATTTGAGTAATAACGCGTTTAATTATCGTTATATAATCAATATTGATACCAAATATTAACTATCTGAATTTATTGGGTTTTATTTATGTTATGGCTGATTTGAATTGGAGTTGTAGTCATAAAAACCAAATTATGGTTTTTATGACTATTTTAGTTGTTTAAGCTTTTTAATTAACGCGAGTTTATTCTGCAGTTTTAGACGATTGGGATACGGCTTTATTTATAGTGTTCATTTCTTGCTTTGTTAGTTCGCGCCATTGACCAACTCTTAAGCCCGTCAAATCTACATTCATTATTCTTGTGCGTTTTAATTTAGTTACTTCATAACCCAAATATTCACACATACGCCTAATTTGGCGATTTAACCCTTGAGTTAGGATTATTTTAAATTGCTTTGCGCCAACAAGCTGAACTTTACAAGGTTTAGTAATGGTGTCGAGTATTGGTATACCCTTTTCCATTTTACTTTTAAAGCGGTCGTTCAGCGGTCTATCTACTGTAACTAGGTACTCTTTCTGATGGGCATTTTCAGCTCTGAGTATTTTATTGACGATATCACCATCGCTGGTTAAAAATATTAATCCTTCCGATGGCTTATCTAAGCGTCCTATTGGAAAAATACGTTGGCTATGATTAACCGCGTCAACAATATTACCTCTTATGTGCTTCTCAGTGGTGCAGGTGATGCCTATAGGTTTATTATAAGCTATGTACACTCTATCTGATTTGTTGTCCGGCATAGCGCCTATAGGCTTACCATTAACTGTTACTTTGTCGCCAACCATAACTTTAGTGCCCAACTCTGGGATAACACCATTAATTTTCACTCTTTCTTGCTCTATTAATCTATCAGCTTCTCTGCGTGAGCAGTAACCAGATTCACTAATAAATTTATTGAGGCGTTTACCTATTTGTTCTGACACTGTGATGGACCTTTAGCGATTAAGACAGGGGATAATAACATATATAGATGAAGCTATAGCCTCTAGGATTTTGAATTTTTTATAATAAAAAACCCACTTAAAAAAGTGGGTTTTTTTTGCGTCTAAAAAGGTTTACTTTTTACCAGCTTCTTTTTCAGCTTTTGCTTTCGCAATTACTTCATCAGCAACACTACCTGGACAAGGCATGTAGTTTTTGAACTCCATAGAGAACTGACCACGGCCTGAAGTCATAGTACGTAGTGAACCGATATAACCAAACATTTCTGAAAGTGGTACGTCAGCTTTAATACGAACACCAGTTGCACCAGCTTCTTGACCAGCGATCATGCCACGACGACGACTAAGGTCACCGATAACATCACCAACGTGATCTTCAGGAGTGAACACGTCTACAGCCATAACAGGCTCAAGAAGTTGAGCACCAGCTTTAGGAATAGACTGACGGAATGCACCACGTGCTGCTAATTCAAATGCTACAGCAGATGAATCCACGGCGTGGAAGCCACCATCATAAAGTTCGATTTCAACGTCAAGTACAGGGAAGCCAGCAAGTACACCAGTGTCCATCATTCCAGCAAAACCTTTTTCGATTGCAGGGAAGAATTCTTTAGGTACGTTACCGCCAACAACTGTTGATGAGAACGTGAAACCAGAACCAGGTTCACCAGGCTTGATACGGTAATCGATTTTACCGAATTGACCAGAACCACCAGATTGTTTCTTATGAGTATAAGAATCTTCAACTGCTTTTGTGATAGTTTCACGATAAGCAACTTGAGGTTCACCAACTTCTAATTCAACACCGTAAGTACGTTTTAAGATATCAACTTTGATGTCTAAGTGAAGCTCACCCATACCAGATAGGATTGTTTCGCCAGAATCTTGGTCAGTCTCAACACGGAATGTTGGATCTTCTGCAACCATTTTACCGATAGCAATACCCATTTTCTCAGTTGAACCTTTATCTTTAGGTTTAACTGAGATAGATATTACTGGTTCAGGGAAAACCATCGCTTCTAAGATAATTGGATCTTTAGGATCACATAATGTGTGACCTGTTTGAACGTTAGTCTTCATACCAACGATAGCGATGATATCGCCCGCTTGTGCTGAAGTAAGTTCGTTACGGTCATCAGCTTGCATTTCACACATACGACCAACACGCTCAGTTTTACCTGTAGCAGCGTTCATTATAGTATCGCCTTTCTTAAGCGTACCTGAATAGATACGAACGAAAGTAAGTGAACCAAAACGGTCGTCAGTGATTTTAAATGCTAATGCTTTAAATGTTTCGTTTGCATCAACGATTGCAAATTTACCATTCGGCTCGCCTTCTTCATCAGTAAGCGGCTGAGGATCAACATCAGTTGGGCACGGTAAGTAATCAACAACAGCGTCAAGAATATTTTGAACACCTTTGTTTTTAAATGCAGAACCACAAAAAGTAGGGAAGAAATCCATTGTACGAGTACCAGCACGGATACAACGTTTGATTTCGTCCATAGCAGGTTCAGTACCGTCTTCTAAATATGCTTCCATAAGGTCATCGTCTTGCTCAAGAGCAGTTTCGATTAGCATTTCACGATATTCTTCTACCTTGTCAACCATGTCCGCAGGAACATCAGTGATTTCGAAGTTTTCAGGAAGACCAGTGTCATCCCAAATGTATGCTTTACGTGTAAGTAGGTCAACAACACCACAAAACTCGTCTTCTATACCAATTGGCAAAACCATAACTAGTGGGTTAGCACCAAGTACGTCTTTAACCTGTTTAACAACACGGTAAAAATCAGCACCCATACGGTCTAATTTATTTACGAAGATTATACGTGCTACTTCTGAGTCATTCGCATAACGCCAGTTAGTTTCTGATTGTGGTTCAACACCACCAGAACCACAGAATACACCAACGCCACCGTCTAATACTTTAAGAGAACGGTAAACTTCAACTGTGAAGTCAACGTGTCCAGGAGTATCGATTACGTTAAAACGGTGACCTTTCCAGAAACAACTTACAGCAGCAGATTGGATTGTTATTCCGCGCTCAGCCTCTTGTTCCATGAAGTCAGTAGTTGACTCACCGTCGTGTACTTCACCAGTCTTATGGATTTGACCAGTTAATTTTAAAATACGTTCTGTAGTAGTAGTTTTACCCGCGTCAACGTGAGCAAAGATACCTATGTTTCTATACTTGGACAAATCAGCCATTGTATTCTCTATCTTCTTTATAATAATGTGTTTAAAAAAATCCGCGGGATTCTATCATTAATTATACAAAACAGCACACTTTTTCAAAAAAAACATTACCTATTTATAAAAGTTATCTCACAAATGTATCGATATTTAGTTACAGTGTGCGAGATGTTTCAGTGTAATTTTATTGGTATTAAGTAGGTGATTTTGAAAACCACAAAGATAGCCTTAATTAGGCATGGCGAACCAAAACAGTTAGGCCTGTTGTTAGGGCATACAGATATTGAATTGTCATCACTTGGCCAACAACAGTTAACCAATCGTTTTAATAGCTTGAAGTTCGATAGGATAATCAGTTCTCCGTTAAAGCGTTGTGCAGTAATGGCCAATTTAATTGCTAAAGAACGCAATATTAAATTAGAAATAGATGAACAAATAAAAGAAATGGACTTTGGTGACTGGGATGGGCTTAGTTACGATTCACTTTGGCAGCAAACGCCATCGATAGGTGATTTTTGGCAAAGTCCCACTACAGTTACCCCACCAAATGGCGAAACCTTGCATGAGTTTCAAACTCGAGTTAATAACTGGTGGCAAAAGTTAATAAGGGAAAATAAAGGCGATGTAGTAGTTGTTACTCATGCTGGCGTGATCAAGCAAATATTAAATAACTTATTGGTGGTTAACTATTCAAATATCCATGTTGATAACAATATAGTTGGTGCTTATAAAGTTAATTATGCTGGAATCGTGAATATAGAAGTCACATTAGATGAAGACGGCTATCCATGGCCTGTGTTAGTATTTTAATATTGTAAAAAAGAAGTTAAACATATTGGGAATGTGGTGGCCTTTGATTAAATGAAAGGGAGCCCACAACTGTACCCGCAACTGTAAACAGAGCAGTATTGTAACCATTGGGCTTTGATATTTTAATATATAGAAGGCTGAGGAAGAGCAATGCTGAGATACTGTAAGTCAGGATACCAAGAGTTTAACTTAATATTGTTTTATTAACTTAATATTGTTGTATTAATTTTATCAGAGAAAATAAATCAATATTTTATAAAATACCAAAACGAGCGGGCATACTCGAACTGGGCATTTCAATCACCTTCAAGTAAATTCCTTGTCGTTGGTGTTTGCTTACGTATACCGCAAAAAAATGCAAATCGTCAGCGAGCCATTAGTGTCATTTAAACAAGATATCGACCATCCAATAGTCAAAGTCAGCAACTTAAGCTGGAGTACGAGCACTAATCAGATCTTATCTGATATTAGTTTTCAAGTTCCACTCGGCAGTTTTACCGGAATGTTAGGCCCTAATGGCGCTGGGAAATCTACCTTATTACGCTGTTTGTATCGTTATATCACGCCAGAAAGTGGCCAAGTTTTACTTAATGGACAAGATATAAGTTCCTTGTCCAATTATGAATTTGCTCGCAAGGTCGCGGTTGTTTTACAGCATACGCCTCAGCATTTTGATTTATCGGTATTTGATGTTGTAGCGCTAGGGCTTATCCCGCACAAATCTATGTTTAGTAACAATACCCAAGCAGACTTAAGTTTAATTAATACAGCCATTGAACAAGTTGGATTAAGCGACAAAACAGAGTGTGACTTTGAAACGTTATCTGGCGGTGAAAAACAAAGAGTAATGATAGCCCGTGCAATAGTTCAACGTCCTCAATTATTATTAATGGACGAGCCAACAAGTCATTTAGACGTAAAATATCAAATACAAATTATGGAATTGGCAAAGTCATTAGGCATTACGGTAATCGCGTCTTTTCATGATATTAATTTAGCCAGTGCACTTTGTGATCAATTACTGGTGTTAAAGCAAGGACGTTTGCATATTTCAGGGACACCTAAAAACGTTATTACAGAAGAAACCTTATCCACCGTTTTTGATGTATGCGCAAAAGTATCCGCTCATCCACAGCATCACACTCCTCATGTTACTTATTTTTATGGCTATATAGATAAAATCTCCAATAGTAGTAATGATAAAAATGAGTCAGAAGGGGATTAAAAATGAAACCATCATTACTGCTTTCTTTAGTATTGTCTGTGCTTGTTGTCAGCTTTATTAGCGCACTAACTATTGGCGCTGCAGATTTAACTTTTAATCAGGTGCTATTAAGTCTGTTCGGCAATGTCGATGAAGCAGGTACTGTTGCCCATAGTATTATTTGGCAACTTAGAATGCCCCGCAGTATTTTAGCTTTTGTCGCAGGTTGCGGTTTAGCGATGGCTGGCCTTATCTTGCAAACCATTACCCGTAATCCATTAGCCGACCCTTATCTATTTGGTATTTCATCTGGCGCGTCTTTTGGTGTTGTGATTGTCATGACACTTACTGGTGTAGGGTTTGGCTTTTATTTATCTTTTGCTGCTTTTCTTGGCAGCTTATTAGCAATTAGCTTGTTACTACTTATCGCTGGTTTTAACCGACACCAACAAGTTGAGTCTATGTTGTTAGCTGGAGTTGCCTTATCTTTTTTGTTTAGCTCTTTTACCAGCCTGATGCTGTATTGGAGCGATCCCCAAGCTGTCTCTGCCATTTTATTCTGGACGTTAGGCAGTTTCTCTCGTGCCCAGTGGGATTTATTGTGGTTCCCATGTTTAGTGGTTATTAGTTGTTTAGGTTTAATGCTCGCGAAACAAAGGCAATTAAACGCGGTTTTATTAGGTGATGAAGGTGCGGTTACATTAGGCGTAAATGTAAATCGGTTACGAATAACTATGCTGTTATTGAGCTCTATTTTAACTGCAAGCATTGTCGCTTTATGTGGCGGAATTGGTTTTGTTGGTTTGATGATCCCGCACATTGTCCGATTCTTTATCGGTCAAGGAGGGCGCTTAAGTTTAATTATTACCGCATTAGTCGGTGGTGTCTTTATGTTATGGGTCGATATAGCTTCACGAGTTATTTTGGATAATCAAGAATTACCCATAGGCATTATTACCGCAGCGGTAGGTAGTTTGTTCTTTTTAACCTTACTTTATGTTCGTAAACGTAAGTCAGTTATTTAATTCTAAGGTTTATAAAAATATGTTTAGTGTTTCTCCATTATCGGCTCAGTTTGAGTCTGACATTCTTACAATTATTAATAGTAAAACGAAACCATTAGGTGCGTTAGGTCAGTTGGAAGATTTAGCTAAACAGTTAGTTAAGATTAAAAGCCAATCTGCTGGTGTATTGAAAACTAAGCCAACAATAAGCCATCCACATATGTTAGTTTTTGCTGGCGATCATGGTATTGCAGAATATGGCGTTTCAATTGCTCCAAGTGCGGTTACAGAACAAATGGTCGCAAACTTTGCATCAGGAGGCGCGGCAATCAATGTGTTTACTCGTCAATTGGGGTGGCAACTAGATGTAATTGATGCTGGGATCATCAATGAAACTAATTTTGAAGGTGTTGGTAACCAAAGATTAGGTGCGGGTACTAAGCCGTTTCATCTAGAGTCTGCTATGTCATTAGCTGATGTAAAACTGGGTTTTGCATTAGCTAGAAAATTAATACAAGAGAAATACGATAATGGATGTGACCTAATTGCTTTCGGCGAAATGGGCATAGGCAATACCAGTTCAGCCTCAGCGATTATGAGTGCAGTTATGAATATCCCTGCGGTTGAAAGTGTCGGTAAAGGCACAGGTATAGACCAAGCGACATTTGTTAAAAAACAGCAACTTATTCAGCAAGCGTTAGATTTTCATCAAGTACCTAATGATCAAGCTCTTGAAATACTTGCCGCCTACGGTGGTTTTGAAATAGTACAGATATGTGGTGCTATGTTAGCGGCAGCTGAGTTAAATATTCCAATTGTAGTGGATGGCTTTATTTGCACCGCAGCAGCGATGATTGCTAAATTGGTTCAACCAAATGTACAAGATTACTTTATTTTTGCTCATTGCTCTGGAGAGCAAGGGCACGAGAAAATGTTGGAATGGTTTAATGCTAAACCTTTATTGCAGTTGGAGTTACGTTTAGGTGAAGGCACGGGAGCTGCGTTAACTTTGCCGTTAATCCAATCATCGTTAGCATTTTATAATGATATGGCGAGCTTTGCAGAAGCTAATGTTGTAGACGTGGTGAGCGACAAATAATAATGAAACAGGCATTTCTCCAACAATTTTTATTAGCTAAATTAGCGGTTGTCTTTTTAACACGATTACCTGTTTCTATAAAACAAGATGTTAATGATGATTTATTAAATAAAGCCACGGGTTACTTTGGCTTTGTTGGTTTGTTAATTGCGAGTTTATGCGCTGGTGTGTTTTGGCTGGTGGCGTTATTTCTACCCTTATCTATTGCGGTTCTTATTAGTATGGCATTTGGTTTAATGCTCACCGGCGCGTTTCATGAAGATGGACTTGCTGATACGGCCGATGGATTTGGTGGGGGCTGGTCTGCAGTACAAAAACTAACGATAATGAAAGACAGTAGACTTGGTACTTATGGCGCTTCTGCTTTGTGCATGTCATTAATGCTTAAGTATCAAAGCTTAGTTATGTTGGCTGAAGTTAGTGTGATGAGTGCAGTTGTTTCGTTGTTGTTTGCTCATGTGATAAGTCGAGTCTTAGCCGTTAGTATTATTCCATCACTAGATTATGTTCAACTGGAAAATGAGTCTAAAACTAAACCTGTGGCTAAGTCATTAGCGGTCTCTAGCATAATACCGCTATTATTAAGTAGCGTATTAGTGTCTTGGCTTTTCGTTTGTTATTTAGATATTAATATTTTTTACGGACTTGGTTTTTTAAGCCTAGTTTGGTTGGTGCGTCTGTTGTTTATAGCATTTACCAAAAAACAAATTGGTGGTTACACCGGCGATGTTTTGGGGGCTGCACAACAAATTTTTGAATTGACGACTTACCTTTTTATATTTTCAGTTATAGGAGTTAACTAAATGAGTGCCGATACCGGAACCAATATTCAGTTTATTTTAGGCGGAGCACGCTCAGGTAAAAGCCGTTTAGCTGAAGGTCTAGCTCAAGAGTCAGGTTTACAAGTTCATTACATAGCTACGGCAGAAAATAATGATGCAGAAATGGATGCACGCATTACACAGCATCAATATGACCGACCTACACATTGGTTGTTAACAGAAGAACCATTAAATTTAGCCCAAGCAATAGAAGATGCCATGAATACAGATACTTGTGTGCTGGTGGATTGTCTAACCTTATGGGTAAGCAATTGGCTATGTTCAAAACAAAGTGATCAGTGGCAAGCTCAAAAACAAAACTTGCTTGGTGTTTTACAAAAAGCAGCTGAAGCAAAATGCCAAGTGATCCTAGTAAGTAACGAAGTAGGTCATGGCATTGTGCCACTTGGTGAATTATCCAGATCCTTTGTAGACGAGTCAGGATGGTTACATCAAGAAGTCGCTAAAGTCGCCCATAGAGTTGAATTTGTAATGGCTGGATTACCTTTGACGTTAAAATCAAAAGATTGTAAAAAAACATGAAAGTATTAATGGTGCAAGGCACTACGTCAGATGCGGGTAAAAGCACATTAGTGGCTGGATTATGCCGAGTATTTTCAGATTTAAAATACAAAGTCGCTCCATTTAAACCGCAAAATATGGCGTTAAACAGCGCAGTAACCGAAGATGGTGGTGAGATTGGTCGTGCACAAGCGCTTCAAGCGGTTGCGGCAAGAGTGCCTAGCAGAATAGATTTTAATCCAATATTGTTGAAACCAAACTCTGATACTGGTGCGCAAGTGATTGTGCATGGAAAAGCTATTTCTAATATGGAAGCGAACAGTTATCACGATTACAAAAAAGTAGCGATGGAAGCTGTATTAACTTCGCACAATAGATTAGCCACAGAATTTGATGTGTTATTTGTTGAAGGAGCTGGCAGTCCAGCAGAAATTAACCTACGTGAAAATGATATTGCCAATATGGGATACGCCGAAAGAGTCGACTGCCCAGTTATTATTATTGCAGATATCGACAAAGGCGGTGTGTTTGCTCATTTAGTTGGTACCTTAGCTTTATTGTCAGAGTCGGAACAAAAGCGAGTTAAAGGCTTTGTAATTAACCGCTTTCGTGGCGATATTGCATTACTACAATCAGGTTTAGATTGGTTGGAACAAAGAACTAATATTCCTGTGTTAGGTGTGTTGCCTTATTTACATGATTTAGCATTGGACGCAGAAGATGCCGTGAGTATTGCCAATGTTCAAACCCAAGTAAAGCTCACTATTGTGGTGATAACATTGCCGCATATCAGTAACCACACCGACTTTGATGCGTTACGCTTACATCCAAATGTGGACTTACAATACGTTACAATATTTGATGAGTTACCAGCTTGTGACTTAATGATTTTACCGGGCAGTAAAAATGTAATTGGCGATTTAACGCATTTAAAACAACAAGGTTGGCCAGAAAAAATTAACAGACACTTACGTTACGGCGGAAAGCTATTAGGTGTATGTGGTGGTTTTCAAATGCTAGGCCAAACTATCAATGATCCACAAGGGATAGAATCTAATCAGTTGTCGATTGATGGTTTAGGCTTTGCTGATTTTTCTACCGAATTGACCGAAAATAAACAGTTAAAACAAATTCAAGGTCAGTCGTGTTTTTCTGAAACAATCGCTGATTTTAAAGGTTATGAAATTCACTGCGGCGAAAGCTCAGGAAAAGCACTAAATACACCTGCTTTTGAAATATCATCAGGGGATCAAAAACAAAAAAGGTATGAAGGGTTTATATCGGCAGATAACCAAATTATGGGGACTTATATTCATGGCTTGTTTGATAGCTCAGAAATGAACAAGGCTATTTTTGATTGGATAAACCCCAAGCATAATATTAACCAAGGTTTTGACTTGGATGCACACAGAGAACGTCAGTTAAACCAATTAGCAAATACGTTAACCACACATTTAGATATTGAAAAAATTAAACAAATTTTAGGAATAACAGCATGAGCCAAGATAAAAAGTTAAATGAGAAAGAATTAAGTGAAAAAGAGCAAAAGCATATAGCGCGTCAAAAGAAGATAAAAGCTGAAGTAGATGAACGGATTGCTGCTGCACAAACTGAAAAAGGTGTATTTCAAGTTATTACTGGTAACGGTAAAGGCAAATCCACATCTGGTTTTGGTACTGTAGCTCGCTGTGTAGGTCACGATAAAAAAGCCGCAGTGGTACAATTTATTAAAGGTGGCTGGGAGTGTGGTGAGCGTAACTTATTAGAAAAAGCTGGCGTACCATTTACACATATGGAAACGGGCTTTACTTGGGAAACGCAAAACCGCGAGTCTGATACCAAAGCAGCACAAGCTGCGTGGCAAGTTGCTAAACAATACTTAGCTGATGATACAATTGATTTGGTTTTATTGGATGAGCTAACGTACATGGTTACCTATGACTATGTTCAATTGGAAGATGTATTAAACGCAGTAAAAAATAGACCGCCAATGCAATGTGTGATCATTACAGGCCGTGCAGCGCATCGTGAACTAACCGAACTTGCGGATACCGTAAGTGAAGTAAAAAATATAAAACATGCTTTTAAAGCAGGCGTTAAAGCACAAAAAGGCTTTGATTATTAGAGGCTGTTTTATCTCTACATTCGCAATGTGAACAATTTAAGTGGAAAGTTAAAATGCTTAGCTATATGAAGTCGTTACTATTTAATCGAGTTGCTGGTGGATATGTTTGTGGAGTTGCTTTTGTAATATTTATTGGCAGTTTATCTTGGTCAAGCCAAGCGGTTGAAGTATCGGAAAGTGCTACAGCCGACATTTTTAATGCAACAGCCGCAACGTCAAATACACCAGCACAGCGTATTATCGCTTTGTCACCGCATATTGTTGAATCTTTATTTGCCATTGGCGCAGGATCGCAAATTGTAGGAACGGTGAATTATGCCGACTTTCCCAAGCAAGCATTAGATATCCCACGCATTGGTGGGCATCATGGAATGCAAATCGAAAAAATATTACAAATGCGCCCAGACCTTGTTATTTCTTGGCGCAGCGGAAATAAAGTCGAAGACATAGAGAAATTAAAGAGTTTAGGGCTTAAGGTAATATATAGCGATGCCAAAGATATCGATGGTGTCGCCACCGAACTAAGGCGTTTTGGTAAATTGACAGGTCATGAAGAAAAGGCCGAGCAATTAGCGTTAGAATATTCGGCAAAACTATTAAAATTACGCCAAACTTATCAAGACAAACCAGCTATTTCTGTGTTTTACCAACTGTGGTCAGAGCCTTTAATGTCAGTAAATAAAAATACGTGGATACACCAACTATTACAAACCTGTGGCGCAATAAATGTGTTTGCTGAAAACAGCACAAACTATCCGCACCTCAGTATTGAAAACGTAGTTGTAGCAAATCCTGAATTAATAATTATGCCACAAGAAAATTCTAAAACGCCACAGCCAAAAATTAATTGGCAACAATGGCAAATGATCCCTGCAGTAAAAAACAATCAATTTATAGAAATTGACGCAGATTTAGTTCACCGTTTTAGCAGCCGTATGTTGATTGGTTTAGAAGATATGTGTGGGAAAATAGATAAATCTAGGCAAGCAATAGCAAATTAACATCAATAAGGGGATTTATACTATTAATGGGAATTGGTATTAGATATTTCCCTGCTTGTCTTTATAACAAAACAGGGAAATATGAATTTAAAAATATAAAAACTTATTCAGCTTCTAGGTTAGAAAGCTCTGACAATTTACCCATTAAGCTATCAGCAAAGTCGAAGAAGTCGACCTGGTTTACTGGATAGTCTTGAGGCTTTTGTAATTCGTTAATTTGCTTACTAATTTCAGAGAATAAATCTCTTGGATGATCAAACAAGGTTTGCAGTGTTGCTAATGTATTTTTCAAATCATTAGTGAAGTCAGCCAAAGGCTTCAATTCATTAAATGCATTCGTATTGCTGATCGGAGTATCAGTTTGATACGCTTTATAAGCAGTAAAGTTTTGAATTTGCGTTAATGAAATAGAGAACTCACTAATTTCACCTGCGTCATAATCCATTTTAACAGCTTTGTTAAATGCAGTTTCTAGATCGCCGCTGTAAAAATCTTTGGCTAAATCATTTACATTATTTAGTAAGTCGTTGATGGCTTTAAGTTCATCTTCATCTAAGTCACCGTCAACTGACATTCTGAATTCACTTTCTCTCATCTCACCATAAGACTGGTAAGCCATTTCAACTAAGTTACCATTTTGTGATGATGAACTATAGCCAGACTCACTTTGCTGTGCCATCAAGCTACTGGTATATATAGTTACTTTATCGCCATCGGCTGTAACTAAGTCAAAGCTAAATTCTTGTGCTTGTGCGTAAGAACTACCTTGCAGATAATTTTGAGTGCTAGTTACTGAACTTGTTACTGATGCATCATAAGTCGTATCTTTAACAGGTTCCTCTGCGGCATCAGTATTCTCAGGTGTTGTGCCTAAGTAAGTTTCTTTTAACTTTTCAATACCTTCATAAAACTTAGACTGGGTTAATGATATTTCCCCCTCAAGTTCTGGATTTAATAAATTAAGTTGGCCTAATGCATCGTTGGCTTGTTCGTAACCGAGGTTAAAACCTTCTAAACCAGCTTCAATACGACTGGCTAACTCTTCAGGAGTCGCACCGTCTTGCATATCTTGCTGTAGTCTTTGTTCTATAAATTTTAAGATGTTATTTGCAGCTGCATCTGCACGTTGATCTTGTTGTTCTAATTCAGCTTCGGACACTTCTTTTTGCATTTGGCTTTGTTCACTGCCAATACTCTGTCCAACACTTTGGTGTGTTGAGCGATAAAAAAATGTGAAACTTTCTTTGTTATTTTGCGTTAATGACACAGACGATGATTCAACACGATTAAATGAAACCTGTTGATTATTTTGCTGTAATGTACCTCGTTGTTTAGACGAGAACAGATCAAGCCCACGCGTTAAATCTGAATTTAACTGAAGCATAACTTTCTACCTTTTATAACTACCCAGATCTTTAACGGCATAATCGTATATTTCTTGAGCTATTTTTGTAAAGTAATTGATATTACCATCTTTTCATATAAGAGACATAATAGCTATGTAGGATAAGTAATTGAATCTATTGTAAACATTAGATTTTAGTTGTTTACTTTTACAAATAAGTACTATTATGATCTTGGTTATTAATCGAGTATAAGCATAAATTGTTATTTTTCTAAGTTTACAAATTTATTATTGTTATTTTTTTAGTGTCTAAACAGGCACGGAGACCTTTGATGAAGTATATGTATCTTGTGTTGTTATTAAGTTTTGGAGTAAGTGTTTCAGTGTCGGTAGAAAGTAAAGAATACCATTATGTAACACCAGAGTTAGCTGAGCGAGAATCTGTTTTCCCCGAGTTTGTGTCTGAAACGTTATTGCCGTTTTGGGATAACCAAGTTATAAAAGGCCACTTTGTTAATAAACAAAAACTCGATATTCATTATGCATATGTTTTGGTCCCTGGTGCAGAAAAAGCCGTGGTATTTTCACCCGGTCGAGTAGAAGGTTATGCTAAATATCAAGAAGTATTATACGATTTTACTCAACAAGGGTATTCGGTATTTATTATTGATCATCAAGGCCAAGGATTATCTAGCCGCCGTTTAGATAATAAATATAAAGGTTATGTTGAAAATTTTAATGATTACGTCGTCGACTTTCATCAGTTTATTGAAGAAATTGTAAAATCTAAATACGATGGTGAGTTATTACTTGCTAGTCACTCTATGGGCGGAGCTATAGGTTTAAGATATATAGAGCAATATCCTAACCAATTTACCAAAGCTGTATTTTCATCTCCTATGTGGGGCTTGAGCTCTGGTAGCGTTCCTCAGTGGATTGCTAGAAGTATTTTTAGTGTTGCCAATTGGACAACCAAGTTAATAATGGATCAAAGCCCTTATTTTTTTGGTGGTAAAGATTATAGCCCTACACCATTTGAAGAAAATCAGTTAACAAATAGTAAAACACGATATGAATACTTTAGATCAGTTTATGCAGCCACTCCAGAGCTACAACTGGGCAGTGTTACCTTTAGTTGGATTAAAGAATCCGTAGATGCAATCGATATAGCATTTGAACAACTTCATTTAGTAAAATTACCTCTAATGGTATTTCAAGCGAAAGACGATGAAGTTGTTGATAATATTGCGCAAAATGAATTTTGTACTGAATTAGCAAGATTAGGTAATCCCTGTGTCAACGATAGCCCAATTATAATTGATGATGCAAAACACGAATTGTTTATTGCCCCAGATAAACAACGTAGTGAGGCATTGGATAAAATATTTACATTTTTAGATAATAAGTAAGGTTCAGCACTGCGCATTGGCATAAAGCGCTGTTATCATTGCAGGACTAGAAATGTAAAAATTAGAGAGAGTATGTTAAATATAGTTTTATACGAGCCAGAAATACCACCTAATACCGGTAATATCGTTCGCTTATGTGCCAACACCGGTTTTAATTTGCATTTAATTGAGCCGCTAGGGTTTGACTTAGATGAAAAGAAAGTTAGGCGCGCAGGCTTAGATTATCATGAATTTACTAAAGTAAAACGTTATCCAAATTTTCAAGCCTATGTTGATGCTTATCCAGAATCAAGGCTGTTTAGCTGTACAACTAAAGGCTCAAATTTTCATTCTCAAGTGAAATACCAAGCCGGTGATACTTTAGTATTTGGGCCTGAAACTAGAGGCTTACCGGATGATGTATTAAACAGCATGCCCAAAGAGAATTGGTTACGCATTCCTATGCAGCCGGACAGTCGGAGCATGAACTTATCTAATGCTGTTGCTGTTTTTGTATTTGAGTCATGGCGACAATTAGACTTCGCAGGATCATGTTAGTTATCACTCACTTTACTTGGCAATCTCTCAAATAAATGGTAGATATTGTTATTCCTTTTTAAATTAAAAAATTGCAGTGAGACAATAATGAAAATTTCAGTATTAAAATTGGTATGTGTCGTACTTATTTATATTTTAAGTTTTGACGCTAGCAGTAAACAGTATACTGATATTTTCACAGCCGAATTAGCTAGCGAGCATGTATTAGAACCAAGTGTTAAATTTATCCAAGATGATAAAAGTCAGATTTGGCTGCTGTCGAAACAAAGCGTTAGTTTATTTCGTGATGGTAAATTTATTTCATTTAAAACCTTTGACTTCAGCAGTGATGTATTAAGTGGAGGTATAATTGATGACTACTTATATGTCGCAACTGAGACTCAGATATATCATGTATCTTTGCTTGATAGTGCATTACCAATTCATTCTGTGTGGCAAATAAAAGACAATAAGATTGTTGATTTAGTGAATTATGAAAGCTCTTTGTTAATTCAAACTAATAACAATGTTTACCAATTAAATAAACCTGGTGACGATGAAAGTACTCCCTCAATTAAACCATTCTTTGAACTTCCCGCTAAATTTAAAAAGTTATTAGTGATCCCTCAAGGAGTATTAATTTTAGAGGTTAATCAACTTGATTTATATTCCACAGATGAACAAACCTGGTTAACTGCTAATATTTCTAGCAACTTAAAAGAAGTCGTCGAGTATCAGGGTAATTTGTTATACCTAACCCAAAAAGGCAATGTACAAGCAGCGAATCCATTTAATTTTTATACGACTAAAGATGTTAATAGTAAAAGATTGAAATCGTTTAATTCAGTCAGCGATCTTATTCCTTTTAACGGTGATATTTATGTTAAAAGGGGTAACCAACTTTATTCAATACAATCCGAAAACTACTCATTCACATTACCTAAACAAGTAAGTGATTTGTTTTTTGATAATAATAATAACTTGTGGCTTGTTGACTCGTTTGGCGTTCAAATAGCTTGGAGTCAACCATTTACCGCAGAGATTTTTAAACCTTCTACCAGAAATGCAAATAAATACATTTTCGATTCAATCAGTACCAGCGGAACTTATGCTTTAAAGAGTAACCGTTTGTATCAACAAAGAATGGTTAACGAGACATTAGTTTGGCAATACAAAGTTAGCTTTCCTCACATAAAAAATGTAACTCAATTAATCGAAACAAAACGTCATATTTGGTTTGTTAGCCCGTCACATATTTGGAGTTACGAAAAACAGACTTTACTGCTATCACTGGATTTATCAATTTCAAAAGGTGATTTAGTACTCCCTCATACCGATAACAATTTATTAATTGTACAATCAGATCAGGTTGTCTCAATATCTGCGGTAGGTAAACAAACAAAGATTCAATCCAAAGAGTTATGTGGCGCAACATGCTTGCCTGAATATAAAGTAAGTGAGTACTTATTAGATGGTCGGATTGTGTGGCTAGCAACAAATAGAGGTCTACACCAATTAGACTTAGCTACTTTAAAATTTACATCCAAACGTTTAGATATATTAAATACACAAGCACCAGTTATACAAGTGTTAAAAGCAACCAAGCAGCAAGTTTGGGTGGTTTATCCAACTAAAGTAGCTTTGCTTGATAAGAAAGCGTTAACGTCTATTTTATTCTTCACTCCCAATAATAAAATTCTAAATGCTGTAGACAGCAGCGATGATAAAATTGAACTATTAAGCCAAAAAGGTTGGCTGAGATTAAGTAAATCTAAAGAATTAACAGATAATGAGTCCAATCGTTTTTGGATGCAAAAATATACTCATAACAGTGAGGCTTTAGCATTTGAACCTGTGGTAAATGAGGTTGAGTTATCGGATAGCGAGCAGGAATTAAAGTTATTATTTAATTTAACTAAACAGCATCCATCTGAAAATGTATTCGTTCGCTTTAAATATCAAGATGATACCGAATGGTCAAATATCGATAAGTTAAATCAATTACTTACGTTAAAGAACTTGAGACAAGGTAGTAACCAACTAGAAGTTCAAGCCCGTCTAGAAGGGAAGGATTGGGAACCAATACAGTTATTTAGCTATCTATTACCATATAGTGCATTACAGCCAAAATGGTTAATAGTTTATGGCATTATTTTTCTGGTTATTGCCGTTATTATCTTTTTGTATACACGTTTTAGCGGAATAAACGTTGCGTTTAATGCGGTAAAACAACAGGCCTTTATTTCATCATTATTAGAGTCAACTAAAGATGGAGTCTGGGTTGCTAATAAAGACCGCGAAATAAAAAGCATTAATGGTGCATTTAGCGAAATTACAGGTTATGAGCTTAAAGATATCATTAACAAGAGTTTCCCGTTAATGACAGAGCAGGGACGTAATCATGAAGTTGAAACTCTGATATGGCAAGAAGTTACTAAATCTGGCTACTGGTCTGGTGAAGTTTGGAGCCGACAAAAAAATGGAGAGCCAGTCTCTTTTGATTTATCGGTTACCCGAGTTGAAAGTCAGAATAAATCATCATCAAAAAAAGATGTTACTTTTGTTGGTGTATTTTCTGATGTCACTATACGTAAAAAGAGTGAACAAGATTTACGTCATTTAGCTACCCGGGATTCAATAACTCAATTACCAAATCGAACTTTGTTTATTGAGTATGTAAATAATGCAATAAATACGTCAAATCCGTTAAACCCGCATTTTGCTGTGGTATTTATAGATCTAGATAACTTTAGAAAAGTGAATGAAAGTTTAAGTCATTTACAAGGCGACGCGCTAATTAAACAAGTTGGTGAACGATTAAGTAATAGTTTAGATAAAGGTGTTGCTTTAGCTCGACTTGGCGGTGATGAGTTTGCTCTATTGATCCCCAACGTATTATTAAGCAGTGAGCCTCGTTCTTATATTAAACGTGTTGCTGAGAATCTAAAAAATGCATTACAAACTCCATTTTTACTCGGCGAAACGGAAGTAAATATTACTGCCAGTTTAGGTGTTTCAATTTCCCCTGAAAATGGACAAACAGCAGAGGTGTTAATGCGTTGTGCCGATACAGCATTAAGCATGGTGAAACGTAGAGGTAAAAATAATTATCATATTTATCGTCAAAAAACTGATGCCGCAGGTACTGAATTACTATCATTGGAAAGTGAACTAATTGGCGCATTAGATAACGATCAATTTGTTGTGCATTACCAACCAAAGTATAAATTGAAAGAAAAACAAATTTCAGGATTTGAAGCGTTAATTCGCTGGAATAATCCAACAAGAGGCTTAGTCGCCCCAGATCAGTTTATTAGATTAGCAGAAGAGAACGGCTTGATCCGTAAGTTGGACACTTGGGTATTTAAACAAGTATGCCAACAGATTAAAACATGGCAAGAACAAGGGGTTATGTTTGGTAAAGTAGCCGTTAATGTTTCTGCATTAAACTTCCAGCAAGTCGATTTTTGTCAAAACTTAAAAGACATTTTAGTAAAAGAAAACCTATCAGCCGAATATCTGGAATTAGAGATAACAGAAGCTGCCATGATGACCGATTTGGTTAAAGGGCTAGAAAACTTAGAAGATTTACGCAGTGCTGGATTTACCATAGCACTGGACGACTTTGGCTCTAGCAACAGTTCTTTGAGTTATATTAAAAAGTTTCCAATTGACCGATTGAAAATTGATAGAAGCTTTATTATGGATATTGAAACGTCAGAGCAAGATAAAAATATTACCGGTGTGCTGGTACAATTAGCGGAACAATTAAATATTTCTGTGATTGCCGAGGGCGTTGAAACGACAGAGCAAGTTAATATCTTATTGGAAATGGGGTGTAATGAAATCCAAGGGTTTATTATTAGCCAAGCTATGATGGCTGAAGATGTTAATGACTTTTTAAACGTAGGAATTAATCAACTTCCAGAATTTGGTTAGAACCCAGAAAATATTGCACCGTTATAAAAGAGCGTGGTTTACTATGTTAGATCACGGCTTTTAGTTTTAACTGGAAAGAATTAATATTTTAGATTAACTCAAATAATTGGGCGCTCACTTGTCCTGCAATTTTTTCTTTTTTAAGACTAAATAGCTCAGAAAAATCCGAGTCCATTAACTGGTAACGGTCAATTACCTCTTGTTCTAAATAGATTAAGCTACCTGACACAATTAGATTATTGTCCAGCAAGCCCTGCAAACAGGTTTGCACCATGCCTTTATGAAATGGCGGGTCGATAAATACTAAGTCAAATGGTGTGTTAAAAGTTTTGATTGCAATAAAAAAGTCAGCTTGAATAACTCTAAGTTGATCACCTGCTTTCAATAATTGAGCATTATCTTTTAATTGATTTGCAGCCGTTTTGTTTTTTTCGATACAAGTAACAGAATTTGCACCACGAGAGGCAGCTTCAAATCCGAGTGAACCAGCTCCTGCAAAACAATCTAAAACGTTGGCTTGGCGTACATCCATCATTAACCAATTAAATACAGTTTCTTTTAATCTGTCTGTGGTTGGCCTTAATCCTTCCTTGTTTTGCACTTTTAATTTTCGACCACGCCACTGACCACCAATTATACGTATCTCACCTAACTGGGAACTAGACTTATTGCTTGATTTATTTCTGTTTTGAGACTTGGATGATGATTTCACAATTATGCCCTTTATTATGCATGTCTTTAGGTAAAGATATTAACGTGCTCAATATATTTGATCGTTCAATGGTTAATTAATCACGAAAATTAGGTTAACATACGGCGGATTAGGATTACGTATTATCCCGTGCAATTTATGTATTTTAAAGGTTTATTTCATGTCAAAGAAGTCAGGTTTATTTTCGTGGTTAAAAAAAGATAAATCAGAAAGTGCTCCCACTACTGAATCTGAGAATTTAACTTCAGAAGAGTTGGAAGTTACTGCATCAGAACTTGGATCATCAAGTGTCTTGTTGGATGAGGCTAATGAAATAAACTCGCCTACAGAAACAGAAACAGAAACAGAAACAGAAACAGAAACAGAAACAGAAACAGAAACAGAAACAGAAACAGAAACAGAAACACCTGAAACAGAAACACCTGAAACAGAAACACCTGAAACAGAAACACCTGAAACGGCAGACGCTGAGAAAGCGGGCTTTTTTAAACGCCTAAAAAATGGATTATCAAGAACTCGCCAACAAATAGGTGGCGGATTTATTTCTTTGTTTAAAGGCAAAGAGATTGACGATGAATTATATGAAGAACTTGAAACCCATTTGTTAATGGCTGACGTTGGCATGGATACAACCGTTAAGTTAATTGACCGATTAACTGAACATGCAGATAAAAAAGACTTAAAAAATGCCGACGCACTTTACGGGTTATTAAAGTCTGAAATGAGCGATATTCTTAAAAAGTCAGATCAGCCTTTAATAGCAAAGTCTGACGACGGGCCTTTTGTTATTTTAATGGTTGGCGTTAATGGTGTTGGTAAAACAACAACAATTGGCAAAATGGCAAAGCAATTTCAACAGCAAGGAAAGTCAGTAATGTTAGCCGCTGGTGATACGTTCAGAGCTGCAGCTGTTGAACAATTACAAGTGTGGGGGGAACGTAATCAAGTCCCAGTTATTGCTCAACATACAGGCGCAGACAGCGCGTCGGTTATTTTTGATGCTTACCAAGCGGCTAAAGCCAGAAAGGCCGATGTTTTAATTGCAGATACCGCAGGGCGTTTACAAAATAAAGATAACTTAATGCAAGAGCTAGAGAAGATAGTTCGTGTACTTAAAAAGTTTGACCCTGCTGTACCACACGAAATTATGCTAACGATCGACGCGACAACGGGGCAAAATGCCATTAGCCAAACTAAGATATTTAATCAAGCTGTTGGATTAACAGGACTGTCGATAACTAAATTAGATGGCACAGCGAAGGGCGGCGTTATATTCGCACTGGCTGAACAGTTTGGTATTCCTATTCGCTATATTGGTGTAGGCGAAGGCGTTGAAGATTTAAGAATATTTGAACATGAAGCATTTATTGATGCTTTGTTTTCTGAATAAAATCTATTAGCAGGCTAGGATTAAAATCACAGCAAAGTCAGAAATGTAACTTCTGGCTTTTCTCTATTAGCTGCATGAGTTAATCTATAAAAATAACATCAATACCATTTTTAATTTGGAACGCGTTAATGATCAAGTTTGAGCAGGTAAGTAAGACTTATCCTGGTGGCTTCCGGGCTCTGGAAAGAGTCTCATTTCACCTAGAAAAAGGTGAGATGGCATTTTTAACTGGCCATTCTGGCGCAGGAAAAAGTACATTACTGAAATTGATCAGCATGATAGAAAGACCTTCTATCGGTAATGTATTCATCAATGGTAAAAATTTGAATCAAATTTCTGCTAAACAAGTTCCTTTTGCTCGTCGAGATATCGGCATGATCTTCCAAAGCCATCGTTTATTACAAGAGCACAGTGTATTTGATAATGTAGCTTTGCCTTTGGTCATTGAAGGGACTTACACTCAAGGTGAAATAACCAAACGAGTGCATGCTGCATTAGATAAAGTTGGCCTGTTAAGCAAAGTCAGGTTGCTGCCTAAATATTTGTCTGGTGGTGAGCAACAACGTGTTGGTATTGCCAGAGCCGTAGTTAACAAGCCACCTTTGCTATTAGCGGATGAACCAACCGGTAATTTGGATCCTGAATTATCGAAAGAGATAATTAATGTGTTTGAACAATTTAATGATGTAGGTGTGTCGGTATTAATCGCAACCCATGACTTAGGTTTAATCGCTAGAATGAAAAACCGCAGTTTAACCTTAAAAGATGGTCGTATGATCAATGATGGTTTAGCCGTCGATGATGACTCATCAAGCAAAGGGGGGATCTTTTTATGAGTATTTTATTTTCTAAAGATTCATCTGGAGCTAGCTCAAAGTCAGTTAATCCATTACAAAAGTTTATGTACTTTTGGATCCATAATTTACGTCAAATAATTACTAGTATTGGTGAGATTTGGCGTACACCACTTGCATCCGCAATGACAATAGGTGTAATGGGCTTAAGTTTAACGTTACCCGCTACCTTACATATTATTGTTAAAAACGTTCAATCTATAAATCTGGAATGGGATAGTGCGTCAGAGATCAGTTTGTTTTTAAACGATGGTTTATCTGAGCAACAAATCTCAAGTGCGATACGTCGGCTTCGTAGTTACGATGAAATTGATCAATTAAGATATATCAGTAAAGACGATGCGGTTGCCGAATTTAAGTCTTTGTCAGGATTCGGCGAAGCGTTAGATTATTTAGAATCTAATCCTTTACCTGCATCTTTTATTGTCACTCCAACTAAATTTCATAAACAAGCGGATCCAGCCAAAGCGTTATTAGCTAAATTAGAAAAAGAACGAGAGATAGATTTTGGTAAATTAGACATCGATTGGCTAGCCAGATTAAACGCGATTATCAATATGTTAGAAGAAGCTGTGATCACAGTGGCTTTATTACTTATGATTTCAGTGGTTCTTATTATCGGTAATACCATCCGACTCTCCATTATTTCACGTAAAGAAGAAATAGAAGTGATGAAGCTTGTTGGTGCAACGGAAAGTTTTATTCAAAGACCTTTTGTTTACACTGGAATTTGGTATGGCCTTATGGGCGGACTTGTTGCCTTTTTGATTGTTACCTTTGTCATTTGGTGGATGCAGTCTGCTATTGGTGAAATATCCGGTTTATATATGGCAGACTTCCATATCGAAGGTTTAACATTTGGAGAATTTGGTGCCTTAATGTTAATAGCTTCAGGTTTAGGTTTTACTGGCGCATTTTGGTCGGTGCACCGTCATGTAAAAGAAATTGAACCTGACTTAGATTAATCCGCGCCAACGTCTAAGCTCATATTTAGATACGCAATGTGATAAGTATGAGCGAAAATTTCCCCTTATTTAATATTTACTCTCAGTTTAAAAAATATTTTTACTTTATTAGTTCCTTTTTTATTTCCTCCAATATTTATGTTTAATACATTAAATCCTCCACAGTTGTAAATTCCCATTTCTTATTTAATAATATTGATTTTTTATTCTAATTATCTGATTTAATTAGTAAATATACTTTGAACTAATAAATGTTTGGCTAGTCTCAGTTAACAGTACTTATAGGTAAATAAGTAAACAAACTAAGCAAATTAAGAGATAGAACTAAAAGATCTATACAGCATAAAAATAAAATTAGCACTCTAGCTTTGAGAGTGCTAATATCATCTCAACTTATTAAAAGGAGTGATTGATCATGTCGAAATTAAGTCAATCTTTGAATTTATCGGTAACACCTCATAGCGGTAGCATTGAAGCTTACGTGTCTTCTGTTACCAGCATCAGTATGTTAACTGCAGATCAAGAGCGCGAACTGGCTTTTGACTTATATGAAAATGAAAATTTAGCCGCAGCAAAGCAATTGATTATGTCGCATTTGCGTTTTGTTGTGCACATAGCAAGAAGTTATTCGGGTTACGGTTTACCTCAAGCGGATTTAATCCAGGAAGGGAACATTGGCCTAATGAAAGCGGTAAAACGTTTTAATCCTGAAGTAGGTGTACGTTTAGTATCATTTGCGGTTCATTGGATTAAAGCTGAGATACATGAATTTGTACTTAAAAACTGGCGCATAGTAAAAGTAGCAACAACTAAAGCACAACGTAAATTGTTCTTTAACTTACGCAAATCTAAAAAGCGTTTAGGTTGGTTTAGTAATGATGAAGTTGCAACGGTTGCTGAGACGTTAGGGGTTTCCAAAAAAGAAGTATTGGAAATGGAATCTCGCATGAGTAATTACGACATGGCATTTGACATGAATAATGATGACGATGATTCTGAAACGCCAGCATATTCACCTTCGTTATATTTAGAGCGTGATAACTCAGATGTTGCAGAAAATGTTGCGAATAAAGAGTGGGAAGAGCATACAAATAAACGTTTGTTCTCTGCTATTAAAACATTAGATGATCGTAGCCAAGATATATTGCATAGCCGTTGGTTAAACGATAACAACAAATCAACATTGCAAGAACTTGCAGATAAGTACAGTGTTTCGGCTGAACGAGTTCGTCAATTAGAGAAAAATGCAATGAAGAAAATTCAAGGGCTATTAGCTGCTTAAGTAATAACATCCTTTTTAAAAACCAGTCAATTGACTGGTTTTTTTATGCCCAAAATATTTATGTGATTATATAAATTGGGGTTTTGGATGCTTGTTCATCTGGTTAATTAAATAGTTATTAAACAACAGTATTATGTTTCCTGTGCTAAAATTACATAGTGATTAACAGCAAATAAAAATAAGAATAAAAAATGATTGGGTTTGTAAAAAAAATGGTTTCCTCTTTAGATATGGAAACTGGAAAAGTAGAATATAAATTACCTATTGGCGATGAACTACTGCCTTTAAATGCCTTAATCGGCAAACCTCTAACTTTAACGCACACTGGAAACATCAGTTGCTTAAACTGTCATAAAAAAACCAAGAAAAGCTTTTCACAGGGATTTTGCTTTCCATGCATGAGAAAGCTAGCTTCTTGCGATATGTGTATTATGAAACCTGAAACATGTCACTATGAGGCAGGTACTTGCAGAGAGCCACAATGGGGCGAAGAAAACTGCATGATTGAGCATTACGTTTATTTGGCTAATACATCGGGGTTAAAAGTAGGTATCACTCGTCATACTCAAGTGCCTACTCGTTGGATAGATCAAGGTGCAACGCAAGCCTTACCTATTATAAAAGTAAAAACTAGGTATCAGTCTGGTTTAGTTGAAACGGCTTTAGCTGAGTTTATAGCTGATAAAACTAACTGGCGCGCCATGTTAAAAGGTGGCAATGAGTCGATTGATTTAAAAGCAAAAGCGCAAGAGTTAATTCCTCAAATTACAGAACGTCTATCAGAAATTAAACTTAAGTTTGGTGATGATTGTATTGAAATTCTTGATGAAGATGTAGTGAATATAGAATTTCCAGTATTAAAATACCCAGTGAAAATCAGCTCATATAATTTTGATAAAGAAGTTGGCGTATCAGGTGTTTTAAAAGGAATTAAAGGTCAGTATTTGATATTTGATACCGGCGTTATTAATATTCGCAAATTCACATCTTATGAGATCAGTGCAGAGTATTAAACGCCATAAAGATGCTAAGTCTATTCACTATCGTTGTTATTTTTTGTTGCGGTTGTTTTTACAAAATCATCCGCAACATTGTCTATAATCCTATCGTTAAACATTTTGGAGCTTGGTAATAGTTGCGATAGCGGAACTAGTTCTATTCCCATGCTTGATAGCAAAGGTAAGTTATCTCGTAAAAACTCATATGTTTCTGGATACGGATGAGCAATTGCAATGGCAGAGCCATACTCTTGAGCTATGTTAATCAAACGCTTAAATTGAATATCCATAACATTTGGCTTTTTAACATTATCCAAAAAGATATTTCTATGTAATGCATTAACACCATACTGATCAGCAATGGATTCAACCTTACTATAAACCGTTGTTTTGCTGTCTAAAAAGAACATGTTGTGCTGTTGCAATAGTTCCATAGTCCATCGCATCGGCTTATCAAGTCGTGTTAACAAACTCCCCATATGGTTATTTATTCCAATTGCGTAAGGAATATCTTCAATTGCTGCGATTAACGTTTTTTGATACTGACGTTTAGACATCCCCTGTGTAAGAGCGCCTGGGCCAAGTAAGATATTTTGGGTGGTCGCTTGCATTGGTAAATGGATCAAAATATCACGTTGAAGTTCAGCTGCTTTTTTAGAAAAAATAAAGCTGTATGGCGTGTGCGGTAAAATAGCGTAAGTTAAATTTTCATCTAGAGTAAGTAGCTGATTATCGCTAAGGTTATTTCCAATATCATCAATTACTATCGCAATTTTAGCTGCATTAGCAAAACCTATTGATAATATGCAAGTTAATACTAGTGTGATTTTTTTTATTATACGCAAAATTGTCTTAATTTTTATTGGGTTAAAATAATACATACATTATTGACAGATCAATTAATTAACAGTTTATTAGCGACACCAGCGTGCAGGATTAACCGTTTTGCCTTGATAGCGTATCTCAAAATATAGGCCAGCATCAGCTTGCCCACCACTTTGGCCTACTAATGCAATTGGTTCGTTAGGTTCAACATAATCCCCAGCAGACTTTAATAAAGCTTGGTTATGTCCATACAAGCTCATATAGCCTTTACCGTGGTCTATTACGGTAACCCAACCAAATCCTCTTAACCAGTCAGCGTATAGAACAATGCCTTCTGCCACACTATTTACTCTATTACCTAATGACCCTGAAATGACAACACCTTTCCATTTAAGTGCGCCATTACGTCTTTGGCCAAATCGACTTTTTAATTTCCCTTTTGTAGGCCAAGTTAGTTTTTTCTTTAATTTATAAAGCCCCACAAGGTTTGCTGGATCAACGGCTATTTTACTTTGAGCTGAGTCAATCGCATTGCTTAATTGTTGTTGGTTGGCTTGTAATTGTTTTAATTTTTCTTTATCAGATTGTATATTTTCATTAAGGTGTCTTAATGCTGTTTTTCTTTCTTTTTGGGAAATAGCCAGTTGTTGCTTTTCATTATTTTGATGTTTTTTCAGTGCTAAAAGATCAATTTGACGATTAGTTAATTCTTTGTCTATTTCAGCTAATCTAGTTAATACTCGTTGTATATCGTCTAACTGCTTTACTCGCGATTCATTAACAGATTTGTAGTAAGTAATTAATCGTTCTAACTGGGCTGGATCATCCTGATTGAGTAATAATTTGGTGTAATCATGCTTACCACTTAAATAAGCATTTTTAACCATAGATGCCAGTAATGTTTGCTGAACTTTTTTTTCTTTTTTTAGTTTATTTTGTTCTTTTTTTAGTTTGGCTATTTTACCGTTCAAGTCATTTAATGAGTTGGTAGTTTGAGTAAGTTGAATGGCAATTTCAGCAACTTTTAATTCAGCTGCTTTAAAAGAATCTTCAATATTCGACTTTTGATCTAACTGTTTATTTAGCGCATCACGTTGCTGCTGAATATTTAGTTGTACTTGTTTGAGTCTTTTATTGTTGTCCTGTTCTGTGTTTTTAATTGGGCTCGCTAGAATAGAAGCACAGAAAAACAAAGCGGCTGTTATTAAAATAACAGCCGACTTAATACACAATTTATTCATAATTAGTAAAAAATGATTCACAATATTCCTGATGTTAACAACGTCCATGTCTATCTAATCAGATTAATCAGCTAACATCAATCAACTAGCATCAAAGGTTTACCTGTCATTTCTGCAGGAATTTCCATGCCAATTAAATTGAGTATAGTAGGGGCTACATCACTAAGCTTTCCGCCTTCAACTACTTTAGCATCACGGCCCACGTAGATGAAAGGAACTGGTTCGCTTGTATGAGCTGTGTGTGCTTGGCCTGTTTCAGCATTTGCCATTTTTTCTGCATTACCATGATCTGCAGTTATTAAGCATTCTCCGTCCACACTTTCCAGCGCCGTAACAATACGCCCAATACAATGATCAACAGCTTCACATGCTTTAACCGCAGCATCAAATACGCCAGTGTGACCAACCATGTCACCATTTGGATAGTTAACAACAATAAAGTCATACTCTTTAGATTTGATTGCGGCAACTAATTTGTCGGTTAGCATTTCTGAATTCATTTCAGGTTGTAAATCGTAAGTTGCCACTTGAGGTGATGGAATTAGCTCGCGCTTTTCACCAATAAATAACTCTTCACGACCACCAGAGAAGAAGAAAGTAACATGAGCATACTTTTCTGTTTCTGAGATACGTAGTTGAGTCTTGTTATGTTTCTCTAACCACTCACCAAGTACATTAGTCAGTGGCGTTGGTGGAAATGCTGCAGTGGTTTTGATGTCAGCTGCATATTGAGTCAACATTACAAAGTCAGCAAATTTAGGTGTTATTCTACGTTCAAAACCATCGAAGTCAGTATCAACAAAACTGCGAGTTAATTCGCGGGCTCTATCTGCTCTAAAGTTCATAAAGATAACCGCATCACCATCTTGCATTGGTACTGGCTTACCGATAACGGTTGGTTTTACAAATTCGTCATTTTCGTCACGGTTATAAGCATTTTGCAAACCGTCAACGGCAGAAATTGCGGTGAAATCACCTTTTGCAGATGTTAATAAGTCATAAGCTAGTTGTACTCTATCCCAACGGTTGTCTCTATCCATTGCATAATAGCGACCAATTAATGAAGCAACTTTGCCTTTACCTGTAGAGGCAAAATGTTTTTCAAATTTTTCTAATGCGTCATGTGCACTACGTGGTGGAGTATCACGGCCATCTAAAAAAGCATGTACATAAACTTTATTACAACCTTGTTTTTCAGCTAGTTCTACCATAGACATAATGTGTTCATCATGACTGTGAACACCACCTGGCGAGATCAAACCCATAATATGAACTGCTTTATCATTTGAAACCGCAGCATCAACTGCATTAACTAGAGCTGGGTTGGTATCAAATGTGCCATCTTCAATCGCCTTGGTAATACGAGTAAAGTCTTGATAAACAATACGTCCAGCACCTAAGTTTACATGACCAACTTCAGAATTGCCCATTTGTCCATCTGGTAAGCCGACATCTAAGCCACTACCGGAAATTAATGTACTAGGTTTAGTATTCCAAAGATTATCTAAATTAGGTGTGTTAGCCGCTGCAATTGCGTTGTTTTCTAGCGCAGTGCTATGGCCCCAACCATCCATAATAACTAAAACAAAAGGTTTTTTATCTGTCATGAAATTTCCCGAATATAATTGAGTGAATACAATCTTCTATAAAATGATTCTAACCTGTTTTATCTTGAGTGTTTAACAATTTTTAAGATCATCTTATAAGCTTTTGGTATCTTAACGTTAAGCAGGTATAATCCTGCCACTTTAAAAAATTCTGAAAACATTCAGACCATATTAATTAGGTAATTATCAATGGAACAATTAGTTGAGTTTATTAGTAATCATTATTATTTAGCTGGCGCATGGGCTCTACTATTTTTAATGTTAGTCATGAGTTGGTTATCTGGTGCAACATCTGGCGTTAAGATGGTATCGAGTCACGACTTAACTATGTTAGTAAATCGTTCAAACGGTCACGTGGTTGATACTCGTGCGATAGCTGATTTTAATAAAGGCCGCATTACAGATTCTATTCATTTACCAATGGATAAAATATCTAGTGGTCAATTTGGTGTGCTTGAAAATAAAAAAGCTGACCCCATTGTTATTGTTTGTAATACAGGAATGACGGCTAAAGGTGCAGCTAAGCAAATGAGTAAAGCTGGTTTTGAACAGGTCTCTGTACTACAAGGCGGTATTCAAGGTTGGATAAGCGCAAGTTTACCTATCGTTAAGAAATAGATTCTTAATCACATATAAAGCAATTAATTAAGGCTTGTTACTATGAAAAAAATAGATATTTATACAAAAGACTACTGTCCTTTTTGTCAGAGAGCTCTTGCATTACTAACAAGCAAAAATGTTGAATTTACTCAAATAAAAATTGATCAAAATCCAGAACTTAGAGCTCCAATGATAAAAAGAACAAAAGGTCCTTCTACAGTACCTCAAATCTTCATTGGTGATCATTATGTGGGTGGTTGTGATGATTTAATGGCTTTAGAGCGTGCGAATAAATTAGACACGTTATTATCAAAATAAATAATATTCAGGAATAAAATAAAATGGCAGAACAAGAAGCAACAACTCCAACAAATGAAGCAGCACCACAATTTTCAATTCAGCGCATTTATGTAAAAGATGTTTCATTTGAAACGCCTAACTCTCCAGCTATTTTCACTAAAGAGTGGAAGCCAGAAATTAAATTAGATTTAGATAATAAAAGTGTAAAAATTGAAGAAGGCGTGTTTGACGTTACTTTATCAGTAACTGTAACGGCAACGGTTGAAGGCCAAACTGCATTTTTATGTGAAGTTCAGCAAGCTGGTGTTTTTGTAATTGGTAATATGCCAGAAGCACAGACTGCACATATGTTAGGTGCATACTGCCCAAATACATTATTCCCTTATGCTCGTGAAACTGTTTCTAACTTAGTAAACCGTGGAACTTTCCCTGCATTAAACCTAGCTCCAGTTAACTTTGATGCTTTATTTGCTCAGTATTTACAGCAAGCAAAGGCACAGGCTGAAGGTCAAAAGTTAGACGCTTAAACGTTATTCTATAAAATTTTGTCGCTTAAAGTGGAGACAGTATGAGTTCTGAGAAAAAATTCAGAATTGCAATTTTAGGGGCGGGCTCTTATGGCACCGCCCTTGCTTTTTGTTTTGCCCGTAATGGTCATGAAGTGATCATGTGGGGACGAGATAAAGAACAAATGGCAGATATGCAATTACATCGTCAAAACCGAAAATACTTACCCGGTGCTGACTTTCCAGACACTTTACATGTAACGGCTGATTTGACCGAAGCTGTCACTCAGTCTGAGTTACATCTAGTTGTTGTGCCAAGTCATGTATTTTCTAATGTATTAAAACAAATACAACCTTTGTTACCTAAAAATCCAAAGATATGTTGGGCAACAAAAGGGTTAGACCCGGATACTGGCCGTTTATTAGATACGGTTGCTAGAGATATACTTGGTGACTCTGCATCACTAGCTGTATTGTCAGGACCTACGTTTGCTAAAGAAATGGTACAAGGTTTACCAACGGCAGTTTCATTGTCTTCGGAAGATAAAGATTTTGCTGAAACGATAAGTGATCTTTTACACTGTGAAAGAAAATTTAGAGTGTATACCAATGCAGATTTTGTTGCTGTTCAACTTGGTGGTGCCGTAAAAAACGTTATTGCTATTGGTGCCGGTATGGCCGATGGGATTGGCTACGGTGCAAATGCACGTACTGCACTTATCACTCGTGGTTTAGCTGAGATGATGCGTTTAGCAGTAGCACTTGGTGCCGATCCAAAGTCGTTAATGGGCATGGCAGGTTTAGGTGATTTAGTATTAACCTGTACTGATAATCAGTCTAGAAATAGACGTTTTGGTCTAGCTTTAGGCTTGGGGAAATCGGTAGAAACGGCAATGGAAGAAATTGGCCAAGTCGTTGAAGGTTATCGTAATACTAAAGAAGTACATATGTTAGCAAACGAAGTAAATGTAGAAATGCCAATTACTGAGCAAATCTATCAAGTTCTTTATAAAGGAAAATCTGCACAAGAAGCCGCTATTGCTTTGTTGGCCAGAGATCCTAAGTCTGAATAGTAATTGAATTAATAAATTGCTCTAGTGCACGATAAAACACATTCTAGTTAAATAAAAACCAGTTAATACTAACTGGTTTTTTTATGTGTGAAATTTTAGATAATGCAGATTACTTAACCTGAACTCAGGTTACTTAAAGTAGCTGCAGCAATAATCAATCACAGTTGAGGCTTTCACTTTAAAAGATGAATTGGCAGGTACTTCAAAACTTTCGCCACCTTTAATTGAAATCCAATCCGCATTAGGTAGTAACACATCTAAATTACCTGAGCTTATTTCCATTAACTCTTGGTCGCTAGCGGCAAACTCGTAATCACCAGGCATCATAATACCTAATGTTTTATGAGTTCCGTCGCTAAAAGTAACGGTACGGCTAGTTACTTTACCATCGAAATAAACATTGGCATTTGTTGTAACAGAAACATTATCAAATTGTGACATGGGAGATCCTTATAAATTATTTCATTAGAGAGTACGGGATTTAACGGCAAGGGAAAAGCTTATATAGCTATAATAAATATTAAATTAGTTTTTGCTGAAATGTTCTGAGTTATTAGTTTCCGCACAAACGGTTACGACCCGATTTCTTTGCTTCATAAAGCGCGGTATCTGCTCTTTGGATTATATCAGTTTGGTAATCATCATTAATGGATGCTTCAGACAAGCCTAAGCTGATAGTAACCGGTTCAAATAAACCATCAACCTGAATACCTTCAACGGCTGCCCTAAATTGTTCTAGTGAAGTATGTGCCGCTTTATAACTTGCCGAGTTAAGAATAATTAAAAACTCTTCGCCACCATATCGCCCAATAGGTTGTTCGGGGCCAAAATGTTTAATCGCACAATCAGCGATGAGTTTTAGCACTCTGTCACCCATAACATGTCCGTATAAATCATTAATTTTTTTAAATAAATCTAAATCGAACATACAAATATATAAAGCTTGCTCGTTGCTTTTAAATTGAGTGAAACGTTGGGATAAAATCGCCATGATTTTGCGTCGATTATATAAACCAGTTAAATAATCAGTGGTGGCTAATTTATCCAATTGTTTTTGCAATTTAATATTACGTGACAATATAAAAGTAACAAAAACAGCAACAAAAACGGATAAGAGGGTAGTTAGTACAAATAAGTTTCTTTGTTTTTTATGTTTATCTAGTTCAATTTTTTTGAGCTGATTTTCTAATAACAGCAATTGGTTATCTTTGGCATAAATAGAGTTTTTTAATTTTTCAAAGGCAGATTCTGTGGAAGCATCTAGTTGTTTTTGCTGGTAAAGCTTTAGTTGTTCAATATAACTTTGTTGTGTTTTATACGCTTCTTCAAACCTATTTAAAGCAAATAGTAAATTTGCTTTAGTATTTATAGATTGAATATAGGTCTCAAATGATTTCTCTGTCTTTTGCGGTTCAAGGAGCGCTAACTCTGATAATGAAGCTTGAGCGTCATCATACATTTTTAAATGTAACTGTGTGCTAGCAAGATCACCATAGATTTGTATTAAACTTGCAACAATATTTTCTGATATAAAGCGTTGTTTGGCATCTAATAAAACGGTTAACGCTTGTTTAAAATCCTTCGCTTGTAAATAACCTCGGCCCATTCCCATATAGGCGTACGCAATGCCAATAATGTCCCCACTTTCCCGGCTATATCGGTCGGAGTTTTTATATGCATTAATCGCTTTTTCATAATCATTGCTACTAATGTAAATTTCAGCAAGATTGTAATAGGCCACTGACAATTGCTGTGTGTTACCACTTTGTACTACATAGTCGATAGATTTTAACATGGCTTCAATAGCGCCATCTATGTGACCTGTTTTTAAATAGATGTTACATAGAGCATTGTACATCGTTGAAAGGGCGTCGGGGCTGCTAACACTGTCAATGAGTTCATAAGATTGCCCCATAAACTTCATAGCTTGGTCAATGCGATTGTTGTCAGCTAATATATTGCTGTACATAGATAACATTTCAACAATCAGGTTTGGATCTTCAGTTTTTTTTGCATACTCAATAGTCTGCTCTAAATATTCAAATTGTTGCTGGGTATTTTGTTTGTATTGATAATAATCCGCCAATGTAAGGTACATATAAGTTTTGTCGTAAGCGGATATATTTAATGTAAGTGCTTTGTTGGCGTATTCATAACCTAACTCAAACTCGGAAAATATAGGATACAATCTTCCTAGCCAAGTAATAACTTTGGCATTCTTAGGGTGTTTAGCGAATAACTCTTTCGCTAATGTTAATGCTTGCTTGCTGTCGGACTTATAAACTGACTCAATGTTTTGTAATTTAGATGAAAGATGAGTTGTTTGTGTATTTGCTGAGACTGAGAAAGTATAAAGTAAACAAAAGCCTAACAAAAAAAATTGTGTTATTTTTTTTATCTTGGTGATCATTGATTTAATTATGTCAGTGTTAATTTCCATTGAATAAGTACAGCGTATTAAGCTGTTTGTTTCCTATTCTTTGGCAGCACATACCCTGGTATTTTAGTTTTATCTATAGTATCTATTTGTTCTTCCGCTAAGAATTGCTGAGCATATTGTAGGTAAACTTCTTCATCGATAAATACATCAAATAAATCTGGATCTATATGCTGATCTAGCCTCATAAACCCCATAATTTTTAAACATTCGCTTAACATTTTTGCTGATTTGTAAGGTCTATCTGAGGCGGTTAATGCTTCAAATATATCAGCAATTGCCATCATTCTAGCCGGTACTGACATTTCATGCCGTTTCAAACCTTTAGGATAACCAGTGCCATCCATTTTTTCATGATGACCTCCGGCATATTCAGTGACATTACGTAAATGTTTTGGAAACGGTAGCGACTCCAACATTTCTATAGTGATCACCATATGATGATTAATGATCTCTCGCTCCTCTGGTAACAAGGTGCCTTTGGCGATTTCTAAATTACATACTTCGTTACCTGTAAGTAAAGGCTGCTTAATGCCATTTATAGTGACATCATATTTATTGGCTATGTCTTTAACTCTTTGTTGATCTTCTGGTTTCATAAATTCACCGCCAATATTAGCGGCGCATAAAAATAATCTGTCATCTTCAAGTTCTTGGATTAGCTCAGGTAATTTTGATTCAAGGTTAGTTATGTCTTTCCCTTGTTTTAACTCATCAATAATCTGCTGCTGATGTTTATTTTTTATTTCGGATATTGCCAGTTCAATGCGACATTCGACTAAAGCAATGCGGTCGAATATGGTTTCTAACTTAGAGGATTTATCCATCACATATTCAGGGGTGACTATTTTTCCACAATCATGTAACCAGCCTGCAACACCAAGTTCATGCTTTTCAGTTTCATCCATATTAAAGTCAGCTAAAGGCCCAGTGTTGGTAAAGCAAACTGCTTCAGCAATTAACATAGTCAACTCTGGAACTCGATTACAGTGACCTCCGGTGTAAGGTGATTTTGCATCGATGGCGCGTGCAATTAACCGTGTTAATGATTGAAATAACTCTTCCATACCATCAATTAACTGCCTATTGGTAAGTGCTACCGCTGCCATTGATGTGAGAGAGCGAATAATAGTCTCTAATTCAGGAGTGAAATCGATGATCTGATCATCTTGTTGTGCATTAAGAAGTTGAATAACACCAATCAATTCTTGTTCATGGTTTTTCATTGGAATGGTTAAAACAGATTTGGTTCTATAACCTGTTTTTTCATCCATATTCCTAGCTGCACTCATGTCATAGTTGCCGGACTCATAAGCATCTGAAATGTTAATAACTTGATCTGTGGCTGCGGCATATGCCACCAAAGCATTTGCGTTTGGTGCACCCTTAACAAACATTGGTATTTCAGGAAAAGGAATTGGTACGCTAGAAGTCCCACCCATATACATATTCAGAGTGTCGTTAAATAAGGTTTCAAATTTAAGTGTGTTTTTTTCTGTAATAGAGTAAATCGTACCACCGTCAGCATTTGATAGCTGTTTAGCACTAAGTAGGATGTTCTCTAGTAACTTTGTCGTATCCTGCTCAGTTGATAGCTTGACACCAACATTAATTAAATGCTGTAGGGCTGAGTCGCTAAATTTATTAGTCATGGTTACTCTCTATTACCTGTCAGTTTTTTTATTGTTATCACTAACATAAGCATAATTATTGTCAAGTATATGGTGTTTTTTTATTCAATGCGAGTGAACAATATTCAAATCATAGTTGAATACATTGTTGTTCTTGTGCAAAGAATATATTGCAATCTAAATTCATATCATCAATTTTGTACTGCCATTTGTCTAAGTCGTCATCGGTTCGATCTGGATCGTGGCTATAAATCGCTAATTGCTTGATATGGCTACTTGTTGCTAAGTCAATCGTTTCTGCGATTAATGAATGTCCCCAGCCGTGTTTAAGTGGCATGTCAACATCAGTGTACTGGCCGTCATGGATCACTAAATCTACACCGAGTAAAAATGCTTTCCATTCACTGTGTGTAGTAGATGGTGCTGACGGCGGACTAAGTTCATTATCGGTAACATAAGCTAGTCTTTTGCCATTAGACTCTATAATGTAGGCTGAGCCACCATTTGGGTGGTTAATTGCTCGTCTATAGACATTAAAGCTATTAATGGTCACAGGTTGTGAATGCCAATTAGGGTGTTTGAAATTCAAATTAGCCCGTAGTTCATGTTCATCTAACGGGAAATAGCTGCCATTAATTTGTTCAACTATTGCTCTTGGGTGATTTGGGGTCGTTTCGCTTGGGTAAATATAGATGTTTCTATTTTTTTGATAAATAGGTTTGAAAAATGGAAAGCCTTGAATATGGTCATAATGGTTATGGGACAATAAAATATATACATCTTCTTTATGTTTAATAAACTCATCACCGATAACTCGAATACCAGTACCAGCATCTAAGATCAGCTTTTGACCGCCCTCAGATTCCACCATTACACAAGCGGTATTGCCGCCATACTTCAACGTAGATGGTCCAGGGGTAGGGCATGAGCCCCGGGTACCATAAAAAGTGACTTTCATTTAGTCAACTGATCCTGAGTATATAGTGTAGGGAGTTGCATTATCATCTTGCTGTTCTTTAAACTTTAAAATAGCGCTATTATTCGAGCTACCTGAAGAATCAGGCAGCAGTGCGTGAATAATCAGTGAACCATCACTTGCAATCGACACTCTGTCATATCCAAGAATGTCACAAAGGTCGCCTTCGTTTTGACCTGTGTTTAAGTAGTTGCAACCTGCATCGCCATTTGGAATAGAGTAACCGGATAACGAGTTTTTACCTAAAAGGCTATCAGCTTCGCCGTTAAGTCCGTTAAATTTTGCAATAAAACCGGCATCAATTTCAGTGGTACTGACATTCCCAACTAAAACAATTTCGTCTTCTGGGTTAACGGCTAAATCTTTTACTTCAATATTCAGTGAATTGGCGCTTAACGAGTCCATATCTAATAAAATCATTCCATCTGTCTTGCTATTCCCACCAGTTATGTCATCAAAGTTAACATCAATTGCATACTTTTGAGTTGAAGAGGTATCTTTATCAACTAACCTAACTAAATATGATTGGGCATCGGATTCAGTTTGCGTGGCAAAATATACAAGAGAAGAGTCTGATAATTGAATTAACTTTCCAGAATGAACATTATTTGAATTGCCTGTAGATACAGTTAGAACATCATCACCATCATCATTCTCTGTACCATCTCTTGCTGAATTATCAAAATCAGAATCTATGATCCCAATTAAAGAATCATCAAAATTCATTTTTAGTAAAAAAGTGTCTTCTTTTAAAGAGTCGTCCACAGCACCAAAGCCAAGTGCAATAATAGAACCGTCATCTTGTACCACACCTGAGGTGAGTTGATTATAGGATGATAATAGACCTGGAGTGTTTGAGAACTCTTGCATGTCAAAAGCCGGACAATCAACATCGTCAATTGTTATGCATTCAACATCAATGGTGACTAACAGTGAAGTATTTTCAGTATTTTCAGTATTTTCGGTTTGGCCGTCACTGTAACCGCCAAATAAGGCAACTCTATCCGCTGTGCTATTGTAATCGCTACTTTCAAAATAAGCATATTCAGGTAAGGTTTTTTCTACTGGAAAGCCAGAAGTAACCTCCCCATCAATAGTAAATTTAGTAACTCGTAAAGTGGATACGCCATCATTGGAAATTATTTCAGCTGATAATAAGTAGTTGTCTCCATTGTCATCTGTTTCAGCCAATTCTATCAATTGAGTGCTATGGCGTTTAATATAATAGTCACTATAACCATTACGCTGAAGTAAACTGTTCTGTTCTTCTTCGCTAAATGTTTGATTTATTAAACCAGTTACAAAATCATGCCTAGTGATAGTATGACCTTCTGCATCAAAATTACCATTGGTTCCGGAGTCATTGTAACGTGGTGTTACGGTAATGATGTTGCCTGATGAATGTAGTAATTTACTGTCAACGGCTAAGCTATCTGTCATTTGAAACTCGTAATCTGTACGGTTAGCTGATAAGCCTAATTCAGTACTGCTGTCTTCATTGGCAACTCTTTCGGAATATATTTCAAGTTCGGTATTGATCACTTCTGATGGAGATAAACCGTTATCATTGTCTTTTTCTATGGAACTAAAAATATTTATTGTATTTGTCGTATCTGTTGGTTCAGTTAATACAACTGCCTGAGCATAATCTGCATCATTAGTTAACGCTTTTAATTTAATCGCATTACCAAAAGCCGTTATTGTACCGTCCGAGTCCACTTGGTTTATGTATATTGCTTCATTTTCCGTTTTTATGGCATAAATAATATCGCCATCTGAATTTATATCGATACTGATTGTCTCTTCACTATCATCATCAATAAGATCATCAATATAATAACCATTAACTCCAGCAAATGTATCATCTAATGCCAGCGTAGAAATATTGAGCTTTACTACTAGTGAGTAGGACTCTGGAATGTCATCTGATACTGCTTTAGCTGCTTTTGAACCGCCGAGTATTACATAATTATCATCTAGTACTTTATAAGTATTAATGATATTAGTGGAGCCAGCCTCACCTAAGTTAGTTTCAGAGTCATCAAGAACGAGCAGTGTGTCGACATCAATTTCTGACGCTATAATATTTACACCACCACCATCATCTACGTAACCCAATGCAACTAAATTGCCGTCTACATTTTCAATAAGGCCGATAATGTATTCATTGTCATCTGCAGAAGTCGTAATGTCATATGTTTTACCTGTTATTATAGAGTTAGAAGCATTTTTAATTTTGAGTAATTTGAACGATTTAGTGAGTGCACTCGACGTCATACTAGATGCTGCTAAGTAAATATACCCATTGGAGTGTATGACAGCATCAACCGCTGTAGAGTCACCTAGGTCGTCTGCATATACATCATACTTCCCATCTGTATTAAATGTATTATCAATTGAACCATCAGAATTTAAGCGTATTAAAATAGGGATATTGATACTCGAAGTGTTATCATTTTGGTAGCCTAATAAGTAAATTTTGTTATTTAGTTCATCTATTTTTAATTTTTGAAGTATTAAACTATTAATATCATTAGCGTCGTCAAATACGTCAAGTTCGTCGTTATCAAAGTCGTAATTAAGGTGTTTAATACCATTGTGGCCAAAACTTAAATCGAAGGTTCCATCTTGGTTGAGCTTGGCAATTGTATAATTGCCATTATCGAGAGATAGAATAACTCGTTTATTACTTCCATCTAATTTAGCATCGATTAAATAGCCATCTTCTTCTGTATCAGCATAGGTATTAAACTCAGCTATTCCAGCATCTGAAAATGTAGTGTCCAATACGAATTTACTATTCTCAATAACGTCGTTCACTTGAACTATTATAGTCAATGAGTCGGATAATGAGGTTTCATCCGTCACCGTCATGCTTAGTTCATAGCTGTGAGGTTGAGTCTCATAGTCTAATAATCCTTGATTATTAACATACACAACGCCCGTTTTTGAGTGCATTTGAAATACACCATGACCATTGGATAGGCTGTATGTTAGTTCTGCACCCTCATCAGGATCGGAAACGCTAGGAGTATAAACCGGAGTGCCTTCAGGACTATTTTCATCTACAGTGACGATATGACCATCTTGATCTGCAAATCTAGGGGCAGTATTTTCAGTAACTATAGTGGTAGTATCATCACCTAACATAACTTTATCACTGAATGCGCTTTCGCCACTGCCATCAATACCGGTAACTAGAATATAATATATTTCGTCAATCGATTTCTCGGTGAAAACGGTTGATGTACTCGTTAGTGCTAACTTAGCTTCGCCACCGTCCAAATCAATATAATTCTGACCGGTTAAGCTTTCATCATTACTTATATAAACGTTGTACCTTAGCATCCCAGTTAATGCATCCCAGCTAACTGACAATTCTTCAGACGATTCATCTAGCGTAACGGTTACCCCAGAAATCGTTAATTCACGCCAAGTTAAACCTAGGCTAGTTACTTGATATATATCATTGTCATTATCTTCAACCCATAAGGTTATATTTTGCTCACTACCACTTAGTCCAAACAGGGCTGGGTTAATGCCATTAACAAAGGCTGAGTATTCAGTTCCGCAATCTTGTTGGCAAATTGGTAATGTTAAATCAGAACCGTCAAAACCAATATAAACTTGCTCAATACCTTCAGGATTCGCCACATCAAAAGCAACCGATATATTACCAGAAAATTCAGATAGGGTAGTTGGGTAGGTGAAGCTGCCAGTAGTATCACCTGCTTTACTTTGGTTTGTGGTATTAGTCGATGATTTAAGTTCTGACTTTTGCACTAAAGTCAGTTTTGAGGCATCAATGACATTGCCTGAGAGTGTGTTTAACTCTAAGTTTGTTTGCTCTGAATCTGCACTAGTCTCACTACATGCATTAATAAACAACATGGCTGCGGATAAAACAAAAATTTTATATGTTTTTGTTTTCTTAGATACTTGTGTGGTTATATTCATAATATTCACTACTTAAGCAAGAAACTGCCATCCACCCTATTGTTGGTATTTCTAATTTCATGTAAATCAAACTCGCCGATAATAGAGTCTAATCCATCAAAAAATGATGCATTAATATCACCGTCTGCAAGATTGTCAGCATGAGAAGCAAAACTTATATCTAGTTCTAGTTGATCGGCCGAAATAATACCGCTAAATGCGGCAAACCATTCACCGCCAGCATCGTTAAAAGATAGTTGACCAGTTGGAACCGTTGCTAAATCAAAGTTAACGTCCATTTCGATACTAAAGTCGGAAACAGCCCCTGCACTAGAGTTTACTTGGAAACTCTCAAGATTACTGTAGGTGAAACTACCACTTCGTTCAGATAATAATTCTTCTGTCGATGAGCTTTGAATAGAGCTGAAAGCGTCATTGGCTGTAGAGGCAATATCATCTTCAACTTGTTGAAAGTTATCATCTAGCATATTGGTAACTGCATCAGCGTCATCTGATATTGCTACATCTTCTGCTGCCGCTTCAGAGCTATCTTCTGAGGCTGAGTCGCTTTCAGCGTTATTCCGTTCTTCATTTTCGCCTTCACTGTCATTGGTACTGTGACCTTTACTAAAGTTCTTAGGGGCTTCTAACAACTCTGTCACTTTACCTTCCGCACTAACCACACCAAATGAAAAGTTTTCTCCTTGGCCAAAAGAAACTGTGTTGCCTCCATTAGAGTCTACAGTCACATCAACAGCACCATCCCAAACCGCTAGAAACATTTCTCCGTCGATTAATTCGACTTCATAATGAGTTCCGCGTATACCAATACTGCCTGTGGGGGTTTTTAAGTTGTAATCACCGCCATTCTTAGCTTTAATTGCCCCGGTTACTGAGCGTAATCCACCTTTTACCAACTCCATAACAACAGAACCTTTACCGTTTTCATCAGAAAAGTGGTAGTCGGTGATTTGTAATTCAGTGTTTTGTTTTAGTGCAATCATGCCACCATCAGTCATACGCAACTGCGCTTTACTATTCTTGCCTGTAGTGATCACGTCAGAGTCGAATATTACAGATCGTCGCTTTAAGTCGCGACTCACGTCATTTGCACTTGCGGTAACCTTACCTTTAGAGATAAGTGTTTTGCCAGCAGTGGATTGCGCATTTACATTAAGCGCAGTTAATAGGCTAAGCCCTAATATTACTTTATACGTATTCATAAATACCTCTATAGCTTATATTGCCAGCTGGCACCAAGCTCAACTCGGTCATAACTGTATAATTTTATGTTACTGTGTTTATCTTGCACATTTAAATAAAGTTTTAAACGCAATTTATCGCTTGTGTTAAATAGTAGTTGTGATGAAAACATGGACAGAGTTTCGTCCTGTTCTTGTAAAAATAGAGGATGAACACCTTGATACATATGTTGTTCAACCACAATAGAGTTATTACTAATAATTGAATCTGTAATTGGCCAGGTTAGTTGATACGTAAGGCCTATAACATCTTTGTCCCGATAGAAATACTCTCTATCATCACTAACATCTTGTTGCCAGTGAGCCATTAAAGTATGAATTTGCTTTGATTTAAAAAGATAAGAGAATGAAGCTCTGGTACGTGACAAGTCTAACGCTACATTTACATCGTTACTTATTACAGAATAACTCAGGCTAGACATTAACTCACTGCGTTGTGATATGCCTTTTTTCCAATTTGAGCTAGCACCTATTTCGGCGCGGTAATAAGTCCCATCTAACCATAATGGACGAGCAAACCCAGATACAGATATGGTACCTAGTTTTGATTCTTGTGCGTAACCAACGTCGAAATTTGTCATTAATCTTTGGTATTCTTTGTACTCTAAATAATCAACATAGTTGGCGACAAAATTAACGTTAACAGATTGGTTTTGGCTAATAGGATGTTGGTAGTTAGCTCGGTAGTTTATAGAATATGTTAAATCACTAGTTTTTTGTGAGCTATCAAATAAATCAATAGTGCCAAAATTTGGAATGAAAATTTGGTCTTCGCTAGTACCACTATTGATGTTGTTATCATATGCCAACATCCCAGCGATGCTATGGCTCCAGGTTTTGTCTTTATTTAATATAGTGTTATTGATACGACTTAATAGCTTATTTGCTTTGTCTTTCTGTCCACTTGTAATTGGTTTTTTTAGCAGTAATTCCAATTGTGAAACTGCCGCAGGAAGATTGTCTAATTTTTGATAGGTTTGTGCTAAATAAAAATTGGCTAAATAAGATTTAGGAACCTCGATAGCAACTCGCTCAAATGCAAATACAGCTTCTTGGTATTTTTGATCTCCATAGGCTGAAAAGCCACTCAATAAATCAAATTCAGGAGTTCCACCATACTCGTAAGTGTATTCATCTGATAATTGAAATGCAGCTGCATATTGTTTATTGGTTAATAAATGATTAAGTTGTTTTATAACATCTGGATATGACATAGCTTTGGCATAAACGCTGGAGCTCATAACTAGCATTATAGTTAACAAAAACGTAAAAATTCGACTCATTGTGATTCTAATTCCTTGACACTTTCAATAGTCCTTAAAAAAACAAACGTTATTTAAAGGTCTTGTTCGCAAAAAGAGGATTAACCTCGTAAAGTTAAACTTTGACCTTCTTTTGCAAAAAAGAAACTAAAGCTTGGGTTCGTTTTTAATATTTTAGCTGTTAAATCGTCAATCTGTTCATCACTACGCGACGGATCATGACTGAACAATGATAACATTTTAACATTGGCATTGTGTGCCAAGTTTAGCGTTTCAGATACTGATGAGTGACCCCACCCTAATTTTTGTGTCATTTCATTATCCAGATATTGCGCATCATGAATTAATAAATCTGCATTTTTACAAAACTTAATCCATTCCATTATACTATGATTGTTATGGCTTACTGGTGGCACCAGTTCATTATCAGTAGCATAGACAAGTATTTGGTTATCACATAGTATTCTATAAGCCGAGCCACCATCAGGGTGATTCATATCCATTGCTTGTATAACAAAATCACCTATCTCTATTCCATCATCTACAGAAAAATTTGTTTTCTTTATCGTTATAGTCGATGGTAATTGATGGAACTTCACCGGAAAATAACTTTTGCTCATTTGATCCAGTATAGCTGTGTCATGATTAAGAGTGGTATTTCCAGGATAAATTGTCAGATTTGTCCCTTTTTTAAAGATAGGGGAGAAAAATGGAAACCCCTGTAAATGATCCCAATGATGATGACTTAACAATAAATGAATTGTGTCATTGTAGTTGTCAAATTCAGAACTTGCCAAACGTAGACCAGTTCCCGCATCTAAAATTAACTTTTGACCATCATCACTTTCTAATACTACACATGGCGTATTGCCACCATAACGAGCTGTCTTTGGTCCCGGTGTTGGGATAGAGCCTCGCACTCCGTAAAAGGTTACTTTCATTTATACACAACTTAGTTTGATTATTAATCAATTTATACGTTAATTAGTGGCAAGTTACAATTCTCCAACCCCCTAAGTTCAAGTAAAAAGTAGTACAGTGTTTGATATGTTTATTTGGAATATATTTATTCGATTTCTGAATTTGGGTATTATGGTTTTCATTATTAAGCTTAAAATAATTAAAAATATCCAAGATCTAATGAATTTAGATAACTGGTCGATACCTTAAGCTAGCAATAGTCAGTGTGATAAAAATGTAATAAACCATCTAAAAAAATACAACTATTCTGAATTAATCTCCTACTTTCTATTTTAAAGGATAAAAAATGAAACTCTTAACAAACTTAACGATTAAAAATCGTTTGTTTGCCAATGCCATCGTTGTAGCCACAGCTCTGTCAATTTTGTTTGTAATCATGCTGACAAATGCTGCTACGTTAAATACGTTAGGGCTTTCACTGGCTAAAGTAGAAAAATTAGAAGCTCAGGTTCTTGTGTTACGCAAACATGAAAAAGATTTTTTAGCTCGAAAAGATCCCAAATACGTTGGTAAATTTCAAGATACGGTGACTGAATTACAAAAAAACATTTTCAATGTTCGAGGTGTAGCTGATGATTTTGGTTTTAAAGTCGTAGAAATTAATGATTTTGAGCAAGCGGTAAAAGATTATTCAATTCAGTTTAATCAAGTTAGTGAACTGCAATCAAAAATTGGAATGACCCCTAAAGATGGATTTTATGGTGAGTTAAGAAGTGCAGTACATGATGTAGAAGATAGTTTAAAACAATCAAATTCATATCAACTATTAGCATTAATGCTGCAATTAAGACGTGCCGAAAAAGACTTTATGCTGCGCCGGGATTTAAAATATATAGATACATTCAATACAGGTGTGGAAGCATTTAATCAGCAATTGCTTGATGAACCTTTAGATCCTTCTACCGCAAACAGTATTCAAAATAATCTAGGTATTTATCAAAGTAAATTTGAGCAGTTAGTTAATGCAGAGGTTCAAATAGGTCTTAATGAAAAATCAGGTGCTTTAGGGCAATTAAGAGCAACAATTCATCAAACTGAATCTTCGTTAGATGCAATCATTACTAATTTTCATACGGCACTTGAGCAAGAAGTCGACGCAACAATAACGAAAGCAATTATTGTGTTTGTGATTGCTGTGATATTTACTTTATTTATTGTATTTACAACAAGCCGAAGCATTTTAATGCCAATACTAGCGGTAAGAAATGCGATTTCTCATATAAGAACAAACAATGACTTAACTTGGTTGGTTAAAACTAAAGGTAAGGATGAGTTGGTTGAACTAGGCACAGATGTAAATTCTTTAGTCGCTGATTTTAAAAACTTAATTGTTAATGTTAATACCGCATTAACTACGTTAGATAATTCAACCGAAGAACTAGCTTCCAATACACAAAATACTCTTGAAGGAATGGAACAACAGTTTAGCGAAAGCGACATGGTGGCAACATCAGGTGCTGAGATGCAAGCGACGGTTGCAGATATAAGCCAAAACACTCAACTTGCTACCGCGACAGCACAAAAAAACGGTGAGATGGCGCAAGAAGGTTCTAAAGAAGTTGACTTAACTGTCGGAAATATTCGAGAGTTAGCCGCTCAGTTAAAAAATGCATTAACGCAAATGGAGGAGTTAGAAAAAGATAGCCAGTTAATAGGAACCGCCTCTGATGCTATTCGTGGTGTTGCAGATCAGACTAATTTACTAGCATTAAATGCAGCTATTGAGGCTGCTCGAGCCGGTGAGCAAGGTCGCGGCTTTGCGGTAGTCGCCGGAGAAGTTAGAGATTTAGCCATGCGTACACAGCAATCCACAGGTGAAATTGAAACAATTATAACGTCACTACAAGCGAGTACTAAGACTATCGTTAATGTTGTTAACCAGTGTTATAAAAGTGGTATTGAATGTTCAGAGCAGGCTCAAAGTGCTGGAGAGTCTCTACAGCGGATAGCAAGCCAAGTTGATGAAGTTATCGGGATGAATAGCCAAATATCAGCATCATTAAAAGAGCAAGATATGGTTGCAACTGAGATGAGTAAACATGTTATCAAAATTCGTGATATTGCTAGTGACTCGCAAGAGCGTGCTGCGGTAAATGCCGATGCAAGTAAAGATATTGCAAAGCAAGCTGCGATTTTACACCAAGAAATAGAAAAGTATAAAACCGTGAAGTAAATCTAGTTATACAAAGTTATAAATAAAAAGCCCGAGTTATCGGTAATGCCAGTCAGTTAAGCCGACTGGCATTTTTATTTCCGTTTTTGGGATACTTAGACGGTTTTGGCTTTACCCAT
>NZ_CANMSK010000021.1 GCF_947500655.1 uncultured Psychrosphaera sp. | reverse complement strand
TAATTGATATCGGATTTTGAACTATTCAAAAGATCGGTCAATGGATCGTTAAATATTTCTTAACTGATCGGCATTACGAGTTATCGGGCTTTTTATTTTGTTAAGTAACTATTAAGAAACTATATTGATAATGTTAAAGAATAAACTTACTTAAATCTTCGTCTTCAACAATTTCATCAAGATTGTCTTTAACAAAAGTTTGATCAATTACAACTGTGCTTCCGCTATTTTCAGATGCGGTAAATGAAATCTCTTCCATTAAACGTTCTAAAATTGTGTGTAAACGTCGTGCACCAATATTCTCGCTACGTTCATTAACTTTAAATGCAACTTGAGCAATCTCTTTAATACCGTCTTTCGTAAACTCAATGCTTAATCCTTCAGTAGCCAGTAAAGCAATATATTGTTCAGTTAATGAAGCATTAGGCTCTGTTAAGATACGTTCAAAGTCTTCCGGTGTTAATGCACTTAACTCAACACGGATAGGTAAACGACCTTGCAGTTCAGGAATTAAATCAGACGGTTTGCTCATCTGGAATGCACCTGATGCGACAAACAACATGTGATCGGTTTTTACCATACCGTATTTAGTGGAAACTGTACTGCCTTCCACTAAAGGCAGTAAGTCTCGTTGCACACCTTCACGGGAAACATCAGCACTGTTTGCACCTTCACGTTTACAGATTTTATCTATTTCATCAATAAATACTATGCCGTTTTGTTCAGCGGCTTCAATAGCTTGTTCTTTTAAATCGTCGTTATTAACTAACTTGGCAGATTCCTCGTCAATTAACATTTTCAGCGCGACTTTAACCTTTAACTTACGAGGTTTAGTTTTATCACCCGATAAGTTTTGGAACATGCCTTGTAATTGAGATGTCATTTCTTCCATCCCTGGAGGTGCCATGATCTCTACGCCAATTTCTTTTTGGGCAACATCAATTTCAATTTCTTTATCGTCTAACTCACCTTGGCGTAAACGTTTACGTAGCACTTGGCGAGTTGAACTTTCTGGATCTTCAGATTGAATATCTTGACCAAATGAATCACGCGGTTTTGGTAATAAAGCATCTAAAATACGCTCTTCCGCTGTTTCTTCAGCTTTGTGCTTATTTTTTTTCATTGCGACTTCGCGGGTCAATTTAATTGATACTTCAATTAAGTCGCGAATAATTGATTCAACTTCTTTACCTACATAACCAACTTCTGTGAACTTAGTTGCTTCAACTTTTATAAACGGTGCATGAGCTAATTTTGCTAAGCGACGAGCAATCTCGGTTTTACCAACACCAGTAGGGCCTATCATTAGGATATTTTTAGGTGTTACTTCAGCACGTAATTCTGCATCAAGTTGCATACGACGCCATCTATTTCTAAGGGCTATTGCTACAGCTCGTTTCGCATCATTTTGACCGATAATATGTTGGTCTAACTCGTGAACGATCTCTCTTGGGGTCATTGCTGACATTTGATCACCTTTTAAAATTCTATAATTCTTCGATAGTTAAATTGTTATTAGTGTAAACGCAAATATTGCCGGCAATGTTTAAACTTTTTTCTACAATTTCTCTGGCTGATAGTTCAGTATTTTCCATTAACGCAGTTGCAGCAGCTTGAGCAAATGGACCGCCCGAACCTATAGCAATTAAATCATTTTCAGGCTGAATAACATCACCATTACCCGTGATAATAAGCGATGCAGTTTCATCAGCTACGGCGAGTAAGGCCTCTAATTTGCGTAACATTTTATCGGTACGCCAATCTTTTGCTAACTCAACGGCTGCTTTGGTTAAGTGCCCTTTATGTATTTCTAATTTAGCTTCAAATTTTTCAAATAAAGTGAATGCATCGGCGGTGCCGCCAGCGAATCCAGCAATAACTTTATCTTTATATAAACGTCTTACTTTTACAGCATTACCTTTCATGACTGTATTACCAAGTGAGACTTGTCCGTCTCCACCTAATACAACATTATTACCACGACGAACTGATACGATAGTAGTCATTACACATTCCTAAAAACTTAGATTACGATGTATGTAATGGTTTTTTCTTTGAATTCAAGTCTGGCAGTTTAATAGTGAGTATAAATTTTTTGATTTAGCGAGGGAGAGCGTAATTAAAAAGAGACATTTGATAAAAGGCTTTCACCTTTTTTGGGAATTTAAAATTAATTGGTAAAACAGTTTAAGACTTAATATTCGTAAATTAAGTGCTTAAACCGTTCTAACCTTTAGATATTATCTAAACAAACAACCATGAATGCCGTTACGTTTAAGTTCATGTCGTGTTTTTTCTGCGGTGCGCTTTTTCTCATAAGGGCCTAAGTCAACACGATACCAAAGTCCTGAAGTGCCTTTATATTCTTTTACTTTAGATTCAAATCCTGCAAAAGCTATTTTAGCTTTTAAAGCCTCTGCACGTTCTTTTGAACGAACCGTTGTGCAGCGCACTATATATGGACCTTTATCCTCTAACTCTTCAGTACTGACTTTTACTTGTTTGTTTTCTAACTCTTCAATGAACTGCCACTCTTCGTCTTCCGGCGGTGGTGGTAAGGTTTGTTTGGTTTTCTTTGTTGTTTTTTGCTCTTGTTCAACAACACCGGTAGATGACCCGCCATCGATTTGAGATAGAAAATAAGCAAAGCCAAATACAGCTACTAAAATTATAGATAATTTAAACACTGGGAATGGTCTAGTTTCTCTTGCTTTAGAACTTCGTCTAGGCTGTCTTTTGTTTTTATTTTGGCTTACGTAATCTTTATTTTTCATATTGGGAGGGGAACCTTAATTTAAAAATTGGTTAACTTAAATCCAGAGGATCTATGTCAATTGACCAGCGAATTCTATTATCCTTTTGCACAGTATCCAAGTTTTCAATTAACCAATCTACTACTTTATGTAAATAAGGTCGTGATTTACATTGAATCGTTAGCATGTGTCTAAACTTACCAGCCTTTTTTGTCATTGGTGCTGGACTTGGTCCTAGCACTAATAAGTCTTTAAATTGATTTAAGTGCGGGCTTATAGATTGTAGCCAATGGCTAGCATATTCTTCATTAGTGGCTTCTGCACGGATAAGTGCTTGATAAGAATATGGCGGTAAACTTAACATTTCACGTTCTGTTAATGCAAAGCTAGCAAAGTCTGAATATTTATTATTAACTAAATCTTGGATCACTGGATGTTCTGGGAACTTTGTTTGTAGCCAAACTTCACCTTTTATACTTCCTCTACCAGCGCGTCCGCTTACTTGTACTATTAATTGAGCTAGCTTTTCTGGTGCTCTAAAGTCACTGCTAAATAGCGAACCATCCACATCAACAATCCCGACTAAACTAACATTTGGGAAGTGGTGGCCTTTGGCAACCATTTGCGTGCCAACAATAATTGAAGGCTCACCTTTATTAATTTTCTCCAATATAGCTTCAAAGTCGCCTTTTTTACTTGTGCTGTCCCTGTCCAAACGTATTACCGGGAAATCAGGAATGGCGTCTTGTAAGGCTAAATGTAATTGTTCTGTACCAACACCAACCGTTGATAAACGAGTGGAGCCACAACCTCCACATTGGTGTACGGTTGGTTGTTGATCGCCACAATGATGACAAATTAGCAGGTTTTTACTTTTATGAAAGGTAGTGAAGCTGCTACACCTTGAGCATTCAGTTAACCAACGACATTCTTCGCACATTAGTACAGGAGCAAAACCTCGGCGATTTATAAACAACATAACTTGTTGTTTTGCCGCTAAACATTGCTTTATTTTTGCAAGCAATGGCTCACCAATTCCTGAGTCTACTCGGCATTGATTTAGGTCTAACAATTTCATTGTTGGTAATTGACTACCAGCAGCCCGACTTTTTAATTCCAAATGGTGAAATTTACCCACTAAGGCATTTTGTAAGGTTTCTAGGCTTGGTGTAGCTGAGCCTAATATAACTGGAACATTAGCGAGTTTAGCTCGATACAAAGCAAGAGAGCGACAATGATATTTAAAACCTTCTTGCTGTTTAAATGATGCGTCATGCTCTTCATCAATAACTATCATGCCCAAATCAGCAAAAGGTAAAAATACACCAGAGCGTGTTGCAATAACGATTTTGGCTTGCCCGTTGCGGGCTTTATACCAAGTGTTAAATCTTTGCTTGTCTGTCATACCAGAATGCCAAAGCTCGACATCTAAATTAAAGCGTTGTTTGAATCGGCTAATTGTTTGTGGTGTTAATCCTATTTCCGGCACACAGACAAGTACTTGCTGCTGCTTTAATAAAACATGTTCAATTGCCTGTAAATAAACTTCAGTTTTACCACTGCCGGTAACGCCATCGAGTAAAAAGCAACTGGATGGGCTGTTACTCGCTGATGAGCTATTAATGGCAGAAACTGCTATTGCTTGTTCAGTATTAAGTGATAACTGACCGGAAACATCATCAGCTGTTACATTTTTAACGTTAGCTGGCATTGCTTGCCAATTTGCCCAACCTTCATCAACAAAACGTTTAATGCTGGTGGACTTAACATCGGCAACTGTTAATTCAGCGCGAGTGTAACTGCCTTGTTTTAGTAAAGTGAGTAACTTGTGCAACTGCGTCGCATTTTTAGATAACTGCTCATCAATGCTTTTATCACCAGATAGCACTAGAGCTTGAGGTGCTAATTGAGCGATGGTTTTATTTTCACGTAAAATGCCAGGTAACGCAGAAGCGAAAACTTCGCCTATTGGGTGTTTGTAATAATCAGCAGCCCAGTGTAATAAGTTTAATTGCTGGGTATTAAAGCTACTTTCATTTTCTATCAGTGCTTTAATTGGTTTAAGTTTTTCAATTGGATATTCTGATTCATCAGTAACCTTGATCACAACACCAACTAAAGTCTGGCGCCCAAAAGGTACTATTACTCTTTGACCTTGTTGTGGTTTATTGTTTTCTTGGGTATCTGTTGTTGGCTCTAAATAGAGGTAGTCAAAAAGTTTCCGCAATGGAAGAGGTAAGGCTACTTGTAGAACTTGATTGTTAAATAAAGACATTACACTCTATAACCCAAATGGATAAGTTGACAAAACAAAGGCAATCACTTACTTTTGCTAGGATTTACGTAACTACAAATAGTAAAAACAGATGAAATTATCTTTACCCACTATGTATAAATTTATATTTTCATGCTTAATTTTAAGCGTGAATGTTAACATATATGCAAAAGAAGCAAGAACCTATTCTACTGAAGGTTATTGTATTCTTGCGTTTGAACAAGTGGACCATGATTACTTAAAAGAGTATGAAAGTCGACTTGGTTTTCGTCCTAAAGTTAAACTGTGCAATAGAGTGAATAGACTTATTGTTGAGTTTCAACCAAAAAGCTGGATTTATCAGTTTGGCCAGCCTTATCCAGGTAGCAGCATCTATTTAAACCCTGAACAAGTGGAAAAAATAATAGAAGCTCGAGGGAAAAACAAGAAGCGTCGTCGATAATTGAATTATCTTTGATTTTTACATTGGTATCGCTTGATCTTTGGACGATACCCATTATAATGCGCGCTCGAAATTTTATTTAACTTCGTATGGTATTCGGCAATGACCGGATGGCGATACGGCCCAATGAGGTATTCCCATGCAAAAAGACATTCATCCACAGTACGAAGAAATTAACGTATCTTGTTCATGTGGCAACAAATTCGTAACTCGTTCAACAGTATGTAAAGATTTACACTTAGACGTATGTTCTGCGTGTCACCCTTTCTATACTGGTCAACAAAGAGAAGCTACTACTGGTGGCCGTGTTGATAAGTTCAAGAATCGTTTTGGTATGCTTGGCAAAAAGTAATTATTGCCTAATATACAAAAAAAGCATCGAAAGATGCTTTTTTTATGCCTGCGGTAAAATATTTATTCCCTCACACTTTCTTCATTTTGTTGTTATTAACTAACAAACTTCTTTTCTGATGAAATATCCTCTGTGTATTAAAATAGAGCTATCTTGTTTTTAATTGTGCTAATAATTTATCAAGTATAGGTTAATTGTATTCATTTATAAAACTTGTAGGTTGAATTTAAATGTCTAAATTGATGCTAAATGTTGTTAAATTACATATAACTGGTATGAACAGCAGTAAACCTTATATCTTATTACTAGCATAAGGTTTTGTCTGTGTGACTTTAGTAGTACATTAACTCTAATATAAAGTCCGTTAATGTTAGTTGTAGATAACTTAGTCCTACAACTGAGATTAAATAATTAAATTATTGCTTTAATTAGCTAGATATCAGGAAAATAATAAAAATGTCTGATTTGAAAAAAAGAGCATTGGAGTATCACCAGTTTCCAAAGCCTGGGAAAATAGAAGTATCCTTGACCACATCAGCTGAGACAGTTGATGATTTAGCGCTAGCTTATAGTCCAGGAGTTGCTGAGCCTGTAAGGGAAATTGCATTAGATCCAAATAATGCTTACAAATATACAGCCAAAGGTAATACCGTTGCTGTGATCACAAATGGCACGGCTATTTTAGGCTTGGGGGATCTTGGTCCTTTAGCGTCTAAACCCGTAATGGAAGGTAAAGCACTACTGTTTAAACGATTCGCGAATATTGACTCGTTTGATATTGAAGTAACCCACAACACTACAGATGAGTTTATTAATACAGTTGCCTGTATTGCCGACTCATTTGGTGGAATTAATTTAGAAGATATTAAAGCACCAGAGTGCTTTGAAATTGAAAAAGAGTTAATTCGTCGCTGCAATGTGCCTGTATTTCATGATGATCAACACGGTACGGCAATCGTTACTAGTGCTGGAATGTTAAACGCGTTGGAAATCCAAGGTAAAAGCATCCATGAGTGCACTATTGTTTGCTTAGGCGCTGGGGCTGCGGCCATCGCATGTATGGAACTCCTGATAAAATGTGGAGCCCAAAGAGAACGTATTTATATGTTAGATCGCAAAGGGGTTATTCATACCAGACGCACTGATTTAAATGAATATAAAATGCTGTTTGCTAATAACACAGACAAACGCACGTTAGAAAATGCCATCGAAGGTGCTGATGTATTTGTCGGCGTATCAGGCGCAAACTTACTAACAGCTGAAGCATTAAAACTAATGGCGCCAAATCCGGTGGTTTTTGCTTGCTCAAATCCAGATCCAGAAATTAAACCAGAACTGGCTATGTCAGTTCGTGACGATTTAATTATGGCAACAGGACGCTCAGATTACCCAAATCAGGTTAATAACGTGCTGTGTTTTCCATTCATTTTCCGTGGGGCCTTAGATGTAAGAGCAACTGTGATTAATGATGAAATGAAGATTGCAGCAGTGGAAGCGATAAGACAACTAACAAAAGAGCCTGTGCCTGAAGAAGTATTAAAAGCATCAAACGTGAAGGAGTTAACTTTTGGTAAAGGTTATATCATTCCAAAACCGATGGATCCGCGTTTATTAGAGCGAGTATCAAAAGCCGTGTCTGATGCCGCGATAAAATCTGGTGTTTCTAGGATTTAAGCTAAATGTTTAAATAAGTAGTTTAAAAAGGTACTTGTGAAATACAGGTATAAAAAAACCGCAGTGTAATTAAATACTGCGGTTTTTTATTTGAAAAAAAATAAAATAAATTATGTTTTATTTGAATTATTCTTCAATTGTTGGAATTTCTTTGCCCATTTTAATAAGAATGTTTCTTACTTCTTCTGGAATTTGCTCTGGATTTTCTTTCATTAAATCATTATCTGCTGGTAATGGTTGCCCAGTAAAAGCATGTAAAAATGCTTCACATAATAATTCACTGTTGGTTGCATGCCTAAGATTTTGAACTTGACGACGAGTTCGTTCATCCGTCAACACCTTTAAAACATTGAGCGGGATAGATACTGTGATCTTTTTTACTAGCTCAGATTTTTTTCCATGCTCTGCATATGGGTGAATATATTCACCATTCCACTTTGCCATAACAAACCTATTAGTTTTGAATTCAGCTATTAATAATGTAATAACTGATGTGCTAAATTTTTAAGACGGTGAAATTGTATTGAATTTATTTATTTAGTCAATTATCGCATTCTAAAAGTTTAGACGTCTAGATGGTTGACAATAATAATTATCGGGTTATAGTTTAGCCATCTAAACGTATAAAAGTCTGAGTTAAACATGTCAAACGAGTTATTAACCAATCTTGATGCTGCCACAATAGCAGTTCAATCTGGATTGAATTCTGATACAAATCATAATTCTGTTGTTGCCCCAATTTATTTGGCCACTAACTTTGAGTTTGACACTATAACTAACAAACCTAGCTTTGATTATAGTCGCGGTGGAAACCCAACCAGAGACTTATTAGCTCAAGCACTTACTGAATTAGAACGTGGTAAAGGTGCGGTGGTTACCTCATCTGGCATGGCGGCAATTAACTTAGTACTACAACTGCTAACACCACAAGACACTTTGGTTGCACCAAAAGACTGTTACGGCGGTACACACCGTTTATTTACAAGTCTAGCTAAGCGTGGCGGATTTAATCTGGTTTGGTTAGACTTTTATGCTGATGACTTAGACAAACAACTTATTCAAACCAAACCACAAATGATCTGGTTAGAAACTCCAAGTAATCCTTTATTACGCTTAACTGACATTGAACATATTTGCCAAGTAGCTAAGCAAGTTAAAGCAAAAGTGGTGGTGGATAACACCTTCTTATCTCCGCTAGGTCAGTCTCCTTTAGCATTAGGTGCAGACATTGTTGTGCACTCTAGTACTAAATATCTTAACGGTCACAGCGATGTAGTATCTGGTGCGGTTATTTCGGCGGATGAAGAAACCCATGAGCAAGTTCGTTGGTGGGCAAATAATACTGGAGTCACAGGCGCGCCATTTGATAGTTATTTAATTTTACGCGGCATAAGAACATTACCAATTAGAATTAAACAACACAGTGAAAATGCTCAAGCTATAGCGGAAATCTTGTTAGCACATAAAAATGTCACCACAGTAAATTATCCTGGGTTACCTCAGCATCCAGATCACCACTTAGCTAAGCGTCAGCATAAATATCATGGTGGTATGGTTAGTTTTGAAATTAATGCCAGTGCTAGCCAAATAGATGCTTTTGTAAAGCAATTCAATTTATTTACTTTAGCTGAATCATTAGGTGGTACGGAAAGTTTGATCTGTCATCCAGCTAATATGACGCATGCCGCTATGGATGCAGAAGCACAAAAAGAAGCCGGAATAACCCCGCAACTTATTAGACTGTCGGTTGGTATTGAAGCAAAAGGCGACTTAATTAATGATTTAGTAAATGCACTGGATTCATTGGACAATATTAAGCACTCAAGTGGATTTTGTGCAGACGGTGAAACATCTATAGTACAAGAAAGTTTAAGCGATGAAGACGTTTCTGCTACTTGCCGGTTAAGTCCTGCATTGGCGGCGTTATGGTAAACAAAGCGGTAGGAAAAAAATTAGCACAAGTAAATATTGTTTTACTGGGTAAAGGTAATGTTGGCAATGCTTGGTTATCTTTATTTGAAGAGCAAAAAGCGCGTTATGCTGACACGGTTATTGTTAATTTAATCGCGGTGGCTAATTCAACAAAATACTTACTTAATCTTGCAGGTTTAAGTGTTGATGAATTTAATGAGTTTTCTAAAAATTCGGTAAGTGGAAATCTATCTGGGTTAACGGAAAAAGTAACACAAGCTAACTTAGACAATATAGTGATTATAGATGTTACAGCGAGCCAAGATATCACCCTGAGCTATCCTGAATTTGCTGCATTAGGTTGGAACATTATTTCAGCCAATAAAATACCGGGAACGGTTTCTTCTGAAAGATATAAACGTTTGATAAGTTTGTTAAAAACTAATGCTTGTTACTGGGGAATAAATGCCACGGTTGGCGCCGCTTTGCCTATACAGTCGAGTTTAGTTGAGTTGATTCAAGCAGGCGATCGAATATTATCTATCAGTGGTGTTTTTTCTGGTAGCTTATCTTATTTGTTGGTTAATTATGACGGTAAAACAAGTTTCACCGATTTAATAAAACAAGCTCGAGATGCTGGGTTTACTGAGCCTGATCCAAGAGATGATTTATCTGGTGCAGATGTTCAAAAAAAGCTACTAATTTTAGCTAGATTAGCAGGTTATATCATTAATTTAGATGATATTGATGTAAAACCATTATTACCAGAGACGTTCTTAGAAGGCAGTTTAGCTGACTTTTGGGGTAAAAAAGATCAGATTGATAGTTATATGGCTGAGACATTTGCAAATGCCGCACAGCAAAATCAGAAATTAGTTTATCAAGCAAAAGTAAGCTTTGTGGATAAAGTTGCTTTAACGTCTGTAAGTTTAACGTCATTACCAAGTAGTAATGCCGTGACGCAGCTATCACCAACTGATAATGTATTTACTTTGAAAACTGACTTTTATAACGAAAATCCTTTGATTATTCGAGGTCCGGGCGCAGGAGCTATAGTTACCGCGACAGCCGTGAATATTGATTTAAACAAATTTGTAACTCAGTTGGCTATTTCCAACGAGACAAGCAACCATAACAAGAATTAGAGAGAGCGAAATGAGTTTTCATAATGCACAGCACTTAGAGTCAATAAATAACAACTTATTGGATATCAAAGGAAAAATTGATGTTTCATTTGAATTTTTTCCACCAAACTCAGAAGCAATGGAAACCACTCTTTGGAATTCAATTGAGCGTTTAACACCATTAAATCCAAAGTTTGTGTCGGTTACTTATGGTGCAGGCTCGGGTACACGTGATAGAACTCATGACGTAATCAAACGTATTCAGCAAGATACTAATTTATCTACTGCTGCGCATTTAACCTGTATTGATGCCAGTAAAGAAGAGTTAATTCAAGTTGCTAAAGATTATTGGAAACACGACGTTCGTCATATTGTTGCATTACGTGGTGACTTGCCAGATAACTCAGCAAAACCACATATGTATGGTTCTGACTTAGTAGAGTTATTAAAGTCAGTGGCTGATTTTGATATATCAGTTGCTGCATATCCAGAAGTGCATCCAGATGCTCGTAATGCTCAAGCTGACTTAATTAATTTAAAACGTAAAATTGATGCGGGCGCGAACCGAGCTATCACGCAATTTTTCTTTGATGTAGAAACTTATTTACGCTTTAGAGACCGCTGTGCAGCTGCGGGTATTGAAGCTGATATTATTCCAGGCATATTACCAGTAACTAATTTTAACACGTTAAAACGCTTTGCAGGCTTAACCAATGTAAATGTACCTAATTGGATCCACGATTCTTTTCAAGGACTGGATAATGACCCAACAACCCGTAATATGGTCGGTGCGTCTATTGCTATGGATATGGTTAAAGTCTTATCTAAAGAGGGTGTTAAAGATTTCCATTTTTACACATTAAACCGTAGTGAGCTAACGTATGCTATTTGTCATATGCTAGGTGTACGTCCTCAGGTTCAGCCGTAACCTCATCATTTATAAAGTAAAAATAAATAAAAAGAGATTTGTTTACCTTAAATGAATCTCTTAATTTTTCTTTCATCTAACTCTGCTCAAATTCATCAGTACTTTGTTAAAATCAATTAAACTTTCCCAAACAAATAAATTAGTCATTACAGATCATGTCTACAATGGTATAAAAGAGCATAGATTGCAGTGAATATTGCTAAGTGATAGCAATTGATCTAATTAGCAAGATTACGGATAGGACATTAAATTAGTATGAACGACGTTACGCAACAAACTCCTAAGGATGCTTCAAAAGACGCTTCAGATGAATTAGCAGAAAATGTAGCGAAAGAAGCTAGCACTGAAATAACTGATTCAGAAAATCCCAGTATAGAAAGAGCTATTACAGAAAACCCAGCACAAAAGAATCAACAGCAAAGTACACAACAAGAAACCCATCATCAAATGGAGCAAATTCTTGCTCAAACTGAAAAGGTTAATGAACAATTAACTAAATTCCATAAGCATAAGTTTGTGCAAGCGTATAATTCGATCCCTCGGCTTTTATGGTTCCAATTACTTAAAGGTGTGGCCTTTGGTTTAGGCAGTGTTTTAGGTGCAACCGTTGTTTTGTCAGCATTAGTTTATTTGTTGTCGCAAATCGAATTTATCCCTTTTATTGGGGAGTGGGTATCCGAAATATTGGAAGTAGTAAAAACCCAAGTTCCTAATTAATTCAGTTTTTATAACTGCATTTAGGTTTTATTACGGACAAAAATAGGCTAATACTTTAAATTTATCGCATAAATTGGCATAATCCGCCCTCATATAATTGAGCTTAACGCTCAGCTAGGTTTATTTTAAGGATTATCATGGCAATCGAATCAGCATTAAAACAAAGAAGTAATGATGTGTGTGAGTTATGCGGCTCAACTGATGGGCTAACAGTGCAAGCTGTTGCACCAAAGGACGCTTCAAATTCAGATGATTGTGTTTTAGTTTGTTCAACATGTTCTTCACAGTTAAGCGGTTCAGAGCCATTAAATATTACTCACTGGCGTTGTTTAAACGACAGTATGTGGAGCACAGTTCCTGCGGTTCAAGTATTATCATGGCAACAACTGAGCGTGTTAACGAAAGCTGGTGAAGGTTGGGCTCAAGACTTATTAGACATGATGTATCTAGATGATGATGCAAAGGCATGGGCTGAATCTGGTATTGCACATTTAATGTCTGACGATGATGCTGAAGCCTTTGACTCAAACGGTGTTAAATTGTCAGCTGGCGATAACGTTTATTTGATAAAAGATCTGCAAGTTAAAGGCGCTGGTTTTACTGCAAAACAAGGTACAACAGTTCGCGGTATTTCGTTAACCTCAAATCCTGAGCATGTTGAAGGTCGAGTTAACGGACAAAAAATTGTTATTTTGACTAAATTTGTAAAAAAAGTTTAGATTTATACTGCGATATCAATCGCATCAAACTCTGATTTATTCATACCATTTGGGGACTAAATCAGAGTTTTTCTTTATCCCCCTGTAAATATGAGATCTTATGACTGAAGGTAACTCCAGAAGTATTACATCGAACCAAATTGGCATTAACGACGATTTAGATAAGGTAGTAAATAAACATTTAACTTCTGAATTTAAAAAGCCGTATGCACCTTACTCTTTGGCAGGTTTTGCAGAAATTAAAACTAAAGTTAATGCGTTTTTGTTGGATAATCCAGATGGAAAGCTAATCTTAGATTCTTGTTGTGGAGTAGGGGAAAGTACTTACCATTTAGCCGTTAATAACCCAGATATGTTGGTGATTGGCATCGATAAATCTGAGCATAGAATTGATAAGTCTGAGCACCATTTTCAACAAAAGGTGAATAACTTTATGTTGATCCGTGGTGACTTAAATGACTTGTGGCGATTAATTGCAGAGGCTAATTGGCCGATAGCACATCATTATATTTTATACCCAAATCCTTGGCCTAAAGGTAAACACTTACCAAGACGATGGCACGGCGCACCGGTATTTAAATACATACCTTTATTAAGTGAAAAACTCACAGTAAGAAGTAATTGGGATATTTATATTAATGAGTTTGCTCAAGCGCTTACACATATGAATGTAAAAGCCATAGTGACTGAATATACCAGTGATAATGCAATGACACCATTTGAGCGTAAGTATTGGGCAAGTGGGCAGAAAAGTACTGAGTTGAATGTAACCTTTACTAACTAGAGTCGTTAGTGTTTATTTTGCTGTGTTGATAAAAAACCATAAGCTCTTTTATTCTCTTATAGAGAGAGCTTATGTTGTTTATTTAGCGTGTTTTACCAGAAAAGCTGCCAACCTTTCCATTGAGTATCAAAACCTTCCATTGGGCTACGAGTAAAGCCTGAACGTACAAATTGATTCATCTTTCCTTCAGTATAAGCCAATAGCATATTAGCAAAAGCGGCTTCATCAATAGGGAAGGTTTTACCTTCTCGTAATTTTCGCTCACGTAATACCTGTTTAAATTGAGTTTCAATTTTTTCAAATAGTGCTGCTATACGTTCTCTTAAACGGTCATGTTCACCCATTAAAGCATCGCCCGTTAAAATTGCAGTAATACCGCGATTCATTTCAGAAAAACCTAAAATAAGCTTCATCATATTAGAAATACGACCTTCCGTAGATTTATCTTTTTCTAATATAATATTAATACGTGATAATAACGTGCCTTCAATAAACTCAATTAAGCCTTCATACATTCTGGCTTTACTAGGAAAGTGACGGTACAAAGCAGCTTCAGATACGCCTACTTTTTCTGCTAATTTTGCAGTAGTAATACGTTGACCTGAGTGACTTTCCAACATTTCCGCAAGGCATTGTAATATTTGCTCTTTACGATTTCCTTTTTTTCCTGCTGGCATAACGTTCCTCGAATTTAAATTTTAGCGGTTATATGTTTGATGAATTAACGATAACAAATGTTTAGCTAATGCATTTTTGTTATCTAGAGGTAAGTCCTTACTTCCATCATCCCAATATACTTTAAGCGCATTTTGATCAGAATTAAAGCCCTGACCTGAAACTGATACATCATTTGCACAGATCATATCCAAGTTTTTGCGTTGCATCTTCGACTTAGCGTATTGTTCTACGTCTTGAGTTTCAGCGGCAAATCCAACCACAAAAGGGCGGTGAGCCGTTAACGCTGCCACATCTTTTACAATATCTGGATTTTTGGTCATGGTTATTTGCATCACATCATTATCTTTTTTGATTTTTTGTGTTGCTACATTGTCTGGTCGGTAATCGGCTACTGCAGCACAGGCAATAAATACATCAGAGTTTTTAGCTAAATCAAGACTGGCTTTATGCATTTCACAAGCACTGACTACATCAACTCTTGATACGTTAGCTGGCGTGTTTAAGTTAACGGGCCCAGCAATTAGATTAACCTTAGCGCCAAGTTGCTCAGCCGCTTGTGCTAACGCAAATCCCATCTTGCCACTTGAGTGATTAGAGATATAACGAACCGGATCAATACCTTCACGGGTAGGACCCGCTGTAATTGTAATTGTTTTGCCTTTCCAGATAGGCAATGCAATTACCGTTGGAGAAACGTCCAGTGCTGCAGCAAAGTGTTGCACACAGGTTTCAACAATGAAAGACGGTTCTACCATACGACCTAAACCTATATCACCACATGCCTGCTCTCCGCTTGCAGGACCACAAATAGCAACACCACGCTGAGTTAATACATTCAGATTGTGCTTAGTGGCGGCATGAGCATACATTTGTTGATTCATTGCAGGACAAACAATGACAGGTGCCGAGCTTGCTAATAATAAGGTAGTTGCTAAGTCGTTGGCTAAACCAGTTGCCATTTTTGCGATCATATCGGCGGTTGCAGGTGCAACTACAATTAAATCAGCCCATTTAGCAAATTCTATGTGCCCCATTGATGCTTCTGCTTGAGGGTCTAATAAATCCTCTGAGACAGGCTCACCACTAACCGCTTGTAATGTTAATGGCGTTATAAAAGCTTTAGCACCTGAGGTCATCACGACTTTTACATTACAGTCATGTTCTTTAATTCGGCGAACAAATTCAGGCATTTTATAGGCAGCAATACCGCCTGTAATAATAAGGAGAATGTTTTTATTAGAATTCAATTGGGAGATCATGGTCATATTTTTGTTGCCAATATTGGTAAAAATGAAAACGGACACTATAATTTTTAGGGCTATACCTTAACGTTTTTCGAGTTTGGAAACCATTGTTTAACTCAATAATGTTTAACTTAACTAACGTAAAATCATAAAAACAATTATTGCACGGAGGCAGTATGTCATTAAATCATTGGCCACAACATTTAAAACCTAGAGAAAAGTTGCTAAATCAAGGGGCTGACTCTTTGTCTGATGCGGAGTTGTTAGCTATATTTTTACGCACAGGTGTAGTGGGGATGGATGTTGTTAGTCTCGCTACCCATGTACTCCAACATTTTGGTTCGTTAAATCAATTATTTAACGCTGACGAAAGTGCTTTTTGCCAAACTAAGGGCATGGGGCAAGCTAAGTTCGTGCAGCTGCAAGCTGTGTTAGAAATGTCTAAACGTTACTTTCAAGAGTCAATGTTTCGAGAAAATGTATTGGACTCACCAGAAGTGGTGAGAACGTATTTACATCAATTGTTAAGAGATGAAACTTATGAAAAGTTTTTGATTATACATTTGGATAATCAGCACAGAGTCATTAATGATGAAGTATTATTTACCGGTACAATCGATGCTGCCGCTGTATATCCAAGAGTGGTTGTCGACTCGGTTATTAAGCACAAAACAGCCGCTGTGATATTTGCCCATAATCATCCATCTGGAATTTCAGAGCCTAGTAATGCCGATATAAACCTCACCAATAAACTTAAGCAAGCCTTGTCTCTTATTGATGTTAGAACACTCGACCACTTTGTTATCGGTTATAACGAAGTGGTGAGCTTTGCGGAACGAGGGCTGCTGTGAGTTTAAGCTAAGCCTTAGTGAGCGTTTCAGTAATAACTTAGCTGGTGGTTTTATTACAAATAAATGCACCAATTAACATGCTGACAATAAAAACTGCTGTTTGCCAATAACCGTAACTAATTGAGGCAATCGCAGGGCCTGGGCAATACCCAACTAAGCCCCAACCTATGCCAAACATCGAAGAACCAATTACTAGTTTCTTATCTATCTGGTTGAACTTTGGTAAGTGAAATGACAAATCAAATATAGGGCGCTGGCGCTTCAAGATAAGCGGGAAGGTTAATATAGTGACGATTAATGCTGCTAACATTACAAAAACTAAGCGACTATCCCATTGACCAAATACGTCTAAAAAACCTTGTACAACATGAGTATCATTCATACCTGAGATAGCTAAACCTATACCGAATAATAAGCCCGCTAATAAAATTATTAAATAGCTAAATAATGTCTTCATTACAATCCTACAAGGTGTTTAAGGGCATAGACAGAAACAAATCCAAATAGCATAAAGGTTATTGTCGCCACTAGGGATCTTGACGAAAACCGAGCGATACCACAAACGCCGTGTCCGCTGGTACAACCGTTACTCAGTTTTGTGCCAAATCCAGTTATTAAACCGGCAAGGATCAACAAAGGAATATTGTCTGTTGGCGCATCTGGAATAGGGAGTTTATAAATTTGATGGACTAATAAAGGACCGAGTATTAGGCCCAGCAAAAATACCCAACGCCAAGGTTTGTTTATTTCGTTGGAATCTAATAATGAAAAGGTAATGCCACAAATACCGGCTATCCTGCCAATAAAATAAAGCATTAAGATAGCAGATATCCCGATGAGAATACCGCCAAAAGCGGCTAAGAAAAAATCACTAGAGGTTAATTCAACCATTAAAAAAAGCTCGATAATTGATAAAGAAGTATTTTAGCAGTTTCTAAAATACAGGTCTTATATCTAAGTTATAGGTTATATAACTTAGGTATCTACTTAATTAAGTCCAGATAAGCCTTAACCGCAGAATCAATAGAGAATTGTCGATGGATATGTTCCAAGTCAATTTTTGGCGGTGATTTTAATGCTTGAATAATTTTGCTTGCTAGAGCTTTTGGATCATTTAAAGGTACTAAAAATTCACCTTGCTCGCCTGTGAGTATTTCACTTGGACCATAATCACAATTGGTACTTACTACAGGCGTTTGGCAAGTTAGACTTTCAATTAGAGTAGTAGGAAGGCCTTCATAATCTGAACTTGAAACTAGTAATTTTGCACCTGCAAGCCAATTGTATGGGTTCTCTTGAAACCCCGGTGTGATGATCCTATTTTCAACGCCATATTTAGCTGCTATTTTTCTGGCTTTTTTGTCGTACTTACATAAAAGGACTAATTTAATATCTGGTACCAAAGCAAGCGCTTGAAACAATATGTCATGACGTTTTTGTTTAACGACTCTTCCTGCATGGATTAAATATGGTTCCTTTGGAATATCATTATTTGACTCAGATATTAATTGGGTGATCTCTGATATATCTGTTGGATTATAAATACGAATAACAGATTTAGGCTTAATATATTTCTCAGAAAGCGCTTCGTTTTTTACACCATCAGATACAGCAATTAAATTTTTATTATTGTAAGAGCTTTTTTCTCTTTTTTTACGCAAATACTTTATTGGACCAAGTCTAGCTTCACGCTTTAATTCTTGTGCCATCGCATTATGCAAAATGTAAAATGTATTATTGAAATGACAGCGAGATAACACTTTACAAGTTGGATCTAGATTAGCTAAGTGTAAATCAAATTCACCATGTTCTTTGGTAACGTCTTGAACTAGCGTTTGCATATCTGCAACGGTTTGTCGGATATTAAATATATTGGCACTTTTGCGGTGTTTCACATTCTTGTAAAGAATGTGAACCGCGAAGTCCTGTGAAGGGGTGTATTCAATCCTAGACTCTAATAAAAAAAAATGTACCTGATGACCTGCTGATTTTAAGCCAGAGGCAAGCGTTAACATGACTTTTTCAGCACCACCACCGCCTAAACTGTCGATAAATATGGCTATGTTTTTTTTACTTATCACTTAATTCATTTCCCACTTATTTCCATGCTTTGAATCATTATTTTTTGAGGTATTGCTAGTTGATTATTTTATTACTAAAAGTAATAGTTCACACCAAAAGTGATAGCTTTAAAAGCTGAAAAAGAGTCGAACCCATCGTAGCTTGGTCCTGTTGGATCTTCAGGTGAAAGTTTATCTCTAGCTATTGTATCAAAGTATTGAGCCTCAAATTGCAGTCCCCAATTACCCCATTCAGCAGGGCGATATAATACACCAAATCCCATACTGTAGCCATAAGCTGGTGTTCTAAATTGATAACTCGCTGCTCCCACAAACGCATTAGCCTTAAATGATTCTGATAATGTTCTATGATAATCAAGAGCTCTAACGTTGAGTAACATAGAACCATCAAACTCTTGTATATCTATTCGTGAACCTATCGAACTAGAAGGTGAAACGGCTTGTTGCACAGAAATACCTAAATACTGTCCTAATTTAGCAGAACTAAATGAAGGGATCTCTTGTTGAATTGCCTCATATAATCTACTCGAATATACAGACGCTCCAAAATCCATCCTGAGCTGGTAACCTTGAGTATTATTGAACGGTAAGCTTTCTTTGTCAGTACTTTGTAATTCAGAAGCATAAGATGTTAAACAGAAAAGGCCACAAAAAAAGCTGAGTAAACTAATTTTAATTATAAAAGATATTTTTTTCATTTAATATTTACCAAGCAATTGACGTTGAAATTAAAAAGTAAGATTCGCCAAATATGTCTTTGCCATATTCAAATGAAGACTCCCATAAGTAACTGTCGACAGTTTTAATCCAATCTGCTTTTAATTGATAGCTAGTATCATAATCATATTGGGTATAACTTTCATTTTCGGTCATACTCGCTGTAATTGTTATGTCATCACCATTTGGCTGGAGCCAATACAATTTTGTCATTATATTATAAGCACCTACACCATCACCTGAAAATGAAGAATCTCTATTACGTGATTCCGCAGCCCAATGGCCAATGATATTACCTTGGTTTGTTAGACCATCTTTATAGACATGATGGACATACCAACCATTTTGCCATTCAGATATCTCTAAGCGTAATCCTATATTTTCTGTAATGGTAGGAATGTAAAGTCCAGCAGACAGTGCTGAGTTACCAAGTTTATAGTTATAATCTCGGCTTGTATCCTCTCCTGCGTATTCAAAATATAAAGAAAAAGGGGTTTTACCACTGAAGGTAAACTGGCTGACAATAGACGCAGCTTGATTACCAAATTGCTCATCTACTGTTAAATCTGCATCTGTATTATCATTGGTGGTAGGGTTAAAAAAAGCCCCAAAAAAGTCATTAAGTGAATTATTTCCTCGTTCACCACCACCGGATTGTAATAACCTATTTATTCCTAAGCTAAACCCTTGCCAAGGAGAAATCGAAAGTTGGAGCCCAGTTATAATCGGTTTTCCGCTAATATATTCACTTTGGTAATAAATATTATCTGATGCTGATAACTCACCCACGAACAGTTCATAACTAATGCCTAAATCAGAAAGTGGCGTTGAGTTTGATATGGAAAGAGTGGGAATCGTTTCTGCGTGAGTGCTTAATAACATTGCTGAGTTTTCCATTGGTGATAACCAATGAGGTTTAGTGCCCAAGTCAAGTTGCAACCAATCAGTGCCGATTGAAAGGTAAGTGTTCTCTAATGTCGTGTGTTGTTCATTCAGTTGAGCACCTGCGCTGATTGACATGTAATCGCTTAATTGGCTGTAACCAGTAATATAAGCATAATAACCTGCCTCATAGTCAATACCACGTTGATTTGCTAAGGAAGCATCGACCTTATTAGAACGTTGGATCGCTAATTTTGCATTTACAACAGATACTGAAGCTTCGTATCTTTTTAGGTAATGTTTAATATCTGCGCAGATTGAACTTTGCTGTATTGGACATATCTTTTTTAAAGCTATTTGTACTTGATTAATTGCCAGTGGCTTTTTTAATGATGACATATTTGCCAGCAAAAATAGCTGATCCACTTTACGTTCAATTTGTGGTGATTGCTTTAATGGCAAATAGGCAGTGGTTCCTGCAATAGCCAAAGAAGATGTTAAATATAGGAGAATTAATATGAGTTTTATTTGCACAGTAGAGATCAATATGACTATAAATTTGATGATAGTGTAATGGCTTTTGTTTTGAAATCTACTATTTCATTAACTTTTTGATAATACTGCGCTAATATCGGCGAAGATTAAAAGAATGAAAATCATTGAGCTAATTTATTTTGAAATCAAATTATAAAAAACAACAATATTTGTTTATCTCCCGAAAATCGTCTCATTACCGCTATTATAAAAAATTAATATCGTATTTAGGTGAGCGAGCTGAATTGCATAAACTAAAAACCTTTGTGTTACCTAAGTTTAGCCAGTGGTCAAAAGTCAATCAACTTAACATCACAGATTTGGTCGAGGTTCACTTAAAAAGAAAGCAAGTTCGTCATCCAATATTAAAACATTCTAAGTTTTTAAATTTTTTAGTGTGTTGCTTTTATCGTTTTCGAGAAAAGTCCAGAGCCAGCTTCTATTTTCAATTATTTGCTGATCACCCATGTGAAACAGTTGTCATTTGGAATGGTATGAAGCAGCCAAATAGAACACCTTATATCGTCGCGCAAGCAGCGGGTAAAGAAACAATGCTGTTTGAAAATGGATTGTTACCTAATACAACCGTACTTGATAGCAAAGGTGTTAATGCGGTAAATTCGTTGCCTCGAGATCCTAATTTTTATTTGAACTGGCAAGGGAAAGTTGAAGATGCAGATAAAACATTGGTTGCTAGAAAAGCACATAAAAATCGAAAAGTAAGTAAGGCGGAAATTACCCTACCTGAACGTTATATTTTTGTGCCATTTCAGGTGCCAAATGACACACAGATTGTTTGTCATTCGCCTTGGGTACCTGATATGGAGTCTTTTTATCAATCGATAGAAAATGCATTAACTTTTTTACAGCAACAAGCCGACTGGAAACAGGTGAAGTTTGTGATTAAAGAACATCCTAGCTGGCCACGTAGTTTTGTCGATTTGCATAATAAAAACAGCGATATTATTTTTGCTAATGAAAATAATACACAGGCACTTATCGAAAATTCACTCGCGGTGATCACTATTAATTCAACCGTTGGTATCGAATCCCTACTTTTGAATAAAAATGTGATCACTTTGGGAAATGCGTTTTTTAATATAGATGGCCTAGTTTATCATTGTGCAGATCAGTTACAGCTTAATAATACTTTACTAACCATTGAGCAACATTCGGTTAATCAAGAGCTGGTAAATAAGTTTTTAAATTATATGAAAGTGGAATACTTGTTACCACAAAGTTGGAATAACTTAACCAATGAAATTGAACATTTTGAAGCTGTTGCTCAACGTTTAGAAACACCATATATCCCTAAGGAAGTAAAATGAAGTTTAAAGTATTTTTGATAAATCTAGACAAAAGTACCGACCGTTTAGAGTTATGCCAAAATGAACTGAAAAAATACAATATAGATTTTGAAAGAATTCCTGGTGTATACGGTAAGGATTTGACAACGGAAGAAGTTGAAACAATTTATGATGAAAGTAGAAATGACAAACACTATAAAAAACCGTTAAGCCTAGGTGAGATAGGGTGCTATTTAAGTCATATTAAATGTTGGCAAAAAATAGTAGATGAAAAGTTAGACTATGCGGTTATTTTAGAAGATGATTTTAAGTTAGATAGTAACTTTAAAGAGTTTGAATCTGTTTTTGAGCAGATGCAAAATTGGGATTATGTAAGAATGGCATTCTCTTCAAGAAAAGTCCCTATTGTAAAACGTCATAAAATAACTAATACACGTGATTTAGTTTATTATAAAAAAATACCGATTAATACTTTAGCTCAGGCTGTCTCATTAGAAGGCGCAAAAAAGCTGTTAGCCAATTCAAAAACAATTTTTAGGCCAGTAGATGTTGATATGAAACACTATTGGGAAAAAGAGATTAATATACTTGGCATTGACCCTCCACTTATTTTAGATCGTTATGACTTCACCAGTGAAATCAGTCAAATGTCTGACGGAAAAGGCCGTATGTCTAAAACTTCAATTTGGAAAAATTTGCGCTATGTATTGAACTATAAAATAAAACATTTCTTTTATAGTTTTATAAAACAAGATTTGAAGTCATTTTGTAAATGACCCGAAGGGATTTAGAATTACACCATTGAGAGTTATTTTAGTGAAAAAGAAAGTAAAAAACTATAATCAATTATCAAGGATGTTACGTCGGATTTTAGGGAAAACTCTGTATCGAGGAGGAATGGACAAAAGAAAAGCGATTTTTGTTCATATCCCTAAAGCTGCGGGTACTTCAGTGTGCAAAGCTGTATTTGATTGTCCCGATAGTAGCCATTATACGGCACGATGTTATCGTAGTGATAATCCGGTGAAGTTTGATAATTATTTTAAATTTACCGTGGTTCGTAATCCTTATGATAGGTTTTGCTCAGCATATAACTATTTGAAAAATGGCGGTGAACGTTTAAGCGAAAAAGATAAAATTTTTAGAGATACTTTTTTAAATGATTTTTCCGATATTAATGATTTTGCTTTACATGGTTTATATTGTGAAGAGTTATATCAACGACCTCATTTTGATCTTCAATATGAATATATATTTGATGATAATGAAAAAACATTATTGGTCGATTTTGTCGGGAGAATGGAGAGTTTAGAACAGTTCACTCAACAGTTAAGTAATGAGCTTGGTACAAATATAGACATAGGACATGAAAATAAAACGCGCTCTGCTGCAGTATGTTTGAATGATAATATAACTGAACAAGCCAAAGCGCGAATTTACGAAAAGTATAAAAAAGACTTTGAATTACTGGGGTATGAAAAGTAAATAAAGTTAGGTTTGGTCTGATGAATTGTTTATTTGTTTTTAGGAATTAATTCCCTAAAAATCTTAGCTTTGTTTAAAAAACAAACTTAATTGCAAAAAAGACGAAAAAAACCATCTTATTTACAACTAAAACTTGACCTTAATCATCAAATTCTGTATAAATTGCGCCCTTTCGAATGCCCGGACAAATCAATTGGCCAATAGGGCGAATTAGATTGACGTCAGAATTTTTGTTTTGGAGTAAATGACATGGCTAAAGTTTGCCAAGTAACAGGTAAGCGTCCAACGGTTGGTAACAATCGTTCACACGCGCGCAACGCTACTAGACGTCGTTTCTTACCTAACCTACAAACACACCGTTTTTGGGTTGAAAGTGAGAAGCGATTTGTGAAATTACGTTTATCTACTAAAGGTATGCGTATAATTGATAAAAAAGGTATTGATACAGTGCTTGCAGATATGCGTGCAGATGGTCAAAAAATCTAAGGAACTAACATGCGTGATAAAATTCGTTTAGTTTCAACGGCTGGAACTGGTTATTTTTATACTACTGATAAAAATAAAAAGCTAATGCCTGAAAAGATGGAAATCAAAAAATTTGATCCAAAGATCCGTAAACACGTGATCTTCAAAGAAGCTAAAATTAAGTAAGCTTTTTGATTCTATTGAAACTTTTGCAAAAGTTTAAAAAACCTGACTAACGTCGGGTTTTTTTATGTCTAAAATTCAAGTTTAGTAAAAACGTTGGTAATAATGAATTTTAAGCTCGCACAATAAGTTTAAATTGTGCGATTATAATACCAATTGTATTAATGAATTGATTAGTTCAGAGCTATGTTAGAGGTGTGAGAATAAGTAAAATTTGTGTCGATATAGTTATTCTCGGCTTTGTCTCCTGAGTCGCTCTATCTCCTGCATCCATGCAGTCGTACATCAAATAAATTTTGCGCAATTATCGCGCCTCTAACAAGCTCCCGAAGGGCGAGTTTAAAAGGTTCATATGCTTTGTTGCCCTACAAGGATGTAGGGTAAGGTGACAATGCAGGAGCATATTGTCTTTATTGATTTCAACAAGGGAACAACCATTCTCTTCAATCAATGCCTCACCTATGAACCTTTTAATTCTCGCTGAATAACTAATTCATTAATTCAATTGGTATAATTTGTGATCTAATAATTTCGATAGGACGTATAATGAGAACAGGCTTAAGTCAAAGAGGTTGGAATAATGTTTTAATTTTTGCCTCGTTATTTATGATCGTATTATTTAACAGTACACATCAGCGCTTCGTATCAAATGAAAATAACAAAGTTAAACGCACGCTAATCGACTCAAACAGCTTAATTCAAAATATAGATTACAATGGTCTACGTTTTGAACGTATCGGCGCTAGCTGGCGTACAGTGAGCGAAATAGCGTTAGATAAAGAGTTAATGCCAGCCGATATTATAAGTCATTGGACTTCGACTTCGATTGAACTTTTGACTAACGAACCGGCGATAAATAGTTCAAATACTCGTTTACCAATTTCAGTGGATGTATTGGGGACGAAACAAACGCTCATTTTTGAGTTTATTATTGATAATGATTTAGGGCTAGTTTATGTTTTTGACCATCATTTAGCACAATGGATGATGATCGATCAGTCCCAGTTACCTTTATTTATTCCACTCGTTTTACTCAATATAACTAGTTAGGTTAATACGAATGCCTGAGTTACCAGAAGTTGAAGTTAGCCGTTTAGGTATTTCACCTCATATAACCGATCAAGTCGTGACTAAAGTCATTGTTCGAAACGGACGCTTGCGTTGGTTAGTGCCAGATGAAGTTCAATTATTAGTCGGCCAAAAAGTAAAAGCGGTTACTCGCCGAGCTAAGTATTTATTTATAGAGACCGACGCTGGAAGTGGCATTTTACACTTGGGTATGTCGGGCAAATTACGTGTTGTCGACAAAGATGTAGAATTGGTTAAGCATGATCACATCGATATAGAGTTTAGTAACGGTAAAGTGCTCAGATATAACGACGCTCGTCGCTTTGGCTCGTTTTTATGGCAGGAACCTAATACAACCCACAAGTTACTTATGAAATTGGGTCCTGAGCCGTTAACGGACGCATTTGACGCTAATGTATTGTTTGAACAATCCAGAGGCAAAAATACAGTTGTTAAAAACTTTATTATGGATAATCACATTGTTGTCGGTGTTGGAAATATTTACGCCAATGAGAGTTTATTTAAAGCCGGTATAGACCCAAGAAAACCCGCTGGGAAAATCACAAAAAAAGCTTATGGAATACTAACTGAACATATTAAGCAAACGTTAGCAGAAGCAATTGTTCAAGGTGGTACTACATTGAAGGACTTCACCCAGTCAGATGGAAGTCCAGGTTACTTTGCTCAAGAATTGTTGGTGTATGCACGAGCAGGAAAGGAATGTTTAACCTGCCAAAATGTTATAGAATCGATAAAAATAGGGCAGCGTAATTCGTTCTATTGCCCAAGTTGCCAAGGATAACAAATCAAGTTATCTTCGGTATTAGAAAATCAGTGATGAGGTGTTGTTATAATGGAATTTATTTCTCAATTTAAAAAGACATTTGGTAGTGGAAAAACAAGATCAATAGAGTGGCGTCATAGTCAGTTATTGGCATTAAAACAAATGTTAGAGGAAAATGAAAAGTCGATTTATAAAGCGCTTCATGATGACTTAGGTAAATGCGAATTTGAAGCACATGTTTCAGAATATGCTTTCGTATTAAAAGACATTTCTTTGTTCCTCAAAAAAACGAAAACTTGGGCAAAAACAAGAAACCTTAGCACTCCATTATTATTGCAACCGGGTCATAGTAAAATAACACCTGAGCCTTTAGGTACAGTATTAATTATGGGCGCATGGAATTATCCATTGCAGTTAGTATTAAGCCCAATGGTTGCTGCTATAGCTGCGGGGAATTGTGTCGTACTTAAGCCTTCTGAATTGTCAGTAGCTACGTCAAAATTGTTAGCTGAATTAGTGCCTAAATACTTAGATAAAACCGCTGTTGCTGTATATGAAGGTGGTGTTGCAGAGACCACAGAACTACTTAAACAGCGCTTTGACCATATTATGTATACAGGCAGTGAAACGGTTGGAAAAATCGTTATGCGCGCAGCAAGTGAGTACCTAACTCCTGTTACTTTAGAGCTTGGCGGAAAAAGCCCGTGTATTGTCGATAACAACACTAATTTAAAGGTAACCGCAGCTAGAATTATTTGGGGTAAATTTATCAATGCAGGCCAAACCTGCATCGCACCAGATTACATATTAGTTACGCCTTTAATGCGTGAACCGTTGATCAAAGCTCTACAACAAGCCTTAATCAAACAATATGGACGCGATCCAAAACAATCTGAGGATTATGGCCGAATTATTAATGAACGCCATTTTGATAGGTTATCGGGTTATTTAAAAGAGAACGAAGAGAAACTGATCATCGGTGGACAAACAGACAAGAAAACCAAATACATAGCTCCAACGTTAATTTTTAATCCGGATTTAACAAGTCCAATTATGGAAGAAGAAATATTTGGTCCTTTATTGCCGATAATTGAAGTACCTTCAATGGATAAAGCCGTTCAGTTTATTAAAGATAGAGAAAAACCATTAGCGTTATATTTATTTAGTAATAATGATCTAACCATTAAAATGGTAAAAAATGAGACTAGTTCTGGAACATTAAGCATTAATGACACGCTTACCTTTATGCTTAACTCAGACTTTCCATTTGGTGGTGTTGGTCATTCGGGGATGGGGGCATATCATGGGAAGTGGGGCTTTGATACTTTCAGCCACCTTAAGCCTATTTTACATAAAAGCTTTTTTGCCGATATGCCAGTTAGGTATGCACCATATTCTAATTGGAGACAAAAGATATTTAAGTTTTTAGCTAAGCTTTAATAATTAGCTAATTAAGACCCAGCTTTTCGATTAATTCCAGAGCTGGCGGGCTAAAATAACAAAAAAGTGATATTCAAATGAATATCACTTTTTTGTTTTGTAGGTATTAAATTTTTTGATGGTTTTTGTTCTGTCAGGACGCTCACCGTTATATACACAATAAATATGATCCTCAGTTTTAACAAAAACCTCATCGGTACAAAACTCTTCAGCTACTTCGGCATCAATATAAATTAACTCACCTGGGTTACACACGTATGGAATTTTACCTACGTATACTTTTTCACATTGATTAAACTCAGGCTCGTAATCGGTTATTTTTTTATCAGCTAAAGAAGAGCGCCATAAATACATAACAATTAATGCGATAGATAGCGCCGCAAGAATATAGATAACTGGCTTCTTACTTCTATTCATAATATTTAACCCTTTTAATTATCTATATTCTGTTACACACATACTAGATTTTTAATCTAGCTTATTCTTGCTCGATACTACTGTCTATACTATTAAAGTTTAGCAAAATATACTTTAGCTGCGGCTTTAACTTTAGGCGCTAGTAAAATAGCTGAGAGCATAGTTGGTATTGCCATTATACCGTACATGCCAATCATAAAGTTAAATATGATATCTAGCGTAACTAAACATCCTATTACAATGGTTGATAAGTAAAACGCTTTGTAATATTTTCTATTGGCTTCACCGAGTAAATACACAAAACACTTTTCCCCATAATACCAATACGTAAACATAGTACTGGCGGCTAAGAATAAAATTTCAATGGCTAATAATACTTGTCCAATAACGCCTAGCTCTTGTCCAAAGACTTGCATTGTTAATTCTACACCTTTAACACCCTCAACATCTTGCCACATACCAGATGCTAAAATAACCAATGCAGTACAAGTACACATAATTAAGGTATCAACAATTGGCCCTAACATGCCAACTAATCCTTCACGGATTGGTTCATTAGTTTTTACTGCACCGTGGGCTAATACTTCTGTACCAATGCCAGCTTCGTTAGAAAATACACCGCGGGATACACCAATAATAAGAACACCTAATATGCCACCAGAAACAGCTTGAGGTTGAAAAGCTTCTACGAATATAGATTGAAATAATTGTGGGATTTCAGAAAAATGATTAAACAGTACTGCTAATGTCATTAATACATACATAATTGCCATGCTTGGAACTAAACGTGTGGTGACATAAGCAACACGCTTTAATCCACCTAAAATAACCCCCGCAACCAATACTGTAATAACAATTGCCACAATTAAATTGAACATGTCTGGTGATGAAAACCAAGACTTAGGAATTAACTCTTCTCGTAACGCGGCGGTTAATTGATTGGCTTGGAATGCCGGAATCGTTCCCCATAAACCTGCGAATGCGAATAAAATGGCCAACGGTTTCCATTTTTTACCTAAGCCTTCTGTTATGACGTACATAGGTCCGCCATGAACTTCGCCATCTTTATCGGTTTTTCTAAACATAACACCTAAAGAGCAAGTGAAAAACTTAGTGGAAATACCTAATAACGCAGTTAACCACATCCAAAATACAGCACCTGGGCCGCCAGCGGTAATTGCTAAAGCAACGCCTGAAATATTACCCATACCAACCGTACCTGCTAATGCAGCCGATAATGCTTGGGCATGAGTTAGCTGACCTTTTTCAGAATCTTTATCGTGCTTCCCGGTTAACAATGAAATACCGTGACCAATATAACGAAAAGGGGTTAAACGAGAATAAACGGTAAAAAAGATCCCTCCACCCACTAATAAAAAAATCATGGGCATTCCCCAAACAAAATTTGAGAACGCAGACATGATAGAGCTTAGTAAATCCATAGTTATTCCTTCGCAGAGGTAGTTGTAGTGTTTAAATTTTTATTTTTTATTACGTCTGTGCCAGTGCACTATAACAGTTGCAGATAACAGCAATAAAGGGATACAAATAATCAACATTGAATTCCAGCCCAGAGTATTAATAACCCAACCAGCAGACAATGAAGCTGCGGCTTGGCAAGAAAACATAACAAGATCGTTTAAACCTTGAATCTTATATTTTTCAGAAGGTGTATAACTTTGTGGTAATAATGTTGTTGCAGTTATAAACATAAAGTTCCAACCAATCCCTAACAATACCAAAGCTCCCCAATAATGCACGTACTGATGACCGGCAAAGCCTATAATTATACAAAGTGACAAAGCAAGGATGCCTGCCAATAGTATTTTGACTTGGCCAAATCGTTGAATTAACTTGCCAGTAAAAAAAGAAGGCAAGTACATTGCGATGATATGACTTTGAATAACCCACTTAGTATCTTCTATATTAAAACCACTATAAACATGCATGCTTATTGGGGTTGCAGTCATAATAAAACTCATAACCGTAAAGCCAACGGTTGCACTTACGATAGAAGCTAAAAATACAGGTTGTTTTATAATGTCTATTAATTCACGTTGCGGTGCTTGAACCTCTTCTTGCTGTTTAGACACAGGTTTATAAAAAGAAACAAAGCTAATTGATAAAAGCAGCAAAATAGATACACCAACAAAAGAACCAACAAATTCAGTTTCAAACCAGTCTTTACCAAGAAATGCGACTTCAGGACCAACAAATGCCGCAATTAACCCAGCTAATAAAAGAATAGACACCGCTTTACTGGCAAGTTCGTCGGGGACAGATTCCATCGCTGCAAAGCGAAATTGTTGCATGGCGGATATAACAATGCCAAATAAAAATATACTGGAACAAAACACCCAAAAATTTGCAATTTCAATAGCATAAGCGGCAAATAGGCAATTTAACGCGCCCACAATAATTGCAACAATAAAGCCTTTTTTTCTGCCTAAAATCGATAAGCATTTAATGACAGGGAGCATAAAAAAAGCAATGCCAAGGATCATTAAGGCAATGGGGAGCGTAGCCAGGACTTTGGTTGGGGCTAGCTGCAAGCCAATAAAGCCTCCAACAAAAACAATAACAGGGCCAGCCGAACCAATTAAAGATTGAGCTAACATCAATAGCCATACATTTGGATGGATTTGACCTTTGTTATGACTTAATGGCACTGGCTTTACTCTATTGTAGGAAATACGTTATTGCAGTAGGGTATAGAAATGAGTTTGTTAATTCAGCATTTATTTAAACTTATATGAAGTTTATGGCTCTAAGCACATACGTAGTTTAAATAACGTAACATAAAATTTTTCATAGGAGCGCTCAAATGGCAAAACTAATTAACCAAATTACATTATGTGTAAGCGGCTTATTTACCACATCTTTATTTATCACGTCTTTGCTTGTAAGTGTTGCTTATGCCGGAACGGCTACCGTTAAATGGCAAGAGCCTGATAAATATACAGACATTCGTAGTGGTGATTCAGGAAAAACTCAATTTAGAAAAAATGTGTTTAATCAATTAGAGAAACACTTGGTAAAATTAACATCTGAATTACCAGAAGACTTTGAACTACAAATTAAAGTTACCAATCTTAATTTGGCTGGGCAGGTTGAATATAACTTTGGAATGAGTCGCGATATTAGGATAGTAAAAGATTTTTACTGGCCAATGATTGAGTTTGAATATCAAGTGTTGGTTAACAAACAAAAAGTTAAAATAGAAACTGTAAAATTAAAAGATATGGCTTTTATGAGTCGAGGTGGCAGTAATCGTTTAAGTCATGATACATACTATTATGAAAAGCGACTTTTAACTGACTGGTTTAATAAAAATATTGAAAACATGGTTCCAGCTTGGCAAGAACAACAAAACGCCATTATGGGGAAATGATTTTATTTGATGTTGATGTTATTTAAAATTGAAAATAAAAAACGAGTTCAAATATGAACTCGTTTTTTTATTTTAAGCAGTAATAAATCATATTACTCAGAAACAGGGCAATCCATAGGCGTTATCGTATCAATAGTGACATCGTCCACAGGTACATCGGCATAACCATTAGTAGTTGCTGTTTCAACGGCTTCTATTGCATCCACCACATCCATACCTGCAATCACTTCACCAAATACAGTATAACCATAACCGTCTGACGCATTCCCATAATCTAAAAATGCATTATCAACGGTATTAATAAAGAACTGCGAAGTTGCTGAATCGGGGACTGATGTTCTTGCCATAGCAATGCGACCACGGTAATTTTTTAAACCATTTTTAGATTCTATTTCAATAGAGGCTTGAGTTGCTTTTGCAACTAACCCTGGTTCAAACCCACCACCTTGGATCATAAAGTTTGAAATAACTCGATGAAAAATTAAACCGTCATAAAAGCTGTCTTCTACGTAATTGTAAAAATTTAAGCTGGTGGCAGGAGCATATTTTTCATCTAAGGCTAATTCGATGTTACCCAAGCTGGTAACCATTTCATAACAAGCGTATTCACCGCGAGATAAATCAAATGGAGTATCAGAGTCATTTTCTAATACTGGGTAGTTTAATACCTCCTCTTCTGAATCATCAGAGCAGGCGGAAAGAGCAACAACTAAAGACAGTACACTGGCTTTCAACAAAGACTTCATAGGGGGTACCTAACATTTGTAATAATAAAATTATCGATTTTCAAATATTTTTTGATGTCCTTATCAACAAATATTCACTTGTAATTAAATGAATACTAATGATTTAAAACCTTTTTGGTAGTGTTAATTTCAATGGAAAATTATATGATGCTCTGTAATGAGTAAATTACTATTTTTTATGGTGTGAATATAATGCAGCAACAATTATTAACCATGTTACAAATGCAGGACGATATGAATACTAAAGTTCACCCTCAGTGGCGTGAACAAGGCTTTTCATGGCATAGAGCTATGTGGGTTGAACTGGCGGAAATGCTAGATCATTACGGTTGGAAATGGTGGAAACACCAAGAGCCAGATATCGAGCAAGTACACTTAGAACTAATTGATATTTTCCATTTCGGTTTAAGTGCTCGTTTGGTTTCAGGACAAAGTGTTGCTGAAATTGCCGCAGACATTGAAAAAGAATTAAGTAAACCATTAGCTCAAGCTACATTTGCCGAAACCATTGAAACTATGGTGAGCAATACCTTGGCTGATAAAGGTTTCGATGTAAATACCTTTGCCGGATTAATGCAACAAACAGATTTGAGTTTTGATGAGTTATTTAGACATTACGTTGGTAAAAATGTTTTAAATTTCTTCCGTCAAGATCACGGTTATAAAACCGGTGAATATATTAAAATCTGGAATGGTAAAGAAGACAACGAAGTATTAATGGACGTTTTACGTACCACAGATGCATCGAGTGCAAACTTTAAAGAGCTAGTTTATAACGGTTTAAAATCTGCTTACCCAGCCTAGTAATGATTGAAATAATACAAACAAAGAGTCTGTAGTCGAGTGATCACAGACTCTTTTTTACATGTAATCTAGCTGTAATTAATACTTTCTATACTAACCTTAGGTTAAATAATAAAACTAAACATTGTTCAATAAATCCACCGAGTTATAATACACATATAAAACCTATCAAATTCAAAAACTATTAAGCGAGTATTAATGCCAAAACACGACCCGAACTTCTCACGGGAAAAAGAAAAATACGACACACCAATTGCAAGTCGAGAGTTTATCCTTGAACAAATCAACAACAATGGTGGGCCGTTAGGTTTTGGCGAACTGGTTAAATTGTGTCACATCCCAAATGAAGATTTAAAAGTGGCGTTAAAGCGTCGACTTCGTGCCATGGAGCGTGAAGGTCAGCTTTTATATAATCGTCATAATAAATATGAAATTCCACTGGAAAGTGACTTTGTAACTGGCAAAGTGATCGGTCACCGTGATGGTTTCGGTTTCTTGCAACTTGAAGGCACTCGCCCTGGCAAAAATGACTGGTATATTAGCCATAGTCAAATGCGTAAATTATTCCACGGCGACGTTGTTAAAGCACAAGAGATTGGCGAACATAAAGGCAAAACAGAAGCGCGAGTTGTTAAGGTATTAGAACCAAGAACCGCACCAATTATAGGCCGTTACTTTGTTGAAATGGGTGTACATGTTGTCATTCCTGATGATAGTCGCATCAAACAAGAAATTATAATTCCACAAGGCGAAGAACTTGGGTCTCGCCATGGCCAAATGGTGGTTGTTGAGTTAGTCACTCGTCCAGATAAACGTTCAAGCGGTATTGGTAAAGTTGTTGAAGTCCTTGGTGAACATATGGCACCGGGAGTTGAAATTGAAATTGCCCTTAGAAATTACGAAATTCCGCATGAATGGCCAGCAGAAGTCAGTAGCTTTGCTGAGAGTTTATCGGCAGAAGTAACCGAACAAGACAAAGAAGGTCGCGTAGATTTACGTAAACTACCATTAGTGACTATTGATGGCGAAAGCTCACGAGATTTTGATGATGCGGTTTACAGTGAAAAACTAGCAACAGGCGGCTGGCGTTTATATGTCGCAATTGCCGATGTATCGCATTATGTTAAACATAACTCGCCAATGGATAAAGAAGCCATTGAACGAGGCAACTCAGTGTATTTTCCTGATCAAGTTGTACCTATGTTGCCAGAAAAATTATCCAATGGTTTATGTTCGTTAAATCCACAGGTAGACCGTCTGTGTCTAGTGTGTGAAATGACCATTAGTGCTGCTGGTGAATTGTCTGAGCACAAATTCTACCAAGCTGTAATGCACTCACATGCACGCTTAACGTATACCAAAGTAGCGGCAATGTTAGACGGTGATGAAGAACAAAGAGAACGTTATCAGCATGTCTATCCGCATATTGTTGATTTGTTTGAGTTGTACACTCAACTTAAACAAGTACGTGCAGAGCGTGGTGCATTTGAATTTGAAACGGTTGAAGCTAAGTTTATCTTTAACGCTCAACGTAAAATTGAATCAGTAGAAACCGTTGCCCGTAACGACGCACATAAGATCATTGAAGAATGTATGATCTTAGCCAATGTATCAGCGGCGCAGTTTATTGAACAGAATAATGCAGAAGCCTTATTCCGCGTGCATGACAAACCAGATCCAAGTAAGTTGGCTGCATTTAGAAGTTTTATTGCTGAACTTGGTGGTGAACTTACCTTTGGTGACGAACCAACACCAAAAGAACTAAGTGCTCAGGTTAACAAATACTTATCAAGACCAGATGGTGAGTTAATTCAAACTATGATGATCCGCTCTATGCGCCAAGCCGTATATCAAGCCGATAACATAGGTCACTTTGGATTGGCACTTGAAGGTTATGCACATTTCACGTCACCAATTCGTCGTTACCCTGATTTAATTGTTCACAGAGCAATTAAAGCAATAATAAACAAACAAGGTCAAAAAACATCTGGCCATTACGCGTATAACTCAGAAGAGTTAGAAGCGCTTGGTGAACAATGTTCCATGACAGAGCGTCGTGCTGATGAAGCAACCAGAGATGTAGAATCTTGGTTGAAATGTGAATTCATGCAAGACCATATTGGTTCTGAGCATGCAGGTGTTATTTCATCAGTAACCTCATTTGGTATTTTTGTTCGTTTGTTAGATTTACATATTGAAGGTCTAGTTCATATAACCGCACTAGGTAACGATTATTATCAATACGATGGTGACCGTCACGTATTAGTTGGTGAACGTAATCGCCGAGTTTTCCGTTTGGGCGACAAGTTAGATGTTCGCGTTAAAGCGGTAGATTTAGACGAAAAACAAATAGATTTTGAATTGGCAGAATTACCAACCCAAGGTGGCAGAGCTAGCAATGGAAAAGCTAACGCTGGCAAAGGTTCAAGAACTCGTAGCAAAGCCAATGAAGAAAGAACCAATAACACTGCTACGTCAATTAGAGATAAATTGCGTAAAGGTGATGTTCCAAATACTACGAAATCTGACGGTTCTGGTAAAAGAGGCACTGGCAAAAGTAAAACCGCCAAGTCGACTGACGAGAAAAGCCCTAAAAGAGACTCCCGTAAAAAGCCTGTAAAAAGTGGCAAGAAAAAACCTAAGTCACGAGCGGGTAAACGCATAGCGGCTAAAAAAACAGATTCGGCTAGTTCAGGTAAGTCAGCAAAAAAGTAGCCATAAACAGCCAGTAGTAATAAACAAAAACTCGTAGTTATCAGTTAAGTAGGTAAGTTAAAAAATGAGCGTTGAATTAGCGTACGGCATCCATTCAGTGGCTGCTATTTTACAGCATGAACCAGAACGTATTATTGAAGTATTTGCATTAAAAGGTCGTGAAGATGATCGAGTTTTACCCATTATTAATGATGCAAAAGAATTAGGTGTTTCGGTTCAGTTTATGTCTAGAAAAGCTTTAGATGACAAAAGTGATGGCGAACAACATCAAGGTATAATGGCTAGAGTTAAAGCTGGAAAGCAAAAGGATGAGTCAGATTTAAAAGACTTACTTGATGCTAAAGCTGAAGCAGGCAAAGCACCATTTTTATTAGTATTAGATGGCGTTACTGACCCACATAACTTAGGCGCTGTGATCAGAACTGCAGACGCTGCAGGTGTGGATGCGGTTATCGTCCCTAGAGATAAATCAGCTAAGCTAACGCCAACTACACGTAAAGTGGCATGTGGCGCGGCTGAAGTAATGCCATTGATCGTTGTTACTAACTTGGCAAGAACATTAAAGATGTTACAAGACGAACAAGTTTGGATCATTGGTACCGCAGGCGAAGCAGAAAAAGATGTGTTTCAAATGAAATTTGAAGGACCTTTGGCTATAGTGATGGGTGCTGAAGGTTCAGGTATGCGCCGTTTAACGCGTGAACATTGTGACCAGCTTGTGAAAATCCCTATGGCAGGCACTGTGTCTAGCTTGAATGTATCTGTAGCAACTGGGGTTATTTTATTTGAAGCGGTTCGTCAAAGAAGCTAGTCGTTTTGATAGTTAGAGGAGTGAAGTAAAAGATGATGTTAAAAATTAAATTATTAGCCATGCTTTTTTTATGTAGCTTCTCGTTATTCGCTTTGAGTGATGAGCCTGAATTGGATGAAGATGGCAATCCTATTATAGAAGCCATTATGGCTCCTGCTTGGCAGATCACCAATGACACTATCGAGCTTTCATCAGAAACTTTACTCGGTAAACCTTATGTTTTACATTTTTGGGCCACTTGGTGTCCTTACTGTAAAAAGCTACAGCCGGGTTTAGAAACTATCTCCAAAGGTTATGTAAAAAAAGGAATTGAAACATACGCCGTCAGTTTTTGGGAAAACCCAAGAACAAAACCAATCAAAGAAATGAAGCGCAGAGGACTCGACTTAAAAGTACTAGTGGATGGTGATGATGCCGCTAAGTCGTTTGAGGTAACAAACACACCTACGACAGTATTTATTAACCACCGTGGTGAAATTGTATTTACTTATATATTATCAGATCCTAACGATCCACAACTTAGGTTGGCTTACGAAACACTCGTTGACCAAGTGAAAGCCGATCAACTCAAAGCCGCCGAAGAGTTAGCAAAAAAACAAGCAGAAGAACAAGCCAGTAAATAGTTGGTTAATTAGTCAGTTAATTCTTGTTTTATCCCCCAATCACAGTATAATTCGCGCCCAAATCAGCCATTTATTTAATTCCTTGCCTTTGTTCAAGTGTGGCTGAGCTTGATTTTGAGGCTAAAAATCCATAAGGAATCTAACGATGCGTCATTACGAAATCGTTTTAATGGTTCACCCTGATCAGAGTGAACAAGTTACAGGTATGATAGAACGTTATACTGGTACAATTACAGAAGCAAACGGACAGATCCACCGTCTAGAAGACTGGGGTCGTCGTCAATTAGCTTATCCAATTGAGAAACTACACAAAGCACATTATGTTCTTTTGAACATTGAAGCGCCAAGTGAAGTTGTTGCTGAGCTAGAAGAATCTTTCCGCTATAACGATGCGGTTTTACGTAGCTTAACTATCCGTAAAGATAGCGCAGTTACAGAAGCTTCTCCTTTAGCTAAAGAAGAGAAGAAAGAACAAGCTGCTTAATTTGTTTGGAGTGTCTTAAGTGTTGAATCAAGTTGTATTAAGTGGCCTGATTTGCAAAGCACCTAAGTTTTCAGATAGTCCAGCAGGGGTGATTCATGGTCAATTTTCAATTGAACATAAGTCCATTCAACAAGAGTCAGAGTTTAGTAGAAATGCTTATATTCGAATTCATGTTGTAACCTGTGGGAAAGAGCAACAACAGTTAATTAAAAATTTTATTGTGGGTGATGCAGTTCAAGTGAGTGGTTTTTTAAATCGCCACGAAAGTAATAAAGGGACTCCCATTATTGCCTTGCACGCTCAACATATAGAAATACTCAATTAGGAGAATTCAAATGGCACGTTATTTCAGACGTCGTAAAGTATGCCGTTTCAAAGCTGATGGCGTAAAAGAAATAGATTATAAAGATCTAGCTACGCTACGTAACTATGTTACAGAAAGTGGCAAAATCGTACCAAGTCGTATTACTGGTACAAGCGCAAAGTATCAACGTCAACTAGCTCGTGCAATCAAACGCGCACGCTATGTTGCATTGTTACCTTACACTGACTTACATCAATAAGAGGAATAATAAATATGAACGTTATCCTTTTAGATAAAGTTGCTAACCTAGGTTCACTAGGCGACAGCGTTAATGTTAAGTCTGGTTTTGCACGTAACTTCCTTTTCCCTCAAGGAAAAGCAGTTCCTGCAACTAAAGCTAACACTGAACAGTTTGAAGCTCGTCGCGCAGAATTAGAGAAGAAAGTTGCTGCTGAATTAGCAGCATGTGAAGCTCGTTCTGACAAAGTAACTGGTCTTGGTGAAGTGACTATCGCTTCTAAAGCTGGTGAAGAAGGTAAACTATTTGGTTCAATCGGTACTCGTGATATTGCTCTTGCAATAACTGAAGCCGGTGTTGAAGTAGCTAAATCAGAAGTTAAAATGCCTGAAGGCGTTATCCGTGAACTAGGTGAATTTGATATTGCTATCCAATTACACCCTGAAGTTACTGCATCAATTAAAATTGTAGTAATCGCGGAAGCTTAATTTATTCACCGCTTGCGGTAATAAGTTAGATAATAAAAACACTGTCCTCGGGCAGTGTTTTTTTATGTCATTTTTTCAATACGTTTTGCTGATTATTGGTTTTTTTGTAAAAAAATCATTTAGTGTTTTTAGAGTTTATACTCGAAATTGAACGGGTAAAAACATATACTGCAGGCCAAATATATTGAGGTAAAAATGAAAAAAATTGCATTTGAATGGTACGCGATAGTTGAAGGTTGTTTCTTAGTCGCATTAGGTTTTTTCTTTTTACAATCAAGTAGCTTGCTAATTGGCGGAACCGGTGGCCTAGCGGCTATCACAAATAACCTGTACGAGATAAGTCTTGGTACTTGGTTCTTCTTAATTAACCTACCATTTTTTGTTATTGCGCTTAAACAAATGGGCAAATCATTTACCTTTAAAAGTATCGTCTCCATCGCATTAGTTTCAGTTTTGTCAGACGCCTTATCTTCTATGATCGTTATTGATGTTATTCCACTATGGTTAGCTGCTATTATTGCTGGCGGCTTAATGGGTATTGGCCTTTTATTAGTATTCCGAAATGGCGCCTCTCTTGGTGGCGTAAATATTTTGGCTCTGTATTTAGAAAAACATTATGGTATTCATACCGGGAAAGTGATCTTTATAATCGATATGATCATTCTTACTCTTGCCTTTCAAGTTTATTCGGTTGAGCAGGTTCTATATTCAGTTATTGCTTCGTTAGTATTAACTTCCGTTATTGGTCGATATCATAAAAAAGCACCAATTAGTCAGTTACAGCCAAAACCCGACAGATTAAAGTCGAGATTTAAAAGTTTTAGACTGTTCTCCAAGTAAATGATGCTAATTTAATCAAGAATGTTGGTATTAGCTTGAATAAACTACAAAATCCTTGATAATCGGGCTTGTGAAAAATTCAGCTTAATAAAAGTACAATATAGGTTAACAATGTTTATGAAAAAATTTATTTACCTTTGTTTAGCTCTGTCGTTATCTGCTTTTTCCAATACAGCTATGGCAGCGAGTAAGTCTAATTTAGAACAAAGTCAATTAACCCCAATCACTTTTTATACCGAAATTTACCCACCTGCTAATTATATGAAAGATAATGAATTAGTTGGTATTACAGTGGATTCGTTAAAGTTGATTTGGACTGAGTTAAAGTTACCAGAGCAAGATATAACCGTTTTACCTTGGACTCGTGCTTACCGAAACACATTAAAAACCTCAAATACAGCATTGTTCACTATGGCTAAAACTCCAGCTCGTGAACCTTTATTTAAGTGGGTTGGCCCTCTGTTTAAATCTGTTCATATATTAATGGCAAAAAAATCATCTAATCTAAAATTTACTAATTTAGCCGATGTATTGAACTACAAAGTATCTGCAATTAAAGGTGATGTTTCAGAAATTTCGCTTCGACAAGTTGGCTTTCCAGACTTTAATATTGCTAAAGTTGATGATTTGGAGCGTTCATTTATCATGTTGCAATCAGAACGCGTTGAAATGATGGTTACATCAGTACATAGCTTCCAGCATTTGACTAATCGTTTAAACATAGATGCTAGCCAATATGAACAAGTATGGAAAGTGAATGAAATTAGTAACTATATAGCGTTCAATATAGAAACATCCGATGAAGTTATCCAAGCTTATCAAACGGCATTAGATAAGTTAGAAAGTCAGCGTGCTTTAATTAAACAAAGCTATATATTACCCATACTTGAATATTAAGTCTGTAATAAGTTAAATAGCAAATTAGATAAAAATAATGACAAAAAAACTAACTGGCGTATTTTTAGATGCAGCTACATTGGGTCAAGATATTAATTTTGAACCATTAACTAATTTACCAATTAATTGGCAAATGCATGCTTATTCATCACCAGATGAAGTATTACAGCGCTGCGCTGACGCACAGGTGATCATAACCAATAAAGTGCAGTTAGACGCTCAGACTTTATCTCAACTTCCAGAGCTAAAGTTAATATGTGTTGCAGCAACGGGGATGAACAACGTTGATTTAGATGCAGCAGCTAAACAGTCGATTGCGGTTAAAAATGTAAAGAACTATGCCGGAAATTCGGTCGCTCAACTTGTGTTTAGTTTGTTATTAGAATTGGTTAATAATACTAGCCGTTATAGCGCTCTCGTTAAAAAAGGTGATTGGAGTAAGAGTAAGTCGTTTTGCTTATTAGACTTTCCTATAGCAGAGCTAACTGGTAAAACTATTGGGCTAGTAGGCTATGGTACGTTAGCTAAGTCAGTAGAAAAAATAGCGCTGGCATTTGATATGAAGGTAATTATTGCTGAGCATAAAGATGCTAAATCAATAAGAGCAGGGCGTGTTAGTTTTATCGACTTACTCACTAATTCAGATGTGATCAGCATTCATTGTCCATTAACGGCACAAACAACTGACTTGATTGCAGCAACAGAGTTCGGTTTGATGAAACCATCAGCGGTTATTATTAATACAGCAAGAGGTGGGATTGTTAATGAAGCTGATTTACTGCAAGCATTAAAGCAAAAAACAATTTGCGGTGCCGCAACCGATGTATTGAATATAGAGCCGCCACCAAAAGATCATATATTGTTAACTGAGCAATTAGAAAATCTAATTATTACCCCACACATAGCATGGGCGAGTATAGAAGCCCGTCAGCGTTTGTTGGAGCAAGTTTGTAGTAATATCAAACAGTCCCTAATTAACTGCCAATATAAGTGGCTATAATAGTTCGGCTGCTTGCGTGGTTTCTATGTTCTCCTAAATAAATTCCCTGCCACATTCCTAACAATAAACTGCCATTATTCACTGGGATACTGACTGAGCTACCTAAAACTGATGCTTTAATATGAGCGGGCATATCGTCGCTGCCCTCATAATCATGGAGGTAGTAGGGGGCATTTTCAGGAACAAATTTATTAAAATGAGATTCCATGTCAATTCTTACAGTAGGATCTGCATTTTCGTTTATAGTTAATGACGCTGAGGTATGTTGGATAAATAGATTGAGTATGCCAATTTCACAGCTATGTAGTTGCGGTAATTGGTTTAAAATATCTGAGTCTATTAGATGAAAGCCGCGATTACGCGGCTTTAAATGTATTTGTTTTTGCCAGTTAGACATGGATTTTACTTATACTGAAGCCTTATATTTATTCTTCATCGGCTTCAAGTACATCAAACGATACTTCAATAAATGCTTTGCCGTTTTCTGAATCAAAAGGAATGATAAGTGTTGATGCTTCACATTTATGGTTTATGGTATGACCTTCTCCTGAAACAACCATAGGTGTAGCCATGTCAAATTCGTAACCATTATCGGATAGAATATTTTTAGCACCACCTGTCACCATATTGGTTATTTCACCAACCATGTCGGTTACGTCTTCATTTATAGAATCAGGACGTTCACCTAACATTTTTTCCATAATAGAAATAGCGAGAGACGCTTCAAAGGTGATAGATAATGAACCCTTAGTTTGAGGCCCTACCATGCCCATTAAGCCTGATACATCACCTCTGGCTATTTGTTCCTTTTTTAATGATGGTTTACCTGGCACTAACTTCGTCATGGCCATAGTTTCAAGTACATTCATTAATGATGTTAAAAATGGGTTTATAAATTTTACGTTCATATAAGATTATATTTACTTTTAGTTGATGAATTTAAATAACAATTTATTTGCTCGTAGTAAACTTAGAACGATATCGGATTAATAACAATGTTTTTGTTAATTTGATTTCATTATTTTAAATATAATCCAATATATTAGGGTCAGTTGATCCTTTCAAAAAGATTAAAAAAAGCGCTACATCTCAGGTTTATTGTTTTTCATTTTGTACATTCTACGATCGGCTTGATTAATCAGTTCTAACACATCGTTAGATTCGTCAGGATAGATAGACACGCCGATGCTGATCCCGATATGTATTTTTATACCGGCCACATCAAAAGGTTGGGAAATAGAGCGACCTATTTTCTCTTTGATCACTGAAATAACGTTATCGTCAGTTAATGGTGAAATTAAGATCACAAATTCGTCACCGCCGTAACGAGCAATAATGTCTTCATTACGAATATGTTTACTTAATCGTTTTGCGACTTGATGCAGTACTTTGTCACCAACGGCATGGCCGTGAGTATCATTTACTTGTTTAAATCCATCTAAATCGCAGAACAAGAGTGCAAATCTATCTAAAGTTCGATCGCGGTTAGTTGTTAATGATTCTAACTTTTTTTCTAAATAAAGACGGTTTGGTATGTCGGTTAAAGGATCGGTATTGGCGGATACTGATAAGATACTTTCAGCTCGTTTAAATTCAGTGACGTCTTTTACGATAATAATCACTCCAACCACTTCTTCTGTTTGTTCAGAAATATGCGGTAAGTAAGACATATATAAAAAGTGTGGTTCTTCGAGTTTATTTGCTGTGATCCATGTATCAAAATTAACTGGCGTCTTTTCTTTAATACATTCCTTAAGGTATGGGTTGATGACTTTGTTATAGGTTATTGAGTCAAAGACTTGAACAGGTGTACGTCCAATTAACTCATCGGGCTTAAATCCGTAAAAATTAGCATAGCTGTTACTTACATAAAGATAGCGGTAGTTGATATCTATATAAGCAAACAGGTCAAGACTGTATCCCAATACGGTTGAGAATATTTCTTTATAAAAGGCACTTTTATCCATACAACACTCACTAGCTAAAAATTAACCTATCTTCAGTCTATTCATCTAAAAAGGAAAAACAACTGTAAATGTTAAATTATCGTCTTCGGTTAAGTTAATAAATTACTCTGAATTAGGGCTACCGTAAAATAAGCTCACTTAACATGATTCTTTTTTTACCCACTATTTTATTATTCGTGTATAATGCGCGAAAATTTTAATGTAGTAGATAACATTTAATGGTCCAAGAAGGTTTGGATTTTATATAGTGAATTGCTCTACGTTTACCCCAAAAACGAATTTGAGAGAATTAAAATGAACAAACCAGCTGATGCTGCTCACTTACGCAATATTGCTATCATTGCTCACGTTGACCACGGTAAAACTACCCTTGTTGACAAACTATTAGCACAGTCTGGAACACTAGAGACTCGTGGTGATGCTGAAGACCGTGTTATGGACTCGAACGATATCGAGAAAGAACGTGGTATTACAATCCTAGCTAAAAATACAGCGATAGACTGGAAAGATTACCGTGTAAACATCGTAGATACCCCAGGACATGCTGACTTTGGTGGCGAAGTTGAACGTGTAATGTCAATGGTAGATTCTGTTCTATTGATTGTTGATGCACAAGAAGGTCCAATGCCGCAAACTCGCTTTGTAACACAAAAAGCATTTGCTCAAGGTCTTAAACCAATTCTAGTTATCAATAAAATTGATAAGCCAGGTTCTCGTCCTGATTGGGTTATGGATCAAGTATTTGATTTATTCGACAACCTTGGTGCAACTGACGAACAATTAGACTTTAAAGTTGTTTATGCTTCAGCATTAAACGGTTGGGCTTCTCATGAAGAAGGCGAAACTGGCACAGACATGACTCCATTGTTTGAAACTATCATTGATCAAGTTCCGCCTCCGGCTGCTGATATCGACGGTCCTTTCCAAATGCAGATCTCTCAACTTGATTACAGCTCATACTTAGGTGTTATCGGTATAGGTCGTGTTACACGTGGTACGGTTAAACCAAACCAACAAGTAACAATTCAAACAGCTGCTGGTACTGTTCATAACGCTAAAGTAGGTAAAGTATTTGGTTACTTAGGTCTAGACCGTTACGAAGCTGAAGGCGCACACGCAGGTGATATTATTGCTATTACTGGTGTTGGCGAATTAAAAATATCTGACACTATTTGTGATCCATCTCAAGTTGAAGGTTTACCGTTATTATCTGTTGATGAACCAACAGTAACAATGACATTCCAAGTAAATACGTCTCCATTTGCTGGTCAAGAAGGTAAATTTGTAACTTCACGTAACATCAAAGAACGTTTGGACAAAGAATTAGTTCATAACGTTGCATTACGTGTTGAGCAACTTGACGATCCAGATAAGTTTAAAGTTTCTGGTCGTGGTGAGTTACACCTAGGCATATTAATTGAAAACATGCGTCGTGAAGGGTTTGAGTTAGCAGTTTCTCGTCCTGAAGTTATCATGCGTGAAGTAGATGGCGAAAAACAAGAACCATATGAAACAGTAACTATTGATGTTGAAGAACAACATCAGGGTTCTATCATGGAAAAAATGGGTATCCGTAAAGCAGAACTTACTGACATGGCTCCAGATGGAAAAGGCCGTATTCGTATGGACTTCATGATGCCTAGCCGTGGTTTAATTGGTTTCCAAACTGAATTTATGACATTAACGTCTGGTTCTGGTTTGATTTATCACACATTCGTTGAGTACGGACCTTTCAAAGGTGGCGTAATTGGTCAACGTTTGAATGGTGTATTAGTTGCAAATGCAACTGGTAAAGCATTAACAAATGCAATCTTTAACTTACAATCACGTGGTCGTATGATGATTGGACACGCAACTGACATCTATGAAGGTCAAGTTGTTGGTATCCACAGCCGTGATAACGACTTAACCGTTAACGTACTTAAAGGTAAGCAATTAACTAACGTACGTTCATCTGGTACAGATGAAGCGCAAACACTAACTCCACATATCGTAATGACATTGGAACAAGCGTTAGAATTCATCGATGATGACGAATTGGTTGAAGTAACACCAGAAAGCATTCGTATCCGTAAGAAATTCCTTACTGAAAACGAACGTAAACGTAACTCACGTCCTAAGCCTAACGATATTTAATCGATAGTCTTTAGCAAAAAAACCGAGCCTAGCTCGGTTTTTTTATATCTATCAAAGGTCAAAATAAATGAAAGATTGGACGAGCAGTAAAATCGTAGGATTTGGTGTAATAAAACATTCGCCTCGTGTCGTTTTACATATTGCCAACAGACCACCGATGGATGACTTTCAACACGATATTAGTCGGCCACTACAGCTTGGTGAAGCTGCGAGTATCATTCAGCAAACCGGTAATCATTGGCGTAAAGTGTTTTCAATTTTGGCAAAAATATCGTTTGCCTTATTTGATACAGGATGTAAAACATGGCAAGAGTACCGAGATACAAAGCTGTTAACAGAGCAGGGCTTTGAGTTTATTGCTTTTTCACCACTTAGTGTGACAACCGAACAGCGTGTTCAAAATCTTAAGCAATTAGAAAGTGAACCAACACCTTATGTTTCTCTTGTGTGTGGTTTTAGTTACGCGCAAAGCCAATTGGATTTATTACCGTTAGTATCACATCAAAAATTTGATAAATTAAAATGGTCTGACGTAGATCAATGCTTAGTTACACCTTATTTTGATTGGCGCCAACTTAATAATGAAATGCTTGATATTGTGGTCAATATCATTAAATCTAAACTGGATGTTGATGGATCACCGTTATAGTTTAGGTTTTTAATAAGTTAAATATCAGATTAAAAAACAGTTTTACTGCTATAAAGTAAAGACATTTTCTGTCAGTTACAGTAAAGTACTGGCAACTTAAATCGGCTGAATTTAGCTATGTCTGACAAACGAATTGCTGCGGCAACAGAAGAAAATTTATATCGGATATTCACAATACCTGAAGATCCTGATTCGACGCTGTCGCTGATTGAACAAGAAGTATCGCAAAACCTAGATGGTTTTTTGCGTGATCATATTGTTGCAGTCGAAAAACCTCTATCAGAAATTGAAAAAGACTTTCTAGATTCGGCTATGCCAGAAAATCCTCAGTTTGTCTCAGACATTGCTGATGAATTACTGCATAAATTAGTTGCTCAGTCAGTACACACTTCGTCTCCGAGCTTTATTGGTCATATGACCTCTGCGCTTCCATACTTTTTACTACCTCTGTCTAAATTGATGGTAGGTTTAAACCAAAACCTAGTAAAAATAGAAACCTCCAAAGCATTCACGCCATTGGAACGCCAAGTTATCGGTATGATGCATCGCATCGCTTATGGCGAAACCCGTGAAAATAATGACGGCTATTACGAGCATTACATGCACAGTGCAAATCATTCACTGGGTGCGTTTTGTTCAGGTGGCACTGTGGCCAATATAACGGCATTGTGGATTGCACGTAATACCGTTTTGGGACCAGATGGTGACTTTAAAGGTGTCGGCAAAGAAGGTTTGTTCCGCGCAATGAAGCATTACGGTTACGAACGTGTTGTCGTATTAGTATCTGAACGTGGTCATTATTCGTTAAGTAAATCAGCAGATATTCTTGGTATTGGTCGTCAAGATATAGTGACTGTCCCGACGGATGATGATAATAAAATTCGAATCGATTTACTTGCTGAAACCATCAAAGAATTAAAGCAGCAAAACGTAGGTATTATGGCGCTGGTTGGTGTTGCTGGTACAACAGAAACTGGCAGCATAGATCCTCTCGTTGCTATGGCTGACTTAGCAGAACAACATAAAATACACTTTCATGTTGATGCTGCATGGGGCGGAGCGACGTTACTGTCTGGTAATCAACGCTCTAAGCTTGTTGGCATAGAAAGAGCTGACTCTATTACTATAGATGCTCATAAACAGATGTATGTGCCTATGGGTGCAGGTATGGTGTTATTTAAAGATCCACGAGCTACTGATGTAATTGAACATCATGCGGAATATATATTACGTAAAGGCTCCAAGGATTTAGGTTCACATACACTTGAGGGCAGCCGTCCTGGTATGTCGATGTTGGTTTATGCATGCTTAAAAGTAATGGGGCGTAAAGGTTATGAAATGCTGATAGATCGCAGCATAGACAACGCCAACTATTTTGCCGAATTAATCCAAAAAGATGATGACTTTGAGCTGATCACCCAACCTGAGTTGTGTATTTTAACTTATCGTTATGTGCCTAAAGCAGTACAAGATTTTATGGCTATGTGTGGCAAAGATGAAAAGGTTATTATTAACGATTTACTTAATGACTTAACGCGTTTTATTCAAAAGAAACAGCGTGAATCTGGTAAATCTTTTGTTTCAAGAACTCGCTTAACACCTCAACGTTATGATGGAAAAACCATTACCGTATTTAGAACTGTGTTAGCTAACCCTCTAACCACAAAACAGATATTGAAAGATATTTTGGATGAGCAAAGAGAAATTGCTAAAGAAAGCTGGCGCAGTTTACCGGCTATCTTGAAAAAAGTGCTTAGCCAATAAGATAAATGGACAAATAAAAAAGCCAACCTGTTAACTTAATAGGTTGGCTTTTTTATATTTGAATCTGGAATATAAAATAAAACAGATTCAGAATTAATTGGTTTCGCGTTTAAAGCTTATGTTATCAATTAAGCGCGCTTTACCTAAATATGCTGCACCTAAGATCACAACCTCTGTCGTTTCTTTAGTCAGTGGTGCTAAAGTATGAGCGTCACGTACAAGAATATAATCGGTCTTTAACCCAGCTTCATTAAGAAACTCAGTCGCCAGTTTTTTGAGTGTATCTATTCTTGCAATACCATCTAATACAGATTGTTTTATTAAGAGAAGAGCTTGATTTAACGCAGGCGCTAAACTCTTTTCTGCTGCGGTTAAATAGCCATTGCGTGAACTTTTTGCTAAACCACTTTCTTCTCTTACCGTTTCAACACCAATAATTTCAATTGGCATATTAAGATCTGAAACCATAGTTTTGATCAGCCGTAATTGTTGATAATCTTTTTCGCCAAATACCGCAACATCAGGCTGAACCAAGTTAAATAACTTAGCGACAACAGTAGATACGCCACGAAAATGTCCTGGTCTTTGGGTTGCTTCACCACACAAGCTATGTGCTGTGTCTGGAACTTCAACATAGGTTTGTGCATCTAAGCCATTTGGGTAAACTTCTTTGGCATTAGGGTAAAAAACAGCATGATTATTTGCTGCTTTTAGTTTGTCGCAATCTGCTTCAAACGTACGAGGATAGGCATCTAAGTCTTCATTTTTACCAAATTGCATTGGATTAACAAAAATAGAGGTTATAACAACATCGGCGTAGTTATGCGCTTCTTCTACTAATTTGATATGCCCTTCATGCAAGTTGCCCATGGTTGGTACAAATGCTAATGACTTACCTTGTAATGCTAACTCTTTACGCCATTGACGTAATTCAGATAATTTATTAAAAATTAACATAAATTGACCTATTAATTAAACGAACGAGACTCATCTGGAAACTCACCAGATTTAACTTCTGATACATATAATTCGACCGCTTCACGCATGTTGCCAGTTAAAGCTATGTAGTTTTTTGAGAACTTAGGAATGTAACCTGAGCTAATGCCAAACATATCGTGCATAACCAAAATTTGTCCATCAGTTTGGTTACCAGCACCAATGCCTATTGTTGGAATAGAGATGGCATCGGTTATCGCTTTGGCTAAATCTGTTGGAATACATTCTAATACTAATAATTGCGCGCCAGCAGCTTCTAAGCCTTTAGCGTGTTCAACCATTTCTAATGCTTTTAGATCATCACGTCCTTGTACTTTAAAACCACCAAATACGTTTACAGATTGTGGCGTTAAGCCCAAATGACCACATACTGGAATACCGTTTTGAGTTAGTTTAGTAATGCTGTCATATAACCAGTCACCACCTTCCATTTTGATCATGTTAGCGCCAGCTGCCATTAATTCATGGGCATTCTCTAACGTTTTATCAGCACTGTAATAAGTCATAAATGGCATGTCAGCGATAACTAACGCATTGGCCGCGCCAGCTCTAACGCAGCGAGTGTGGTAAGCAATCTGTTCATTGGTCACACTTAATGTGCTGTCAGCACCATGTAAAACCATTCCCATTGAGTCGCCAATTAATAAAACATGAACACCTTGGGCATCAAATAATTGAGCGAAACTTGCGTCGTAAGCAGTTAACGCCGCGATTTTTTCGCCGTTTTGTTTCATCTTTAATAACGTTGAAGTTGTGATCTTTGCCATGATAAACCTTTGTAATTTTGCTTAACAATCTTGTTATAACTTGTAATCTAGGGTGTTTAAATGGGCGTCATCCCATTCAACGGAATGTTACTAGTTAATGCAGCAACTGATGTACTGCAAGGTAACACTAAATCGGGAGTAATATCTAATAAAGGATAAATAACAAACTCACGTTGCTGTAAACCATAATGAGGGATAATTAAGGTTTCGTCATTTATTAATTGTTGACCAAATAATAAGATATCTAAGTCTAACGTACGCGCTCCCCAATGCTCACCTAAGCGAGTTCGGCCATGTTTATCTTCAATGCTACAAGTATGCTTAAATAATTCATGAGCTGTCAGCTCAGTTTTAATTAATGCAACTGCGTTGATATAATCAGGTTGGTCGGCAGGTCCCATTGGTTTACTGCTGTATATCTTAGACACAGTAATAAACTCAGAATTTGGTAAATTAGCTAACTCTTCAAGTGCTAATTTTATGGTTGCTAGTGGTGATTGTAAATTTGCCCCTAAACCAATATAAACCAGTTCACTCATTATTAGCTTCCTTGGTTTTTGGCCTTAGGCTTATCATATTTGCGAGGTTTACGTTTTTTCTTTGGGTAGCTTGAATCTGGTGCTTTTGATTTAAAGCTAGGTTTGCCTTGGTTTGGATTAGCGTAGGCGTGTTTTTTACCTTCGTCAGATTGTTGATAATCTGTCCAGAATTGCGCCAACTCAACCAATTCACCACCTTCAACTTCAGCACGTAGTACTAAGAAATCATAAGCGGCTCTAAATCTTGGATTTTCAATTAACACTGACGGACGTTTGCCAGTCGTTTTGGTTAATCTATGTTGGAACGTCCAAATCTCGCGAGCAGCAGCAGTAAAGCGTTTTGGAATAGCAATAGTTTGCACAGCTTGTTGTAACACATCGTTAGTCGCAACTTGGAATGCATCATACGGATGTAATCCACCTTCTTGCTCTAGTGAGGTTGCAATTGCTTCCAATGGGTACCAAAACATAGCCGCTAGGATATAAGCTGGAGAAACCGACTTACCTGAATTAATACGAGTATCGGTAGCATTAAACATAATAGACAGTAAGCGTTCTTCTTTATCGTCCATATTGCCCGTTAGCTCTTTATCAACCGCAGGATAAAAATAGCGGAATAAACCATATTCTCTTAACGACTGATAATTTACTTGAGCTTTACCCGCTAACATTAGTTTTAATGATTCATCAAACAAACGTGCCGGTGGGATATTTTGTAATAAGTGAGCCAGTTCAAAAATTGGTTTTTCAGTACGTTCTGCAATTTGCATGCGTAATTTATTAGAAAAACGAACTGCGCGTAACATACGCACTGGATCTTCACGATAGCGAGTTTCAGGATCGCCAATTAGGTCAATTAAGCCTTTTTCGATATCAGCCATGCCATTGGCAAAGTCGTAAATTGAGAAATCTCTGATGTCGTAATATAAGGCATTGATAGTAAAATCACGACGTTCCGCGTCTTCCTCCATTGAACCAAATACATTGTCACGCAACAATTGTCCTTCGTCGCTTTGACGAGAAACCTTTTTAGCTAACTGTTCTTTTGTTTCGTTTTCTTCAGGTTCGGCTTCTGCTTCGTGATGTCCACGGAACGTTGCAACTTCAATGATCTCCCTACCAAACATGATATGCGCTAAACGGAAGCGGCGACCAATTAAGCGGCAATTATTAAAACAGCGTTTAACTTGTTCTGGAGTGGCGTTAGTTACTACGTCAAAATCTTTAGGCTCTAAACCTAATAAGATATCTCGAATACAGCCACCAACTAAGTAAGCTTCGTAACCATTATCTTTAAGACGATATAAAACTTTAAGCGCACTTGGGCTAATGTCCTTTCTGGACACTGGATGTTCGCTACGTGGAATTGTCGTGGCGCCTTCGATAACTCTAGGAGTTCGAGCAACATATTGTTTGGCAGGTGCCTTTGACTTGCTTGGAGTTGTAGCCGCTGATTGAGGCTTGCTTTTACTAAACCAAGATATAACTTTTTTAAATACCACTAAGAGATTTACCCAATTTTATTAATTATGATTAGACGCATGTAGCTAAGCCTACGAAAGCGGCGCATTTTACAGCAATTAGCTGTAAATATAAATAAGTTAACGATGAATCAAACATCTTTAATTTTTTAATGTTGTTTTTGTTCGTTAAAGCAAAATATTTAACTGAGTTGGGATCTTATTTATATCCCAATTTTGTATTGCCCAGTCAATGATATCAGGTATTGAAAGGGCCGACAGAGAAGATTGACTTAACACCGGCAATCCTAAGCAAGCTAAAGCTTTAAGCAATTCAGGTTTTGGATCACTACAATTAATTGCAGACGCTTTATTTTGTTTACTTAGCTTTTGCCCATCATCATTAACTATCAAAGGTAAATGCAAATAACTTGGCGGTGCAATGCCAAATAAATTAAATAAACTTATCTGCCTAGGTGTTAATTCCATGATATCAACACCTCTTACTACATTGGTAATGGCTTGATCTATATCATCAATAACCACGACCAACTGATAAGCAAATAGACCATCCGAACGCTTAACAATGTAATCTTCATTCATTAGCTGCTCATCAATATTAACTTTGCCATGCAGTAAATCGGTAAACTCAGTTTGTGCTGCTTGTTGCTTTATCCTAACCGCATGAGCGTCAAATCTGTGCTGTTTATTACGGCAGTGACCAAGATAAATGCCACCCATTTCTTTAATCTCTTTGCGTGTGCAATAACAAGAATACAGAAGACCTTGTTGTTTTAAATCATCAAAAATTTGTTGGTAGCGCTCTAAGCGATTGGATTGGACTAAACAGCCACGATAGTTATTTTCGTTGTTTGTTTGTAAATCTTGATCCCAAACCATACCAAAGCTTTCAAGAGCATTTAAAATATCATCAACAGAGCCAGCTTGCTCTCTTGGTTTATCTATATCTTCAATCCGTACAAACCATAAACCATTTTGAGATTTTGCATGCAAAAAACTACCAAGAGCTGCGACTAAAGAGCCAAAGTGTAAAGGTCCAGATGGAGATGGCGCAAAACGTCCACGATATTGGACATTGCTGATTTGGAATTTTTTTTGCAGATGAAACGAGTTCAAAATTGGAAGCTTCACTAAAATGGATAAGTACTAAAGTGAAAAGGGTTAAGGCTTATGCCTTAACCACCTAATTGCTTCTCTTTAATTTCAGATAATGTTTTACAGTCGATACATTGGTCTGCGGTAGGACGTGCTTCTAAGCGACGAATACCAATTTCTATTCCACAAGTCTTACAAAAACCAAAGTCGCCAGATTTAATTAAACCAAGTGTTTTTTCGATTTTCTTAATTAACTTACGTTCACGATCTCGAGTACGTAATTCCAATGCAAACTCTTCTTCTTGCGAAGCACGGTCTACTGGATCTGGAAAGTTCGCTGCTTCGTCTTGCATATGAGACAAAGTACGGTCAACTTCTTCGCGTAACTGAGTACGCCAAGCATTTAAAATTTTACTAAAATGTTCGTACTGCTCATCACACATGTACTCTTCATTTTTCTTCTCAACATACGGCTCAACGCCTGCGAGGGCTAGCAATCCTAATGATTTTTTATCTGCCATGCGTTGTTTTCTCCTAATAATTCAACTGGTTAGCGTATTTTGGTATTTTTATTCAGCAACCAGTGGTGTTACTGCTTTTAAAAAACGGCGCTATCTATAGCAAATAATTAAGGCCAGAGCAATTTATTTGTTAAATATGAACAAAATAAATCTTATGCCGGCCACTGAAATTTACTGGTGTTATTCGCCGTAATACCGTCAACATCAATTTTTGTGTGTAATACTATTATTTCTAATCCTGCAAAAAACGCCTTTTTTAGTTCGTCAGCATATTTAGCATCAACAGTATCGGCCACTTTTACCGATTCAATACCTGTATGTTGAACTAAAAACACTATTACGCCCCTATGACCTTGTTGGATCATCTCAACTAGCTCGCGAATGTGCTTTTGTCCACGTGTAGTGACCGCGTCTGGAAATGCGCCTAACCCTGTTTTTTCATCTAACAATAATGTTGTAGATTTTACTTCCACATAACAATTAGGTTTTGTACTGCTCCTGTCAGAGCTATCATCTAAGGCATTATCCGTGAGTAATATATCAATTCGACTGTTCTCGTTACCGTATTTCACTTCTGTTGCTAACGTGGAGTAATTGTTAAGAGTTGGCAGTAAACCTTTGTTTATTGCCTCAATTACGACTTTATTTGCTTTGATAGTATTAATACCAATAAAGTGTCCTAGATGATTTTGAGCGAGTTCAAAAGTGTTTGGATATTTACGTTTAGGATTATCGCTCGTACTGTAATACACGGTATAACCAGGCTCTGCACAACCCGTCATTGCCCCTGTATTGGGACAATGAATGGTGATCACTTCGCCATTTTCGGTTTCTACATCGGCTAAAAAACGTTTGTAACGTTTTATTAATGTGCCCTTTACTAAAGGCGAGCTATGCTTCATAAAAATAACGCTTCATAACAATAATGCCGCATAAAATAGTTACTCTTTAGTTTTGCTTAGGATTAAATGTAACAAGCCCGCTACTATTAATCCGGCAATTACACCGTAACTACCGTCTAATAAAACACTGGTGGTTGTATGTATTACATTGCTATCTGCTGGTAAAAAACCTAAAACGATTTCAGATACGTGATGTAACCAAGCCATATTGTGCGTTAGCATGCCGCCGCCAACTAAAAACATAGCAACTAGGCCAATCCAACTTAAACTCTGCATTAATTTAGGTGCAAACATTAATAAACCTGACCCAATTTTGTTACGCAACTTATTAAATAAATTACTCGGTTTAAGTGACAACCAAGCTAAACCTACATCATCCATCCTAACGATAAGCGCAACCACGCCATAAACGCCTGTAGTTACCACGATGGCAATAACTGATAATACTAATATTTGTTCAATTAAGGTGTTGTTGGCAACGGTTCCAAGGGCAATAATTATTATTTCTGCCGATAAAACAAAGTCGGTTTTTATCGCACTTTTTATTTTGTCTTTTTCGTATTTGACTATATCTAGGTCCGGTTCATTTAATGCCGAAATTAAAGCTTCTTGGTGTTGTGTTTTTTTGTTTTTTCCTTTCCCTTTCTTCTCTACCATTTCAATGATTTTTTCTGCCCCTTCAAAAGACAAAAATAAACCACCCATGATCAATAATGGCACAATCAGCCAGTTGGCAAATATGCTAATTAATATCGCCGCAGGCACTAACATGCACTTATTTAGTAAAGATCCTTTTGCCACAGCCCAAACAACCGGCAATTCTCTATTGGCTTTAACACCTGAAACTTGCTCAGCATTCACCGCTAAGTCATCACCTAATACACCAGCTGTTTTTTTAGCGGCTACTTTCGTCATTGCTGCTACGTCATCTAACAGTAAGGCGATATCATCAAACAATGCAAAAAAACTTGCTCCGGCCATTGCTATTTTCCTTTATAAAAATAAGTTAAAAACTATCCCCAACCATCCAATCAATTAACGAAGACAATTTTATTAAGATGTGTATTCAATAACTATATTAATGAGAAAACAAGGAGTAAACTGATGTTATAGAATTAATTTTCTTTTTTGTAGCCAATTATACGTCTTCAATTATTTTAACTATGAGAGTGCCCATGTCAGATATCTTAAACGTTACCGTTTCAAAACAAGCAGCACCAGCCCAGTGGGGAACAAACAACTCACTTAGCATGAATGCAGAAGGTCAAGTCATTCATCTAACGGATACAGATTACAAATCCCAATTATCAACTATCCAAACGTCGGCTCGCCAAATTCAATCTTTAGGGGTTAATGCCGTTGCACTTGCAGAGTCTTGGGACATAGAACAACAATGGAGTTTCTATCTTGGTTTTACAACAGCCAAAGGTGGCCAAACGGTTGTTTGGGCTGAAGGTGATACGACTGAATTAAACAATCGTAAACTAGCGTTTGATTGGTCAAAAAATGTTACCAATCAATCTCCACAAGATATGTATCCATTAGCATTAGCTAACAGCTCAATAAACCTTATTACAGAATTAGCCCCAGATTGCGTGACTCACGAAATCGTAATGGGTGACGACTTACTAGAAAATGGCTGGGTTGGACTTCATTCAGTTGGCCGCGCCAGTATTCATCCTCCGGTTATGTTGACGTTAGATTACAATCCAACTAAAGATAAAAATGCACCAATTTCAACGGCGCTTGTTGGTAAAGGTATAACCTTTGACAGTGGTGGTTATTCCATTAAAGCGTCTGAAGGCATGTTGAGCATGAAATGCGACATGGGCGGCGCTGCAACAGTAACAGCTGCACTTGCATTAGCTATTTCTCGTGGCCTTAACAAACGAGTTAAACTTATATTATGCTGCGCAGAAAACCTTATTGGCGGTAACGCTTATAAACTAGGTGACATTTTAACTTATAAAAATGGCACAACCGTAGAGATTGTAAATACAGATGCAGAAGGGCGCGTTGTATTGGCAGACGGTTTATTACACGCAGGCGAGTTAAAAGCACAACGTGTTATTAACGCAGCGACGCTAACTGGTGCCGCTATGATGGCCGTTGGTAGTGATTACAATGCGGTATTTGGTTTAGACAAACCATTTGTTGCACAAGGCTTACAAGCTGCTGAATTAGAGTTTGAGGGCGCGTGGGCATTACCACTTGAGAAATTCCATCAAAAAGCGTGTCCATCACCGTATGCAGATACGGCAAACAGCCGAGCACAAAAAGGTGGTGGTCAAGGCGGAGCTTCAAACGCAGCAGGCTTCTTATCACGCTTTGTCGCTAATGAAGGCCAAAACTGGTTACACTTTGACTTAGCTGGCGCATTCAACCCTGCAGGCAATGGCAAATACTCAGCCGGAGCAACAGGCATGGGCGTCCGTACTATTGCTAGAATATTGTTAGATGACTAATTGTTAATATTGGCGCTTTATTAAATAAGGTTCCAATTTAATAGGTTAACAACTTATCTAAGGTCAGTGACATTGTCTCTGGCCTTTTTTGTATGTGCAGATTTATTGACTGGCCAATTAATATATTTCTCTTTTCTCCAATCGACCCTTTCCATTATTTTTTACTTTTATAATCAACAGATTAAAGTGATTAATTTCGCGGTGATCCACTACAGGCTTAACGTACACATAAAAATAGCTGATTTAAATATTGAATAAACAAATGAGAATCATTATCATTGCTATATATTAAAAAGATATAAAACACACATATTTAATAAGGGTATCCTCTAATGCGTTTCAAGCTTAAACCTACATGGCCGATTTCAGCTGCTGTAACCATGTTAATGGCAACAACTTCATCTCTAACTTATGCAAACGAAGACACTACAAAAGTAACTAAAGACGGTGAAATTGAAAAAATAAGCGTATATAGCAAACATAATAAACTTATTGTTGATTCTGGAACTGCGACTAAATCTAATATGAATTTAATGCAGACGCCTGCAGCCATTGTCGTGGTAGACAAGTTGTTATTCACAGAGCAGTCTGGAGCAACATTACAAGAAAGTTTACGTAATGTAAGTGGATTAAGCCAAGCCGGTAATAACTATGGTGTTGGTGATAATCTAGCTATTCGTGGTTTAGGTGTTAATTATGCTTACGATGGTATGTATGGCGGAGCTGACTTAGAAAATAGTTATAACCCAACACGTACAATGACCAATGTTGAGAGTATTGAAGTATTAAAAGGTCCTGCAACAGGGCTTTATGGTATGGGTGCTGCTGGTGGTGTTATCAATTTAATTGAGAAAAAACCACAACAAGAGGCCGCTTATCAAATCCGTGCAGTTGCTGGGCAATGGAACAACCAAGGTTTAATGGTTGATGCAACGGCTGGTTTAACTAAAGACACGGCTTATAGAATTGTTGCTAATTATGAAAAATCTGACGGTTACCGTGGATTAAGCTCAGAACGCTCAGAGTTTTACGCTTCTTTAAGTCATAACATCTCTAGTGGTAATTCATTACTTTTCTCTGCCGCTTATGTTGATGATGCTGTGCAAATTGATTCTGTTGGACATCCTGTACGTTTAATTGATTTAAGTCTAATTGATGCCGAAGCTGGCAGTATTACTGCAGCAGATTTACCAAATGGTGATACTGCTATCAGTGCAGACGCCTTGCAACTTACTGACGCTCAGCGTGAAGAATTAGCTAGCAGTTTAAGTAGTACAGACGGTTGGCAGCCAATTGACTTAGGCGACACTGCATTAATTTCACCTATCTCTACACCAAACCAAGGTGAAGAAGTTAGATTTAAAGTTCGTCACGATCTTGAAATTACGGATAACTGGGTATTAGCGCATCAATTACAATACCGAAGCTATTCAACAGAATACATTCGCCAAACATCAGCAAATAATTATATCTTCACGGAACGTGACGGAACAACGAATGTAAATCCTAGAGCTCCTTTAGTGATTGACGGTGTATTGTATCCTTATGCAGCTCGTCGTCAGGAATATCGTAGTATTGAAGCAAATGAAACAACTTGGCAATACTTTGCTGATTTGTCTAACGCATGGACATTCGGCGATATAAGCGGTGAGCATTTAATAAGTGCCAACTATGAAAACCGTGAAATGGATTACCAACAATATTCAATTTGGGATGCTGACGATACTAGAAGTGATGCAGTTCCTTATATTTTAGATATCCGTAATCCTAACTGGCCTACAGGTACTTTTGAAGATTATAACCCTTCACTAAGAAGTAAATATGATAAGTCAGCCACAGCGTGGGGCTTAAGCTTACAAGAAGTGGTTTATATTACAGATGAACTAACCGCTCGTGTTGGTGGTGCATACAGTAGTATCAGTCAAACATATCAAAACCAAACTTCAGACAGCAACCCTGAATTAGATGCGGATGACAGTGGTTTTACTTACAACCTAGGTTTAAATTACCAACCATTTGAGCAGTTAAGCACATTTTTAAATGCATCAAAAGGCAGAACCGCATACAGCGTATTAGGTAGCTTAAGTGAAGACGATAACCGCCCAGATTCAGAGTCTGAGTCTTTTGATTTAGGTGCACGTTTTACCGCATTTGAAGAAGACTTACTTGCCTCTGTTGTGTTCTTCCAAACAAGTCGTACTAACTTACGCTATTCAAATCCTCTTTATGATGATGTAGATAACTTTGATCTTACTGAGTATTACTACGACGAGAAAGACCAAACAGAAGGTGTTGAAGTTGATTTAAACTTAGCGTTTAACGACCAATGGACAATGAACTTTAATGCAACACACCAAACACCGGTAACTGTGCCAGGCAACTACGCAGCTAGCCAGAGTGAAGAACAAACTAAAGGTCTTGCAGAAAACCTTGCTAGTTTATGGACAAGTTACAGCTATAAGTTTGAAGCTTTACCAAGTCCAATTAAATTTAGTATTGGTGTAACGCATGAAGGTGAGCGCTCTATTGCAGCGTCTGCATTTGGTGTTAATTACGCAATTGTTGAAGCTTATACCGTTTTAGGTGGCGCAGTTAGTTATGTAGGTGAAGAGTGGAATATCCAACTTAACTTACGCAACTTAACGGATGAAACTTATTACAGCAAAGCTATGTACTTAGGTGGTTTACCGGGTGAAAGCCGTAACGCAAAATTAACCGCTACCTATAGCTTTTAACATTACACAATTTTGAATTGTAAAATGAAACACAATTTAGATGTGTTCTCTCGTGTTATAGCCGCCGTCATTGGCGGCTATGCTTTGTCTGTTGCATTCAGTTTTGCATTTGCTCAACTGCTTGTTTGGGGGCAAATTTGCGAGCTAAATGAAGCGGTAATGTCCGCGTCAATGTTAAGTTATGTCGTTTACTTTATTGTGATAATCGCCTGCTTTTGTCGTAAAAGTGCTTGGTTATTATGGCGAGATATATTGTTAAGTCTCTGTTTGTTTGGCGTTATTTATTACGTGTTAGTCGTGAAATGGTAGGAAAAGAATGAAGCCTGACTTTAGAAAGTCGATGATCTGGTTACACACGTACTCAGGGCTCGTTATTGGATGGTTGCTGTTTACAATATTTTTAACCGGCACGTTAAGTTACTTTAACCCAGAAATTACTCAGTGGATGAAACCCGAATTAGTTCAAGTTTCATCAACGCAAAATATGGTAAACCGCTCACTGGATGTATTACATAAAGAAGGTACAGACTCAGATCGCTGGCGTATTAATTTACCAGATAAAAGAACCGAACATTGGTCTATCCAATGGAGTAAAGGCCGAGATAGGCAGAACCTTAGTTTAGGCCCTGACGAAGGCCAAGTTGTTACACCGCGTGAATCTGCTGGTGGAAATTTCTTTAGAGTTTTCCATTACACATTGGAATTACGGGGTTATGGCGGTCGTTATATTTCAGGTATCGCAGCAATGTTTATGCTGATAGCTGTGTTTAGTGGCATTTTTACTCACAGGCGCTTTTTCCGAGATTTCTTTACCTTACGTTTCAATAAAGTAGGTAAAGCGTTAACTGACTTTCATGCGCTGGCTGGCGTCACCACAATCCCTTTTTGTATCATGATCTGCAGCAGTGGCATTATGATATATAACATTATGTATATGCCGTTTAGCGCCAATTATTATGCTGGTGGTGAACGTGCATTAAGTAGGCAGCTAGCTCCTAACTTAGCTCCTCATTTAGCTCCTAATTTACCTTCTATAGAATCATCTTCAAACGCTGTATCTGAGATGCCATTACCACTAAAAGACTTTGCTGTTGTTCAGCAGCAAGTACAACAAACGTGGACTGGTGAAGATCAAATTCGTCGTATTACATTTGAACAACCGTTTAGTCAGAACGGTCGTATCATTGTAGACCGAGTAAAAGACAATACCTTGTCTCGTCAGTCTGAACGTTTGGTGTTTTCTTCTCACACTGGTGAAGCGCTTGAAGGTTATCAACCAGCCAGTACAGCAACAGAGGTGAGACGAGTGTTCTTTGGTTTACATGAAGGACACTTTGCCGACACAGGTTTGCGTTGGTTGCTGTTTCTGCTTGGCTTGTTATCCAGTGCATTAATCGCCACTGGTCTTATTATTTGGTTAAAAAAACGCAAAGAAAAACACCAAGGTTTTCACTTGGGTTACTTTATTGTTGAGCGGCTAAATATCTCGGGCATTGCCGGTTTGTTGGTGGCAACCACCGCATTTTTTCTAGCAAATAGATTATTGCCAATTGAAATAGCAAACCGAGCTAATATGGAAGTTCATGTTTTTTTATGGACCTGGTTAATATGCTTAATTCATGCGCTTTTACGTCCTGCCAATAAAGCATGGTTTGAGCAATTACTTATATCTGCTGTCGGATGTATTTTACTGCCGTTTGTTGATGTTATGCAAAATAGCCAATGGCTCGTTAATGCGATAATCCAGACCAATGTTACTTACCTTGGCGTGACTGTCGCTATGTTTATTATTGGCATTATTTTATTGAAAACAGCGCTTTGGTTAAAAGTAAGAACGTCGGTTAATTATTTAAAGGTTGAGGCAAAGTCATGTTAATAAGTATTGTTCTGCAGATGTTTGCCTTGCCTTGTTTATTGTTAAGCATGGATAAACATTTTAAGGTGGTTTTTAACACCAGGTTAACAAAAAAAGCGCGGTATACATTTAAAACAATTGGCTGGAGTGGAATGTTCATTTCCACCTTACTAATGCTGCAATTAAGCGGTGTAGAAATTGTATATTGGCTGGCTTATTTGTCGTTTAATATTGCACTCCTAATTAGCTTATATACTTGGCTTTTTGCCAGCAAAAACTCCCTCTAGGTAAATCCTCTTACCTAGTTTATAACCGCAGGTGTGACAATATGTCACTGTTGTCGAGTCATTCTTATGTCTTGTCAGAACGTGCTCCGTCGTTATTTATTCCCTTGTGCTTTTTGTAAAAACTGAACCGCTTTATCTGGAAAATCGGTGAATACGCCATCTACGCCAATGTCGAAGTAGAAGATCTTTAAAAGATCATCGAAATCCTGGGCATATTCTGGAATACGGCCGCTATCTGCTCTGAACGTGTAGGGATGAACAACTAATCCCGCTTTATGTGCTGCTTGTAACAAGCCATTAGATTTAACAGGTTTGCTTGTTGTATCAACTAACATAGGTTTCCAAGGGCCAACACCGTCGGCGTAGGTCGCAATTTTTTGCATGCCTTCTGGTGTTAACATCCAATCGTAATCATAAGCTGTGGTTGTATTCTTGTTATAAATTAAGGTTTCTTGCCAGTCCGTCATTGCGATTAATTGCACCAGTTTTACCTGTATATTTAGCTCAGGTAATAGTTTTTGTTTAATACGTTGCAGATCAATAGCATCAAAGCTTTGTACAAATACTTTATCGTTAGTGTTGTCGTACCCATAGCGTTTCAGCTCTTTTAATACCGCTTTGCTGATGTCTTTACCTTCATGTAAATGAAACGCTGGCGATTTTATTTCTACGTAAATACCGATGTTTTTGCCGGTACTTTTGTTTAAACCTTGGATTAGCTCAATCTCTTCAGCCAAGGTATGTACTGCAAATGTAGATTTCCATAATGGAAAACGTTCTGGAAATCCGGCTTTTTGTTGGCCACTTTCATCCACACTAAATCCTTCTGTCATCTTGAGGGTACGGATTTCTGTCAGGGTAAAGTCAATGGCGTAATAACGATCGTCTTGACGTTTTCGGTTAGGAAAAACAGTCGCAACATTGGTGACTCGGTCAAGGTAGTGGTCGTGCAATATTAGCAATTGGTTGTCTTTGCTCATCACCACGTCTTGTTCAATGTAATCAGCGTTCATAGCATGAGCCATCGCTTTAGCTGCTATAGAGTGTTCTGGTAAATAACCGCTGGCTCCACGATGTGCAATGACCAGCTTGTCTTGAGCATTGATTTGCTTTGCCAATACAGGCGAGTTAAAAATAAAAAGAGAGCTAAATAGAAAGGTGAATACTAAGATGGAATGTAAAATCTTCATAAATGATAGCCGTTAGTAAAATCGTTAAAAAAGTAATGATCACAGTATTATCTATAAATATGACAGCTATATTAAAGTAAGAAAAGGGAGCAGAATTAAATTGCTATCTTATTTAACTCCGCACCTTATTTAACTCCGCACCTCGATTTAGTTTTAGCTTTTTAATAGAGGTGTCACTTCGCCTTCTGCATTTAGTGTTACTGCTTTGTTCATCAATTCAAATTGTTGAAGATATTTTGCAATACTGGTAAATGTTGCCGTTCTTGGTTTTCCTTTATGGTCGCTGTTATGTACGCCGTCCATAAACAGGCCACCTAACGCTAACTTCAATCCATTCATTTTTACTTTTTGCGGATTAAAGTAGGCTTTTGAGTTTACCTTTAATTGTTTGATATCTGTCGTTTCATATATGGCAGAATTAATTAAATCTAACGTGTGTTCAGTACAGTTTTGGTATTTAGTATTAAATGGGTTTGCTAGTACTGAATACTTAGGGTTATGTATTGCCTCGCCGTTGCCTGCTGCAATAGCTTGAATTAAACGTTGTTGTAATGACTCAGTTGGAATAATGATCCCAGCTTTTAAGCTACTAACGCCCCAGAAAAAATCAACAGGATAATCAGTTACTAAAGAACTACGGTCTAAGTTATTGTCATTTTGGTATAAATTGTAAATTGCATAACCTTTAAGCAACTCTCCGCTTTCCAACTTAATGCTTGAATAAACAGCAATGGCGGTATGAGTAAAGGCAATTCCTTTTGGTAGGTCTTTTTCTGGCTGCCCAACTCTACCTATAATAAATGCTCGTGCGCCTTGACTGGCGGCGTATTTTTCTACATTTTTTGCAAATTCGCTAACGACTAGAGGCTCATGTTGAATATCACTTGAGCGGTTACTACCCGCCCAAGTTGGTTCAGCAGAGAATATTAGCAATAGCGTTATTAGCTTAAATATAACTAGTATTAATTGCTTGGTATTCATCTTAACTTCCTTTTATTGGTTTCGAGTTGGGTGTATTTTATTGTTTCATTGCATCAGCTGGAGATTTATCAGCGGTGATCACAACGTCTGAAATTTCTAGTGGTTCACTTGTAGATCCAGTCGCTGACTCCATAAGAGCTGAACCCGCGCCCATACTTAATGTTCCTACACTACCAACAACCATAAGAGGTACTGCAACAACGCCGCTGGCTACTTGTCCGGTCGCTTTGAGACTATGTTTACCTGCAAGTAGTGAGTGTTTGCTCGCGGTGCTAGCGTTTTCCGAAGGTCCTTTTGCATGAGCAGAATTGATAGACATTACGATAAGTGCAGTGATAGTTACTAAGTTTAATTTATTCATATTCATGTTCCTTTAATTTTAATTATGTTTTTGTTTTTGTTGAGTGTCTCAACTGGAATTAGACTATGTTTAGGTATAAAAATTGTAAACTGTTAAGTTTGTTGTAGTAATTTACGAGACTTTAAGTATATTAAAACTGTACTTTATGCGGTTTTGGAACGATTTATGAGTCAAATTCAACAAATAACCTCAACGCTAAAGCAGCTGTTGAGAGATAAAAAAATTACCTATAAGAAAATTGCCGAAAAGTTAGAGTTAAGCGAAGCAAACATTAAACGTATTTTTGCCAAAGACAGTTTTACTCTTAATCGTTTGGAGCAAATATGTAACATTATAGGCATTGAATTATCTGATTTATTTTTGTTATCTGAAAAACAAAAAAAGCAATTACAACACTTAACAGAAGAACAAGAACAAGAGTTGATGGAAAATCCACAACTGCTATTACTGGCTATTTGTGTAATAGATGGCTGGACTTACAACGAAATTATTTCTTATTACGATATAGATGAGTTTAAAGCGGTTCAATTGATGGCTAAGTTGGACAGACTTAATATTATTCAGTTATTACCCGAGAATCATTATAAATTACTCATCGCACAAGATTTCCGCTGGAGAAAAAACGGACCGTTGGAGAAATATATGGAGACGGAGGTCATGACAAAATTCATGAATTCCAAATTTAATGAAGAGGGAAGTTTCCGTTTTTATTTAAGAGGTCGTTATTCTGAATCTTCAATTGAAACGATTAAACTAAAATTGAACCAACTTACTAAAGAAGTAGCGGTTATGAATCAAGAGGACAGCGCCTTGCCGTTAAGTAGCAGAAAGCACATGGGCTTATTATTTGCGATGCGACCTTGGGAACCCTCTTTATTTGAAAAAATGCGCAGAGATACATAAGCGTAAATTAAAAAACAAAACCGCCAGTTGGCTAATGCCGATCAGTTAGTCACTTTTTTGAATAATCATTCATGTTTTATTCAAAATTTAGCTAGACGGAAAAACGCCTATAAATAAGTCGAAGCGTAGATACAAAAAGGGCTTCAGTATGATTTTCTAAAATCACTCTGAAGCCCTTTATTTTATTGATGTTCGCTTAACTGACTGGCATTACGCCAGTTGGCGGTTTTTTATGATTTTTTGTTATTTGGAGCTTTACCATTAACGCTTAGCTATTTCTTGTTTTTTCAACAATCTATAATTATGCAACAAAGGTTCGGTATATCCGCTTGGTTGCTCGACACCTTTTATGATCAAATCTCTTGCCGCTTGAAACGCTAATGAGTCTTCAACATTTGGTGTCATGTTTTCGTATAACGGATCGTGTTCATTTTGTTTATCTACCACAGCTGCCATACGCAATAATACGTCATTTACTTGTTGCTCTGTGCATACGTCTTGATGTAACCAGTTGGCTACGTGCTGGCTTGAAATACGACAAGTTGCTCTGTCTTCCATTAAACCTACATTATTGATGTCTGGCACTTTTGAGCAGCCAACACCTTGGTCAACCCAACGCACTACATAACCTAATATGCCTTGGGCGTTGTTTTCTAGTTCTTTGTTGATCAACTCTTTGGTTAACTCACATTCATCAGTAATTAACGGAATAGCTAAAATAGTGTCTATGTCTGAGGTTATCGTGCCCAGTAATTGTTGCTGAATATCACTTACATTAACTTGGTGATAATGCATTACGTGTAAAGTGGCAGCGGTTGGTGATGGAACCCAGGCGGTATTCGCGCCTGCTTTTGGATGACCAATTTTAACTTTCATCATTTGCGCCATCTGATCCGGAATAGGCCACATACCTTTACCTATTTGCGCTTTGCCTTTAAAGCCACAATTTAAGCCAACAGCTACGTTTGACTCTTCATAAGCGTGGATCCAAGGTTTTGCTTTAAGTTCAGCTTTTGGAGCAAATACGCCGGCATCCATACTGGTATGAATTTCGTCGCCGGTGCGGTCTAAAAATCCAGTATTGATAAACACAACCCGGTGTTTGGCTTGCTCTACACAAGCTTTTAAATTAAGTGACGTTCTGCGCTCTTCATCCATTATGCCCATTTTTATGGTGTGGCGTGGTAAAGCTAAAGTATCTTCTACTTTATCAAACAGGGTATTGGTGAAAGCGACTTCGTCGGCTCCGTGCATTTTTGGTTTTACTATATAGATAGAACCTTTTTGTGAATTTTTAATTGCCGATCTTGACCCTGTTAAAGTAACTGTCGCAGACTTTAACAAATCAATTTTACCTATAGCTGATGTCATAATTGCATCTAAAATACCTTCAGGTATTTCTTTGCCATTAACCAAAATAGCTGGGTTTGTCATTAAGTGACCCACATTACGTACAAACATAAGTGCACGTCCGGTTAAGGATGTTGCTATGCCACTCGGGGTTAAAAACTCAACATCGTCAGCTAATTTACGGGTAAATTGTTTGCCATTTTTATTAACGGTTTCTGTTAAATTACCTGTCATTAGGCCAAGCCAATTACGATAAACAATGCATTTATCTTCAGCATCCACTGCGGCAACAGAGTCTTCACAGTCCATAATCGTGGTTAGGGCAGATTCCAGCGTAATATCTTTAATATGCGCAAGGTCGGTTTTGCCAATAGGGTGATTGGCGTCAATGTTAATGATGATGTGTAATTTATGATGCTGTAATACAATATCAGTAGGGGCGTTAACATTACCACGGTAACCAACAAATTGACTTGCTTGCGCTAATGACGTGTCACCAGAATTTGTTTGAACAACTAGCTGCCCAGCTTCAATTTTAAAGCCAGTAACATGATTAAAGTCACCAGTTGCTAAAGGTGTATTTTTATTTAAAAAGTCTCGGCCGTATTCCACCACTTTTTGTCCACGTATTGGATTGTAAGTACTTTGTACTTCTGCCCCCTTGTCTGAACTAATAACATCAGTGCCGTATAACGCATCGTATAAACTACCCCAACGAGAATTTACCGCATTAATTGCATAACGTGCATTCATTACAGGCACAACAAGCTGAGGGCCCGCCATTGTTGCAATTTCATCATCTACATTGGTACTCGTGATGTTAAAATCTGCAGGTTCTGGTTGTAAGTAACCAATTTCAGTTAAAAATTGTTTGTAATGTTTTGGCTCTAAGTTTGTGTGCTTTTTGTGATAGTTATTGATCTTCTGCTGCAGTTTGTCTCTGGTTTGCAGTAGGGCTTCATTAATTGGCATTAACTCTGTGGTAAGTTTTTCGACATCTTTCCAAAAGTTTTCTTTGTTAAGATCAATTTTATCTAACACCTGAGTATTCACAAAGTTATACAACTCGGCATCAATAGATAATTGACCAGATTTAACGTGTTCTCTACCCTGCACTATATTATTCATAACTATTCTCAAACTTATGCTGACATTTATTTATAGCGACAGTGTAAAGTTATTTACTAAAATTCATCTAGCTTTGTTTTTATATAGCCATCATACATATTATGAATAAAGGTAATGTATCCTTTAAAATAAGAGGGTAGAGCTGATTTAGTAGCGAGCTTACTTGCTACCAACATCTACAATTAAACGTCTTAGCCAAATATGACCAACATCATGGTGTAATAAAGGTGACCAAGCCATTTTTAATGCAATTGGTGGAATATCAAATGGTGGTTCTAGTACCTTTACCTTATCATTGTCGGCATATAGTTCAGTTGCTTTGGTGGGTAATGTTGCGATTAAGCCTTGCTCTTTAGCTAACCACATCGCCATGTGATAATGACGGGTGAAAACACGAATGTTACGTTTTTTTCCTAATCTATCTAACTCAGCGTCTACCCAACCTAGCTTCTGAACTTCAGTAGGATCAATACCTACGCCCACACCAAAGCCGGTTTTGCTCACCCAAACATGTTGATGTTCTAAGTAACTGTCTAAGTCAAAGTTTGGCAGACAAGGGTGGTCTTTATTCACCATACAGCTGAAAGTATCGTACCAAATTACCTTTTGGTGGAATGACATCGGCAACTCTTCAAAGCGGTTAATTGCCATATCTACTTTACCAAGCTCAACATCGTGAAAACTAACGTCTGACGGCGTAACTATATCTAAAGTAACGCTAGGCGCTTTGGTACGTAATTCTCCCAGAACCTTTGCCAGTAGCGTAGTTTCCGCATAATCACTGGCCATTATTCTAAAGGTACGGCTTGAACTTAGTGGTTCAAATTCTGTTTCTGGCTGAATAGTCGCTTCTAGTTTAGATAAAACATCGCGTACCACAGGTTGTAATTGCAAAGCACGAGCCGTTGGCATCATGCCTTCTGAAGTTCGCACTAATATAGGATCTGAAAATAAATCTCGTAACCGTTTTAGGCCATTACTCATAGCCGGTTGAGTAATAGAAAGCTGATCTGCTGAGCGAGTTACGTTTTTCTCTCGTAATAATACATCTAGGTATACCAATAAATTGAGATCTATTTTACTAATATTCATTCTGTGAATCCTATGTATGTGATTTATCTATTTGTTGAATGTTAGTCGTTTGGATTAGAGTTGTCATCAACAGATTTACTCCAGCTCGCAAAAAGTGAGTCGTTAACTGAGTAAATTTAAAATAACTATAATTATTATAAATGATATTAAGAGGGTACAACTATGTCAGCATATACAAATGAAATTCAGCTATTAGAGGCTATCCGAGCATCTCGTGGTGCAAGCTGGGATGCAATTAGCCCTGAGTATGCAGCAAGAATGCGTACACAAAATAAATTCAAAACGGGTTTAGATATTGCTAAGTATACCGCCGCTATTATGCGTACAGATATGGACAGATACGACGCAGATCCATCACAATACACCCAATCGTTAGGTTGCTGGCACGGATTTATTGGTCAACAGAAGATGATCTCTATTAAGAAACATTTCAATAGTACAGACAGACGTTACTTATACCTTTCTGGTTGGATGGTTGCGGCATTACGTTCTGAGTTTGGGCCTTTACCAGACCAGTCAATGCATGAAAAAACATCAGTAGCCAGTTTAGTTGAAGAGCTATATACCTTTTTACGCCAAGCGGATGCACGTGAGTTAGGTGGTTTGTTCCGTCAACTTGACGATGCAAGAGAAGCTGGCGATAAAGCTACTGAGAAAAAAGTACAAAGTGAAATCGACAATCATCAAACTCATGTTGTGCCAATTATTGCAGATATTGATGCTGGTTTCGGTAATGCAGAAGCCACTTACTTAATGGCAAAACAAATGATTGAAGCGGGTGCTTGTTGTATTCAAATTGAAAACCAAGTATCTGATGAAAAACAATGTGGTCACCAAGACGGTAAAGTTACGGTTCCGCATGAAGACTTCTTAGCCAAAATACGTGCAGTACGTTACGCGTTTTTAGAACTGGGTATAGATGACGGTGTTATTGTTGCTCGTACTGACTCATTAGGTGCAGGCTTAACTAAACAAATAGCCGTTACCAATGAACCAGGTGACTTAGGCGACCAATACAACAGTTTCTTAGATTGTGAAGAAGTTGCTCCAGGTAAATTGCAAAACGGCGATGTTATCCTCAATCGTGACGGTAAATTATTACGTCCGAAACGTTTACCATCTAACCTGTTCCAATTCCGTGCCGGTACAGGTGAAGACAGATGTGTACTAGATTGCATAACGTCATTACAAAATGGTGCTGACTTATTATGGATTGAAACTGAGAAACCACATGTAGGACAAATCGGTGGCATGGTTAATCGTATTCGTGAAGTAGTGCCAAATGCTAAGCTAGTTTACAACAACAGCCCATCATTTAACTGGACGCTAAGCTTCCGCCAACAAATATTCGACCTTTATGCTGAAGCTGGCAAAGACGTATCAAACTACAACCGAGCTGATCTTATGAGTGTTGAATACGATGCAACTGAATTAGCGATGGAAGCCGATGAAAAAATCCGTACCTTCCAAGCAGATTCAGCAAGAGAAGCTGGCATATTCCATCACTTAATCACATTGCCAACGTACCACACAGCGGCATTGTCTACGGATAACCTTGCTAAAGAATACTTTGGTGACCAAGGCATGTTGGGTTACGTTAAAAGTGTTCAACGTGAAGAAATTCGTCAAGGTATAGCCTGTGTTAAACATCAAAACATGGCTGGTTCTGATATGGGCGACGACCATAAAGAATACTTTGCTGGTGAAGCTGCATTAAAAGCTGGTGGTAAAGATAATACGATGAACCAGTTTGGTTAAGAGTACGGATATTGCACCTTACTGTTCATAATAATTTGTATTTGTCATGATTAATGTCTAAGGTGATTATTAGCTTAGACATTATTAAAGCCGTTTTATAAAAGAGTGTGTGTAACAATAGTTCCCAACTTTAGTTAGCTTTACTATTTATAAAACAGAAAAACCAAAACCGCCTTCATTGGCGGTTTTTTATTTTTTAACATATAAAAAAACGGGAATTCCCGTCTTTTTCAATTAGAGTTTTTTAACTCAATATTTCTTCGATAGTGATGTAATCACCTACGCGACCAGTCATCTGTTCAGCATCAGTATTAACAGGAAGAGTTTTCTTACCTGGTCTCCAACCTGCTGGACAAACCTCACCTGTTTCAGTCGCATATTGCCATGCTTCTATTTGACGTAGGAACTCATTCACATTACGACCAACTGAATCAGCCTGAACTTCTTGAGCTACACAAATACCATCAGGATTAAAAAGGAAACGGCCTCGTAGAGCTACACCTTCTTCTTCAATTAAAACACCAAAGTCACGACTGACCTGTTGAGTTGTATCTGCACCCATAGTTAATTTCAAACCGGCTAAGACAGGTTCTGTTTCGACAAAACGTTTATGAGAAAACTTAGAATCAACAGAAACCGGTAAGATCTCAACCCCCATCTTTTGAAATTCATCGTATTTTGCATTCATTGCTGCAATTTCAGTTGGACAAACAAAAGTGAAATCAGCAGGATAGAAGCAAATTGCTACCCATTTCCCTTTGTAATCTTTACTAGAAACTGTTGTGTAATGCCCTGTACTTGAGTCATAGGCTTCCATCTCAAATTCAGGCATTTCATTACGAACCATAGTTGAACTCATTGTTTTTTTCTCCTCAGAAATATTAGTGTCGGCATTAACTTGTGTATTTGTTTTTACTTTTCTTGGTTTTAATTTTGTATCGCAACTCATAACTATTCCTTTTTAATTAATTTAATGATTATTGGTCTTTGTTGTAGTTACATTAGTTCAATCTAATATATAATCTAGTTATTAATATCTATCACCCTAATAGGTAAAAGCTATCAATTGTAATGGGAATGTAATCGTGATCGCTATCAGGTGTTCAACCAGGTACTAGCCATCCGTATTTTTACTGATTAAGGTTAAAAACTGTAATTGATTAATGTGGGTAATGAGGTAAAAATAAGGCATACTCATTTGACTCAGGCTTGACGATATAACGACGGGGAGATAAATAGAAAATTGAATAAAATCAAACTTAGCCAAGATGAAAACCTTTCTATAAAAGTCAGTTACCAACTATTGCCGAGTGATAAGCAGCGGGTCGACCTATATTTCTCTTTGCCGGATGAAATGGGGATCAGCCCTAAAACCTTAGAAGAAGAAAACTATTTTCATCATAGTATTCAAAATTACAGTTCTTATTATTCAGATCAGTTGCATTTACCTTTAGTACGTAGCCGCTTTATCAGTCAACAAAAAGGTGAGCAAACGGACTATCGTTTAAACCTGAATTTGTTTTCTTATCAAATTCGTTTAGCGTTAGATACCGACATAAAACAAACTCTTAAGTTAACCGAGAGCGAAGAGTTTTATCCACAAGCCATTATATTAGCAGAGCAGATCTCGGGCTTACTGAAAAAATTAAGAAGGTATGCTCCGCCAGATAAAAAACTCAGAGCGTATTTTGAAAATGCCGACAATTATTTAAGCTGGCAAGTCGAACAATCTTTTTTAAAGCTATTATCTAGAGCCCCCAAAAGCAGCGAATTTACCAGTGAGAGAAACTTCTTATTAACTTTTTGTCGCAGTGAAAGTGAATACAGAGAAGACAATCAATACAATACACAAGTCACTTTAGGTGACCCAAATCGCATCACCAATAAAATGCGCTTGCTGCAAAGATTAATTGAATATGGTGTGGTGTTTCAAAAAGAATTTAAAAATCTCAACCGAAATTTAAATCGTATTGTGCGTGGCTCTGTTACTGCGGTAATTATGGCGTTTGTAATGTTGTTGGTACTAAATGCCCGCACTAACTTTACTGAAGTAACAATTGCATTGGTTGGTATGCTCGGCGTAATTTATGGCCTGCGAGAAATATTTAAAGAAGATATTACCCGTATGATCTGGCGACGTATTCAAAAAGGTCTACCAAAGTGGAAGATCATTTATAGTCATAGTGTTAATAAAAGTAGAATAGCGGGGCAAGCAATTTGGCTTGAATACATTCGTAATAAAGACTTGCCTAAGCACGTGGATGAGTTATTTCAAACACGCCGACAACAAAATAAACAAGCCGCACAATTATTACATTTTCGTAGTGACACTCGGGTTTCTGCCAAAAGTTTTTTACCCGGGTACGACGAAATTCAACAACGTATTACGTTTAACTTAACGCCTTTTATACGTTTCTTGAAAAAAGGCGAAGGGCGCTTATATTCATTAGATGGTAATAAAATAACCAAACAAGCGGTTGAACGACGTTATCAAATTAATGTTGTGTTAATGCACACAAATAAACAACAGCAACAACATACCCAGCGTTATAAAATAACGTTAAATCGTTCGACTATTATTAATATAGAGGCAATAGGCTCAGATACCGATTCTTAGCACTTTGTTTAATTATTTTCTTTGGCGTTAATATCATTTTCAGTTTTAAAGAATAAGCCAAATGGATTGCCTAACTTTTGACGGCGTTGATATAAAACGCCAATAGTTAAAAATAAGGCTAATAATTCAGAGCTCGGGCCTGCTAACCAAATACCTGTTTCGGCAAACAAGATTGGCAATATAAAAATCAACGGCAGGGTGAATAAATACACTTTTGCCAAACGTAAAATAGCAGCTCTTTTAGCATCGCCCATGGCTTGGAACACAACACCAATCATCATCAACGGGCCTAATAAAAATAAAGCCGATGACATAATAGGTAAAATACGCGCCACTTCTGTAGCCACATATATATCGTTAACAAACACACCGCCCAATTGGTTTTTAAGCAACAAAACAAACAACTGGCAAAATACACAATAAATAAAAGCAATGATGATGGCGATTTTAATTGCGCTGTTCGATCTTAACCCTTCTTTGGCGCCAATGTTATTGCCTAAAATGGTTTGAAACGCCATGCTCAATCCCAACAAAGGCAGAAAAATAAACGTCATAATTCGGGTAATAATGCCATAAGCCGCAACGGTCATGTTGTAGTCTGCGTTACTCCATATCTGTAAGTTATATAAAATAAAAGCAGAAGAAAGTGCGACACCAACATAAGACAAACTCGTTGGCGCGCCTAAGGCTAAAAAATCTGACCATAACTTACGGTTCGCAGTAAAGCGCACAATAGACACCTTTAACGCGGTTTTACTGTAACGGCGAAATAAGTACACAGCAAACAGGGATAAGGTTTGCGCTAACAAAGTACCGTAAACAGAACCAACTACGCCCCAGCCAAGCATCGCAATAAAAATGTAGTTAAACACAATATTAAAAAATACTGATAACAAAGGCACAACCGCCATAAAAGCCATTTGTCCTTCACAACGTAAACTGTCGCTATTAATAGTGAGAATAAATAACAGTGGTGAGAAAAATATCATTAAAGATAAATAATCATAACTCATGCTAGATAAGCTTTCTGAACCATAATTAACAAATAATACTAAGTCCTTACCGCCGACTAAAAACAATAAAATCAACACCAAGCAAACAAACATAGATAAAGTCATCGCTTGGCCGTAAGCCGATATAGCTTCATCTTTTTTATTGGCACCCAACAGCCTTGCCATCACACTCGAAAAACCCGCAGACACCCAACTTGATAAAGCCACCAATAACATAAAAGCAGGGAACACAGAAGTAACAGCTGCAAGAGCATGTGCTCCAACATATTCACCAAGAAAGTAAGCATCAACTAATGAAAACGAACCATTGACCAACATCATTAAAATAATAGGTGCGGCGGTTTTCATAAACACAGACGGTAAAGAACCGACAAGAAACATATTGTTAGAAGAAGTCGTCATATTTTAAACATTCCTAATTGGATAAAGCTTATAAGTGAAAAGCTGGTAACCAAAAGCTTGTAAGTAAAAAGTTATTTAATTGGTAGATAAATATCAGTGATCACTTCATGTTCAGGTACGTCGTGAACAAAATTAACATAATGAAAAAACACAGGGAAATCTCGACATTGTTCACCACTTGTTGGCAACCATTGTTGATATAAATAATAAACGCCTTTTTTTAAGTCATCTCGATTACCAATATCACGAACAACGGCACAACGTCCTGCTGGAATGATTTGATTTACCACACCAAATTTATTTTCTGGAATGTCTGCTTTGACCGCGCCACAAAGATCAAAATGAAAATCTTCTGCTTTTACCACGTTCGGATCAGAATAAGGAATACCATAAGTATTGCTGGTTTTTATTGGTGACAACTTGCTGGCTTTACGCCAAGCAATAAACTTCATAGATGTTTGGTAGTGCAGTTTGGGATCTCCACGATGCGCCAGCGCCGCTACTTTCTGTTCTTGAAAATCAACAATTTTAACGTCCATTGTAGTATCCGTTTTTTCTGTTAACGCTAGGGTTAATGTATCGGTTTTGTCGTGCCAGTTAAGCCATTGAGGAGACTTTCTAAACTCAGAAGGGCTTTGCCCAAACTCGCGCTTAAAGGCTCTAGAAAAAGCCTCGGCACTTTCAAATCCAGCTTCAAACGCAATGTCGATAATTTTAATGTCAGCTTTAAATACCAATCTAAAAGACGCGCGCTTTAAGCGTGACATCTGAATAAACTTAATTAAATTAAGCCCAGTGAAAGCTGAAAAAACACGATGAAAGTGATATTTAGAAAACCCCGATACCGCACTTAACCTATCTAAGGTTAAGTCATCATCAAGGTTCTGATTAATGTAATCACAAACCCTAACGATACTTTGTTCATAGTTATTCATTTTGTAATGTTCATAGTGTTTCATGTACCTAATTAGCTTACCGGTATGTAGTGATATTTTATTGTGAATGGATTCTTACATACATTAGTAACACATACTTGATTGAGATTGCTGTAAATTGAATTCTGCTTTTCGCTTTTCGCTTTTCGCTTTTCGCTTTTCGCTTTTCGCTTTTCGCTTACAGCTTATTCCAGTCTAAAACTCATGCGTTTAGGATAATGCGGTGGTTTACCTTGTTTGGAACTTGATACAGACTCAAACAAATGAAACTCAGTGAAGTTTAATTCAAGCTTTGGCGGTTCAAACAGGATAGGTACAGCCTCTGCGTGTTTACGATTTAGTGTTATATGCGGACGGTATACTTCATGTGGACTAGGGAATGCTAACTTTCCATTAATCCCCAAACATTGCTTGGCTAGTTGTTGCAAACTAGGCGTTAACTCCACACCCAAATACAATATTTTAGGTTTACTAAATACACCAAGTTCATTGGTTATTGTGTTAACACTTTTGGTTGAAATTGCATCTAATAGCATTTCCAACTGCTCAAGTTTATTCTGAGGCACTTGCCCTAAAAACGACAAAGTAATATGAAAGTTCTCAACCGGAACAGGCTTGTCTGTCGCTGCAAATATTTGCTTGTCACGCCAATTAGCAATAGCCAACTTGTCAGTACTAGATAAATCTAAACCAATAAAATAGCGCGAGTGACTTTTTTGCATTTTGTTGACCTTGTATTTTCAGAGCTTTACCATTTCAAGCATTCAAGCATTCAAGCATTCAAGCATTCAAGCATTCAAGCATTCAAGCATTCAAGCATTCAAGCATTCAA
>NZ_CANMSK010000020.1 GCF_947500655.1 uncultured Psychrosphaera sp. | reverse complement strand
TGGTGGGTCATGATGGATTCGAACCATCGACCAATTGATTAAAAGTCAACTGCTCTACCAACTGAGCTAATGACCCATATCAGGACAAAGAGTGGTGGGTCATGATGGATTCGAACCATCGACCAATTGATTAAAAGTCAACTGCTCTACCAACTGAGCTAATGACCCACTCTATACACAACAATTAGAAGATGAATCTTCCCGTTGCTGCGGGCGCATATAATACTTATTTAAATTTTCTGTGCAAGCTATTTTAGTAAATATTTTAATTATCGAGGTTTTAGCATGATTTTTAAACAAACTGCTCAAAAAACACAATTATCTATTTTATAAACTAGCTAATCTAGATTTGGCTAACGAGGCTGATGTTGAATCAGGATATTCACTTATAACTTGTTCAAAAAGTGTTTTAGCTGCATTTTTGTCACCTAATTTTTGCATAACAGTTGCCTGTTTAAGCATAGAATCACTACGTTTTGTAGATTTAGGGTGATTGCGAATAACTTGATCAAAATGTGTCTTAGCATCAGCAAATAAAGATTTATTGAACAGTAATTGTCCTAACCAATAATGCGCATTAGCAATATAGACAGATTTTGGAAAACTTTTTATAAAGTTTTTAAACTCTGGAATAGCTTCATCATAACGACGGTCTTTCAGGATTAAGTTTACTGCTTGATCATAAGCTTCACTTTCACTTAATGACGCGCTGTAAGAGCTTTCTGTAGGCGTTGTAGTTGTATTGGCTACTGGAGTTTGTTTTGGGGCTTGTATATTGGTTAAGCGACGTTCAATCTCAATATATAAATCTCTTTGTCTTTCAACAATTTGATCTAATTTATGAGCTTGATTTTCTGACTCACCTTTTAACTCACTAAGTTCATCTTGCACTTCAACTAATTGTTGTTGCAAATTAACTTGAGCAGCACCACGAGCTTGCATTAAACGTTTTAATTGGTTTAATTGCTCAGCTATAGCTGCAGATGAAGAAGCATCATTGATTGGTGCAGCAGAATATGCTGCACCGCTCACTACAAGTAAAGAAATTAAATAGAATTTCATATTGTGTAGTTTTAACCTATTAATATACTAAAACAGCACGACGATTCTTAGAGAAACCTTCTTCTGTACGAGACAAGTCAACAGGTTTTTCTTCACCGTAAGAAACGGTTGTCATCTGATCTGCAGAAACACCTAAATTTTGTAGGTATTGTACAACAGCTTTAGCTCTACGCTCACCTAACGCAATGTTGTACTCTGGAGTACCACGTTCGTCAGAATGACCTTCAATCATTACTTTACCAGCTGGATTTTTAATTAAATAATCAGCATGAGCTTCTAATAACTCAACAAACTCACCATTAACTGTTGATTTATCATAATCAAAGTAAATAGTTTGTTGTTGACGTAATGCGTCATACTTTTCTTGCATCATTTCTTCAGCAGTTTTAGCAACTTCTAAAGTTTCAGCTTCTTGTACTTCAACTGTATCAGTTACTGCATCTAAACCTTCAGTTTCAGCTTGTTGTACTTCAGTATTAGTTGTTTTTGATTCACCTTCCGTTGAATCAGATGTTGCGCCACACGCTGTTAGTACTAGAGCTGGGATAGCGATTAATAAACCTTTAGTGATTGCATTTACTTTCATTGTATATAACCTTTTAGAGACAATGTTAATTTAAAAATGGCGACCAAGCAGGCGATTTAACTTGCCCTTTTGAAGCCGGTAATCTTGCTTTAAAGCGACCATCAATTGAGACCAATGCCAGTACTTGTCCACTGCCGTGCATAGTACTGTATATAATCATTGACCCGTTTGGTGCCACACTAGGACTTTCATCAAGCCTAGTTGTTGTCAGTACTTGGAAGTTTCCTGACTCTAATTCTTTCTTAGCAATATGGTATTTACCACGAGTTCTATTCACCATAACTAGATGTTTACCATCTGGCGTGATTGAACCACCAAGGTTCATATCACCATCATAAGTTAAGCGTTTTGCTCGCTTAGTTGTTAAATTTACGCTATAAAGTTGCGCTTTACCACCCCGATCTGAACTGAATACAATAGATTCTCCATTTGGAGCCCAACTTGGTTCCGTATCTATAGCTCTGTTACGAGTTAATCTAGTTAATTTTTTATTACTTAGTTCTAATAAATAAAGCTCTGGATTACCATCCTTTGATAGAACAAGTGCTAATTTTTTACCATCCGGACTCCATTGAGGTGCTCCGTTAATTCCTTTATAAGATGTGATTAGCTCTCTTTTTCCGGTATAAATATCCTGTATATAAACCTGCGAACGATTATTTTCAAAAGTAACGTACGCCAACTTTTTACCGTCAGAAGACCATGATGGAGACATTAAAGGCTCTGGCGATTTTACTAATTCTATTTCATTCGCGCCATCATAATCTGCAACAACTAACTTATATGGGTAAACATCTTCATATTCAATGGTTATATAGGCTACTTTTGTTAAAAAGGCACCACGTTCACCTGTTAATTGTTCATAAACAATATCGCTAATTCTATGACTATAATATCTAAATTGAGACGTTGCAATGATTGCTTTTCGTTCAAACATAACGTGATCTTTGGTTTCAACTAAGCGACCATTTTTTAACGTTTGTACTGTACCACCGGTAATTTGACCTCGCAAAACATCAATTAATTCAAAACTTACGGTAAATTTACCAACTTCTTTATCTTCTATAGTTCCAACAAGTATTGCCTCAACACCAGTAGAGACCCAAGATGAATACTCAACATCTTTATCTGTTTGCGGTTGCTGCGGCATGTCTTCCAATTTTATTGGGCTAAACTTTCCACTTCGCATTAAATCCGCAGCAATAATGTCTGAAAAATTAAATGGTAATTTCGCTGTTCCATTATATTTAAAAGGCACAATCGCTATTGGGCGAGCCGTATTCACACCTTCGGTGATCACGATTTCTAATTTTGCAAATGATGGTTGTGACCACATTAAACAAATAATTGATAAAAACATTAACCCGATACGATTCATATTAAAACTTTGGCTCCACTTTAAGACTAATGTCTTTTAATTCTTCATATACGTCTGACTCTTTCGATACAGGTAAAGTTTCCGCTTTCAAAACAGCACGTTCTGCTGCTTTACAAACTTTATTATCGCCTGAAATTATCGTCACACTAGTAACTAAACCGCTAAATGCAAGTTTTATATTTAAACTACACGACTGCCCTTTCATAGAATCATCAACAATTAAGTATTGTTGTATACGCCCCATAATCAAAGCTGTGTATTTTTCTTTTTCGGTCAACACATATTTTTGACGTACTCTATTACGTGCAGTTTGTTCTTGAGCTAATTGCTCCTGCATTATTTTTTCTCTGATGGCTTGCTCTTGAGCTGCTTTAAGCTCACGCTCTTTTTGCTCCTTAGCTTCTTGTTCTTTTTTGATGCGTTTCTCTTCAGCTATTTTCAACGCAGCTTGTTCCGCTTCTTTTTTCTTTTTAGCTTCTTCTGCTGCTTTTTCTTGAGCTTCTTTTTTCTTTTTAGCCTCTTCTGCTGCTTTTTCTTCGGCTTCTTTTTTCTTTTTAGCCTCTTCTGCTGCTTTTTCTTCGGCTTCTTTCTTCTTTTTAGCCTCTAAAGCATCTTTTTTAGCTTTAGCTGCTTCTTCCTCACGTTTAATACGTTCTTTTTTAGCATCATCCGCTTTTTTCTTTTCAGCTAGCGCTTTTTCTTTTTCTAGCTCAGCTTTTTTCTTTGCATCTGCAGCAGCCGTTTCACTTTCTGATTTTTGAGATTCTAAAGATTTTAAGTTATTTTTCGCTTTTTTAGCTCTATCCTCTAGATCTTTCACTCTTTTTTCTTCAGCAGCTTTAGAAGCTGCCTTTTTCTGCTTTATTTTTTCTATTTGCTTATCTAAAGATTTTTGATCAATAACAACAGCATCTATCGCAGTAATTTCTGGCTGTAGTTTCTCTTTTTCTGGTGTTGTAAAATTGAAACTTAATACAAACAAAACTGCAAAAAAGATGTGAACACCAAATGATTTAATTATATGAATAAAACCGCCATCTTTTTCCATTACTGCTTTGGCTCCGTCATTAATCCTACAGATGGTGCGCCTGCTTGTTGTAACAATGTCATCAATTCAACCACATAGTTATATTCAATTGAACGATCAGCTTTAACAATCACAGGTGTATCAGGGTCAACTTGTAGACGAGCAGCAACAACAACAGCTAAGTCTGTCACTGACATAGGCTCACCATTACCACTTCCTGTAGCAAGGAAGTATTCACCTTTTTCATTAATAGAAGCAATAATTGGAGGTTTAGAGTCTTGATCTAAAGGTTCGGCATTTGCTTGTGGTAAGTCAACCTTAACGCCTTGAGTAACCAAAGGTGCGGTAACCATAAATATGATCAAAAGCACCAACATGACATCTATATATGGCACAACGTTTATTTCTGCCACTGGTTTTCGTTTAACTCGATTAATTTGCATCATATATCTTATACCGGAGTACTTGCGGTAACTTCTCTATGTAACAGATTTGAAAACTCTTCAATAAAGTTAATATAACTTGTTTCAAGCATTTCAACTCGACGGGCAAAGCTATTGTAAGCTAATACTGATGGAATGGCTGCAAATAATCCCATTGCTGTTGCGATCAGAGCTTCTGCAATACCTGGTGCAACCATACTTAAAGTAGCTTGTTGAACTTGACCAAGAGCAAGGAAAGCGTTCATGATCCCCCAAACAGTACCAAACAGACCAATATATGGACTAATTGAGCCAACTGTCGCTAAAAAACTTAAATTACTTTCTAATTCTTCAGTCTCTTTAGATAAACGAACACGCATTGCTCTGTGTGTACCTTCCATATAAACCTGAACACCACCAACACTGTTTTTCTTTAATCTAGCGAATTCTTTAAAGCCATCTTTAAATAGAGCTTCTAATCCTTCAGTGCTTAGCTTAGCGGTTATTTCTGTATATAGATGACCTAAATCAACGCCAGACCAAAAACGTTCTTCAAAAGCTTTTGATTCCTTCTCTGCTTTTGCCAAGATGCTCCTGCGTTGAAAAATAATTGCCCAAGATGCAATAGACAAACCTAACAAGGTCAACATAACTAGTTTTACAATAAAACTAGCTTCCCAAAATAATCCAAAAAAACTTATATCAGCTTGCACTTTGTAAAACCTCTAAAATATCTTTCGGTATGGCCACAGGCCTCATTTCCGAAGAATTAATACATGCAACTTGTACTTTTGCGGTAAACACAAGTTGCTCATTTTTATTAATTATTTTCTGTAAAAACTCAACACTAACACGTTTTATACCAACTATGCTTGTCTCTACAGTTATCATGTCATTAAATCTTGCAGCGGAACAAAAGTCAATTTCCATCGACTTAACAACAAAGGCTATATTCTGCTTAAGATATCCGTCTTGTTCAATACCTAAATGCCTTAAATATTCTGTACGAGCCCTTTCACAGAAATTTAAGTAGTTAGCATGATACACAATACCGCCCGCGTCAGTATCTTCATAATACACTCTTATGGAAAATTTAAAGCTCAATATAACTCCTACTTAGTAACATTTACTGAATACTTACTCAGAAATAAGTTAATTTATTGAATAACCATTCAAAATAGTCACTTCAACAAGCACAAAAAAAACAACAGTTAATTAGTATTACTAACGCGCATAATAATTAACCTAAAAGCTAAGGTAACCTTGAATATTGACTTACAAGCCATCTCACCATGCATATAAATCAAAAAAACGGTTGAAAAACAAAACACCCCATTAGTTTTTCTTATCTGAAAAAACAATTATTCTAGTTTGAAGTAATTACTCTAGTCACTATAATGCTCGCATCTTCTGAAAGGCCTAGCCGTTCAGAATTGAAGTAACTAATTTATGTAATTGATTAACTACTTCTCCTATTCATGTTCCTTGATATATTCCTTTTTTACCCATTCTTTTGAATGGGTTTTTTTTTGCCTTTTATTATTTTTTCATTATATCAATAATATAGATAATTAACGGGGAAATTCACTCTATGTTCCGTAATACCTAAAATTATTTTTGCCTGTCAGGTAGATCATAACCTAAATGAGTATATGCTCTAGGAGACGCAATCCTTCCTCTTGGTGTGCGCTGCAAATATCCCTGTTGGATTAAATATGGTTCAATGACATCTTCAATTGTATCCCGTTCCTCACCAATAGCTGCGGCTATATTGTCGAGGCCTACAGGACCACCATCAAACTTTTCAATCATAGTTTGCAGTAGCTTTTTATCCATATAATCAAAACCTTGGCTATCAACATTTACCATTTCAAGAGCATTTTTGGCAACATCAACTGACACAACCCCATCATTTTTCACATCCGCAAAGTCTCTTACTCGCCTTAGTAGACGGTTTGCAATACGAGGAGTTCCCCTGGCGCGCATTGCAATTTCTAATGCTGAACTTTCACACATATCCATATTTAGGACGGTTGCTGAACGCATAATGATATTGGCTAGGTCTTCCACCTTATAAAACTCAAGACGCTGGACAATGCCAAACCGATCTCGTAATGGTGAGGTTAATGCGCCAGCTCTTGTGGTAGCGCCTATAAGAGTAAAAGGAGGTAGCTCTAGTTTAATGGAACGAGCCGCAGGTCCTTCGCCTATCATGATGTCGAGTTGATAATCTTCCATAGCTGGATACAAAATCTCTTCTACAACAGGACTTAGTCGATGGATTTCATCAATAAACAACACATCATTTTCATCTAGGTTTGTTAATAAAGCGGCTAAGTCACCGGCTTTTTCTAATACAGGACCTGATGTTGCTTTAATACTTACACCCAGTTCATTGGCGACAATGTTTGCTAATGTAGTCTTACCTAAACCTGGAGGACCAAAAATAAGAAGATGATCAAGCGCTTCGCCACGTTTTGTGGCGGCTTCTATAAATATAGACATTTGATCTTTAACGTGAGGTTGGCCTTGATAGTCCTCTAATAATTTAGGACGAATAGCTCGGTCTATAACCTCATCGTCCTGGACTTCTTCGGCACTTACTAACCTATCTGCATCAATCATTAAAAACCTTTACCTCAATAAAATGGATCACAACATATTCTTCAGCGCTTTACGGATCAACGTTTCACTGTCTTCACCTTCAACATAAACAGATTTTACCGCTTTGTTAGCTTGCTGGGAACTATACCCTAATGAGCTTAATGCAGAAACCGCATCTTCAAATTCTGAATGACTTGTTTTCAACAATGGTGATTCTATCGACATTTTAGGCATAAATTCAGGGGAAACATCTAACGCTTTAATCCGATCTCGCATTTCAATTAACAAACGTTCTGCGGTTTTTTTACCAACCCCCGGTAATTTCACTAACGTAGTGACATCATCGTGCTCAACACAGGTTACAAATTGTTCCGCCGTTAAGCCTGACAATATAGTCAAAGCTAACTTAGGTCCAACACCATTAGCTTTAATTAATAACCGAAATAAGCTACGTTCCTGCTTTGATGCAAAACCATATAATAATTGTGCATCTTCACGCACAACAAAATGCGTGTATATAGTTGCTTGTCCACCTTTATCAGGTAATTCATAAAAGCTAGTAAGGGGCATTTGAACTTCATAGCCAACGCCATTCACATCTATTAATACATCAGGCGCCTGTTTCTCGGCAACTTCGCCAGTTAATCTTCCAATCATGATTTTGTTCTATGGTCTAATTACAATTACTGTAAATATACACAGCTATCAACTGAGTTTAAAGTCAAAACTTAACACTAGTGAAGATTAATCGTATTAATATCAAAATAAAGAGGAACATATTTGATCCTTATTGGTTTATGAGTAGACTATAAATATGTAAAGCGTATAAATCATCATTGATGAATAGTCAGGAATTTATGCAAGAATTTTCATACAAAAATCAGTTCGGCAGTATCAAAATCAGTTTTGATAACAATATAATGACAACCAAATTAAAAGGTGCGGTTTCCATATCTCTTGTTGAATATTTAATTAAGACCGCTGAAAAACTCATTAAAGACATCACTCCGCAACCTTGGGGTTATATTAGCTCTTCGATAAAAGCCCAAGCGTTAACTCCTGATGGTTATGCATTATTAGTTAAAGCAGCCAAAGCATTTCAAAAAAATGGATGTGTAAAATCAGCTTATGTATTGAGTAGCCCTATTGCTATTGCTCAAATTGAAAAGTTAAGACGTGATATGGGAGTAACCATTCCATTAAAAGACGTTTTATTTGATGATCTTGATCAAGCTAGAGATTTCATGACTGACTTTCTTGATAGTTATAAATAAATCCTAGGATCATTTCTTACTCAAACTAAAACTATTTACGTAAACGTCCTCTTACTGTTTTACGTGCCACACCTGCCATACTGATCAAACTTTGATTAGTATTGCCATGACAAATAGCCACAGCTAATGCATCGGCAGCATCTGCTTGTGGTTTGCCATCCAGCTTTAAAATCTGTTGTACCATATGCTGAACTTGGCTTTTATCTGCCGCTCCACTGCCTACAACTGCTTGTTTTATTTGTCTGGCTGAGTATTCAAATACTGGAAGCAAGCCTTGAGTAGCGGCAACAATTGCACTGCCGCGAGCTTGGCCTAGCTTTAATGCTGAGTCTGGATTATGCGCCATAAACACTTGTTCGATAGCGAAGGTATCTGGCGTGTATTGTTTAATAATTTCAGATACGCCAGCAAAAATAGTATCTAATTTTATCGACAAGTCTCCATTAGGCGTTCTAATACAACCACTACCTATGTAATGAAACTTAGAGCCTTGCTGTTTAATGATGCCATATCCGGTAATGCGAGAGCCGGGATCTATGCCTAAAATTATTGTCATATAAACAAGTTATTAGTTGTAAGCTATAAGCTATAAGCTATAAGAAAGTTCTTACAGCTTACGACTTCTAACTTGTAACTTCTAGTCTGATTTTTTAACTACATCAATGCCAAGATCAGCTAATGCTGCAGGATTAGCAAAACCAGGAGCCGATGTTAACGGACAAGCCGCTGTTGATGTTTTAGGGAATGCCATAACATCACGAATTGACTCTGCGCCAACCATTAACATAAGCATACGGTCTAAACCAAACGCTAAACCAGCATGCGGTGGAGCACCATATTGTAATGCTTCTAATAAGAAACCAAATTTTTCTTCTGCTTCTTCATCGCTAATACCTAAGATTTTAAATACTTGCGCTTGCATATCTTGTTTGTGGATACGAACCGAACCACCACCAAGTTCACAACCGTTTAATACCATGTCATAAGCATCAGATAATGCCGTTGCAGGATTAGCGGCTAGCTCTTCTGGTGTCATATTACTTGGTGCAGTAAACGGATGATGAAGTGGTGTTAATGCCCCTCCTTCTAATTCTTCAAACATTGGGAAATCAACAACCCACAATGGAGCCCATTTATCAGCAACTAAACCGAAGTCTTCACCCAATTTAATACGTAATGCACCTAACGAGTCAGTTACAACATTATACGTATCAGAACCAAACAATAAAATATCGCCATCTTGTGCGCCCGTTCTTTCAACAATTGCTTTAGCAACATCTTCTGACAAGAACTTAAGAATTGGAGACTGTAAACCTTCAAGACCATTGTCCGCTTGATTAACTTTAATCCAAGCTAAACCTTTAGCACCAAATTTACCAGCGTACGCTGCGTAGTCGTCAATTTGTTTACGAGATAAAGAAGCACCCGTTGGCACTTTAATTACCGCAACACGACCTTTTTCATCGTTAGCCGGACCACTGAATACTTTAAAATCTACGTCTTTTAATAAGTCAGCAACGTCTGTTAATTCTAACGGGTTACGTAAATCAGGTTTGTCAGAGCCAAAACGAGTCATCGCTTCTAAATAAGTCATACTTGGGAAGTCACCCAAATCAACATCTAGCAATTCTTTAAATACCGACTTAACCATACCTTCTGTCATGCCCATAACTTCTTTGCCAGACATAAAGGTAGTCTCAATATCTATTTGAGTGAATTCAGGCTGACGGTCAGCACGTAAATCTTCATCACGGAAACATTTAACTATTTGGTAATAACGATCAAAACCAGCAACCATTAACAACTGTTTAAATAACTGAGGAGACTGAGGTAACGCAAAGAATTGACCTTTGTGAGTACGACTTGGCACTAAATAGTCACGTGCGCCTTCTGGCGTTGCTTTCGTTAGTATTGGCGTTTCAATATCCAAAAATCCGTGGCTGTCCATATAACGACGAACGGCACTTGTTACTTTTGAACGGAACTGTAAACGCTCGTTCATCACAGGACGACGTAAGTCTAAGTAACGGTATTTTAAACGTTGCTCTTCAGAGTTATCTTGATTGAAGTCTAAAGGCACAGGCGCTGACGCATTTAAAATTTCTAAATCTTTTACGTACAATTCAATTTCACCAGTTGCCATATCTTTATTAGCTTGGCTACCTGGACGAGCACGGACAATACCGGTTAATTTAATACAGAACTCATTGCGTAGTTTATTTGCAGGTTCAAAAATTGCTTTTTCATCTGGGTCGATAACGGCTTGAACAATACCTTCACGGTCACGTAAATCTATAAAGATTAAACCACCTAAATCACGGCGTTTATTAACCCAACCACACAAAGTAACTTCTTGACCTTCTAAGCTTTTATTAAGCTGACCACAATAATGAGAACGCATTTATCTACCTATGCTGTTATTAATCTGTACAAATGATGCCAATACCTAATGATCGGCACACTATAAATTGGCGGTTATTATAAAGATTTGCTCATTAAAGTCACCGCTTCTATATAAAAATGAGTAAATAAATTATTTTTTATAAAATAAAAACTGTACTTTCAGGGTCATATTAGAGCGTGTTGAACTTTGCAGCATGATTTTGCAGCTCTTTGTTAATGGATTTTGACGTAAAATAACTATGCCTGCTATCCATCGCCTAGATCCGAACGATTCTAGTTTGAACAAAATTCATACCGCAAAGTTCAACATGCTCTAGAAGCAACGAATCAGTGTGAGTGACTGAGTTATTTAACCAATGAAGACTAAGTAAGATCTATTTTTTTATGTGGTTTTACATTAAAAAAACATCAATATTTAGAATTGATGTCAACTGTAATAACAAATCAATCTTTAATTTTTTTAGGGCGGTGATAAAGTGGCGATAAACAAGAAATTCATTATAACCGGTGTGTTATCCTTGCTATCTTCGTTCTCCCCAGTTATTTTTTGTTATGATTTAGACATACGTTCCTTGCGAACAACACTCTCCAAACCAGACACAACGCACACTCTTACCTACCAAAATCAGCTAACACCTACCGAAAACAGTACGTTTATACTACAGCCAACCAATAATGAACAGATAGGTTTGTTTTTTGACGTTAACGGCATTGAAATTGGTTACTCGATTGACGCGGTAAACAATCACACTGAAACCAAAACCCAAAACATTCTTCTATCTTATCGCAAACTTAATGACTCAAAAGTAACACTAAACCTACAAAAACTTGAAGGTTTAGAATCGAGCTATATCAATCACCACACTAATGAAACAAGCCTTCGATTTTTAGAGAATTCATCCTCAACAAAATTTGAACTGTTAGGCCAACATCACTTATATACATGGGACGATAAAAATTCGTTATTTAATCATTTTTTCTTAAACCGTCCACAACTAAGTAGCAAATTTGATTGGGCATTAAGTGTCGCCGCAGGTTGGAGCATAAAGCGTCTAATATTAGAAAATGAAAACTCTATACTGTTTACTCCAGATTTCATTCAACAAACAATTCCCAATATAAACTCGCTAACATCTAACTCTTTCAGCGTAGATATCGGCCCGTTTTTATCCGTTAATCTAGCTCATAACCTACATGCTTTTGCTGAGATAAAAATGGGAGTGGGTCATATCGAAAACACCAGTGGTCATACAAAGCTAAAGATCTCGGGAAAGGAAACATCAAAGGCTTATGGTGCTGGTTTATCATGGACATCATCAAATAAACAGTGGCTAGTATTATTACGAAGTTGGCGGCAGTCAGGCAGACACATTACTACTACGTTTGGCGACCTCTCTATAATCAAGTTTTTCTAGTACAAACTGAATTGAATTTTAAAAGGGATCATCGCTAATTATCATCCATTATTAAAAATGCTAGTCGATACACATACAGTTGTTATAAAATGCCATCTCTATAGCTCCGCTACCTCTAAATATTGGGACACTAGTAAACAATGCGTGATGAAATTTACTCACAACCACATACCCAAGTGGACGACTTCACTTTTGACAATTCAGTTGTGGAAGTGTTCCCAGATATGATCCAGCGCAGCGTGCCGGGTTACGCTACCATCGTCAGTACTATCGGTAAATTATGTGAGCAGTTCCATCAAGCTAACAGTAATATTTACGACTTAGGTTGTTCATTAGGCGCAGCTACTTTGTCGATGCGAAAGTCAGTAACTAAAGAAAATTGTAAAATTATTGGTATCGACAATTCTCAAGCTATGATCGACCGCTGCCGTTTACACATAAAAGCGTATATGTCTGATGTTCCCGTATCTATTGAACTGGGTGACATTCAAACTCACCCATTAGAAAACGCATCCGTGGTGGTAATGAATTTCACAATGCAATTTATTGAACCTGAACACCGCGCTCAATTAGTTAAAAAGATTTACGACAGTTTGCGCCCAGGTGGCATTTTAATTGTGTCTGAGAAGATCCGTTGGCAAGACAGCAAAGTTAACGATGCGATTAACAACCTGCATTTAGACTTTAAACGCGCCAATGGTTACAGTGAATTAGAAATTAGCCAAAAACGCAGCGCCATTGAAAACGTAATGAAAATAGACACAGAACAAATGCATATAGAGCGTCTAGCGGCAGCTGGATTCAAACAAAATTCTATTTGGTTTCAGTGTTTTAACTTTGCTTCATTTATCGCGATAAAGTAATCCATATACATAATTTTAAAAAAAAATAAGATCAACTATGACCCATTTCTTTAATAATTTTTACAGTGCAATTGCCAATAATAACCTAGCTCATTGGCTGGATGTGTTACCAAATCAGTTAAACTCTTGGTATCGCGACTCTTTGCACGGTGAATTTAAAGACTGGGTAAAGAACATAGAATTATTGCCGAAAGTTGAACCAACAGACATAAATATACAAACTTCAGTTTCTATTGGCAGCATGGACACTATGAGTGCAGGGCTACAGAAAAAAACCACGCATCATTTAATGCAAATGAAACCGTGGCGCAAAGGCCCATATCATTTACACGGGATTCATGTAGACACAGAATGGCGTTCAGATTTTAAATGGGATCGTTTACTACCGCATATCTCAGACTTATCGAATAGATACGTTTTAGATGTTGGTTGCGGCAGCGGTTATCACTTATGGCGTATGCAAGGTGCCGGCGCAAAATTTGTGGTTGGCATTGACCCAACACAACTATTCTTAGCACAATTTTGGGCGGTGCAGCATTTTATGCAAAACCCAAATGTAAACTTACTGCCTTTAGGCATTGATGATTTACCAGAACTAAAAACTTTCGACACTGTTTTTTCTATGGGCGTGTTGTATCACCGTAAATCGCCAATGGATTTTTTACAGCAATTGAAAAAACAATTAGCACCGGGCGGCGAATTAGTATTAGAAACACTTATTATTGAAGGTGATGAAAACACCGTTTTAGTGCCACAAGATAGATACGCAAAAATGCGTAACATTTGGTTTATTCCAAGTGCTAAAGCGCTAACTAAATGGTTAGAGAAAGTCGGTTTTAAAAACGTACGTTTAGTGAACATTGATCAAACGACAGCTGACGAGCAACGCAAAACTGACTGGATAGATACTGAGTCATTGGAAGATTTCTTAGATCCAAACGATCCGAGCAAAACGATTGAAGGTTATCCTGCTCCCCTGCGTGCCATATTTATCGCGAATAACCAATAAATGACTGCTGAATTACCATTAAAACTATTTCAAACGAAGGCTTGACATAAAATATTTATTTCTTGATAGTAGTTAACGCGTAATTATCAAGGGATTAAAAGGGATTAAAAGGGATTATATAATGAAAATCAAAACGTTAATTTTATTTAGCTATTTTTTTGTAGCGTCAGAAATAAATGCTGACACTATTAAGAATGATATTGCATCTAGTGATGCATTAATAAACTTCAAACACCAAAAACAGCTAGCACTTGCCCTAGCACCAATAAAATCCAAATTAGCTTTAGAGCTATTAGCACAGCAAGAAAGTCCGTTGGATTTATTATCAGATAAAGCCAAACAACGTTTTGTAGACAGTGTGGTTTTTACTGATGAAGGAAGTATTGGTGGCTATTATTATGCTGACTTAGAAGCCGAGTTAACTCCGACTCAAATCCATTCTATTTTATCGTTAATTGGTGTACAACACACTGTGCCTAAATTAAAAAACTCACGCATTGAAACCCAAACAGATATGTTGTTAATGTTAACTCCAGAGCCTTTATCAACGCCCTCTTATTAACAACAAAGTCTAGGCTCTGCTATCAGTATAGGCGGCAGCGATGATCATAAAGAGTACTACTGTGCGTCTCCGAAAACATGTCGTGAAGAGGATGGAGCGATTTGCATGTCAGGCTGCTAACTAATTACTTATAAAATGCAATAACTTGTCAAAGTTATTGCATTCTAATTATGGATAGATGAAAAATGAATTATATTTTAATCATTTTAATTTCGGTAATAACTTTTACTGTTAATGCTGAAGTAAGTTGTGCTGATAAAGAATTAAGTTATTACTATGAGAAAATAGAAAAGCTTACAAGCCGAGAAGAGGATATTGATCGTCAATACAAAATCGGTAATAACAACTTCATTAAAAGAGAGCTATACGATAAATTAACTTCTCTTTATGACTCTTGTTTTAAAGGCTACATTCAAACTATCAACTTAAAAAAACTAAATAGTAAACAGCTACATAAACTATTTACAACAGTTAAAAAAGTTAACTTTTATATACCTAATAATGATTTAATTAACTCACTAAAAATAATATTACATGAAAAAGATCAAAGAGGTGAACATATTGAAAACTTATTAACCAATATTTATCGTTCACACATTAAATTAAGACAATTTCAACAAGCAAAAGATTTCGCGACGATATATCCTAATATAGAGTTTTCATATTTACCTAAAGACATAAAAACGGCCCAATTTACCAATGAAAAAACAACTTTCCACCTAATCAATAAAGATGAGTCATTTTCTCTTATACAACGAGAAGTAATGCTTAAGACTAAAAATTATATAGTCATTATTTCCTCTCCTATCTGCTCCCCTTCAAATCGTTTTTTAAGCTGGTTACATAAAGATGAAAATCAAGCAATAAAAAACGCACTTATACCAAATACACTATTCATGTCCCCACCAGCCAGTAGTATTTTCATATCTGAGTGGACTGCCGTACAGAAAAAATATAGCGATGTAAATATGCAACTTAGCCATAAAAAGTCAGACTGGCCGGACATACAAAGCTGGGCAACTCCAACTATGTACTTTTATAAAGACGGTAAATTATTCAACCAATTGGTTGGCTGGCCTGATGAAGGTCGAAAAGAAGAGCTAAAAGAAGCTATGCAAGACATTGGTTTATTAAATTAAAAAAGACAATGTGGATAATGGTTAATTGATCCAAATTGTTATAAAATGCCGCCCGTTTAGTCTATGTATCTAATTTGCCAAACAAACACAGGTAAAATTTAGGTATCACCCCCACATTTGAGGAAATAACGTTGAGCGATAATCAATCTTTAAGCTACAAAGACGCTGGTGTAGACATTGACGCAGGAAACCTGTTAGTCGAAAAAATTAAAGGTGCAGTAAAACGCACCACTCGTCCAGAAGTAATGGGCGGACTTGGCGGCTTTGGTGGATTGTGTCAAATCCCTAAAGGTTACGACGAGCCATTATTGGTAGCCGGTAATGACGGTGTTGGTACTAAATTACGTTTAGCTATTGATTTGAAAAAGCATGACACTGTTGGCATAGACTTAGTTGCCATGTGTGTAAATGACTTAATTGTTCAAGGTGCTGAGCCTCTATTCTTCTTAGACTATTACGCAACAGGTAAATTAAATGTTGATGTAGCAACTGCTGTTGTTAGTGGTATTGCCGACGGTTGTGTAATGTCAAACTGTGCTTTAATTGGCGGTGAAACTGCTGAAATGCCGGGCATGTATGAAGGTGATGATTACGACTTAGCTGGGTTCTGTGTTGGTGTAGTAGAGAAAGCTAAAGTCATCGACGGCACTAAAGTTAAATCAGGTGATCAATTAATCGCTTTAGGCTCATCAGGTCCTCACTCAAATGGTTTTTCACTTATTCGTAAAGTTATTGAAGTTTCAGGCGCTGACTTATCTGCTGAATATGAAGGTAAAGTATTAGCTGATCAGTTAATGGAACCAACTAAAATATACGTTAAACCAGTATTAGAACTGCTTAAAACTGTTGACGTACATGCTCTGTCTCATATCACTGGTGGTGGTTTCTGGGAAAATATCCCTCGTGTATTACCGGCCAATACTAAAGCAGTTTGTAATGGTGACTCTTGGCAGTGGCCTGCTGTATTCAACTGGTTACAAGAAAACGGCAACATTAAAACCCACGAAATGTACCGTACATTTAACTGTGGTGTAGGTATGGTTATTGTGGTTGATAGTGCTGATTTAGAATCAAGCATTCAAATTCTTAAAGACGCTGGTGAAAATGCTTGGCACATTGGTGAAATCCAAAAAGCGGCTGATGGTGAAGAGCAAGTCGAAATCTCTGGAGTTTAATCAGTGACTCAAGTTGTTAATACTTCCTCTGCTGATAAAGAAGGCGCTAACGCGTCTTCTGACTCTAAAGCAGCTATCGTTGTTTTAATCTCAGGTAGCGGCACCAATCTACAAGCCATTATTGACGCCTGCAAGAATAATAAAATAGATGGTCAAGTCTGTGCTGTTATTTCTAACAAAGCGGGAGTTTATGGTCTTGAGCGTGCTGAGAATGCAAATATTGCAACTCATGTACTAAGCCATAAAGATTTTGACTCTCGTGAAAATTACGATAAATCACTAATCGATATTATCGACAAGTACCAACCGAAGGTTGTTGTTCTTGCTGGTTTTATGCGTATTTTAACTGCTACTTTCGTTTCCCATTACGCTGGTAAGTTAATTAATGTTCATCCGTCTTTGCTACCTAAGTACCAAGGTTTAGATACGCATCAACGTGCTATTGACGCAAAAGATCAAGAACACGGTTGTAGCGTTCACTTTGTCACTGAAGAGTTAGATGGTGGCCCAGTTATTTTACAAGCTAAAGTGCCAGTATTTGAAGATGATGATATTGACTCATTATCGCAACGTGTTCACTATCAAGAACATCAAATTTACCCTATGGTGGTAAAATGGATGTGCGAAGATAGATTGACCATGACGCAAAAATCGAATACGTTCTCTGCATCACTTGATAATGTTTTGCTACCTGAACAAGGATATGCCAACGATGATTAATCGTCTTAGTGCTTTTATATTAACTACAACGCTTTTATTGACTTGTTCAATAGCGGAAGCCGATGAACAGAATTTTGTTATTAAACCTTTTGATGCGGTTTACGATATGTACCGCCAAGGTGACAAATTAGGTTCAGGCAAAAGAAGTTTAAAAGCATTAGGTGATAATAAATTTTCGTTATCCTTAGACAGCGATATTGAATGGCTGATATTTTCAGATAAAAGAAAAGAAGTCAGCCGTTTTGCATATACCGAAGGCAAGATAACCCCGTCATTTTATCTTTATAGACGCTCAGGAACTGGTAGGGATAAAGAACTCGATATCATGTTTAACCTAGATCGCTCTTTGATCATAAAGCCTAAAGATGAACAATCGCCTGATAAATGGGAAGATGGTTGGTTAGATGAAATGAGTTTGCATATGCAAATCCAAGCTGACTTGATCGACGGTAAAACAAAATTTGAATACTCAGTTATCACCAACTCTGGCAAATTAAAAGTCTATGAATTTGAAGTGATTGGCCAAGAGCTTATTAGCACAGGCTTAGGTAGATTTAACACTATCAAAGTAGCAAGAGTTTACCCTAAAGATAAATTTTATGCCCAGCATGCTTGGTTTATTCCGGAGCTTAATCATACATTAGCGCGTTTGTGGCGCATGAAGAAAGGTGTTGAACAGTACGACTTAGTAATTAGCTCATACCAAGAAGCACAAGCTAAATAGTCCCTATCTCTCGTTAAACTAAACACTTCCGTTTGTTTTAGTTTAGTTTAACGCCTAACTTAAACAGTACCCATTGTTTAGATTCTAGTTTCACCCAAGACTCATTATCCGTTAACGGCCTTGTTGCTATTACAGTAACTATGTCGTTATCCGTTGTTTCTTCACTAAAATTAACCGTCACATCTTTATCAATTAAACTGGCTTGGCCAAATGGTGCTTTTCTTGTGATCCAAGACAGATTATTACTGCAATAAGCCAGTACATGAACCCCGTCAGAAACCAGTGCATTAAATACACCTAACTCATCAAGTTCCTTACAAAGCTTAGCCATATATCTAAACACACCTTGCCAATTTTTAGGTTTATTTGGATACTTTTGCTTTAACTTTCCCATAATCCAACAAAATGCATACTCACTGTCAGTTTCACCAATTGGCATAAAATCCCCAAGGGATAATGATTTATAACCTGATAGTTGACCATTGTGAGCAAAGGTAATATTCCGTCCCCAAAACTCACGCACAAAAGGATGAGTATTCTCTAGTTTGATCCCACCACGATTAGCTTGTCTAATATGCGAGATAACCGAACAGCTTTTAATTGGGTACTCCATCACCAAATTGGCAATCTTTGAATTTGAGCTTGGCGCAGGATCTTTAAACGTACGACAACCTTTACCTTCGTAGAAGGTGATCCCCCAACCATCTTTATGCGGCCCTGTGGTGCCACCTCGTTGTACCAAACCGGTAAAACTGAATATGATGTCAGTCGGAACATTAGCCGACATACCAAGAAGTTCACACATTAGACTATTTTATACCTACAATAATTAACCAGTGAAATAATACCCACTGTAAAATCTTAACTAGTTAGTTTTCTTTTATAATTAATTATATAGAATAGTTTTCAATCTACCTACGTCCTATTTTACAACGCAGAAGTTTTTATAATGCAAAAGCAACAAACTCTAATGAATCGAGCTGAAATACGACAAATTATCAGACAAAAACGTAATGCGCTTTCACCACAGCAGCAAACTAATGCTGCCACGTTAATTAGTGACAAGATCATTCAATTGGTTAAACCCAATGATGTCGTTGCTTTATATTTAGCAAACGACGGTGAAATATCGCCAAACCTGACAATAAGTCAATTACAGCAAAATAAAGTAACTACCTTGCTACCTGTTATGCATTCGTTCAATAAAGGTTATTTAAACTTTCAAACATATTCAAAAAACACAAGCATGGTTAAAAATAGTTTTGCTATTTTAGAGCCTCAGTTAAATGCTCAGCAAACGTATAATTTATCAAAAATTAATTATATATTTATGCCTCTTGTTGCATTTGATATTAGCGGCAATCGCCTTGGAATGGGTGGCGGCTTTTATGACAGAACCTTATCAAAAATAGATACACTAGAGACTAAACCTAAACTAATTGGTTTAGCACACGACTGTCAGCAAGTTGATGAATTACCTAATCAGCCTTGGGATATCCCATTAGATTTTATCATCACGCCATCGAAAATGATCAGCTCTAAATAATTAGCTTAAATAGATCAGCGAAACAATTAGCATATAGCTCAACTAAGGGTATAAACTTAAAACTAAGCTAACCAATTAACTTCAATGGAAACATTATGACTCAAGATGAAATGAAAAAAGCCGTAGGTTACGCAGCATTAGAATTTGTTAAACCTGACAGTATCGTTGGTGTTGGTACAGGCTCAACCGTCGCTTATTTTATTGAAGCTCTTGGAACTATTAAACATACAATTCAAGGTGCCGTTTCTAGTTCAGATGACTCAACTAAAAAACTACAAGCGCTTGGTATTGAAGTTCTTGATTTAAACAGTGTCCCATATTTAGATGTTTATGTTGATGGCGCGGATGAAATCAACTCTGACAAAGCCATGATAAAAGGCGGTGGTGCAGCATTAACTAAAGAAAAAGTTATCGCTGCAGTAGCCAAGCAATTTGTTTGTATTGTTGATACTTCAAAACAAGTTAGATTTTTAGGTGAGTTTCCGTTGCCGGTTGAAGTTATTCCAATGGCCAGAAGTTACGTTGCCCGCGAAATTGTAAAATTAGGCGGAGATCCCGTTTATCGTGAGGGTGTAGTAACCGACAATGGTAATGTGATTTTAGATATATATGGTATGCAAATCTCGCAACCGAGAAAGCTAGAAGATCAACTTAACTCCATTGTTGGTGTAGTAACCAATGGTTTATTTGCTCACAGAACTGCAGATGTGGTAATTGTTGGCTCTAATGACGGAATTAGCGTTCTAAAATAAAGTTATCCAACTTACAGTCAAAGTTATTTATCTTATTTTGGCTGTAAGTCTTGTTATACTTACCTTTGCACCCTATTAGTGCGTATTAGCTTAGCTACAAAGTATTCCCCCGCTTAATATATTGTTAAATAATGGATTAGATATATTAATTCGATACAATAATTACCTTTATTATTTGGTCAAAATAGAGTATTAATTCTAACTCAAACCTAGATGGAACCTAACGTTCCATTAATAATGAAAGTAATTAAAGAAAGGCAAACACAACAATGAGTAAGGTGTCATTAGCAAAAGATAAAATTAAAATTCTATTTCTTGAAGGTCTTCATCAAAGTTCGGTTGATACTCTAGTCGCACAAGGCTATACCAACATTGAGTTTTTAACGACATCGTTACCTGAAGAAGAGTTAATTGAGAAGATTAAAGGTGTGCATTTCATTGGTATTCGCTCACGCTCACAATTGACTGAAAAAGTATTTGCTAACGCCAATAAACTTATTGCTGTAGGTTGTTTTTGTATAGGTACAAACCAGGTTGACCTGGATGCCGCTAAAGAAAAAGGTATTGTGGTATTTAATGCCCCTTACTCAAATACTCGTTCGGTTGCCGAATTAGTTCTTGGTGAAATATTATTACTCATTCGTGGTGTGCCAGAAAAGAGTGCAAAAGCGCATAAAGGTATTTGGAACAAGTCTGCGACTGGTTCTTTTGAAGCTCGTGGTAAAACGCTAGGTATTATTGGTTACGGTCACATTGGAACTCAGCTTGGTATTATGGCTGAAAACATGGGTATGACGGTTAAGTTTTTTGATATTGAAACTAAGTTGCCATTAGGTAATGCTTCACAAGTTGCTGATATGGAAGAATTATTAGCTATAAGTGATGTTGTCACTTTGCATGTTCCAGAGACCGACAGTACGCAAGAAATGATAGGTAAAGCTGAGTTTGCACAAATGAAACAAGGTGCCATTTTTATAAATGCATCTCGTGGTACGGTTGTCGATATTGACCAATTAGCCAAAGCACTCGAAAGCAAAAAATTATCTGGTGCCGCCATTGACGTATTTCCTGTAGAGCCAAAATCAAATAATGAAGAGTTTGTATCTCCATTACGTGGTTTTGATAACGTAATCTTAACGCCTCATGTTGGTGGCTCTACTCAAGAGGCTCAAAAGAACATAGGTATTGAAGTAGCTGGTAAACTAGCTAAATACTCAGACAATGGTTCTACGTTAAGTGCAGTGAACTTCCCTGAAGCTTCGTTACCTGAGTTTGGTGGCCGTAGTCGTTTATTACATATTCATGCCAATCAACCTGGTGTGCTGACAAAAATCAACGAAGCATTTGCTAAAAACAATATAAACATTGCTGCTCAATACTTACAAACAAATGATAAATTAGGTTATGTAGTTATTGATGTTGAAACTGATGACTCAAAATTAGCATTAAAAGAATTAAAATTAATACCTGGAACGATAAAAGCTAGGTTACTGCATTAAAAAACAGTAGTTTTTTAATTTATCACTGAAAAAAGGAAACGAAAGTTTCCTTTTTTTATGTCCAATTAAAAATAAAACCCTTTAATTTCAAACTAATAGATTGGTTAAATATAAAACTTTACACCTGACATTTTTACTGTATATTTAAACAGTCTTTTGTTTTTGACCAAGTTAGAAATTAGGAGTTAATTATGGCTGTTGAAACCAGATATGTAGTTATACGTTCAAATAGAAATAATGAGGAGCAAGAAGTTATGACGTTCACTGATAAGCGCTCGGCTGACGACTATGACAAAATGTTAGACATGGCTGATGCTATGTTTGAAGTTCTTCATAATTCCGAAATAGATTTACCAGAGCAGCAATGTGAAGAGTTAAGTATATTTTTAGCAAAACAACGTGAAGACGTATTAATTGCTTTGCAAGCGAAAAAAAAAGTAAGTCCGTCGATTAAAAAAACATCAAAAAACAAAAATGACAAACAAACAGATTTATTAGATAACACTGACAATAGTTTTGAGGATAGCCCTGAAATTTCAGAAAAATCGTTATCTGCAACATTGTTAGAAGATGTAAACGCCAAAGCAGAAACAAAAGAAGACAGTAAATTAGTCGATTTTGTTATAGAAAAGGACGATGCCGCTTGAACTCCTGAAATAATCCCTTATAAAGGTCGCAATGAATATAGTAATGTAATTGTATTGAATGCGACCTAATTAGGAATTTTATGTTTAACAAGAGTTTTATCACTAACCTTATTGCTGTAATAGCCTGTGCTCTAGGCTGGTTTTTACAAATAGACTGGTTATTAGCAATGGCATTGTTTGCTTTATCTGGTGCACTTACCAACTGGATAGCAATCCACATGTTATTTGAGAAAGTCCCAGGACTGTACGGTTCTGGGATCATTCAAATTAAATTCGAACAATTTAAAGCGGGTATTAAGACCCTGATCATGGAGCAGTTTTTTACTGTTGAGAACTTTAACAAGTTTTTATCCGAGAAAAGCGGCCAAGCTCATCACTTCAATTTAAAACCAATTATCTCCGATACCGATATGACTCCCGCGTTTGATTCTTTAGTTGCCACTATTAAGCAAAGCTCCTTTGGCAGCATGTTAGAAATGTTTGGCGGTGATGCAGCATTGGTTCCACTAAAAGAACCGTTTATCGAAAAACTAAAAAGCTCAGTAATTGAAATCACAGAGTCTGAACAATTTGCCGAAAAACTCAAAGCCAGTGTGAGTTCAGAGCAAAACATCACAGACATGATGAATAAAGTCGAATTGTTAGTTGAGCAACGTTTAGAAGAACTAACTCCCGCTATGGTGAAAGACATTATTCAACAGATGATCAAAAGTCATTTAGGTTGGTTAGTCGTGTGGGGTGGTGTATTTGGTGGTTTAATCGGGCTGTTGGCCCACGTGTTAAACTTTTAACTGTTTTGGCTACTTAGGTGACTTGTTAATAAATATAGGTTTATAAACCCTAACAATTCGCCTAAATCATAATTTAACGATTAGATGCTGCAGTTTTAACTGCGTAATCAATCAAGTCGTTATAAAACTCTGGAAAGTCTTGCTCAATTGCAGCTTGATTTTCTAGGTACCAATCAAGACTCTCAGTTAACTCTACTGGCTTTTTTAAACGCCGGCTTATTCCCGTTAGAGCGCGTTCTATATTATTCATATCACCATAACCTGATAACCAATCCATTTGTTTCATCGCACTAACGGTAGTTATATATTTGTCGGGTAAATGTTTAATATTAGTATCGAGCTGAATGTAACAATCTTGAGCAAAGACAGGCAAAGAATTGTGGTGAAATTTAGCGAAGTTTATTGCCAATTGATGGTCATACAATACATCAATAATAATGCCACCATAACGGCGTAAACTACCTAACTCCCGAGTTAGTGACTTAGTATATGAGTGTGAGTCAGTAAAGGTATCAATTGAACGATGTAACTGAATCCCTTGTTTTATCTTGTCGTCATAATTTAATCCGCTCACCTGCCCTTTTACAAAATCCCCTAACAAATTTCCAGTTGGGGAAGTGTCCGTCATAGCTGCTAAATGTAAGTGGGCAAGGTAATTCATAGTTATCCTCAAATTAAAAGGTAGATTAAAACTCAGGCCCAAGTAGAGGGTTAGTTATTTTTCTAACAGCTTTTCCATGCGCTTGATCAATTTAAAGTCGAGGTCAGATAAACCACCAACATCATGGGTAATTAATGTCACATCAACCTTATTCCAAACATTAAACCATTCAGGGTGATGTATTAACTTTTCTGCATGCATAGCAACTTGAGTCATCCAACCAAATGCATGAATAAAGTTTTTAAACACAAACTGCTTCTTTAATTTTCCGTCAATAATTGCCCACTGTTTACCTTGAGCTAATGTATCATTCACTTCAGACAGTTGATCTATAATTTGCTGCTCTGTTAATTTTGTTGCCGCCATAATACCCATCCAATGCTTATCTGTTGTTTATCTATCATGCCAATTGTTCGGCATAATTAACACTTTCTATTTGTTGTGCTCAAATCCACATTGCCAACAAATGTACACATCTAACTACAGTATTCATTTCGTTTTAATCTATTTTCTGTCTAGTTTTAATATTAAATTTTAGACATTAAAAAAGCGGCTTTACGCCGCTTTAATTAATAAAATAAACTTTATTCGTTTATTTACGGTAAACCTTCACGTCTTTGTAACCATGTTCGTGTAACAACAAAGCTTGTAAACGGCTCATTACGCCACGATCACAATATAAGAAATAAGGTTTAGTTTGGTCCAAGTCGCCAAACTGAGTTGCGATTCTGAAGAATGGAATTTCAATCACTTCAACACCATCTAAAACTAATGGTGAATCATCCGTTTCGTCTGGGCTACGCACGTCGATAACAACAGCATCAGCAGGTAATTCAGTCACTTGCTCTAATTCTTGAACTTCCTCAGCCGCTTGTTTGGCGATATCACGAATATCCATAACATCAGCGTTGTTAACGGCATCGTCCAAAATACTCATATCAAAATGTGATTCGGCTTCAATGATTTGCGATAACACAGCACGAGTAGTTGGTTTTTTAGAAATAACACCACAATACTCAGGCATAGCAGCGGCAAAGTCGTGTGTACCAATTTTACGTGATGTATCAATGATCTCAGCTTTATCCAAATGAATAAGCGGACGTAAAATAAGAGTTTCAGTAACACGGTCAATTACATTTAAGTTAGTTAAGGTTTGACTAGAAACCTGACCCAAACTTTCACCGGTTACCAATGCTTTAATGTTTAAGCGGTCAGCAACTTGTGATGCGGCACGCATCATCATACGTTTAAGGACAACGCCCATTAACCCATTATCAATTTTGGTTAAAATCTCAGCCACAACAGGGTCAAAATCTACTGATATAAACTTAGTTTTATGTGAGCTGCTGTAACGTTTCCAAATTTCATAAGATACCTGTTTAACGCCAATCTCATGTTCTTTACCACCTAAGTTAAAGAAGCAAAAATGAGTACGAGCACCACGGCGCATCAAATGATAAGTCGCAACACCTGAATCAAAACCACCAGATATTAACGACAACACATCTTCTTGCGACGGGATTGGCATTCCGCCTAATCCTCTATGATGTGTTTTAACAACCTGGAAACGATCTCCACGTAATTCAGCTTTAACAGTAATATCGGGTTTTCTTAAAGATACTTTGGCTGACTCAACGGCTTGGTTTAATCCGCCACCAATATAACGTTCTAATTCTGACGAGGTAAAATCATGTTTGCCTGAACGTTTAACACGAACACAAAACGTTTTACCTTCCAGTTCATCTTGCCAATGACGAGCTACATCTTTGAATGCAGTATCAAAGTCGACAAATGGGTATTCGATAACTTCGTTAAATTGATCAACACCAGGAATACGTGAAAGGGCATCAATAATTTCTAACTCAGTTTCACGAGGCAGTTCCGTTGTTTCAATTAACAAGTCACTCCAACGAGAGATAACATGAGCTGATTCAAAAATACGTTTTATTATTGAACGGGTATTAGATTCTAATAATTTACTGAAACGTCGACGAACTGAGCGACTTTTGATATTTATTTCTGGGTGGTATTTGACGATTAATCTCATAACTTCTCATTGGGGTTGTATCACTAAAATATTAAATATAACTATATTAAGTTGATATAAAGCGGCTTAGCCTAAAAATTGGGCGAGATTATACCCTTGATTGAGTGTGCGTAAAAGAGCCATTGAAACTTGCAGCTATTTATCTTTTATTTTGCGTGCTTATTATTTGAATTCAAGTTTAGGTATTTGGATCTCAAAACAGATAAATAACCAGCCAATAAAGCGAATACAACTAAACAGTAATTGAGTTGAGTCAATTACTGCTCTTCCATACCACTCACGTTAATTGGTTTAGATTCTTTAGCCTTACCTTGCATGATTGAGATTTCAACACGGCGGTTACGCTTACGGTTCTCTTCTGAGTCGTTTGGCACTAATGGACGCGTATCTGCATGCCCTGTGATGATAAGTCGAGCTTCATCAAAGTTAGGGGCTGTAAGCATTTCAACCGCTACCGCGACGGCACGTTTTGAGGATAGTTCCCAATTGCTAGAGAATAATTCGTTGGTTACATCAATATCATCAGAGTGTCCTGATACCGTAATTTCACCAGGGACGTCATTTAATAATAAGGCTATTTTTCTAACAATAGGTTTAAATTGGTTTTGTAAATAAGCAGAACCCGATGGAAAAGCCCCGTTTTCACGGATGCGAATAATAATTTGTTGACCCAGCGACTCTAATTCAATAGCACCATCGGCAATTTCATTTTCCATCTGTTGAGCTACTTTTTTCATTAGCTCATTAACTTGTTCTTGTTCAGCCGCAGATTCAGAAGAAGACTCGGACTCAGCATCTGCGGTCGCAGAACTCATTCCACCACGTAATTCAGCCGTTTCTTCTTGGCGTCCACCGGCAGATTCATCTTCGCCCTCTTCAAATTCTAAAACTTGTTGAGTAATTTCTATGGTCTGTTGCTGCAAAATAGGGATAGGTGTTGGATCAGGTCGTCCCGGACGAAACTCTTGGGCAATCACCGAGGTACCTTTTGGAATATCTTTAACTTCAAGTTTGTTTTGCACACCAAAAGCAAACTTCATTGACCCTGCTATTTGCTTAAATTTAAGCACGTCCATTTCTGCGAATGACAATAACAATACAAAGAAACACATAAGAAGTGACATCAAGTCAGCAAATGTTCCCATCCACGCAGGTAGTCCTTCGGGAGGACATTTTGGACAGTCTTCTGGTTCTTCGTTCATTTAATTCTCAGTACCGTTTTATCAGGGTCGCGTAATTAACGTAATATAAGTAGCTTATAAAAACACTACTCTTCTGTATTTATTTCACGTTTTGATGCAGGTAGGTAATTACGTAAAACACCTTCAATTACTTTAGGGTTTTGACCGTCCTGAATACCTAAAACACCATCCATTATTAAACTTTGGTTTAATCTTTCTTCTTCTTTACGTAATGCCAATTTATTCGCCATAGGTAAGGCAATTACGTTTGCTAAAAATGCACCATATAATGTTGTTAACAAGGCCACCGCCATTGCAGGTCCAATTGATTTAGGATCATCCATGTTTGACAACATGGCAACCAAACCAACCAAAGTACCAATCATCCCCATTGCTGGGCCTATATCACCTAAGGTTTTAAATATGCCAGCGCCTAAATCATGACGCTCTGTGGTAAGGGAAATATCTTTGGATAAGGTAGCGCGAACAACGTCTCCGTCGTGGCCATCAACTAATAAGTCAACGCCCTTTTGTAAGAACTCATTGCTTATTTCAGCTTCTTCTAATGCTAAAAAGCCTCCTTTTCTGGCAGCATCTGCAAGTTCGACTATTTTTTCAATTAATTCATCAGGCGCTTCAATTTTAAAAGAAAATGCTTTGCCCGCTATTTTACCAGCACTGATAAATTGAGGAAGAGTGTAGTTAGCTAACAATACAAAGGTTGAGCCACCAAAAACAATCGCAACAGAAGGAACGTCAATAAACATTCCTAAACCACCACCCATGACCATTGCCATAACGATGAAACCTGTGGCGCCGATTATTCCAACAATCGTTGCTATATCCACTTTACACTCCTAGTTGTCGGTTGTTGTAATACCGATCAGGCTCAAGCCTACAATAAAAAAAATACGTATAACCAAAAAATACTATAACACTTAATTATCGACAGTATTTCCGGCAACTTAAATATATTCAAACGCTTATCTTACTAACTGGTTAAAGTTTATACCATTCATACCAATATTAATGGATTCTGATTGAATAAACACCCCTTGTGCTGTAATTTACAATGCTAATTTTCTACAGCCGATAATTGAATTAAGGTTAATATGACGACCACAAAATCCGTTTCTTTTGAAACTGCAATTAGTGAACTAGAAAGCATAGTCTCACAATTAGAATCTGGCGATCTTGAATTAGAACAATCTCTTACATTATTTGAACGTGGCATCGAATTAACTCGCCTTAGTCAGTCAAAATTACAAGAAGCTGAGCAAAAAGTACAAATATTAATGGCAAAACAAGATCACTTAGAACTGCAACCATTTGCAAGTAATGATCAAGCCCTTGGTGAAAGTTAATAATGACATCCAGCAAGCAAGCCTCCTCTGAGCTATCACTGTCGAGTATTATTAACCAAAATAAGACACGTATAGAAAATGTATTAACTCAGCAGATCAAAAATAGCCGTATTGATGAAAGCATCTTAAAAAATGCAATGGAATATTCATTGTTGCTTGGCGGAAAACGTTTACGTCCATTTTTAGTATATGCAACAGGTGCGCTATTTAATGTAAACCAGCAAGATTTAGATGCACCAGCTGCGGCTTTAGAGGCCATTCACACTTACAGCTTAATTCATGATGACTTACCAGCAATGGACGATGATGAATTAAGACGCGGCAGTCCAACTTGTCATATTAAATTTGATGAAGCCACCGCGATTTTAGCCGGCGACACATTACAGTCTTTTGCCTTTAACTTATTAGCAAAGCATGAGTATCAGAACTTATCGGCTACGCAAATTGTACAAATGCTGACGGTATTAACCCAAGCTGCTACTGACATGTGCGCTGGACAAAGTATAGATCTTCAACAAACGAATACTCTACAGAAAAATAATTCATCTCAAGACTCAACACTCAGCAACGATGCGTTATTAGCTAATTTAGAAAAAATGCACAGCTTAAAAACTGGCGCATTAATTAAAGCGTCTGTATTAATGGGGGCAATTTGTGGCTCAGCCTCAGAGCCAGAAATCGCTATTTTAAGTCAGTATGCAGATGCAATTGGCCTAGCATTTCAAGTGTGGGATGATGTATTAGACATTATTTCCGACACTGCAACCTTAGGGAAACCGCAAGGTTCAGACCTTGCAGCAAATAAAACAACCTACCCTGCAATTTTGGGTCTTGAAGGCGCAAAACAAAAAGCTGAAAATTTAATTACTCAAGCAGTACACGCTTTGCAACAATTACCGTACAATACGCGACAATTAGAGCAGCTTGCTTATTACATCATTGAACGAGACCATTAAGTTCACTTATGACAGTAGATATTTCAAAATACCCAAATTTACAAAAAGCGTTAACACCTCCACAGTTACGCCAGATCCCACAAGAGCAATTAGGATTTGTGTGTAAAGAGTTACGCCAATATTTATTAAGTTCTGTCAGTAAAAGCTCGGGCCACTTTGCCTCAGGTTTAGGCACAGTAGAATTAACTGTTGCGTTACATTATGTGTATAACACACCTTACGACCGTGTCATTTGGGATGTTGGTCATCAAGCATATCCGCATAAAATCATTACCGGCCGTGCAGATAAAATTCACAGCATTCGTCAAAAAGACGGTTTACACCCCTTCCCTTGGCGAGAAGAAAGTGAATACGATACATTAAGTGTGGGTCATTCATCTACCTCAATTAGTGCTGCACTTGGTATGGCCGTTGGCGCACAAGCTGAGCATAAAGCCGACCCAAGCCAAGATAGTAGAAAAGTGTGTGCCGTTATTGGTGATGGTGCTATGACCGCAGGTATGGCATTTGAAGCCATGAACCACGCAGGCGATATAAAACCAGACATGTTAGTTGTACTTAATGATAACGACATGTCTATTTCTGAAAACGTAGGTGCGCTAAATAGCCATATGGCTAAGTTGTTATCAGGCAGTCTTTACACTACGTTTAGAGAAGGCAGTAAAAAATTATTAAGCGGTATTCCACCAATCAAAGAATTAGCAGGCCGTGCAGAAGAACACTTAAAAGGTATGGTTGTTCCAAGTACTATTTTTGAAGAGCTTGGTTTTAATTATATTGGACCAATTGACGGACATGATATAGACGGCTTAGTAAATACCTTACGTAATATGCGTAATTTATCAGGCCCTCAATTTTTACATATCATTACCAAAAAAGGTAAAGGCTATGAGCCTGCCGAGCAAGATCCAATAAAATATCATGCCGTACCAAAATTTGATCCCGCATCAACATCATTACCAGCATCAAAAAATAGCCAACCGACTTATTCTAAAATATTCGGCCAATGGTTATGCGATATGGCAAGCCAAGATCCTAAACTAATGGCGGTTACTCCTGCCATGCGTGAAGGTTCAGGCATGGTTGAGTTTTCTAAGCAATTTCCAGAACAATACTTTGATACTGCAATTGCTGAGCAACATGCAGTTACTTTTGCCGCCGGACTTGCTTGTGAAGGTTTTCATCCAATAGTCGCTATCTACTCAAGCTTTTTACAACGAGCATACGACCAATTAATTCACGATGTTGCCATTATGAATTTGCCTGTGTTATTTGCTATTGACCGTGCTGGTATAGTTGGAGCCGACGGCCCTACTCATCAAGGTACGTTTGACTTAAGCTTTTTACGTTGCGTGCCAAATCTGGTGATAATGACACCAAGTGATGAAAATGAATGTCGTCAAATGTTGTACACAGGCCATAAATTAAACAAACCATCTGCGGTACGTTATCCGCGTGGTGTTGGCCGCGGTGTTGAAGCACAACAAGAAATGATTGAGCTAGAGATTGGCAAAGCTAAAGTGATAACAGAAACCAAACAAGACGATTTAGTTATTTTAAACTTTGGTACTTTTTTAGCCGAAGCTGAAATTGCGGCAAAAGCATTAAATGCCTCTGTCGTTGATATGCGCTTTGTGAAACCAATGGACTTAGCTTTATTAGATAAGGTTGCAGCTGAGTACAAAACGATTGTGACCATTGAAGACAACGCTATTGCAGGCGGCGCTGGTTCTGGTGTTAATGAATACCTAAACGCCAAACGTTTTAATAATTCAGTATTAAATATTGGTTTACCAGATCAGTTTATTAAACACGGTACTCAAGAAGAGATTTACCAAGAGCTGATGCTAGACGCCAAAGGATTACAGCAACAAATAGAGACATTTTTAGCGATTAGTTAAAATGCTCTTGTAGCAAATACGTTAAGTAAACAGCGCACATAAAAAAACAGCTCAAATGAGCTGTTTTTTTTATTTCAGCTATCGAGCTGTTTTATTCAATAAACTAGTCATAATCGTTGTCACCAAGTTCTGCTCGATAAACGTTCCACAATTCAGCACTTGAAGTCATAATACTATTACCTTCTAGGCTGTCAGATACGCCTTCACTTTCAATGGAGAAATAACGATCTGAATAATCAAAAAATGCAGGCCAATTCCATTGTTCCGTTGCATCCATCATTCTTACAGCTAACGAGGTAACAACATAAGTATTGCCTGTTACTGTACGATATCTAGATCCCCAATCAGCATCCAATGAATTTGCTTGATCCCAGGCGCGGATCCCCCACTCAGGTAAACCAATATCTGCGCTTGTGTAATCTTCCAAGTCTTCATCATCGTTATTAACGGTGGCATCAATTTCCGTTTGGCTTACATAGAAGGTTTGATGATCTTCTTGAAACAACAAATTATCACCACCTTCAGCATTTACCGCGGCTAACATGCCTGCATGATCAAGTACCAAACCACCAATTAACAAAGGTAACTTACGACCTTGATTATGCCCGCCATTGTTATACCAGTAATAATTTTCTTTATCATCAATAGTGCCATTTCCTAAAACACCATAAAGATCAATTGCATATTGCACCATAGCAACTAACACATCTTGTTTTTCAGCATCGGTATAATCAAGCTGTAATTGTAAACCTACAATACTGGTTAACTTGGCTAATTCTCGGCCATAAGCAGGCATTGAGGATTCTGGATGTATCTCACGTTGTGTCCATTCTGTATTGTGATCTAACCAAACCCCTTCAACATAAGGTAAATATTCACTAATATCTGGTGTTGTTTCCAAAGGCGCATACTTACCTAACACATCAAAATTCAAATCATCTAATGTAGCAATAATAGTGTTACTAGTGTCAACATAAGCGGGACGGAATGAATTAGCTGGAGGTGCTTCATTTAATACAGTTAAGATCGCAGCTTGCGAAATAAATGGACGGTTATCATTTCCTTCTCGGGAAATTGCCTTAATCACTGAATCGCCAACAGATACAATCAGTGACTCACCTGTAATACCAGGATCTACATTTTTAGTTGGCTCATAAGACATATCAGCGGTTTCACCAATATCTTTAAGTCCATCAAATCCTTGGCTACTTTCATTAAGAGGGTTTATTTCAGCGCCATTACGTACCCGGCCATTATCATCAAATGAGTCTGGTGTAATAGAAGTAATTTCTACGTTTCCGCCATTATTATGAACCCACCATTGACCATCTAAAAACTGACCGGATTCATATTCCTGCGAAAAATTAAAAGTAATATCCCCTGATTTTACACTATTAACCCCTATTACTTCGGAGTCATCAGTTGTATCTGAATCATCTGTTGTATCGGAATTTTCTATAATTTCGGTAACCTCGGCGATCATATCCTCAGAGTTATCTGAATCATCTGAACCACACCCACTTAGGGTAAACAACGTTAACAATATAAGAATACAGTGTTTCATATAAGCTCCTCCGTTCACTTTAAATTTAATTAGCATTTGAATCTAATTGCTCTGCATATGCATTCCACAATTCAGCTGCTGATGTATCGATGTTATTACCAAATAAACTATCAGAAACACCATCCCCTTGAATTGAAAAGTAACGGTCTGTGTAATCAAACATGGCTGGCCAGCCCCAGTGTTCTGTTGCCCCCATCATTCTTACCGCTAACGTGGTAACAACATAAACATTACCTGTAACGGTACGATATCTTGAGCCCCAATCTGCATTTAAAAAATTGGCAGTTCCGTCCCAATAACGAATTCCCCACTCAGGTAAACCTAAATCCTCACTTGTGTAATCTATTTGGTCTTCGTCATCATCTGCAACGCTTCTGTCTATCTCAGTTTGACTGACATAAAAAGTTTGCTGATCTTCTGAAAACAACAAATTATTACCATTATCAGCATCTGCTGCGGCTAACATACCTGAATGATTAAGAACTAAGCCAGCGATTAACAAAGGTAATTTACGCCCTTGATTGTGTCCGCCACTGTTATACCAATAATAACCTTCTTTACCGTCTATTGGCCCATTCCCTAATACACCATAAATATCAATGCCGTATTGAACCATAGCAACTAAGGCATCTTGCTTTTCAGCATCGGTATAATCAAGTTGTAATTGCAAACCAATAATACCAGTTAACTTGCCAAGTTCACGGCCATAAAGAGGCATTGATGATTCTGGATGAATTTCACGTTGTGTCCATTCAGTATTGTGATCTAACCAAACCCCTTCAATATATGGAACATATTCACTGATGTCAGGAGTGGTTTCTAAGCGAGCATACTTACCTAACACATCAAAATTCAAGTCATCTAATGTGGCCGTAATCGTTTTGTCAGTTCCCACATAAGCTGGACGGAATGAATTAGTTGGAGGAGTTTCGCTCAGTACAGTTAATATTGCCGCTTGAGTAATAAATGGACGTTGCGTATTCTCTTGTTTAGAAATCGCTTTAATCACTGAATCTCCAGGCGACACTATTAATGAGCCTCCCGTATTACCTGGGTCGACATTTTTACTTGGGTCATACGCCATATCCGTATTAATGACGTCCAAGTCTCTAAGACCGTCAAATCCTTGGGTACTTTCATTAAGAGGGTTTATTTCAGCGCCATTACGTACCCGACCATTATCATCAAATGAGTCTGGCGTAATAGAAGTTATTTCTACGTTTCCGCCATTATTATGAACCCACCATTGACCATCTAAAAACTGGCCTGTTTCATAATTCTCAGCAAAATTAAAAGTAATATCTCCCGATGTAACACTACTGGCGATATTAGCAATCGTGTCAGACTCATCATTTGAGTCATCGGCACTACAACTGCTCAGTACAAATAGTACTAACAGTGAAACTACGTGCTTTAACATATAAGCTCCCTTGGCTTGTTATATCTGGTTGATTAATACGCAACTGATATTAACCTGATTCAATTAAACTTACCAATCGGTTTACTTAACTCCATTGTTAATACTTAATTTCCTTTTAAAAACAAAAAAACGAAGCCATTTGGCTTCGTTTCTATGACGTAAAAGATGTTTCAATATAAACAGTATCTTTAAATACTAAAGAAAATTACATTTTCTCCATTGTTTCTATACCTAACAAATCCAGACCTTTTTGTAAGGTATTCGCCACTAACAAACTTAACGCTAAGCGGCTGTTTTTGGTTTCTTCTTCAATGCCGTCTTTTAACATTGGGCATGCTTCGTAGAAGGTCATAAACAGGCTTGAAAGTTCGTACAAGTATGAACATAACAAATGTGGGGTTAAGTTTGCGCTTACGCCATTAATGGCTTCCACAAACTGTAATAACTTAACCGCTAATGCTTTTTCTTGTTCCGCTTCAATGATCACAGGCGCAGTAAATGTTTGCGCGTCCAACCCAGCTTTACGGAAAATACTTTTAATACGTGTATAAGCGTATTGTAAATATGGTGCAGTATCACCTTCAAAGCTGAGCATAGTGTCCCAGTTAAAAATGTAATCGGTAGTACGGTTTTTACTTAAATCCGCGTACTTGATTGCGCCAATACCTACTTTACGAGCAATTTCTTTTTGCTCTTCTGCCGTTAAACCAGATTCACGTTCTGCTAATAATTTTTCAGCACGTTCGACCGCTTCATCTAATAATTCAACAAGCTTAACGGTACCGCCAGTACGAGTTTTAAATGGCTTGCCGTCTTTACCTAACATCATGCCAAACGGGCCATGTTCGTAAGTCGTCGACTCTTTAATTAATCCGCCTTTACGACCAACCAATTCTGCTTGTTTAAAGTGATACGCTTGACGAGCATCCGTGAAGATAATAATGCGGTCAGCACCTAGTTCAAAAGAACGATACTTCATTGCGGCTAAATCCGTTGTGGAATATAAAAAACCACCGCCTGATTTTTCAACAATAAACACTGAAGGCTCACCGTCTTTATTGGCTAACTCTTGTAAAAATACAGCTTGAGCACCTTGCGATTCAACCACAATACCTTGTTGTTTAAGATCAGCAACTACGTCCGCTAACATTGGGTTGTAAGCACTTTCGCCCATAATGTCTTCGTGTTTTAAGTTTACGTTTAGTTTTTTGTAAACTTGTTCACTGTGTAAAATAGACACGTCGATAAACTGCTGCCAAAGCTTTTTACATTCAGCGTCACCGCCCTGTAATTTAACTACGTAAGCTCTTGCTCTGTCAGCAAAGCCTTCTTCTTCGTCAAAACGAATTTTAGCCTGACGGTAAAAATCTTCTAAATCTGACAATGCCGTTGTTGCTACTTCTGACGCTTGTAACTTGTCTTGTAAATGCGCAATCAACATACCAAATTGCGTGCCCCAATCACCCATGTGATTTTGACGAATAACTTTATGACCAAGAAAATCAATCACGTTAGCAACCGCATCACCAATAATGGTTGAGCGTAAATGACCAACATGCATTTCTTTAGCTAGGTTTGGTGCTGACAAATCAACAACAACCGTTTGAGCTGGTTCTTTTGCAACAGATAAACGTGCGTCAGACAGCGCGGTTTCTACTTGCTTTGCTAACCACTGTGGTTTTAACTTAACGTTAATAAACCCAGGCCCTGCAATTTCTAAGCTTTCAGCTACATCATCCAATTCAACAACATCTAATATTTGTTGTGCAATTTGACGAGGGTTTTGTTTAAGCATTTTAGCTAGTGCCATCGCACCATTAAATTGATACTCACCAAACTCAGGGCGATTACTACGTGCTAAAGGCGCAGGCGCATTTTCAGCTCCTTCAATTTTGGCTAACGCTTGTTTAAATCTGTCTTGTACTAGCTGAAAAACATTCATTCTTTTTTACCTTGCTGAGTCTTATTTTTTACTCGGTCTAACTGTATAAATTAAAAATACAAGCTGTAAGCTGTAAGCTGTAAGCTGTAAGCTGTAAGCTGTAAGCTGTAAAAGCGTAACTTAAATACTACTTCACGCAAAACTGTTTTTTGATTGAAGCTACTTTGTTCGAGGTCTAGGATAAAGACTTAGAAAATAACAATAATCAAATCAGTTTATCTTTTGATTCTAATTGCAGATGAATCGTTCCAATAATAAAACCGGACAATTCAGCAAATATTAGTTCAAATAAACTGTTTTTTGATTGAAGCTATGTTGTTCGAGGTCTAGGACAAAGACTTAGAAAATAACAATAATCAAATCAGTTTATCTTTTGATTCTAATTGCAGGTGAATCGTTCGAGGTTGAGTAAGAAGCGCGCAATGTATGCCAATACATGAGCACTTCGAACGATAAGATCGGACGATTCAGCAAATATCAGTTCAAATAAACTGCTTTTTGATTGAAGCTATGTTGTTCGAGGTCTAGGACAAAGCGCACAGTGTATGCCAATACACGAGCACTTTGGACAACGAGATCGTACAACAGAGCAATAATCAAATCAGTTTTTAGTGTTCACGTGTTTCTGTAAACACTACCTCAGGATATCGCTCTTTGGACAAATTCAAATTCACTCTTGTTGGCGCGATATACGTTAAGTTATCACCGCCATCTAGCGCTAAATTTGTTGAACACTTACGTCTAAATTCATCGAATTTTTTATCGTCTTCGCAACTTACCCAACGTGCTGTTGCTACATTGATGGCTTCGTAAATTGCTTCAACGTTGTATTCAGACTTTAAGCGTTGGACTACTACGTCAAACTGAAGAATACCCACGGCGCCTACGATTAAGTCGTTGTTATCAAGAGGTCTAAATAACTGTACAGCACCTTCTTCCGATAACTGGATAAGACCTTTTAACAATTGTTTTTGTTTTAATGGATCTTTTAAACGAATACGACGGAATAACTCTGGTGCAAAGTTTGGAATACCTGAGAACTTAAAGTTTTCACCTTGAGTGAAAGTATCGCCAATTTGTATTGTGCCGTGGTTATGTAAACCAATAATATCGCCGGGATATGCTTCTTCAACCGCTGAACGGTCACCGGCTACAAAGGTTAATGCGTCTGAAATACGAACATCTTTACTGATACGAACATGTTTCATCTTCATGCCCTTTTCGTATTTTCCTGACACAATTCGCATAAATGCAACTCGGTCACGATGCTTTGGATCCATGTTAGCTTGGATTTTAAATATAAAACCAGAAAAGCTATCTTCATTAGCCACAACGTCACGTTCCGATGTTTTACGTGGCATTGGCGTTGGAGCCCACTCGGTTAATCCATCTAACATGTGATCAACACCAAAGTTACCAAGTGCAGTACCAAAAAATACTGGCGTTAGTTCACCGGCTAAAAATAATTCACGGTCAAATTCATGAGATGCACCAATAACCAGCTCTAGCTCTTCACGCATTTGTAAGGCTAAATCTTCACCAATGGCTTCATCAATATCTGGGTTATTTAACCCTTTAATGATGTTAACTTCTTGAACCGTATGACCTTGGCCTGTTTGGTATAAAATGACTTCATCACGGTGAATATGATAAACACCTTTAAATAATTTACCGCAACCGATTGGCCAAGTAATTGGCGCACAAGCGATTTTCAATTCGTCTTCAACTTCGTCCAATACTTCCATTGGATCACGAATATCACGGTCGACTTTGTTCATAAAGGTAATAATTGGCGTATCACGTAAACGGGTTACTTCCATTAATTTACGAGTACGGTCTTCTACACCTTTTGCCGCGTCGATAACCATTAAACATGAATCTACTGCTGTAAGCGTACGATAAGTATCTTCCGAGAAGTCTTCGTGTCCTGGAGTATCCAATAAGTTAACTAAGCTGCCTTTGTAAGGAAATTGCATAACAGAGGTTGTAATAGAAATACCACGGTCTTTTTCCATTTCCATCCAGTCAGATTTAGCGTGTTGGTTTGACCCACGACCTTTTACCGTACCGGCTTTTTGTAAGTGGTTTCCGTACAATAATACTTTTTCTGTAATGGTGGTTTTACCGGCATCTGGATGCGAGATAATCGCAAACGTGCGTCGGCACTCTATTTCTTTGTTTAACTGAACATCTGTCATTTATATTTTCTTTTATCGGGGTGCTAACGGGAACACTAAAACCGACACTAAAAATCGCTCTAATAAATATCGTGCTTAGTGTGCTTTTAACTGTCGTTAGTTGGAAAAATTTTAATGGCGCGATTATACATAAGAGTTGGTGGATTGAGTAGTAATGCATCACAGCAAATGTAATTTATTACGCAATAACTTATGAGATTTAGAATAAGGTTAACTTGATATGCTTTTTTAACTGAGGGCAACTGACTTTAATAACTAGATGAGTACTTTTTTACTATTTTTTTGATAATAGGTTCACTGTCTTTAATGGCTTTATTAAATACATCCAATTGAGTATCAGACATAAGACCAAGCCTTAACATATAATAAATAGAGTCAAAATTAACCACCATTTTTGTATTGATAATATCATTGGAATAATTTTCATCGGTTAACAGATAAATTCCGGTTAACTCATCTTCTATTGCGTAATCAATACGATCTTTTTTTAGTAAATCAAAACGTTGTTTGGCTAATGTTGTGTTAATAATACTGCCTTTGTAACGTCCTAAAAAATTATTAAAATCATCACCATAAACACTACCTTGGTTAATTGCTATGATGTTATTTTTAACGTTTACTTGCTGTAAATATTCTTGGTTATCGATAATACTGGGATACAGTGAAGTTTTTTTCTGAGCAAAAATCACCATCTTTTCATCTCGGTAAGAGGTGCTGAATTGTGAAAACAGTTCTCTGTCTGGATGAAAACTCGCGCCGATAAGCATATCTACACGTTTATTTTTTAATTCTTCAAACCCTCGACTTGATGAGGGCATTTCAACAAACTCTCGGCAAAATGGCGTTTTACTTAATATTGAATCTAAGATTTCTACTTCTAAACCAACCAATTTACCATTAGATTTATAAATATAAGGAGGCCATTGATAACTACTCGCTACTTTGATCAGCAATTCACAAGACGTAGCAGAGAAACTAAACATCAAAGCTAAACACACTGCAATACGGCAAATAGCTATGCGCCAAACCAAACTTTGTTCATAAACATAATGAATGGCAGCAGGTTTCAATTTCACTTTATCTATCAATATATCTCCTCCCCTCAAGCATTAACCTTACAGAGCACCTAGCTTTTTTTATTTATTTTTAGTTAGTTTTATTTAACTTGAAAAAATGGTGACTCTTTTTAACTATCGGCCAAATTGCACTTAGCCTTAATCTTAACCATAGAATGTAATACCACACATACAAAAAATGCCGCTTAGTAAATAACTAAGCGGCATTAAATATCTTTCAACTCTGCTTTCAAATCAACTTATTCAGTTAGTCAATTTGTAACAAAGGATGAATAACAGTAATTAACTTTCTCTAATAATATAATCAAAGGCAGAAAGTGAAGCTTTAGCGCCCTCGCCCATGGCGATAACTATTTGTTTGTAAGGCACCGTAGTGACATCACCACAAGCAAAAATACCAGGCTCAGACGTTTGACTCTTTGCATCAATAATAATTTCACCGTGCTGAGTTAGCTCTACTACGCCATCAACAAAACCGCTATTTGGCACTAAGCCTATTTGCACAAATATTCCTGCTAAGGCTTCTCTATGAGTTTCGCCAGTCACTCTATCTGTGTAATCAAGTGCGGTTACTTTGCCATTTTCTGCAATCACTTCTTTGGTTGCTACATTCCTAAGAATAGTGATCTTTGGATTACTCTCCGCTTTATCTATTAACACTTGGTCAGCTTTTAGATCTGGCATAAATTCAAATACCGTCACGTGATTAACCATTCCGGCTAAATCTAACGCAGCTTCTATTCCCGAGTTACCACCACCAACAACAGCAACTTCTTTTCCTTTAAAGAACGGACCATCACAATGTGGGCAGTAAGCTACACCGTTGCCGATATTTTCTTTTTCTCCAGGGACACCAAGCTCACGCCATTTTGCCCCTGTAGCTAAAATAATGGTCTTACTATCAATTACTTCGCCTGTTGATAGGTGCAGCTTTTTAACGGATGCTTTATCAGAACTGCTTTTTTCAATTCTGTCTACACGCAAATGTTCTTTAATTGTAATGTCGTAATCATCTAAATGACTTTGCATATTGCCTGTTAATTCTGGTCCTGTGGTTTTTGGAACAGAGATCAGGTTTTCAATACCAACCGTGTCTTTCACTTGACCACCAATTCGGTCGGCTATCATAGTTACTTTTAAGCCTTTTCTGGCGCTATAAATAGCAGCTGCAACGCCCGCTGGGCCACCACCAATTACAGTAACATCTTGCTGTGGCAAGGCTTCTTGTTTGATATTGTTCAATATTTCTGGGTCTACGATTAATAACTTATCAACCAATTTACCTGTGTCTATTTGCCCGTTTGCGAATATTTCACCATTTAAGTAAACGCTAGGCACACCTTGAATATTTCGTTCAGCGATTAATTCTGGGTATAAACCACCGTCTATCATTTCAGTTGTAATGTTTGGGTTTAATAACGCAAACTGATTTAATGACTGAACAACGTCTGGACAGTTATGGCAGCTTAAGCTGACAAACACTTCAAATTTCAGCTTTTTGCTTACACCTTTAATTAACGATTGGATAGACTCATCTAACTTCAGTGAAGTACCTGAAGAGTGTAAAATAGCTAACACTAGCGAGCTGAATTCATGACCGCCTGGAATACCTGAGAAAAAGATGCCGTTAAATTTTCCATCCACTTCCAAGCCAAAACTAATTGAGCTGCGAAGCTCTGGAGATGACTTCTCAACTAAGTTTAAATTGTCAGATACTGACACGACTTGAGTTAAGAATTGTTTTAATTCATCGCGTTTTGCATGCTCACCAGTATTTAAGACTAAGGTGACAGCATGTTGCATATTAGCGGTGTAAGTTTTTAGTGCGTTGATTAATTCATTATTTAACATTGTTATACCTTTGCTATCCCTTTACCTAATTGATACCAATTCATGAAAAGGCTGCTTAAAACTGGAAAAAGCGGTGGGAGTAAACACTCCCCAAATTACAATTTGTAAACCCGCAGCTGTATAAAAATAAATGCTTAGCTAGCGTTAGATTTTGCCAACTAGATCAAGGCTTGGTGTTAATGTCGCCTCACCTTGTTCCCATGCTGCTGGACAAACTTCACCGTCGTTTTCACGCACATATTGTGCTGCTTTCACTTTACGAACCATGTCTTTAGCGCTACGACCAATACCGCCTGCATGAATTTCAGCTACTTGGATAACACCGTCTGGGTCTACCAAGAATGTGCCACGGTGCGCCATGTGATCTTCTTCAATCATTACGTCAAAACCGCGAGTAATGTGGCCTGTTTGGTCGCCAATCATTGGGAATTTAATTTTACCAATCGCGTCTGACGAGTCATGCCATGCTTTATGTGAGAAGTGAGTGTCAGTTGATACTGAGTAAACTTCTACGCCTAAACCTTGTAACTCTTCGTATTGATTTGCCATATCTTCTAATTCTGTAGGACATACAAATGTGAAGTCCGCAGGATAGAATAAAAATATTGACCAGCCAGTTTTAACGCTGTCAGAAGTTACTTCTTTAAACTCACCATTTTGAAATGCTTGAGCTGTGAAATCTGGGATAGTTTTGCCTATTTGAGCCATGTGTATTTCCTCTTTATTGAAATGTAATTTAATTAATGTTGTTAAATCAAAGCACGTTTGCTTTCGATGGAGTGATATTAAGGGGAAACCATTGTTTATAAAATTTAATAAAATAGAAGTTGATGTTCAGTATTTTTGAACATAAAGTATGAGGATAGGTTCATCTACAAAAGAATAGAATTCATGATCTCGTTAAAACAACTCACGTACGCTCTCGCCGTTGAGCAGACTTTGCATTTTAAAAAAGCCTCTGAGCTTTGTAATGTATCGCAGTCAGCATTAAGCACGGCAATCACCGAGTTAGAAAAACAATTAGACTTACAAATATTTGAACGCAATAACAAAAAAGTCATCATCACCGCCGAGGGCTTATTGGTATTAAACAAAGCAAAACAGATAAAAATTGAAGTGGATGAGTTATATCAATTATCACAAATGAATAAATCTGCACTCACCTCACCAATGACCATGGGCTTAATTCCAACCATTGGCCCTTATTTATTACCAAAAGTATTGCCAGAAGTTCGACAGCAATATCCATTATTTAAACTGTCTATCGTGGAAGAACAATCTCATAACTTAATCGACATGGTAAGAAATGGTGACATTGACGTCGCCGTTTTAGCCTTGCCTTTTCCTATAGACGGCTTAATGGCTTTTGAATTCTGGCAGGAAGATTTTTACTGGGTTACGCATAAAGATGAATGCCCTTCTCAGATACAAGAGATCACGAGTGACGAATTAGAGCTTGAGAAACTCATGTTATTAAAAGATGGTCATTGTCTAAAAGATCATGCATTAGCAGCTTGTAGTTTGCCAGTAAATAGTAGTAGCACTAATAAAAGCAACAAAGGCAACGCCAGTTTTAATTCCACCAGCTTACATACCTTAGTGCAAATGGTGGCAGGAAAACTGGGAACAACCTTAGTACCACAGATGGCACTTGATCAATTAATTCACAATGAATCTGAACTTAGTGCTGTGCATTTAAATGAACCTGGACCACACCGACGTTTGGCTTTTGTGGTACGACCTAACTACGTCAAAACTAAAGACATTGAAATATTAAAACAAATCTTTACCCAGCAGTTAGAACATCATTGTGGTTAAGTGGCGAATTACGAGAAGTATGTTCTAAAAAAACGAACATGAATATAAATATTACAAAATATACAGATAGATAAAATCCATACATACTTATTCCATCAACCAAGAGAAGGAATAAAACATGATTTTTTTAATAGACATTATTGATGAGTATTTAAATAAGTACGTTTTAAATACTAACGTAAACCAACAAGTGCAAGTGTGTAATTACCAAGATAATTATTACGGTGATCAACTGTGCTCTTTTGTTGAAAGCACTGTAACAAACAAATAACTGGAGAAGGACAATGGCCAAAACAACAACCTTTGCAATTACTCACTTTTCAGTGGCATTTGGCGTTACTTACGCATTAACTGGTGACATTGTAATGGGTGGACTAATCGCAATAGTGGAACCAGCGGTGAATACCGTTGCTTATTATTTTCACGAGAAAATCTGGAATAAAGTCGGCGGTAAAAATAATATTCCACTGCCCCAACATTGTTAATACTTAAAAAGGTTTTGGTGAGCGCAAGCTAAACAAAAGACCTTTTCATTAACAATGCTGTTTCTCTGGCGGTGGAATTAGGAACAGAATAATACTCTTTCCTTTTTCCCGTTACTTCAAACTCGTAAGACTCATAAAGTTTAATTGCTTTTGTATTTGATTCTCTTACTTCTAAAAACATATTCTCTGTATTTAGCGACTTTGCATGCTCAATAAGGTGATCCATTAGTTTTTTGGCTAAGCCTTTGCCTTGATGCTCTGGTGCAATACAGATATTTTCTAACGTCATATCGCCAACCACAAACTCAGCAAAATAATATCCCAGAATTTCACAATCTTTTTGCATATAAAAATTATGGCTGCGGGCATTAAAACTAGACTCAAATATTTTTTGTGACCAAGGTGACAAATGGCTGCGTTGATCTATTTCTACCAACAAAGGAATATGCGCCTGATTTAATTCCAGTATTTGAATTTTAGCCACGGGATTAGTTTTCTCGGATTGTTTGAGTTGCTTGATTTGTTTGAGCTGGCTGAGGCGCATAAGGTTGTAACAATAACCATAACTCTTTTTTCTGTGCCGGACTAAGTTCATTAGGTAAAGGCGACGTGATAACTGTGTCTTGCCCAATACTTTCCAATTGGACGTATTGCGTGACAAACTTAGATGCAATTTTCCAATATACTTTTTTATCGCCTTGTTCTTGGAGCAAAGCAACCATAGCGTCAAAGGCCAAAACCGATAAAGCTATTTGAGGAAATACCACTTTAATATCGGCAATGAATTTGTCTGAACAATTTAACCAATGATTCTCCATAGGTGCTTTGGCGGCAGCTGTGGTTTTAGGCAAAGGAGCAGGCTGAGTTAATCTTGTAGATTCAGCAACTATTGCTGTTGGACGAGCAACCTCAACTGCTGGTATTGCCGTTGCATTGGGTTCTGAATGTGCTTTAACAGGCTTAGGTCTTAGGAGTCTAGTTTGCGTTCCAGAGCTTTCTAAATTAGGTTCAGGCTTAAGCTGCCCTAATCCAATACTAACTTGTTCAGTCGTTGCGATTGGCTCCGCTGGCGTTTTGTATTTATCGTTAAGATCAAAAGGCGTGATACCTAACTCAACTAAACATTGCTGTTGTAATGACGAATACAAAATAACGCTCTCAAATCAAAAATGAACATATAACCAATAAAGAAAGATAGTAATGGAATTAAACATTTAATGGAATTGAAAACTCTAATTTAAAAGTAAGTCCGCGGCCAATTAATAGCCCTTTATTTTATATTTTAGCCGACGGGTCTAGCTCTAGTATTTGCTGTTTTATCGTTTCAGCTTCAGCGGTGAGCATCGCATAACCACGTATATTACCATTACGCTGTGCAAGCATAGCTTCTTCAAGTTTACGGTCGTATAACTTAACTAGTTTTTTGGTTGGGTCTTTTTTAAACTTATTTTTAACAAAAGCTGAAAACATATTAATTATCTTTTATTGATTAAACGTCAGATAAGTATATACGTAGAGACTTATGTTTTAGATTTGTTTTAATTCTTGAATTCAAATAATAAGTGGAATGTTGAGACGGTAAAGAAGTTGAAGAAGAAAGGCTAAAAGCGCACAGCTAAAAACAAACTGTTTTTAAATAGCCTTACTTCTCCAGAGTCGTTCTATTTCTTCAATTGAAGAAATAGCTCATTAGTTTTTGTATTTTTTAACATTCGTAATTTCTGGATAAAATTTATCAGCAGAAATAATGTCATTAGTCATATCTTTCAACCACTTATCTTGTACACTTTGATTGTAGTTCAAATATAACTTTCCATCTTCAATATGCCACATTTCCGGATCTATCCCAGCCGTCTTACCTTCTGACATAGCCCAAGCACAATAACCGCCATATTGAGCTGCATATTTGGTAGGTTCTTGTTTAAATAAGTCTAAATTCTCTTGGCTAGAGAATTTCCAAGTCGCATCGCGCCACATCGTTTGAAACTTATCATTACCTTCCACTGGCTTACCTTCAGTGAAATAAGACACAGTGTCATAGCCATCAATAGCAACGCTATTAAACAAGCCTGTACTAATCGCATCATCTTCAGCAAAAGCTGAAAAAGTAAATAATGTAGAAATAAGTAATAGTGTACGTGTTAAAAATTTAGTCATAAGTTACCCCTGTTAATTAACTATCTAAGTAAACCGTGGTTTATGGATAATAATTTCACAGTGCTGACGTTATTTTTTATTAGTTTGGATTTAGTTGGTTGTTTTTCTGTTTTTTGCGGATGTTTGAGTATTCATTTAGTTTGAAAACTAAAAGTTAAAGTGACCGCTTCTGTCATTTATACGCTTCTTGCATTATGCAATAGTTAAGTTATTTAAAATCAACCGTTAAAAACAATATTACCCACCTACTCTTCATCAAAAAAAGTTGATTCGGCTCAGTTTCTAGCAGCGATTTACTCGCATTTATTCAGCGATAACAGCACTATTATTCTGCGGTGTTAAAGTAAAAGTATGCTTATTTTTTTGCATTTTATTAATTGTGGTTATCTCAATAATTCTGTGTTTTTTTGATATGCCAAATAAATCCATGTTTAACTTAATATCATTTAACGGGCCGTTAATTGTATAGCGTCCTGTAATAGTCACGTACTCTATACTCTTCTTTTTAGTGTGTGACGCTTCTGGCGAAAGCAATAAACCGTTTATAGTAAAAGTAGATTTCTCATTAGATAAAACCACTTTGTCTTTTATTTTTGTAGCTATTTTTTTACGATTATTGGTAAATTCAAGCATGCTAACAATACCGTCGTTATTACTATCTACACTATAAAATGCACTCATTGGAATAGAAAGCACCATATAGACTTTGTCATCAACTATGTTTAACGTGCCGTGCTGCTCTACCATCATATGTGCATGCAAAGAAACCGATAAACACAATACTCCTAATAATAATGTACTTAATGCACTATTTATTAAAAACTTCTTCATGATCATAAACCTGTAATTATTGCGTTAGCTTTTAAACTAAAGCTCACCTTTAACACAACGTTGAAAGTACGGATAAGTGTCGGTTGCATAATAATGATAAATACCGTCAGGAAATTCAGGTGTCACACCAAAACGACCATTACATTCATCCAAATCCCCAGAGCCTTCAACATAGTCCCAATCCTGAGCAAAGGTCCCTAAAGGGTATATATCGGTAGATGGGCGGCTACTACTTACTGTTGTAACGGTTTGATAACTGCCTTCCATCGACTTAAGTTCAGAGCTTGCATCTTCCGCATCGGTATAACCGTAACGCGCATAAATTGGAAAGCCATCTGCAGCCCAGCCAATTAATGTCATGGTAGAGCTGTTACCACCTTGTAAAGTGACAAACCCTTCTGGCATACCATGATAATGATAAGTACCATCTGGTTGAACATGGGCGTTATTATCGTCTGTACCAAAATCAAAAGAGTCTTGACCTAGAGCTTCAATATTCCAACTTCCGCTATTATCACCTAAAGAACAGTCATCGCCAGAGTCATCACAACTTCCGCCAGTACCCGCGTCAATTTTCACTCCATTTAACACAAATCCTAACGTCCCCCTTGGGCCACCTAGCTCTGTTGCATCATCAGATTCAACGGGAGTAAGTGTATAACTTTGAGATATGCTTTTTTCTTCAATAGTATTTGGATTATTTGGATTAGGAAATGTACCGACTTCATGGTCTGGAACGCCATTAGCCACTAAGTCACGACTAGTACCAGTACAACTCCAGTCAGAGCTACTGGTTAATTGCACAGAATCGGAGTCATTGTATTCACTATAAAAGTAATTACATAACACACCATCCGTACTCTCTGTCGTACCAACACCAATATCATCTGTTGTATCAGCATCCGTGGAGTCATCATCTGCACACCCCGCCAGCACAATAACTAGAACTATAAATGCATAGTTTTTTACAACGTTTATATATGTTCGTAATTTTCCAGACATTAATATCACTCCTAAATTAGATAGACTTACTTTAATTTAGGAATATGCACCAATTGTGCAAACAAAAAGGTTTTGCGGTCTGTCCAGTTGTGCGCTTGCGGGATTAAGATTAGAGGAGAAAACAAAAAGCCTATTAGAACTAACTAATAGGCTATAAAATTCAGACAATATAGTGGGTTGTTAAGTTATTTTAGTTTTTTTAAACCAACTAAAACAGCAACAACTCCACCAACCATTCCAGCCCAAGCTTCAATTGGTGTATCACCACTTAACGCTCTGGTAACTTGAGAGCCAGCTGCATCATAAATATTGTAGCCCCACACAGCTAAAGCAACACCGCCAACGATAAGTACGATACTGATAAGTTTATTATTCATTTTTACTCCAGATTTTTATAATTGTATTTGTTTAAATTAAACACAGGCTTAGAAAACACCTATACTCGCATAAACGGCGAAAAAAAACAGAGTGATCTAGTTAAATGCTTCGAATAGCTTTTGATCTTTTAAAATAAAAAACAAAAAAACGCCAATGCATTACTGCGCTGGCGTTCTCATATTACTCTCTAAAAATCACTCACCTAAAACTAACTTAAACTAGTTTTAAATAACTAATTAAGCGGTAACTCAAAACTAAGCGTTTATGCTTTAGTCCAAGCGAAAGGTTTGAACATATCGTCAACTGGCGTTTTAGCAACGTGGTTTACGTAGTTGCTGATCACTTTTTGTGAAATACCAAGAATGATCTCTAGTACTTGCTTAGTAGTGTAACCCGCAGCATAGAATGCTTCTAATTGCTCGTCAGTTGCGTTACCACGTTGACGAACCAAGATTAGTGTTAAGTCATGTAACGCTTGTAGTTTTGCTGTAGGCATTGCTGTGCTGTTACGTAATGCTTCTGTAAGAGCTGGGTCAACGTTCATTGAATTAGCAATTGCTGTGTGAGCTGGTACGCAGAAATGACATTCATGTTCAACGTTGATTGTTTGCCATACAACCGTTAACTCTTCAGCGTCAAAAGAAGTACCAGTGAATGCTTGATGTAATTGCGTGTACGCAGTTAAGATTTCTGGAGACTCAGCCATAACAGCATAAAGACTTGGGATTGTGCCCATTTGTGCTACTGCACCTTCAAGAATTGCTTTGCTGCCAGCTGGAGTTGTTTCTAATGTGTGAAGTGTAAAATCAGTCATGTTTATTTTCCTATAAAATTTAATATAAATTTATTAATGAGTATTATTTCTTCTCGACGGGAGACAATTTAACTGGATTTGAACGAACGTTCAAGTTATGTTTGAGCAATCGTTCAATTATTTTTTATTTTAGGGTTTTAACGTGAGTAAAAAAAGCAAATTCAACCGTGAAGAAGTGATAGCAAATGCTACCAATCTATATTGGGAAAAAGGTTATCACGCCACCTCTATGCGCAATCTTCAAGATGCTATTGATATGAGACCTGGTAGCATTTACGCTGAATTTGGTAGTAAAGATGGTGTATTTAAAGCCTCGTTACAGCATTACGCTCAAATAAGTATTGAGCAATTACAAAACGTAAGAGCCGAATATTCATCACCATTAAACGCGTTAAAAACATTTGTTAAGCAAGCGGTAATAGAAACGCAAAAAAATAGTCCAAGCAGCATGTGTATGTTGGCAAAAACAGTGGCTGAGCTAACTGAAGAACAAGCAGAATTATTGAATATAGCTAGAGATGCATTGAATTCGGTTGAAGCGCAATTTGCTAATTTAATAAAAGAAGCACAAGAACTTGGTGAAGTTACAAAAAATAAAGACGCGGCTGAACTAGCAAGGTTCTTACAAATCCAGATCACAGGATTACGTACTTACGCTAAAACCAGTAATGGTGACATTCCACTAGAGAAAATGATCAACGAACTTTTTGAGCATTATCCGTTTTAAGAGAAGCCGTTTTAGGAGCTGCCGTTCTAGAAGATGGCGTTTAAACTCGATTTTAAAAACTTAAGATACAGGTTGTTTTTGCATCTGTTCTTTATTGTAATAATCCTTATCTTCAGCCATCTGTCCTCGTATATCTAAATATTTTTGATAAACCAAAGTAGCCAGTCCTGCAATGTGAGAGCAAGACGGTCCTGTAGTCATACTATCTCCACTCATTATTGAATATTTATTGTCTAAATAAGTTGAGTCTGTAATGTCATTTACTGGATCAGCAAGATGGGATTCATTTTTAATTGTTTTAGATAAAATCTCAGCAACCGTATTGTTACCTTGTCCAACGGTTTCCATCGGCTTTGTATCAGAAGAACTTGCACTAGAAGTATTCACAATAAGTGAATTTGCAGAAAAACAAAGCCAAGATGGCGCTTTACCCGATTTATTATCAGCTGCTATTACCACAGTTAATCCACAGTCCTGACAATTCTTAATTGCAGTGGCTGTTGCAAAAGCGGGTTCCGTTTCCCCCCCAAGCTCGATACTTGCTACTTGCATCTTGTTTTGGATGCACCAGTTCATGCCGGCTAAAACTTCAGACCAACGACCTTTGCCCTCTTTATTTAACACCTTAACGGCATAAAGATTACAATTTTTAGCAACACCGTCATATCCATGCCTTCCTGCGGCAACAATTCCGCATTGAGTTCCATGACCATGTTCATCTTTATATACCGGAGTAGTTTCTGGCTCTGCTATAGATTCAGTCATAAAAGACTCTCCACCAGCAACAATTAAATCTGAATGTGCAGCGATGCCAGTACCAAAAATAGCAAAATTGATCCCGCTTCCGTCAATTCCTAAAGCCCAAGTATCAGGCGCTTTTACTTTTTGTACGTTCCAAACGGGCACTGGCGTAGTTTTTACATGATTAGCTTCTTGATGATTAATATAATTAAGACGATTGTTATTAAGAAGTACCTCTACAGGTTTATAAGGCTCACCGCCCTGAACTCTTACTTCACTATCTTCTTCAATAGCTAGTATTTCACTGTTAGCCAATAAACGTTTTACATCACGATCTTCAAGACGAACAATTGTGATCCCTATATTTTCTAAATGCACAGGCGTGTTTTTGCCTAATCTACCAACAGCCAGTAAATTTGCACCTCTTTGAAATTCAATTTCATCTAATTCAAGGATACTCAAAGCACCTTTCAAGTCCATTTTTCTTTTTTTGTAAGTAACTAAATACTTTTTGGACATAACTTACTCTCGAGTTTTTATCTTCAAAATACGAACGAATGATCTTGCACAAGCATAAACACATAGTACTCGGCCTATTTTCAATCATATTGGAATTAAGCAACAAAAAATATTACACGATATTACAGCAACAGATTTCGCCTTTGATTAAGTACGCATGGATCAGAAATTACACAGCTACTTTAGATAAAACGGGGAGGTTGATAACTTAGGTTCTGTACGGAACCGACAGCTATTTCATGGGAATAACGGCTGAAGAACAAAGAGAGAGAGAGAAATAAAGAATAAAGGGAACATCTGCCTAAATAATTAAATATATAGACACAAAAAGGAGTAGTTTATTGGGACATAGCTTATTGGGTGATTGTTTAAATGGATGTCTCTGTTATTCTTTTAGTAGTTAACGTTTTATAGACAACATAGGTTGCTGTATTGCACAACAACCTATATTTAAATACTACTTACACTTCACTTCAACCGTTTCTGGCTGCCAGATAGGTGCTACAGCATTGCTAACAACATTGGTAACTACAGCATTAATAAAGCTAGTTTTAGTCGTTACTGATGTCCAAGTACCATCTGCACATTTATTACTTAACATTACAGGAGCCGAACCTTCATACAAGCCCAAAACAAAATTATGATGCCATGATGAAGTAGCCGTTGTAGAAGTAACATTTTCACCTCTATCAAAGTGCATAGTCTGACAACCCGAAATAACAACCGCAAAGAATACTGATAATAATAATTTAACGTTCATTATTTACTCTCCTCAGGACACCAAACTTTTGCAGTACGAGGTGTATAAATACCTAAAGTAACACCACCTAGAAAACCATCAAGAAAAGTTTCTTGTGTTTGTAACTGGATTGGATCTTGATTTTTACAGACAGCTAGAACATTAACTCTAGATTCACCGACAAGTCCCCAAAGAAAAAATGGATGAGATTTTTGATATGTTGGTTTAGATGACAGTTTTACATTACCTTCAGGTAGCATAGTTACTGTTGAACATGCACTAAGCGCAATTACAGCAGTCACAACTAATAAATTTCTTATTGCCACTTTAAATCCTTTTTTCATTAATGAGTTGAGAAAAACAGTATCATTAATTTTTTTTTAAAAAAAGAGAAATTAATTAAACATCTTTGTTTTAAGTGTTAAAACTTTGAACTACTGATCATCTTATTACTGATAAAATCAATGACTCTGACCCTGCTCCCATTGATTCTCATAAACTACGAAAACTAACAGAGGCATCGAGTTAAATTACAAAACGTTGCGCCCCTGTTGATACTATTTACCTAAACTAAATAGCTTCCAACGCTAGCTCTAACATAGTGCGAATTTGTTTGACTATCTTTTCTTCAATCTCAGGTTCAAACTGTTGAATTCTAGGTGTGTGTATATGACCCGTTGGAATGGTTGAGTTAAGTTGATCTCTTAACCTTATACTGCGATACGATATTTCATTAGATAAATAACCATCGCCAGAACCACTCACCGCAATATGACCATTAAGCTGAGACAAGGTGTGAGGCTCAATATCTTTTGGTTCCTGTGAGTTAACAATGCTAGTGACTTTGTGATTATCAATCACTTTATAAGGTCCTTTAGCAAGTTGCATTTGCTTGATAGGCAAACTAAAAAGCACAAACTCTTCACCCGGTAATGGCGCATTGTGGAGTTTAGAAATAATAGGCGTTTGTTTAGTACCACCTGAGAGAACATTCACATTATCTGGCGCGGTAACACTTCTACGCTTTCCTGGAAAACGTTCTAAATCAAATTCTTTACGTCCCATACTAACCGTGACAACCATATCAACATTATTTAATGCGTAGTAAGGCGCTAATAATGATTCAATCATTCCATCATCAAAATCTTTATACCGAACCGGGATCATTACCGTATTAATTTCAGCCGTAATGCCATTATAAGTAATAACTTGCCCATCCAGCTTTAATGCCGCAATACCAGACGGATTACTTTGATTAATATTTCTATCTAATAAAAAAGGGTCAAAGCCAGTTAACAAAATTTTCTTATGGGTTTGTTGCGTATATTCAAGATCCGTCTTCCCTCTAGAACCTTCCTCAAACATGCTTAACAAAGCTTGTGTTTGTAGCTCTGACAGTGCAAATGACGGCTTGGTTGAACGAATAACCTTACTCGCCAAAAGCCTAGCCCAATATAAAGGACGATCATCAAGGACTGACGCAGATTGCAGTTTATCTTTAGCGTCTAACCACAACTTTTGAGAGTGCAATATTGTGATGTTTTTTGCATCTTGGTAACTGCCAGCGCCTTGCCATGCTTGTGCAAACGCATCAATATTACTGGTAAACGTATTAAGTACTGTTGGCATTTTTACCGTCGCGTTTTCAATACGTAATTCTTCAACGGTTAAGTCACTACTATAAGCAAAGTTACTAAACAGTAATCCCGTTAGGGTTATTAATAATTTTTTACTAAACATAATACTTCCCATAATATTTTCTTCTGATGAAGCTTAGCGACACTATAAAACAAAAAAACGCCTTATGGCGTTTTTTTATAGTCAATTCAATTTGGTAGCTAAATATTAAAGTGGGTGTTTGTTATTTTTCATAAAAAACAATGTGAACTATTTATTAAGGGCTTACTTAAATGCGTTAAGTATATTTTGATTCTTTAATATCCGCATAATATCAATACCACTTTCACTGGCTCGATAATAAATAGCATGGCGGCCATAAACGCTGCGTCTATACCCTTCCCTTATGTCATTAACCGATTGATACTGCAATGGAGCGTCAGCCAACTGTAAGAAACGCTTTGTTATACCGTCAATGTAACTTGATGCAGCTGACAATCCAAAGTTATCGATTACGAATTCAAATATCTGACTCAGATCTTCAGCCGCTAATTCACTAAGTCTATAACTCGCCATTTGCTTGTTTACGCTTAATAACGTCTTGCATAATATCTTCTGGCGTTTTGTCGGTGAATCCGCGCCCTTCTGCTTTTATTAGCTCATTACGAATACTTTCTATTTGTGTAATACGCAATTGCTCCTTACGTATAAGATCACGTAAAACCTCGCTATCACTAGCGTAATTCCCCGTCGCCATTTGAGCCTGTATCCACTGCTCTTGCTGGTCGGTAAGCGTAATACTTTTTTTTATCATAGCCATAATCAGACACTCTCATTTAACTTTGTACTAATGAGCTTAAGAGTAAGCCCAAGTCATACTTTATGCTACCACAGTAAGCTAAAATTTAAATCTGATTAATATTAAAGCGTGTTTGTATAGTTTAGGTTTACAACAACGTCTAAACCAACACACCATATTAAATGAATATTAATTTGGGGAGTCGTTTGTTAACAATCAAAGTGATCTGAGCCGATTTTTCGAAGCTTGACCTGTGGTTACACACAGTTATAATGGTACTCACTACAGGTTTCGCAAAGGAAACTCACAATGAGTACCGAAATTAGCATTAAAGATGCAGCCAAGCAACTAAATATTAGTGAACAAAGGGTTAGAACACTTTGTAGGCAAAACGAGTTAAAATCCCATAAATTTGGAACTTCTTGGTCAATTGATAAGAAAAGCTTAAGTGAGTATGGTCTGAAGACAGCTCACACAGTTGCTGAAGATCACCCCGCATATAACGTTGAAAACAAAAGACCTATTGCTCTCAGTTTTTTTTCAGGTGCTATGGGATTGGATTTAGGAATTGAAAAATCAGGGTTTGATATAAGATTAGCTTGTGAAGTAGACAAATTTTGTAGGCAAACAATTGCAATAAATAAACCTAACTCCGCATTATTAACAGATATAAATAATTACTCTGCCAAAGATATCAGAAAGGAAGCTGGCTTAACCGAAAAAGATGATATTGATCTTATTATGGGTGGCCCACCATGCCAGGCTTTTAGTACAGCAGGAAAAAGAAAAGGATTTAATGACGATAGGGGCAACGTTTTTTTAAAATATATAGATTTATGTTTAGAGTTAAAGCCTAAGTATTTTGTTATCGAAAATGTAAGAGGGTTATTATCATGTCCTATGGAGCACCGTCCACATGAAATGCGTGGAGAAGGTTTTCCTGAACTTGGTGAAGATGAATTGAAAGGTGGTGCTTTAAATTACATCATTAACCGCCTAGAAAATTCAGGATATGGTTACGCATTTAATTTATATAACTCTGCTAACTTTGGAACACCGCAAGTCAGAGAACGTGTAATAATTGTTTGCTCTAGAGATGGACAAAAACCTCCATATTTAATGCCTACTCATTCTGAAGATTCTGCCTTTGGTTTACCTAAATGGAATGTATTAAAGGATTGTATTGGGGATATTAAGAAACATGATCATCTCAACTTTCCAGAAAAGCGATTGAAATACTACAGGATTTTAACTAACGGGCAAAATTGGAAAAATTTACCTACTGAACTGCAAAAAGAAGCAATGGGAAAATCATACTACTCAGGTGGTGGTAAAACTGGTTTTTTACGTAGATTAGCATGGGAAAAACCAGCTCCTACGTTAGTAACTCACCCTGCAATGCCCGCAACAGATCTTGCTCACCCAGAAGAAGATCGACCGATCTCTATACAAGAATATAAAAGAATTCAAGAGTTTCCTGATAACTGGCTTCTAGCTGGACCACTTGTTCAGCAATATAAACAGGTTGGAAATGCAGTACCCATAGGACTAGGCTTTGCTGTTGGCAACTTAATCATGAACCTCATTAAGGGCGTTGGCTCAATAGCAATTGATGGATTTAAATACTCTAGATATAAGAAAACTTCAGATACTGAATGGAAAGAAGAGTTTTTAATTAGAAAAGAAAAATTAAAATCAACACAAATTAATAAGCAGGCTGTTTAAGCCTGCTAGAAATTAAAACCCTAACAGTGTTTGTTTCGTTTCTTCGCCTACTTCGGCAAAGATTTGAAGAAGGACTTCATAAAACCCTTCTCCACCAAGAAAATCCCAATAATCTTTGCCGATTAAAACACATTCATCTTTATGCATATCATACATCTTCATTGGAAATGAATGGTTATAGTCCTCTCTCTTTAAACCGTGAGGATTATAATATAGAGCAAAGAAAGTATTAAAACTGGAGTTTTCAGCCTTAAGTAATAACATATCTTTTTTAGCAATTTCGGATTGATCTAAATTTGGTGTAACTGTTTTGATCGAGATAAAATACTCAGTTTCACCTTTTTTTAACCACAAATCTGAAATAACTCTTCGAACAACAGTATCTCCTTTATTAAAGGCTGCTAAGGTCTGAATTTCTTTTGTCCAATTTGGTTTTTGGTTACCACTACGAAGTGCAGAACATATCCTTTCAACTTCGTCAACCGCCCCTTTATATAGGTTTAGAAGTGTCTCTTTTTGTCGTGCGGCCTCAAAGCCATTTTGTTTTGCTACTAACTCAGAAATCTTTTCAATTGGCCCTTGGCCAAATGAAGTTGAAAATGATCTTTCAAATGACGAGACCTTAACAATATCTTCGGTTAATAAAGCCATATGAAATGGTTTATGTGACTTTTGTTCTGCTATTTTCTTTGTCGTTCTAGAAATAGCTCCAGCTACACAATCTGCTAAAATTTTCTTTATTTTAATTTTATCTTCTTCTGTCAAGATATACTCCATTTCAATTCATGACTTTGCTAAAGCTCTAACATGTTTATATCGAGCTAATCGCGCGTTTTTCTACAGAGTCATCGTTAACTTTTCTTATTCATCTATTTCTACCAGAGTCGTTAACTAATTACTATAAAAAGTAATTTACATGAATCGTTTAATTGGTAATTGGTCAAAAGTGAGAGATTAGTTTGTTCTCCTGACTATGGGAGAAACAGGCATACAAAGCTGTAATGCTTTTGCTTTTGCTTTTAAGTCTCTATCCAAATATTCCTGAAATAAAATAAGTTTTCCACAATATGAGACAGGACGTCGAATAAGGGATGGTTTTTCACATCAAGGATGATGGGATGTCATCAAAACAGGGATGTTTTATTAGATGACCAGGGACGATTTTCCAATCCTTTTTTATAAACAAAAATAACTATTTAATGAAGTATTGGATTTTGTTTGGAAGCGGCGCATTGTTTCATTATAAGAGACGCCTACCTTTTTTGGCTGTTGAAAAAAGGTATGGTCGCCGAGGGGCGAAACCTTAGAGCACGTGTAAATACGATTTAAGAATTATGATGCTAAAAGAATTGGAGAAATAGATATAAAAATTGAAGTTATGAGATTTTAGGTTTTAAAATGAAATTTAAGAAATATGATATATAGAAGAAGTAACTTGGCAGGGGCTTCGATCCTCGAACTCCCAACCATCGCTGCTTTTATAGAAAGTGGAGACCGCTGTTCTACCAATTACCAACTCAAATTTCAGACACAAAAAAACCGCTTTACGCGGCTAATTTCAACTTCGAATTGGCAGGGGCGGAGAGACTCGAACTCCCAACCATAGCTGCTTTTATAGAGAGTGGAGACCGCTGTTCTACCAATTATTAATGGACTAATACTGTAACTTTGAATTTATTAAATAAGTGATGTTTGTAACAAGAAGGATAAATCAGAAGTAACTTGGCAGGGGCGGAGAGACTCGAACTCCCAACCATCGGTTTTGGAGACCGCTGTTCTACCAATTGGAACTACGCCCCTGCATCGAAGTTGCGCCAATTATACTTAGCAACGCCACAAGGTAAAGCTCAATTTTAAATATTTTTGATTTTTGTGTATTGAACGCTGTTTTATTAGCCAAAATCACGTACTAACAGACTTTTGATGCGGTATACTGGCAACAAATACAGCCTAATAAACCTATATCATGATCAAAACGCCTGAATTTAACTGCCCTATTTGTTTTACCAAGTTACAAAAAACAGGCAACAGCCTGGTTTGTGATAACAAACACATGTTTGATTATGCCAAAGAAGGTTATGTGAATTTATTGCCGGTGCAATTAAAAAACTCGCTGCAACCAGGTGATGATAAAAATATGGTGTTGGCACGTCGTGAATTTTTGTTATTAGGCCATTATGATTTCTTACGTCAGGCATTAATGAAAACACTACTGGCATTACCGCATAACAATATTATCGATTTAGGTTGTGGTGAAGGTTACTACACTGACTTTATTCAGAGCCAAACACCTGAGACTAATGTATACGGTGTCGATATTTCTAAGTCAGCGGTTAAGTACGCAGCCAAACGTAATAAACAAGTGCATTACTGTGTAGCCACTAACTCACATGTCCCTTTTCCTGATGATTTCTCTGATTTGATTGTGAATGTATTTGCGCCTTTAATTGGTAAAGAATGTCAGCGCATATTAACGCAACAAGGACGTATAATATCGGCATCTCCGGGTGCCCAACATTTAATTGAATTAAAACAGTATATTTACGACACGCCAGAACTGCATAACGCAGCAACACCGCCGGAAGGTTTTGAACTTGCAGATATTCAGCAAATAACACAACAAGTGACACTTGCTAATCCAAAGGATGTCGAAAACTTATTAACCATGACACCGTTTGGATGGAAGATATCTGAACAGAACAAACAAAAGCTTTTATCCAAGCTGCCATTTCAATTAACGCTAAGCTTTTCGTTAAATCAGTTTGTTCCAATTACTCTAGTTTAAAAGTCCTATTGTCTGTGTTTACCACAACAGTTATTGTGGAAATGGGTAATTCAGGTTAACTTTGTTAGTAGAGTTTTTGCGCACTTGCTATTTAGTAGCAAGTTATTGTGAACCAAATAAATAAAGCAAACGTATATTACGCTGTTCCTAAACTTACCAAGACGGATAACCACATGAACAAATTAATCACTTCATTTATTACTATTACATTATTGTTATTAAGTAACTTAGCGTCTGCAGAGCTTTCTGTTGGCGATCAGGCACCAGATTTTAAACTAGAAGCCAGTGATGGTAAAACCTATCAACTATCTGACTTTAAAGGTAAAAAAAGCGTAGTATTAGCTTGGTTCCCACGTGCATTTACCAAAGGTTGTACCATTGAATGTAAGTCATTAGCAGATAATGGGCATTTATTAAAAGAGTTTAACGCTCAATACTTTATGGCAAGTACTGACGAATTATCTAAAAACAAAGAGTTTGCGCAAGAAACCAAAGCAGATTTTCCGTTATTAAGTGATGCAAACGGTGATGTAGCTGAAGCTTATGGTGTAAGTTTTATGGGATACGCAAAACGTCATACTTTTTATATTGATATATCTGGTAAAATTGTAATGATTGACCGTAACGTACGTCCGGCAACATCAGCAGAAGATATGGCTAAGCACATGGAAAGACTGGATTTTTAATCTTATATTAAAAATATTTCCAGTGAAAAATGCAAATAAATAACAGGTTTAAAAACGCTATGGTAATGATCATAGCGTTTTGCCTTAATGCTTGTTCCAGTAAAACAGTGTATTTGTTTAATACTGGTTACCCGCTAGATTCCGTTAATCAATTGTCTGAACAACTGGTGCTGTTAGGTTATGAGGTTGAGCCAGTTGATGCTGAAATTCCAATAGATTTTTCTAACACTGCGGTTGCCACTCACCCTGTATTTGCAAAGCCTGATGACTTAGCCACTATTGAACAGATACTCAAAGAGCAACACTTTCCAGCTCCACATTTTTATCAATTTGCTCAAGGTAACCATTTTTATGGTTCTGTTAATATTGGATTATATTTACGTAATGGTGAGCAAACAAAAATGCCTCCAGTAATGGGAGGTAAAAAATGTAAAATTAATGCTGGCGACATTGCTGATGATGCGGATATTAAAATTACAAGCCTCAAAGGCGCCTACAGAATATTTAACGATGCGACGTTAGAATTTTTCAGAACCGGAGACGTTAAATTAGAACTCGAAGTTTATATCAATGGCGAATACTTAGAAGGTAGTCATCGTGATTACACTGGTAAATACATCGCTAAAAATAAAACCGTTAAACTTATGTTTGATGAGTTTGAAACACAAACTCTTAACATAACGAAAGCTATAGTTGATACCCATGTAGGAAAACGTAACGCTAGACGGATAAGGTTTCACACTCTTGCGAAAAACTCCCCGTTAGAAGGTTGTATGTTTGAAGCTATTTATGACTGAGTTAATACAACTAAGACTTTAGTCACTAATACCCACAAACACCTTCCTTATTATCTTAATGCTTAAACACACCTTTTCGTAAGAAGTGAATCGTTTGTTCAGCGACTTCTTCGTTATAACGCATCTGCGCATGATTCACTTTAATGGTAATAAAATCACTCATGTTCTTTAATTTAGTTGACTCTACAGACACTAATCCATCGTTTGGCCCTGTAAACTTATCATTGGTTAAGCTAGATGATTCTGTACCTGCGATAACACCAAAGTTCACCTCTAATTCACCCAAACTATTTCCTAAGCTATTATCACCTGTCATCATTGCTTGGGTTATGCCTCCGGCGATATCCATTAACCATGAATCATTAAAATGATCGGCCAATTCACTGCCTTTATTTGGCGTGCCCATAAGTACAACTTCACCAAGCCTTTCTTGCCCTATTTTATCGAGATTATTTTGTAAATAAGCCCTAGTGATCAATCCACCAAGCGAATGTCCAACAAAATGAATTTTAGGTGCATTTACAATACAGGCGTCTATCTGCTTGCTGGTTTCTGCCAAAACAGAGCTAACACTCTCACCCAAAGTATCATAATCTAAACGACATACTTTATAACCTGCATCTTCCAGCTGCTCGGCAAGACGCCACATAGCCCAGTCACTTCGCCCTAAACCATGGGCGAGGACAACAAGTTCATCATCAGGTTGAAATGTCAGCGTTCTTGCTTCAGAGTTAGCACAACCTGATACTATAAAGACAGTCAGTAATATTACCGTGGTAATAATGGTTTTGAGCATTTGTTTTACCTCAATTATCATTTTATATTTGGGGGCAGATGAAAAATTATTTTTACTTATTGTCTAATTTTCCCATATTAAAGCCAGCTTTTTGATTTGCTCCCCAATATCAGTTATTTCAACAGCTTTGCCATTAAACATTCATCAAAATATTGGCCATTTTTATGTGAAGCATGTTTTAAAGTGCCTTCATAAACAAATCCATTTTTCTCTAGTACTCTAATTGAGGCTATATTTTTAGCCACCACAGAGACAAACAATCTGTTTAACTTATTTGTACCAAACAATAACTCGACAAACTGCTTTACCGCTTCTGTCGTTATACCTAAATTCCAGAACGCTTTTCCAATCCAGTAACCTAACTCGGCACTATTGGCGTATTCAAACTGGCCTACTGTGGCTGAAATGCAACCAATAAACTCACCTTTGTACTCGATGGCTTGAATGTATTCACTCTGATTTGCATGCTCAATCCACCATAATGCATCGGTGTTTGTGTAAGGCGTGGGAATTGACGCTGTAATATATTGTGTCACTTCTGGCGTATTTAAGTACGAAACTAAGAGTTCAGCATCTGAGGTTTGAAACTGTCTAAGGGAGATCATCGCGCTTTATCTTCTAGCTATAAGTAAAAATATTAAACCATGGTTTATGCACCAAGCAAAGGCAAGTGTTTTACTTTTTGATAGGTTAGCGCCAACGTGAGGCAATGTTTAATCTTAGCTTCTTCTAAAGGCTGGTTCAGAGTTAACACTATTGCCCTATTACCTTGAAACTCCAGCACGTCGCTATACAACTCTCTAAAGGTATCTACTAACTTGGTTTGGCAGTTAAAGAACAAGTAATAATTATCTGGCGTTGCCGCTTTCCAATCTATTCTTATTGGACTGCCTGTTTTTACTTTAAAGCTAGGCTCGCCCCACTTTAGTGTTTCTTCAATATCACCAAGCTCTAGTTCATCAACTAGTGAGTAAATGAGTTTACGCAAAGCGTTTAAGGCAGTTGAAATATTTGCTGGATATTGGGAAAGCTTGTTTTGAATTACGTCTGTCATATACAAGACCTCAGAGTTTAAACCTTAAAAGTCGATATTTAAAAGTCAGGGCTTATTAACAATAGACGCGACTCTTTTTTACTTCAACAAGTTAGATTCTATTGCAGTAAATTGATCAACGCTTTTGATAAGTGATTGAGCTGTTAATCTTTGCACGCCGATAACTTGGGTTTTGACTTGGTATTTTTCTTTAATTTTATGCATTAACAAATCAAAGTCGCCGTCGCCAGATAATAGAATTATATGATCTAATTGCTCAGCGGCTTCCATAATATCGACTGTAATACCGACATCCCAATCGCCTTTGGCAGTGCCATCACTGCGTTGGATAAAAGGTTTGAGTTTGATATCAAAGCCAATATGTCTTAATGCATCTTGGAACTTACGTTGGCCGTCGTTATTACTAGCAATAGCGTATGCGTTGGCAATGTTAATATTGCCTAAATAACTAATATCTTGCCAAAACTGGCGGTAATTAAACTGGCGATTAAAGGCTTGTTTGGTGGTGTAGTAGATGTTTTGAATATCAACAAAAATGCCGATTTTTGGCATACTGTTTTCTAAAGCCACTTTTGCCAGCTGCTCTTTTTCAATTGCTGCTTTTTCAAGTGCTTTTTTTTCAATAGCTGCTTGCTCTAGCTCAGCAGCGGTTGGCTCTTTATATTCAAATGGCGCATCTGAGTCTTCCACTTATTTTACCTTAATTGCCATTTGCTTAATTTCATCATCCAGCTCAGTTGGATATAACACTGCGCCTTCATCATCTGGTAATGGGAATACCACAACGGATAATTCGTCTTCTTCAAGGCCCGTTGTCCACTTCTTGTGCCATTCGGCTAACGGAATAGATTTAGCTTCAAATCCTTCCCATTCGTTGGTGGCCCACATTTGTGCAAACTCTTGGTTTGGCCATACTGGAATACAATCTTCTTCGTCCGTTGTTACCATGACCGAACCATGCTGATCCGTTAATATCCATATTTCTTGATTGGCAACCACTTGTTTTAATAAGTATTTACATCTTTGTTCCGCATCAAAATTCAGTATTTCTGTTTTGCGGCTCGGTTCTAGTGGTTGACTGCTCATTGTATTTCCTAATTGCTATTACTGATGGCTAACTGCTTTGCTAACAAAATCTAGTGATTTTCTTTTGCGTGATTTACTGTGTACTTTGGAATTTCTACCACTAAGTCTTCATCTTTAATAATAACTTGGCAGCTTAAACGAGACTCAGGCTCTAAGCCCCAAGCACGGTCTAACATATCGTCTTCTAATTCATCACTTTCGTCTAATGAATCAAATCCTTCACGAATGATCATGTGACATGTTGTACAAGCACATACTTTTTCACACGCGTGTTCAACGTCAATGTCGCTTCTTAAAGCAACATCTAACACAGTTTCGCCTTTTTTAGCTTCAACTACAGCACCGTCTGGGCAAAGATCTTCGTTTGGTAAAAATATAATTTGTGGCATGTTATTACTTCTCTATAAGTCGTTAATCTGTTTTACTTATTTTGCTGCGTTTACACTTAAAGCTTACTCATTCGGTTAAAATACAGAGTTAAACTTTATCTACTGAATGACCAGTAAGTGCAACTTTAATACTGTTTTCCATGCGTCTTGCAGCAAATGGTTGACTAGTATCATCTAAAAATTTAATCGCATGTTTAATCGCTTGGCCGTCTGTGCCTTTGGTTGCTAGCTTTAGCTTACCTATGGCTTGTTCAATCGCAAGTTGGTCGTCATCTAATAACAACTCTGGTGATTCTGTCATTGCTGCGTCTAGTGCTTCCATCATACGAATAGCATCAACTTGTTGTTCACGTAACATACGCGCTTGAATATCTTCTTTGGCGTTAGTCATTGATGATTTGATCATGTCGGCAATTTCAAATTGCTCTAAACCATAAGACGGTTTTACTTGAATTGAAGACTCTACACCCGTTGATTTTTCAAGTGCGGTAACACTTAATAAACCGTCGGCGTCAATATTAAACGTTACTCGTATAACGGCAATCCCAGCGGTTAATGGTGGAATATCTTTTAATACAAATCTAGCTAATGAACGACAGTCGTCCACCAATTCACGTTCACCTTGCAACACGTGAATTGCCATCATAGTTTGCCCATCTTTGTACGTGGTAAACTCTTGCGCTCTCGCCACTGGAATTGTGGTATTACGTGGTATCACTTTTTCAACCAAGCCGCCCATGGTTTCTAAGCCTAGCGATAATGGCGTAACATCTAGTAACAGCATGTCTGAATCTGGTTTGTTACCTGCTAATAAATCAGCTTGAATTGACGCGCCAATAGCAACAACTTGGTCTGGGTCAATTGAGGTTAATGGTTCTTTGTCAAAAAATGCTTTTACTTGCTCACGAACAAAAGGAACTCGAGTAGAGCCACCAACCATAACAACTTCTAACACTTGGTCTTTTTCTACATCGGCATCTTTTAATGCGCGGCGACAACTGCGTAATGTACTTTTTACTAAGTCGGCAATTGAGTTTTCAAAGTCTTGTTTACTAAAGCTACCACTAATCTTTTGCGGTGTAGTTTCAGATTCAATTTCAATCTCATAATCCACACTGTCAATGTCAGATAATTGCTCTTTTATCTTGCAACCTAAGTCAGCTAATTTACGTAAACTTTTGGCTGATAGTTCAGTGTCTATTCCGGCTTTGGCTAAAATAGACTCAACAATTTTACTGTCAAAGTCATCACCACCAAGTGCGGTATCGCCACCGGTTGATAACACTTCAAACACACCTTTGTTTAAACGTAAGATAGAGATATCAAAGGTACCACCGCCTAAGTCATAAATAGCAACAATGCCTTCTTGACCAGAGTCTAAACCATAAGCTACGGCTGCTGCTGTTGGTTCATTGATAAGTCTTAATACGTTTATGCCAGCTAATTGTGCAGCGTCTTTTGTTCCTTGGCGTTGTGCGTCGTCAAAGTGAGCTGGTACGGTAATCACCGCTCCCACTAAATCGCCACCAAGTGTACTTTCTGCTTGTTGTTTCAATACATATAAAATTTCAGCAGAAACTTCAATTGGGTTCTTTTCACCTTGAGAAGTAAGTAGGCTTAACTTGTTTTCTTTTTCTACAAAAATATACGGTAATTTGCCATAAGTGGATTGAATGTCAGCTAATCCACGGCCTAAAAAGCGTTTAACCGATACTATGGTATTTTCAGGATCGTGTTCAGCATTTGTTTTAGCGTCAAAACCAACCGTTACGCTACGATCTGCGCCGTAGTGCACAACAGACGGTAAGCTAAAACGACCTTGAGAGTCTGGTAATACTTTTGCTTCACCACTTCTTACCGATGCAACTAATGAATTGGTTGTACCTAAGTCTATACCGATAGCCAGTTTATGTTCATGAGGGTTAGCACTTTGGCCCGGCTCTGCTATTTGTAATAATGCCATGTAATTTCACCTGTATTTCTTATTTTCCGCTCTTATAACGAACAGTCAAATTAAAAGTCGAGAAGTTTTTCTTCTATCTGTTGTGCTTCGTCTTTTAGTTTGTAGATAAATCTTAATTTTCGTACGGCATCTGCCGCTAGCTCGTAAGAGCCTTGTTCAAATTCCGACTCAAATTTTGTTGTGTATTCTGTCATTAATTTTTTGATGTCAGCATAAAAACGGTCAAATGCAGCTTCAATATCCGAGGCCGATTCTAGTTCTTCTAATTCTTCACGTAATTCCATTTGCTGCATTAAGAACACACCATCACGAATTGTGTGTTGCTCATGACGGACATCAAAACCATGTTCTGACACCATATACTCTGCACGATTTAATGGTTTTTTAAGTGTTTCGTATGCGTCGTTAACTTCTGAAGCTCTTTGAACTGACAATAACTTTTCATTGTCTGACGCATTGGCGTGATTATCTGGATGCACTTTTTTTTGAATTTCGCGGTATCGCTCAAGCAGTAAGTCAGAGTCAATTTGAAAACTTACTGGTAATTCAAACAAGTCAAAAAATCGCATTTATAGTCCTTTGAATTTGGTCTATCAGAAACAGATAAGGCCACGAATAGATCATGGCCTTAAAAAATAGTAATTTAACCTAGTCCGAAAACTTTGTCATAAAAACGATGCGCTTAAACAGTAAAGCTTTCACCACAACCGCATTCGTCTTTTTGATTTGGGTTGGTAAATTCAAACCCTTCGTTTAAGCCATTTTTAACAAAGTCGAGTTGAGTGCCATCTAAATAAACTAGGCTTTTTGCATCAACAATAACTTTAACGTCTTCATGTTCAAACACAGTATCGCCTTCTTCTAGTTCATCAACGAACTCAAGAACATAAGCTAAGCCAGAGCAACCTGTGGTTTTAACACCAAGTCTTAGCCCTAAACCTTTACCACGATTATCTATAAACGTTCTAACGCGATTTGCTGCTGCGTCAGTTAAACTGATGGCCATGTATTACTGCTCCCAACCCAAACTAGTCAGTTAATTACTTTTTTGATTTATAATCTTCAATTGCTGCTTTAATGGCGTCTTCTGCCAAAATAGAACAATGAATTTTTACCGGTGGTAACGCTAACTCTTCTGCGATTAAAGTATTACTTAACTTTTGCGCTTCTTCGATTGATTTGCCTTTTACCCACTCAGTTACAAGCGATGAAGAAGCAATGGCAGAGCCACAACCGTAAGTTTTAAATTTAGCGTCTTCAATTATGCCGTTTTCACTGATCTTTAATTGAAGTTTCATAACGTCACCACATGCTGGTGCGCCAACCATACCGGTTGCAATTGTTGGATCGTTTTTATCAAAAGAACCAACGTTACGAGGGTTTTCGTAATGATCTATTACTTTTTCACTATAAGCCATTTGAAGCTCCTTAACCGTTTATCGGTTAGTATAATGTGTACAGGCTTGCAGCGTACTTATGTAACGCTGCATACTAATATATTGTGTACTAGTGGGCTTCCCACTCAATCGTACTTAGGTCAACACCGTCTTTAAACATTTCCCATAACGGAGACATTTCACGAAGTTTATCTATTGAATTATTTACTTGAACAATTACGTGATCAATTTCTTCTTCTGTTGTAAAACGACCAATACTGAAACGGATTGAACTATGTGCTAGTTCATCAGTTAAGCCTAATGCGCGTAATACATAAGATGGTTCTAAGCTGGCTGATGTACATGCAGAACCAGACGATACTGCCATGTCTTTTAATGCCATTATCAAGCTTTCGCCTTCAACAAAGTTAAAGCTGATATTGAAGATACCTGGTACACGATGTTCCATATCACCATTTATATACGTTTCTTCAATGTGTTTTACGCCTTCCCATAAACGAGCACGTAAAGCTTCAATGTGCTTAGTATCTTTTTCCATGTCTTCTTTTGCGATACGGAATGCTTCACCCATACCAACAATTTGATGTACCGGAAGTGTACCAGAACGGAAACCACGTTCATGACCGCCACCGTGCATTTGTGCTTCTAAACGAATACGAGGTTTACGACTTACATATAATGCGCCGATACCTTTAGGGCCATAAATTTTATGAGCAGAGAAAGACATTAAGTCTACTTTTAACTCGCTAAGGTCAATTGCTACTTTACCTGCACTTTGCGCGGCATCTACATGGAATACAATTTTACGTGAACGACACAATTCACCAATTTTAGCGATGTCTTGAATAACACCAATTTCGTTATTAACATGCATAATGCTAACTAACACAGTGTCATCACGCATTGCTGCTTCTAATACATTTAAGTCAACAAGACCGTTTGGTAACACGTTTAAATATGTAACTTCAAAACCTTGACGCTCTAATTCACGACAAGTATCTAAAACCGCTTTATGTTCGGTTTGAGCAGTAATAATGTGCTTACCTTTTTTAGAATAAAAGTTTGCTGCACCTTTTATTGCTAGGTTATTTGACTCTGTAGCACCAGATGTAAATACGATTTCGCGAGGATCAGCATTAACTAATTCGGCAATGTTGTTACGAGCTATATCAATTAGCTCTTCTGCTTGCCAACCGTAACGGTGAGAACGAGAAGCCGGATTACCAAACGTGCCATCCATAGTCAGACACTTCATCATTTCCTCTGCTACACGAGGGTCAACAGGCGTTGTTGCCGCGTAATCTAGGTAAATTGGTAATTTCATTAATTTCTCCACGTGTAATAATTGCGCTCGAATTTTATCAAGCGAAACGAATTCTTTAAATATTTATATGTTGTTAACGGCTAATTGTTCATTAGTTAAAGCTGCTTTATCTTGTCGCTTTGCGACATCTTGAACGTTATTACGCTCAACTAATTCGCCCAAACTAATATCGCTTAAAAAGCTTTCAATTCGGTCGCTTAAGTCAGACCATAAATGGTGAGTTAAGCACCTTGTACCGTTTTGACAATTTCCTTTGCCCTGACACTTAGTTGCGTCAACACTTTCATCAACCGCTGCAATAACGGCTCGGATTGAAATATCGTTTGCATCTCTACCTAAAAAGTATCCACCACCTGGGCCACGTACACTGCTAACTAGTTCGTGCTTACGTAATTTTGCAAACAACTGTTCTAAATAAGACAGTGAAATACCTTGGCGCTCTGAAATGTCAGTTAATGGAACTGGACCTGCATCTGTATGCAAAGATACATCTAACATTGCAGTTACTGCATATCGACCTTTAGATGTTAGTTTCATTACCAGACCTCATGTAAAATGGGTGAATTAATAGGAAGTAATTAGATACATAAACTTTATGTCCGGCATTTTACAATCCTGACTAAATTAGTCAAGTAATAATACCCGACTAAATTAGTCGGGTATGTTTATTGTGTTCTCTTATACTAGATCTCAGGATCGAATGAAGACATTGTTGACTCACGTTTCTGAGCTGCTTTTTCACCAGCTTCAACAAATTCTTTTTCTTCAATATCAATGTCGGGTAGACTTTTAGTACAAATATCCGATCCCATTTTATTCATTTCAGAACAAACCTTGCCAAGCTTTTCATCCATTACAGAAATATGGTCAAGCATTCGGCCAATGGCGTTTGCCACAGGATCTGGATTATCGTAAGAAACAGCATAAGCATCAAAACCATATTTTTGGGCGATTTTACTGCGCTTCTCACTGGTTTCTTTGTCTTTTTTGTTAACCACAACACGTCCAGGAATACCTATAACAGTGGCGTTTTCTGGCACTTCTTTAACCACTACTGAATTTGAACCAATTCTGGAATTAGCGCCAATTAAGATAGGCCCTAGAATTTGAGCGCCGGCACCAACAACAACACCGTTAGCTAATGTTGGGTGACGTTTACCGCCATTCCAACTTGTTCCACCTAAAGTAACGCCATGATAAAGCGTAACGTCATCGCCGATTTCCGCGGTTTCACCAATAACCACGCCCATGCCATGATCAATAAAGAACCTCCGACCTATCGTTGCCCCAGGATGTATTTCTACACCAGTTAACCAACGAGTGATGGTTGAAATAAAACGAGCTGTCGACTTCCAGTTTTTAAGCCAAAGTTTATGCGCTAGACGTTGAAACCAAATTGCATGAAGACCTGGATAATTTAACAGGATCTCAATATTGCCACGAGCTGCTGGGTCACGACTGTATACACTGGCTATGTCTTCTTTTATACGTTCAAACATTGGCGCTGACTCTATTTATTAGTTTTGTTAATTGAGGTTAATATGCCACGTAATATATTTAGCTCGTGAGCTTCTGGACGAGCACGATTAAATAAACGACGTAACTTAGGTATGACTTGACCTGGGTGTTGTTTGATCATAAACCCAGTATGCATTAGTGACTCTTCTAAATGCGTATAAAAACCTTCCAACTGCTCACCATTTGGGTAGTCAATTTCAATGATTTCATCTTCTTTATCTTGTTGTTCCAAGAACTGCATACGTACTTCATAACTTAACGTTTGAACTGCCATCGCAAGATTTAATGAAGAGTAGTCTGGATTTGCTGGGATATGTACATGGAATTGGCATTGTTGTAACTCATCATTAGTCAGTCCTGAATTTTCACGACCAAATACTAAAGCAACTTTATGCTTTTTACCTTCACTAACAACTTTGGCACCACATTCTCTTGGGTCAACCATAGGCCAAGATAAAGTACGAGAGCGCGCACTGGCTGCAATTGATAATTCACAGTCTGCAATAGCTTCTGCCAAAGTAGACACTATTTTAGCATTACCTAAAATATCTGTAGCACCTGCAGCTAATGCTGAAGAATGACTATCTGGTGGCTGCACAGGATCCACGAGGACAAGATTAGACAAGCCCATAGTTTTCATTGCTCTGGCTGCAGAGCCAATATTTCCAGTATGTGAGGTATTAACTAATACGATTTTTACGTTTTCTAACATTTTTAGATTTCTTGCCACAAAAATTTGGCAAGATATTAGCACAAACACTAATGCGTATTAAGGAATATTACTAATACAAAATTGAATAATTCCCTACCTTTAAATATAAGAGAGCTGTAATTAGACTTTTAATATTTAAATTAGGAATAATTTAATGCGTAATATCTAACAAGGCGCTGTAATTACTTGCCATAGGATAATCACCCGCTGTCCAACCTAAACGTACAAATACTAAATTGGAAGATGGAATGATCATAACTGATTGTTGACGATTGCCCATCATGGCATAAGCATCATTTGGTAATTCTGGCCAGCGTAATTTATTGTTACTATTGTTACCACCAGCATTAAGCCAAAATTGATAGCCATAACGTTTGTCATTGTCACTTAAGTTTGGTGTTGTCGCTCTTTTCACCCAATCTTTACTTAATAAACGTTGACCATTAATTTCACCTTGATTAAGCATAAGCAAACCTAATCTTGCCCAATCACGACCAGATGAATAAAGATATGAACTGCCAACAAAAGTCCCTGTTGAGTCTATTTCAAATATGCTGTTAGCCATACCTAACGGGTTAAATATCTGCTCAAATAAATAGTTAACACTTAGTTGGCTATCATTACCCAGTTTTTCATGGATAAATCGAGACAATAAGTTAGCAGTACCCGAAGAATAAGAAAACTCGGCTCCCGCTTGGTGCATTAACGGGCTGACTATCGCAATGTCTGATGCACTTGGTGCCGTAAATAACATACGTGTGGCGTCACTACCCGGCGCATAGGTTTCATCAAATTTTAAACCTGAACTCATTTGCAATAATTGTTGTAGTGTTAGTTTTGACCTGTCATCGTTTTGCCACTGACTGAATAAATTTGTTGGATTAGGCTTAATTGCATTTATAAACTCTAAATGCCCTACCATAATGGCTGTTAAGCTTTTGGCCATTGACCAACCTAATAATGGCGTATTTTTAGTAATATTGGGACCATATGACTCTGCTAATATGTGCCCGTCTTTGATCACTAACATGGCGCGTGTGTTATAACCTTTTTCATTGTCAGCTCGAACCATACTGTCTAACGTTTCCTGAATAAATGGAGCGTCGTAGCTTGCCTGATCACCTAATGGCCACTCTTCTAGTTCTGGATTTTCAATATTTTGCACAGAAATGCTATCTAGTTCTGCCGTTATATCTGTATCAATAGTACAACCTAAACCTTCACGGTAAGTAGCTGAGGTTTTAGCAATTCCAAACAGATCAGCTGTAACACGTTTTGGGCTATCCCATTGAGTCTCGTCTTGATTAGATTCGTATTGGCTAAATTGGTATTGACTAAATTCGTCCTGCTTAAGCTCTTCTTGCTTAAATCCATGCAACTTAGAGCTACCTTGATATTCCATAGTCACCATATTCACCACGGGAGAATAAGATGCTAAATCTGTTACGGTTTGCTCTTTACTAAAGCCAGAAACAAAATAACTTGAGCAGCCCAGCTTAGCACTTAGTGCGGTACTAACACTGATAGCGTGACCTATATTTAATAAGGAAAACCCGAGTATTGATGGTGCCGCAGCAAACAGGAGTACAGTTAAGACAATAACCGTATACAATATTTTTTTCATATTTTAAAAACCTAATCAATATTTAGTAACAATTAAATGCACGTTTAACGAATTAACCAACAAACTAAACAAAAACAATTATTTATGCAACTTTACTGACAACAAGTTGTTCATTAATCCCGCAGGAACTGTTGCATTTTCAATCTCGAAGTAGGTGCGCGCACTAATTTAGTACTTATACTGTCATTGTTTCAATACGATGAATGACTTTGTACATACGACAAAGAAATACCATTTAAACACTTTATTTGATAGTCTATTTAGTTAAAATTGGTATGAATACAAGGACTTTAATTCATATTAATTTACACACCCATAATTATAAAATAGCTTGGAACATGTCTATGAAAAACCATAACCTTCGACGCTTACTTACATTGGTATTTGCAATGGCCGTAAGTGCGACTGCAAGTGCGAGTGCAGTAAAACAAACTAAAGGTGACTTTGAAGATAAATTCCGTCAATTAGACGAAATCCTTCCAACACCAAATGTATACAGAAATGCAGCTGGTGAACCAGGTGAGAATTATTGGCAGCAACAAGTCGATTACAAAATCAAAGTAAAACTTGATGAAAAGAAACGTCGACTAGATGCATCACAAACAATTGATTATAAAAATAACTCTCCTCACACTCTTAAATACCTTTGGTTGCAACTAGAGCAAAACAAATACCATGCAGACTCTATCGCTGAAGCGGGTAATTCTTTTGGTGGTATTGGTCGTCGTGGTCCAGCGGCATCTGCAGGCGGTGGTGGCAAGCCAGCAAAACTAAGTTTAGGTGAATTACGTCGTCAACAATTTCTAGACGATAACGAATTAGGTTATGACGTACTAACAGTAAAAGATGATAGTGGTAGAACACTAAAAACGACTGTAGTAGGCACTAACTTACGTATTGATTTAAATACACCATTAAGACCTGGTAAATCTGTTACTTTTAACATGAAATTTGGTTTTAATATTGTTGAAGAAGATGCAGTATCAGCTCGTTCTGGTTATGAGCATTTTCCTAAAGATGCACGCAAAGGTGGCAACGACATCTTCTTGTTAGCACAATGGTTCCCTCGTTTACATGCTTATACTGACTATGAAGGTTGGCATAACAAAGAATTTCTTGGACGTGGTGAATTCACATTAGAATTTGGTGACTACAACGTTGAAATTACAGTTCCAGCAGATCACATTGTTTCTGCAACGGGTGAATTAGATAACCCTAAAGATGTATTAACAAGTACACAACGTAAACGTTTAGAAAAAGCAGAAAGCGCTAAACGTCCTGTATTTATTGTAACGCCTGAAGAAGCGTTAGAAAAAGAAAAAACAGCGACAACAAAACTTAAAACGTGGAAATTTGAAGCGAAAAACGTACGTGACTTTGCTTGGGCTTCATCTCGTAAATTTGCATGGGATGCAAAAGGTTACAAGCAAGGTGGAAAAGATAGACCATTCGTAATGGCTATGTCTTTCTATCCTAAAGAAGGTGGTGAGTTATGGGAAAAATACTCAACTGAAGCAATCGTTCACACGATGGAAGTGTACTCTCGTTATTCTTTTGATTACCCATACCCAACTGCACAGTCTGTAAATGGACCTGTAGGCGGCATGGAATATCCAATGATCACCTTTAACGGCCCAAGAACAAAACTGCAAGATGACGGTACTCGTACTTATACTCAAGCAGAGAAAATATTCTTAATTGGTGTTGTTATTCACGAAGTGGGTCACATTTATTTCCCAATGACAGTTAACTCTGATGAGCGTCAATGGACTTGGATGGATGAAGGCTTAAACAGTTTCTTAGATGCTATTGCTTGTCGTGAGTGGGATGAAACTATTCCTTGGGGTGTTGAACCACGCTATATCACTGATTACATGAAAGGTAACGTTCAAGTTCCAATCATGACTCAGTCAGACAGCGTATTAAAACTAGGTCCAAATGCTTACTCAAAACCAGCCTCTGCATTAAACATTCTTCGTGAAGTTATTCTTGGTCGTGAATTATTCGACTTTGCTTTCAAAGAATACGCGCAACGTTGGAAATTTAAACGCCCTACTCCATCTGATTTCTTCCGTACAATGGAAGAAGCGTCTGGTGTTGACTTAGATTGGTTCTGGCATGGCTGGTTCTACACAACAGATCATGTTGATATTTCTGTAGATGCCGTTCATAAAATGGAACTAGACTCTAAAAACCCTGATATCGACTTCCCTCGTTTCCGTGATATCGAAAACGACAAACCTATGCCTCGTTTTGTTTCTCAAAACAAAGCTGAAGGTAAAAAGTCTTGGGTTGAATCTAACAAAGATATAACTGACTTTTATGACGAAAACGACCGTTTCACGGTTACTAATAAAGACAGAAACTCTTACAACAAATTCCTTAAAGGTCTTAAGCCTTGGGAAAAACGTGTATTTGAACGCGCTATTGAAGAAAACAAAAATTACTACGTAATTGATTTCTCAAACAAAGGTGGCTTGGTTATGCCTATCCTTCTGCAACTTACTTATGCAGACGGAACAGTGGAAGACCAGTATATCCCAGCTGAAATCTGGCGTCGTACTCCTAAAGCCGTTAAGCGTTTAGTTGTGACAGAGAAAGAGCTTGTAAGCGTTGTTGTTGACCCAACGTGGGAAACTGCTGATGTAGACAACGAAAACAATATCTATCCTCGTCGTATTATCCCTTCACGTGTTGAAGCGTATAAAGCAAAACGTAGTTCAGGTAAAAATAGTACTCGTCGTGACATCATGCATGAGATCACTACTAAGCTAAAAACTGACGAAGACAAAAAAGATGACAAGAAAGAAGATTAATCTAAATAAGATCAACAAATCTTAATTAGCACTTCTTTTCGTTATTCATTTTAAATAAAATGCCCGAGCTAATTCGGGCATTTTTTATATGAGAATACTTATGTTTAACCGACTATGTTTTATTTCACTGTTGATACTAACCGCTACGTTTAGTAACCCAACTTTCAGCCAGCAAGCTAATACTAAACAAGAGAACGCCCATAAATTAAAAACAGCATTTACGGTTGTCTTATTTAATGAACGAACCAATAACCTAGAAGTTATGCACAGATTTTATCTACACGATGCAGAAGAAGCTGTGTGGGAAATACTCGATAAAAAAGCAGATATTATTGCCAATCCAGAAACTCAGAAAGAATTTGCCGCTTATGTCACTCAACGTTTTGCTTTAAAAGACCAAAACGGTAAAGACATAGATTTAGATTTAGTTGGATTTCAAAATGATGCTGGTTACTTTTGGGTGTATCAAGAGATCAAACAGCCTGAAGGTTTAACTCAATTACATATCCGTGATGATTCATTAAGAGATATATGGACAGAGCAATTTAATGTAGTAAATATTGAAGGACTCAATGATGTAGTTACGCTAAGTTTTTCCGGTTCAGATACTTGGTTATCAGCTGACTTAGTAAACCCTACTGAATAAATGCCAATAACAAACAGGTTAAATCTATAACGTAGATTTTAATTTTTTACGATTAATTAAATGCGCACTGATCACAAAAATACTACCAATAATCGTTAATACCGTTTCTGTTGTATCACCAATTGAGATAGCAATAGTTAAAGTAATAATGCCTAAAACGGCTAATATTGCTGGATTACGATTATGGTGTCTTTTGTATGCCTTAGGTAGGCTAAACGCTAGAATTAAAATAATAGGCGTTAACAAGGCAGCATGCATCCACTCTTCATGTATAGCTTCAGCAAAATGACTTAATCCTAAACTAGCGCCAAATGCCAATAATAATATAGGTAAAAAACAATGGATCATGCATAAAACTGACAACCATGCACCTAATACGTCACGCATTATAATTCCAACTAAAAACTTAAGGATTGATATAATATAACATTACATTTTTAAGCGCCACATTTTAATTGTTTAAAAGTAAGTTGCAAACCAAAATAACTATCTCCAGCCTGCACAATATTAATAATGTAGATTAAACAGATTGACTTTAATTTACCAAACGATACAATTCTTACCAATCGGTATAAAATAAGAGTTTACAAATATGATCTATTCAACTATTGGCTTCTTAATTTTAGTTATGGCATTAGTCCATTACTTTTCTAAGCTAAAACAAAACCAAACGCCTAAAAATCCTATGTTGCTAAAAAGTGCAATGCTTGTGGGGTCGGCTCTATCAATTTGGTCTTTGGCAACGCTTCACTATCAGTTAGATCTAAACACAATATTAGTTTTGCTTTTTACAATTAATACCTTATCTACGTCAGCCATCTTTGCTTATTTTTTAGCAACTAAAGCCACGCCAATTGGTGAGATAAAAATTAAAGTTGGAGATATGTTGCCAGCTTTTAAAACGGCAGGATTTGATTCAGACTCGCTAATTGGTAAACGTACTTTATTAAAATTCTACCGTGGTTCTTGGTGTCCATACTGCTCAGCTGAACTGGTTATGTTTGAAGAATTAACCTCCAAATTAAATGAATACGGTGTACAAATTGTTGCAGTATCTAACGACTCAGTTGAAGAGCAAAAACTTCACTTAGAGCGTGATAACATAAGTCATACTTTGGTTTCAGATCCTGAGCTAAATATTATTAAACAGTATGGTGTAGAGCATCACAAAGGCCTTGGCGCAACTGCAGCTGATACCGTTAGCGTATTTGGTATCGCAATGCCATTACCTTGGAAAATGCGTTTTAAAGCCATGGCAATTCCAACCTCAGTTTTAGTTGATCAAAAAGGTGAAATTGTGTGGATAGACCAATCAGATGATTACCGTTTACGCGCAAGTGAAGATGCAGTAATGGGAGCGGTAGCATCACACTTTAATAAAGCAGATGCCCCTGAATAAATACATAGGTATTTATCAACAACAAGATAGTTATACCAATTGTATTAATACCTGATTAGAGTCGTTTTTAAATTACACCTTTTTCAATAAAGAAAGCCAACTTATGTTGTAATGCCAGTCAGTTAAGCCGACTGGCATTTTTATTTCCGTTTTTGGGATACTTAGACGGTTTTGGCTTTACCCA
>NZ_CANMSK010000019.1 GCF_947500655.1 uncultured Psychrosphaera sp. | reverse complement strand
GCGGTAGTTCAGTTGGTTAGAATACCGGCCTGTCACGCCGGGGGTCGCGAGTTCGAGTCTCGTCCGTTCCGCCACTTTTGAGTTGAATTTTAGATAAAAGTTATAAGAAAGATGTGTTTGTTTTGTAAAGCGAACTCGCGACGTAGTCGCACTTTTTTTGGTAGATCAGGAGTCTCGTCCGTTCCGCCACTTTTGAAAATTCATTTTAAAAACAACGAAAATTGATTAATCCCCCTTAATCACATCTTCAACGGATGTAAAACCTACTTCTGCGGAGCTGTAGTTCAGTTGGTTCGGCTTTTATGAAGAGCAGCGGCCTGTCAGGTCGGGTTTCGAGTTAGAGTCTTGTTTGTTCCGCCATCTTCAACGGATGTAAAACCTACCACTGCGGAGCGGTAGTTCAGTTGGTTCGGCTTTTATGAAGAGCAGCGGCCTGTCAGGTCGGGTTCCGAGTTAGAGTCTTGTTTGTTCCGCCATCTTCAACGGATGTAAAACCTACCACTGCGGAGCGGTAGTTCAGTTGGTTCGGCTTTTATGAAGAGCAGCGGCCTGTCAGGTCGGGTTCCGAGTTAGAGTCTTGTTTGTTCCGCCATCTTCAACGGATGTAAAACCTACCTCTGCGGAGCGGTAGTTCAGTTGGTTAGAATACCGGCCTGTCACGCCGGGGGTCGCGAGTTCGAGTCTCGTCCGTTCCGCCATTATTTCCTAGTTATCTCCTAATATTAAACATACTCTATAAGTATTCAGTTGCGAAAGAACTCGCGACGTAGTCGCACTCTTTATATAAAAAGCCTGAGTCTCGTCCGTTCCGCCATTATTTCCTAGTTATCTCCTAATATTAAACATACTATATAAGTATTCAGTTGCGAAAGAACTCGCGACGTAGTCGCACTTTTTATATAAAAAGCCTGAGTCTCGTCCGTTCCGCCATTAGTTCCAAGTTATCCTCTTGTTTTTAATATTTCCCTTTAGTTTTTAAATAATTCTCAATTAGTTCCATTTTTATTCATGATTTTTTGCTAATTCCGCCATCTTCAACAAACGTACCACCTATTTTTCGAAGCGGTAGTTCAGTTGGTTCGGCTTCTTTGACCTTGAAGATATAGTCTTTGCTACTTTTTCTTAAACGGCATGATCAATAAGCCTAGGAGTGAGGCGTTTTGTTTGGCTTGAGGGTATTCAATTAAGCCAATGTCGAGTTTGTCATCGGTTTTAGTCGCGCTATCTTTATAACTACCAAACAGTTTATCCCACCAAATAACACTAAAACCATAATTTGAGTTGGTTTCGTTAACAATTTGACTGTGATGAATACGATGTAATATTTGAGTCATCAATATTAGTCGTAGCGGCTTCTCTATGGCATCAGGTAAGCGTATGTTGGCGTGGTTGAATAACGCCAAGCCGTTTAATGTTATTTCAAATATAAGCACTGCAATGGCAGGAACGCCTAATGCAGTTACTGCAACAAACTTTACCACTATGCTAATAACAATTTCAATTGGATGAAAGCGCAGACCTGTGCTGGTATCTACATGGGCATCGGCGTGATGTACTTTATGTAAACGCCACAACAAAGGCACTTTATGGAATAACCTGTGTTGCCAATAAATTAAGATATCTAACAGCAGCAGACTCAAAACAATAATTAACCAACTTGGAATATCCAGCGTCAGCTGTAATTGATTGAATAAACCTATGCTCTGCTCTGCGTTGTACAACGCAACTGCGGTTAAGCCAATTGGAATAACTAATCTTGCAAACAATGATGAGGTAAATACTAAGCCAAAATTAGCCAGCCAACGTTTAGTATTTTTAATCGGGGATTGGCGTGCAGGCAGTCGCCATTCAAGTAACATCATAATTACTAGAACGCTAAAAAAGAACCCAAGTCGCCACCATACTTCGTTAGTCATTTGCTACCTTAGTTGCTTCTTCTTGCTGCTTAAGTGTGTGATAACCGCTGTGAATACGAGTGAATATAGTAATCGCACACAGCACTGCAAAAATACTGGCTAACAAAACAAAATGCTGTGGCCAAATACAAAAAGCAATAAATAATGCGATAGTTTCAGTGCCTTCGGCTAAGCCATTTAAGTAATAAAAGCTTTTGTACTTAAATTGCGGTTTTTCTAATTTGAATTTTTCGGCGGAAATAGCAAAAGCTAAAAAGCTTGATCCCGTTCCAATAAAGGTGGCGAGTAAGATAGAACCTGCCACTGCATTTTGTTCAGGGTTTGCCAAAATAAAACCAAGGGGAACGGCAGCATAAAACAAAAAGTCTAACGTGATATCTAAGTAACCACCTGCACTAGAGCTCTGGTTTGCGTAGCGGGCGAGGGCACCATCTAATCCATCAAAAATACGGTTGAAAATAATAGCGACAAGCGCGCCGTACCATAATTCAAAGGCTAATAATGGCAAAGCCAACATACCAATTAAAAAACCTAGCACTGTAAGTTGATCCGCAGTCACGCCACGTTTGTGTAATAAGCTCACAACCGGAATTAATATTGGTTTGATAACTGGTGTAATAAATTTATCTAACATGTACTTCTCTTGTAAATAGCTCTTATTAATGCCCCTGCGACTGCAGCGTTATGATTTTACCTTGCGCCGCTTCAGCATCGCTATGATCGTGGGTTACCATAATTGCAGGTAGTTTATGTTCACGAATGAGATCAAACACTAACTTACGCGTATCGACACGTAATTGAGTGTCCAGCTTACTAAAAGGTTCATCTAATAAAATTGCTTTTGGCTCACTTAATAACATTCTTAATAAGGCAACTCGGGCTTGCTGCCCACCAGATAAATTATCTGGATGACGTTCAGCCATACCAGCTAAGCCAACTTGTTCAAGCGCCTGTTCTACTTTTTGTTTACGTAGTTTTTTATCGCATTTAGGCATCGCAAACTCAATATTTCCAGCCACGGTTAAGTGTGAAAATAATAGTGCGTCTTGGTATAACACGCCAATATGGCGTAAGTGAGCGGGCAAGTTACTGACGTTTTGATTGTTCAGCAATACTTCACCTGTAGCGTGAAATTCATTAGCAAGTGTGCCCGTTAACCAGTTTAATAAACTCGATTTACCACTGCCAGACGGTCCCATGATTGTTAATATTTCACCGCCATTTACTTGCTCATTTAAGCTAAGTAATAATTGTTCTTGACGAAACAACTCTAAATTTTTGATCTCTAATACAGAGGTTTGCATTTAAAAAACCTTTAATCTTAAAATGTTAACTAGCTGTGCTTTCATCGACGTGCACTTTTAAAGAAGTACTTTGGTAATATCCAAGCGAGTATAAATCCAATTAGTGGCAATGCCATTTGTATGATTGCATAAACCGCACTGGTGCGTCTGCTGGCACCATTTGCCAATGTTACCGCTTCCGTTGTGATGGTGCTAATACGTCCACCGCCAGCCAGTAATGTTGGTAAATATTGGCCAAAGCTAATGGCTAAACCTAATGCTGCTGCAATTAATATTGGCGCAAATAACTGTGGCAGTTTCACTTTTAAAAAAACGTTTCCAGGTGTCGTTCCAAGGCTTGCTGCTACATGTGCAAAACGAGGATCTAAACGTCTGTAACTACTGGTTAGTGACAAAAACACATAAGGTAAAACAAATAACAAATGAGTAAAAACCACATGTGTAAACGTAGCTTGGTTATTGATTAATTGTTGTAACCATACCAAACCAAATAAAAACGCTATGCTAGGCACTAATAACGGCAAATAAATAACTAAACTAATAAACCGAGATACGTTTTTGCCAGTCAGTTGTTCAGCCTCTAAACATAATAAAGCCAAGATAATAGCCAATGCAGTAGTTATCACACCAATCACTAAACTATTAAATAATGGCTCGCTCATTTGCATCATTGCATTTTGAAAATGTGATAATACAAATTGATCTGGCATAGCCGCAGGGAAGCGCCAAAATCCAGCAACCGACCACATTACTAAGCCAATTAATGCCAATATTATAAAGCCAATCACTAAGGCGGTGATTAGTCCTGTTAATTTTTGCCAAAAAACACCTCCGTACTCACGTTCACCATTAGTGAGTAAATGGGAGAAAAAATGCTTAATAGTTTTTTCGCCGCCAACCCATAACGCAAGTAAACCACCGGTAACCAATAATTGTAATAAAGCGCCAGCGGAAGCTTTAATACGTAAATTTAAGTCAACATCACTAAACCAATGCATAATTGCAACTGCAAGAGTCGGCGGTGTGTTTGGTCCGAGTATTAATGGCATTTCAACGTTAGCACTCGCATAAGCTAACACAGCTAATGTAGGGAGCTTTAACAGTGGATACAAACTCGGTAATACAACTTTAAAAAAGGCGGTCATAGGACAATAACCTAAGTTAAGTGCGACCTTATGCTGCTGGCGTAATTTTTTGCCAAGTTCTGGTTGAGCCAATACGCCAAGGGCCATTAACAATAAAAATGGTAACTCTTTTAGTGTTAAGCCTAAAATAATACTGATGCCGTAAGGATCATGTGGAAACATGCCATTTGGCGCTAATTCCCATCCGGTTAACCAAGGTGATAATAAACGTGAAAACATGCCCGAGGGCGCAATTAAAAATCCAACGGCAATAGCTGCAGCGGCATGAGGAATAACGAGAATAGGGCTAAGTAAATGCTGAATACGGTTAAGCCAAGGGCTGTTAAAAAAAGACGCTAAGATCATTAACGTAATAACAAAGGCAAGTAAGGTACTGACTAATCCAGTGACGATACTCAATATCACCATTTTACCTATGCCAGGTGTTAACCATAATTCTGAGAAACCTTGTAAATTAAAACTATACTGACTAAGTGCTGGCGCCCAACCAAAGGCAGGAAGCAATACACTTATCAGCCCACCTAATACCGGCAATATTAATAATGCCAGTAAAAAACGCGGACTGAATTTTACAATACGGGTAAACAAGTCAGGCTTGATGTTAGGAGTCATGCTCATTGCTTGCCTCCAAAAGCCTAACGCCATAACGAGATTGCCAACCTGTTAAGATTGCTTCAACCCAGCTTGGATGAGGCTCGCTCAAAGTCCGTTTAATACTGTTAAACGGTAATGCACTTGGATGTGGCGTTTGGGTTTTAAATAAAGCTTGTTGCTCTGGGCTTAATGTTGTTGGAATAATTACGCTTTTATCGCCCCAAACACTCGGCGTTTGTTTGTGGGCTTGTGCTTCTGGGCTTAATAGAAAGTTAGCGACTAGCTGCGCTGCTTTAGGTTGGCTGGCGTTATAAGGAATTGCCACAAAATGTGTATTACTTAAGCTGCCATCCTCCATAGCGTAACTGCGAATACTCTTTGGCAAATCAAAACGTTGAACAGCAGCAGGAACTTCTGGAGCAGAAAAAGTAAAGGCTAAGCTTAACTCTGTGTCATCTACTAAACGGCGCATTTGTGCGCCACTTTGCATAAAATGCTGGCCGTGTCGCCACAATGTAGGGTGTAATTGATTTAAGAAATCCCACAATGGCGTTAGCACTAGTTTGCTATTTTGTTCGTTAGCCACTTGGTTTAATTGTGCTTTTATTTTTTCATCACTTTTTTCATGCAAGACCACTAACGCATATTTTAAAAAGCTCATGCCTAAATAATCAGGTGGTTTTGGGTAGCTGAAACGTCCAGGATGCTTAGCGCTCCACTTTAGTAACTGATCTAATGTCGTTGGCAATTGATTATTGGCTGAACCATCAATAGCAAGGTTGTCGTAATAAAAGGTAAGGGATGCTTGTCCCCAGGGCGCTTCCATCCCTTTCGTTGGAATACCAAAGTCAAAGGTGACTGCTGGGTTATTCTTGGGATCTGTATATTTGAAATTAGGTAATTTATTTGCCCAGTTAGGTAATAATAATGAATGCTCACTCATGGTGGCAAAGTTAGCGCCATTTATCCAAACTAAATCAACGCTGCCTTTATGGTTATTACCAGCTGATTTTTCAGCTAAAACTCGGCTTACCGCTTCACTGGTATCGCTGAGTTTTACGTGGTGTAAATTGATATTGTACTTAGCTTGAACTTGCTTTGCAGCCCATTGAATATAAGCGTTGATCTGAGCGTCACCACCCCAAGCATAAAAATAAACATTTGGATTTTCATCTAGCTTTTTACTCTCAATAGACTCAGCCGTTATTGAAGTTGAAAGTGCAGAGGTTGAAACTGCCGAGCTTGCAAGTACGGAGTTAGGCCAAAATGCACAGCACAAAACAAATATAAATAGGCTCGTATAAACAAAAAAAGCGACAATGCCAAAGCGGTGCCGCGTGTTTAATTGCCAACATCTAGTTAATGGCATTTAAGTCCCAGTTGTAATCTAAAAAGTTAATATCCATATTATCGCTTCTAAGTGTTTGTTGCTGAGCTGTGTCTAGCTTTAATTCATTAGAATATAGCAAAAGGAACTCTTGCAAATTTGTCGCACCTTTAAAACCTTTTTCAAAATCACCCTTATACCATTTAAATATTGAAGAAAGGTTTACGTCATTACTTTTGGCAAAGTTACGTGATTCATCTGATAAAAAACGTACAGTTTGTTGTTGTAACTGTGTTTCTAACATCTCAGCCGTATAAGCTTCTTCACGTAGTGCAGGGCAACCAATACTGGCACAGTTTACGGCAAAATGAATGCGGGGCTCGTTGTATTTAGACTTGCCTATATTTGTGACTCTTGTATCAACCGCACCGCGAATTAAACCATGTTCAATATCATCAAGGCTCAATATTTCTCCAAACAAAGGTATGAACTCTTTACTCCAAGGTGAACTAAAAAGACTACCTAAATCCCTAATTGATTTAAGGTTTGGGTATTTTTTAGTTTGGTAGTTACTGACAATCAGCTCAACCGTCCATGCATTATAAGCATTGATTAAAAAAGCTAATTGTTTAGGTTTTTCCCAGTCATTAAATTCACTTTTGCTTATCACGCTTAATGAGTTTAAATATGCTTTTAACTGACTATGTTGTGCTTTAAAACCTGCGTAATTAACAGCTGTACTGTGGCCATTATTAATGGCCACCACATTGTCATTTAATAATTTATCCCACACCGCATGCATATCACTTTCCATACTGGCTTTAGCCGTTACTTCAACGTCAGCTTGAGCTGTACTTGCAAACACAGTTGTAAGCAAAACCGCACTTAGAAAAGTATTGATAACAGCATTAATAAAAAGTGATTTGATCATATTAGCCTCTACGCCAAGTGTGGTATTTTTCTAGTAAGTTAAGTACTTTTTCAGGTGCATGGTTACGTTTCCACTCACCCGCTGCGTATTTATTGCCTTCCGCCCATGTAGGGTAGCTGTGAATTGTACCTAATATTTTATTCAGTCCTAAGCCATGTTTCATCGCTAATACAAATTCAGCAATCAAATCACCAGCGTGTTCAGATACAACCGTCACACCTAATATCTTGTCTTTACCTTTTGGCGTAATGACTTTAATAAAGCCTTTAGTCGCACTGTCGGTAATGGCGCGGTCTAGTTCTTCAAATTCAAAACGAGTGATTTCAAAGTCGATGCCTTTATCTATCGCATCTTGTTCATTTAAGCCAACACGTGCTACTTCTGGATCAATAAAGGTAGTCCATGGAATAACGCGGTAATCTACTTTAAACTTTTTAAGGTGGCCAAATAAACCGTTTACTGCCGCGTACCAACCTTGGTGAGATGCAACATGGGTAAATTGATACGGACCTACAATATCACCGGCGGCAAAAATGTTAGGGTAAAGTGTTTCTAAGTATTCGTTAGTAACAATAGTACGATTGGTTTCTATGCCAAGCTCTTCAAGGCCATAACCTTTAAGGCGAGCACTACGACCAACGGCACATAACAGTTCGTCGTATTCAATCTCAACTTCTTCATCTTTACTATTATCTTCACTAAGGCGTTTTACAATAATGAATTTTTTACCATCACGCGCTTCACAACGAAGTGCTTGGTGTGATGTTAATATATTAACACCGCTTTCTGTTAAAGCTTGGTGTGCAAAAGTAGACACTTCAAGATCTTCTTTGATCATGATGCGCTCAGCCATTTCAATTTGTGTCACACTTGAACCCAAACGAGAAAAGCTTTGTGCTAACTCACTACCAATTGGACCGCCACCAAGAACAACTAGCTTTTTAGGCGCTTCGTCTAACTCAGAAAATTTGCTCCATAACGTATCGCTTGTTACATAACCCGTTTCTTCAATGCCCGGAAGAGGTGGAACAAATGGACGTGCGCCAGTGGCAATAACAATGGTACGTGCTGTTAGTGTTTGTGTGCAGCCGTCATTAAGTTTAATTTCAACAGTCCACGGGTCAATTAACTTACCGTAGCCTTTAACAACTTCTACACCTAAGTCAGTGTAACGTTCTACGCTGTCGTGCGGAGCTATATCAGCAATGACTTTATGTACACGTGCCATTACTTTTTTGAATGAAAATTGCGGCGTTGCATTTTCAAGACCGTAGTTTTCACCGTGGCGAATTTGCTCAGCAATTTTTGCACTTTTAATAACGGCTTTACTTGGAACACAACCGTAGTTTAAGCAGTCACCACCCATTTCACCGGCTTCAATTAAGGTAACTTTTGCTTTAACTGCCGCTGCGATGTAACTAGTTACTAAACCGCCAGCACCAGCACCAATAACAATCATGTTACGGTCAAATTGCTTAGGCTTAGTATAATTTTTGTAAACACGACGTTTTTTAAACACGTTTAATATTCCTTTGGCAACAAGTGGAAAGAATCCAAGCAATACAAATGACATGATCAAGTTAAACGATAAGATGTCATCAGGCTTGTCAATTTGAGCTAATTGCGTACCAGCGTTAACATATACAAACGTTCCTGCTAGCATACCTATTTGGCTTACCCAATAAAAAGTCCATGATTTGATAGCGGTAACACCCATCAGTAAGTTAATTACAAAGTACGGGAAGACTGGGACCAAACGAAGAGTTAATAAATAAAATCCACCTTCTTTTTCAACACCAGCATCAATAGCGGTAAGACGCTCAGGGAAGCGTTGTTTGATGTAATCACGCAATAAATAGCGAGACGCTAAAAACGCTAACGTTGCACCAATTGTTGATGCAAATGAAGCCAATAATAATCCTTCACCTAAACCAAATAGAGCACCTGCTGCCAGAGTTAATATTGCAGCGCCCGGTAAAGAAAGGGCTGTCACTAAAACATACATTAAAAAGAATGCTCCAATAACAAGAAGTGGTGACTGGGCTTTATAGTCACTAAATTGATCCATTGAGCCTTTTAGGCCATCAAGTGTGAGTAATTGATTTAAATCGAAATGAAAGAACAAGCCTATAGCAGCCCCTGCAATCAATAGTAATAATATCTTTTTAATCATGTATCTCTCTTTAAATTGTTCTTTATATTTGTATTAAAAAATATGGGTAAGGGTTAATTTTGCGTTAATTGGTAACTCAGGAAACACTAAAGTTGCGCCAAAATAACCACCTTCAAATACTGGACGCCAGTTTTCTTGATTTGTTACGTTATTTACATCTAAACGTAGTTTTGTATTAGATGTAAATGCATAGCTGCTGTTTAGGTTGAACGTGTGTTGATCACGGATATTAACCGTCGCCAAAAAGTCCAGCGGATAACTCTTAGTATAAAGACCTGAGAAACCTATTTGCCATTTCATATTAATTGAGTAATTTCCGTTAACGCTGAATGACTGTGGCGGAATGCCTTGTAAAGTTTGGTTTGATGCAGCAAAAACAGTGTAACTTGGTGCACCCACACTGGTACCATTTACTATGTCTGGACGTGAATTATCAAAGGCATCTATTACTTGGGATGAGTCTTGGGCACTTGTTGAGTCATCATAGGTTGCATCAATATAGCTATAGCCTGCGCTTACCCAATAAGGATAGGAGTCATAAAATACTTGAGCTTCAAAGCCATTAGTCACGATACCAGAATTACTACCATCTCGATTACGCAAACTACGTTTTTGGCTAAATAATGCGGCGTCGGCATACCAATTGTTATCACCCGGGGCGTATTTCAAACCAAGTTCAAGCAAGGTGTTCTCAGTAGCAAAGTTTTGTTCGCTAATGACATTGTCACCATTAAGTGCGTTTCCGCCAGCCATACTGTTTGATGTCGCTTCGTTGTAACTTGAAGCCGCATAGGTTGTGAAGTCTTGATTGATTTTGTAGTTTGCACCTATTTGAACCGAGTGCAGAATCTCATTAATATCATCACGGACGGCTATTTGTCCTTCTGGCGCAATAGGATCTTGGGCGTGAACATCATAAAAATCGGCACGATAGCCAATGTTTATATGCACAGTGTCTGACCAATATGAGTCATGCTGAATAGCCAAACCGGTTTGCCATGACGTCGAGTCTGTGGTGTCAGACATATTAAAATCACCAACACCGTCATTATCAATATCGTACTGACCACCAGGGGATACAAATACGCCTGGGCGAAGTTCCACTAGACGTGCTTGTTGTTGACTTGTTAAAGGAATACGGCGATTTGAAAGTGGGCCTGTTAAATCAATCGGTAAATCCGCTTCTGTGGTAAATTGGCTGTAACCTAAAACGTCATTGTAACGTACATCAAAGGCTAAAATTGTCTGCTCTTTGTCATTCCATTGGTACGATAATTCTGTACGATTTTGTGCTGTGTGAGCCGCATCAATAATTTCAACAAAACTGTTTTGTGCAATGCCTTCACGCTCTAAGTGCTGAAAGTACGATATGTTTTTAACGGATAAGCTATCAGATAGTTCTCGTTTATAAATACTGTGAATTAAATAAGTACTGGCATCGTTTAAATTATCAGGGTCAGTGAGTACATTACTACGGTCAATAACAACTTGTCCGGTTGGTGAAATAATTGAACCTGCCGCTGGTACTGTGCTGCCATTACTTTGTACACCTTGACCTGTGATATATAAACCGTGATCAATTAATGCTTGTGTAGGGCGGTTAATCCCTGCGTTATCTGTGAATTCAATTTGGTATAATTCAAAATTGATATCCCAACTGCTTTTATCGTCCGGTAATATATTTAATGCAAAAAATAAGCTATCGCTTTCTGTACTAGAAAAGTCATAAAAACTGCCATTATCAATATGCTCAGCACTGACTCTAAAGCCAATTTTATCTTTTATAATTGGCGCTGCGTAATCAATTAATAGACGGTATTGATCCCAACGACCTGCAGATAAACTGATTTTGCCTTTCGTTTCATAGGTCGATGCTTTTTTAGAATGTAAGTTTACAAAGCCACCATTACGTTGGCTTGAGCCAAACAATACGGTTGGCGCGCCTTTTACTACGTCAATTTGTTCAATTGAGTTAAATGACAGGGGTATACCAAAACCATTGTTACCCGCTTGACGACGAGTTCCGTCTTGAAATAATTCACCAAGTTGTCCGCGAATAGTTGGTAAGCTCGGCGCTCCAAAGCCACTGGCTGCGTATGTATTAGGACTTACCGCAAGGACATCTTGTAAGGTGGTAATATTAAGTTGTTCTATTAACTCGCTGGAAATAGGCGTTAACGAACGGGAGATATCTTGTAAAGCCAAACCGTCACCAAATGGACCGTCTACTTTTGCATCTTTAACCGATAATCCTTGAGATTTAGTTGCTTGAGCTACCACTTTAATTACTTCAATTGATTCATCATTTACTTTGTCTTCTGCACTCACAGTAAACGGTATCTGTAACGCTGCGAATATTGATAAGGTTAAACATGCAAGCTTCAAATTTTTACTCTCTACAATTATTTTATGATTAAGCATAGATGTTAAGACCCAAACCCGTGTAAATAAATTTCAAATCACGGCAGTATATTTTTAAAATGACAATTATGAAAAATTATTTTGAAATAAAAAAAGTAAAGTCACGGTCTTAGTTTTTGAATCGTTATTAATTTAAATTTTAGGAATATTATGAGTAGTACAATAAATTCAGATGTAAAAAACCGTTTAGAGTGGTCGTTACTTTCATTACGTTTAGGCGTGTTTATCGTAATGATAATGTGGACATTAGATAAATTTGTTACCCCAGGACATAGTGCTAAAATTTTTGAACACTTTTATGGCATAAGCGGCTCAACTGATATGGTTGCTTATATACTAGGTGCACTTCAATTAGTGTTAGTTTTTGCATTTGTTGCTGGTATTCAAAAAAGAATAACTTACGGTGCGATCTTTGTAATGCACGGTTTATCAACTTTATCGTCGTATAACCAATACATTGATGGTTTTAATAACTTATTATTCTTTACTGCATGGCCTATGTGGGCAGCATGTTTTGCACTTTACTTGTTACGTGATCAAGACGTTAAATACACAGTTAAACTTTAGTATTAGCTCCCTTCACTAATGATGAAATGTTAAAAGGCTATATATTGATAATATATAGCCTTTTTATTTATTTCTTGTGTTTTATGCTGTTGAAATTGTTCTTAGCTTTATTACTCCTATTAAACCTGCAAACTATCGTCATTCCCTTGTAGTAAAACGTAATAATTTTAATTATTGTGATAACAATAATTATTTTTATGTATTTCGTTAGAGTCTGCATAAACCATTAAATAAAGAAAGAGGATGTCGTTATGCGTAAACTCGCATTAAGTGTCACAGCTGTATCATTGGCTGTTTTGTCTGGATGTTCAGGCAATGAAGCTCAAGATCCACATGTCATTATCAATAAAAATCCATACCCAAGTACCTATAAGCCGATGGAACAATTAACAGTACTCATTAAAGGTGCGACTGTTTTAACGGGAACTGGTGTGATGTTGGAAGATGCTGATGTTCTATTGGAAAATGGCATAATCAAAGCTGTCGGGACTAATATAGAAAATGGCAATGCGACTATTATAGATGGTAGCGGTAAATTTGTTACTCCAGGTATTATTGACGTTCATTCTCATTTAGGTGCTTACCCAAGCCCATCAGTTGAGTCTCATCAAGATGGCAACGAAATGACTAACCCGGTTACGGCCGAAGTGTGGGTTGAGCATTCTGTATGGCCTCAAGATCCAGGCTTTGAAGCTGCAAGAATTGGTGGTATTACAACACTACAAATTTTACCAGGTTCAGGTAATTTAATTGGTGGTCGTGGTGTTACGTTAAAAAATATACCTTCACCAACCATGCAAGGAATGAAATTTCCTGACGCCCCTTATGGCTTAAAAATGGCCTGTGGCGAAAACCCTAAACGTGTTTATGGTAGCAGAAAGGTAACGCCATCAACTCGTATGGGTAATATGGCTGGTTACAGAAACGCTTGGGTTGAAGCAACTGAGTATAAACGTGCTTGGGAAAAGTATGAGAGAGATTATGCCGCAGGTAAAAACCCTCAAGCACCAGAGCGTAATCTTACTTATGACACGTTAAAAGGTGTATTAGACGGTGATATCCGCATCCATAATCATTGTTATAAAGCTGAAGAAATGTCGATGATGATGGATTTAGCGAAAGAGTTTAATTATCACGCTGGTACATTCCATCACGCTGTTGAAGCTTATAAAATTGCTGAAGACTTAGCTAAAAATAATGTATGTGCAGCTATGTGGCCAGAATGGTGGGGCTTTAAAATGGAAGCCTTTGATATGATCCAAGAAAATGCGGGTGTTGTTGATTCTTACCAAAATTCTTGTGCCATAGTGCATTCAGATTCAGACACCACAATTCAACGTTTGAACCAAGAAGCTGCAAAAATAATGTACCGTTCAAATGAGGCGGGTTTCAAAATTGATGAAGCTAAAGCCATTGGTTGGATCACATTAAATGCTGCTAAATCATTAGGTATTGATGAAAAAACTGGATCTCTTGAAGCTGGTAAACAAGGTGATGTAGTTATTTGGAATCAAAGTCCATTTAGTGTTTACGCTAAAGCGGAGCAAGTCTTTATTGACGGTGCCAAAGTATTTGATATTGCAGATGAAGCATATCAACCGAAAAGTGATTTTCTATTAGGTCAAGATTAAGGAATTTATGATGAAATTATTAAAACCATCTCTTATCGCTTTATCGTTATTAACATCTTGCTCGGTACTTGCTGAAAAAATAGCTATAACAAATACAACTATTTATACCGCGACAGATAACGGTGTATTAACTAATGCCAGTGTCGTATTTGAAAATGGCAAAATTATAAGTGTTAATCCATTAAGTATAAAAGCGGATAAAGTTATCGATGGAACTGGAAAAATAGTAACTCCTGGTTTTATCTCAACTATGAATCAGTTTGGTTTAGTGGAAGTGAATGCGGTATCTGGTACTCGAGATGCGAGTGCGAAAAAAGCCAGCATCAACTTTGACCCATCTTATGCTTATAACTCTGAAACCACATTAGTTCCATTTGCTCGTAAAGGTGGTATTACCCGTAGTTTAGTTGCGCCAAGTTCACGTGATAGTGTTTTTTCTGGTCAAGCATTTACTATTTTAATGAATTCAAGTTTTGACAGCGTCATTAATACCAAATCAGCAGTGGTTGCTAGTTTTGGTGGCGAAAGAAAAGACTCAAGAGCAAGCAGCTTAATTGAGTTGATTGATAAATTAAAAGGCCAACAAGAAAAGCTAAGTAATCCTGACGAATCAGCTAAAAAAGCTAAATCACCAACGGATGAAGAGGAAACATTAACGGCATTATTAAACGGTGAAAAGCCTTTAGTTGCGTCGGCTTCTAGATCATCAGATTTATTACAATTGATTAAAATAAAACAAGAATATGGCGTCAACATTGTTATTGCTGGTGGAGAAGATGCCGCGAGAGTTAAATCTCAATTGGCTGAAGCTGAAATTCCTGTAATGATCAAAGTTGTTGCTAATTTACCTGGTAGCTTTGATTCACTGCATGCTTCACTGACAACTGCTGGTGAGTTAGAAAAAGCCGGCGTTAAAGTTATCCTGTTTAGCCCTGACAGTCATATGTCTAAAAATCTAAGGTTAGACGCAGGTAATGCAATATCTTACGGTATGACTCCACAGGGGGCGCTTGAAGCTATGACATCAAATGTCGCTGAGACGTTTGATATGGATTCAGGTGAAATTGCTGTTGGCCGAGCAGCTGATTTAGTACTTTGGAGTGCAGACCCATTTGAAATAAGTTCAAACGTAGAATCGCTTTGGATTAATGGTGAGAAAGTAAGTACTGAATCTAGACAAGACAAACTGCGTGATAGATATATATCGAAAGATAGTAAACCTAGAGGTTATATAAAGCCTTAGTTTATTAATAAACTGGTTTTATATTACATAAATAAAAAAGCTTCTAAATAAATTTAGAAGCTTTTTTTTTGAGTATTCAGTCGTTAAATATAAAACAACTTACACCCTCTTAACATTAAGAGTTTATAGGTGGAAAGATAGACCTACAAAAACACCAGACATATCGATGTCAGCTGTTAAGTCATCTTCATCACCATCAAAATCAGTTGGGTCAATGTTCAACTGAAACGAACGGTAACCCGCTTCAATATTTACATCTAAAACTGGGATGATAGGAAGTGTATAACGAGCAACGATTTGGTAATCCATATGATTAGTCTCACCGTAACCAATATAATTAGCTTCAGCCATTAATGACAAACCTGTAAATGGTAAGTAACCGCCTACACGTGCAAATGCCATTGGAATTGGAGCATCTAGTGCAGTGGAACCACTATTAACTACGTTTGAGTTACTATCAAGTTGGTTTATCATTAGATCACCATCAAATTGACGAATGTTCAAACCAAAATCAACGGTAACAATAGGAAGTGGTAATCCCCAATAAAGTGTTAAGTCTGTATGATTCAAATTTAAATTTGAATCTAATGTTAAATTTTGGTTATAAGTTTCGCCACCAAAAGTAAAACTTTGATCAAAAGATCCCATACCTGTGGTTTCTAAAGACGTTTGTTTTATTTGAATATTTGGCAAAACAGGTACTGGATGCTCAAAAGCAGCCCAAATAACATTGTTGTAAGAATCTTCCAATTGAAGCGTGTTATCCAATGATAAATCGATAGGTTGGCCTGAAGATGTTGCTGACACAGAACCTTCATAAGCTGTATTCCAAGAGTAACCGCCTACCCAAAAGTCGATTAGTGGCAAAGCTGCCACATTCGTTGATGCTAACGCAAGCGCTAGAGCTGTAGTTGTCTTTTTCATTTGTTCTATTCCCTAAGTAACTAGTAAAGTTGTTGCGCCAATTTCAATCTTTAATGAGTGTAATGTCAAACTATTTAATCGTTTTTTAGTTTTATTTACTCTTTTTTCATTAAAATTTGTCTATTTATTTTGAACTAAAGTGTAGCAATGATGTTGAAAATTTGTATATTAGTGAGTAACTATTCTACAGTATCCATGAGTTCAATTTAATTACATGGAGGTGGATAATTAAATTGGAAAGTAGTTTGGTATTGTTGATTTATCTTGGTTCTCTTAATCTGAAAGCTTAAATTAGCATATCAAATTAGGTAGTTATTTAAGTTCTAACTCTACCAGTGTTATGTGTTCCAAGATTCGAAAGGGGATGACTGGTTGTTATAATCAAGTTATTTTAAGTGATAGTAATAAAAATTATCAGAAATTTAAATTAAAGGCAGCGGTATGATTAGATACAATGACAACCGAAATTTTTTTAGAATGATGGTTAATACTAATATAGAAATAGATATTGCGGATGCAGACGCAGGTCGTAAATTAACGGCGGTATGCCGTGATTTGAGTGCAACTGGAATGGCTGTTGAAACCGATGAACCCATTGAAGTTGGTACTAATGTAATATGTAAATTAGAAGGTGCTAGCCCGGAGTTACCAGCATTAAAAGCTTCTGCAACTGTGGTGCGCTGTTCTCAAGAAGATAGTGGAACGTATTTATTGGGGTTCGAGATCATAGAACATCTCTAAATTATTTACAGGAATAAAATAGCACCCATAAATTAGGGTGCTTTTATTTTCTGATTTTTATTATTGTTTTTATTTTTCGCCAAGTTTGATATTGATCGCGTGTAGGCCTTTTGGACCTTCAGTTAAATCAAATTCTACATCTTGACCAGCTTTTAAGGTTTTATAACCATCCATAGTGATAGTTGAAAAATGAGCGAAGATATCTTCCTCTTTGCCTTCTTCTTTAATAAAACCAAAACCTTTTGCGTTGTTAAACCACTTAACTTTTCCGAGTGCCATACTTCTACTTCCTATGTTAAATATATTGAGCAATTGTCGTTAATTGTTATTCTAGTATAAATTTAAAGCGATCAATGAAATACTGTAGATAATTTATACAAATAGTCAAGTTTTAACAACAATGTTTTGTTAATTGGCTAATATATTTATATAAAGGTAGTAATCTCTTAACAATAAAACAAAAATATTTGTGAGTGTATGGCAAAAATAACCGATAGTGAAAACGGCACAGGCTTATTAAAAGAAGCGGCTAAAAGTAAATTAAAGAAACCGTCGATGTATAAAGTAATCTTGAATAATGATGATTACACCCCCATGGACTTTGTAGTGACAGTATTAATTAAGTTCTTTGGTAAAACATTAGAAAGTGCAAACCATATAATGTTTAAAGTACACAAAGATGGGAAAGCCATTGTTGGTACATATTCTGCGGAAGTTGCAGAAACAAAAGTAGCACAAGTAAATCAATTTTCTCGCGCCAATCAGCATCCATTGTTATGCACAATGGAACAAGAATAACTAAGCTAGGCTTAGTATTCGTTTGAATAAATAAGAAGGTGTCCATGTTAAACAAAGAATTAGAAGTTACTTTGAATGAAGCATTTCATTATGCCAAGTTACACCGCCATGAGTTTATGACTCTTGAGCATTTATTAATGGCATTGTTAGATAACTCTGACGCTAAAGATGCACTGTTAGCATGCTCAGCAGATATTGATAAAATTAAAGCGGAACTTGTGGAGTTTATAACTCAAACTACGCCTTATTTAGCGGAAGACGAGTCTGATGAGAAAGAGACTCAGCCGACACTTGGTTTCCAAAGAGTATTACAAAGAGCTGTATTTCACGTACAGTCATCTGGCAAGCAAGAAGTTTCAGGTGCCAATGTATTAGTAGCTATTTACTCAGAGCAAGAGTCTCACGCTGTCTATGTATTAAAAAGTTTTGATATTAGTCGATTAGACTTAGTTAATTATATTTCTCATGGGCTTGATCATAATGAAGACGGTGAAGATGGAGAAAGTTTAGACTCAGAAGATGGTTCTGGTGATGCGGAAAGCAGCTTGGATAGTTTATGCACTAATTTAAATGAATTAGCTACCCAAGGTGGCATCGACCCTATTATAGGCCGTGAGGAAGAGATAGAACGTTGTATTCAAGTTCTATGTCGTCGTAAGAAAAACAACCCATTATTAATTGGTGAAGCGGGCGTTGGTAAAACAGCAATTGCTGAAGGATTAGCTTATAAAATAGTAAATGGAACCGTTCCAGAAGTTATTGAAAATGCGACTGTGTATTCATTAGATATGGGTAGCTTACTTGCTGGTACTAAATACCGTGGTGATTTTGAAAAGCGTCTAAAAGCCTTATTAAAACAATTACAAGCTCAAGAGCATGCCATCTTATTTATTGATGAAATTCATACAATAATTGGTGCTGGTGCGGCATCAGGTGGTGTTATGGATGCGTCTAATTTACTTAAGCCTCTTTTAGCCACAGGTAAATTACGCTGTATGGGATCAACAACCTATGCTGAATTTAGAAATATTTTTGAAAAAGACAAAGCACTGGTTAGACGTTTCCAAAAAATTGATGTGGAAGAACCAAGTGTGGACGACACAACTAAAATATTAATTGGTTTAAAAGAACGTTATGAACAACATCATGGTGTTAAATATACAAATTCTGCATTAAGAGCTGCCGCGGAATTGTCAGACAGATATATTAACGATCGTCATCTACCGGATAAAGCGATCGACATTATTGATGAAGCTGGTGCGAATCAAAAAGTGTTGGCTAAATCAAAGCGCAAAAAACAAATTAATGTTGGCATTATTGAACAAATTGTTGCCAAAATTGCACGTATTCCAGAAAAGTCAGTTTCACAGTCTGATAAAGATGTTTTACGTAATGTTGACCGTAACCTTAAATTAGCTGTATTCGGACAAGATGAAGCTATTGATGCGTTAACCGCTGCAATACGCTTATCACGTTCAGGGCTTGGCGCTGAAGGTAAACCTATTGGTAGTTTCTTATTTGCTGGTCCAACAGGGGTTGGTAAAACAGAAGTAACTAAACAGTTGTCTAAAGTTCTTGGTATTGAATTATTGCGTTTTGATATGTCTGAATATATGGAACGTCATGCAGTGAGTCGTTTAATTGGTTCACCTCCTGGTTATGTTGGTTTTGAACAGGGTGGTCAGTTAACGGATGCGGTGATGAAACATCCACATAGTGTTGTGTTATTAGATGAAATAGAAAAAGCACATCCAGATGTATTCAATCTTTTATTACAAGTAATGGATCACGGTACATTAACAGACAATAACGGTAGAAAGGCTGATTTTAGAAATGTTATTTTAGTAATGACAACCAATGCTGGCGTAATTGAAGTCTCTAAAAAATCAATTGGCTTTACGCATCAAGATAATAGTTCAGATGCAATGGAAGAAATTAAACGTACCTTTGCTCCAGAATTTAGAAATAGACTTGATGAGATTGTTTGGTTTAATCATTTAAATGAAGAAACAATTTTACAAGTTGTTGATAAATTTATTGTTGAACTTCAATCACAACTTGATAAAAAACAAGTTGAGCTGGAAGTTTCAGATGCCGCAATGAAATGGTTAGGTAAAAAAGGCTATGATAAAGCGATGGGCGCACGTCCAATGGCTCGTTTAATTCAAGATAAACTACGTAAGCCTTTAGCTAATGAAGTATTGTTTGGTGCATTAGCATCAGGTGGCGTGGTAAAAGTAGGCGTTAAAAAAGATGAACTTAGTTTAAGTTATGAATCTAAAGAGGCGGTAACCGCTTAATCAAAGTAAAAGTTTGAGTCTCTGCTGATATAAATTGCAGATATAAAAAAACCGAGAATATTCTCGGTTTTTTTATAAGTATTTACGAATCGCACTATAAGTTAATAAAACTATCTAGCTCGGAACGTAATTCGACCTTTCGAAAGGTCATATGGAGTCATTTCCACTGTTACTTTGTCACCAGTTAAAATACGGATGTAGTGTTTACGCATTTTACCGGATATATGAGCAGTCACAACGTGACCATTCTCTAATTCAACACGGAACATAGTATTTGGCAAAGTGTCTAAAATTGTACCTTGCATTTCAATAACGTCTTCTTTCGCCATTAAGCGTATAACCTCTGGGACTGTTTGTAAGCGTAAAAAAATAAGCGCAGATTTTGCCCAAATTTAGTCGATAAGTAAAGCCAATACTGGAAATAAATAGTAATTAGCCTGTAATTGCTATTTTATTCGTAGAATAAATGTGGAATTTTCAATATTAGGGTGTTACTCGACCAGTAAAGTACAGAAATATGATAAAAAAATCAATCTACTTCAAACCAAATGTCATTACGACGAACCTGATAGGGTAAAAAACGAGTTTTATAATTCATCTTTTCACAGTCTTCAATATAGTATCCTAAGTAAAGCCATTTTTTGTCTAACTGCTTAGTAATATTGATCTGTTGTAAGATCATTAATGTCCCTAAAGAGTATTTGAAATAATCAGGGTCATAAAAAGTGTATACAGCGGATAAACTATCTGGCGTTACATCACAAATTGCCACTGCAATAAGTTTGTCTTGATCACGTAATTCGATAAACACTTTATCCATCCAATCACATTTTACAAAACTGTCTAATTGAGCCTGATTAGCAGGGTACATAACTCCATCTAGATGTTTAGTATTAATATACTTCTCAAATAGTGGATAATATTTGTCAGATACCGTATTGGATAAGTTTACCGAAAAGTCACGAGCTTTGTTTAAAACTCTTTTTTGACTACTTTTAATTTTAAAATTATGAACGGGTAATCGTATTGATTGGCAAGCATTACAATTTTCACAATGAGGTCTATACACATGGCTTTCTGAGCGCCTAAAACCTTTGCTTTGTAACGCAGAATAAATAACCGGAGACAAGGATTTTTCATCAATGTAAATCAGTAGTTGTTCTTGTTTATCTGCTAGGTAGCCACAGTTAAACGTTGTGGATAAACCAAATTTAACGGTTGTCATAAGCTTCTAAAATATTCTGCCATTGTATAAATTTAGACGAAAAAACCGATAATGGTAAAGTTTTATTTTGGCTTTTGGCTAATCGGTCTAAATATATCTCTCTAGATATTAATGTTGCGCCCATGCTCATAAGATAAGGGTTGGGCAATTGGCAGTCGATAAACGCTTCGCTATGATCTTCAGCTTGAGGGCTCTTTAATAGATCAGCTAAACATATTAATGCTAACTTTGATGCATTAGGCTGTAAGGAAAACATAGACTCACCACAAAAACAATTTCCAACTAAAACGCCATACAAACCACCCACTAAATTTTTACCAGACTCTCCAATCTGCCAGATTTCAATGGAATGAGCATTACCTGCTGCATGCAATTGGTTATAGCACTTTATCATTTCAGGCATTATCCAAGTACCTTCTGAATTAGGCCTTGGTTTCGAGCAATTGGAGATAACTTGGTTAAATTGAGTATTAATACTGACACTATAATCACATTTGCGTAGAAACTTTTTTAGTGACTTATTAATTTTAACATCGTTAATGTTAATAACAGCTCTAGGATCTGGACTCCACCACATTATTGGTTCGCCTTCTGAGAACCAAGGGAAAATACCTTGTTGATAACCTGAAAAAACACGCTTGGGATTTAAATCACCGCCTATGGCTAACAAGCCAGCTGGATCATCAAGAGCGCTAGAGGGGGAGGGAAACCAGTTAAGGTCATCCGATAGGTAATGAAGAGTTTTGTTCAATTGATGTAATATCAAGAAAGAGGGGAATGATCCCCTCAAACTTATTTATAGAACGTCTAAATAACGTTCTGCATCTAGTGCTGCCATACAACCTGTACCAGCCGATGTAATTGCTTGACGGTAAATGTGATCACATACATCACCTGCGGCAAATATACCTTCAACATTGGTTGCTGTTGCGTTGCCTTCCAATCCACTATGAATTTTAAGGTAACCATTGTTCATGTCCAATTGTCCTTCAAACATGTCGGTATTAGGTTTATGTCCAATAGCGACAAACAGCCCCATAACATCAAACTCTTCTTGAACGTCTGATTGAGTGTCGTTAAGACGAACACCTGTTACACCCATATCATTACCAAGTACTTCATCTAATGTTTTATTTAAATGTAATACAATATTGCCATTAGCAACTTTGTCCATAAGGCGTTTAATTAGGATTTTTTCAGCTTTGAATGTTTCACGTCTGTGAATTAAATGAACTTCTGATGCAATATTAGATAAATATAAAGCTTCTTCAACAGCTGTGTTGCCACCACCAATAACCGCAACTTTTTGATTACGGTAAAAGAAACCATCGCAAGTGGCACAAGCTGATACGCCTTTACCCATAAATGCTTGTTCAGACTCAAGTCCTAAGTATTGAGCTGAAGCACCTGTACAAATTATAAGAGCATCACACGTATAACTAACTGAGTCGCCTTTTAACGTGTACGGTTTTTTACTGAAATCAACTTTATTAATATGATCAAAAATTATTTTAGTTTCAAATTTTTCAGCGTGCTCTTTCATGCGTTCCATTAATACTGGACCTGTTAGGTCATTAGCATCGCCTGGCCAATTTTCTACTTCTGTTGTTGTCGTTAATTGACCACCTTGTTGCATACCGGTAATTAACACTGGATTTAAATTTGCACGAGCAGCATAAACAGCGGCTGTATAACCCGCAGGACCTGAACCTAAAATAATTAAACTATGATGTTGAACTTCACTCATTGATGACTCCAATACGCCTAAAACAATTAATGTTATTTATTGGGGAGATCATAACGAGTTGCAAGTATCAAACAAGGGATATTTTAAAAAAAATAGATTAAATAAAAAATAGAAGATAATTCAACCATCCTCGACTCAAATATTATTATCAAAATAAATTTAGCAGTAACCAAAGCGTTATTTACTTGGTTAAAAATAAGAGTGTTAAGCATAAGTTGACACTGTAGTCAAGTTTTAATGTAAAAATACATACAGTTATGTGGGCATATAAGTTAGTATTCCTCCCGCTTCAAAATAACATAAATTTTTAACCAGCAATTTTTAGGGTTAAAAAGTACTACGATTATTAAGACAACAACTTTACCATTGGGAATTACATGAAAACCACAAAAATCATGAAAAAAGCAGCCATAGCTCTAAGTATTCAAGCTGCATTGTTCACTTCATTCGCCACTTTTGCAGCAGAAGACGTTGTTGAAAAAAAAGATGATTCAAAATTAGAAAAAATTACAGTAACTGCATTAAAAAGAACACAGTCTATTCAAGACGTTCCACTTTCAATTGCTACATTATCGGGCGAAAAATTTGAAAATATTCTTGCTGGTGGTGATGATATTTTAGCACTAGCTACACGTGTACCAGGCCTTTATGCAGAATCATCAAACGGTCGTGCAGCCCCTCGTTTTTACATGCGTGGTTTAGGTAATACAGACTTTGATTTAGCGGCTTCTCAACCTGTGTCAATTATCATGGATGAAGTGGTAATGGAAAATGTGGTTCTTAAGAGTTTCCCACTATTTGATATGGACCAAGTTGAAATAATTCGTGGACCTCAAGGTTCGTTATTTGGTCGTAATACTACAGCTGGTGTTATTAAATTTACCAGTCGCAAACCAACAGATGATTTTGAAGCTTATGTTAAAGCGGGAGTTGGCACATACGGTCTGGTAAATTTAGAAGGCGCTGTGGGTGGTGGTTTAACTGATGAACTATCTGCGCGTCTTTCAGTATTAAGCCAATCTAAAGATGATTGGATTGATAATGGATACACAGGTGAAGATAATGCATTAGGCGGACACAAAGACCAAGCATTCCGTTTACAATTAGCTTATAAACCAACTAATGAATTGGATATGTTATTCAATGTCCACTCGCGTTCACTTGAAGGTACATCTTCAGTTTTTCGCGCAAATATCTTAACCACTGGTAGTAATGAATTAAATGAAAATTATGACCGTGACACAGTTTGGTTTGACGAAGGTGTTGATGCTTCTGGTGATAATAATCCGCAATCTTTTGACAGCGATGGTTGGAGCTTAACGGCGAATTACGATTTTGGTGATTTTACATTAACCTCTATTACTGCAAGCGAGTCAGCTAAAGGTTATAGCTTAGGCGATATTGACGGTGGTAATGGTTGTGATGATTCAGTTTTATGGGACTCATGTTTTGTTCCTGGGGATTCAGGACCAGGCTATATTCCATTCACTTCAAACACTCAAGATGCAGCAGACGTAGATCAATTCACTCAGGAAATTCGCTTATCGTCTAACGGTGATAATAATTATTCTTGGCAAACTGGGGTATTCTACTTTGATTCTGAACTAGAGGTTGCGACTAGTCCGTTCTTTATACCAACTTCTACGGTAAACCAAACAAATACAACTTGGGCTGTATTTGGTCAAGGAACCTATGATGTAACAGATATGACAACAATTGTAGCTGGTTTACGTTATACCGAGGATGAAAAAGGCTTAACGGGTTACTCTTCTGGCTTTGATGCTGACGTAACGCCAATCGACTTGTCAGATAATCAAGTTAGTTGGGAATTAATGGCTAACCATAAATTAGATGCAGATATGTCTTTGTATGCACGAGTATCAAATGGTTTCCGTGCTCAATCTATTCAAGGACGTGATGTTGCATTTTTTGGAACGCCTTCAGTCGCTGAATCTGAAACTATCATGTCTTATGAAGCCGGTTTTAAGTCGGACTTATTCAACAATACGGTTCGTTTAAATGGTGCCGTTTTCCACTACACAATAGATGATATTCAATTAACTGCCGTTGGTGGTAATGGAAATAGTATTGGTTTAACAAATGCTGGAAAAGGTGTTGGCACTGGTTTTGAATTAGATTCAGAAATACGTGTAACGGAAGATTTCTTAGTTACGGCTGGTTTTTCATATAACAAAACTGAATTACAAGATAAAGACTTATTGATTGGTATTTGTGGTTCTGGTCAATGTACACCAACTGATCCATTAAGTGCTGATGGTACATCTGCTTATGTTGATGGTAATCCATTCCCTAATGCGCCTGAAACTATCTTCACACTAACAGGGCGTTATGCTCTGCCAATTGGTGATAGTGGTGAGATGTTTGTTTATTCAGATTATGCTTATCAAGGTGAAACAAGTTTATTTATTTATCAAACTGAAGAATACGTAACTGACGGCCAATTTGAATTAGGCTTACGTATTGGTTATGTAAACTATGATATGGATTATGAAGTTGCGTTGTTTGGACGTAACATTACTGATGAAGATAACTTAAAAGCGGGTATTGATTTCAATAACAATACTGGTGTTGTCAACGAACCGGCTATTTGGGGTGTTGAATTTAAGAAGACATTCTTTTAAATCTAACCTTGTATAAGTTAGGCTAACTTAAAAAGCTTTTTAAATAAAACCCGCTATGTTTAGCGGGTTTTTTTTATGCCTTAGATTTAGTAATAGAAATACGCTGAATGTGCATAACTTGAATACACTGCTATATTTTAGGCAAAAAAAAGCCCAGGACAATTTAGTCTGGGCTACAGAATGGCTCGTTGAGGAGCCGTGCGCTTAAGCGGTAAGCCGACATTAAATGTGTAATGCGACTGATGGAGCTAGTCTAGAGCAAACTAATTTTAAAAAAAAGCACTTAAACTTATTTTTAAATCCTTTTAAAACAATAGTTTATGTATTTATACATTTTAATTAACAGGGTGCTAATTAATCGATGTCAACTTATACACAGGTTGTGAACAATGTGCACTTTTTTGCCATTAAATACCTATAATAGGTATAAATAGCTTTTTTGTCGACAAAACAGACAGATTTGCTTGACGAATTAGATGGATAGGCCTAAATTGTCGACAACATTAATTAATTAGTATAAATATGACTCTTAACTATACCAAACCGATTGAGCAGGCTATAACCTCGTCAGATAAGACATTATTGAGTATTAGGTACGCTATTGTGGAAGGCGATATCGCATCTGGTAGCAAACTTAGTGAAACGGAATTGTCGACAAAGTACGGAGTTAGCCGTGCTGTAATAAGAGAATCTATAAATCGTTTGGAAACGTGTCACTTAGTTGAGCGAAAAGCCAATGTCGGTGCAAGAGTTGTATCGTTAACGCCAGATGGCTTAATTGAGCTTTACCAAATAAGAGAATCTTTGGAAGGGATGGCAGCCAGATTGGCAGCAAAAAATATGACCTCTGAAGAAATTGCAGAACTAAATCAACTATTAGAAACCCACGCGGAAAAAGTTAAACAAGAGGGCTCTTATTATCAAGAAGCCGGAGATGTTGACTTTCATTATCGTATTATCCTTGGCTGTAAAAACAAACAACTCATTTCCTTATTAGTTGACGGCATTTATCACTTAGTTCGTATGTATCGAGTTCAACTCGGTATGTCAGGTCCAAGGATCACAACCGCATTTGATGAGCACAAATCGATAGTCCGTGCCATTGAAAATAAAGACGAAGAGTTGGCTGAAATGCTAATGCGTCGTCATATAACGTATTCAAAAAACAATATTGCTAACAAACTGGCTTAACCTTTAACTAACTAAAGCTTTAAACCAACTAGATCTTTAAATTAACTAGTTTAAGAGAGTAAATTATGAGTGCAGGAAAAAAATTTCGTCAAGCATTAGTCAACAATAAACCACTACAAATTGTTGGAACTATCAATGCTTATTCAGCAATGATGGCCAAACAAATCGGTCATAAAGCTATTTATTTATCAGGTGGCGGAGTGGCAAATGCTTCTTACGGCTTACCAGATTTAGGCATGACATCATTAAATGACGTTATCGTAGATGTTCAACGTATAACTTCAGCCTGTGACTTACCTTTGTTAGTTGATGTTGATACTGGTTGGGGCGGCGCATTCAATATTGCTAAAACCATTCGTGATATGGAAAAAGCTGGTGCAGCAGCCGTTCACATTGAAGATCAAGTGGCTCAAAAGCGTTGTGGTCATCGTCCAAATAAAGAAGTTGTTTCAATTGACGAAATGGTCGACCGAATCAAAGCGGCGGTTGATGCTCGTATCGACCCTGATTTTTTCATTATGGCTCGTACAGACTCATTTGCTCAAGAAGGGCTTGAGTCCGCTATTGCCAGAGCAAAAGCTTATGTTGCTGCAGGTGCTGATGGGATTTTTGCTGAAGCGGTAAAAACCGAAGAACATTATCGTGCATTTTCGCAAGCCTTAAATGTTCCTATTCTTGCCAATATTACTGAGTTTGGTCAAACCGAATTATGGAATAAAAAGCAATTAGGTGAATGGGGGGCCGCGATGGTCTTGTATCCATTAAGTGCCTTTAGAGCAATGAATAAAGCTGCTGAGTCAGTTTACACATCCATATTAGAAAAGGGTGATCAAAAAGACGTGGTCGATTCAATGCAAACCAGAATGGACTTGTATGACTACCTTGGTTATCACGACTATGAACAAAAATTAGATAGTTTATTTGCCGAAGGTAAAAACAAGTAAAAAAACATAAACCGAAATTATTGACAATAAAATATCAACTAAAATAAAAATAAGTCTAACTAAGCTATTAATCAGCCGTCAGAAGTAACGCTTAGAAGACACTATACAAAATAATATTAAGGGGATGACAATGAGTGATAAAAAACTAAGTGGTGCAGGATTACGTGGTCAAAGTGCTGGCGAAACCAAATTATGTACTGTTGGCAAGTCAGGTTCTGGTTTAACATATTGTGGATATGATGTATCGGATCTTGCTGACAATGCGACGTTTGAAGAAGTCGCATATTTACTCTTTAATGGTGAGTTACCAAATCAAGCCGAATTAGATGCTTATAAATCTGAATTAAAAAGCATGCGTGACTTACCAGATGCATTAAAAAGCGTGTTAAAACTAATTCCTAAAAATGCCCATCCAATGGATGTAATGCGAACAGGTTGTTCTTTCCTTGGTAATCTAGAGCCAGAAACTAGTTTTGCTGAGCAAAACAAAGCAGCTAATCGTTTACTTGCCGCATTCCCAGCTATTATGTGTTACTGGTATAAATTTACTCATGAGAACGTAGAAATTGATTGTACCTCTGATGAAGATTTACTGGCAGGTCATTTCTTACGTTTGTTAAACGGTAAAACACCGTCGGAGCAACATCGTAAAGTTATGGATGTTTCTCTTATCTTATATGCGGAACATGAATTTAACGCATCTACTTTTACCGCTCGTGTTTGTGCTTCAACATTATCTGATATGTATTCTTGTGTAACCGGAGCCATTGGTACTTTACGAGGTCCATTGCATGGTGGCGCAAATGAAGCGGCTATGGATATGATTTTGAAGTTCAAGTCACCAGAAGATGCAAAAATCCAAATGGCTGGCATGTTAGAACGCAAAGAAAAAATTATGGGCTTTGGCCATGCAATTTATAGAGAGTCAGACCCACGTAATGTGATCATAAAAAGATGGTCAGAAAAACTCGCACAGGAAAACGGTGACACATCTCTTTATGATATTTCTGTAGCCTGTGAAGAGTTTATGTGGGACACCAAAAAACTGTTCTGTAATGCAGATTTCTTCCATGCTTCAACCTATAACTATATGGGAATTCCAACCAAACTATTTACCCCTATATTTGTTTGTTCACGTTTAACGGGTTGGGCTGCTCATATTATGGAGCAACGTAGTAACAATCGAATTATTCGACCTAGTGCCGATTACATTGGCTCTGAACCAAGAAAAGTAATCGCTATATCCCAGCGTTAAACTTTGATCTTAAGTTTAGGTTTCAGAACTGACTAAAGGTCAAATAGGGATTTGACCTTTAGTCACACTAGGCATTGTTTTTAGTTATTTCTTCACTTTTTACGTGGATCACAATATGAATTATGAATATCGCAAGCCATTACCAGGTTATAAACTTGGTAATTCAACTATAGATTACTTTGATACTAGACAAGCTGTTGAAGAGATCAGTGTAGGATCTTATGCTAAATTACCTTATACATCTCGCGTATTAGCAGAGCAATTAGTTCGCCGTTGTGATCCTAAAGATCTAACCAGTGCTTTAGAACAATTGATCTATCGTAAACAAGATCTCGATTTCCCTTGGTATCCTGCTCGTGTGGTTTGTCATGACATTTTAGGCCAAACAGCATTAGTGGATTTAGCTGGTTTACGAGATGCAATTGCGGATCAAGGTGGCGACCCTGCCAAAGTAAATCCTGTTGTTCCTACTCAATTGATCGTTGATCATTCATTGGCGGTAGAATTTGGCGGTTTTGAGTCTGATGCGTTTGATAAAAACCGAGTAATTGAAGATAGACGTAATGAAGACAGATTTCATTTTATAGAATGGACCAAAACCGCATTTAAAAATGTAGATGTTATTCCAGCCGGAAACGGCATCATGCATCAAATTAATTTAGAAAAAATGTCTCCAGTTATCCAACTAAGAGATGGAGTTGCTTATCCCGATACTTGTGTAGGTACAGATAGCCACACACCGCATGTTGATGCATTGGGTGTTATCGCTATTGGTGTTGGTGGATTAGAAGCTGAAACGGTTATGTTAGGCCGCCCATCTATGATGCGTTTACCTAATATAATTGGCGTTAAGTTAACAGGAAAGCGTCAATCTGGTATTACTGCAACAGACATTGTTCTTGCTATTACCGAGTTTTTACGAAACTCAAAAGTGGTTTCTAGCTACTTAGAGTTTTTTGGCGAAGGCACAAAAGAACTAACTATTGGTGACAGAGCAACAATATCTAATATGACACCAGAATACGGTGCATCGGCAGGGATGTTTTATATCGACCAGCAAACCATTGATTATCTTAAATTAACAGGACGTGAGCCTGAGCAAGTCGAATTAGTAGAAACCTATGCTAAACAAACTGGTTTATGGGCAGATGACTTAGTTGATGCACAATACGAACGAGTTTTAGAATTTGATCTATCATCGGTTTGTCGAAACATGGCTGGCCCTTCAAATCCACATCGTAGATTAGCTACCGCTGATTTAACATCTTCAGGTATCGCAAAAGATTTAAGTGAATGTAAACAACAAGAAAAAGACGGTGAAATGCCAGATGGCGCTGTGATCATTGCCGCTATTACTAGTTGTACCAATACTTCAAATCCACGCAATGTAGTGGCGGCAGGCTTAATAGCTAAACGTGCTAACGAGCTTGGTTTAGTTCGTAAACCTTGGGTTAAATCTTCGTTTGCGCCGGGTTCTAAAGTCGCTAAATTGTATTTGGAAGAATCTGGTTTATTGCCTGAGATGGAAAAATTAGGTTTTGGTATTGTCGGTTACGCCTGTACTACTTGTAATGGCATGAGTGGTGCTCTGGACCCTAAAATACAGCAAGAAATTATAGACAGAGATTTATATACCACAGCCGTTTTATCTGGTAATCGTAACTTTGACGGACGAATTCATCCATTCGCTAAACAAGCGTTTTTAGCGTCACCTCCGCTAGTTGTGGCTTATGCAATTGCTGGGACGATTCGTTTTGATATTGAAAAAGATGTTTTAGGTCAAGACACTCAAGGCAAGGATATTACATTAAAAGACATTTGGCCGAGTGATGAAGAGATAGACCGTATTGTTAGTACTTGTGTAAAACCAGAACAATTTAAACAAGTTTACACACCTATGTTTGACTTAGGTGCATTTGAACCTGCTGAAAGTCCGTTATACAACTGGCGTCCACAGAGCACTTATATTCGCCGTCCACCCTACTGGAATAAAGAGGGAGAAGGCGCAATAGCCGGCGAGCGAACAATGAAAGGCATGGTGCCACTTGCTGTACTTGGTGACAACATCACTACAGATCATTTATCACCGTCTAATGCTATCCAGTTAAATAGCGCAGCAGGTGCTTATTTACATAAGATGGGCTTACCAGAAGAAGATTTTAATTCTTATGCCACACACAGAGGCGATCATTTAACGGCACAACGCGCTACGTTTGCTAACCCTAAATTGTTTAATGAAATGGTATTAGATGAACAAGGCAACGTAAAACAAGGTTCGTACGCGCGTATTGAACCTGAAGGCAAAGAAAGCCGTATGTGGGAAGCGATTGAAACCTACATGCAACGTAAACAACCGCTTATTATTATTGCAGGTGCCGATTATGGTCAGGGCTCTTCAAGAGATTGGGCAGCAAAAGGGGTTCGTTTAGCAGGTGTTGAAGTTATCGTTGCTGAAGGTTTTGAACGTATACACCGTACCAACTTAGTGGGAATGGGCGTATTACCACTTGAATTTATTAATGGTGAAACCAGAAAAACTTACAACATCGACGGAACAGAAACCTACGATGTTGCTGGAGACATAGCCTCAGGCGGTACAATGTCCGTATTAATGACCAGAACCTCGGGTACGAGTGCAGGGGAAGTGGTGACCATACCGGTTAAGTGTCGTTTAGATACCGCAGAAGAAGTTTCGGTTTATAACGCTGGTGGCGTATTACAGAAATTTGCTCAAGACTTTTTACAATCTAACGCTTAGCAGAAATAGAATAGGGCTGAATAATGAAACACGTTCCACAAGTAAAAATTCCAGCAACTTACATGCGCGGCGGCACTAGCAAAGGTGTGTTTTTTAGCTTAACGGACTTGCCTGAGAAATGTCAGGTAGCTGGTAAGGCTAGAGATAACATGTTGTTACGTGTGATTGGCAGTCCTGATCCTTATGCAAAGCAAACAGACGGTATGGGAGGTGCAACCTCAAGTACCAGTAAAACGGTGATTTTGGCCAAAAGTGGGCAAGCAGATCACGATGTGGATTACTTATTTGGCCAAGTTGCTATCGATAAAGCGTTTGTCGATTGGAGTGGTAATTGTGGAAATTTAACTGCGGCGGTTGGTTCGTTTGCTATTTCAAATGGGTTAGTTGATGCCAAACGTGTACCTGAAAATGGGCATACAATTGTACGAATATGGCAAAAAAACATTCAAAAAACCATCATCGCCCATGTACCAATAACCAATGGTGAAGTACAAGAAACCGGTGACTTTGAATTAGACGGAGTGACCTTTCCCGCAGCAGAAGTTCAAGTGGATTTTGTTGCGCCAGTAGATAGCTCTGAAGCTATGTTTCCAACAGGTAATGTCACTGATAAATTAGATGTACCTGCGGTTGGTAAATTTTCCGCGGCGAGTTATGACGTCACTATGATCAATGCGGGTATTCCAACTATCTTCTTAAATGCAGCAGACTTAGGTTACAAAGGTACTGAGGTACAAGATGATATTAATAACGATGAACAAGCATTGGCTAGATTTGAAACTATTCGTGCTTATGGCGCATTAAAAATGGGACTTATCGATAATATTGCTCAAGCTGCTGAACGTCAACATACACCAAAAGTGGCATTTGTAAGCGGTAATAAATCATATGTTTCATCCAGTGGTAAAAGCATAAAAGGGGATGATATAGACTTAAATGTCCGTGCGTTATCAATGGGGAAACTACATCACGCTATGATGGGAACCGCCGCCGTTGCCATCGGAACCGCAGCTGCAATACCGGGAACGTTAGTTGCTCAAGTTATTGCAACGGGAAGTACGCAATCCGTGAGCTTTGGACACCCATCAGGCACATTGAAAGTCGGTGCGAAAACTGAGCAAGTAAATGGTGAGTGGATAGTTAATAAAGTGTCAATGAGCCGAAGTGCTAGAGTGTTAATGGAAGGTTGGGTACGTATTCCTGGCGATTCATTTTAACAATAAGACTTGATCTGCTCCAAAATAGTGGACAGTTTATAAGCTGTCCCAAATTGCTTGAGCCGCAGGCCCTAATACTTTTGATCTGTTTTTTACAATGCGAATTTCGGCATTAACATCAGAATTTATTTCAGGTAATTTAAAACGAATTAGATTCTCCTCCATTTCGTTTGTCCATACTGTATCCGTTATTGGTCCCCAACCAAGTTGAGCATTTAACGCCGCCAAAAAACATGAGATGTCGTCAATCTTAACAATGCTGTTACTGATTTGTTTAGCCAAACTGGTTTTGTCCATATTAAAAGGAAGTTTAATTGGCGTTAATTGTGGTATTTGTCTTAATACTTTTGCTGTTATTTGTTCAGGTTTGTCTATGTTAAATGGTTTTAATAAGTCTTTATGAATACATAGTCTAAAATTCAAAGGGCCTACTACCTTTGACTCAAAATCACCCACACTTTCAAACGAAATAGTCCAAGGCGTAACAGCCAAATCAACTTGTTGTTCAGTTAGTAATTTCAGCGCATTTAACATTTGCACGCCTTGTAAGTGCAGTTCAGTGTTGGGAAATTGTCTTTGTATTGGAACAATTTTTTTCATCATGTCATTAACATCTGCGGTACTTTCAAAGGCAATCCTTACCGCGTGTTCTTCACCTTTAGCATAACTTTCACTTAAGCTGTTAAGTTGGTTAACTTGAGCTAATATCTGTTTACTCTTTTGATAATATATTTTGCCTTTGTCCGTTAACTCAAGGCGGTAACCTGTGCGGTCAAAAATTTCAAAACCAACATCAGACTCTAAGCGTTTGATGGACATACTAACGGCAGGTTGGGTTTTATATAATAGATTTGCGGCTTCGCTTATGGAGCCTGACGTGACAACGGCCTGTAAAGTCTTTAGTAACTCAAAATTCATATACATACCCATATTGATAAAAACTAAAAATCATAAATAATATTTATACAGATGTTAATTTAATATAAATATTAATAAAAGACTAACTTAACTACTATAGCGACACTAATTTGTGATGGAAAATATTATGCCCGTATTAAAAAGTATTCTTGTTAACGCTTTGTCATTAACCACAATTGTTTTTTTGGTTGCTTGTTCAGAGCCTGCCGTTGACTTAGCACAAGAGGAACCAGTTATTCGTCCAGTAAAAGTAGCGAAAGTTATTTCTACCAATGGCAATAGCATTAAAACCTTTCCAGCTACGGTTGAACCCACACAAATTGCACATCTAACGTTTAGAGTTAATGGTGAAATCGCACAGTTATATGCATTAGCAGGTGAAACCGTTAAAAAAGGACAAGTACTGGCAACGTTAGATGACAAAGATTATTTACTGCAATTAAAGCAAGCTGATGCTCGTTACGAATTAGCCAAGAGTCAATTTGTTCGTGCAAAACAATTGTTTAAAGAAAAACTAATTGCCAGTTCAGCATTTGATGAAGCAAAAGCACAAGTTGATATTGCCGAAGCTCAATTTAATGTTGCTCAAACGAATGTAAAATACACGACGGTTGTTGCGCCATTTGACGGCATCGTTGCCCAGTTACAAGTTGAAAAATACGAATTTGTACAAGCTAAGCAACCAATCATGGAATTACAAGGTCGTAAACAAGTTGATATAGCCATTGAAGTATCAGAAAACGTAATGGCGAAATTACCAAAAAATACTGAGAACAATACATACCAACCAACCTTTATTTTAGATGTTAATCCAGACCGTAAATTTAAAGTTAAATTAAAAGAACACGACATCACGCCAAACATGGCAACTAAATCTTATAAAGTCGTATTTGCTATGAACATCCCTGAAGATATGAATTTGTTATCAGGGATGACCGGCAGCTTAATTGTAGAAATGGATAAAATAATGGATGTGGAGCACAGTTATTTTTCTGTTCCTGTAGAGTCTATATTTTTACCAAATCAATTTGCAGGTCAAGAAAAAACCTTTGTTTATAAATTAAATGAGTCGAATAAAACCGTATTAACCGAAGTTGAAGTAATAAAAATAAACAACAACAGCGCCACCATTAAACCTAAAGTAGAAAGCGAGTTAATGGTTGGTGATCTTGTAATTGCGACAGGAAGCCACTTAATCGCCAATGACCAACAAGTTAAACCTTGGTCAAGAGAAAGAGGACTGTAATATGGCTAAAGGTATGGACATCGCAAAGTACTTTATTCGCCAAAAAACCACGTCTTGGTTATTGTCAGTGTTACTTTTAATTGGTGGTGTTATTTCTTATACCAATTTAGGGCAATTGGAAGATCCTGAGTTTGTGCTTAAACAAGCTATTATTGTTACTCAATATCCAGGAGCTTCACCTGAGCAGGTTGAAGAAGAAGTCACTTATCCGCTAGAAAATGAAATTCAAAAGTTGGCCTATGTCGATAATATCAAGTCGATAACATCCAACGGCATCTCTCAAATCATTGTAGAAATGAAATCGATTTATCGTAAGCAAGAATTACGTCAAATATGGGATGAGCTTAGACGTAAAGTAAATGACTTTAGCCCAAGTTTACCCGCTGGTACTTCAACCCCTATTATCAAAGATGACTTTGGTGATGTATTTGGTGTTTTATTTGCCGTCACTGGTAAAGGTTTTGCTTATGATGAAATTAACGATTACGTTGACTTTATCCGTCGTGAATTAGTTTTAGTTGATGGTGTTGGTAAAGTAACAGTTGAAGGTAAGCAGCAAGAACAAGTTATTATTGAAATTTCAAATAACAAGATGATCTCTTTGGGGTTATCGACGGATTATTTATATCAAATCTTAGCTCAGCAAAATGTAGTGTCAAACGCAGGCTCGGTAAGAGTCGGTAATGAAAATATACGTTTTCATCCAACGGGCGAATTCAAATCTGTACAAGAGTTAGGTGACTTAATTGTGAGTCCATCTGGACAAAACAAACGCATTAAACTTTCTGATATTGCTAAAATTTATCGCGATTTTGTTGAAGTTCCAACACACATTGTACGTTACGACGGACAACAAGCTATTTATGTTGGTTTATCGTTTGCATCAGGCTCTAACGTGGTGGATGTTGGTAAGATGGTAGACATTAAATTAGCCGAGCTAGAACAATACCGCCCTTATGGAATGGAATTAAATACAGTTTATAACCAGCCAAAAGAAGTTGCCGTATCGGTACAAGGTTTTATCGACAGTCTTCTGTTAGCGGTCGTTATCGTTATTATTATTCTATTACTGTTTATGGGCTTAAAAACTGGATTGTTAATCGGTGGTATTTTGTTAATTACCGTTATGGGCACATTCATTTTTATGAACATTTACGACTGGCAGTTACACCGTGTGTCTTTAGGTGCTTTGATTATCGCTCTTGGTATGTTGGTTGATAACGCCATTGTGGTGGTAGAAGGCATATTGATTGGTATGCAAAAGCGACTCACCAAAGTTGAAGCAGCCAGCTTAATAGTAAAACAAACTAAATGGCCTTTATTAGCCGCGACATTTATAGCAATTATTGCGTTTGCGCCAATTGGTTTATCACCAGATGCAACAGGCGAATTCGCCGGTTCGCTATTCTATGTCTTGTTAATCTCTTTGTTATTGAGCTGGATCACCGCGATTACGCTAACTCCATTTTTTGCTACTTTATTGTTTAAAGATAAAAAGTACCAAAACGTTACTGGAACTGATGTTGACCAGACTAGTGAAAATGGCGTCAGCGAAAGTGATGAAAATAATGAAGAAAAGGATCATGAAGACCCTTACAAATCTGGAGTTTACGTAGGCTACAAACGCCTATTAGAGTTCGCATTAAAAATGCCAAAAATGACCATGCTATTAATGTTCTTTTTGTTTATTGGAGCTGGTTACGGCTTTAAATTTGTAAAGAAATCGTTTTTCCCATCATCAAATTTACCTATGTTTTATCTGGAATATCGTTTGCCGTCAGGCTCAGATATTAGAGCAACCTCTGACACTGGTGCTGAGTTAGAAACTTATGCGAGTAGTCTAGATAAAGTACAGTTTATTTCTTCTACCATAGGTCGCGGTGCAACCCGCTTTATGTTGACCTATAAAATGGAAATGAGTTACAGCAATTATGGACAACTAATTATCCGCGTTGAAGACAAGGATAGTATTATTCCGGTTATTACTAACTTACGAGAATTCATAAAACTGAATTATCCAAATGTAGAAAGTAAAATAACCCGAGTAAATATAGGTCCATCATCAGCCGCTAAAATAGAAGCTAGGATCTCAGGTTCAGATCCTGCGATATTAAGACAACTGTCAGACCAAACCAAACAAGTGTTAGCTGCCGATAAAGGCGCAATGAATATCACAGACGATTGGAAAAATATGACCAAAGTGATACGTCCGGTATTTAATGCAAAAGCAGCGCGTGAAGTGGGTATTTCTAAATCAGACGTTGATAATCTGTTGTTAACTAATTATCGCGGAAAGACCGTTGGTGTATATCGTGATGGAACAGAGCGTTTACCTATTCTTATTAGGTTACCGGACAATGAACGACAAACCATCAATACTCTAGAAGATATGCGGATTTATAGTCCCGTATTACGTCAATACGTGCCTATTACTCAAGTGGTTTCAGAGTTCAAACTTGAATTTGAAAATCCAGTCATTATGCGCCGTGACAGAAAACGCACAATTACAGTGATGGCAGATCACGATATATTATCGGACGAAACCGCAGCGCAATTGTTTGCCAGAGTAAAACCAGAAATTGAAAAAATACAATTGCCTGTGGGTTATGAAATTTCGTGGGGCGGTGAGTTTGAAGCAAGTAAAAAAGCGCAAAAACCAATATTCAGCGCATTACCGTTAGGCTTTGGTATTATGTTTATTATTACTATCCTACTGTTTAACTCATTTAAAATAGCAGCCGTAATATGGACAACCGTACCACTTGCAATTATAGGTGTTACGCTTGGATTCTTAACGACAGGGATAGCGTTTGGCTTTATGAGCTTATTAGGCCTGTTAAGTTTGTCGGGGATGTTAATTAAAAACGGTATTGTATTGGTTGAACAAATAAATTTAGAGAAAAACGAAGGACGTGAATTGTACGACGCAATAGTACATGCCTCGGTCAGTCGTGTTCGTCCAGTTTCTATGGCTGCAATTACAACTGTATTAGGTATGTTGCCTTTATTAACCGATGACTTCTTTAAGAGTATGGCGGTGGTGATCATGTTTGGATTAAGCTTTGCTACCGTGTTAACACTTATCGTTGTACCAGTAATGTATTCGTTACTGATCAAAGAAGAAGACAAAGTTCAGAGTTAATTGTTTTCGTTTAACATAAGCTTAAGTTAAAGCCAAAAGCCAAGTGGATACATAATCACTTGGCTTTTTTAATGGTTATCTTTTTCAACATAAGCCCAAACGTAAGGTACGTTCAGATAAAGCTAACAGCAGCTCCTAATCACTCAGTCTAATATTATGCTTATTATAACCGCATCTTCACCTTTATATTGTCCTTCGCTTTTTTCCACTTTTCCGGCAGTTTCAAAGTGCGCTAAGCAACCGGATATTAATCCAACAGCTAAATCTTCAAAATGTCGAGATGACATGTAATACATAGTTAATTCGTTAGCAGATTTTTGTTCGTGGTAAAAACGAGGAAGCTCCGCATCAGGGTAGAGCTTTCGTACTTCAACATGAATATAATTATCTATGTTTTTTAAAAACTCAAATGGGTCAATAATACCTTCAAAGAAATTGGGGTAACGTGCTGAAAATCGGCCAAACAGGTGTTTGCCAAAAACTTCTAATAAAGTGGGAACTGGAATATTGACAGCTTGGCTAAGGTTAGCTGTCATTCGTACTATTTCTTCGTGATCATAAGTGCCTACCGCTGTATAAGCGCCATCATTGGGAAGGTCACTTTTTTCGATAATATCTTCAAGAATATCAACAGAGAATACATCTTCCACCATATCCATAAATTCGGTAAATACCATGCCTTTCATATTTTATACTCCTTTTTAATATAACTTTTAAGTGAATCTATAACTCGGTCAGAATTGAAAGGTTTAACAATAAAACCATTGGCTCCCATTTTTATTGAGTTAGTGACATTGTCTGCCGAGCTTTCCCCTGAGACCATTACCACCATAATATCTGGGTGTGCTCGGCGAATTTGTTTTAATACCGTTAACCCTGTGGTGGTAGGCAGCTCAATATCTAAATAAACCAGATTGATTTTTTCATCGGTTATTCTTTGAGGTATATCAAGTCCTGTAGAGGAGTGAGAGAATTTAGCCGTCATATTAATTTTTTGCTCATTTAAGCAAGACAGTAAAATACTGCGCAAAAGCTCTCTGGTGTACTCAACATCATCTACTAGTAAAATGTTAATCGCTATTTCCATTTAATACGCCCATTATTTTCTGGTTAAGGTCGATACAAGATTTGATAGCTTGTTCATAATTTTTTTCTCGTAATAACAATAAAGAGGCTTCTGCTAATAAGGTTAACTCTTCATAACCAAAGCTTTTTGCCGAGCCCTTAATAATATGTGTCGATTGGATCAGTTTAGTATAGTTTAAGCTTTGTATACTTTCGGTTATTTCCAAATTTTGTTTGGTTAATTCCTTATAAAATAAGGTTCTGATCTTGGTATCTTGAGCTAGGATTTCAGCACTGTTAACTTGGTCTGTTTTATTGCTAACACTATTATTGATTTGTAAGTGTTGTTTAAGAACCTGATACAAATTCGTCAACTCAAGTGGCTTACCTAAGGTTCCGGTAAATCCAATTTCAGTATATTCATGAACATCTGATGGCATGATATTAGCTGTCAGAGCATAAGTGGGAATGGTAATATTTAGTTGCTTAAATGCTTTCATCGCCTCTTTGCCATCCATAACTGGCATTTGAATATCCATTAGAATTAAGTCATAAGAATTGGACAGGGCTTTTTCTAATCCTTGTTGTCCGTTCTCTGCTAAATCTACATGAGCGCCGGTTTGTTCTAAATTAAAAGTAATAAGTTGTTGATTCACTTCAGTATCTTCAACCAGTAAAATATTGCCTGTTAATGATGGAATGCGTTCTGGTTTGATATCAACAATAGCTTTATGCTTGAATGCGTTGTATTCCCCTTCATAAGATTGACAGGTAATCGTAACGCTAAACTTTGATCCAGCCCCTAAAGTGGAATCAACATCGATACTGCCGTGCATTAGTTCCACTAAGCTCTTTGTAATAAACAAACCTAATCCGGTTCCGCCAAAATTACGGGTGATACTGGTGTCGGCTTGGCGAAATGATTCAAATATTAAGGCTTGTTTATCTTGTGCAATCCCTTGACCTGTATCAATTACATCTATTTTTAGTGTTTTAGTTTCTGGCGCAAAACTAATATGCAGTTCAACTTTTCCAGTGTCGGTAAACTTAATCGCATTGTTCAATAAATTATGTATTACTTGTTTCACTCTAGTTGAGTCAGTCACAATCCATTCAGGTATGACAGACTCTAAAACTAATATAAATTCCAACTGTTTTTGCTGGCAATTAAGTTGGTATATTTGTTCGATATCTTGCAATAAACTTGGCAAGTTAAAGCGTAAAAGCTCTAAGTCTAGTTTTTGGTTTTCAATTTTACTGAGATCAAGAATTTCACCAAGTAGGGCGGTTAAGTGACGACCACTACGAATGATTGTGGTTAAGTGTTGGTCGCTTTCTTCTTGAGATGGCTTGTGTTGCAGTAAGACTTCGGCAAAGCCAATAATGGCCGTTAATGGGGTTCTTATTTCATGACTCATATTAGCTAAAAATTGAGATTTAGCCTGATTGGCGGCGTACGCTTCTGTTTTCGCTTTTTCAGCTTCTTTAGTACGTGCTAGCACTTCTTGTTCTAGGTTTTGTTTAAAACTCTCTAGTTCTTGATTACGCTCAAATAACTCAATAGATTTTTGCTCTAAAACCGTTTCAGCCGCTTTCCTTGCGTCGCGTTCTCTTTGGTAACGTTTTTGTAGTCTGTCTTGATTCATTTAAATATTAGTCTCTTGAGATGAAACTTAACTATAGTCAACATATTCAATTTTGATGACTTAAGCTGAAAAGCTTATTATTAAATTGATCTGAGCTAATACGATGAAAGTTGAAATCAGGTTTTAATAAAAGAGTTTAATAGGAAAAGTTTAATAGAAAAATACTGTACATTAGCTAAAACTAATATAAAGTATGGTAATCCAATATGAAAACCAAGCTTCGGGTGAGAATATGATATTTAGACAATTATTTGATGCTAAGTCATCAACTTACACTTATTTATTGGCAGATGAGCAAAGTAAAACTGCTGTGTTAATTGACCCTGTATTTGAGCAAGTTAACAGAGATGTTGCTTTGATAAATGAGCTTGGGCTCAACTTAGCTTATGCGCTAGACACGCATTGTCATGCCGATCACGTCACAGGCTCTTGGTTATTAAAACATAAAACCAACTGTAAAATTGCAAGTGCCAAATCGATACATGCCAAAAACTCAGATATTGGCTTGGTTAATGGCGATATTATTAATTTTGGTCAATACGAACTAGAAGTAAGAGCAACCCCCGGTCATACAGAAGGGTGTTTAACTTATGTATGTCATACTCAAAAAATAGCGTTTACTGGCGATGCTTTATTAATTAGAGGGTGTGGCCGCTGTGACTTCCAGCAAGGAAGCGCGAGCCAGTTATTTGATTCCATTCATCAGCAAATATTTTCATTGAGTGATGATTTTCAACTATACCCTGGTCATGATTATTCTGGTCGTTGCTCAACGTCGGTATCAGAAGAAAAGCAGTTTAATGCTCGTTTAGGTGGTAACGCTAGTCGAGAAGACTTTGTTGGTTACATGAATAATATGTCGCTACCGCATCCTAAGTTTATTGATATCGCCTTACCTGCCAATGTACTTAGTGGCAAGCCAGAAGTTCTGCCAGAAGAACCAAGTTGGGCACCAGTAGAATTAAGTTACGGTGGTATTTATCAAGTAACGTCTTATTGGGTAGCGAATAATCTTAACAAAGTGACACTACTTGATGTCAGAGAGCCAAACGAAATCGCTATTAGTAAAGTACAGAATAAGGCCGTGATGGAAATTCCAATTGGCACATTAGAGGATAATATTGACACTATCCCAACGGATAAACCTATTGTGGTGTTATGTCGCTCAGGTCGTCGCTCTGCTTTAGCCGTGACTATGTTAAACAAATCCGGTTTAACTAATGTGGCTAATATAAAAGGTGGAATGTTGGACTGGCAAGAGCAAGGATTACCATTAAGCCGTTAGATTGCAGTTAGTTTAAGCTAAGCGCAATCAACTTAGGGTTAAAAGCTTTTGGTTGATTGCGTTATACATTTCATCGGCTTTTTTTATCACTCTTATTTCACGGAAGAAGTCATTAGCTTCAGGATATTGTTGTTTTATATATACAAACCACTGCTTAATACGGTTGGTGTAATACAAACCTTTATCACCCTCAATCTCGTATTTTGAATACTCAAGCATTAAGGTTAACAACTCATTCCACGTAAGTTTGTTGGCAGAACCTCTGATCCACGCCGCTAAATTAGGTACCGCAAGCGCACCACGACCCAACATTATATTTTCACAATTAGACTGCTGCTGACAACGTTTGGCATCTTCTGGGTTCCAAATTTCACCATTGGCAATTAACGGCGTATCTATTTGCTTTTTAATTTGAGCAATCCAATCCCAATACGCTGGTGGTTTGTATCCTTCAGACTTGGTTCTAGCATGTATCGCAATTTCACTTGCTCCACCACTGGCTAACGCTTGTGCGCTTTCAATAGCTAAAGACTTATCTTCATAACCCAAGCGCATTTTTGCTGTTACAGGCAAGTGACTCGGTACTGCGGCTCTTACCGCCGTGACAATTTTGTATAAAGTCTCAGGCTCTTTTAATAAAATAGCGCCGCCTTTATTTCTGTTAACCAGCGGAGCAGGGCAACCAAAATTAAGATCAATCCCCGGACTTCCCAAAGAAGTCGCAACCACAGCATTTTCCGACAACCAATCAGGATCTTGACCAAGTAACTGGACACGTACCGGTACACCAGTTGGCGTTTTACCGTCATGATGTAATTCAGGACAATAACGATAATAAACACGTTCTGGGAGCTTTTGATCAACAATCCGCACAAACTCGGTCATACATAAATCAATTCCACCTAAAGAGGAAAGCATATGGCGCATTAAGTGATCGATAACTCCTTCCATAGGTGCAAGAACGATTTTCATTTTTTGCCTTTTATCCTCTACAAGTGTAAGCCAATTAAAGTGCGATTACTTTGGTAATGGCGTTCCATTTACAAAGTGATATTGTGAAAGGCGCGGATTATACAGGGTATTTTTTGCAATGTGGTTTTGTTTTTTATGTTTTATGTTTTATTTTTAAAAGGTTGTTAGTTCCCTGCACAGCCTAAGCGAACACATCCATGTGCTCGATAATACTTTTTCAAGAGTCAAAAAGGCATGGGCTAGTTTTCTTTAAAACTAGAGCAAAGAGTTTGAGTTATTTATGCTTAAACTTATTTTATTCTGTCCAATCTATTTCGCCCCTCGGCGACCATACCTTTTTTCAACAGCCAAAAAAGGTATGCGAAAAAGGCCGCTTCCAAACAAAATCTAATACTCCATTAAATAGTTATTTTTATTTTCCCCATTTCTATTAATTGCTGTCACATTTACTTTAACTATTGGAGAAATTACTGATTGTTTTGCGAATGAAAATAATTGGGATGTTGTTTTTGGGATATGCTCATAAGAAACCTAACAAGGCTATCCAGCTAAATAGCAGTGCCACAGATCTTAACTTTTGAATAGTAGAACAATGTAAAGTATTGTGGTTTTTATTTAAATAGTTTGGCTGAGAATATGAAATTATACAGCCTCATTAGTCGTTATATACTAAATTAAAATTGGGAGAGAAATATGTCAGATTGCATCAAAACGTTTTTTGACGCATGGCTAATTGAGGAAGCGGAAACTCGACTTAGCAAATTAAATAGTGCTGTGACAAAAACGATAAAGTACGATGATCCTCGCACACCTGGAACTATAAATGGTATCGCAGCATTAAATAACTATGTAGAAATGTTTAGTATAAATGCTCCTGGGTGGTCAGCAAAAGTTATTAAGACTGATACAGTCGCCGGAGTTACTCGTATCACTGTGGCTTTTGGCGGAGTAGGGCCTGATGGCTCTGAGCAGGTTCAACTAGGTCAGTATTTTGTGGAAAAAAATGGGGAGCTTATATCCCGTATGGTTGGGTTTGTTGGTACTGGTGAATAAAACTAAACAACAAGACCAGCCACTTTAGTTTTATTCAATATTAACGTTTTAAAATAAAAAGGAACCTAATGGTTCCTTTTTTGTTTATTAAAAGAATCGTTAATAAAGTGATTCTGAAATAAATATATAAATTCGTTATTATCGATCGCCTTGAAATTGATGTATTAGTCGGTCTAATTGCTCTGCTAATGCATTCAAATCTTTTGTCTTGTCGGAAATGTCACTGACATTTTTCATGTTGCTTTTAGAGTTTTTACTTATGTTGGTCATACTGCTATTGATACTTTCAATGCTCTCGGATTGTAATTGAGTAGCTTCTGACATTGACTTATTTGCTTCAGATATTTGATTAAATTGTGCTTTATTGTTTTGTAAAATTTGCTCAGCTTTGGTGATGGACTCAGAGGTTGATTTTGATTGCTTGAGAATAAGCTCAATTTCGGTTGTTGCTGTTGTTGATGTTTTTTGCAGTTGATCCATAATCGATTGCACCTCTTGGGTTGAGTCTGCCGTACGCTTTGCTAAATTACGTACTTCATCAGCGACAACAGCAAATCCTCTACCTTGCTCTCCAGCTCGCGCGGCTTCTATTGCAGCATTTAATGCTAGTAAGTTAGTTTGATCAGAAATAGCTTGTATGGTTTCGAGTACGCCTACAATGGTTTGAGTATTTATTGTCAGTGACTCTATTACTTCAGCAACATCATGAATTTTATCGGCTAGTCCCATGATCTCACTGCGTGAATTGAGAATAACTTTACTGATGGTGTCACCCTCCACATTAATTTTATCCGCAACTGATGCCGCGCTAATTGCATCCTCAGCCATTCGATTTACGGTGGCACTAACGTTGGCTAACGAATTAGAAATATCTTGAGTATTATCGGTATTGGTGGAGACACCTTGCATGGTATTTTGAGATAACCCATTTAAGCTAATGGATAAATCTCGAAGTTGCTCACTACTGACGGTGATCTGTTTAAATATTTGTTCTAATTTATCAACAAAGGTATTGTAGCCTTTTGCTACCTTTACCATTTCATTTTGACCGTTTTCAGGTAAGCGGTACGATAAGTCTGCATTACCTTGGCCTAATTGCTCAAATACCTCAGCTAACTTAACGATAGGTTGGCTTATGGATGAAGAGATAAAAATGGCAACGGCACTGGCCCCTAAAGCAACCAAAATCGACCAAAGTGCCATTTGCCAACGGGCAGAATCTAATGATTGAAACATTTCGTCATAAGGTACTTCTGCAACGACAAACCATCCCATACTCGGAATGTGGCTAGATGCTAATAAATGACGCTCACCATCAACCTCTAATTCGGTAATATTATTGGCTTTTTTTTGTAATAAGGACGAGGCTACTTGTTGATTATATAAAGACGATAATTTGGCTTTTTTCAATAACGATCTATCTTTATGAAGTTGAACAACACCATTACTGTCGACAAGGTAAACAAAACCGGTTTGTTCAATTTTAAAATCAGCTAACATTTTAACCACGGCGTTAAACGATTTAGCCGTCCCCGATAGACCTCTGCCATTCACTTGTTGATAATTAACAAAAAGGTCGGTTTTACCTGTGTTAGGGTCAACATAAATACTTGTCATGGTTTTTTCTTTACTTGCAACGTAACGAAAAAACCACCCGTCGGCTGCATTATCTTTTAACGTGCGTAAAAATCCGGTGTGATTCCAATATTTAGCGGTTTCTTTATCAGCGAAAGAGGCACTGCTTAAGCCATTCTCAGAAATAATGGTGTTGATTTTCTCAATAAGTAAGGATTCACCTGCTTTATCTTGCCCTTCGGCATTCCATTTTAAAATAAAAGGGTCATTAGCAATAAGTTGTGCAAATTTTTGCATAACTAAAGCTTCATTATCAATTTTTTCGCCTATTTTATTCATCGTATTAGGTAGTTCTGAACTTAACACTCGTTCTTCAATGCTTTTTTTCGCGGTTAACATCCCAATTGTACCCACAATTAAAGCAGTAAATAATACAAATAGAGACAGAGTTAAGGTGATCTTTTGCTTGATAGATAATTTATTCATACTTCTCATTACTTCTTTGAAGGGACGTTAAATATAACGACTTAGTTTAAACTCTTGGCTCATCACGATTGGTCTTTTGAATATTTTATTGGATATCAATCGACGTCATGGGTTGAATGCTATTAAATACCTGATACTTTCATAACGACCGTATGGTAACTAACTTGAGAGGTGTTTTGAATTTAATTAAAATAAAAGCGGATGTAAACAATTAATCGTGACTTTGTTCAAAATATCAGCATTTACAGCTAATTATTAAATTTATTTGAGGTTATTATCAAAGTAATATCACCAATTTAAATTTTAAGTAATTCACAATCAAAACCATAAAGGTGATTTAAATGCAGTTATTAAAGTTGTTACTTATTTTACTCCCTTTAGTACTTGTGAACGCTTGTGCATTCGTCCCTAAATATGCCGCTAAGGAGCCCTCACAAGAAAAATGTGATTTAGTTACCAAGAAACTGACGTTAGATTTAACCAATATAAATGTGAATTGTGGAAGAAGTCCATCAACTATTATTGGATACCTGTAGACCCGGGTATTATTGTTTTTTCTCAGGAGTTATATCAGGCAGTATTGTGATTGTTGTGAACACTTTCATTGGGCTGAAAAAGAATTGTCTTGTTCAGTAATATATTTCACATACAACTGTGAATACAAAATTTTAATTAGTGTTTATTTTCTCAGTGTACTCTGAGCCTCTGTGGTCTAATAAACCTGCAATATTTATAGTCTAACACCTTCAAACTATCCGCCTAGAATATCCCTCTTTGAAATTGGTTATCAATTTGGTAACAACAAAGTGTTTTTTTAATACAATTATTGGTTAACTATTGAACGCTTTATTCTTGTAATGTACCTTACCAAAGGTTCAACCAATTGTGGTTGAGCTAAAAAAGTAAATATCTTTATAAACCAGCACTGTAAATAATAAATATAAGTAACAGAAAGATTGGTGATATTTGCTGACGATATCAAATCAAACAGGATAAAAATAATGAACAGGAATTTAATTACAATAATTATGGCTCTTACTCTAGCTGCTTGTGGTACAGATGATGTAGAACAAGAACAAGAACAAGAACAAGAACAAGAACAAGCAAACACTCCAGCTTTATTTTCCGGCGTTAACACAACTACAATTGACATAGTTACAGCTAGTGTCAGTAATACCGTTATTGTCACTGATAATGATGAAGGTGAGGCTAGTATCGTTAGCCAAAGTAACGTTGTAACAACGTATGGTACTTTCTCAATTACTGAGGATGGAGCTTGGACTTATCAATTAGATTTATCAAATAGTTCAATTTCTTCATTAACATCAAATAACACTCTCACTGATACAATCACAATAACGTCACAAGATGGGACGATAAGTAATATTGTTATTACAATATCAGGTGTTAATACTGGAGAAGGAGAAGGAGAAGGAGAAGGAGGAGAAGGCAGCTCAGGCTCTGAAACTGGTGGATTTATCGCAGAAGAGGGAGGGAACCATATAGACGGCTATACCAACGCTGTGCCTGTTGTAAATTGTTCGCAAACTGTTAGTTCTATATCTGCGCTAGAAGATGCCACTGAAGAGTTAGTTGCTGGTGATACTTTATGTTTAGCAGACGGTACTTATTCTGGCGATCTTGAATTACGTATTGAAGGTGCGGGAACCGCAGATTTACCAATAACAATAGCGGCTGAAAACTCAGGTAACGCTATTATCAAAGATGGTGAAATATCTGTGCGTATGGGGGGAAAACATGTTGTATTGCAAGGGTTTGTATTTAGAGACGGTGAGTCAGGTAGCTCGATTATTAAGTTTGAGAATGGTACTGAATGTAGTTATTGCCGAGTAACAGAGGTTTCCATTATAGATATGGATAATGGTGATTATGACAGTTCTAAATGGATTGAGTATTACGGTCAATATAATCGAATCGATCATAGCTGGTTCTCAGGAAAAGAGTCTAGAGGTGCATTGTTAGTTTTACCTCGTTGGATCCACACTGAATCATTTCCCGAACTGGGCTTCCCTGCGGATCATGCACAAATAGATTATAACTACTTTGGCGATCGTCCACCTGCGTTTGGCCAAGCTTATGCTGGTAGTAGTGATAACGAATATGAGGGGGTTCGTTTAGGATTAAGCACAACACATTCTGCACCATCTTATTCAACGTTAGAGAATAATTACTTTGAACGTATTCAAGGTGAAGCCGAAGTTATTTCAAATAAATCAGCTAATAATACTATTCGCAATAATACAGTACGAGACAGCAACGGATCAATCGTGACTCGTCACGGTGCCGAAGTCACCATAAGTAACAACTTTATATTTGGTGACGACAATCCATATTCCGGTGGCATTCGCTTAGTAGATGATGGTCATATAGTGACTAATAACTATGTTGAAGGTGCACGATTTTCAAGCTCAAACTGGAATGGCGGTATTGTACTAACAACAGGTGATGACGCCGGAGATACTGAAGATGGCTATCAAAATGTTAGTAATGTGTTCATCGCTAACAACACCATAGTTGATAGCGTAAACAGTTTAAATGTATATGGCGGTAAAAATGATGAAGCGCCAGAAACTATTTATTTTGTTAATAACATTATTGCCGACGCCGTTGGTCCAGTGATCCGCACCAATGGTGAAGACATGCCATCCGATTCTACCTTTGCTGGTAACTATGTATTTGGACAAGAGTTTTCTGATAACGATGATGTTAGTGAAGCTAACACTGTTGGTTTGAGTTTTGTTGATGCTAAATTGGAAGCTGGAAGTGATGGTCTTTACCGTCCAAGTTCTAACAGTCCAGATTTAACAGCGAATAAAACGTCTGATATTGGTAGTTTTTCTTTGCCAACGATTGATATGGATGGACAAACTCGTACATCCGAAACAACTTCAGGTGCTGATGAGGTATTAACTGAAACCTCAACACTTACTCCATTAGTAGCAGCTGATGTTGGTCCACTTAATTATCGACCAGTAGCAGGTAAGGTTTATGTTGAAAAAGTATCAATAGCAAACCACGACTTTGACACTGGCGATTTAACAGGTTGGACTGATTTGGGCGGCACTGGTGCTAGCATTACTACAGGTGATGATGCATTTTCTCGTGGTAATAGTTTAGTATTGGATAGTAATTCGGCAGAGGTAACTCAAACTGTTACTGTTGTTGCTAATACCAACTATACCTTATCTGCGTTTATGAAAGGCTCTGCTAAATTGTCTGTTACCGTAGACGGAGCAACCTATGCTGCAGAAAGAACGTCTGACAGTTATGGAATAAGTACCGTTAGTTTTAATTCAGGCAATGGCGTTTCGGCTGTTATTTCGGCATCGGTAGATGACTTGGTAACTAATAAAGCGGATATTCTAAACTCTGATTTTGATGATGGCCAAGATGATTGGGTTGTGGTTGAGGGAACCGGAATTGGGCAAGTTCAAGATTCAGGTAACTCATCAAGTGGTAATGATGGCTCTATCAAATTCAAATACAATGATGACGATACGGGAACACCACATGACCCTTATATTGCTCAAACTGTTGCAGTAGAAGCAAATACTGATTACTCGTTATCTATTTACAACTTATATAAAGAAGATAATGACGCTTCATCAATCATATTTGGTGTGTCAACGGATGACGATATAACGGTAACTGCAAGTTGGTTAGTTAACAAAGATTCAATATATTCAGCACTTGAATCCGCTGGAGCAACTAAGGGCGACGATAGTTTTTATCAAGACTCGTTAACCTTTAACTCTGGTATAAATACAAGCTTAACTGTATTTGCTCAGTTTAAAACAACGGATGGGTCTGAAATTCGAGTTGATGAATTTGAATTAAGTTATGATGGTGCACAAGCAGAGGGAACCGAAGCTTTCTTTGACAGTATAAGACTTGTGTCACATCCATTATCACCAACTGAGTCATTAGCTGCTGCCGATGATTAATTGTTGTAGATGAATAACACTTAATAAAGTAATAAATGCCGCCATGTAATGTGAGCGGCATTTTTTTATTGTTATTTATCATGCCCCCAATAAGTACAAGTATATAAATAATCGAGAGTTAGATTGTAATCCTAGCTCTTTTATATAAATATAATATATTACGTATTTAAAAGGTGAGTGATATGCAGTTTATGAGTTTGGCTAAGTCTAAGTATTTAATAGCGTTAGTATTAATGTGTTCGGCTACTTCTTTGTTTGCTGGTAGTGAGGCGTTTAAGCCGGGAATGCAGATCAAAGAATTTGGTAAAATAGCGTCGGTTGATACAACATTTAAAATCCCAAAAAATACAAAATTTAAAGTAGTATTTGATGTTCATACAACAGGGGATGCTGGGACGGTAAATCGTAGATTTGATAGCTTAGCTCGTTTTATTAATATGCACGTAGCTAATGGTGTTCAACCAGAGGATATTGATTTGGCTTTGGTCGTCCACGGTAAGGCAACGCTTGATGTACAAAGTACAGCTGCGGTTGTAACAAAACAACTTGGTGAAAATAAAAATATACCTTTATTACAAGCTTTGTTAGATAACAATGTAAAGATTTATCAATGTGGTCAATCAGCTGCTTACTATGATGTAAAAACTACGGATCTTTATCCAGGAGTGGAGATGGCACTTTCGGCAATGACGGCTCACGCTTTGTTACAGCAACAAGGTTACACGTTGAATCCTTAATGTTATATTAATTGTTTTACATATCCTTAGCTGTTTTCAAAATAAAGAAGATAAATTCTCAGGTTACAAATACAAAAATCACCCTTTAAATTGGATACTTTTAAAGTAAACGAATTATGGAGTTATCTGCTGTCTAGTAAGCAGATTGATTTATTCAATGGAGTTAATATGCGTTTATATAAATTAGTGACACTTTTATCTTTTATGCTTCTTATGGGCTGCTCTGCAACAGGTGATGGGGGTTATACTTCAGCTGAAGTAAATAAAGTTGAAAATACACAATCTTCAAGATTGATTGTAAAAAGTGCGGATATTGAATTAGAGGTGAAAGACCTATCTGTAGCGTCAAGCACGATAGAAGATTCAGTATCGGCTTTAAATGGCTATGTTGAATTGATTAATCAAGTTAGTGAAAATAAAAAATACATTAACGTAAAAGTGCCATCAGACAAAGTTGATGGTTTTTTACATGATTTATCAGGTGTTGGTTCGGTAGAGTCGAGTACATTTAGTGCTGAAGATGTAACTGAGCGTATGGTAGATATAAAAGCACGTTTAGGTAATCTGTATTTATTAAGATCTAAGTATCAAGAGTTACTAAAAAAAGCGAATAAAGTATCTGAGCTTATTCAAATTGAAAAAGAGCTGACAGAAATTCAAACTGAAATTGACTCGATTGAAGGTAAACGTAAATCGCTACAAGGGCAGGTTGATATGTCTAAGGTTTCTATTCAACTTAAACGAGAAGTTATATACGGACCGTTAGGGTATGTTATTAAAGGGACTATCTGGGTAATTAAAAAGCTATTTATCATTAATTAGTTACGCACTTTAGATCAAAATAGTGATGTCAAAAAAGAACCATATACTTATTCCTCTAATTATTAAGCCGATTAACACTAAGTTAATCGGCTTTTTATTTTTTTTACACAAACAAATCAACTTTCAAACCTTATAGCTTTCAAGCATTAAAACCTTCAAGCCTTAAAACTTACCAGCTTCAATTCTTCAAACCCGCACTTGCTGTTTGGCAAAGTAGTCTTTTAAAAAATCTAATAACAATCTTACTTTTTTGGTATTACCGGCTCCGGGTAAAAACACGCCAAATATATTGATATCACTTAATTGGTAGTCACTCATTACTTGTTCTAACGTTCCAGCTTTTATTTTTGGCCACGCATCGTAAACGGGGATGCGGCCTAAACCATGTCCACCTTCAATAAATGCGGTCCTGGCTGCGGCGTTGTTAGTACTAATTCCACCTTTAGTGGCAACGCTGTAAGAACGAGTGCCTTTTTTAAGTTCTATGTTGCCTGAGGTCAGTTTGTATATAACCCATTGATGTTTGGTTAAATCAGCTGGTTTTTTTGGGCGACCATACTGGTTTAAGTATTCCGGAGAGCCGCATAAACACATAGGTAACACAGAAAGTTTTACCGCTTGTAAACCACTGTCAGCCAAAGGCGCACCACGGATGGCGATATCAATACCTTGCTGCATAATATTGACGACTTCATCCGTTAACATCACGTCCAAATCTATTTTTGGGTATAAGGTTTTGAACTGATTTAATGCTGGAATAATGGTTTGCAAGCCAACATTAACCGGACAAGTTATTTTAATAAGCCCTTGTGGCTCATTTTTTAAATTTTCTATTTGTTGATTAGCGGCAAATGCTTGCTCTGCAATAATACGACAACGTTGATAATATTCACTGCCAGCTTCGGTTAAACCTATGGTGCGAGTAGAACGATTAAGTAATGTTACGCCAAGTTGCGTCTCTAGCTTCTTAATATGATAGCTCACCACCGCACGGCTTAAGTTAATGTGCTTTGCAGCCGCAGACAAACTTCCTTGCTCTACGACTTGGGCAAAAACCACCATGCTTTTTAGCTGGTCAAAAGAAATGTCCATGTTTACTGACTCACTGAGTTGATCTATTTAGTTGTTATTTTCAATATAGATACCATTGTATCAAATATTTTGACAATGATATCAAATTACTCTGCATTGTTAATTTAAGCTTGGCCTATATACTCTATACATCACTTTATATAAGACAGTTATTTAATAAACGCTCATTAGATAACACGTTATAAACACATCAATTATTAAACGTTTTTATTAAAGAAAGATTCTTAAAGATTGATGTTCATTAATTCAAGGAATAAATACAATGGCTTTAAATATATTAATGGTACTTACTTCACATGCTGATTTAGGCGACACGGGCGAGAAAACGGGTTTCTGGGTAGAAGAGTTTGCCGCACCTTATTACATATTCAAAGATGCGGGTGTAAATATGACATTAGCTTCTCCACTAGGCGGACAGCCACCGGTTGATCCAAAAAGTGAATTAGAAGACTTCCAAACGGCAGCAACTAAACGTTTTGATGCTGACAGCGAAGTACAAAAATTAATTGCTAATACAGTGGAATTATCATCGGTAAATGCAGACGATTACGATGCTGTATTTTACCCAGGTGGTCACGGTCCATTATGGGATTTAACAGACAATACAGATTCAATTAGCTTATTAGAAAACTTTGTAGCACAAAATAAACCTGTGTCTGCGGTATGTCATGCAACGGCTGCTTTGCTAAATGTTAAAGACACTAATGGTGAGTTTTTCATTAAAGGTAAAGAAATTACTGGTTTCAGTAACAGCGAAGAAGACGCGGTACAATTACGTGAAGTGGTACCATTTATGTTAGAAGATGAAATTGTTAACCGTAACGCTCAATACCAAAGTGGTGCTGACTGGCATCCGTTTGCTATCCAAGATGGGTTAGCAATTACCGGTCAAAACCCAGCAAGTTCAGAGTTAGCTGCGGAAAAATTATTAACATTTTTAGCGAAGTAACATTCCTAGCAAAGTAATACGCTTAGCTAATCGATTGCCGGTAAAGTTTAGAGTACGCTGTTTATAAGTACTGTAATTTTCAATATAGACAGGGTGTGTAGTCGCACGATTACACATCCTAATTTAAGGATACATATGTTTAATTTTAGTTTTGAAAACACAACAAAAATTCATTTTGGTGAAGGTAAAATAGCCGCATTAAGTAAAGAGATACCAGCTAATGCCAATGTGTTATTTGTTTACGGTGGCGGCTCAATAAAAACTAATGGTGTTTATGATCAAGTTGTTGACGCTTTAAAAGATCACACATTTTTTGAATTTTCAGGTATCGAACCAAATCCAAAGTACGACACATTAGTAAAAGCCTTACCTATCATCAAAGAAAACAATATTGATTACATATTGGCTGTTGGTGGTGGTTCTGTGGTTGACGGCGTTAAGTTTATTGCGGCAGCTGCTTTCTTTGAGGCAAAAAATGAGGGTGACGAACCTTGGGATATTCTTGCTAAACAAGCACCAATTAACAAAGCATTGCCAATTGGCGCTGTGCTTACATTACCAGCAACGGGATCTGAATCTAATATAGGTTCAGTAGTGACTAAAGACGGTAATAAACTTGCGTTTATGCATCCTTTAGTTCGTCCAAAGTTTGCGGTATTAGATCCAAAAGTAACCTTGTCTTTATCTGAACGCCAAGTAAGTAACGGTGTGGTAGATGCGTTTGTTCATACTATTGAGCAATACTTAACGTATCCGGTAAATGCAAAAGTACAAGACCGTTTTGCAGAAGGTCTATTGCATACTTTAATTGAAGAGGGTGAAAAAGTATTACAGCCTGAACACAACAAAGACTTAGAAGTGCGCGCTAACATTATGTGGGCAGCGACGATGGCATTAAACGGTTTAATTGGTACCGGTGTGCCACAAGACTGGACCACTCACATGTTAGGCCATGAGTTAACGGCTGAATTTAATATCGATCATGCTCGTACGTTATCTATCGTATTACCTGCTGTGATGAAAGTATGTAAAGCGGATAAGCACGCTAAATTAGTTCAATACGCTGAACGAGTATGGAATATTACAACTGGTACTGACGAACAAAAAATTGAACAAGCGATTGCAAAAACAGAAGCATTTTTTGTTGCGATGAAAGTGCCGACTCGCTTGTCAGAAGTTGACGTAGATGCATCAAAAATTGATACTTTAGTGAAACGTTTAGAGCAACATGGTATGACTCAACTTGGTGAACACCAAAAAGTAACACTTGATGTTAGCCGTGAAATTTATCAACTAGCACTTTAATTGCTTAAGGTCTTATGAATATGTCTCAATCAAAAAACAGTAATAGACAAATTACATTAGCATCTCGTCCAAATGGCGAGCCAAAACCAACTGATTTTAAATTAGTAGAAACCGCTATCCCGACAATCACTCAAGGGCAGGTTTTATTAAGAACGGTATATTTATCGTTAGACCCTTATATGCGTGGACGTATGAGCGATGCTGAATCTTATGCTGATCCGGTAGCGATTAATGGCGTTATGGTTGGTGGTTCGGTTTGCCGTGTAGAGCAAACATTAAATGACAACTTCAAGCAAGGTGATTGGGTTGTCGCATTTGGTGGTTGGCAAGATTACAGTGTATCTGACGGAGTTGATTTATTAAAACTACCAGAGCAGCTTGCACAAAAATCCTATGCGTTAGGTATTTTAGGTATGCCAGGCTTAACGGCTTATATGGGATTGATGGATATTGGCCAACCAAAAGCAGGTGAAACAGTAGTAGTTGCAGCAGCAACTGGTGCGGTAGGTAGCTTAGTTGGACAAATTGCTAAGTTAAATGGATGTCACGTAGTGGGCATTGCTGGTGGCGCTGAAAAATGTGACTACGCAGTCAATGAACTTGGTTTTGATGCGTGTGTTGATCATAAATCAGCAGACTTGGCTGAGACATTAAAACAAGCTTGTCCAAATGGTATTGACGTTTATTTTGAAAACGTAGGTGGTGCTGTATTTGATGCCGTACTTCCATTATTAAATACCAAAGCAAGAGTGCCATTGTGTGGTTTGATTTCACAATATAACGCAACATCGTTACCTGATGGGCCTGACAGGATGGGCGCATTAATGGGCCGTTTATTGGTTAAGCGTATTAAAATGCAGGGCTTTATTGTATTTGATGATTACGGTCATCGTTACAACGAGTTCAGCGACGTTATGTCGAACTGGCTACAACAAGGTCAAATCAAGTACAAAGAACATTTAGTTCAAGGCATTGAAAACTCAGCTGAGGCTTTCATCGGTTTATTAAAAGGTGAAAACTTTGGTAAGTTAGTGGTACAAGTTGGTTCCGATAGTTTATAACGTAAACGTTATATGAAAATGAAATATAAAAAAGGCGCTATTTTGCGTCTTTTTTTGATCTAGATCTTAGGACTCACATTGAACCTATTATTTAGATAGTAAGTTTGTTTTAATTTATATTACTATAACTACAACAAATTAAGATAAGCAGGAAGTTACTTTAGCCATGGGTAAATATCAAAAACCATTTTTGATCATGTGTTTTTTATTAGTTTTAGTATTTATTGCTAACTATGTATACAAACAAAGTAGCGCGCCATTAAATATTGATGTTTTACAGGTAAGTACGGGCGAGGCTGAATTAGTTTTGGCGGTAGTCGGACGCGTTCGTACCAAAAATGTAGTGAATGTTAGAGTCGAATTTCCCGGTAAAATTATTACCTTGTTAGCGGATGAAGGTGACAAAGTAAAATACGGAGACACAATAGCTGAACTGCGTTCTGCATCTCAACAAGCGGCACTCGCCGAGGCTGAAGCCAATTTACACACACTTGAGGCGCAACTTGAATTTGCTCAACAAGACTTTGACCGTATTTCTGAATTATCAAAACAAGGCTTAGTTGCTAATTTATTACTGGATCAATCTCGCGCAAATCTTGCTACAGCTAAATCAAAATTAATTGGTGCAAAAGAAGCCAGAAATCAGGCCGTTATTCGCGTTAACGACTACCTAATTAAAAGTCCTCTTGACGGTATTGTTCTGTCACGCCCGATAGATCAAGGGCAAGTGGTTAGTCTCAGTGATACTCTTTTCGAAATCGGCTCTGTAGGGCCTGTTGAAATTGAAGCTGAAATTGATGAGGTTTATGCCTCTGAACTCTCATTACAAATGAAAGCTTTACTGGCTCCAACTGGTAAACAAAGCGCTGTTAAAGGCTTTATCTCTGAAATATCGCCAAGAGTAAATCCTTTAAATGGCTCAAGACTCACACGCATAATGTTAGATAAAACCAATCCTGACTTTGTGCCGGGACGTTCAATTGATGTAAATATTTCAGTGCAATCCTTTGATAACGCGTTAAGTGTGCCAAGAAGTGCACTTAGAAAAGAAGGTGATACTTGGCTTGTTTATAGTGTTGTTGAACAAAGTATTAAATCTAACCCGGTTACTTTTATTGACTGGCCTGGAAGCTCGGTCGTATTAAAAACAGGACTGACACCAAAAACCTTAGTTGCCCTTGATGCAACAGTGGCTGCTAAAGCTTTAGCTGAAGGGCAGCGAGTGAAAGCAAATACAGCTGAAATGAAAGTTATTAAAGAGGCTCACTAATGCCGTTTTCACTGTTAGTTGCGTGGCGTTATATCACCGCAAACAGTTTGCAAACATTATTGCTGGTACTTGGCGTGTCACTTAGTGTTGTGGTATTTGTTTTTATTACCGCGTTAATTAATGGTTTGAGTATTTTTTTAACACAAGAAACCACCAGTAAAATTGCTCACATAGAATTAGAACCTGCAAATAAAATCGCCCGAGTATTAACGAACGATAATCGTTTTGTCGCGCAGCCTGTCTCTACCTTACAACGCAAACAAATACGTAACTGGCAACAAGTTATAGAAATTGCGGGATCAACACCGGGAGTAAGTGTGATCAGTCCAATAGTTGATGGTAATGCCTTTTTAGTTCGCGGCGAAGCAACTCAACCAATAGCAATTCAAGGCGTAGAGCCTAGCAAGGTTGACGCTATTACTAATATTAGTAGTTACATCATAAAGGGCACGGCTGAGTTAACAACGGGAGGCTTAATTATTGGTGCTGACTTAGCCGATGAATTAGGTTTGTTTGTTGGCACACCTGTATTATTAAAGTCGGAACGGGGCGCTGAACGTTTGTTGTCTATTACTGGTATTTTTAGAGTAGGTTTGTCTAGTTTAGATCAACGAGTTGGTTTTTTATCAATTAATGTTGCAAGGCCGTTATTTGACTTGCCTGATGGCATAACCTCATTGGGCTTAAAACTAGACGACCCAGCGGATGCTCCAGCCATTGCAAAAGTGTTACAAAACTCAACACAGTTAAAATCCACACCTTGGCAAGAAAAAAATAAGAGTCTGCAAAACGCCACTGACGCTCAAGGACGCACAGGTAACTTTATTCAAGGTTTTACATTACTGGCCATTATTATCTCAATATCTAGTGCTCTTTTATTATCCACATATCGTCGCCGTGCTGAAATTGGCATAATGCGCGCAACTGGAATATCACGACAATTTGTCGCCACTGTATTTATTTTCCAAGGTATTTTTATTGGGGCTTTAGGTGCTTTTTTAGGTGCAGCGGCAGGTTATCAATTATGTGTTAAATTAGCCTCTATCACCAAAGCAGACGGAAGTTCAATGCTGCCGATAGCACCAAGTGAAGGCGGTTATATGTTAGTGATAATCTTAACTATTGTAGGTGCTGCTTTAGCCGCAGTATTACCTGCAAGAGCGGCGTCTGCGGTTGATCCAGTTGAGGCCATTCAACAATGATCTATAACACGAGCAGCAATAACATAAGCAGTGATACAGTGAGCAACAATACTGTGAGCAACAATACTGTGAGCAACAATACTGTGAGCAACAATACTGTGAGCAAGGTAGCAAAGAGTAAAACAAATAGCACATTGCTGTTAGCAAACAACATTATAAAAACTTTCCGAAATGGCGAACAAGAAACCTTTGTTCTTAAAGGGATTAATTTAACTATTCCACAAGGAAAAATGATTGCATTGCAGGGCGCTTCTGGCTCAGGAAAGTCAACCTTACTTAATATTCTTGGTTTGTTAATGCGGCCAACATCGGGTGAGTTAATGTTGTTAGATCATTCATTAACTAACTTGTCAGATGCAGAGTTGTCTAATTACCGTAATCGACATCTTGGTTTTGTTTTCCAATATCATAATTTATTACCCGATTTTACCGCGTTAGAGAATGTCGCGTTTCCTGCTGCAGCGACTAGAGGGCGGTTAACCGCTGACATTAAAAAGCGGGCTTTGTTATTGCTCGATAAAGTCGGGTTGAGCGACCGAAGCAATTTCTTGGCTAGTCAGTTATCTGGTGGGCAAAAACAACGTGTCGCTATTGCACGTTCACTAATAAATAATCCCAAACTCGTGTTTGCCGATGAACCAACAGGCAATTTAGATCAAGACTCGGCAAAACAAGTAATGAACTTACTGCGTGATATTAACCAAACGGATAATACAACATTTTTAATATCGACCCATGACAACAGCGTTGCCGCTAATTGCGACGATATTGTGCGGATCATAGATGGTAAAATAGCGGATGTTTAGCTAGATATAGCGGCTTATTATTTGAACCGATGAGCATAAGTTTGTCATCCATTATCTTTTTACTTAGAGAGCTAAAACAATGAACAAAACACTCATCATAGCCTTTGTAACACTTTCTTTATTTAGCGCTTTAAGCTTTCAATTAAATGCTAGTCAGTTGCCAAGCTATGAATCAAACTCTGAATCAAAATCAGGTTTTAATATTACGGTGTTGGGCGCTAAAGGCGGTATTCAAGACGGTAATTTAACTTCTTTTTTGATTGCTCCTATCGGAGATAATAACGCCATTGCTTGTGATGCTGGTTCCATTGTAAATGGATTAAGAGTCGCTAATGAAAGAGGTGCGTTTAAACATATTAACGTGCCAAAAGATTCAACAGATACAAAAATAGGTTACATTTTAAAACAGCATATTAAAGGCTATCTTATTAGTCATGCGCATTTGGATCATGTTTTGGGGATGATCATCGCATCACCAGATGATAGCGCTAAACCAATTTACGGTTTAGCGTCCACCATAAAAGCAATGCAAGACACTCATTTTAATTGGCAATCTTGGGTCAACTTTGCAGATAGTGGTACGCCACCAACCCTTAATAAATATAATTATGTTGAGTTAGCTCCTTTTCTTAAAGCAACTGCCGTGACAAAAGCACCAAACGTAAAACAATCACTGACAGGAACAAGCATGTCGGTTACTGCATTTCCATTAAGTCATACACAAGACTCGACTGCTTTTTTAATTGAGAATACAACCTCTACGGAGACTAAAAATACAGACGCAGTGTTATGTTTTGGTGACACAGCAGCTGATAGCATTACCAAATCAAACAAGTTATTAACCGTATGGCAAGCAAGTGCTGAGCTAGTAAAGTCGGGCGGGTTAAAAGCTATTGTGATTGAAACTTCATATATAAATAACAGACCGGATCATTTGTTGTTTGGGCATTTAACACCAAAATATCTTTTACAAGAATTACATAAACTGGAAGCGTTAGCTGGTGGAAAAGGGTCACTTGCGGGCTTGCCGGTTATTATCAGCCATATTAAATATTCTCTGGTATCGGCTAAACCCATAGGTGATTCGATAGAGAAAACCATTCTAAAAGAATTAACTTCAGGTAATGATATGCAAGTTAACTTTATCATTCCTGAGCAAGGCGACAGTTGGAATTTTAATTAAGTCTAATTGGAGGCTTTAGGCGCTAATTCTAGGAGTTAGTAGGACGTGCTATTAAATATCAATCTCATGGTCATTTCTTTTTCTATTTATAAAAGTGAAACATTTATACCTGAGTTTATAAAGTTAGATATAAAGATCGGCAGATATGGTTTATTACTTACCTGAGCAAACAAGGGTTATTAGTAGAACCAAAAAAAGTTATATAAAAACAACAAACAGTAAGAAAGCATCCAAATCTATTAAAAGAATTAAAACCTTTAACACCTAAAAGGTATTTGTCAGTGAGATAACTTATGTTAAAACAGAGCAAGGCGTACATTACCTCTCATTAATCACAGATGTTATAGTCGAAAGATTATGGGTTATGAGTTGAGTGATGAAATGAGACCGCATTTAAGTTTGGGAATGAAAACACCAAACCAAATGCATAAAAAAGACCAGAAGCAGAAGCTACTGGCCTTATATTAAAACCGTCAACGTATTTTAGGACGGAATATTCTGTTTTTAAAGTAACTGTTTTAACTTCATAATTTAAGGAACGTTTTAATGAAATATATTTGGCTACTAGTACTCAGTGTTTTTTCAGTTTCCACTTTTGCATCATCAATTCCAGACTTTCCATTTGTTACTGTGACTGGGGAGAGTGTTCGTAAAGTTGAACCTGACAATGCAAAATTAAGTTTTTACATTATCACCTTTGACAAAGAAGCCGCTAATGCAAAACTCACCTTAGACAAGACAGCAAAAGAAGTTGTAAAGCTACTCAAAGCAAATGATGTACAAGAGAAAGACATCATTTCATTCGAACTGAATAAACGAGTAAAAAGAGCCAGAGATAAAAGCTATAACGAATTAGGCATTTTAGGTTATGACTTTATCCAACGATTTGAAGTGACGTTACATAACTTAAAAAAATACTCAGAATTAACTAATGCCTTATTAGCTACTAACTATGTTGAAAATATAACAAGTCAGTTCGACTTTTCAAAAAGAGACTTGGTAGAAGTTGAATTAATAAAAGAAGCGGCGGCAAAAGCAAAACAAAAAGCCAAACATATGGCGTCAGGCCTAGGTGTACGTTTAGGATCTGTATTTGCCTTTAATGACTCAGGCTCTTATGCCTCTTTTTTTGCCACGTTTGGTTTAAGCACGGACCGTTCAGGTTATCTTGCAAAAGCGATGCGTTCTGAAGCTGAGAATTCCAATGCCTTTATACCTCAATATATTGAAGTGTCTAAAAGTATAAATGTGGTTTATAAAATCCAGAATTAATAACTTTGCTATAACAATAAGATCTTAATATGCATAGGCAGCTAAGTTTAAGCTTAGCTAGTTATCCTTTCATATTACTTTACGCACTGCTTAAAAATTGAAACTAAAAGTAAATAGCCCAAACTAAAGCTATTTACTTTGCTGCCGATAGAAAGTTACAACTGACTTTCAAAGGACTGCAAGTGGTTAACTCAATTGAACAATCAGTTACGGCTAAGGTAGTCAGTAACAACTCCAATCAATCAAGCTCAGTAAATGATGCTAGTGTAAGTGCTAGCGCTGAGACAAGCTCAAAAGTCAGTCAAGAATCTAAGGTCGCAGTAGATACATTGCAACTTTCCCAACCTAAAGTTGAACAATTATTGTCTAAAGCCTTATTAAGTTCTGGTGAGTCAATCAACTTCTCTAATAATTCAGTTTCAAACGGCCCCGTCTCCAACATTTACTCTAATTCAAGGCTTTCAGTAGAAACAATACAAGAACAGTATTTGGAGTATTCTAAAGGGGGATTTAGCATCTCGGAAGGTAACTTTAACTTTCTTACTAAATTCCAGTACCAAGAACGAATTGCTGAATTATCAAGTTCTCTCATTTCACACTCAAAAGACGCCCATACTCAAGTAACCGATATCTTGTCTAATTTGGGACAGTTAGATACAGAAGCGAAAGATTACTTAACTCAGAGTGAATATTATATTGAAGGTGAAGTCAGTAAATTAGAGAAGTTAGCTCTAGCTTACAAAGATGAGACTAACTATTTCACTTTTGAATTAAAGACCCAAGAAGGGGATACGGTATTTATAAAATATAAACAGCCGGAGTTTAACCCTTTTGATATAGAAGACATTCTTCCTCAAGATAATTTCTCCATAACGGTAGATGGTGATATTTCCGAGGAAGAGCAAAAAGCGCTTGAGGCCTTATATGGAAAGGTATCTGAATTTATTGAAGATAACTTCAATACAATGCAATCAAAGAATGGAGGCTTTTCTTTAGATAGGTTAGATCTAAGCGATAGTTTTGATAACAGTATATTAACTGGGTTCGAGATTACGATGCAGGAAAATAATAATCAGGCCTCTTACAACTATCAAATAGATAATGCGAATAAAACACAAACGTTAACTACGAGTTTGAGCCACAATAGTAAAAGTCTGAGTTATGATTTTTCCTTAACTACGGGATTAAATCAGCAACAAGACAATGGCCAACTAGCTAAAAACATTGAGCAATTAAAGAATGTATTAGACGACACTAACGGCTCTTTTGCTGGTAATAGTGGATTAAATCAATATTTATTAGATAGTTATTCTGCGCTATTCACCAATACAGAAGATTTAAAAAGTCCTGAAAGCGAGAAACAAAAGGAAACTCAAGCCGCTGTAGAGCTTGTTAATGATGAGCTGTTAGGTTTAGAAATGTCGCTACCATCAGTGAACTTAATGAAAATAAGCAGGTTAATGGACTTTGAGTTTAGCTTATCCGTTTCCTCTAAATCAGGACAAAAATCTTATGATACTAAACTGGATATGTCACAAACTACAAATGTTGAGTCATTAAGCCAAACTACAAAAGTTAATCAATCAAAACAATTAAACGTAGACAGCACAATAACAACACAAATTCCAAACAGTTTAGATGCCAAAGTACATTCCAGAGACTATCAATGGCAACAGACCCTTAGCGCTACTTTAGATCAGTCAGGAAAGTTATCTGATTATAAGGCGATTAGTAAGGAGTCTATTGAAGATATTAAACAACGAAGTGAATCAAGCGGTATGCTTTATACGGACTTAAGTTATAAAGAAAACTCAGAAGCACTAGACTTAAAAGTATTAGACGATATTGTAAAAATAACAAAATCTAACACCACAATGGAAGAGAATAAGTCGACGGTCAGGTTTAAAGAAGAACGTCCAATTACTTTGTCACATGATAAACAAATTGCAGCTTATACAGATGTTCAATCGTATAAATTGCCAAATAAATAACGGCAGAATAACAGTCTGAAGCTGTAAGTTTTAAGGCTATTAATGTTTTCACATAAACCCAGAGTTAATATTCTTTCACTCTTCACTCTTCACTCTTCACTCTTCACTCAGTAGTCAGCATTACTACTTTAAAATACCAATAAAATCAATATAAAAAAAGGGAACCGCTTGGGTTCCCTAGATAAAATATTTATGAAAGGTGTTAGTTTTAAACTAAGCCTCTTCTACTTTTACATGTTCTTTTTTGTGATTCTCTGCAATGTCTTCAGCAAGTTCTGCTTTTGAACGTTTTTCTGTCATTTTACGTTCAGTTAACCAGAAGAAGAACAGTGGAACAAAGAATATCGCTAAGAATGTCGCAGCCATCATGCCACCCATAACACCAGTACCAACACTATGACGAGCACCAGCTCCAGCACCAGAACTTAGTACAAGAGGCACAACACCAAGAATAAAGGCAAGTGAAGTCATTATGATTGGTCTAAAACGTAAGCGTGCAGCTTCCAGCGCTGCTGTACTCGCACTCCAACCTTCCTGATACTTCATCAAGGCATACTCAACAATTAGTATGGCATTCTTACTGGCGAGCCCTAATAACGTAACTAGACCAATTTGGAAGTAAACATCATTTGTTAAGCCTGCAATCCAAACCGAAATTAGAGCTCCGAAAGTACCAAATGGCAATGCCAACAATACAGAAATTGGTAACGACCAACGCTCATACAAGGCAGCTAATATTAGGAACACCATAATAACGGCTAAACCTAATGCGATACCTGTGGTACCTGAACTTTGCTTTTCTTGGAAAGCCGCACTAGTCCATTCATAGGCTAAGTTCGGCGGTAATACTTCTTTCGCAATACGTTCTAATTCAGCAATGGCTTGACCAGAACTATAACCTGGAGCAGCACTACCAATTAACTTAACTGCTGGTAGGTTATTGTATCTATCTTGGCTTTCTGGACCGCGGCTAAATTCAATATCTGAAAACGCTGTAATAGGAACCATATCACCAGAGTTACTTTTCACATAAATTCTGCCTATGTCTTCAGGAGAGTCTCTAAATTCAGCTTCTGCAGACATAATAACCTGCCATGCGCGACCAAACTTATTAAAGTCGTTTACATAGTAAGTACCCAAGTTTCCAGCTAAGGCTGTAAAGGCATCACCAATTTCAATACCCATAGCACGAGCTTGTTCACGGTCAACATCAACATTTATTTGTGGAGCATTAGGACGCCAAAGCGTCTGTATTCCAGATAAAATAGGGCTTTGACGAGCCGCCCCCATAAGAAGTTGCATACCTTGTTTTAATTCTGCAGTACTGTCATTACCTTTGCTTTGTAAGTAAACTTCAAATCCACCTGTGCTGCCTAAACCTCGAATTGCAGGTGGATTAAAGGCAAGAACTAAGGCTTCTTTGATATGAGCTGTTTTCATAAACAATTCACCAACTAAAGAGGTGGTATCTTGATCTCGTTCGCTCCAATCTTTTTGCATCACAAACATAGTTGCAGCACTTGTTTTAAATCCGCCACCGATAAAGTCAAAACCAGTAAAAGCAACAACGTTAAGGTTGGCTGGATTTGATTTTATTGCGGCAGAAACTTCATCAACAACAGCTTTTGTACGTTCTAATGATGAACCATCAGGTAAAAATATTGCTGATATGTAGAAACCTTGGTCTTCTTCAGGTACTAATGAACCTGGCGTACTTTTCCACATTAAGCCAGTGATTGCCACCATGCCAACAACTAAAGTTAGAGCTAATAAACCACGGCGAATAAAGAAACTTACACCACCAACATATTTTCCTGTGATTGCCGTAAACGTTCGGTTAAACCAAAGGAAGAATGGGGCGGTTTGTTTATGCTCTTGTTTTAATATAAGTACACAAAGGGCCGGTGTCATTGTAAGTGCGACAACACCCGATAAAGTTACGGCAATTGAAATGGTAATAGCAAACTGGCGGAACAACTCGCCGGTTAAGCCACCCAAGAAGGCGATAGGAACAAAAACTGAACATAGTACTAATACAATCGCAACAACCGGTCCGCTAACTTCTTTCATTGCTTTAATCGAGGCTTCACGTGCACTTAAACCTTCTTCGTGCATAATACGTTCAACGTTTTCTAGTACAACAATCGCATCGTCCACCACAATACCAATCGATAACACCATACCAAATAAGGTTAATGTATTGATTGAGTAACCCAGCATATACATACCCGCAAAGGTACCAAGTAAAGATACTGGAACGGCTAAAATAGGAATTAAGGTTGCACGCCAGTTTTGTAAGAATAAATAAACAACGAGGAATACTAATAGCATTGCTTCAGCTAATGTTTTTAGTACTTCTTTTATTGATACTTCAACAAACTTGGTCGTGTCGAATGATGTAGTATGTTCAAGCCCCATAGGGAAGCTTTCTTTAGCTTCATCAATTAAGTCAGTTACATTTTTAGCCACTTCAATCGCGTTTGCACCTGGCGCTAAAAACACACCTAATAACACCGCTTCATGGCCATTAAACGTACCTTTGAAGTTATAGTCTTTAGCACCTAACTCAACACGTGCAATATCTTTTAAGCGTAATGAACTACCATCTGGATTTGAACGGATAATAATATCTTCAAACTCACTCACGTCTGTTAAACGTCCTTGAGCTGTAACGCTATAAACTAATTCTTGAGGAGAACTTAACGTTGGAGTCGCACCTATTTTACCAGCTGCATATTGAGAGTTCTGGCTCCCAACCGCTGCTGCTACTTCAGGTACCGTCACTTTTAATTGACTCATTACATCTGGTCTAAGCCAAATACGCATAGCGTAATCTTTTGCGCCAAATACAGTGATACCAGTAGTACCTTTAATACGTTTGACTTTATCTAGGATATTTAACGTAACGTAGTTTGATGTCCATAAACTAGATCGACTACCATCCGACGAATAAAACGCATGGATTTGTAAGAAACTAGAAGAGGCTTTTTGTACTTGTACACCTTGGCGAACGGTTTGCTCAGGTAGGCGAGCTTCAACTTGTTTAACACGGTTACTCACATTAACCGTTGCTTGGTCGATATCAGTCCCTATTTCAAAGGTAACAGAAATAGTCACTGCGCCTGCACTTGAAGAGGTAGAAGACATATACATCATGTCTTCAACACCGGTAATTGCATTTTCAATCGGTGCCGCTACGGTTTCTGATAAGACATCAGCAGATGCGCCAGGATAAACTGCCGTTACTTGTACTACAGGTGGTGAAATCTCAGGGTATTGTGAAATTGGCAAGCTACGCATAGCTGCCAAACCTGCCAATACAATGATAATAGATATGACAAATGCAAAGATTGGTCTATCGATAAAAAACTTAGAAAACATAAGTTATCCTTATTATTGAGCTTGGCTATTATCAGCTACGGCTACAGGCATTCCTGGGAAGAAAATACGAGCCATGCCATCAATGATCACTTGGTCATCTAACTTAAGGCCTGAACGAATTACCCAATAATTTTGAATTTCACCGTCAACTTCTTGTTTAATCCATTCACCAACTTGTACTGGTGCAGGTAGCGCAACGGTCATGCCTTTAGCATTTTTTGTCGCTAAGTAAACAAACTTACCAGTGCCACTATCTAGAACAGCACGTTGTGGAACTAAGAATGCATTTTTACGCACAGCGCCAGAAAGTGTTATACGAACAAATTGACCAGGGCGTAAGCTAAACTCAGGATTAGCAACAACCGCTTGTAGTTCACTTGTACCTGTATATTGGTTAATTCGTATATCGCTGAAGTTAACAGAACCAGCGTGAGGATAAACTGAACCATCTTGTAATTTGATGCTTGCATCCCAGTGACCATCTTTTGGTAATGTTAAGTTGCCTGCTGCTTGGTCAGTACGCATAGCTAGTTGCTCACGTTCAGACAAACCAAAACGAACTCTAATTGGATCCAATTGAGTAATTTGGCTTAGTAATAATGCAGGACCGGTTACATAAGTACCTTCAGAAACAAATTCTCTACCCATAACACCATTTACTGGTGATTTTACTTGAGCATAGTCTAAGTTTAGTTTGGCTTGTTTTAATTCTATCTTTGCTTTACTTACATTTGCAGCTGCCACTTCAACAGAAGCTTGTGCGCTATCAAAGTCACTTTGAGAAATAGATTTGTTGTTTTTAAGTTGTGATAGACGAGTAACGTCTTTTTTAGCTTTAGATAAGGTGGCTTCTGCGCTATCTAATAACGCTTCGGCATGTGCTACTGCTAATTGATAAGGTTTAATGTCGATTGTAAATAAAGACTGTCCTTTAGTAACCGCTTGACCTTCATCAAAATTACGTGAAGTTAAGATCCCACCAACGCGAGCTCTTACTTCAACTTCTTTTGAACCAGAAAGGGTAGCTGGTAATTCAATATCAAAAGGTACGTCTTGTGTTGTAGCAGATATAACTTTTACATTAGCAGGAGGCATTCCACCTTGGGCGCCAGCAGGGGCTTCACCACAACTTACGATGAAAGTTGAAAATACTCCTAAAGCCGCTAGTTTTAGCGGGGTTAAAGCCGGATGGTTTTTAATTCGCATATTGGTTTCCAAACTTAATTGATAAGTAAAATAAAAATAAGGGTTAAGCAAAAGTAAACGATAGTGTATACTAAAAAAAACATCGAGTACACGGTGTCGTTTACTTTACTTAGAATAAAATAATAAATAGATTGTTAAATACGTTCTAAAAACAAATTTTGTTAATTAATGCAAGGCAGTAACCTTTTATGAAACCCTATAACTCTAAACATAGTCTAGAGCAATGTAATGCTAAACAAAGTGACATACTTAATGCTGCTATTGTTGAGTTTGCAAAATGTGGTGTTATGGGGACGACCATGGAGCAAATTGCAAAAAGCGGTCAGGTGTCAAAACGTACCTTGTATAAAAATTACGCCAGTAAATGTGATTTGTTTGATGATGTTGTCGACTTATTGTTAAGCACTATCCATGACTTAAATAAATACCAGTATCAAGCTGATGTGCCTATTTTTGACCAACTTAAGTATCTGGCGCATGAAGCCGTGAAACGCACTAAATGCGAAGATTATGTTACTTTGTCTCGCATAGTGATCATAGAATCAATGCGTTCTAAAGAAGCTGCAGAAAGAGTTGATGAAAAATTTAAATTTTGCGAAAAAGGCATGTCTGATTGGTTTACAACGGCAGAAGCAGCTGGCGTTTTAGGTAGCTTGTCAGCCAAAACAGCATCTACTATGTTTTACGGAAGTCTTAAACAACTGACTTATTGGGAACCGGTTATAAAATGGAAACCTGCTTTATCAGATGAAGAGCTTGAGGTTGTGATTGAACAAGTCTGCCAAGTATTCTCAATCGGTTTAACTCAAGTTGCTAACAAGGTTGATTAAATTTAGCTGATGTTAACAACTAAACCTTCATAGCTAAATTTTACACACCCGTTAATCGTATCTTCCTATATATACCTACTTATATCGTCCAAAATTTCAGTCATTGCTCCTTATTTTATGTGTGTTCATAGTATCTTAGCCTTTGTTCGCTTTAGTTTTAATAACCAATGGTATATCTTTATCGCGATTAAATAATTCTAAGAATTGAATAGGAACTATAGATGAAAAGTCTAAATGTATTTAGGGCGCCGGTATTTAAAGTGTTCTCTATTATTGCCGCGGGTGTATTAATACAAGCGTGTGGTAATTCAGAGTCTCAAAACTCAACACAGGGGATAGAACAAATTACTCTTGAAGATATTTATAAAGATAAAACCTTTAGCGGTGAGCGAAGTTCTTACTTTAGATGGTTAAACGATGGCTCTGGTTATACGGTTTTAGAAGAACGTGAGGTTGCATCTGATGACGCAGAGAAAGCAAATAGCGAAGCCGATACTAAAACTGAAAACTCAGACGATGAACATGGTATTAGCGGTAACGATATTGTGTTTTATGGCCCAGATGCAACGGGGCGCAATGTACTTGTTGAATTTGAAAAGCTAATTCCAACGGGTGAAAAAGAACCTCTTTCTATCGAAGATTATCAATGGTCAAAAGATGGTAAGTGGTTAATGATTTTCACTAATAGTGAAAAAGTATGGCGTTCGCGTAGCCGTGGTGATTATTGGGTGTTGAATCTAGAAACATCAGCCTTGTATCAATTAGGTGGCAAAACGCCAAAAGCCTCTAATTTAATGTTTGCTAAGTTTTCACCTGACAGCAAACGTATTGCTTATGTAGCAGATAATAATATCTATACAGAAATGGTAGGCAAACAAACCGTTACTGCGCTAACAATCGATGGGAATGAAAATACAGTTAATGGTAATTTTGACTGGGTTTACGAAGAAGAATTCTCAATTCGTGATGGTTTCCGTTGGAGTCCAGACAGTGCCAATATTGCATACTGGCAGCTAGATACATCTGGTGTTAAATATTTCACCATGATCAACAACACTAAATCACTTTACCCTGAATTAACAGAATTCCCATACCCTAAAGCTGGTGAGCAAAACTCAGCGGTTAAAGTTGGTGTGGTAAAACTTGCGGATAAAAAAACGCGTTGGGCTGAGTTAGGTGATGATAATCGTGACCGCTATATTCCTAGAATTAGTTGGGCTGGTAATAGTAAAGACTTATTAATTCAAGATGTTAATCGTCCACAGAACCATAATACTTTGTGGTTGTTTGACTGGGAGAACAACAAGTTAGCGAATATTCTAGAAGACAAAGATGATGCGTTTTTAGAATGGTTTTATGATGCTAAGTGGTCAGAAGATGGCGAATACTTTGTTTGGCACAGCGAGCGTGACGGATGGCGTCACCTTTATCGTGTATCTCGTGATGGAAAAACAATTGTTGATTTAACACCTGGTGAATACGACATTGTTGATATGTTAGCCATGAATGAAGAAAACAACGTTCTTTACTTTACTGCATCACCTAACGATCCTGGCCAAAGATACTTGTTTAAAGCAACGTTAGATGGTTCAGCAAAACCAGTTCGTGTAACACCTGAGTCATTAGATGGTTCAAACTCTTATTATATGTCACAAGATACATCTTGGGCTGTGCATACCCATTCTAGTTATGGTGTACCGCCAACAAAACAGATAATAAAAGTTGCCGATCATTCAACGGTTAAAGTATTAGTTGAAAACAAAGAATTAAAAGCAAAACTAGCTAAAGTAGAACTGCCAGCTCATGAGTTCTTTAATGTAGCAGCTAAAGATGGCACTAAGTTAGATGGCTATATTATGTTCCCACCTCATATGGATAAATCTAAAAAATATCCTATCGTTTTTTACGTTTACGGCGAACCTTGGGGCTCTACAGTTCAAGACCGTTGGGAAGGCGGAAACTACTTATATAAATCTTTGTTAACGCAAAAAGGATTTATTGTTGCTTCGGTTGATAACCGAGGAACTCGTGCTCCAAAAGGTCGAGATTGGCGCAAATCTATTTATAAAAAAATAGGTATTGTGACAGTACAAGATCAAGCCGATGCATTAGATGCTATGGCAGAGCGTTGGTCTGTTATTGATACTGACCGCGTTGGTGTTTGGGGACATTCTGGGGGTGGTAGCTCAACGCTAAACTTGTTATTCCGCCACGGTGATAAATACCATGTTGGTATTGCATCAGCTCCAGTTCCAGATATTCGTTTATACGACACTATTTACCAAGAGCGTTATGCAGGTAATCCAAATACTGATCCAGAAAGCTACGACAACAGTTCTCCGGTACATTTTGCTAAAAACCTAACGGGTAAATTATTATTAATCCATGGAACCGGAGATGACAATGTTCATTATCAGGGGTCAGAGCGATTGATAAATGAACTGGTAAAATACGATAAACAGTTTGAGTTTATGTCTTATCCAAATCGTTCACATAGTTTACGTGAAGGCAAAGGCACTAGCTTACACAGAGCCAGACTTATGGTTAATTTCTTTGAAAAGAATCTCCTAGTAAAATAAGCGCTTTATAGTAAATTTATACATTATATAAAAAGGCGACTAACTTCTGAGTTAGTCGCCTTTTTTATTTGTGTTGGGCATAGAACCAATAAACAAATTGATTTAAGCTAGCGCCACAAATTAACTCATAATTAGAAGATTGATCATGGATAAAGAAATAGAAATTCAAGCCGCAGTATTTCGTCGTTTATTAGCGCATTTAGATAGTCGAAAAGATGTGCAAAACATAGAGTTGATGAACCTAGCGGGCTTTTGCCGAAACTGCTTTTCTAAATGGACAGTTCAAGAAGCTGAAAAGCTAGGGGTTGATGTCGAATTGGATACAGCACGTGAACAAGTTTATGGTATGTCATATTCACAATGGAAAGAGAAACATCAGCTGCCGGCTACACCGGAACAGTTAGCTCGTTTTAATGAGTTAAATAAATAATAAATAACAAATTACGCAAAATTTAAATCAGGTGCCATGCTATAGATACAAAAGAAAGATCTTAATAAATCGTAATGCATTCAGAAAAGGAAAATATTTTGAAGTCTGCGACTAAACCAATAGATGAAAATGAACGCTTAAAAGCACTATTTGAATATGAGATTTTAGATACTGAATCAGAAAAGGCATTTGATGATTTAACCTTATTGGCATCTGAAATTTGCGAGACCCCCATATCGCTTATTAGTTTGGTAGATCCAGATAGACAGTGGTTTAAATCTAAAGTGGGCGTGGATGTTGATTCGACAGATAGAGATATCGCATTTTGTTCCCATGCTATTTTACAAGATGACTTGTTTGAAGTTCAAAACGCATTAAAAGATGAACGCTTCTTTGATAACCCCTTAGTCACCTCAGATCCAAATATTCGTTTTTACGCAGGCACACCTTTGGTTTCTCCTAGTGGACAAAAAATAGGTACCTTATGTGTTATTAGCGATAAGCCTAAAAAATTAACTTCCAGTCAAAAAAAAGCACTAACCATATTAGGTAGGGAAGTTATTTCTCAATTAGAACTGAGAATGAATAATAAAAAGTTAGAAATTGCCAATAATTACAAAACCGAGTTTTTATCAAATGCATCCCATGAAATACGCACACCATTAAATGCCATAATCGGTTTGTCGGGATTAATTTTAGAAAACAAAGAGCTAAAAGAAAAGTTTGCTGAGCAATATGACTTTATCGAACAGATTGATTTCAGTGGCAAACAATTATTGAATATTATTAACTCCATTCTAGATTTAAGTAAAATTGAAGCCGGAAAAATGGAGTTAGAACCGGTTGAATGTCATCTGTTGCAATACATAAATAATATTTTTATTTCACTTTCTGGTAAAGCTAAAGCAAAATTAATAAATTACAGCAAAGAATATAACTTCAGTCAGTCTGAGCCAGCTCCAGAATTGGTTATTATCGATGAACCTAAACTTGGTCAGGTATTAACAAATATTTTAGGTAATGCGATAAAATTTACCCCAGCTAATAAGTCGATAAAACTAACGGTTTCGGTCAACAGGAATATGTTAAGTATTACCGTGACTGACGAAGGTGTAGGTATTAGTCCTGAAGAACAAGCGCTGTTATTTAATAAATACACACAGGTTGGTTCAAATAAAACGGAAGGAACAGGATTGGGGCTTTCTATTACGAAAGGGCTGATAGACCTGATGGGGGGAAGTATTAACTTAAAAAGTGAGCTCGGTAAAGGAACCTCGGTATCCTTTGAGCTACCTTTTGAAATTCCAGACGTTACATCGGCAATGAAAAAAGAGACAAGTCAATTAGATTTAGCGACACTTTCGAAGTTATCCATATTGGTTGTTGAAGATAACAAAGTAAATCAAATGGTGATAATAGCCATGCTCAAGTCGTTAAAGGTTACCGCCAATATTGTAGGCTCTGGCGAAGAGGCATTAGATGATTTAAAAACCCATCAATACGATGTGATTTTGATGGATATCAATCTGCCAGGAATAGATGGCGTTGAAACTACACAGAACATTAAAGCACTGAATATCAAAAGTTATATATTGGCATTAACCGCGGATGTGTATAGAACAAGTGAAGACAAGAAGCTGTTTAATAACTTTTTAACTAAACCTATTTTGTTAGACGATTTAAAAGATGCACTTCTACAAGCTGTCGCAGAGATAAGCGGTAATAGCTAACACCTAATTAAAGTAAGCTCACTTTAATACAAAGTGAGCTGAAGTCGTTTTTACCGTCTTATAATTGCGTTCTTAGTTCTAATAATTCTGGGAAAAAACTAATATCTAACGCTTTTTTAAGAAAAGCCACACCAGAAGAACCGCCGGTTCCCATCTTATTACCAATTACTCGTTGAACCGTATACATATGTTTAAAGCGCCACTGTTGGAACGCATCTTCAATATCCATTAACTTTTCTGCTAATTCATACAATTCAAAGTGTTTATCTGCATTTCGGTAAACTTCTAACCACGCATTTAATACCGACTCGTTACTTTGATACGGCTGGTTAAAGTCACGCTCAAGCATGTTCTTATCAATATCAAAACCAGATGCAGCCATAATTCTAATCACTTCATCATAAATACTCGGGGCATTTGATATCGTGGTTAGTTCATCGTAAGCACCAGAGTTACTTTCATGAACTTTGATCAAGTCTTGGTTTTTATTGCCTAATAAAAACTCCATCTTGCGATAGCCATGAGATTGAAAGCCTGATGAGTGACCTAATGAGTCTCTAAACTTTAAATAATCCACGGGCGTTAAGGTCGATAAAATATTCCAGGACTGGGTTAATTGAATAAAAATCTGTTTTACACGGGAAATAACTTTAAAGGCTGGGCCAAACTCCGAATTTTTCAACATAGTTACCGCTGCCGTTATTTCGTGGCCGGCTAATTTTAACCAAAGTTCGCTAGCTTGATGAATAACGATAAACAGCATTTCATCGTGCTGATCAGACTGTGGTTGTTGTGCCGACAGTATTTTTTCTAGGTTTAGGTAATCGGCATAAGACATATCGTCTTTAAAATCGGTTTTGATTGAGTCTTCCATCTCACGATAGTTGCTCGAATAAGGACACGACATTTGTTAACTCCTGAAAAAGAATTTAATTTTCTAACGTGAACGTTTATAAATTAAACATCTTTTATAACTACTCTTAAATGCACTTTAGCTTGAATCTGTAGAATTTAATAATGATAATAATTAAACATTTAGATAAATTTTACGAATGTGATAAAACAGTGTAATTTCTTTACAGTTTAAATTGACTAACAGTAAATATGACGTTAGTTTCAACTTCCAATTTACAAACTGCATATTATGTCACCTTAGTTCTTCTGAGTTGGTGGACATAAGTAAGCAAAGCATTTAGCAAAGTATTAAAATAATTATAATAAAAGGTGTAACCCATGGCGGTTAGAGGTCAATTTTCATCTCGATTAGGTTTTATACTCGCAGCAGCTGGTTCAGCTGTTGGTTTAGGTAATATTTGGGGGTTTCCAACTCAAGTAGCAAGTAATGGTGGCGCTGCATTTGTATTGGTTTATCTAATACTTACTTTTATTGTTGCTTATCCAATATTAATGGCTGAGTTAGTAATAGGTCGTCATTCTCAATCTAATATGGTTGATGCCCTTAAAAAAATCTCAGTTGGCAATCTTGCTAAGAAAATTGGTGCCGGTACAGGTTACTGGGCACTAGTTGTTGTAAGTTTGATCCTTAGCTTTTACATGATAGTTGCTGGTTGGATGATAGCTTATATGTTCCAGGCCGCCACCGAAGTATTCGGTTGGTCAGACGCTTCTGCTTGGTTAACGGATTTCTCAATTTCTAGAAACATCATCTTCAGTTTACTCTTTGCTTTTATGACTATCCTTATTGTCTCTCGTGGTGTTAGTAGCGGTATAGAAAAATGGTCAGGTCGACTAATGCCAATGTTATTGGTGTTAATTGTTTTGTTAATTGCTTATGTAAGCATGCAAGATGGTGCAGTAGATGGTTGGAAAGCGTATCTAGTTCCTGATTTTTCAAAAATTTGGAGTGGTGATTTAATCTTAAGTGCCATGGGCCAAGCATTTTTCTCCTTGTCATTAGGCGTTGGTTCAATGCTGATTTATGGCTCTTATGTCAGCAAAAAAGAAAACTTAGTAGTACTTGGTGCATCAGTTGCTTTGGTTGATGTTGGTATTGCTATTATGTCGGGCATGTTAATTATTCCTGCTATGTATGTGGCTTTAGCCAACGGCGTGACTATCTTTAATGAAGCTGGCCAGTTAATCGGCGGAGACCAGTTAATATTTACCGTTATTCCTGCTTTGTTTGACACTATGGGAAGTGCGGGGGATTACGTTGCTTTTGTATTTTTTGTATTAATGACAATAGCGGCATTAACCTCTTCAATATCAATGTTAGAAGTCCCAGTGGCCTACACAATTGAAAGCACAAAGTTGGAACGTAAAGGTGCATCTTGGTTAATTGGCGTATTTGTCGCTTGTATTAGCTTAGTGTTGATATTTAATTTTGAAGTTTTGTTTGGTTTGGTTATTACGTTAACCACAAAGTATAGCCAACCACTGTTAGGTTTCATGTTATGTATATTTACAGGTTGGGTATGGAAGCGTAATTCTATTTTAGAAGAAATTAAACAAGGCGCGAGTGATATTGAAACCTCACTTTTCTGGAAGATATGGCCAGTGTATGTTCGCTTTATTTGTCCATTAATTATTTTAGCTATGGCTTATCATACAATTTTTGTAGCTTAGATAAATTAGCGTTTAGCGTAAAGCTAAACCGAAAAAACCGACAATTGTCGGTTTTTTTGTGCCTGTTTTTTGTATGTCTGCTTTATTGATATCCAACGCTAGTTTATACAAAGTCCTAATGACCATGACGAGAAAGTCGGTATTGTTTAGGTGACAAGCCCATTACGTTTTTAAACAGACGAGAAAAATAATAAGGGTCTTCGTAACCTAAAATAGCCGCTACATCTTTAATTGGTTTACTCGACCTATCTAATAAACCACAAGCGTGTTGTATCTTAATCTCCAAAAAGTATTTTACCGGACTAATACCAGTAGCTAATTGGAATTTTTTAGCAAAATGAAATTTTGAAAACCCCATATACATCGCCATTTCATCCAGTGATAATTGCTTGGTGATGTTCTCTTCTAAAAACGCATTAAAAGCGATTAAGTTAAAATCTTTCTGTTGGTTGAGTTGTGTGGCGGGCAATTGCACGGTTAACAAGCTGAATATTTTTTTCAGTATGTTGGCCGCCAAAACAAAAGAATTAAATTGATAACCTTGATGTCTGGTATCCATTAGCTGTTCAAATTCTTGTTTGATTTGACTTGGGTTCAATACTTTAATTTTTAAGTTGGACTTTGATAACCCGATAATATCCATAAATTGCACATATAAATGTCCATCCATATGAACCCAATAAATACTCCAAGGCTGATTTCTATCTGCTTGGTATTGATGTGCTAATCCTTTGGGGATCATCAAAATGTCGTTTGCTTCAATATGTTGAGTAAAGTTAGCTGAGGTAATTTTTCCTTTACCCGCTGTACAAAATATTAATAAGTGATCAGTGTGTTCTAAGCGTTTAATAGCATGGCCGTGCGCGTTTTCGTAATAGCCAAACGCCAATGGAAACAAACCTCGACTCACCACACTTAATTCAAGTTGTTCAATCATAGGTTTAGGTATTAAGTAGCGAACGCTTGACTTAGGTAATGGCCAATTGGATGGGGCGCTCATAAATCTACCAAACTTAATTAAATAATAACAAGATAGTCCATCAAAATAACAATTTAATCAATGTTAAATAAATCAACGCTCTGTTTTAATTAGGTCCATTGAACTTGCTTGTAATAAAAAAATAAAAAAATAAAAAAATAAAACAAAGAAGCAAGAAGTAACTAATTACACAGGGCATTAATATGAAACAAGTACCTCTATTTATAAATGGCGAATGGGTGATATCTAAATCAACACGTTTGATTGATGTTACTAATCCAGCAACCCAAGAAGTTATCGCTAAAGTACCTTGTGCCACTATGGACGAAATGCAAAAAGCAATTTCAAGCGCAAAAGAAACGTTTAAAGTTTGGAAAGACAAACCAATAATGGAACGTGCCCGTGTGATGATGCGTTACGCCGCTTTACTAAAAGAACACCAAGAAGAACTAGCCGGCATTATCTGTGAAGAATTAGGTAAAACCCATGAAGATGCAATGGGTGATGTATGGCGTGGTATTGAAGTGGTTGAACATGCGGCTAATATTCCATCTATGATGATGGGGGAAACGGTAGAAAATGTGGCTACCAGTATCGACACATATAGTTATACCCAACCGTTAGGGGTTTGTATTGGCATAACACCGTTTAATTTCCCAGCGATGATCCCGCTTTGGATGTTCCCGCTTTCAATTGCTTGTGGTAATACTTTTATTTTAAAACCGTCAGAGCAAGATCCATTATGCCCAACCCGTCTAGCTGAATTGTTTGAACAAGCGGGTGCGCCAAAAGGTGTATTACAAGTTGTACATGGAGATAAAGAACAAGTTGATGTTTTATTACATGATGAAGCAGTAAAAGCGATTTCGTTTGTTGGCTCAGTAAGCGTTGGTCAGTACATTTATAAAACTGGAACGGACAACATGAAACGTGTTCAATCGTTCTTAGGTGCTAAAAACCATATGGTTGTTATGCCTGATGCAAATAAAGCTGCAGTTATTAACAACATTGTAGGCGCTTCGGTTGGTGCAGCAGGTCAACGTTGTATGGCAATCTCGGTTGCAGTATTTGTTGGTTCAGCCAAAGAATGGATACCTGAGATAAAAGAAAAATTAGCATCAGTACGTCCAGGACACTACACAGATCCTGAAGCGGCTTATGGTCCACAAATAACGCCAGCTGCAAAAAACAGAATTGAAGGCTTAATTGAAACGGGCAAAAAGGAAGGCGCTAATTGTGTGCTTGATGGATCTAATTTTAAAGTTACGAACTTTCCAGACGGTAATTGGATTGGACCAACTATGTTTACTGATGTTACAACCGATATGGAAATTTATAAGCAGGAGATTTTTGGGCCTGTATTTTTAACAATGAACGTCGATGCTTTAGACGATGCGATTAATTTAATTAATTCAAATCAGTATGGTAATGGTACTTCTATTTTTACCTCTTCTGGTTTTGCAGCTCGTAAATACCAACATGAGATTGAAGTTGGCCAAGTTGGTATTAATATCCCAATTCCTGTGCCACTTCCATTTTTCTCATTTACTGGTTGGAAAGGCTCTTTTGCTGGCGATCAACATGCATACGGAAAACAAGCAGTTAAGTTTTATACTGAAACAAAAACTATTACAGCTCGTTGGTATGAAGATAGCTCAGATAAAAATAATGCAGATGAATCTGCTAATGCAGGACCAAACATGTCAATTTCACTAAAATAACTAGAATTATAATGGCTGAAATAATAACTAAAATAACAAATATTAAGTCGGATCTTTTATGAACTTTAACTTAAATGATGACCAAAACGCGTTTGTAGATGTCGCTAAACAATTTTCTGATGCAGAATTATTGCCTAATGCTGCCAAATGGGATGCAGAGCACATATTTCCAAAAGACGTAATAGCCAAAGCTGGGGAGCTAGGTTTTTGCGGGTTATATTCACCAGAAGATGCAGGTGGCATGGGATTATCTCGTCTAGATGCATCGCTGATATTTGAACAATTATCAATGGGCTGTACCGCGACAACTGCCATGTTAACTATACATAATATGGCAACTTGGATGATCGCAACTTGGGGAACAAAGCAAGTTAAGGATATGTGGTGTCCAACTTTGGTAACAGGTGAACAATTAGCGTCTTATTGTTTAACCGAACCTGGTGCCGGTTCAGACGCCGCATCGTTAACCACATCAGCAAAACGTGATGGTGATGAATATGTCATTAACGGCTCCAAAGTGTTTATTTCTGGAGCTGGCGAAACTGACGTTTTAGTTGTTATGGTCAGAACAGGTGAAGCTGGGGCTAAAGGTATTTCTGCCATATTAATTCCTGCGGATACGCAAGGTGTGATTTATGGTAAAGCCGAAGAGAAATTAGGTTGGAACGCACAACCCACAAGACAAATCACATTTGATAATGTTCGTGTACCGATTGCTAATTTATTGGGCGAAGAAGGCGAAGGCTTTTCTTTTGCTATGAAAGGCTTAGACGGCGGGCGAATAAATATCGCTACTTGCTCAATCGGCACAGCACAACAAGCACTTAACACTGCGTTAAATTACATGAAAGAACGCAGTCAATTTGGTAAACCTTTAGCTGCATTTCAAGCATTGCAATTTAAGCTGGCTGATATGGCAACGGAATTAGTGGCCGCCAGACAAATGGTAAGACTTGCGGCATTTAAACTTGACCAAAAAGATCCGGAAGCAACCGCTTATTGTGCAATGGCAAAACGTTTTGCTACCGATATTGGCTTTCAGGTATGTAATGAAGCGCTGCAATTACATGGTGGTTATGGCTACATAAAAGAATACCCACTAGAGCGTCACTTCAGAGATGTACGTGTACACCAAATACTGGAAGGCACAAACGAAATTATGCGTTTGATCATTGCCAGACGATTATTAGATGAAGCCGCAGGGCCAATATTATAAGAGCTAAATTCTTAACACCATTTGCAATAAATGAGGAACAGTTATGTCAGATTTACTTAAATTAACATTTGATGGGCACACAGCTCAAATTACCATTGCCAATCCTCCTGCTAATACTTGGACTTATGAGTCGTTAGCTGAATTAAAGTCGATAATAGAAGCGTTAAATAATAATAAAGCGGTTTATGCTTTAGTGATCACTGGCGAAGGTGACAAATTTTTCTCAGCAGGGGCTGACTTAAATGTGTTTGCCGACGGAGACAAAGGCGTTGCCTCTGATATGGCTAGAGTGTTTGGCGCTGCATTTGAAACCTTACGTGACTTTCAGGGTGTATCAATAGCCGCCATTAATGGTTATGCCATGGGCGGCGGATTAGAAGTAGCGCTTGCTTGTGATATTAGAATTTGTGAAGAACAAGCTCAAATGGCATTGCCAGAAGCAAAAGTTGGTTTATTACCTTGTGCTGGTGGTACGCAGAACTTATCTTGGTTGGTGGGAGAAGGTTGGGCAAAACGAATGATTTTATGTGGTGAGCGAATTAAGTCAGACGTGGCCTTAAAAATTGGTTTGGTTGAAGAAGTCGTTGCTAATGGTGAAGCGTTAAATGCTGCAATGAAATTAGCTCATCAAACGGCAGAGCAAAGTCCAACATCAATAACGGCTTGCAAATCATTAATTCAAGCAGGTAGAAGCGGAAATATAAATGCAGCATTACCTTTAGAGCGCGAAATGTTTGTGGGCCTTTTTGATAGTAAAGATCAAAAAGAAGGGGTTAATGCCTTTTTACAAAAGCGTAAACCAATTTGGCTTAATGAATAGGAAAATAATATGTCTACTGTCGTTTTATTTAAAGAACTTCAATCTAAGTTGGGTCAAAAAATTGGAGTAGCTACATTAAACTCTGAAAAGTCACTGAATTCATTAAGCTTAGAGATGGTGAACTTGTTAATGCCGCAGTTATTGGCATGGCAAGCAGACTCGTCTATTGCCATGGTGATGTTAGAAGGCGCAGGCGAAAAAGCTTTTTGTGCTGGCGGTGATATCGTTCAACTTTACAATGCAACAGTAGCAGCAGGACAAGGGAATTATACAGCCGAAGTTGAAGAGTTTTTTACTCAGGAATATCAACTAGATTATTTAATCCATACTTATAGTAAACCTATTTTGTTATGGGGACATGGGATCGTTATGGGCGGTGGACTTGGATTGTTTGCCGGTGCAAGTCATCGAGTGGTGACAGAAAAATCTAGAATCGCGATGCCAGAAATTACAATTGGTTTATATCCAGATGTTGGCGGAACTTACTTTTTAAATCAAATGCCACCAGGTTGTGGATTATTTTTAGGTTTAACTGGTGCTTCAATAAATGCAACAGATGCAAAGTTTGTCAACTTGGCTGATTATTTTGTTACTAGTGAACACAAAAAATATTTACTAGAACAATTGTTATTAGTTCATTGGCAAGGATCAGCTAAAGATAACCATAAAAAATTATCAGATTTATTAGCTAAATTTGAGAATGAAAGTGAACAACAAGACAACAATTTAATACCTGCAGCTAATCTTGAACGTTTTATACCTTTATTAGCGGAAATAGATAATTGTAAAAATGTAGAGGAAGTCGTTACTTGCATTCAAAAACAAAAATCTGACGATAAATGGTTTAACAAAGCACAAAACGCTTTATCTCATGGAAGTGCGCTATCGGCTCAGATAATTAAACGTCAATTATCGTTAGGTAAAAACTTATCTATAGAAAACTGCTTTCGATTAGAGCTTGGACTATCGGTGCAGTGTGCTGCAATTGGTGAATTTACCGAAGGGGTTCGAGCTTTACTAATAGATAAAGACAACAAGCCTAAATGGCAGTTTGATACCGTAAAGCAAGTTGATAAGACGATGGTGGATAGAATATTCACATCACCTTGGTCTGTAAAGTCGCATCCACTTGTCAATTTGGGGGGATAACACTTCTTCTCGTTATCAGATTAATTAAATAAATTTCAAATCAACAGAATAATAAAAGAGAATAAATTATGGCTAATATCGCATTTTTTGGATTAGGAAATATGGGCGGGCCTATGGCGGCTAACTTAATAAAATCAGGGCATCAAGTAACTGTATACGACTTGTTCCCTGAAGCTGTTGAAAAATTAGTGGCGCTTGGCGCTAAAACGGCTGAAACTCCAGCTCTTATTGTTCAAAATTCCGATATTGTTATCTCTATGTTACCTGCAGGTAAACACGTATTTGATTTGTATTTAGGTAATGAAGGACTAATTCAAGTTTTAAAAGAAGGGACGCTAGTCATAGACTCTTCCACTATAGACTCGGCAACATCAATAAAAACAGCTCAAGGCTTACAATCTAAAAACATCCATTTCATAGATGCACCCGTATCAGGAGGCGTCGCTGGAGCAACTGCTGGAACCTTAAGTTTTATGGTGGGCGGCACAAAACAAAACTTTGAGACAGCAAAATCTATATTAGATGTGATGGGTAAAAATATATTCCATGCCGGAAATGTTGGAGCAGGGCAGGTCGCTAAAGCTTGTAATAATATGTTGTTAAGCATTCTTATGGTTGGTACATCAGAAGCATTACAACTAGGGATCGACAATGGGCTAGATCCAAAAGTACTATCAGAAATTATGTCTAACAGCTCCGGCAGTAACTGGACATTAGATGTATACAATCCATGCCCAGGTGTAAGCGAAGGCGTTCCATCATCAAATAATTACCAAGGTGGCTTTATGACAGATTTGATGGCGAAAGATTTAGGTTTAGCTATGGATACCGCTGTACAGTCACATTCATCAACACCACTTGGTGGATTATCCAGAAGTTTATATGCATTACACCAAAGAGCAGGTAATGGAAAAAAGGACTTTTCTAGTATTTTTGAGCAATTTAGCGCAAAAAGCTAAAAAACTTATATAGCAATTAATATTAAATCCAATAAATATAACTATATAAGCCATTAAAATGTATAAAGCTGGTGGGTAAATTGACATGAATTTACCAGCCCTTTTATTTCATATACTCGCTGACTTAGACTAAAAACACTTCTTAAATTCCCCTTAGAGGCTAATAATAACGCCACTTGTATAATATTTAATCATTCAAACGTTTTTTGTAACTTATTTTAAATAAAAGGTTGCACTGAATCCGAAACTCCCTATAATGCGCCCCACGTTGTCAGGAAGACATCAAACAGCAGAAAGACAAAGTT
>NZ_CANMSK010000018.1 GCF_947500655.1 uncultured Psychrosphaera sp. | reverse complement strand
GTCGCCATGCGAGAGTAGCTCACCGCCAGACTCCTATTAGAGAAACCCGTTGATCGTAAGATTGACGGGTTTTTTGCTATTTAGCGTTTGAAAACAGCTTCGAGAAACTAGTTTGGAGCAAGAGATAAGCAACAATACGCGGTTGGATATACCTTATTCTAAGTTACTCTTCATATAACTCGCATGTGATAGTAGCAATGCTTACTGCATCAACAGAATTAGATGAGGTAGGGTTTCTGTCAGTCACTTGTGGCAACAAAGCTACATTTTCTTTTGCATCAACTTCGTTGTCAGCTTCAACTATTTCAGTCTTTACTACATCGTCCTTATAAAGAGGGATTTTACATTTAAATTGGGGCATAGTTGCCTCCTATTTTATTGTTTAAATAAGCATAGACTAGGTTTAGCCTATGTTATGTTTTAGACACATAAAATGATTCAATTGGAGGAGGTGCTGTTAAAGTTCTCCATCCTTACGTACTAATCAAGCAAATACCACTATCCTTTTAGCCACTAATTCTTTTATTAATATGTTCTTCCGAAAGTTTTTACCGTATTGTCTGTTCTTATTACTATAATTCAACACAGTTAGTTTTATTGAAAGTGAATGACAACAATAATGAATAACAATGCATTAGTGGGTGGTGCCGGTCTTGGTTTTCGTCGTGAGATGGAGTCAGATCTAGATTTGATAACTACAGATAAAGTCGACTTTATGGAAGTTGCCCCTGAAAACTGGATGCGTCTTGGTGGTAAATACCAAAACTTATTTGCTCAAGTATCATCACAGCATAATATGGTTATTCATGGTTTATCGTTGTCGTTAGGAAGTCCGGATCCCCTTGATGTTAACTTTGTAAAAGAAGTTGGCCAGTTCATGCGTAAATTTAATATAAAACACTACAGTGAACATCTAAGTTACTGCTCTGCTGGCGGTCATATGTATGACTTAATGCCTATTCCTTTTACGCAAGAGGCGGTTCACTATGTTGCTGCGCGTATCAAGCAAGTGCAGGATATTCTTGAGCAAAAAATTGCGATTGAAAATGTCTCAGCTTATTTAAGCCAATCTAGTGAATTAACAGAATTAGAATTTACCAACGCTATATTAGCTGAGGCTGATTGCCATTTGTTATTAGATGTTAACAACGTATATGTTAATTCTATTAATCATAAGTATGATGGCAAAAAATTTATTGATGGATTGCCACCTGAACGTATCTTGTATGGTCACATTGCAGGCCATTATGATGAGGCGGATGATTTAAAAATTGATACACACGGAAGTGATGTTATACAGCCTGTTTGGGATTTACTTGAACATGCTTATAAACAACATGGTGTATTTCCCACTTTGTTAGAACGTGACTTTAATATTCCAGCGCTTGATGAACTATTTACTGAAGTTGATACTATTAAGCAGCTGCAGAAACGTTATGAGTCGCTTATTGCTAAGGGGTGTGTTCATGCCTCAGCTTAAATCACTTAAACAAATTCAAACTGAACTAACTGATGTTATTCGCTCTGGAAAAGGGAAGGTAAAAGGCGTTGAACCAAGACGCGTAACTATTTATCAAGAATTGTTTTTTAATAATATTGAAGGATTTTGTAGTACAGCTTTTCCAGTCGTTAAAAGTATTTTAGGTGAAAAGCAATGGCTTGCATTAGTAAGACGATTCTTTAAAGAAGCTGAGTGTGAAACACCTCACTTTATTGAAATATCACAAGAGTTCTTGGCTTTTTTGCTTAACGTTCAACATGATTTTCCTCAGTTTCCGTTCTTAGCTGAATTAACTCATTATGAATGGGTTGAGTTAGATCTTGGCGTTAAGTTTGAGCAAGAACATATCAAGCTTAAAGAATGCAATGCTGAATCTATGTTAGCACTTACAAACCTGTGTAGTCCTTTGATGTATAATTATCCAGTTCACACTATATCGGCAAAGAATGTTAAAGATATTAAGCCAGAGTTAACCGCTTTAGTTGTTTACAGAGATAAAGCATATGATGTTAAATTTATTTTGGTCGATCAATTAACAGTGTTCATGTTGCAAATTTTGCAACAAAATAAAGGCATAACTAAAGCTCAACTGGTATTAGAGTTAGCTACATTAAATGGAAGTTTTACTAAGTCCAAAATGTTAGATTTTCTAGATAATGCCTTGCCTAAATTCATCCAATTAAATCTAATCACGGCAATGACTAAAGTAGCGCAGAATTAGAACTTTATAATTATTAAATAAATCCTATCAAAGGTTTTTCCGTTGCAGTCAATCTGTCATACTAGGGGCATAAGATTAAGAGTGTCATTAGTATTTAGGTAAGCATGTTAGATTTAATAAAAAATAATATAAAAACAATTCCAGATTATCCAAAACCGGGCATAATGTTCCGTGATGTAACGTCATTAATGCAAAACGCTGAAGCGTTTGCTAAGACCATTGAATTATTTGAAACCAAATATAAAGATCAAGGTATTACTGCAATTGTAGGTACTGAGGCTCGTGGGTTTATTTTTGGCGCGCCATTAGCATTAAAAATGGGTGTTCCATTTATTCCGGTAAGAAAACCGGGTAAATTACCTCGTGAAGTTATCTCTCAAGATTATCAGTTGGAATATGGAACTGATACGATGCAGATTCATACTGATGCATTAACAGCAAAAGATAAAGTACTTATGGTTGATGATTTATTAGCAACTGGTGGTACGATTGAAGCAACTACATCTTTAATTCGTCAATTAGGCGCTACCGTTAATGACGCTTGTTTTGTTGTTAACTTGCCTGCATTAGGCGGTGAAGAAAGATTAAATAAGCTGGATATCAATAGTTATTCATTAACTGAGTTTGATGGCGAATAGCTTAAAAGGTTAATCTAAATGAGTTATCAAGTTCTCGCACGTAAATGGCGTCCTGCAAAATTCGCTGAGTTAGTTGGTCAAGAACATGTTAAAGCCGCATTAATAAACGGCTTAACTAATCAAAGACTGCACCATGCGTATTTATTTACGGGAACCCGCGGTGTTGGTAAAACAACAATCGCTCGTATTTTTGCTAAAAGTTTAAATTGCGAAACGGGTATTTCAGCTGAGCCTTGTGGTCAGTGCGGAACTTGTTTAGATGTAGATGCTGGACGATTTGTCGATCTAATCGAAATTGATGCAGCATCAAGAACCAAAGTAGGCGACACCAGAGAAATACTTGATAATGTACAATACGCGCCTACACGAGGCCGTTATAAAGTCTACCTAATAGATGAAGTACATATGTTATCTAGGCACAGCTTTAATGCGTTATTAAAAACGTTGGAAGAGCCGCCTGAGCACGTTAAGTTTTTATTAGCGACAACCGATCCTCAAAAATTACCTGTCACTATTTTATCCCGATGTTTACAATTTAATTTACAAGCCTTATCGATAAAACAAATATCTGAGCAGCTTGTTAGAATTATGCAAGCAGAGCAATTACCGTTTGAACAAGAAGCGCTTGAGTTGTTAGCTAAATACGCTAAAGGCAGTATGCGCGACGGTTTAAGTTTGACTGACCAAGCTATTGCTCAGTCTGGACAAAACGTTACTTTAGATGTTGTTCAGCATATGATGGGTACCGTTGATATTAGTTGGAGCCAGAATATATTGGCTGCAATATTAAATAGTGATGCTGACGGTTTAGTTAGTGAATTTTCTCGTTTAACAAAACAAAATCCAGATATTGAAAAAGTTTTAGATGACTTACTTAGCGTTTGTCACCAAATTGCGCTAACTCAAATCATGCCAAACGCAGCGCAATTAAATCAAAATATTAGTGAGTTTATTAAGACAGTAGCGACAAAATTAACACCACAAGAAGTGCAAGTTTATTATCAAATACTGCTACAAGGGAAACGAGATTTAAAAATAAGCTCAGACCCTTATGCTAGTTTTGAAATGATCTGTTTAAGAATGTTAGCGTTTAAGCCTGTGACAGATTTTTCAGAATTACCGTTAAAAAAAAACTCTGAAATAAATATCCCAAGAGTTGAAACTCCGGTTTCTGAGCCGTTACAAAAATTGGCACAAAAACCAGTTCTGAAAGAAGTTGTTAGCCCAGAGCCTGAATTAATAGAGCAACCAGCCAAGCCAGTTATACAAGACGCTACAACTAGTGCTGGATCTCAAACTCTTGTTGCTAATGTAACGGATGCAACAAATGAAATTACTGAAGACGAGTTATTAGCACAGCAAAACTTTTATCAAGATATGGCACAAAGCCAAGGCTTTGAAGGGCAATCCCTCGAGTCTAATGATTTTGCTAGCACTGATTTTGATAGCCGTGACTTTGAAAACCAAGTTGAACCTACTCAGGCTGTTGAAGAACAAAGTACACAAACTAATACACCTGAAACTGAAATCTTTGAGCCATTAATCGACTCGGACGAATTAGACAGTCCTGTGATGGCTATTCTTGCAGCTCGTGGTTTTGATGGCTTGTCAAACACCGAGTTAAATCCAGACTTATCTAAAGTCACTCCAGCTGAACAAAAAACAAAAAATAAAGCCGATGAAAATACTCAAGCATCAGTTACTGAGCCTACAAAAGTTGTAGAAGAAATTATCCTGCAGCCAAAAGCTGAGCTTATGCCGTTAGAGCATGAAGAAGTAAGGTATGCACATGAGGTAGATTCTTGGGCATCATTAATTGAACGTTCTAACTTGGCAGGTAGAGCGAAACAACTAGCTTTAAATGGCAGTGTAGATATTACTGACGACCGTATTGAATTGGTTGTTAAACAAGAGTTTATGCACTTGTTAAATGAGAAAACAGAAGCCGAGTTAAACGACGTTGTATTAAACTTAGCACCGCAATGTAAATTTGTTATCAAGCGTTCAGAATCGGTGGAAGCAGCTCCAGCTGAAATTCAAAAAGATATTAATCAAAATAGACAGCAAAGAGCCGAAGAAAGTATCAATGCCGATCCTATGGTGCAGACTTTGGTACAAGAATTTGATGGAAGAATAGTAGCAGGTTCAATTAAACCATTATAATTACCACATAATAGTAATTATAATGCTTGAACTTGTAATTTAATGAACTGGCCATATAAATTGGCAGTTACCTTATTAGTATTAAAATTTGAGGAAAGATTATGTTTAAAGGCGGAATGGGCAACATCATGAAGCAAGCCCAAGCAATGCAAGACAAAATGGCTAAAGTTCAAGAAGACTTAGCTAAAATGGAAGTTGTTGGTGAGTCTGGCGCAGGTCTTGTAAAAGTAACTATGTTAGGCAGTCATAGCGTTAAACGTGTTGATATTGACGAGTCTTTAATGGAAGACGACAAAGACATGCTAGAAGACTTAGTTGCTGCTGCAATTAATGATGCAGTACGTCGTGTTGAAGAAAATAACAAAGAGCAAATGGTTAAAGTAACTGGTGGCATGGGCATGCCTCCAGGTATGAAACTACCTTTCTAATTAGCTAATTTATGAGCCAATCATTATTAGAAAATCTGATAGAGCAATTGCAATGTTTACCCGGTGTTGGGCCTAAAACGGCTCAACGCATGGCGTTTCATTTATTACAACGTAAGCGCCAAGCTGGTAAAGAGTTATCTGTAGTATTAAATGATGCTATGGATAACATTGGTCAATGCTCTGAGTGCAGAAATTACACTGAATTAGAGCTTTGTGGTATTTGCCAAAACGCTAAACGCGCAATCGACGGTACTTTATGTATTGTGGAAAGCGCATCGGATTTAGCGGCTGTAGAACAAAGTGCACAATTTAGTGGCCGATATTTTGTATTGCACGGTTGTTTGTCACCAATTGATGGTGTTGGGCCAAGTGAGATTGGTTTATTTCAATTGGAAAAAATGTTAGAAAATGGTCACGTTAGTGAAGTTATTCTTGCGTTAAATCCAAGTGTCGAAGGCGAAGCTACGTCGCATTACATTGCTGATATTTGTAACTCGCATAATATCTCCATCACTCGAATTGCCCACGGTATTCCTGTCGGTGGCGAATTAGAAATGGTTGATAGTTCAACAATTACCCATGCGTTAATGGGGCGAAAACAGTTTTAAACCTGTAATGTTTTAAATTCAAAATCATAAGATGGTTAGATTTAATACAAATAACCATCTTATCTTTCATTCCTCCCTTGATTTTCCAATTTACGCTCCAATTAAGTTACCAACGTTTCAGTAGTTCGAATAACGACAAAGCTGAATTTGATAGACATAAATACAGGAGATTTACAGATGGCTGAAGCAGCTGCTCAAGGTAAACAAACTCACGGTTTCCAAACCGAAGTAAAACAATTATTACAATTGATGATCCACTCTTTATATTCAAACAAAGAGATCTTCTTACGCGAACTTATTTCAAACGCGGCGGATGCATCAGATAAATTACGTTTTGAAGCATTATCTAATAATGATTTATACGAAGGTGACGGCCACTTACGCGTACGTGTTAGCTTTGACGAAGAAAAAAATACTATTACTATTGATGACAATGGTATCGGTATGACTCAAGAGGAAGCTGCTGAGCATTTAGGTACGATTGCAAAATCTGGTACAGCTGACTTCTTTAAAAACTTATCAGGCGATAAAGCAAAAGACTCTCAGTTAATTGGTCAATTTGGTGTTGGTTTTTACTCAGCATTTATTGTTGCGGATAAAGTAGTTGTTCGTTCACGTAAAGCTGGTGCAAGTGCATCAGAAGGTGTTGAATGGACAAGTGAAGGTGAAGGCGATTTCACTTTAGAAACTATCACAAAAGAAACTCGTGGTACTGAAATTACTTTGTTCTTATCTGAAGAAGAAAAAGAATTTGCTAACGATTATAAACTTCGTGAAATCATTAAAAAATATTCAGATCATATCTCTACACCAGTAGAAATGTTCAAAGCTGAAATACCAGAAAGCGAAGGCGAAGACGGCGAAAAAATTCCTGCAATCCCTGGTGAATGGGAAGTTATTAATAAAGCCGATGCACTTTGGACTTTAGATAAATCTGAACTAGAAGACAAAGATTACCAAGAGTTTTACAAGCATATAAGCCACGACTTTGACGACCCAATGACTTGGGCGCACAACAAAGTTGAAGGTAAAAGTGAATACACATCTTTATTGTATATTCCTAAAAAAGCCCCATTTGATTTATGGAACCGTGATAAGCAACATGGCCTTAAATTATATGTTCAACGTGTATTCATTATGGATGACGCTGAGCAATTCATGCCAACCTACTTACGTTTTGTTAAAGGTTTAGTTGACTCAAATGACTTACCGTTAAACGTATCGCGTGAAATTCTACAAGACAATAAAGTAACGCAAACATTACGCAAAGGTTGTACATCTCGTGTGCTGAAGATGTTAGACCGCATGGGTAAAAATAATAAAGAAGATTATCAAGTATTCTGGAACGAGTTTGGCCAAGTGTTAAAAGAAGGTCCAGCAGAAGATATCGTCAATAAAGAAGCTATTGCTAAATTATTACGCTTTGCTTCAACGCACAATGACGATGCAACTCAGTCTGTTGGTTTTGCTGATTACGTTGAACGTATGAAGGAAGGGCAAGATAAGATTTATTATATTGTTGCTGACTCATACGAAGCGGCTAAAAATAATCCTGCACTTGAGATCTTCCGTAAGAAAGGCATCGAAGTTGTGCTTATGTTCGATCGCATTGATGAGTGGTTATTATCACACCTTAATGAATTTGACGGTAAATCGTTAGTATCAGTTACTCGTGGTGACTTAGACTTAGGCGACTTGGACGATGAAGAAACTAAAAAAGCACAAGAAGAAGCCGACAAAACATTTGAGTCATCAGTGGCTAGAATGAAAGGCGTTCTTGCAGCAGATGTTAAAGACGTTAAAGTTTCCCATCGTTTAACAGATTCTCCAGCATGTATTGTGACTGATAGCTCAGATATGAGTGCACAAATGATTGAGATGATGAAACAAATGGGACAACCAGTTCCAGATGTTAAACCTGTATTTGAAGTGAATATGGAACACGAATTAGTAAAACATATTGACCAAGTTCAAGATGAAGAACAATACAAACAATGGGTTGAGGTTTTATTAGACCAAGCAACATTGGCAGAGCGTGGAACAATTAACGATCCTGGCTCATTTGTAAAACGTATGAACGACTTAATGTTGTCACTTACCAAATAAGTAAGTTATAAATTAATTAAGCGTTATTAGAAAAGGAGCATTTGCTCCTTTTTTTATGCCTGAAAATGAACAATAGTATTAGACTTTAGTCTGACTGAAAGCTTAAGGTTTGGCTAAACTAAGATCAAAAACAAAAGAGGTTAATGAATAATAAATAAGCAAAAATCAAGTGGTGTAGAGTTAATAATCAGCGTTTATCGTTCATTTATCCAACGATTGTTTTAGTGTATTAGTTCTTTAAAAATAACAAGTTAGATAATTAATGGGATTTAAACCTCAATATAAAAATAATTGAATATAACGAGAACCATAAACTACAGATTTTACCTGTTTAACCTCCCTTGACCTAGATCATAATTGTTAAATTCATTGCTAGAATTGGCATAACATTAGTTGTCATAGCTTTTGTAATATGACAGTATTCCGCCCAGTATAAAATTTCTAAAAACTTAAATAAAAACTTTAAATCTGAGGATATATCCATGCGGATAATTTTACTAGGCGCACCGGGCGCAGGTAAGGGGACACAAGCCCAATTCTTAATGAATAAATATGGCATCCCACAAATTTCAACCGGCGATATGTTACGTGCAGCTATCAAAGAAGGATCTCCTTTGGGAATAGAAGCTAAAAAAGTAATGGACGCTGGCCAATTAGTGTCAGATGAGCTTATTATTGGACTAGTAAAAGAACGTATAACTAAAGCCGATTGCGAAAATGGTTTCTTGTTAGACGGTTTCCCTCGTACTATTCCTCAAGCTGACGCAATGAAAGACAACGGTATAAAAGTTGACCATTGTTTAGAGTTTGATGTACCTGATGAAGTGATTGTTGGACGTATGTCTGGCCGTCGTGTTCATCCTGGCTCAGGTCGTGTTTATCATGTTGTTTATAATCCACCAAAAGTGGAAGGCAAAGACGACGTGACAGGCGACGATTTAATGATCCGCGATGACGATAAAGAAGAAACAGTTCGTAAGCGTTTAGGCGTTTATCACGAACAAACTCAACCATTAGTAGATTACTATAAAGCGGAAGCTAATTCTGGTAACACAAGCTTTAGTACTGTTGATGGTACTCAGCCAGTTGAAGATATTAGTGCAAAATTAGCTACTATCTTAGGTTAATCAATTGCTGTAATTAATAGAGCCCGCATTTATGTGGGCTTTTTTGTTTACACTGTTAATAAATAAAAAAAGGTAACAACCATGAATATTGAATTCACCGCATTTTATGCCGGTATATTAAGTTTATTATATATAGCGCTATCGTTTAAAGTAATAAAGCTTCGTCGTAAGTTTAAAATTGGAATAGGTCATGGCGAAGAGAATGATTTGCATAAAGCAATTCGTGTTCATGCTAACTTTTCTGAATATGTGCCAATTGCGTTGTTTTTATTATTATTACTTGAAATTAATAGCAGTGAAGCATGGATACTGCATGTGCTTGGCTCTATGTTATTTCTTGGCCGTATCTTACATGTTATGGGGTTAAGTAAAAGTTCTGGTGTATCAAGAGCAAGGATCTTTGGTGGCGTACTTACATTTACAATGATTATAGTTGCAAGTGTGTTAAATATATTAGTGGTCTATTAATTCGTTTATAAGTTGAGCTCGCCTTTAGCAAGAAGTTTAGAATGATCTCTTTAATGGAAGGCCTATAGCAATTGAATTGCTATAGGCCTTTTTTATTATTTAAGTCTGTGAATTACAGACACAAAAAAACCGAAATAGAGAACTATTTCGGTTTTTAATAAATCTTACCACTTAGCCTAAACTAAAACTCTAAAATTAAAGAGCTTTGATTTGTGCATTAAAACGGCTCTTATGACGAGCTGCTTTATTTTTGTGGATAAGACCTTTAGTTGCATAACGGTCTAAAACTGGAACTAAAGCAACGAATGCTTCTTGAGCTTCAGTTTTTTGACCAGCAGCAATTGCTGCAACAACTTTTTTCATGTAAGTACGCATCATAGAGCGACGGCTTGCGTTGTGACGACGGCTCTGTTCAGAAGTTATAACGCGTTTCTTAGCAGACTTTATGTTAGCCAAGGCTGACTCCTAAAATAATAATTCAAAATAACGTGTTTTTAAGGCCGCGAATTTTGCCTTGATTAAGCGCTGTTGTCAAACCCTTTCAGCAATCTATGTTAGATAATGTAAATAATTACGTTGATAAATGCTTTATCTATAAAAAAAGATTAATATCGGGCATTCTTATTGTGGTAAGTCATACGGTAAATAGTAAGACAAGCCTCGTCAGTTTTAACTAACCCATTTTAAAAAGGTAATTCATTTGGCTCTGTTGCGTTCTGGTTTAATAGTTTCATTTATGACGCTGATCTCTCGAGTTTTAGGTTTAGTACGTGATGTCGTTGTAGCTACGCTTGTTGGAGCTGGTGTTAATGCCGATGTATATTTTTTCGCAAATCGTATTCCAAACTTTTTAAGACGATTATTTGCAGAAGGTGCTTTTGCTCAAGCTTTTGTGCCGGTTCTAACTGAAGTTAAAGAAAAGCACGGTGATGATGAAGTCAGAGAGTTAGTTGCTAAAGTTGCTGGTACTTTGGGTGTGATTGTCACCTTAGTTACTTTATTTGCTGTTATTGCTTCACCCGTTATCGTTATGGTATTTGGTACAGGTTGGTTTTTAGACTGGATGTCTGGTGGCCCAGATGCCGGTAAATTTGTATTGGCCGCATCTTTATTAAAAATAACATTCCCTTATTTATTCTTTATTACCTTTGTTGCTTTATCTGGTGCGGTATTAAATACCTACAATAAATTTGCGGTAGCTGCATTTACTCCGGTATTTTTAAATATTGCGATTATTGTTTGCGCTATTGTCTTTCATGATAGCTTTTCTGAACCGGCATATGCGTTAGCCACTGGGGTATTTGTCGGTGGTTTAGTTCAGTTCTTATTCCAAATTCCTTTTCTAGCAAAAGCGGGCTTATTAGTTTTACCTAGATGGGGCTGGAACGATGAATACGTAAAGCGTATTCGTTTGCTTATGTTGCCTGCAATCTTAGGTGTGTCGGTACATCAGTTAAATGCATTAGTTGATACTGTCATTGCCTCGTTTTTAGTTACTGGCTCCATAAGTTGGTTGTATTACGCCGATAGATTAATTGAATTTCCTTTGGGCCTGTTTGGTATTGGTATCGCGACGGTTATTTTACCTAGCTTGTCTAAGTTACATTCAAACGATAACCCTCAAGCGTTTCAACACACAATGGACTGGGCGTTACGCTTTGTATTAATGCTCGCGTTTCCTGCTATGGCAGGTCTTATGCTTTTAGGCCCATTAATTATTGAAGTCCTGTATTTACATGGCAAGTTTACCCCAGATGATGCAATGCATGTTCAATGGGCACTTATGGCTTACTGTTCAGGATTAATGAGTTATATGGCGGTGAAAGTATTAGCGCCGGGGTATTTTGCTCGACAAGATACTAAAACGCCTGTGAAAATCGGTATTATTTCAATGTTGGCTAACATAGTGTTTAACTTTATGTTATTTCCTTTCTTTGGTTATGTTGGTTTAGCTATTGCTACAGCAATGTCGGCTACGCTAAATGCAGCCTTGTTGTATAGAGGTCTCCATAAACAGGGGGTTTATACAATATCTCGTCAATCTCTAATTTGGATTGTTAAGTTATTATTGGCGACCGTATTTATGTCTTATATCGTTTGGATGGCTCATATGAATTGGCCACTAGAAATGACTACTTTCTCACATTTACTGATTAAACTATTTGGGCTGATTTTTTTAGCTATGTTTTCTTATTTTGTCTTACTGTTTGGTTTAGGTTTTAGACTCCGAGATCTAAAATCCAACTTTTGATTTGCAGATTAATTAATCAATTTAAACTAATAGATGTTTAAATTGATTATATTCCTTTGATTCAACAGAATAAGCATGCTTGTATGCTAGTAATTCCCCCTCATTTACCGTTATAATTTGACCGTTTTTTTATCTTTAAAAGTAGTGGTGATGGAGTTAGTTCGCGGTTTAGTTAATATTACTGAAAAACATAAAAACTGTGTGTTAACTATCGGTAACTTTGATGGTGTGCATATAGGGCATCAATACGTGTTGCAAAAATTAAAACAAGCAGCACAAAAGTATAATGTACCAAGTGTTGTTATGTTGTTTGAACCGCAACCACAAGAAGTGTTTTTAAAAGATAAAGCGGCGGCTCGAGTGTTAACCTTTCGTGAAAAATTCGAAAAGTTAAAAGAGATGGGCGTCGACCGACTTATTTGCATTCGTTTCAATCCGGCTTTTGCGGCTATGAGTGCAGAGCAGTTTATTGAAACCTTATTGATTGATAAATTAGGTGTTAAACATCTAATCGTTGGTGACGATTTCCGATTTGGCCAAAAACGTATTGGCAACCTTGAGTTGTTAAAACAGTACTCTACCAAATTTGATTTTAATGTTGATGACAGTAAAACGTTTGAATACTCCAACAAAAGAGCCAGCAGCACAGAGGTTAGGCACAGTTTAGATGAGTCTAACTTTGAAGTGGCAACCGCATTATTAGGCGAACCATTTAAATTTCATGGCAAAGTGATCCATGGTGAAAAAAATGGCCGTAAGTTTGGTTTTCCAACCGCTAATATTGCAGTCAAACGTAAGGTACTGCCAATTAAAGGTGTGTTTGCTGTACAAGTACAGTGGCAAGAAAAAAGCTTTTTTGGTGTCGCTAATATCGGCAACAAACCTACGTTGAATGGGGTTAAGCCTGTTTTAGAAGTGCATTTATTTGACTTCAACGAAAGTATTTATAGCCAAAGGTTAAGTATTGAACCTTTGTTTAAAATCCGAGATGAAAAGAAATTTAACTCGGTAGATGAATTAATCCAGCAGATCCACGCAGATGTAACAACTGCAAAAGCTGAACTATTTAAATAAATTATTTAAGCGTTAATTTAAAGTATATCGATACTCGGTGCTACTTATTAGTTAACCAAACTTAAATTATAAATTACGGACCCAGTCAAACATGAGTGATTATAAACATACTCTTAACTTGCCAGAAACTGCATTTCCAATGCGTGGTAACTTAGCTCAACGTGAACCTGTCATGATCAAAGAATGGCAGCAGAAAGAATTATATAAACAAATTCGTGATGCTAAAAAAGGCAAAAAAAGTTTTATTCTTCATGATGGCCCTCCGTATGCAAACGGTGACATTCATTTAGGTCACTCGGTTAATAAAATATTAAAAGACGTGATCATTAAGTCTAAGACTTTGTCTGACTTTGATTCTCCGTACGTGCCTGGTTGGGACTGTCACGGATTACCAATTGAATTAATGGTTGAGAAAAAAGTCGGCAAGCCTGGCAAAAAAGTAACCGCTGCTGAATTTAGACAAAAATGTCGCGACTACGCTGAACGCCAAATTACAGGTCAGTTAGACGGTTTTGTTCGTTTAGGTATATTAGGTGATTGGGAAAATCCATATAAAACAATGGATTTTAGCTCAGAAGCCAACATTATTCGTGCATTAGGCAAAATCATCGAGAATGACCATTTACAAAAAGGCTCTAAACCCGTTCATTGGTGTACAGATTGTGGTTCAGCATTAGCTGAAGCGGAAGTTGAGTACCAAGATAAAGTATCACCAGCAATTGATGTTAAATTTACTGCAGTCGACTCTGCAGATGTAACAAGTAAATTTGCACTTATAGACGGTGAACAAGGTACAGGCGATGTATCTTTTGTTATTTGGACGACAACACCTTGGACTATGCCAGCAAACCGTGCAATTGCACTTGCTGCAGATGTTGAATATGTATTAGTACAAATTGAAGCTGATGTACCATTTAGATTAATCGTTGCAGCTACGTTATTAGACGATGTTATGGCGCGTTATGGCATATCTGAATTCAAAGCGCTTGGTTATGCTAAAGGTGAATTATTTGAAAATCTTCAAGTAAAACATCCGTATGAAGATTTTACAGTACCGGTTATTTTAGGTGAGCATGTAACAACCGATGCAGGTACTGGTTGTGTACATACCGCTCCAGGACACGGTCAAGAAGATTTCACAGTTGGTTTGAAATACGGATTAGAAGTTGCTAACCCTGTTGGGCCAAATGGTGTATTTGTTGAGGGGACTAACCTTTTTGCAGGTCAGCATGTATTTAAAGCAAATCAAAATATAATAGATGTGTTATCAGAGCATAACGCATTAATGAAACACGTTGATATTACTCATAGTTACCCACATTGCTGGCGCCATAAAACGCCAATCATTTTCCGTGCTACGCCGCAGTGGTTTATCAGCATGGACAAAGCAGGTTTGCGTACTAAATCATTAGAAAAAATTAAGAACGTTGAATGGATACCAGATTGGGGCAAAAGCCGTATTGCAGGTATGGTTGAGAGTCGTCCAGATTGGTGTATTTCACGTCAACGTACTTGGGGTGTTCCAATTGCATTGTTTATCCACAATGAAACAGATGAACTTCATCCTAATACTCAAGAATTATTAGAGAAAGTTGCGTTAGCCGTTGAAGAAAAAGGCATTCAAGCTTGGTGGGATTTAGACCAAGCAGAATTGCTAGGTGCTGACTCTGATAATTACCGTAAAGTACAAGATACGTTAGATGTATGGTTTGACTCAGGTGTTACACACCATTTTGTGGTAGATGCACGTAAAGAGTTTACTAAGTCAGCTAATTTGTACTTAGAAGGTTCAGATCAACATCGTGGTTGGTTTATGTCATCATTGATGACATCAGTGGCGATGAACGACAAAGCCCCTTATGAGCAAGTATTAACGCATGGTTTCACTGTTGATAAAAATGGTCACAAAATGTCTAAATCTTTAGGAAACGTAGTTTCTCCTAAAGACGTAACAGGCAAGTACGGCGCTGACATCTTACGTTTGTGGGTTGCATCTACAGACTACACAGGTGAAATGACGGTAGACGATGAAATATTTAAACGTTCTGCTGATACTTACCGTCGTATTCGTAATACGTCTCGATTCTTATTGGCTAACTTAAACGGCTTTAACCCAATCACGGATACAGTACCAGAAAATGAAATGGTTGCTCTGGACCGTTGGATTGTTGGTAAAGCAGCCCGTTTACAAACTGAAATCATTGAAGCGTACGATAAGTATCAATTCCATGTTGTTATGCAAAAACTAATGAACTTCTGTTCAGTTGACTTAGGTAGCTTCTATTTAGACGTTATCAAAGACAGACAATACACAGCTAAAGCTGATTCTGTAGCCCGTCGTTCTTGTCAAACTGCTTTGTATCATATAGCAGAAGCAATGACGTGTTGGATGGCGCCAGTATTATCATTTACTGCACAAGAGATTTGGCAAGCACTTCCAGCTGAAACTGCAGCTGGTAAACGTGGTGATTTCGTATTCACTGGTGTTTGGTATTCAGACATTGAGCAATATGCCAAAGATGTAGATATGGGTGATGATTACTGGTCAGCAATTTTAGCGGTTAAAGACGAAGTTAACCGTACATTAGAAATGGCTAAAAAAGATAAATTGATTGGCGCATCGTTAGAAGCTGAAGTTACTTTATATGTAAATGACGAGATTAAACAAAAGCTAGAGTCGCTAGAAGACGAGCTACGTTTTGTATTGATCACATCAGCCGCTAAAGTTGACTCACTTAGCAATAAACCAGATACAGTAACTAACTCAGAGTTAGAAGGTGTATATGTTGCTATCACAACAAGTGAAGGTACTAAGTGTGAAAGATGTTGGCATTACACTGACGATGTTGGTAAAAATGCTGAGCATGATGATCTTTGTGGTCGTTGTGTAGACAATGTCGATGGTGAAGGTGAGTCAAGGAAGTTTGCTTAATGTTAGCTACATTGAAAGATATATTTAAAAATACAGGCTTAAAGTTTTTAGCTTTAAGCTTGTTATTAATAGTTGTTGATCAATTTACTAAGCTTTGGATCTTAAATAACTTTGCGTTATATGAAGATGTTAATGTGCTGCCAATTTTTGATCTTACTTATGTGCGTAACTACGGCGCAGCGTTTAGCTTTTTAAGCGACGCTGGTGGCTGGCAGCATTACTTCTTTACTACTATAGCGCTTGTGATCAGTGTTTTATTGATTTATTGGATGTATAAAACACCATCAAATAAGTCTTTACTACTATCTTCCTATGCCCTGATATTAAGCGGTGCAATTGGTAATGTTATGGACAGAATGAACTATGGTTACGTCGTTGATTTTCTTCATTTCTATTATCAAAATTGGCACTTTCCTGCTTTTAATGTGGCCGACATGGCAATTAGTATAGGCGCTGGATTATTAATATTGGATGCGATTTTCGATCATAGAAAAGAACAAGCAAGCAGTAAAAACAAACAAACTGAAAACGATTCATCAGAACAGGTTAAGTAATAATAAATATGAGCATTCAAGACGGCAGCGAAGTTGTTTTTCATTTTTCTATCAAATTATCTGATGGGTCAGTAGCCGACAGCACTAAAGTAAACGGTAAACCTGCCAAGTTAGCTATTGGCGATGGTAGCTTAACTCCAGGGTTTGAAGCCTGTTTAATTGGCTTAGAAGCCGGAAAAGAGGCGTCATTTACTTTAGAGCCTGAACAAGCTTTTGGTCAGCCAAATCCTGACAATATTTATTTTGTAGATAAAGACAAGTTTGGTGCCGATGTGCCAGCGGAAGAGGGCGCAATTGTTGCCTTTACCCAACCTGATGGTACAGAGTTGCCTGGTGTTATTCGTGATGTTGTTGGGCAGTCTGTAACGGTTGATTTTAATCATCCGCTTGCAGGTCAAGTATTAACGTTCGATGTTGAAATACTTGAAGTTAATAATGCTGACCTTAGTAAAAACGCAAACTAGAGGTATATCATGGAAGTATTGTTAGCCAATCCAAGAGGTTTCTGTGCAGGTGTTGATAGAGCGATATCTATTGTTGAGCGTGCTTTAGAGATTTTCCAACCGCCAATTTATGTCCGCCATGAAGTTGTACATAATAAGTTTGTGGTAAACGGATTAAAAGACCGTGGTGCTGTTTTTGTTGATGAGCTAGATGAAGTACCAGATGACAGTATTGTTATTTTCAGTGCGCATGGTGTTTCCCAAGCTGTACGTAAAGAAGCAACTAATCGTGGTTTGAAAGTATTTGATGCAACATGTCCATTAGTAACCAAAGTACATATGGAAGTTACTAGAGCTTCTAGAAAAGGGACTGAGTGTGTCTTAATAGGTCACCAAGGTCATCCGGAAGTGGAAGGGACTATGGGACAATATAATAATCCCGAAGGTGGTATTTACTTAGTTGAGTCACCTGCTGATGTTGAAACTCTGAACGTAAAAGACCCATCAGCACTATATTATTGTTCTCAAACTACCTTGTCTGTTGACGATACAGCCGATGTAATTGATGCGTTAAGAGCAAAATACCCTGAGATCAAAGGACCTCGTAAAGACGATATTTGTTATGCCACACAAAACAGACAAGATGCGGTTAGAGAATTAGCCAATAAAGCAGATTTGATGTTGGTTGTTGGTGCTGCTAATAGCTCTAATTCAAATAGATTACGTGAATTGTCAGAGAAAGTAGGCACTAAAGCATATTTGATTGATGATGCCAGTGATATTGATGTTAAATGGTTAGAGTCAAAACCTAATATTGCTGTAACAGCTGGAGCATCTGCACCAGATGTATTGGTAAAAGGCGTGATTGACCGACTTAAAGAGCTTGGGGCATCTTCAGTAACTGAAAATCCAGGTAAAGAAGAAAATATAGTGTTTGCTGTTCCAGCGGAATTGCAAGACGCTCCTAAAAAAATAATTCCCTAAAAAAGAAACAAAATGTAATTTATGTTCTACGCTTATTTAACATGACTTGTTAAATAAGCGAAGTGACATGATAAACAGTAAAACGGATTTAACTGCAACCTCTCATTTAAAAGCCCTTTCAAGATCGCATTCAAGCTGCTATTCAATAACGCATTCAAAAGGTGCTAGTTTAATAGAAGTTCTCGTAGCCTTAATTATACTTTCTATTGGTGTACTAGGTATTGTTGGGCTACAACTTATATCGTCCAAAGCTAATCAAACCAATCAAAACTTCATTCAAGCCGCATTAGTTACAAATAATTTAGCAAGCCGTATACAACTTAATAAAAATAGTGTTTTTAACGACTTATCTATTGGTATAAATAACCCTTATTTATCGACTAACTCATACGGTTTTTCTTCTTTTTCTAGCTGTGAAAGCTCAAATTATATTTGCTACTGTCAGCAACCTCCAAGTGCCATTCAAACTTGTCGTACTAATAACCAAGGCGCGTTCAACTTATGTAGTAGCGAACAGCTAGCCCAATTTGATACCTATGAAATCAGCTGCATGCTGGCACTGATATCAAATGAGGTGAAAGTCGTTATTTACTCAAGCTTCAACGACGATGGCATTGCATTACTAGATATTAATATACTTTGGGCTAATCAAGCTGAAGAGTTAGCAAATTATCAAGCCCAGTCAAGCTGTGGGTTAGCAATGCAAGAGCTTAATGGTGAGCTCTTGTGTTATTCACAGCAATTGATTATTGCTGATGGCCGTCATGAAAGTTAGTGGCGGCTTTTCTTTGTTGGAATTATTAATCGCCTTAACCATTGGCAGTGTTATCTCGTCTTTAGTAATTCACGTATATAACGCTAATCATCAATTGTTTTTGGCTAACAAGGCGTTAGAGAATGTATTCTATAACGGTCAATATATTATTCCTTTATTGAATACGAGTATTGCTGATGCCGGAAATACTAACGTGTATTCAGCCAACTTAAATACACAAGTCGATATCAACCAAGAAGCTAAATTTATAGCGACTAACCCAATAGCAACAGAATCGAATTTCAGCTCATATCCTTTTATATCAAGCCAGGAAGGTGGTGAAGAGCCTGATCAGATCACGATAAACACTATCACTGACAAAAGTTGTACAGGTACCAACTTTGATTTTAGCGATGGGGAGCTATTGCATGTGGTAAATCAATATTACTTGGACGGAACAACATTACGTTGTAAAAGCTATGATGGACGTTTCTTACGGGGATTAAAACCCGATGTAGGTTCTAATTATTCAGTGTCTTTATTAGAAAATGTTTATGATTTACAGATACAATATTTGGTAAAACAAGAAAACATAGGGGATGACAATGAAATCTTTATTTGGATAAATGCAGATCAACTGTCTGCCAATTTAATCACAAACAGAGAGTTAGTTGCAGTTAATATTGCCATATTAATAGGTGATCCAGTGTTAACAAAATTACAAAATTATAGACAAGTTCAATTATTGGCAAATGATAGTTATGAAGCACCTGAAAATATTTTAGTCCGCCCGTTTTCAACAGTTGTCACATTAACCAGCTATAAGTAAACGCTGAGTAATTAATTATGAACTTAGTTAGGAAAAATAAACAACAAGGTATCGTATTGGTTTTAGTACTTATCTTTTTATTGGTTATGACTTTACTGTCAGTATCTTCTATTTCGTCATCAAGGTTACAAACGGTAATACTTAGCAATCAAGCGTTATATCAACAAGCAAGATTATTGTTAACCAACAATAAACAGCTTGTTTTTAATCAATTATCAACGCCAAAATATTCTTCCTCAATTTTACAGCTCAGCAGTGTGTTAGATACTAATGGAAAATTAACTATCAGCGAATTACCCAATTGCAGAGAACAAATTTACAACGACTGGATTTTACTAGGAGCATCACAAGGTATTCAATTGACGCCAAGCAACATGATAAGTAAAGCTGTTACTCATCTAGCCCTAATTACAGTTGAGTTGGACGACATCGACTCTAGCAAGCGATTAGAAACTTTAGTTCTTCAACAATGTACTGAGTTATTAAGTTCAAGTTTGGCGGTTGTTGAAACATCAATAATTACCAGAGAGTTAGTGTCCGCCAGTGAATACTCAGATAACAATGAAAGTATGGCAGATATAGAAGGGGATAAGTTTCAAGTTTTGCTTATCTCCAGTGAAAGAGGCATTCAGTTTATAGAAAGCAGCTTATAGAAGACTAGAAAAACAGGGGAATAATATGAAAGTAAAAGGATTTAGCTTAATAGAACTGTTGGTAGTGGTGTCTATTTTATTTGGTTTACTAGCTTTAGGTAGGCAGCGTTATGTACAGCACATAGAAAAAACTAAATTAACCCAAGCGCAGTCAGACTTACTCATCTTAGCTAGCAAGTTAGAGCAATATAAGTTGTTTAACGGAAATTATTTGGGTGCTGCAGGTTCTCGATCTTCAGGAGACGGAACAGGAGAAAGCCCTGTAACTAATACTGGAAGCCCTTGGATATTTCAGGCTTATTCACCAGCTAATAAGTTAGAACAAGATGCCATTTTTACTCTGGCTATTTCATTTGTTAGTAACAATGGTCTTGAATACCAAATAACGGCAACAGCAATTAACGACAAAGATAAAAAACGTTACGGTGTTTTAATTTATTACTCGGACGGGCGCCGAGGTTATGACAGAAATAAAGATGGTGAGTTTGCCAATAATGAACAGTGTTGGGATTGTTGAAGTTTAGGAAATATGAATAAATTTCAAACAATGAGTAAGGACTATTGTAATGAAATACAAATTGAAGCTGGCAAGCCATTATCAACAACTTGCATTTACATTGATTGAGGTAATGTTAGTTATTGGGTTTATTGCAACCTTGGTTATGCTTGCAAGTCCGTCATTATCTAGTTTCTTTCAACGTAATAAATTAACCAGTGAAGTGAATCAATTTAGCTCACAATTACAATTAGCAAAATCAGTCGCCGCTAGTCAGTTTATATACGTAATTATTTGTCCAACTCAAGATAGAGCAAGTTGTGGTGGGCGTTGGGCGGATGAAATCATTATTTTTACCGATCAAAATGATAATAGTGTTGTCGATGTAAATGATAAAATACTAGCTTCTTATAAAGTAGGTTCTCCTATAGAGATTTATGCCAACAGAGATAAAGTAAGGTTTGCTCCAATAAATACCGCAAGTACAAGTGCAGCAACGATTACGTTATGTCTTAACGATAATATAAAACAAGCCCTTGTTATTTCCAATGTGGGACGGATACGTTTAGAGCTAGATAAAGATAAAATTGATTGTAGTTATTAATATTCTTATTAAAGGGCCTCAGGGAAAGAGCATTCTTTGTGGTGAAAATAAGCCATATCGTTGAATTGCTCTCGCTCTGCAATATGAAACCACGCTTTAACTTCTTCACTCAGCTGCTCTTGATTTCCCTTCAGTGCAATAACATAATCACCGCCTTTTTGGATTATGTGCTCAGCTATCTTATGCTGACAACCCATAGCATCAAACGTGACTGTGCAGCCTTTGATACCAAGTAAATCTAGTAATGAGCTTGCCTTAGCCCTGTATGGTTAATAAACATAAGTGGTTTATCTATTGCCAAACTAAGTTACTTGTTGTTATTATTTTATTTTATCTAAAAGGGATGTTTGTGAAAATAAAAATACTACTAATATCGGCTCTTCTAATATCAACATTGGCAAGTGCTAAAGAAATACCAATAGAGCATTTCAGTCAAATGCCATCTATAGATCAGCCTACTATTTCCCCAGACGGTACAAAAGTCGCTGCAATTTATAATAATAAAGATCAAACACAAGTTGTAATTTCAAACTTTGGATCGCGTGAATTAAGTACTTTAGTCGCTCTTGGTGGTGAAAAGTACAGAATAGATCATATTGCTTGGGCAAACAATCAAAGAGTTCTAGTTACTGTGAGTCAACCTTATGTGGCTTTTGGAATACGTGTTAGGACAACACATATTTACTCAGCTGATATTACAGGTGAATCTGTATTTGAGTTGAGGCGTAAACGAGCTGGAAAACAGACTGCAAAGCAATTTTATTTTGAAAGCCCAGACTTATTAAGTGTACTGGAAAATGACCCTGATCATGTATTAGTTACACTTAGAGATGACAGAGATGACAATTATACATCTGTTTTTAAAGTGAACATTAATGATGGAACTTTTACAAAGTACTTACCAAATACTAATAAAATTACTTCTTGGTTGCCTAATAAAGATGGCGATATTTTATTATCTATAGGCTCTACAGGAATACGAAATGACTTAACGAGTATTGTTTATGTACGTAAAGATGTAAATTCAAATTGGAAAAAAGTAAAAACATTTACGCCATATGAAAGTGATACATTCGATCCTGTGTTATTTGATTCAGATACAAACACTCTTATTGTTTTATCAGATCATAAATTGAATAAAAATGCTCTTTGGTCATTTAATATAGCAACAGCTACATTTACTAAGTTATTAGGTGAGGCTCCTGAAAATTTTGATATATCTAGTGCAATTGTTGAATTTAAAGATAGTGAAAGAAAAGTAGTCGGTTACAGATATGTTGATAATTTCGTTAAACGTGTATTCTTCGATAAAGAAAAAGAAACTATATCAACACAAATATCATCATTGTTTTCTAAACAAGGGTTACAAGCAACTTTATATGACTTTGATCAATCAGAAACTAAATATATTGTTTCAGCTGTAAGTGATAGTTCTCCTGGGAAATTTTATTTGTACGATAAAGTTAAGAAAAACATTTCGTTTTGGTTTAGTCAATACCCTTATTTAGAAGGGAAGTCGTTAGCTTATGTATCAGCTATTAAATTTAAAGCTCGTGATGGTATGGAGTTAAATGGTTATTTAACATTGCCTAATAATGTTGAAAAACCACCCCTTGTTTTGTTTCCTCATGGTGGGCCGTACGCAAGAGATTATCAGTACTTTGACCCATTTGTACAAATGATGGCAAATCAAGGTTATGCCGTGTTGCAAGTAAATTATAGGGGCTCTACTGGTTTTGGTAATGCTTATGAAGCTGCTGGTTATCATCAGTGGGGTAAAGCAATGCAAACGGATTTATTAGATGCTGTAAATTGGGTTAAAGATAATGGTTATGCCAATACTGAAAACTCTTGTATTGCAGGAGCAAGCTATGGTGGTTATGCAGCATTAGTAGCAGGTTTTCAAACACCTAAGATGTTTAAATGTATTATTAGTATAGCTGGTGTTTCTGACCTGAATAAGCAAATGACCTTATGGAGAAAGAAAGGTTATTTAAGTTATATAAAAAATGCTGTTAAAGACGAAGATGCAAATATTAAATCAGTATCACCTATTTACCATGTGGATAAATTTGAAGTGCCAGTGCTACTTATTCATGGTAAAAAAGATCAATTAGTAAGTTATCGTCAATCTGAGAGTATGTATAAAGCTCTTGATGACGCTGATAAAGATGTAAAATATGAAGAGTTTGAGTATGGAACACATCATTTAAATGACGCTAATAACAGAATTAAGTCTATGGAACTAATGGCTGAGTTTTTGGCAGAACATTTAAAATAGTTTTTATATTGAAAGTGTTTGTTCATAAAAAAACGCCCGTGTAACGGGCATTTTTTTATGAAAAAAATTAAACTTGAGGATGCTTGATCACAACTTTTTCACACAAACTCATAGCTAAATTACTATCGTAATAAGCCGCTTCATTAATAAAACAAGGATAAACAATGTCTTTTCCTTGGTAATTGATTTCAGTTCCATCAAATAAAGCAAAAATAGGATCGCCAGACTTTATTGCTTTAAAGTCATTACCTTCTATATTTTTATGTACCATACCCATACGTTGACCTTGGTCATTAACTGGTAGTGTTAATGACTCGAGATAACGATAAGCATCCGTTGAACTTGGTAGTTGAGGTAAAGTATCGGAATTATACATTTCAACAAAGTCTAAAATAATCCCTGTCATTTTTGCCATTTGTTCATTTACTTCATGTTTTAAGACACCTTGTGGCACAGGGCCTACTTCTACAATAACTCCACGTTTAGCTATGGTAGATAAAAGATGATGTTTATCATTAGCTATGTGATCTTCATCCAACATTACAACAGCTTCTGGCATGACTTTATGCATATAAATAGCAAGTAAGTCATAAAACTCACCTTGCTGTGGGATCAGTAATGAAGGTCCCATATTTGACGTGGTATTGTGTAAGTCTATGATCAAGTCTGACTTTGGATTGCCTTTTGGCCCTAATTGCTGATTGATAACTTTGGCTCGTGATTGCTCATAATTACTCAGGCTCATATCGGCCAATGACTCAGCAGAGAATTGTCTATTTAAGTCACTATCAAAATAACGTTTGTTAAGCTCAATTGCCTTGGTATTCGCCAATAAAGTTTCAGTCGTAAATGAAGAGCGAGCTATAAATTGAGGTTCGTCGTCACGCCAATAGTTAACAAGATAAACTCCGGCCAGTTCATTACCATGAGTTCCACCAACTATTGCTACGTTATTAATTATATTTTTCATTTTGCATTCTTCAAATTTTGAATGTGAATATCGTCCAAGCCTATCAGGAACTAATCTTAAGCCACAATATTAATTTATTTTTAGTTATAAATAAAAATAAATTAGTATTGTATCCGTTCTACTTAAAGATGCAGACTTCACCTAGAATGAGAAACGCCTTTAGGCAAAGCATTGATCGAAGATAATGATTATTCTTTTTCAAAATCAATAAGGCAGTATGAAGCGTTTCTAAACCCGATTTCCTGAAGCGAGCATGTTCAAGTAGAACGGGTATATAAGCGTTAGGTCGTCAATTTACTAAGGTTAATAGCCTGTGCTGTCATAGCTATTGTTGATATTATCGCCCACTATTACGTGAGCCTCTGATATAACTCACTCTTTCAACCAATATGGGTATAAATAAATGTTTAAAAAACCAGTTACTTGGATTGTATTATTACTTGTTTGTATGTTGGTATTTGTATTTTGGCCGGTAGCCGATATTTCTTCTGCCAAAAAAGGGGCCGATGAACCAACTGTCGTTGAAACTCAAGCTGTCCAAAAACAATTTTTAAAAGATGAAATAGTAGCATTAGGCACAACTCAAGCTAACGAATCAATTATTTTAACTAGCCAAAGCACTGACCGTGTCAAATCGGTTCATTTTGATGATAGTGATAGTGTTAAAAAGGGACAGTTGATCGTTACACTGGAACATGCACAAGAACAAGCCGAGTTAAAAGAATTAGAGATTAAGTTCGCTGAGCAAAAAAGGCAATTACAACGTTTATTAGATATTAATAAAACCAGTGCGCCAGCCGAAAGCGCCATAGATAGCCAAAAGAGTTTGATGGAATCAACACAAGCTCAATTGTCAGTAGCTAAAATAAAATTATCAGAAAAGTTCATTTATGCCCCGTTTGCTGGAAAATTAGGTCTACGTCAAATAAGCCCAGGGCAACTATTAACAAGTAATACTGAAATCACGACACTTGATGATTTATCAGAAATTAAAGTTGAATTTGAATTACCCGAAAAGTTTTTAAACCGCGTAAGTTTTGGTCAACCGGTATCAGCTAAAAACATTGCTTACCCAATCGCATTTAAAGGTAAAATTACTAGCATAGCGTCGCGGTTAGATAAGGCCACTCGTTCATTTAAAGTGCGTGCCATTTTCCCTAATAAGCAATTAAAGCTTCGAGCTGGAATGTTATTACAGTTAATTGTTGAAACCCAATCGATAGAAGTATTAACCGTACCTGAAACATCCATAATCCCATTAAATGCAGAGCATTATGTTTATCAAGTAATTGATAACAAAGTTCACCGAGTACAGGTTATAACAGGCCGACGTAAACCAGGTATTGTTGAAGTTGTTTCTGGTTTGGTTGAAGGTGATGTTGTGGTTAGCCAAGGCGTAATAAAAGTGCGTGAAGGCTCAATGGTAACAACTGCTGAAGCAATGGCCAATACTACGGCAACTAAGGAATAATTTATGTTGTTATCAGATATTTCGATTAAGCGTCCAGTATTTGCAACCGTTGTTAATATGTTGCTTGTTACTTTTGGGATCGTTGCTTTTTTTATGTTGTCGTTACGTCAATATCCAGATGTTGATCCACCAATTGTTTCTGTAAATACCAATTACCCTGGTGCATCGTCTGAAATTATTGAAAGCAAGATAACGCAAGTATTAGAAAGCCGTATTTCCGGTATAGAAGGTATTAAAAATATTACGTCTAGTTCCAGTAATGGGCGTTCTCAAATCACTATCGAATTTAAAACCACTCGCAATATCGATTCTGCTGCCAATGATGTGCGTGAGCGAGTATCTCGTGCATTAAACAATTTACCAGAACAAGCTGAACCCCCAGAAGTTTATAAAGCCAACGACGATGAAGATGTTATAGCTTGGTTTGTAATGAATTCAACAACCATGAGTAGCCTTGAATTAACTGACTATGCCAATCGGTATATTGTCGACCGTTTTGCCGTTGTTGATGGTGTTGCCCGTGTACGTTTAGGTGGTGGTCGTGATTACTCAATGAAAGTCTGGCTAGACCGGGACGCAATGGCAGCCAGAAACGTTACCGTTGCCGATATTGAAAACACCTTGCGTAGAGAGAATATAGAACTTCCAGCGGGGGAAGTTAAATCAACTGACCGAATTTTTAATGTGCGTATTGAACGTTCCTATAAAACTCCAGAGCAATATAAATCGTTAGTAGTTGGTAAAGGTGAAGATGGTTATTTAATTCGTCTTGGTGATGTAACTGATGTTGAATTAGCTGCTGAGAATGAAGAAAATGCATTCCGTGGTAACGGTAAAGACATGGTTGGTTTAGGTATCATTAAGCAATCTAAAGCTAATACATTAGACGTTGTGCGTGGTGCAAGAGCTGAATTGGCAAGGTTACAAGAAACTTTGCCAGAAGGAACTGAAATTTCAGATTCCTACGACTCGTCTGTTTTTATCGCCAAATCTATTGAAGAAGTTTATAGCACTCTAATTATTGCCATTATCTTAGTTGTGTTAGTGATATATATATTCTTGGGAAATATCAGAGCAACCTTTATTCCAGCAATTACAGTGCCTGTAGCACTAATCGCAACGTTTACAGTTTTATTGATGCTAGATTTCTCCATTAACTTATTAACATTACTTGCTTTGGTATTAGCAATTGGCTTAGTCGTCGACGACTCGATAGTGGTGTTGGAAAATATTTACCGCCGTATAGAATTGGGCGAATCACCATTAATGGCAGCTTATAATGGAGCAAGAGAAGTTGGTTTTGCGGTTATTGCAACCACCCTTGTTTTAGTATCGGTATTTATTCCGCTAATCTTTTTAGAGGGAAATATAGGCCGGCTGTTTGTTGAGTTTGCCGTGACAGTAGCCACCGCAGTTATTTTTTCAAGTATTACAGCGTTAACATTATCGCCTATGCTGTGCTCAAAAATATTAAAGCACAAAGAGCGTGAATCTAAATTTGGTAAATGGTTAGATGATGGATTTACCAAACTAGAAAACAGTTATGAAAATCAGCTTAAATCAGCCGTTAGTAATAAATTTGGTTTGGTTATTATTATGGTACTTGCGTTAGTGACTATGATTGGATTATTTCAAACTATACCGCAAGAGTTAGCACCAAAAGAAGATAGAGGTAATTTCTTTGTTATTATTAAAGGTGCAGAGGGCGCTAGTTATAAGAGTAATCTTAAGAATAGTAAATTAGTAGAAGAACGTTTATTACCTTATTACGAGCGTGGAGATGTTAGTCGAGTTCTTGTTAGAACACCTGGCTTTGGTGGTGGAGCTGGTGTCGCTGTTATTGGCATGCCAAATTGGGAAACTAGAGCTAAATCAACCAGCCAAGTTATGGATGAAATGTCTAAAGATGTTGCTGATTTACCAGATGTTAGAACAGTTACCATGATGCGAAGTGGGCTTGGTGGTCGTGGTGTTGGTAGCCCTGTGCAATTTGTTATTCAAGGTGATACTTATGACGAGTTAGCTAAATGGCGAGATATCATTTTAGCTGAAGCTCGTAAGAACCCTAATTTAATAAGACTCGACAGTGATTATAAAGAAACCTTGCCTCAGTTGCTGGTGGAAATTGATACTGAACGTGCATCTGATTTAGGTGTGTCAGTTGCTGATATTGGTGGCACATTAGAGGCTATGTTAGGCCAGCGTCGTGCGACAACTTACATTGAACGAGGCGAAGAGTATTACGTATTGCTAGAAGGTCGTGATGAAGAATTTAATAGTCCATCAGATCTCGATGGTCTATATGTACGTTCAGCGACGACGCAGAAGTTAATACCGTTATCTAACTTAGTTAAAGTTAACGAGCAAGCCACAGCAAGTCGCTTAAACCGTTATAATCGAATGCGCGCTATTACGATAGAAGCTAACTTAGCGGAAGGTTATACATTAGGCCAAGCGTTAGACTTTTTAAATCAAGTTGTTGAAGATAATATCGACGGTAATCTAAGTATTGATTACAAAGGTGAGTCTTCTTTATATAAAGAATCTGGCAGTTCAATTGCCTTTGTTATGTTAATGGCGATGGTGGTTACTTATTTAGTATTAGCAGCACAGTTTGAAAGTTTTGTTCACCCTATGGTGATCATGTTAGCCGTTCCATTAGCCGCACTCGGTGCTTTAATGGGGTTAAAGTTAACAGGGATGACTATTAATATTTACAGCCAAATTGGACTGGTTATGTTGATTGGGCTCGCGGCCAAAAATGGTATATTAATTGTCGAGTTTACCAATCAGTTACGCGATAAAGGTGGCGAGTTTAAAGAGTCGTTACTACAAGCGTCAAAACAAAGATTACGTCCAATAGCTATGACATCATTTTCAACTGTGATGAGTGCGATTCCATTAATGATCGCATCAGGAGCTGGTGCCGAAAGCCGCTCAGTAATTGGTGTTGTTATATTCTTTGGTGTGGCTTTGTCTACGATATTAACTTTATACATAGTGCCAATGGCATACTACTGGATTGCCAAAAACACAGGCTCTCCATTGGCAATCACTCATGAAATTGAGCAACAACAGTTAGCGGAAGAAAAATCAAAGGGCTAACCTAATTAAGGTGAGGGAGCTAATTAGCTCCCTTTTTTGATTCTGTACTAGCAATATAAGCAATATATAAAAACAAACTAACACAGTGTAAACTGAATCCAGTTAAGTTAAGCATATTAAAAGGAAAGGCATCTTGACCGTTATGTTAGCAAAGACTCCAAAGATATTAACTGTCCTTACATTTATTTTTGCTTGGCTACCTGCATTTATTCTAGCAGTGATTTGTTGCTCTATGATCATTGGGGCGTCGTACAGTATAATTTATGGTATATCTTCAGGTAGCTATTCAGATACCTATGACCAATCTATCTTGTCGTTATTGTTGGGGATTTTAATGTGGGTATTTGGCTTGTTTGGTTTTGTGGGGTTATCTTCAGTGGTAATAGGACCACAATTAAAGCTAGTAACTCGAATTACTTTTCTTTTTTTAGGCATCGTCTCCGTTATTTCTCAAGCAATATATTGGGGTGCAGAGGAACCGATTATATTTAGTCATCCTTATCAAATGTACACAGCTATATTTTATAGTTGTTTATTCGTTATCGTAGTATTTGCGGTTATCCATATTGTTATAAACTATCGATTAATTAAACATTTTATCGCTGTAAACTCCGAGGTGACAGAGTAAGTTAAAACTTAACCGTTAAGTTTTTTATGCAGAGCGTTTAGCTGCTAAACTCTATTTTTTGTCAGGTAATGCCTGTTTTAACAACAAAAAAGTATTATGAGTGTGGTTATTTAATCAATGCCAAAGGCGCTAAATACTAAGGGTCCACAATGAATAAATTAGTAATTACCATTTTCAATATACTTTTAATAACTGGCTGCTCAGTCAGTCAGAATAACAAGGTTAATACCGCTGCCAACATAAATAACGTTGATATAAACAGTAAAACTCAAGAGCAATGGAATGAAATACTGATAAAAAGCAAATCGCCCGTTCGTTTAATAAAAGATAGCTCTGATAAAGGCGCAATAGAATTAATCGAAGTTTGGGCTGGCATTGCTGGAGAAAGCGGCATAAGCCAACGATACCAAACAATGGCTTTTGACAATATTAAAAAACGTTGTGGTTATGGTAAAGATGAATTTACTGAGTTTAGAATTGTGAAAAGTGATAGTAAGACAATGGAAGAAGTTTGGCTTTTTAATGACCCTAAATCATACCGAGCAGATAAGCTTTCCGGAATGACAGTCTTTTTACAATATGATGCTGTGACAAATTTCATACAAGGAGAGTTATTTGGAAAGTGCCACACTGGCAGAGGAACCTCGTTAGGTATTAACAACTAAATATAAGAACGCAAGTAAACTTCTAACTTGTAGTTCATAAGCAATGTGCTTTGTGTTTTTTTAATTTTAAGCTCACTCACTCTCTAGTGTTTTGTCCCACAAGGTAACTAAATTACGGCCATTTGATTTTGATTTAAATAACGCTAAATCAGCTTGGTCAATTAATTCAGTAGGATCTTTTGCATTAAATTTAATGGAGGATACACCAAAGCTACATGTCGTCGTAATCTCGTCAAAATGGCTAGTTTCAACTTCTAGGCGCATAGCTTCGGCAATACGCATCGTTTGCTCTTGAGACGCACCAGGTAAAACAATACAAAACTCTTCGCCACCAAAGCGCGAGACAATATCATTTTGGCGTACACAAGTTTGTAAAATGTTGGCTACTTCACGAAGTACTGAGTCTCCAGTACTATGTCCGTATGTGTCATTTACCGCTTTAAAGTGGTCTATATCAACCAGAATAATGCAATACTCGTCTAGCTGTTCTGAATTTGCAAAGTCTCTATTCATAAAGTCGAACAAAATTCGACGGTTGTAACAGTTGGTTAGTGGGTCGCGAGCGGCTAGATAATTAAGTTCTTTATTTCGTTTTTTTGAATTGGAAAATTTCAAATAAATAAATATCACAGCGAGCAAACATATCGCTAATAATGAAGCTAGCGCGATACTCGCATATTGATTTTTGGTGAGCTCTAATTCAGAAATTTTTCTTGCTTGCCCAGCTATTTCAATTTCACTATTTTTCTTAGCCAGTTGAAGTTGATTAAGTTTGGCTTTTTCTTTTAATGACTCCAATTCCATTTCTATTTTGTAAGAATGTAAATTTGCTTTGGCTAGGATAAGTTCATCATCTTCTCGTTCTTTTTGGAGCACTCTAGTTAATGAGAGTTCTTTTTCAGCATAACGTAGTGATTCAGTAATATTCCCTCGCATTTTTTCTGCCTTGCGAAGTAAATTATAAGCGTCTAATCTCTGTGATTTATAATCAATCTCAGTGGATAATTTCAACGATTTTTTTAACAATTCTACTGCTTTGTCGATATTGCTCGTTAACAAAGCGCGACCTAAGTAAGTTAACGCTTTTGCTTGATATGTTTTATGACCTATCTCAGTAGCAAGCGCTAAAGACTCCTCATAGTAAGCTATAGCTCGGGTATGGTTATTGTGGCTAAGATTATTTTGTGTACGACCATTTAGAGCCGCTTTATCTTGTGTCTCATTGTCTTGAGCATAATAAATATTTCCAATGATCCGTGCCGTTATAGAACACTTTGATTTTTCATTTAACGCTTTATATATATTATGAGACTTTTTAGCCATCGTCATAGCCGATGCGTAATTACCAGAACTCAAGTCAATAACCGCCATTTCTCTTAATGCGGTAGCAAGATCTTTAGGGTCCACTTTTTCTTCAGGTAGATCAATTGTTAGTTGGTAAAATGATCTGGCCTGTTGGAATTTTTTTAAACGTGTATAAACAAAGCCCATCTGATTTGACGTATTGAGCATGGCACTGATGTTATTGACCGCTTTGTAATATAAGTGAGCTTCATGCACATAGTTAAGTGATTTTTCGTAACGACCAATATGTCGATAAATTATGCCGGTGCCCAATAATGCTTTAGCACGCCCTTCAGGATCTTCTATTTGTTCGTGTATTTCTAAAGCACGCATTGAATAATCAAGTGCTATTACATAATTCCCGAGATTACGCTCAGCTGTGGAAAGGTTATGCAAGGTATGAGCTATGGATTTTTTATCTTCTAACTCGATAAATATATCTAATGTTTTTTTATAAAAAGAAGCGGTTTGTTTTTTATCTTTTAAGCGTTTATAAGATTGAGCGATTCTTTTATAAGTTTGAGCAAGTTGTTTTTGTATCGTTTTATTGTCGTTTGAAAGGTGGCTTGTGGCATTGCTGTATTGCACGATGGCATCGCTATAATTTTCTTGCTGGTAATAACCGTCGCCTTTGGTCACTAAGGTTTTTGCTATATATAATTCATCGCCATATTGCTGTGTTACAGGCAGTAACTCATCAATTATTTTATTAGCGTCGTCATAGCGCTTTGCGGTAAAAAGGCTATTGGCGTAATAAAGTGAAGATTTTATCTGTTCACGCTCATCACCCAAACCTTTATAAATTAGGGATGCTTGATAAAAGTGCTCCATTGACTGATCGATCTCATTTGATTTTTCAGCCAATTTCCCTAACAAAGTATGAGCCTGTGCACTTTTATTAAGATTGTTATGTTCGTTTGATAATTTAAGAGCTTTATTAGTCAACTCTATGCTTAGAGGGATATTGGTATATTTAAGTAGCTTAGCTTGTTTTAATAGTTCAGAGTCAGATAACTTATCTATTTCAATACTGGTTACAGACGTTTGAGGGGCATTGTCTTGCGAATAAGCGCTGGATAAAAAGAACGTAAAAATACCAAAAGTAAGTGGGCGCGCGTATTTATTAATTAATCGTGTAAAAGACAATAGAGTCTTTTGAATAGAGAGAGAGGCTCTATAAAAAAAAGGAATTACTGAATACCATTGGTATAAAGTAGAGTGCAAAAGCATAGATAATCGCCTAAATGTGTCCGTACTTTGGGAATACGCATAATGTTTTATCAGCAAAGTATATATTATTTTGAATACTTTTTCCTCTAAAGTGGGGATTGTTCTCTTTATAAAGGTAAATACTAAGAGAACTTAGTTGAATTACTTATTTCTAAAAGTCACAAGCAAAGTTGTTATTTAATACTAATTTAAATTTTTAAATATAGCGGATTTTCGTTGCCGACAAATCAATCTTATCTAAAATCTCCCTATATCACTTGTATTAATTACACTGGGTCATTGAGTCTTCGGTGTGTTGGGAGTAATATCTCGTATCTTCTATTTGATCAGTTACCTACGATTTATTTATCAGACAATTCGGCTCTCTTAATTAAACTCATCAAATTAGAATTCTTATTTTCGAGCTTATATCATGCTAACGTTTCATTGATATGGCTCTGGTTTATCTATTATATAGGAAGTGATAATGGCAGCTTTTGGTAGTGTTTTTATGCCTCAAATGGCAATGGCAACATTTGAAAATGGTAAGTGGAGTGCAGCAAGTCTTGTCCCCGCAGATAGCATGCAAATGCATCCCGGTGCACATGTGTTGCATTACTCAAGTACGTGTTTTGAAGGTTTAAAGGCATTTCGTCATGAAGATGGCAGTGTGCATGTATTTCGTATAGATCAAAACATTAAACGCCTAGCGCAAAGCAGCCAGTTTTTATCATTACCAGCTATTGATGAAGCGCAAGTCACTAAAATGATCACAGACATTGTGGCCAACTTTGCAAGTGAAGTACCTGCACCTCCTGGTTCAATGTACATTCGCCCTACACACATAGGGACTGAAGCAGCAATTGGTAAAGCGGCCGTTCCAAGCGCAAGCTCAATGTTGTACGTATTACTTTCACCTGTTGGCGATTACTTTACTGGCGGCGCTAAAGCCTTACGTCTTTTATTAGATGAAACCGGTATGCGCTGTGCACCTCATATGGGAATGATCAAAAGCGGTGGTAACTACGCCAGCGCGTTAGGCCCAATTGTGAAAGCCAATAAAGAAGTACAAGCTGATCAAATCTTGTTCTGCCCAAATGGCGATGTACAAGAAACAGGTGCTGCTAACTTCTTATTAATCGACGGCAACGAGATCATCACTAAAGGTTTAGACTCAAGCTTTTTACATGGCATTACACGTTCGTCTATTTTGACCTTAGCTAAAGACTTAGGTATGAAAGTGACAGAACGCGATATGACGGTGGCTGAATTAATTAAACTAGCTGCAAAACCAGAAGTAGAAGCTGTATTGTCAGGTACTGCTGCGGTATTAACATCGGTTGGTACTTTTATTCATAATGATAGTGAATACACAGTAGGTTCTGGTAAGCCGGGGCCAATTGCCGATAAATTGCGCCTAGCATTGAACAATATTCAATGGGGTAAAGCAGAAGACACTCATAACTGGTTAACAAAAGTGTGTTAATTACATTGCCTTTATAAATATCAAAATAAGATATTTACCAAGACAAACAGAAGAAATAATAAGGCCGCGTTATATGGAAATAACGGTGGCCTTTTTTTATTTAGAAAAGGCTTAATCCACTAAAAACTCTTTCTATAAAAACCTCATAAATTTTTAAGTCTTTAACCCAATATTTAATATAATTGGAATTATATTTTGCTCTAAATGGTAGTTCACAAATAACCAGCAAACACGTAACATAGTGTGACACTAATCTTAGGTCTATTTATGTTCCAAGCGCTTTCAAAAGTACTCATTCTATCAGTCATGCTTTTTTCCTTTATTGGACAAGCAATGGCAAATGACATCTTTAGTTCTTGTGAAATATCTACCGCCGCTAGTGTTGATATTCAGCTGAATGAAAATATAAATCCTGATGACGAAGCTAATTCTACTGAGAATACAGACGATTGCTGCGACGATGAATGCTGCGGTTCGGATTGCATTTGTGCTTTAAATGGCTGTTCGCCTGTAACTTATCTAACGGTTGGTATGGATAATTCCGAGTTAGGGCTTGTTAGTGAATTTTCATATATACAACAATCTTTTGTTCAGACTAAACCTTTTACCACCTCTCGGTATCGTCCTCCCATTTTTACCTCATAAAACATTGCACGCGGCTATCCGTGTGTAGGCTTTTAAATAATCGAAAGTAACGTAACTAAAAGTAACGTAATCAAAGTATCAGCTTTATTGTATTGAGCTAGTACTAAACATTGCCCGAGGTAAAAAATGCAAAAAAATTATAAAAAATTAGCAGTGATTGCACTGTTGGTTCCTGCATTAGCACAAGCTAATGATAAAGATGAGATCCCAAATAAGCACCATGATGAACATGACCACCATGAAAAAAATGACAGCACAATTGAGAAAATCCAAGTTAACGCATCACGCTTAGGTCGTATTGTTACCGAATCAGCAACACGCACCGAAGTCATTGATGGTGAAGAAATTCAAGAGAAAGCCCTAATGCGCCCGGGTAATATCTCTATGCTGGTGGCTGAAACGGGTGGCGTTAGGGTGCAAACTACATCGCCAGCTTTAGGCAGTGCCAATATCAGATTACAAGGCATGTTTGGACGATACACTCAGTTGTTAAGTGATGGCTTGCCATTATATGGAGGCCAAACTGCTTCAATCGGTTTGTTACAAATCCCACCAACGGACCTTGCTAATGTTGAAATCATTAAAGGCTCAGCGTCTTCACTGTACGGAGCTTCGGCTCTTGGTGGCGTGATCAATTTAATCTCAAGAACACCTAATGACGAACCTGAAGGTGAGGTGTTAGTTAATGTCACTTCTAAAAATGGTCAAGATATTACCTCGTATTTCTCATCGCCACTGACTGAGTCAACTAGTGCATCTGTTACCGCAGGTGCTCATCACCAAGAACAACAAGACTTGGATGATGATGGTTGGATAGATATGGCCGGATACAAAAGAGCCAGTGTTCGTCCTCGTTTTTATTGGCAAGATGATACCGGCGCTAACTTGTACCTTACTTTTGGAGCAATGACTGAGCAAAGAACGGGAGGCACAGTTGCAAATTCAAACTTTCCTGAAGAAGGTGCAACACTTCCAGACGGCAACCCATTTGCGCAAACACAAGATTCGTTAAGAACCGACATTGGTTTTATTTATGATAAACCAGTAGGTGAGGTGATGAATGTTAATGTTCGTGGCTCAGCAATGAACCAAGATCATGAACATGAATACGGCGCTGTGTTTGAAGATGACAGCCATCAAAGTCAACTCATTGAAACTAGTCTTTCAGGCTATACAGAAAAAGCAGCATGGGTTGTTGGTGTCGCTTTCCAATCAGAAAAATACAAGTCAGAAACCTTTCCAATACATGATTATTCTTATCAAGTTCCTGGCGTATTTACACAAGTAGACTTTGATGCCAACGATGAGGTTTCATTATCATTGAGCACTCGCGCAGATTGGCATAGTGAATATGGTACTCAAGTTAGTCCGCGTATCTCAATGTTATATAAGCCCGGTGATTGGACGGTAAGAGGCTCTTACGGACAAGGCTTTTTTGCTCCTAGTCCATTTATTGAAGACATAGATGAAGCGGGTTTATCGCGCCTTGCACAGCTAGAAAATATAGACGCTGAAACCGCATCAACTGCATCTATGGATATTAGTTATGTACTAGGTAGTGTGGAAACCAGCATGACATTGTTCGCCTCAGATGTTGAAAACGCCACGGAGCTTGAAGTTATCGACAGTGTAAATGCCACATCAGATAAACAAGTTCGTATTGTTAATGCCGCAGGAGAAAGCCAAATAAGAGGTGTTGAGCTGTTATTACGCTATCGCTGGCAAGACATTAAATTTACCGGAAGTTATTTATACACAGACGCAACAAAAGCCGATAACACAGGTACTAACCGTATTCCACTTGCTCTTACACCAGAACATTCAGCTGGCGCAGTGGTTATGTGGGAAGAGCACGGTAGTCATATGGTTGGATTTGAGGCTTATTACACCGGCAGCCAACAATTAGAAAATAACCCTTACTTAACTAAAAGTAAGCCGTATTGGCACTTAGGACTGTTAGGGCAAATTACCATAGGCAAGATCAGTTACTTTCTTAATGCTGAGAACCTGCTGAATGTTAGACAAACCAAAGACTATTCTTTAGTTCTGCCAACACAATCAGCAAGCGGAAGATGGACAACTGATATCTGGTCAAGAAACGACGGCTTCACGGTAAATGCCGGGCTTAGATTTAAATTTGGAGAATAGTTTTATATTTAGAAGTTAAAAGCGAACCTAGCGGTTCGCTTTAATCAAATAGTTGAAATAACTGGATTAGGTCAATGCACCTTTATTCCAGTGAATACAAACTAACGCTTATATGTGTAGTAGCAAACCTAACTTACTCATAAGCATATTTAACTTCTGCTTTCCAAGCTAGCTGAGCTCCAAGGTTGTCTTGGTAATCAAAAGCGTAGTAAGAGTTCGTCACTGGATGATATGATGCATCCATTAACTCTTTTATATCAATAATGTCTTTAAAATTTTCTTGGGTAACGTCATATTTACCCCAATATTGCCCTTTGCCATCATTACCACGGTCATATTCCATGCCTTTAATTAAAATATCTGGAACCTCTTTGGCTAAACGGACAAGATCTTCATTTTCATTTAATTTTTCTTCAAGGTAAATTCGTTCATCTTCAGTTATATCGCCAGAGACAACTAACTTGTCATTTTCATCAACGGAAAACCCCCAATCTTTTTGTGCTAAAGTCGGTGAATCCGTTTCTAAATCATTCATAAATAGTTGAAACTCATCCCGTATTTTTCCAATTTGAATAGGTAACTCACCAAAAGAAATTGTATTGGTCATTTTATCTAGCAATTCTGGATCATCAGCTAAAACAGTGGTTAATTCTAGAGGTTTGTCGTAAGTAACTTTAGGAATATGTTCAGCTTTAGTATAAATATCATCAGCCAATGTTTGAGACTGCACTTTGCTTACTGCGTCAGTTAAGTTGCCGGTGGATGACTTGCTAACCTCAACAGGCTTTGATTGTCTTTGAGCTTGTGCTGTTGCGATTTCTTTTAATGCGTTCTGAGTGATTTCCATATTAAATTCCGTCTTTCTAAAAAACTAGGCTAGATGACTTATATTACCGAGCTGTTATTAATAAACTAACTAATAAGCATATTTAGGGTCAGCTCTCAATTGTAATTGACCTCTAAGGTTATCTTGGTATTTTATAAGGTCGACATTATTGGCCGCGAAAAATCCCATTTCTTTTGTTGTATATGACTTATCCAATAGTTCTTTTACATCAATAATGTCTTTAAAGTTCTCCTGAGTAACATCGTACTGTCCCCAGTACTGACCTTTGCCATCATTACCACGGTCATATTCCATGCCCTTGATTAAAATATCTGGAACTTCTTTAGTTAAACGTACAAGCTCTTCATTCTGATTTAATTTATCTTCAAGGTAAATTCGTTCATATTCTGTTATATCACCAGAGACAACTAACTTATCATTTTCATCAACAGAAAAGCCCCAATCTTTTTGGGCTAAAGACGGTGAGGTTGTTTCTAATTCATTCATAAAAGCTTGATACACAGGTTGTATTTGACGGACATGGGTTGGTAATTCCCCCATAGGTATTGTATTAGACATTTTATCTGACGTTGCAATATCATCAGCTAAAACAGTAGTAAATTCTAGCGGTCTACCGTAAGTAACGTTAGGAATATGCTCAGCTTGAGTATAAATATCATCAGTCAATGTTTGGGACTGCACTTTGCTTACTGCGTCAGTTAAGTTGCCGGTGGATGACTTGCTAACCTCAACAGGCTTTGATTGTCTTTGGGATTGTGCAGTCGCGATTTCTTTTAATGCGTTATGAGTGATTTCCATAGTAAATTCCTTTTATTCAAGCAGAAACATAATTTAAAATGTGCTGTTAATTTATACATCGGCTGGTTAAATAAAAACTTTATTAATTAGTGGTATAGAGAGGTTTTTTACTAAACTATATTTTCAACCGTCAACTAGAACCGCACCATAAGTGAATTTAATTGCTAATATTATTTGTACTATGTGTTAAACAATTTTTAACGGATTAAAATATGGCTATCAAGTTTCATCCTCAAAGGGGAGCAATGTTGATGTGTGATTTTACAAATGCTTTTAAACCACCTGAAATGGTAAAAAAAAGACCAGTTATTGTGATATCACCTCGCTCAAGAAGGAAAAGTGGTTTATGTACAGTCGTTCCTATAAGCACTAAAGAACCAGTGCTTATCGAAAAGCACCATGTGAAAATTGACTCTGGATACTTACCTCCTAGCCCTTTCTTTCAAGGGCATAATAATCAATATTGGGTGAAATGCGACATGATTTATAGAGTTGCTTTTCATAGGCTAGATTTGATCAGGATAGGAAAGTCAAAAAACAGAAAATATTACAATGAACTTATTCCTTCTGAATTATTAGCTTGTATCACTGAAGGTGTAATACATAGTATTGGGGCAGGATATTTACTGAAATAACAAGAGTATATGAGCCAACCAAGGAATAGTTTTAATCCGTTATTGAGTTTTTAATTAAAAAAACTATAATTACCTAGTTCCCGCTCTACTTTTGTATCGGGCTTTTGAGACTACATTAACTTGTAGCTACCGCTAGAATAACGATGACAAGTCTCTAGTGGTATGAATTAAGGCACCTTATGGGTGCCTTTGTCGTTTTTAATGACCAATTTTTAATTAGCTATTAGGTTTCTGCTGACGGTGAGTTACCTTTTTTAACAGCCAAAAAAGGTGAAGGGGATTTGGGTTTCGTATTTCAACTGTGACATTGTATTTGGCTGAACACTAAGGTTTCACCTTGACGGCGACCATACCTTTTTTCAACAGCCAAAAATGTAAGCCGCTCTTATAATAAAACAGAGCGCCGCTTCCAACCAAAATCCAATACTTTATTAAATAGTTATTTTTGTTTATGTAAAAACGGGCTTAACTTTCGTCCATGAAAAAGCCCTTGCTCAGCATCCATGCTTCGAATTTTATAAAAAATAATATTTAACAAAGTGATTTTGTGATGGAGAAGAAAAGCAAAGCAAGAGCGCAAAGATAAAAAGCGAACCTTACAGTTCGCTTTTAAAAAAATAATTAAAATGAAGTGTTTTTCATTATTTTTCGCTAACATATTTAACTAATATACAGAGTGATTTTAAACCTGATACACTCAATGTATCGAGATATAGTGTAGCTACGGAAAACGAATGATTAATCAAAGAGAAGACATGGAAGATATTGACTTGAGTGAGTTGTTCAGTGGAATAGATATCAAAAATATTTCAAAACCGTTTGATGAATATCTATCTAGTTTAGATTCCTTCTTTACTAAGTACGACAATGGTAAATCCCCACGGTTGATAAGATTCTTTGAGGAATTTAATCCAGATAGTTTTATCAATGATGAACTAAAGTTCTCTGCTGGAGCCTTGCTTATAGCTAACTATGATGAAAGCGCATTGCGTGGTGAATGTGTAGTATTGTTTTCTGAACCCGTAATTATATCTGACATTCAATGTAAAAATGTGCCTACAAATGAAAATGAAGGAGCGGTAAGGTTAATATCTTTTAAAGGGATGGAAAAGAAGTTTACTACTAAAAGATCAACTCGCTCGGGACACTCCATAAAAAGTTCATTAGTTAGTACCTACAAGGTTCATGATGTTGTTTTGGGGCTTATTTTACCAAGACGTTGTGATTTTCTGTCTGTAAAAATTGCTAAGTACAGTTCATTGCTTACAGACTATAAAACGCTTGAGCGCACTGAAAAGGCACTACAAAATGCAAGTGACTTACCACTGATTGCAATTGAAAATATCGAAAGAAAATTTCATAATATCAATGTGTTAATTAATAGTAGACTAGAAAAGTATTATACGATCCAGAGGGATATTCAAGCTTTAGAACAAGAGAAGTCTCACACCGAGAGTAGTCTTGATAGTAGTAAAATAGCTTTAGATAAAGCTCGCAAAGATTTAGATAATACAAGCAGAGAGTACGAAAAGTTAGCAAGTCGTGTTGTTGAAGAAAGGGAGTCGCTAGACGTAGTTCAAGCAAAAATTAAAGCTGAAGCTTCGTTTTACAAAAATGAACACTTAAAGCTTGAAGGGATTCAAAAGGAATCAAAGGTTGTTAGTGATTCACTGCAATTGATCAGACAAGAGTTAAATGATGCTAATAGAGAAAAGAATTTAACAACTCTTGATATGGTTGGCCATTCTAATGAAACATCTAAACAACTTAAACCTTACTACTTCTTCGCATTTATTACCTTTGTAATGTTAGCTTGTATGGCCAAGTATATTTATACAAATGGGGAAAGTTTTATCGAAATTTTACCTTCTCTTATTCAAGTAAGTGCATGGGATATACTACTCAGTCGACTACCATTAATAACCGCCTCAACACTTATTATTGGTGGCTTATCAGGTGTTTTATTTTTTTTGATTAAACATATAGTCTCACTTAATACTGAAAAAATGATGATGTTGAAAGCCGCAATTCTTGCTGAGCAAATAACGAACTCTCTAGATTGTAAGAATATGACAGAACAAGAACAACTGGAGTTTAAGCGTGACACCAAAATTAAATTGATAACCCAAGTTTTTTCAAAGAATAATTCTGAAAAAGATAAATCGAACTTTATTATGGATGTGTTGGAAGCGGTAAATAAAAAATCAAAATAAACAAAGGAACAAATATGAAACTGTTAGTTACATTAATATTGGCTGTTGCGCTTACGGCTTGTACAGAAGATGCAGGGAAGGTGAGTTTGGGGCTGTTTACTACTAAAGATGTGATCATCAAGGCGGAGCAAGATCCTAAAATTCCGGGAGTTACTTGTCATATTAGTCACATTGAAGCGGATTTGGATTTCTCTGATCCGTCCGATATGTCTATTGCTTGTCGTCAAACTGGACCTATTTTACCAGAGCATCTTGATGGTATTGATTTATCCAACAATGGCGAAGTGATCTTTCGTGAGTCTAAGAGCATTTTATTAAAAAGCTTAAAAGTGCGTCGTATTTTTGATAAGAAAACCAACACCTTAATGTATTTATCTTATTCAACCAAAGAAACCAACGGCAGTCACCATCACGCATTGTCTACCGTTCCTTTGTACAAAACAGAAGCTTGGCATTGGGCTGAAACGTTAAAAAGTAACTAGTTTTTCGATTATAAAAGTTAACTTTTCAATTCTACTTATAGTGGTTAACTTGTTGTTTTTTAATTAACAAATAATTGCTCCTTAGGTAATTAGTTGTTAAATTGCTATTTACCAAACGGCAATTGTGAAAAAGTTACTAAATAACTAGGTTTAAAATTTAACCTGAAAAATACATTTGCATATATTAAAAGTATAGAAGGAATTAAAATTTGTTTAATAGATTATTAATGATCTGTCTTATTAGTGTTTTTATGGTTGGCTGTAGTCATAAAAGAGCGCATAAGGTTGTAGTTCATGAGCGTGATAAAATAGCGGAATCTTTTTATTTAACAGACGTTACTTTTTCAGAAGGAATTGAGGATGGAGCATTTAAAACTGATTGCGCAATGTTGTCAGGATTAGAAAAATCTATTTTAGACTCTTCTAAAACTAGCGCCCTTAAAGTATTACCTAGTAATTCAATAACACCTGAACAGTATGAATTAAAAGTTGAGTATACAAATGTAGAGTCTCATAAATGGTTGTTTATGGCTATTAGACCTAGCTCGGCTGCAGAAGCCAAAGCTTCTATTGTAAAAAATGGAAAGGTTTTACATTCTACGACTCAATCAATAAGCTCAGCTGTTGCGTTTGGTGCATGTGACAGACTTGAAAAGATATCGCTTGCTCAAGGGCGTTATATATCAAAATGGTTATCTAATTACGCTAAATAAAATAATAACCGTCATCAAAATGACAGTTGTAGAATAATGTTTTATAAAACTAAGATAGAAAAAGCCTAGCTGTTATTACGTTAACATCTAGGCTTTTTATTTGGTGGGGATCAGTCGTTAATTCGAGGCTTTCCAATTTAAGGTCTAACTGACTGAATCAGCTATTACGGATTCTTTCTTCAACTATCCCTTCGACATGATAATTTTTACATGCGAGTTGCCAATTAAAAAAATTATTAGTGATAATCAATTCTCCTGAACAAATTGGGCAAACCTCTCCTTGAATGTACTTGGAATTGCTTTTTTTACTCTTTTTGAAAAGAGTCCAAACAAACTAAACAAGTCACCATCACGCATTGTCTACCGTTCCTTTGTACAAAACAGAAGCTTGGCATTGGGCTGAAACGTTAAAAGTGGATTAAGTTTGCATTGTAAACTTTTGTTGTTATGGATAGTATTATCGACTTATCACATACAAGGATTAAGGAATTAAAAGTATGAAAATTAAATGTTTAGCTACTCTTTTGGCATCAGTAATGGCAACTGGTTTTGTAAATGCAGAAGAAGCGGATACAAGCCTGGTTAAATGGAATAAAGTTTCTGCAACTTATGTAACTGAAGGCAGTGATGATAGTGATGGTTTGTCTTTAAGTGGACTGTCGGTTGGAGGGAGTTATCTTTTAAATGACAGCTTTTTTACTTACGCAGGTTATTCATCGGTTTCTGATGAATATTCATATTCATTCTTTTCCGTTAATATTAAAGGTGAAGTGAGCCTATCTAGTTTAGGTCTAGGACTTGGTTTTAAGCACACATTAACGCCTAATTGGGATGTTTTTGCTTCTGCTGGTTTTATCAGCCAAACTGCAGAAGTTACGGTAAGTGTAGAAGGTTATGGATCTGAGACTGAAAGTACAGATGCTAATGGCACAAATATAGAAGTTGGTTTTGTTACCGCTATCACTAACGCTCTGCAAGTTAAGGGTGCATATTCAGTAACTAATCTTGAGTATGACGGCGGAAGTGACAGCGAAGATAGTTTTAACTTGTCTGCTGATTATTTATTTAATGAAAACTTTGCAATTAATGCAGGTATTTCAACAGACGGCGATACTAGTATTGTAGGGATTGGTGCGAGCTACTTCTTTTAATAGTTAGCAACAATAACTCCCAAAAAGCCTAGATGTTTTACGTTAACATCTAGGCTTTTTAGTTTTGGATTTGCTTTAAAAGTTGTTAATTCATTTGTATCAACACTGGATATTTCAAGTGTTGGTTGTCGTAATAAACCGAACGTTGATATAACCATTTCATTTTCTCGGCAGACTGGTTTTCAGAAGAACCTGAGAACAACTCCTGTAGTGATCCTGCTTTTTTAGCTGCTTTCTCTTTAGTGCTTGTGTCCGCAATTTGTTTGCTCTCGGTTTCACCAAATTTAGCCATGAATTCTTTTCTCAATTTATCATCATTGTTCAACATTTTATGCGCTAGTGGCACCATAGCGTAGCTTTCTATGTATTCTGTTTGTTGGAACATCTGATTGAAGAAGCCCCATTTAAAGTAAGAATCTGGCGCTCTTGGGTCTAATAAGGTAACAGCCAATGTACCTAACTTCTGTTCGGTTGGTACTTTAATAGTGCCTACTGGAAATGTTTTGTTAACAATGTTTGCGTCAAATTTAGCGTCTGCGGTTAAATGTCCCTCAAACGGTACTTTACCAAAGCTGTAGTCTTTTGCGGTTAGTTCGGTTACTTTAAGCTTTTGTGCTTTGCTTAATACCTCGAACTTAATGCCTTGGTTTTGTAAGCGCTTAATTACCTCAAGATGCTGCGGTGGAATGTAATAAGCGTTTGGTACTGTGACCACTTCACTTGGTTTACGCGCCCAAAAGATTGGCAAGTCGTTGTACGTTTTGGCTTTGCCTGTCCATTTTATATATTGAATTCCCGTTAACTTATCCACGGCTTGTTGGTATTCCATGCCTTGGAAATCCATATATTCAGGATTGTCTGAATCCGCAGACCAAGACAATGGCAAGGTTTTACTTTTACGGTTAATGTCTTTTTGGGTTGCTGTAATTAGCTCGTGACCACTTTTAGCTAATTTGTTGATTATGGTTTCCAAGAAAACATACGTGCCTAAAACACGCTGGTGGTACGGTTTTAAAGAATGATTTTCCACTAATATAGTTGGCAAGTGGCGAGCGTCGCCCCAGCCGTTGCTGTATCTTGGGCTGGCCGTCCAACCAAATAAACCTTTAGCAAAATCTTTATTGTCCATGCCAAAAGTAAGTGGACCGCCTAAGTGCCCATTTTTGCTAAGCTCAGTATTAATCACAGGTTTTAATTGTGTATCTAACCACTTACTGATATTTGGTGAATAACCGTGTGTGCCGTTAAAGCCGTAAGTAATATCGTACTGATAATCTTCACCGTCGGTAACATGAATATCTAAATACAGTGTTGGTTTCCAAAGGTTTATAGTGTTAATAAGCGCTTGCATTTCTGGCGTGTCTGCTTTGGCATAATCACGGTTAAGGTTTAAGTTTTGCGCCGTTGTACGCCAACCCATATTACTAGGGCCTCGTTGGTTTACCCGGTTATGTGGGGTTGAACGTTCGTGTCCGTCTACATTTAAAATAGGGATAAAAAGTAAATTTACTTGGTCTAATAAATGACCTTTGTTGTGTTTACTTATGTCGCGTAACAACATAAAGCCTGCGTCTTTACCGTCTATTTCCCCTGAGTGAATACCTGCTTGAATAAATAGAGTTGGCTTTTTATTACTACGTAACTGCTCTGGGGTTTTAGCCCCATCTTTGGAAGCAATTAACATCCAAATGTCTCGGCCTTGTGGGCTTTTACCAATGCTGGTTAAATTAAACTGCGGTTCAGAGTTTGCCAAAGCGGTGATGTACTTTATGCTGTCATCATAATTTGGTGTGGACTGCATATTGGATTTTTCAAATCCAGTTTGCCATTTGCCTGACTTACCTTTAAGTAGTTCTTGGCTTTTACCTTGCCAAGGTTTAATTGGCGGAAGTAAGTTGTTGTTAGCAAACGCATCGTCTGCAAGAGCTTGGTTACTGGTAAAACCAAACAAGACTGAAATGATCAGGGTTATTAATAACTTATTAGTTGAGTTGGAGCCTAAATTCAAGAGCATATTAGTAAATTCCATAAGGTAAGACATTCAGGTCATTGTACTAAAAATGCCACCAAGTAGTATTTATTTTGTGAGTGTTTATAAAGTTGTTACTGAGCTGTTTATCCAGTTACTGAAATCAGTGGTTGAAATAATTTATCAGTGGCCGATAATATCGCCATTAAGCAGACTTATTGGATATTCAAATGGCACAAATGTCATTACAAGAGCAGTTGTTACAAGCTGGTCTTACAAACGAAAAAAAAGCAAAACGTGCAAAAAAAGCCAGCAAAAAAACACGTGATATGAAACGTGAAGTTCAAGCGGCAACAGAAGAAAAACGTGCAGCACAATTAGCTAAAGACAAAGAGCTAAATGAGCAAATAAAACAGCAAGCATCAGCTAAAGCGGTGCAAGCGCAAATCAAACAGTTAATAGAAATGAACATGCTGGACATTTCTCACGGCAATGTTGCATATAACTTTACCGACGGAACTGCCGTTAAAAAGCTAACCGTGTCAGACAAAATCCAACGCCAATTAGCCAACGGCTTATTAAGTATTGTGCGCTTTGGTGAAACTGGTGCTGACGACTACGCCGTCATTCCAAGTGTGGTTTCAGGGAAAATAGCATTAAGAGATGACTCAGTTTTAGTCTCTCAAAATGAAATCCAAGAAGTTGAAGAAGACGACCCATACGCAGATTACGTCATTCCAGACGACTTAATGTGGTAGGGTTTTTCTCAGAAGGGGCCTGAGTGGCCCTTTTATTTTTCCTCAGTTTATACTTAAATTTCTATTTTCTAGATTAAAATTTGTATTAAATAATAACTTTACTCGTCAAATACGGAAAAACATTCGTCCCTGAACATTTTCCTCAATCGGGCATCCATGCCCGCTCGATTTGAGAAAAGTTATATTTGCTACAGATGCTTTGAAGCGGGAGAAAAAGCAAAAGCAAAAGCAAAAGCAAAAGCTTGTAATTCCTGCTAAATGATGTGAATTTCAAACTCGTAACTCGTAACTCGTAACTCGTAACTCGTAACTCGTAACTCGTAACTCGTAACTCGTAACTCGTAACTCGTAACTCGCAACTCTAACATCGTTACACCGCCTTTTTACCTTCTAGCTTTCCAGCCTTAAAACCTTCCAGCTTAAAACCGCTTTTTCTCCAACCCCAACGACAATAAAGCCGCTAATATTACAAAGCCACAAGATATCCATAAACAAGCTTCCAAGCCGTAATTTTGATAAACCCAGCCAGACAATACCGTACCAATTAATCTGCCCATGGCGTTTGCCATGTAGTAAAAGCCTACGTCTAACGATACGCCGTCTTTGTCGGCAAAGCTGACAATTAAATAACTATGTAATGACGAGTTAATCGCAAACACTGCGCCGAATATTAATAGGCCGACTATTAATGAGGTTTGAATATAAAACTCAAAGTGCAATGCCAGTGCGATTAATGCCGGTAATATAGCTAATAAACTTGCCCAAAAGAATGCTAATTTTGCAGGTGTATTTGCTTTGCTATCTTCAGATCTAGTAGCACCTCTATTAGTAATAGAAGGCGCAATAGATTGCACTATGCCGTAACCAATTACCCAGCATGCCATAAATCCGCCAACCCACCAGTGATCCCAATTAAAGGTAACCGCTAAATAAACTGGAAGGGCGACCACAAACCAAACGTCTCTTGCGCCAAATAAAAACAAACGAGCTGCGGATAATATATTGATGGGTTTGCTTTTTGATAAGATGTCTTTAAATTTAGGTTTGTAGCTGGCTTTGCCTAAGTCTTGTTTAAGGGTAAATAAACTAAACAACCAAACCAGTATTAACATGCTCATCATAATGAGCACGGCACCACGGAATTCAAACAAGGTTAGTAACAAGCCACCAAGGAAAAAACCAACGCCTTTAAGGGCATTTTTAGAGCCCGTTAAAATAGCCACCCATTTGTATAATTTACCTTGTGTGTCTTCTGGTACTAATAACTTGATTGAGCTTTTTGCACTCATTTTATTTAGGTCTTTGGCAATACCCGACAATGCTTGAGCGGCCATAACATAAATAACAGTGAGCCAAGTCGCATCAACGGTTAACATAGCTAGAGCTATAATTTGCAATCCCAACCCTATGTTCATGGTTTTGTTGAGGCCTAACTTAGCGCCTAACCAGCCGCCAACTAAGTTGGTAATTACGCCAAATATTTCGTAAAACAAAAATAGCATGGCAATACTGAGCGGGTCGTATCCCAACTGATGGAAATACAACACCACCAACATGCGCAGTGCGCCGTCGGTTAAGGTAAATGCCCAGTAATTACCTGTGATAATTAAGTATTGTTTAATTTGCGTAGGCAAACTGGTTAAGAAATTTAGGCTCATTGTCGTTACTCTTTATTTATCTGTCTAAAACTCTATTTATCTAAAGAACCAACCATTCTTGCCAATTCTGCGGTACGATTTGCATAACCCCATTCGTTGTCATACCAAACGTATAATTTCAATTGAGTGTCATTTATCACCATAGTTGATAACGCATCAATAATGCCTGAGCGAGGATCGGTTTTATAATCAATAGAAACTAGCGGGCGTTCTTCATAACCTAAAATATCCTTTAACTCACCTTCAGACGCGGTTTTTAACAAGGCGTTTACTTGTTCTACTGTGGTGGCTTTTTCCAGCTCAAACACACAATCGGTGATTGACGCATTGGTTAATGGAACACGAATAGCATGGCCATTTAATTTGCCTTTTAACTCAGGGAATATATGAGTAATGGCAGTGGCTGAACCTGTGGTAGTTGGGATTAAGCTTGTGCCACAAGAGCGTGCGCGGCGTAAGTCTTTGTGTGGTGCATCAATAATCGTTTGCGTATTAGTAATGTCATGAATAGTTGTCATTGAACCGTGTTTAATACCAAGGTTTTCATGAATAACTTTAACCACAGGCGCTAGGCAGTTTGTAGTACAAGATGCAGCTGTAACAATTGGGTGTTCAGCTTTATTGTATAAATTGTCATTAACACCCATGACGATATTTAATACGCCATCTTCTTTTACTGGTGCGGTAACCACAACACGTTTAACGCCTTGATCTAAATAGCCTTGTAGTAAAGCTTTGGTTTTAATTTTACCTGAGGCTTCAATCACCACGTCACATTGCGACCAATCAGTATCTTGAGTTGCTGTGTTTTGAGTACAAGCAATAGCATGACTATTTATTATAAGACTGTTGTGCTCAGCATCCACTTCGTGATGCCATTTACCGTGTACAGAATCAAACATCATTAAGTGCGCTAAAGTGGCAGCATCGCCTGCGGGATCGTTAATTTGTACTATTTCAATATCATCCCAATCATACGCAGCGCGCATTGATAAACGACCCATACGGCCAAAACCGTTAATACCTATTTTAATTGTCATTAGTTTGTCCTATCGAATATTCGGTTATAAATAAGAGTTAAAGTAATTTAATTGTGCTGGATTAAGTAAAGCTTTAGGTCGTATGTTCTGCACCTCTTCAATTACCTTTTCACCAGAGTAACCAAACGCCAAAAGAATAAGGCCAATGACTAATCCGGTTCTGCCAGAGCCACCTTTGCAGTGAACGGCAATCGTCCCTTGTTTATTAATGACCTTAAGAATATTCGTTTTGTGTTTATTCCACTGAGACTCAAATTCTTGGCTTGGTGCAGCATCATCTAAAATCGGTAATTGCAGCCAAGTTATACCTTGCTTTTCGCATTCTGTTGGTAAAGAAAGAACGTCGTTTTTTTTCATTTCTTCATCAAACATTAAGGTCAGTAACATGTTGACGCCAGCTTGTTTAAGCGTGGCTAACGACTCTTCTAACCCTTGAGCTTTTGTACCAGGGCAGGGAGTGAAAATAAGTTTTGCACCGTTTTCTAGTGTTAAAACATCATAAGGGTGTGTTTGCATAAAATTCTCTTTTTGTTGTTAAGCAAATTAAACTTTGAAGTAGCATCGCTGCTTATACATAGCTACTTCAATATAACTACTTACAGAAACTTGCTCGGTCAGGTCTATTTTGCATGTCAGCTAAGCGTTGAAGTTTTGTTTCTATCAGTGGAATATTATTTTCTGTGGTCTGTGCAATGACAGACTTAGCCCATAATGGTAATTCTGGATTGATACGATAAAACACCCACTGACCGTGTTTTCTGTCGGTGAGAACTTGGGCCTTTTTTAATAGAGCAAGATTGCGAGATATCTTAGGTTGACTGTTTACGTCCATCGCTTCCATCAATTCGCAAACACAAAGTTCACCGTGATAATGCGTTAACATCAAGGTTTTTAACCGAATATCATCGGTTAGCGTTTTATAAAAACCGATAGGGTCAAAGTCAGTAAGTTGTTCAGTTGAGTTCTTGAGTGAGCTGTTTTTAGCTTTAATTTCTGCGCCGCTCTGATCATTAGCACTGCTCTCTTCAATACTAACCTCAACCTGTAGAAACATCGAAATGCGATTATTAATCTCGCTTAATGTTGTGGAAAATGGATGGTTACCTGAACGAGTTTTAGGATCTGGGAAGTCCCATGCTAGTTGCTTACCTGCATTAGGGTAACTTCTGCATTCATTATTGGCTTTGTCGCATAAGGTTATGACGTAATCAAAAGCTCGTCCTGCAAAGGTGTTGATATGCTTAGAAACTAAATAGTCGGCGTCTAAACCAAACTTTCTTAGTGCTTCAATAGTACGAGTGTCAATGGTGTCAGGTTGAGTACCGGCACTATAAACATCAAACAGATCTCCGGCTTTGTGTTTTAATAAAGCTTCAGCCATTTGTGAGCGTGCAGAATTACCCGTGCATAAAAACAGAACCGTTCGTTTTTTTATTGTTTCTACCATAGCGCAATATACTTAATGTCATTAATATGCAATATATTGTATATGCAAAAAATCATATGTAAAGATTTGTGGAAAATAATAAACAAGTTTTCGTAAGTGAGAATTTAGTAAAACTAAGGCGGATCTATAGTGCTGGCTGTTGATAATAACTGAGGAGTGCAGAGATTGGAGTTACACTCTTATGTTGTCAATCACATAAGAGTGTATTAGGAGTCCGTTTGTTTGAATTTATTTATCAGCGATTTGCTGTTGTAGTTTTTTTATTTCATTCAAGATGTTATTGAGCTTTTCGTCTTGTTCGGCAACAACTTCATCTTGTAATTCTTTTTGATGTTCTTCACGGGCGTTGGCGTGTTCTTCTTCCATTACATTCACCACAATACCAATAACCATATTTAAAAATGCGAAGGCGGTGAAGAAGATAAAGGTTAAGTAAAATATCCAACTCATTGGATACACAACCATAGTTTCATACATAACGTCGGTCCAATCTTCAAAAGTCATGACTCTGAAAAGTGTTAATAAGGAAATAGTGATATCGCCCCATAAATCCGGATTAATGTCTTCAAATAAGGTGCTGCCCACGGCGGCATACATATAAAAGATAATAAACATTAACAACATGACATAGCCAAGTTGCGGCATGGCTTTAATTAACGAGGTTAATAAAATACGCAGCTCTGGAATAAAGGAGATCATCCTTAATACTCTGAATACACGAACCAGACGTGCAATAAGTGCCATGTCACTATTTTCAATTGGAATAATACTGACGATGACGATAATGGTGTCGAACACATTCCAGAAATCTTTAAAGAAGTTGAGCTTTTTAGTTTCGGATAACCACCTAATAGAGATTTCACAGATAAAAAATACAGTAATAAAAATGTCTAAATAATTAGTGATAGTGTGCATCGTCGATGAAACGTCGTAGGTTTTCACACCAACTAATAATGCAGAGGCAATAATTACTGAGATAACAAACAGTTCGAATAATTTGTTACTACGGATTTTAACAAAGAGGTTTGTTGCGCTAGATAATTTCATAGGTTGTTATATTTGAAACAGAATTTAATAAAGGCCTAGTTTACATTAAATTCTGTATAAACAAATAGTTGAATTTGTAGGCTTTTATGTGGCCTATTTCCTAGCGTGTTATGGAGTCACGTTAAATGTAGGAAGAACACCTTCAAGTGGATGAAAATGAGCTAAGCGTGCTTTGATTTTTTCAGCTAAAGCTGCAGATTTAACTTCTGGTACACGAGTTAAGTCTGTTTCGTAATTGGCATTTTGCCATTGCTGAGTAAATTCATCTAAATCACTGTTGTTATTCAAAGCATTGTTTTTATGCAGTTGACGGGTATTTACAGACAACTCGGCAATTCGCTCAACTTGAAGTTTACGGCTAAAACGAGCAACGCCTGCGTAATTAAAGTTTTCTTCTACATGACGGTTACTTAAATGGATAAGTTGCGACATTAACTCAAACAGTAATTCATTTTTATTATGTTGTTCAATAGTTAACACAATATATTGCTCAGTTAATAATTCAGGCAATTTTGTATTTTCAGCGGGTAATACTTCAAGTTCAATAATGTGACTGCCAGATTGAAGGCTATGTATATTGTGTATAAAGAAGTTTGCTTTGTCGTAAGATATTTCGTCAAGGCATAGCTGTAACTCGGCCCACGAGTTGCTCTTATTTTGCTCCGTTAAACAGCTGTGATTTTGGCTTAACAAAGGTAAGTCATGATGATTGTTAAATGGTGTGGTTGACTTGTCTTCAACCGACATTCTAAATAATTCTCTTATTTCATGCTCTCTTGCAACTTTTACCGCCAATAATGCGGTTTGAATAATTTCAGAGGTAGGAAGCTGTGGCTCTACTCGCCATTTACGGCCATATACAATTTTAGACTTTGGTTGTTCAGTTTGTACTCGGTAATTGTCGTAACCAATAATGCCAACTTGTAAGTAAATGCCACCATTGTCTTCAGACACAAAAATAGGGTATTGGTTGCTATATTCTATATCTATTACCAGCTTTTCTACGCTAGCAAGATTATGATCATATTTTAAATAATGCTGCGGAATACATTGCTGATTATTTTTCATTTGGTAATACGGAGCATTTTGCAATGCAACTTCACCTGGCAATAAATTAAGATACTTCATAAATAAACCAATTAATTTTAATACTAATTATACGAGACCGGATGATCTTAGATCACTTTTCAAAAAAAATTATTTAATTTTAATCATCGGCGATTTTATAAATAAAACTTCGGCTATCCAATGCTTCCTTAATAGTTATAAAGTTAATTTGTGGCAAAATTATTTCAACGGTAACTAAATCTGAATATTCTGTGTTTAATACTTCACCTTGGTTCTTATCAAGGTGATGTCTAAGCCACTGTTCATCGGAAAAAGGTATTTGAACTGTTAATGTGGACTTGGGAATTACAGGCACTAATTCAGCCAATGAAAAACACTGCTCTACAGCTTGAGAATACGCTCTTACTAAGCCGCCTGCACCCAATTTAACACCGCCAAAATAACGAATAACAATCGCTAAAATATTATCAACAGGTTTATGCTGCAGTACATTTAACATGGGTTTGCCTGCAGTGCCGGACGGCTCTCCGTCGTCAGACATAGCGGCAGTCATTGAGTTTGGATTTGCCCCCATAATATAAGCCCAACAATGATGACGTGCGTCTGGGTATTCATTTTTTGCTTGTTGAATATAATCTTTCACTTCTTGCTTGTGCTTTTGTTGATCACCTTGAGAAGCACTAATAGGAATTAACCAAGTAATAAACTGACTCTTTTTGATCTCTAAGGTGTTTTTACACACGTTATCTAAAGTGAAGCGGGTCATATAAAGATCCATTTGAAATGAAATTGCATTATTTATCACAAGAGGGGGATTATCGCATGTTTTGCTGTTTGATTTGAACTTGGTTTTTTCCTTGCTCTTGTTGTTGAGCTGAATATCGTGCTGAATTTTGTGGTCAAGTTTTTAATTAACCTGAGTTCGGGATAAGATGGTCGACTGACTGTTCAGATATTAAATAAATACAGATAGTTACGAAATATTTAATTAAATTGTTAAGTTAACCGCTAGCTCGGTGACTAAAGTTTTGTGTATAGCAAGGCGGGGTTTCGTACGTCATAGCGGGCTATGACTAGAAAACACAACGTAGATAGGCGCAAAAATAGCGTTACTGAGAGGCTAGCTTATCCCGAACTCAGGTTAACTACTATTCAATCACATGGTTTGCGGGTAGACTGCATTTACTATCAAATAATTGCAGTTTGAACTATGGATTTCTCTAAAAAAATAAACGCCACTCGCAGATACAACAATAACCCTAAAGCTAATGTGTCTGATCAGTTTGAAAGTGACCGCGGTCGTATTATTCAGTCGGCAGCAATTAGGCGTTTACAACAAAAGACTCAAGTATTTCCTTTAGAACGCAACTCTGCGGTACGTAGTCGTTTAACTCATTCTTTGGAAGTGCAGCAAACTGGCCGTCATATTGTCCGTACTATATTTAAAATGTTGGGCGAAACTGCTAAAAATTATGGTTTATCGACTTTAGAAAGAGAGATGGAAAGCTTGGTGGAAATGTCGTGTTTAATGCATGATATTGGCAACCCGCCTTTTGGGCATTTTGGTGAAGCGGCAATTAACCATTGGTTTAATAAGCATTTAGACAAACATGTATTGTTTAGCCAAGCTGACAATAAAATGCTGTCTCTGCAAATCAAACAAGAATTAAAAAGCTTTGAAGGTAATGCCCAAGCCTTCCGTATTATTTTTAATTTATTAAAACTCAATCTTACTTATTCTCAAGCGGCCAGCATTTTAAAATACACGCGCTGTGGTTTGGATATGCGTCCAGACAAAGACAAACCTCTCTCTTATTTAAAGAAAAAAGTCGGTTTTTATTATTCTGAAAAACAAGATATTGAACTTTTATCTGAAGAGCTTGATATAAAGCCAGGTCATCGCTTTCCTTTGGCTTATTTAATGGAAGCGGCTGATGATATAAGTTATTGCTTGGCTGATATTGAGGATGGGGTAGAAAAAGGCTTATTAAACTGTAAACAATTGGCTGAGCATTTAATAACTACCTTTACGCGTTTAAGTGACGACCAAGCCGACACTGCATTTTTAAAAGGAAAAAGCTTTCAGCAAGCTGTTGATTACGCGTTATCACGTGCAGATAAAGAACCAATTAATAAAACCCATGAATTTTTTGTTTGGTTACGAGTTCAATTAATACATGCCTTAGTTGAACATGCAGCGTCGAGCTTTATAGATAATATTCAACAAGTTTATGATGGTGATTTAAACCGTGCTTTATTAGAAGATGGCAGCTTGTTTCATGACATGATCAGCACGTTTAAAGAAGTGGCGATTACACATATATTTAGCACTAGTGAAGTGGAAACTAAAGAGCTACAAGGTTATCGAATAATCACTGGATTGTTAGATGCCTACGAACCGTTACTCTTGATGCAAACAGAAGCGTTTCAAGATATGGTGTCGGGTGAACAAAAGGGCGGTTTGATTGAAGCTAGATTATACAAACGCTTACCTAAAAAGCATTTAAAAGCTTATCAGCAAGCTTTGTTGCCTTTAGCTGATAAGCCTGACTTTAAAGTGCATGAGTTCTATTATCGCAGTCGTTTAATCCAAGACAATATCAGTGGCATGACAGATCAGTTTGCATTGGAAGAGTATCAAAACTTATTTCCTAAATAGCTCTTATATCGATACCTCTAATACCATTAAGCCTAAAAATAATGTTAACCAACTTATGTAAGTCGAATTTGTTAAATATTCGTTATAAGTTGTGTTCATTAATAAACAAACACCGGAATAAATTCATGAAAAAGATATTCTCGATTCTTAGCTTGCTGCTGCTAACGTCATCGTTTGCACAAGCTGAAAATGAACGCAATATTGATGTTGATCAGTCAGTTGTTACTAAGCACAGTACTAAAATTAACGGCAACAAAGTTAACTATACCGCTACGACAGGAACTCAGCCTGTATGGGATGATGAAGGTAATGCCACAGCAAGTTTGTTTTATACTTATTATGAACGAACGGGCATTAAAGATAAGAGCACCCGACCGTTAGTTATTTCGTTCAATGGCGGCCCAGGTTCAGCTTCCGTTTGGATGCATATTGCCTATACCGGCCCTCGTGTTCTTAATGTCGACTCAGAAGGTTATCCACTTCAGCCTTATGGTGTAAAAACAAACGAGTTTTCTATTTTAGATGTGGCGGATATTGTCTATGTAAACCCAGTTAATACTGGCTATTCACGTATTCTGAAAAATAAAGACGGTAAGCTACCGTCAAAAGCTGAACAGAAAAAAATATTTTTTGGCGTAAACGCAGACATTAAATATTTAGCTGAATGGGTAAACACTTTTGTTAGTCGTAAAGAGCGTTGGCGCTCACCTAAATTTCTTATTGGTGAAAGTTACGGGACAACAAGAGTTTCAGGGTTAGCATTAGCATTACAAAACCAACAGTGGATGTATGTTAACGGGGTTATCTTAGTATCACCTACTGAGTTAGGCATAATGCGAGAAGGCATTGTAGAGCAAGCTAATCGTCTACCTTATTTTGCTGCTACTGCTTGGTATCACAAGGTTTTATCAGATGATTTACAGAAAAAAGATTTAGCCGAAATTTTACCAGAGGTAGAGCAGTTTACTCTTAATGAATATATACCTGCGCTTGCCCGTGGTGGATTTATTACAGACGCAGAAAAACAAAAAATTGCCAAAAAAGTGGCTCACTATTCTGGTTTATCTGTTGAGGAAGTTTTAAACAGTAACTTAGATATAGACACTCGTTATTTTTGGAAAGAGTTGTTAAGAGACCGCAAACAAACGGTTGGCCGTTTAGACTCTCGTTATTTAGGTATTGATGAAAAAGCCACTGGTGCGCGTCCAGATTATAATGCGGAATTAACTTCTTGGTTACACAGCTTTACCCCTGCTATGAATTATTATGTATCTGAAGAGCTAAATTATAAAACTGACTTAAAATATAATATGTTTGGCCCTGTGCATCCGTGGGATAGAAGCGGCAATAAAAGTGGTGAGAATTTACGTAAAGCGATGGCGCAAAACCCATACTTAAATGTAATGATCCAATCTGGTTATTATGATGGTGCGACTAACTACTTTGATGCCAAATATACTATGTGGCAATTAGATAGAAGTTCAATTATGAAAGAGCGTTTGTCGTTTAAAGGCTACAGAAGTGGTCATATGATGTACTTACGCGCTGAAGATTTAAAGAAATCTAACCAAGATGTGCGTGAGTTCATATTGAAATCACTGCCAAGTAAAAATCAGCCTGCTAAATATTAAGGATGGTTGTTCTTTCGTTAGCGTTTCTTTTCAGTTAAACAGGAAAGAAAAGTAAGCTATTATTATGCGAATCCAGGAAGCTAGTTCATGTAACTAGCTTTTTTCATTCTGTAATTCAAATTTAGCTTTTTAAAATCTAGTTTTTTAATCTAGCTAGGTTACTTTATTGGCGAATATCCAGTAAACTTCGGGCATTACCTCACATTAATTTATTGGCCAAGTGCCTTTGTAGTAGAAGATGACAGATATAAATCAAGCATTAGCAGAAATTAAACGTGGCTCAGACCAGATCTTGCCAGAAGACGATTTAATCGCCAAATTAAAAGAGGGTAAACCTCTTAAAATCAAAGCGGGATTTGATCCAACAGCTCCAGATCTGCATTTAGGTCATACGGTACTTATTAATAAATTAAAAACGTTTCAAGACCTAGGTCATGAAGTTATATTTTTAATTGGTGATTTTACCGGCTTAATTGGCGACCCAACGGGTAAAAATGTAACGCGTAAGCCTTTGTCAAAAGAAGACGTTTTGAAAAATGCTGAAACCTATAAAGAGCAAGTGTTCAAAATATTAGATCCAGCTAAAACCACAGTGGCGTTTAACTCAACTTGGTTTGATGAATTTAGTGCCGCAGATATGATCAAGCTTGCTGCTCGTCAAACTGTAGCGCGTATGCTTGAGCGTGATGACTTTAAAAAGCGTTATGCTGGTGGACAACCAATTGCGATTCATGAATTTTTATATCCGTTAGTACAAGGTTGGGATTCTGTGGCACTTAAAGCTGATGTAGAGCTTGGTGGAACAGACCAACGTTTTAATTTGTTAATGGGTCGTGAACTTCAAAAAGAAGAAGGCCAACGTCAACAAACTGTATTGATGATGCCACTTTTGGAAGGCCTTGATGGCGTTCAAAAAATGTCTAAGTCGTTAAATAACTATATTGGTATTACCGATGCTCCAAACGATATGTTTGGTAAAGTAATGTCTATATCTGACGAGCTAATGTGGCGTTATTATGAGTTATTAAGTTTCCGTCCATTAACTGAAATTGCTCAGTTAAAAGCCAAAGCTGAAGCTGGCGCAAACCCAAGAGATTTTAAAATTGATCTTGCTAAAGAGCTAATTGCACGTTTTCACAGTGATAATGATGCAGAGCAAGCGCACCAAGATTTTATTAAACGTTTCCAAAAAAATGCTTTACCAGATGAAATTCCAGAATTTACGGTTACAGCTGGCGAAGCAATGCCATTAACTAACTTGTTAAAAGAAGCTGGATTAGTTGCAAGTACATCTGAAGCTAATCGTATGATCAAGCAAGGTGCTGTGAAGCTAAATGGTAAAGATAAAATTGAAGACACTAAACTAATTATTGAATTGGGCAGTGAAGATATTTATCAGGTTGGTAAACGTAAGTTTGGTAAAATCAAACTGGTTTAATTTAGTGTGAATTAGCCGCTAAATTAGATAGCCCAATTAAGTTAAATATAGAAAAAGTCGGTAACTAGTATTAGTTATCGGCTTTTTTGTTATTAGTTCGTTTGCGTTTTTGATGAGCCTTAAAACGATTCACATTGGTAATTGTTCTTACCTTCCAATTGAGCTAATTCGGCTAATATATCAGTGCGTTCAAAAATGTTCTGTATATGTAGTTGACTGTTAGGTAAAACATTAACTGCACCCACAGATATATTTACATGTTCAAAAACTGTAGGTGGTTGAAGGTTTAAAGAATCGATGATCCTCTTAATGATTTTTTCAGTCCCTTTCTGGTCTAGATTAAATAAACCAATGACAATTTGATTTGACTGAAAACGACAGGCTAGATCGGAAGAACGCTTTATTGACGACTCTACAATTTCTGAGATTAATTTAAACGTTGCTTGGTCGCCGGGATCGTCAATATTTAAATGAGAGTGAACCGTGATAACAGATAAAGTATCGCTTTCTCTTAACATCCTATGCCATTCTCTTTGGAATACTTCAGTGAAATAGTCTTGGTTATATAAGCCAGATAGGCTATCTCTAAATGGTGTATTTAAGCTGTCAAAAATCATAAACGACCTCCAGTTCTTCTTTCATTTTTGAGTATAGACAAAGTTTTAGTTTTTTGACTATAGTTAATCTAGAGGATTGATACTTGAAAGTAATAAGAGTTTTATAGAGCAATCTAACAATATAAAGCTTGAAATTTATCTTGTATATTTAAGGTCTAATTGGGTAATGTAATAAAATTAACAAATGTAGAGAAATAATATGAAAACATTAAAGAAAACAACTTTGGCAGCAATGGGTATCGCGGCAATGGGTGTAGCTTCAATTACAAGTGTTCAAGCTGCCGAATTTCAATATCAAGAATTAGAGTCTGGTTATGAAGTTTCTGAGCCAGAAACTGATAAAACTGAGAAAGCTAAGAAAGAAGCTAAGTGTGGCGAAGGCAAATGCGGCGCAGACAAAAAAGACAAGAAAGACAAAAAAGCAGATAAAGAAGCTAAGTGTGGCGAAGCTAAATGCGGCGCAGATAAAAAAGCTAAAAAAGGTGACAAAGCTAAAAAAGAAGCTAAATGTGGCGAAGGTAAATGCGGTACTTCAAAGTAATTACGCTTTAGGTGCTTCATTTTATTAAATAAAATAAGCTCTAACATGTTTTGTTAACACTTATAAATAACCATTAGGCACCCAATAAATACCATTATAAACCGTGTGAATATCACCTATTCACACGGTTTATAATATTTATACTGCTAGCCATTCCCTTTATCCGGTGTGGCATCTATAATAGTCCTCCAATTGACTATGGTAATGCCTTTATCAATAGCACTTTATAATCATAGAGAGTATCGAATGAGCCTGTATTTAGAATATTTAGCGGAAATTGAAAGTCGTAAAAATGACTTAGGATTAGCTCCTAAGCCAATTGATGGCGCAGATTTGTTGTCAGAAATAATTACCCAAATCAAAGATAAAGAAAATCAATATCGTGAAGATTCATTAAACTTCTTCATATATAACACACTTCCAGGGACAACAAGTGCCGCTGGTGTAAAAGCTCAATTCTTAAAAGAAATCATTTTAGGTGAATCTGTAGTAGCAGAAATCACTCCTGAGTTTGCATTTGAATTACTGTCACATATGAAAGGTGGTCCTTCAATTGAAGTGTTACTTGATATTGTATTAGGTGACAACGCCGCACTAGCTAGCTCTGCTGCTGAAGTGTTAAAAACTCAAGTGTTTTTATATGAAGCAGATACAAGTCGCCTTGAAGATGCATTCAAAGCAGGTAACGCAATAGCTAAAGACATTCTTGAAAGCTATGCAAGAGCAGACTTCTTTACTAAGCTTCCTGATATTGCTGAGAAAATTGATGTTGTTACTTACATCGCTGGTGAAGGTGATATCTCTACCGATTTATTATCACCAGGTAATCAAGCTCACTCTCGTTCAGATCGTGAATTACACGGAAAATGCTTAATTTCTCCAGAAGCTCAAGTTGAAATTCAAGAGCTTCAAAAACAATACCCAGGCAAAAAAGTGATGTTAATCGCTGAAAAAGGCACTATGGGTGTTGGTTCATCTCGTATGTCTGGTGTTAACAACGTTGCATTATGGGCTGGTGAGCAAGCAAGTCCTTATATTCCATTTGTTAACTTTGCACCTGTTGTTGCAGGTACTAACGGTATCTCACCTATCTTCCTAACAACGGTTGGCGTAACTGGTGGTATTGGTCTTGATCTTAAAAACTGGGTTAAGAAAACAGATGCTAACGGTAAGACAGTACTTAATGAAAACGGTGAACCTGTTCTTGAGCAAGTCTACTCTGTAGAAACAGGCACTGTGCTTACTATCGATACCAAAGCTAAGAAATTATATAACGGCGATAAAGAGCTAGTAGACGTGTCTTCAGCATTTACTCCACAATCAGTTGAGTTTATGAAAGCCGGTGGTTCTTACGCGATAGTATTTGGTAAAAAATTACAAAGCTTTGCTGCTGAAACTCTAGGTGTTCCATTGGAGCTTGTTTATGCTCCATCTAAAGAAATTTCAATTCCAGAGCAAGGTCTTACAGCGGTTGAAAAAATATTCAACAAAAATGCGGTAGGTGTTTTATCTGACGCTGATCTTCATGCTGGTTCTGATGTTCGTGTAACGGTTAATATCGTTGGCTCGCAAGATACAACGGGCTTGATGACGTCTCAAGAATTAGAGTCTATGGCTGCTATGGTTATCTCTCCTATTGTTGATGGTGCGTACCAATCTGGTTGTCATACAGCTTCAGTATGGGATAGCAAGGCACAAGCTAATATTCCTAAGCTAATGAGCTTTATGAATAAGTTTGGTCTAATCACAGCACGTGACCCTAAAGGTCTTTATCCTGCAATGACTGACGTTATTCATAAAGTATTGAATGACCTTACTGTTGATGACCGAGCTATTATCATTGGTGGTGACTCTCATACTCGTATGTCTAAAGGCGTAGCATTCGGTGCCGATTCAGGTACGGTTGCATTAGCACTTGCAACAGGTGAAGCTACTATGCCAATCCCTGAGTCTGTGAAAGTTGTTTTTAAAGGTCACATGAAACCATATATGGATTTCCGTGACGTAGTACACGCAACTCAAGCACAAATGCTTAAGCAATTTGGTGATAACGTTTTCCAAGGCCGAGTAATTGAAGTTCATATTGGTACGTTAATGGCTGACCAAGCATTTACGTTCACGGACTGGACTGCAGAAATGAAAGCAAAAGCTTCTATCTGTATTTCAAATGATGAAACATTGGTTAAGTCTCTTGAACTTGCTAAGAGCCGTATCCAAATCATGATCAACAAAGGTATGGAAAACGAAGCGAAAACGCTTAACGGTTTAATCGCATTAGCTGACAAGCGTATTCAAGAAATAACATCTGGTGCGGTTCCAGCGTTAACTCCAGACGATAATGCTAAGTACTTTGCTGAAGTAGTTGTTGATCTAGATGTTATTGACGAGCCTATGGTTGCTGACCCTGATGTAAATAATGAAGACGTTTCTAAACGTTATACGCACGATGTTATTCGTCCGGTTTCATTCTACAAAGGTAAGCCTGTTGATTTAGCATTTGTTGGTTCTTGTATGGTTCATAAAGGTGACATGCAAATTGTTGCTCAAATGTTACGTAACATTGAAAAGCAAAACGGTAGCGTATCATTTAAAGCGCCATTAGTTATTGCTCCACCAACATACAATATTGTTGACGAACTAAAAGCTGAAGGCGATTGGGATATTCTTAAAAAATACTCAGGCTTTGAGTTTGATGATGTTCATCCTAAAGATACAGCTCGTACTAAATACGAAAATATCATGTATCTTGAACGCCCAGGTTGTAACTTATGTATGGGTAATCAAGAGAAAGCTGAACCAGGTGATACTGTTATTGCAACATCGACTCGTTTATTCCAAGGTCGTGTAGTAGCTGACTCTGCTGAGAAAAAAGGTGAATCATTACTTGGTTCAACACCTTTAGTTGTTCTTTCGGCTGTATTAGGTCGTTTCCCTTCAATTGAAGAGTACAAGGCTGCAGTAGAAGGTATTAACCTAACTGACTTTGTTCCACCTACTGAAGAAATGAGCACTAAGTTTATAGGTAAAGCTGTACCAGTAAAAATGGTATAAACTCGAAAAGAGTTAACAAGTTTTAATGAAAGGCCACTCAATGAGTGGCCTTTTTTTTGGTCCATGGATGGACCAACACCCGATGGACAGGATGTCCAAGGAGGGTGTACTGAAGGTACAAACTTGTAGCTCAAGATTAAATGGATGGACCAACACCCGATGGATTGCGACTAAATGGATTTAGGAGGTAGAGCGACGCAGGATGCCAAAGCCGAGATGTCCAAGGAGGGTGTACTAAGAGTGCAAATTTGTAGCTGAAGTTGATTGGGATGAAATAACATCGAAGCTACAGGGACGTAAAAGTTTCGTGTTCTGAAAGTACAAACTTATAACTAAAATTAACAGGAAGACCAACCCCCGATGGATTGCGACTAAATGGATTTAGGAGGTAGGGCAACGCAGGATGCCAAAGCCGAGATGTCCAAAGATGGAACACTGAAAGTACAAACCGTTGGCCGAAATTAAACTTGCATGTTTAGATTTTTCTAAGGCTAAAGTCTTATTGTAATACTCGTTAGAATAAGTATGATTTGTCTAAATAACATCCAGTGTAGGATGCTTCATAGCAAAGGCTTAATTACATTAATTGGCTCTTTCTAAATATTTGGATACAGAGCTGTAAGTAAATGGATTAACTTTTGTATAACTAAAAAGGGGAATATTGTGCTTCAAGAATATCGTAAACATGTTGAAGAACGTGCTGCAGAAGGTATCGTTCCAAAGCCATTAGATGCAGCTCAAGTAGCAGATTTAATTGAATTAATTAAAAATCCACCTGCTGGTGAAGAAGAGTTTGTTTTAGATTTAATCATTAACAGAGTTCCTCCTGGTGTTGATGAAGCAGCTTATGTTAAAGCTGGCTTTTTAGCTGCACTTTCCAAAGGTGAGGTATCGTCACCAATTTTGTCAGCGGATAAAGCGACAGAATTATTAGGGACTATGTTAGGTGGTTATAATATTGAACCTATGATCCACTTATTAGATAATGCTGAATTAGCTGATACTGCAGCAACAGGGCTAAAGAAAACGTTACTAATGTTTGATGCTTTTTTTGATGTTAAAGAAAAAGCCGATGCAGGCAATGCAGCTGCAAAATCAGTTATGGAGTCATGGGCTAACGGTGAGTGGTTCACTAACCGTGATAAAGTTGCTGAGAAAATAACAGTCAAAGTCTTTAAAGTTACTGGTGAGACTAATACCGATGACTTATCTCCTGCCCCAGATGCTTGGTCTCGTCCCGATATTCCATTACATGCAAAGGCTATGCTGAAAATTGCCCGTGAAGGCATTACGCCAGACAACGATGGCGTTGTAGGCCCTATCGCACAAATTGAAGACTTACAAAAAGATGGGGTTCCACTGGCATATGTTGGTGATGTTGTTGGTACTGGCTCTTCTCGTAAATCGGCAACGAATTCGGTGCTTTGGTTTATGGGAGATGATATTCCTTACGTACCAAACAAAAAAGGCGGTGGTGTTTGTTTAGGCGGGAAAATCGCGCCAATCTTCTACAACACAATGGAAGACTCAGGTGCATTACCAATTGAACTTGACGTGCAAAAAATGAATATGGGCGATGTTATCGACATTTATCCATATGAAGGTATCGTTAAAAAAGGCGATGAAGTTATTGCAACATTTGAACTAAGCCCAGTATTGTTAGACGAAGTTCAAGCTGGTGGGCGTATACCTCTAATTATCGGTCGCGGTTTAACTATTCGTGCTCGTGAAGCGTTGGGACTTGGCGAAACAGACTTATTCGCTAAACCCGTTGATCCAATAGCATCAACCAAAGGCTTTACTTTAGCTCAGAAAATGGTTGGAAAAGCTTGTGGTGTTGATGGAGTTCGCGCTGGTCAATACTGCGAACCTAAAATGACAACCGTCGGCTCGCAAGATACAACTGGGCCTATGACTCGTGATGAATTAAAGGATTTAGCATGTTTAGGTTTCTCTGCTGATTTAACTATGCAGTCATTTTGTCATACATCGGCTTACCCTAAGCCGATTGATGTAAACACTCACCATACACTACCTGATTTTATAATGAACCGTGGCGGAGTTTCTTTACGCCCAGGTGACGGCATTATCCATTCTTGGTTAAACCGTATGTTATTGCCTGACACCGTAGGTACTGGAGGTGATTCACATACTCGTTTCCCGTTAGGTATTTCATTTCCAGCCGGTTCTGGTTTAGTTGCTTTTGCTGCTGCAACCGGTGTTATGCCTCTTGATATGCCTGAATCAATTTTGGTTCGCTTTAAAGGTGAAATGGAGCCGGGTATTACCTTACGTGATTTAGTTCACGCTATTCCTTATTTTGGTATCAAAGAAGGCTTATTAACGGTTGCTAAAGCAGGAAAAATTAACGAGTTCTCTGGTCGAATATTAGAAATTGAAGGTTTAAAAGGACTCACTGTTGAGCAGATGTTTGAGTTATCAGATGCATCAGCTGAACGTTCAGCAGCCGGTTGTGCAATTAAAGTTGAAGAAAGCGCGATTGCCGAATACTTATCGTCTAATGTCGTGATGCTTAAATGGATGATCAGTGAAGGTTATGGTGATGTTCGCACTATAGAACGTCGTATTAACGCAATGGAAGCTTGGTTAGCTGATCCTAAGCTAATGGAAGCTGATTCAGATGCTGAGTATGCACATATATTAGAAATCGACTTAGCCGACATTAAAGAGCCAATTGTTTGTTGTCCAAATGATCCTGATGATGCGAAATTATTATCAGAAGTGGCAGGGACAAAAATTGATGAAGTATTTATTGGCTCTTGTATGACCAATATTGGTCACTTCCGTGCAGCTGGTAAATTGATTGAAAATTTCGGTGGTAATTTACCAACGCGAACTTGGGTTGCTCCGCCAACTAAAATGGACAGAGACCAATTAACAGAAGAAGGTTATTACTCTATATTTGGCAAAGCTGGAGTTCGTATTGAAACTCCGGGGTGTTCTTTATGTATGGGGAATCAAGCACGTGTTGCCGATAACGCAACTGTACTTTCTACTTCTACTCGCAACTTTCCAAACCGTTTAGGTAAAGGCGCAAATGTATATTTGACGTCAGCGGAACTTGCAGCTGCAGGTGCAATTATGGGCAAACTGCCAACACCTGCTGAATATATGGAATTTGCTAATAAGATCAATACCACTGCAGCTGATACCTATCGTTACTTGAACTTCCATAAAATGGAGCAGTATACGAAAAAAGCCGATAAGGTTATTGTTCAGCAAGCTGTGTAATGCATCTAATATCGCTAGCACTATTAAGTGAATAGAACCAAAGGCGCTCAATGAGCGCCTTTTTTGTACATAAATTATGTGAAGTGATTGATACTATTTAAAATTTTAAAGAGTCAGTTTTATGTCAGGTTATTGGCATGTATAGTGCTAATATTAGCAATAGAGTATATTTTAATGTGTTATTAAGTATTTAAAAGGGTGTGGTTTTATGTGGATGAAGAAAAAAATTAACATAGCGATAGTATTATCAATATGCTTTTGTACTGCTAATGTATTTGCATCTACTATTCCAGAATGGATATCTAACCCTACAATAAAAGATGGTTTAGCATCGGTTGATTGTGTGAAGTTTTCAGGTAATTGGTCTAGTGCGTCTAAACTTTCGTCGGCAAATGCAAGAATTGCATTGGCTCAACAAATAGAAGTAAAAGTAGAAAGTTTAGATCAAACTTACGACTCAAGACATTCAGATCAAGATGATATTATCCTTTCTACAAAATTCAGTTCAGTATCAAAACAGTTTACCCAGCAGGTACTTAGCGGCTCAAGAATTGTTAAGACAGAAATAGTAACTATCTCAGGTAACGAATATTATTGCGCTTTAGCAACGTTAGATCCGAGTAAAACTAAGCATACATTTGAGCTTATTGTAAAAGCGACAGATAAAAAATTAGAGCCTGAATTGGAAACTGAATTATTTGAGCAATTCAAAGAAAATAATGCACAAGCACCAGCTCCAATTGCTGAGTTAGTAAACAAAAATAATACATCTCCACAATCTAAATAAATGAACCAAAACAAATAATGATGTTACGCATTAATTTAACAACAATAGCTAAATTACCTTTGCTCGTTCTATTTTGCTTATCTGTGTATATATCCGCACAGGAAATAGAAGATGTAGAGGTGAATCTACAGCAGTTGAAAAGTTATGCCGATGACACCACAAATAAGTGGCTGCTTTTGCAGCAAGCCTTAGATGTTTCCTCTGAATCCAATACACTGTCAAATGAGCAAGATAGCCTGATAAGTCACCTACGTCAGCAGTATGAACGAGCTCGAACCGAAGAGTTAATTGTATTCGACCGTTTAATCAAAAAAGAAGCGGAATTAGATTATAAACAATATCTAGCAGAACGTGAGTTCGAAGTGGAACTCTTACACCAGTGTGATCGCATGTCTAGTAGACGACAATGTGAGGAAAAAGCACGTGTAGAGGTATTAAACAAAGCCGGTAAGCAAGGCAGTTCTATAATTATAAACTCCACTACCGACATCACAACGGTAAGAACAGAAGCAAGTAGCGGTATAGCAAACAGTTCTGAATTTAAAGAACAAACCAATATGCGCTCGTTCTCTAATATTATTTCTTACGACATAATTGAGTCCCATCAAAAGCAGGGTTCAACTGAGTATCAACGTTTATGGTTTATCAAAATAAAAGTGCATGTTTCCGCAAAAAGAAATGAAAGTTTATATCAACAAATACTTGATAAGCATAAAGAACGATTTGAATCTTATTTATCTGTTAATTCAATACTGCATGACATTACCGCCAATAAACGCGAACGTTATGTCGAAACGGTTGAACGCGTTAATCTTGTTATGATTAAAGTACCAAGTGGTCAATATCAAATGGGATCTGACCTTGGAGAATCTAACGAAAGACCTGTATTGGTTAAAAATGTAAGTGGTTTTTATATGTCTGAAACGGAAGTAACGAAAGGCTTGTACGACTTATGTGTTCAATCTAAAATTTGTAAAGGTCAGTTAGGTAGTGAACTAAGTACACAAGAGCAAAATCAACCACAAACGGATGTTAGTTGGAATGATATTCAGCAAGATTTTTTACCTTGGTTATCACTAAAAACCGGCCGAGAATATCGACTTCCTACTGAAGTTGAGTGGGAATATGCAGCTCGCGCAGGCAGTGAAGGTAAATACTTTTTTGGCAATAATATAAATGACTTATGCACATATGCTAATATCGCAGAAGCAAGAATAGACCAAAACCGTTGTGATGACGGTCATGTAAAAAAAGTTGCAGAAGTTAAGCAATTTCAACCAAATAAATTTGGTTTGTTTGATATGTTAGGTAACGTTTCAGAATGGACAAATACTTGTTGGCACTTGTATGGCAAAGCTCCTATAAGCTGCAACCGTACAGCAATAAGAGGTGGTTCTTGGTACGACCAAGCCTTTTATTTACGCAGTGCAAGTCGTAAAGCTAAAACAAAAAATACACGGTTAGATACCCTAGGATTTCGGCTAGTTTATAGCGATTAATCCATTTCACGTATTAAAATCATCCAATAAAACATCAAAAAATTAGGAAATCTTCCCCAATCTAATGACATTAGGCTAAATACAGCTTGAAATTTCTGCTCAGATCCGTACAATTGCGCGACCTTTTTTGGGGTGTCCAAGAAAGGCCGGTGATTTAATATTATCACCGTAAACTTAAGTAATAATTGAGGTAATTATGGTTTCTATTCGTTTAGCTCGCGGTGGCGCGAAAAAACGTCCATTCTACTCAATCGTTGTTGCAGACAGCCGTCGTTCACGCGATGGTCGTTTTATTGAGAAACTAGGTTTCTTCAACCCGATTGCAAATGGTAAAGAAGAAAAGATTCGTGTCGACTTAGACCGTATCGAACATTGGGTTGGTGTTGGTGCACAACTTTCTGACCGTGTTGCTAAAATCATTAAAGAAGCTCAAAAAGCTGCTTAAATGAAAAGCATAAGTGAAGGTGTTTTATGAGTCAGTCTAATTCGACAGAAGAATTAATCTTAGTTGGAAAAATTGGTGCCCCTTACGGTATTAAAGGCTGGTTTAAGATAAATGCTTACACTGAAATCTCGGAAGGGATTTTTGATTACAGTCCATGGTTTATAACCTTAAATGGACAGCAACACCAAGTGAAGGTTGCCAATGGCCGCCGACACAACAAAGGCTTAATAGCTAAGTTTGATAATGTTGAAACCAGAAATGACGCAGAAGCTTGGCTTCATGGTGAAATTTTTGTTGCAGCGAATCAATTGCCAGATTTGGCAGGCGATGAGTTTTATTGGCGTGACCTTAAAGGCATGGCAGTAAAAGCAGTCAATGGTTATGACTTAGGTATTGTTTCAGGCCTAATGGAAACGGGTTCAAATGACGTACTGGTTGTTGATGCAAAGAAAAACGATGCATTTGGCAAAACAGAACGACTAATCCCATATATTCAGGACGATGTAATTATTTCAGTCAACAAGGACGAAAACACTATTACAGTGGACTGGGATCCGGGATTCTGACAATCATGAATTGTCAGTTATGGATTGGTGTTATTACACTTTTTCCAGAAATGTTTGATGCAATTACCCAACAAGGTGTAATTGGCCGAGCTATTCAAAAAGGTACTATCGAGTTTAACACTTGGAATCCCCGAGCGTTTACACACGATAGGCACAATACTGTTGATGACCGACCTTACGGCGGTGGTCCAGGAATGTTGATGATGGTTCAACCTTTAACAGATGCTATTCGTACTGCGAAAGAAGCAGCTGGTGAAGGAGCAAAGGTTATTTACCTTTCGCCTCAGGGTAGAAAGTTAGATCAAGCTGGCGTTAAACATTTATCACAACACAAAAAAATTGTGTTGGTTGCGGGTCGATATGAAGGAATAGATGAACGAGTTATTCAATCGGAAGTTGATGAAGAATGGTCGATTGGTGATTTTGTTTTAAGTGGCGGTGAACTACCGGCTATGACACTGATTGATGCAGTGTCGAGAATGATTCCTGGAGTGTTGGGGCATAAGCTTTCAGCAGAACAAGATTCTTTTTCAGACGGTTTGTTAGATTGTCCACATTATACAAGACCTGAAGTTTTGGCTGGTCAGCGGGTACCAGATGTATTACTTAGCGGTGATCATGAAAAAATCCGACAATGGCGATTAAAGCAATCGCTTGGCAGAACCTGGTTACGAAGACCTGATTTAATTAATAATCTAGCTCTGACTGACGAACAGAAAGTACTGCTTGATTCGTTCCTCGCGGAACAGGATACAAACTAGTATTTGACGTTTTGCATTTCAGTGAAATCTAGAAAAGTGAGAATATAATGAGCAAAGTAAGTCAAAACATCATTAAGGCTCTAGAAGATGAGCAAATGAAAACTGATCTTCCGGCATTTGGCCCGGGTGATACAGTAGTTGTAAAAGTACGCGTTATCGAAGGTGAAAAAACACGTCTTCAAGCATTTGAAGGTTTCGTTCTAGCGAAAAGAAATCGTGGTTTACACTCTGCATTCGTAGTACGTAAAATTTCTAACGGTGAAGGTGTTGAGCGTACATTCCAAACGCACAGCCCTGTTATCGACAGCATCGAAGTTAAACGTCGTGGTGATGTACGTCGCGCTAAACTTTATTACATGCGTGAACGTTCTGGTAAGTCAGCACGTATCAAAGAAAAGTTGGACTATAAAAAGTAAACTTTTTTACTTGATGCCAAAAAGGAGCACATTTGTTGCTCCTTTTTTTGTGCCTGAAATTCAATAAACTGTAATTATTAATTACCCCAATTAGCTTAGTGAAACTTAACATTGCAAAAAAATCATTCCATATACCAGATTAGACATTGACACTGGTTACTGTTTTTAATAATGTGTAACTAAAGGTGTACGGGGTGTAAATTTAAGTTTACATAAATCCTCGATTTATGAATTGAGGTTAATATGAATAAAGACAGTTTGAATAATGTAAACGTTAAAGCCGAAAAGCTTTTAGTTATGCCGAGTGCATTAAAATCAGCTCTACCGTTAAGTGAAAAAAATAAAACGTTTATCGCTAACGCTCGTAGCACTATATCCAATATAGTGCATAAAAAAGACCACAGAACGTTAATAATTACAGGGCCATGTTCAATACACGATATTAAAGCGGCAAAAGAATATGCGTTGAAGTTAAAGCAGCTACAACAACAGTGTGGTGATACGGTTTATTTAGTAATGCGCGTTTACTTTGAAAAACCAAGAACAACTGTTGGCTGGAAAGGACTTATTAATGACCCACATTTAGATGGTTCATTCGACATAGAAACCGGTTTGTTAAATGCTCGTGAATTATTATTGTGGTTAACCGACCAAGAAATTCCAATTGCGACTGAAGCGCTTGACCCAATTTCTCCTCAGTACCTTTCTGACTTAATTAGCTGGTCAGCCATTGGCGCTCGTACAACTGAATCTCAAACGCACCGTGAAATGGCTAGTGGTTTATCTATGCCGGTAGGTTTTAAAAATGGCACTGACGGCAACGTAGGTATTGCAATTAACGCCATAGGAGCTGCGGAGAGCGGACATAACTTTATTGGCATTAGTGACAAGGGCCAAGTAGCGATAATTCAAACAAAGGGCAACCCAGACGCGCATTTGATACTTCGTGGTGGTAGTAAGTCAGCAAATTATCAAGCTGAATTTGTTGACGCTGCGGAAGCTGATATTGAGAAAGCAGGTTATAACGCGGCGATTATTGTTGATTGTTCACATGCCAATACAAACAAAGATTACACTAGACAACCTCTTGTTGCTAAAGACATTCTTCAGCAACTTGAAAATGGTAATCGCTCTATCGTAGGTATTATGATAGAAAGTAATATCAATGAAGGTAATCAAAAGTTGGTTGAGGATATCAGTACGTTAAAATATGGCGTATCTGTAACGGATGCTTGTATAGATTGGGCTTCAACAGAATCGTTAGTATTAGAATACGCTCAACGATTAGATGCAATTATTAAGTCGAAGCAATTAAATACGACAGAAGCAGCATAACGGAGTTTTGGTTTGGCGTTAAATAATCTTAGAGATGAAATTGATAAATTAGATACTCAACTTGTTGAGTTACTGGCTAAACGACAGGTGATCACAACCTCAGTCGGTAAGTATAAACAAGAAGTGGGTAAACCTATTTACGATCCTCAGCGTGAAGCTGAGCTTATTTCTAAGCGCCGCGACTTAGCTGCGTCATTGAATGTAGAGCCTGACTTAATTGAAGATTTATTGCGTCGTATTATGCGTGAATCGTATCAAAGCCAACATGTTTCATATCGTTGTGTTTTGCCAGAGCAAAGTAAAGTTGTCATTGTTGGCGGTAAGGGGGCTTTAGGCTCTCGTTTTTGTGACATGTTTACACGCTCTAATTACCTTGTTGAAGTCATTGAACAAGGTGATTGGCCGAACATAGACTCAAAAATTAAAGACGCTAAATTAGTTCTGATCACAGTACCAATTAAAATTACAGAGCAGGTTATTGCTAAGCTGCCTGAATTAGCAAGTGACTGTGTTTTAGCCGATTTAACCTCCCTTAAGCATTCTCCATTAAATGCCATGTTAGACAAACATGCAGGTGCTGTTGTTGGCTTACATCCAATGTTTGGTCCAGATGTACCAAACTTTGTAAAACAAGTGTTTGTTGTGTGTGAAGGACGTTTCCCAGACCAGTATCAATGGTTGTTAGATCAAATAAAAATTTGGGGCGCTATGTTGCAAGTAGATGATGCTAAAGAGCACGACACTAGCATGGAGCTTATCCAAGCGATGCGACATTTTACTACCTTTGTTTATGGCAGTTTCTTATCGAATGAAAAACCAGACTTGGATCAGTTATTACGCTTGAGCTCTCCTATCTATCGTTTGGAGCTTGCGATGACAGGACGTTTGTTTGCACAAGATCCAAACCTGTATGCTGATATTATTTTTGGCGCTAAAAATGCGCTGGAACTTGCAATTCGATTTAGGCAAGAGCTAGATGAGGCTATTACCCTTTTGCAAAATAATGATAAAGAAAGTTTTAAACAAAGTTTTCATGTAGTTGCCCAATGGTTTGGTGGTAAGTCTAATGAATTCCTAGCTGATAGCAGAAGTTTATTAAACTCAGCACAAGACTCTCGAATTTTAAAGTAAATAAATTTAACAATTGAATGAATTCCCGACTAAGATTAATGTAAATCTAATAAAAGTAGTTGTTTAATCATTTGGTTAGCTCATATTATTTGTTTAACCGTGATTTTATAAATATAGACTTTATAGCCAATGTATATTTGAAGGAACTCATATGTCTACAGAAAATGCCTTACTGACCATTCTTATTGAAAAAATAAAGAATGATTCTATCGTATTACCAACCCTGCCAGAAATAGCCATTAAAATTCGTGAAACTGCGGATGATCCAGAAGTTAATTTAACCGCGATGGCGCATGTTATCGGTCAAGATCCTGCGCTTTCAGCTCGTATGGTAAGAGTTGCCAATAGTGCATTTATGGGGCGTTCAGTAAAAGTTGAAAACCTTAATCAAGCAGTAACTCGTATCGGTTTACGCCAGATTAAAAATATTGCAACAGCTATCGCTATGGAGCAATTGTTTGTTTCAAAAAATGAATTAGTTCGTGAATACATGAAAGAGTCATGGCAAAAAACAGTGAATGTCGCTTGTGTGGCTATGGCAACGTTACAAATTTGGTTGAAAAATCATAAACGTACATCATTAAATATTGATACGTTAACGCTAGTGGCACTGGTGCATAGTATTGGTGTATTACCTATTTTAATTGAAGCTGAACGTCATGAAGAAGTATTTGCCAACCCTAGATTTTTAGATGTAGCTATCCAACGTATGGCGGGTAAGCTTGGTGGCGCTATTATGCGTTCTTGGGAATTTACCGGTGAATTTGTTGAAGTCACAGAAAATTGGAATAATTTAGAGTTTCAAACTGAGCAAGTTAGTTACCTAGATTTTGTTCGTATCGGTGCGATTTATACGGATGTAATTGGTAAAAATGCAGACAAGAATGAATTATTATCTGTGTATATAGAAAAAGGTATTTTACCTGACTTAGATTTCTTAGGTAATGATGAGTTTATTGCAGCGTTAAATGATGTGAAAAGCGTATTTGTCTAACGTGAATTTAGTTTGAGTAAATAAATAACACAAAAAAGCGAGTCACTTCATGACTCGCTTTTTTGTGCTGATTGATCTTAACTAGGGAGAGCTTAACTAGGCAAAGCTGGACTACCAGAGGTGATCAGTCGTAGATACTTGGAATCGCTTCACGCTTGTGTTGAGTACGGTTAAATATTCCAACTAGCTTGTCACTAGCCTCTTGACCAATATCTTTACCTTCCAAAAAGTCATCAATTTGATCATAGGTTAGACCTAATGCGTGTTCATCTTCCAAACCTGGAGCCAGTTCTTCTAAATCGGCTGTTGGCGCTTTTGTGACTAATACTTGCGGAGCACCTAAATAGCTAGCTAATGCACGTACTTGTCTTTTATTTAAACCAAATAATGGAATAAGATCACATGCTCCATCGCCAAACTTAGTGAAAAATCCAGTGATATTCTCAGCGGAATGATCTGTACCCAGTACTAAACCGTTAAGCAGACCTGCCACTTCATATTGAGCAATCATACGCATACGCGCTTTTACGTTGCCTTTAACAAAGTCGATACTTGGATCAGATAGAGCTGATTTTAATGAGTTAGGAAGAGAGTTAACAACTTGCTGATGTATACCTTCTACACCTTCTTTTACATTAACCGTTAAAGCATGAGTTGGCTTTATAAAATCAACGGCTAGTTGGGCTTCGTCTTCATCGGCTTGAACGTTATAAGGCAATCTAACGGCAGCAAATGAATATTTGTCTGTGTTATGTTCTTTATTAAGTTCATCTACCGCTTTTTGGGCAAGCTTGCCACAGGTTGTTGAGTCTATACCACCACTAATACCTAGAACTAAAGAAGTTAAATTTGAATTGGTTAATCTTGATTTAATGAACTCAACACGTCTGGATACCTCTTGTTCCACGTTAATACTTGGTTGAACTCTCATTTCTTTTATTATTTGTTCTGCATTCATAAACTTAACACTTCTATTGTTAATCTAGAGTGGTTATTCTATTCCAAAATTAATAATTGAACTAGTACTAAGTTTATTGAGGAAAATATGAAAAAAGTAACCGCTATTATTAAACCGTTTAAACTTGACGATGTAAGAGAGTCTTTGTCTGAATTAGGTATCACCGGCATGACTGTTACAGAAGTAAAAGGATTTGGACGTCAAAAAGGTCATACTGAACTATATCGTGGTGCAGAATATATGGTTGATTTTCTACCTAAAGTTAAATTGGAATTGATTATTACTGACGAATTATTAGAGCAAGTGGTAGAGAATATATTGGCAACTGCGAAAACTGGAAAAATTGGTGATGGTAAAATATTTGTCGAGAGTGTTGAACGAGTTATAAGAATTAGAACCAGTGAAGAAAACGACCAAGCTATTTAATAGCTGGTTTCACTTTCACATTGGCAATAAAAACCGGAAGCAAATACTTCCGGTTTTTTATTGTTTTTAATAACTAAAGCTGTTTATTTTTTTTCGTCAGACTCTTCAGCTACTTCAGTTTGTTCTGAAACTGCATTTATAGCGGCTAAGGCTGCATCATAATCAGGCTGACCTGATAATTTATTTACAATTTCTTTATAAGTAATATTACCTTCAGGAGAAATTACAAAAATTGCACGGGCTAATAAACCCATATCTTTAATTAACAACCCATAACTCATACCGAAATCGCGCCATACCGAATCAGATAAAGTTTGTATTTTATCTATATTTTCCATTTTGCAAAAGCGCTTTTGAGCAAATGGTAAGTCGGTGCTTATTGTTAACATCACGATATCTTGCGGTAAGTTTGCAAACTCATCATTAAATCGTTTTGTCTGGATACTGCAAATTCCAGTATCTAAACTTGATACTACGCTTATCAGTAACGGTTTACCTGAAAAGTCAGCTAATGTTTTAACACTAAATTTATTATCGACAACTTTAAAATCAGGCGCTGTTTGTCCCACGTTTACTTGGGTGCCTAATAAAGCAACCGGCTTATCACCCGCCTTGACTAGGTCAAAGTGGACAGGAAGATTTTTCTGAATATCATAAGCATTTGAAAATGTGCTTAAAAAAGTTAGTAGTATTAATATTGAATATTTCATAATGGATATTATAGAACCTATATTTTTCTTTGAAACAATAGGGCGTATTGTCTACTAAGTGCTATAGTTTTGAAAGCAATAATAAATATACCTTCGGGTGAAGTTATTTATAATTAAATATAATTCAACTCAATCCAATTACGGTCGATAAAAGCGGTATGCAAATTCCAGTAATAATATGTGACGATTCAAATTTGGCGCGGAAACAGATGGCTCGTTCTCTCCCTGAGGATTGGGATGTCGAAGTGATCTTTGCCAATAATGGCGAAGATGGTATGGATAAAATCCATCAACATAAACCAATAATTTTATTTTTAGACTTAAATATGCCTGTGTTAGACGGTTATGGCGTGCTAGAAAGACTCAAAAATGAAAATATTGCGGTGACGACTATTGTCGTTTCCGGTGATATTCAAGCTGAAGCCCATGCTCGTGTAAAAGCATTAGGTGCATTAGATTTCATAAAAAAACCAATTGATAAAAATAAGCTTGAAGAGCTTTTAAATAAACACGGCATTACCGAGCCTAGTAAACTTGAGGCATTAGCCCCTGAAGTTGAAGAGTTATTAGACCCAGAAACCCGTGACATATTGCAAGAAATAACAAATGTAGCAATAGGACAAGCTGGTAGCCTGTTAGCTAGCGTTTTAAAAGTGTTTGTTAAATTGCCAATCCCAAATGTTAACTTATTAGAAGTAAGTGAGCTTTCAATGGCATTACATTCTGTCGAAAGCAGTGATTCTACATCTGGTGTTTGCCAAGGCTTTATTAGTGGTGGTGTCGCAGGTGAGGCATTGTTAATTCTTAATGACTCTAGCTTTGTTGATATTGCCCGCTTATTAAATTACAACAAAAAAATTGATGATGGTGTTGAACTTGAACTGCTAATGGATATTTCTAATATCCTTATAGGATCAGTGTTAAAAGGACTTTCTGAGCAATTAGATCTTAACTTTAGCCAAGGCCACCCAGTTGTATTGGGCCAACATTGTAATGTATCCGACTTAATTTATAGCAACTCAACTCATTGGAAAAAATCATTAACTGTAGAGATCAGTTACGGTATTGAAGACTACGATATTCATTGCGACTTGTTATTGTTAATCACTGAAGATTCAATACCAACGTTAAAAAACAAACTTAACTTTTTATTTGATGTTTAATTATGAGTGAAAAAGCGACAGTAGAAATATCAGAAATCCATTGGATGATGGATATGTTCCAATCCGTAGATGTTGGATTGGTTGTATTAGACCGAGATTACAAAATTCAGGTCTGGAATGGCTTTATGGAAAACCATAGTGGTTTATTGCCTTATGAAGTAAGGGATAAAGTATTATTTGATGCCTTTCCTATGTTAGACAAAGAATGGTTATTACAAAAAATTGACCCTGTTTTTGTCTTAAAAAATAGAGCATTTACCATTTGGGAACAACACGCACATATTTTTAAATTTAAAAATTATCGCCCTATAACCAGTGTTGCTCCATTTATGTATCAAAACGCAACCTTTATTCCACTGACTAATATCACTGGTGATGTTACTCACTTGTGTATCATTATTTACGATGTTACCGATGTCGCTATTTCAAAAATAGAGTTACAAGAAGCCAATAATGAGCTGCAACGTCTAAGCCAAACGGATAGATTAACTAATCTTAACAACCGCGGTTACTGGGAAGAATGTTTACAAAAAGAATTTTCTCGCCAACGTCGTAATCAAACGGTTAGTAGTTTATTAATATTTGATATTGATCACTTTAAAAAAGTGAATGATGCATACGGTCATGCTGGCGGTGATGAAGCTATCTTGCATTTAGCTAAAATACTGAAGAAAAATTTAAGAGAAACCGATATTGGTGGACGTTATGGTGGCGAAGAATACGGCGTTATTTTAACGGGTACTACAGCAAAAGAAGCCTACATATTTGCAGAACGTTTAAGGATTATGGTTGAGGAATCTGTTGTTTCTTATAATGAATTTGAATTCCAATTTACAATAAGTTTGGGGATAGCTGAATTTACCGGTGAATTGAGTTCACATCAGAACTGGATTGAAGTAACGGACTCAGCATTATATAAAGCAAAAATGTCAGGCCGAAATAAAGTAGAAATATATACACAGCCTGAATAAAATACAGCAGAATAAATCGATAGATAATAAAAAGCTCAGTTCATAATATTATGACTGAGCTTTTTTATTTCTTAGGTATAAGTTGTTAAGAAAAACTTAGTTCCACTGTTTTTGTTTATTACGGCGAGTTAATAACCAACCAAAAAATACACCAAGTAACACGGCACCAACATCATATAGCTTAGCTAAAATACGTTTTGTTTCATCTATTTGCTCAACTGAAGCTCGTAACGTTTCATTTTCAGTTGTTGCGGCTAATAATTTTTCTGATAACGTTGAGTTGCTTGTTGTTAATTGAGCTATCTCAGTTTCTAAAACTTCTAAATCATCGGTAGATACTTTACCTAGTTTAGACATTTTAACGTTTAAGTCTTTAATTGTGGCGTTAGCTGTAGCTAGCTTAGCCTTTACTCCTGCAGTATCTACTAACAAAGTTGAGTCTATCCAACCTGTTTTGTTATCACTTAATTTTATTTCTAACCAACCGGTATTCACATTTTTTGTGATAACCGTTACTTTGTCACTCGCTGGAACACGACCAATAATGCGATAACGGCTACTACTACCAGAGTGAATGTATACAAATAATTCATCACTTATAAACATTTCATATGGAGTGACTTTAACTATTGGGCTCTTTTTCTCAACTGTTTCCGCTACTACTGCAGGAACTGCTACAGTTTCAGGAGTTGATGCCGCGTCTGTTTTTTCTTCAGCATTTATTGCTTTAGTTTCCGGCTCAGTAGGCTCCACTTCTGGTTCTGCAAGTGCAGAATTTGATAGAGTTAAGCCACAAAGTAGCATGGCGATAGTTAGCTTTATTCGTTTATTTTCCATTGCAAGTATCTTATTTTTAGTTCTAAAAATTTATCTATCCTTGATGTTAGGTTTTTACGCAAGGGAGTTCAAGTACTTATTGTTTAGTCTGTAGAAGCAACTTTAGTTTTTATTAATTAAATTAGCTTTATAAGCTGCAATGGAAAATATTGAGTTTAGTTTAATGGTTAGGTAACCTGCACATTACTTAACTTTTCCTACCATAAGAAAAAGTCACATAAATGGAAATTGAATTAAAGTTTTTAGTATCAAGCCTTGATAGTTCGTTGTTATCTAAGACATTAGAAGATAGCCAGTATCAGATTGAGCATAAACCTACGCTGAAATTGTCAAATGCCTATTACGACACTCAGGATAATACACTTCGTCAGTGGGATTTTGGTTTACGAACCCGCCGTAGTGAAGCTGACAACGGCAGTTGCCGTATGGAACAAACTATCAAGTTAGCGGGTAAAGATATCGGTGGATTGCAACAGCGTCCTGAATACACTGAAGCGCTAAATAATACCAATACCGAGTCTGTATTTGCTGATTTAACTTTATTCTCTCCATCTATTTGGCCACAAGGTTTTGTGGCGCAAGATGTTCAGTCTCGATTAACCAAAGTATTTGAAACTAATTTTACTAGACAAATATGGTTAATAACAACAGCCAATGGGGCAGTTGTTGAATGTGTGTTAGACAAAGGTTATGTTGAAGTTAATCAAGAAGGTGAAGTTCGCCAACAAGAAATTTCAGAGTTTGAATTAGAAATTGTTAGTGGTGATGTCTCCGACCTAATAGAAATTGCGACTTACTTAACGACAAAAATAAATGCCAAATTAGGCTATTTAAGTAAAGCGGCTAGAGGCTACATGCTAGCGCAAGATATTGTCTTGGAAAGTAAAAATTTAGAGCTTTGCCAACTTTCTAATGATCAGCAAATAGAACCCGCTTTTATTAAATTGCTTAGTTACGCAATAAACTTTATTCAGCATCATGAAGTTGTGTTTGCCCAGAAGAAAACGTTAAAGTCGTTACGTCGGGTACTCGATGGTTTTTCATTAATTATTCACATACTGCAATTATTTTCTAAATACTTACCTAATAGCCAATGCCAAAAATACATTGAGCAATTTAAGCAATGTCGAGGCGACCATAGTTGGATTGAAGCATTTTATCAGTTAGAGCAATTAACTGGACGAAAAAGCCCATATAGAAAAGACATAGATAAAAGTGAATATTTACGCTCTACATTGGCTTCTATCAAAATGCCAGATGATAAAATTGAAAAATCCCTCAGTAAATTTAGCTCAACTGAGTATAACCATTTGTTTTTGAGCTTTATTCAATGGATAAATAAAAAGCAATGGCGTAATGAAATGCCTTTGGATGCTTTAAATCAACTAACAATTCCTATGGTTGAAGTATCAGAAACCTGGTTGGATTATTATTGGATTACATTAAAAGAGGCATTGTTAGCCTTGCCTAAACAAACCAATATATCAGGCGTAGAGTCAACATTTTTGCCATTAACTAAAGTGTTATTAACGGGTGTTTGTGTGGATAGTCTGTTTGTTTGTGAAGAACGTAAAAACTTCCGCAGTCATCTATTAAATCTGATGGTTGGCTTTGAAGAAACCATTTTATTACAAAAGTCAGAGCAAATATTATTAGCTAATACTAAAGACGATGATGATGAAAAGTCAGCAATTAAATGGCTACAGTCAAAACAACAAAGCTTACAAATGGCTTTGGATGCTTCGGTTATTGCAACAACTAAACTAAAACCGTATTGGTAAAAGCAGAGTAAGTAGCCTTTAGCATAACAGGGACTATTTTAACGATTGATTCAGATGATGGAAATAAATCTATATGTTGCCACAAGAACTAAGCTCGCAAGCTGAATTACGCCTACAAAGCGTATTAGAAAAATGGCCAGACGTTAACGCCACCGAAGTAGGCACTCAAGTTACCTTGACCTTATTAGGGGTTAGCGAGTTTATCTTTCAAACCTGTCAACGTTATCAAAATGTTGCTGAATACTTTTTAACACTGAATAACCAGAGCGAGTTATTAACTGAGATTGCTTTTATAGATCAAGCATCTTTACAGTTAGATGAAGTAAGTTTTCTACATAAGCTAAGAAGCTTTCGTCATTTTGTTATGTCAGTGTATGCCGCAAGAGACTTTCTTAAGCTACAAACAATTGAATCCACAATGACAAACCTATCTAATTTGGCAGACCAATTTTATCTGTTAGTGAGAGAGTGGGTGAAGATACAAATGTCAGCTCGTTCCGGATTAGCTCTTGATCCGCAAGGCAATGAAATAGCTTTAATTGCTCTAGGTATGGGGAAATTAGGTGGCGGTGAACTGAATTTCTCTTCCGATATCGATCTGATTTTTGCTTATGCCGAAAAAGGTGAAACCAGTACAGGACGTCGCAGTGAAGACTTCCAAATTTACTTCACAAAAATGGCGCAAAAAATAATTCAATTGCTCGACTCGGTTACCGCAGATGGTCGAGTTTTTAGAGTCGATATGCGTTTACGGCCATTTGGCGATAGCGGCCCGTTAGTTAGTAGCTTTGATGCACTTGAAGATTATTATCAAGATCAAGGTCGCGAGTGGGAACGTTACGCATTATTAAAAGCACGGCCTTTAGGTTTAAGCTCTGCTATTACCGACACAGAACAGACGCAGCAGCAATTATTACTACAAGTGTTGAAACCCTTTGTATATCGTCGTTATATTGATTACAGCGTGATTGATGCTCTTAGAAAGATGAAACTGCAAATACAACAAGAAGTAAAACGCAGAAACCTTAAGCTTAATATTAAATTAGGTGAGGGCGGAATTAGGGAAGCTGAATTTATTGTCCAAGCGTTGCAAATGTTACGTGGTGGCAAAGACGCACAGTTACAAAAACAAAGCCTATTAAAAACCTTACCTGAACTAGTCGCGTTATCTGTTTTTACCGTAGAAGAGTCTGAGCAGCTTAAAACCAGTTATTTGTGGTTACGTCAATGTGAACAGTATTTACAAGCTTTTGCAGATGAGCAAACTCAAACCTTGCCACAGGATGAATTAAAGCAACTTGCATTAATCACGCTATTTAAATTGGACTCTTGGTCTGCATTTTTAGAGGCGTTTAAACAACATAGTCAAAAAATAAATCACGTATTTATTAATGTAATAGGTGAAACACCGCAAGACTCTAACCAACAAGAAGATCACTTAATTAGTAAGTGGCGTGATATTTGGCTGCACAGTGATGAACAGTCTGAAGATGAAGCGGATATTGTACTTATTCAGCAACTGAAAAAAGAGCTAGCCAACTCGGTTAGTGGCAGTCGTGGGCAAGATAAGTTGGACTTATTAATGCCTCTGTTATTTGCCGAGTGCGAGTCACAAAATATAAAGTTAGACCAAGCTACAGCGGTATTTAACTTAGTTAAAAAAATTGCATCCAGAACCACATATTTAGAATTGTTAGATGAAAACCAAGGTGCTAGAACGCAATTAGTTAAACTGGTAACTTCTTGTCACTTCATCGGAAAAGAGCTAACAAAATTTCCCTTACTACTCGACTTATTAATTGATCCCAAATTACTTTACTCCCCAGCAGAATTGACAAGTTACCATTCAGATTTAAGACGCAGTTTATTACGCGTTGAACCGGACGACTTAGAATTACAAATGGAAGTGTTACGCCAATTTAAATTATCCACCCAATTGGCCATCGCCGCTTGTGACGTTCAAGGTGTGATGAACTTAATGCAAGTAAGCGATCACTTAACTGAATTAGCCAGTGTGTGTTTAAATTTCGCGGTTGAAATTGCTTGGGCGCAGATGATTGCTAAATATGGTTATCCTGTTGGTAGTTCATTTGAACATAAAAACTTTGGTGTTATTGGTTACGGTAAGTTAGGTGGTTACGAACTAGGTTACGGCTCAGACTTAGATATAGTGTTTGTTCATAACTGTAATAGCTCACAGCCAACAGACGGTAAAAAGCCAATTGATTCTAGGCAGTTTTATTTAAAACTGTCGCAGCGTGTTATGCATATCTTTACTACTCGCACCTTGTCGGGGGAATTATATGAAGTCGATACGCGTTTACGTCCATCCGGTGCATCTGGTTTATTAGCTATTAATATTGAAACCTTTGCAGAATATCAACAGACCGAAGCTTGGACTTGGGAGCATCAAGCGTTAGTACGCTCTCGCTTTATTCTCGGAGATGAACATTTAGGCCAAAGATTTAATCAAATTCGTCATGATATTTTAACTAAACAAAGAGATGCGGATTTACTTAAAAAAGATATCGCGTCTATGCGGGTTAAGATGTTTGATAATCTAAATAAAGAAAAAGAAGGCTTTTTTGACTTGAAACAGTCAAGAGGTGGCATTGCTGATATCGAATTTATTAGCCAGTTTTTAGTCTTATCCAAAAGTTACCAATATCCTGAACTTACTGACTTACCAGATAATATAAGAATTTTACAACAAGCCGCAAAACTTAATTTAATCTCAGAGTCTGATAATAAAGAGCTGGTGGATGCGTATATTTTGTATCGACGCCTTTACCACACAGCGTCATTAAATGGTGATGAAAAGCTATCTCAACTTAACGAAATAGAAGATAGCCGTGACAAGGTACTCGATATTTGGCAAAGCTTGTTTTAACGTTAGATAAGCACCTTTAATCTGCCTGGATTATAAAGACTAAAGATAAGTGTTTACTGTGGATGATGATAATTACAGCATTTTATACGCGCTTAGCTCCAATTTTTAGCATAAATTTTCAATATAATTAGTAAAAATCATAAAAAAATCGATATAACCACACTAATTTAATGTTTTTTGCAAAAAACTTCATGTTTTGAGTTGAAAACCATTTAGCTAACCCCACTTAGATAGCAAGCAAATTTAACCCCCTAATAACAGAATTTTGGAGAACATCCCATGGGTAGAATGATCGGTATAGATTTAGGTACAACTAACTCTTGTGTTGCAGTTTTAGACGGTGACAAACCTCGTGTAATTGAGAATGCAGAGGGTGATCGTACAACGCCATCTATCATCGCATACACAGAAGACGGTGAAACTTTAGTTGGTCAACCAGCTAAACGTCAAGCAGTAACAAATCCAACAAATACATTATTCGCAATCAAGCGTTTAATTGGTCGTCGTTGGGAAGATAAAGAAATTCAACGTGATATCGACATCATGCCTTTTAAAATTGTTAAAGCTGACAATGGCGATGCATGGGTTGAAGCGAAAGGCGAGAAAATGGCTCCGCCACAAATCTCTGCTGAAGTTCTTAAGAAAATGAAGAAAACAGCTGAAGATTATCTTGGTGAAGCAGTTACTGCTGCTGTAATCACGGTGCCTGCTTATTTTAACGATTCACAACGTCAAGCAACTAAAGATGCTGGTCGTATTGCTGGATTAGACGTAAAACGTATTATCAACGAGCCAACAGCCGCTGCATTAGCATACGGTCTTGGTAAAAAAGGTGGCGACAATGTTGTTGCAGTTTACGACCTTGGTGGTGGTACATTTGATATCTCTATCATCGAAATTGATGAAGTAGATGGCGAGCAAACATTTGAAGTTCTAGCAACTAATGGTGATACTCACTTAGGTGGTGAAGATTTCGATAACCGTGTTATCAACTACTTAGTTGAAGAATTTAATAAAGAGCAAGGCGTTAATCTTAAAAATGATCCTCTTGCAATGCAACGTGTTAAAGAAGCTGCAGAAAAAGCGAAAATCGAACTTTCATCTGCGCAAACAACAGAAGTTAACTTACCGTATGTAACGGCGGATGCTTCTGGTCCTAAACACATGAACATCAAGATCACTCGTTCAAAACTAGAGTCTCTTGTTGAAGATATGATCCAAGCAACATTAGAACCATTAAAAATGGCTCTTAAAGATGCAGATTTATCAGTAAGTGATATAAATGACATCATCTTAGTTGGTGGTCAAACACGTATGCCTAAGGTACAAGAAGCTGTTACTGAATTCTTCGGTAAAGAGCCTCGTAAAGATGTTAACCCTGATGAAGCGGTAGCGGTTGGCGCAGCGATTCAAGCTGGTGTTCTTTCTGGTGACGTTAAAGATGTATTGTTATTAGACGTTAGTCCATTATCTCTAGGTATCGAGACTATGGGTGGCGTAATGACTGCAGTAATCGAGAAAAATACTACGATTCCTACAAAACAGTCACAAACGTTCTCAACTGCAGAAGATAACCAAGCAGCAGTAACAATTCACGTACTACAAGGCGAGCGTAAACAAGCGGCAAACAATAAGTCACTTGGTCAGTTCAACTTAGAAGGTATACGTGCAGCACAACGTGGTACGCCACAAATCGAAGTAACATTCGATGTTGATGCCGACGGTATCTTACATGTATCTGCAAAAGACAAAGATACAGGTAAAGAACAGAAAATCACTATCCAAGCATCTTCAGGTTTATCTGATGAAGAAGTTGAAGCGATGATCCGTGATGCAGAAGCAAATGCTGAAGAAGACAAAAAGTTTGAAGTACTAGCGCAAGCTCGTAATCAAGCCGACGCTCTAGCACATGCTACTGAAAAACAAATCGTAGAAGCTGGTGATGACTTACCAGTTGAAGACAAAGAAGTTATTGAAGCTGCTATCACTGAGCTTAAAGACGCATCTAAGTCTGGTTCAACAGATGATATTGAAGCTAAATCTAAAGCTCTAATGGAAGCTTCACAAAAGCTAGCTGAAATAGCACAAGCTAAATCAGGTGCGCAGGAAGCTGGTCCAGATATGGGTGGAGAACAAGCTCAATCTGCACAAGACGATGATGTAGTTGATGCTGAGTTTGAAGAAGTAAATGAAGACGATAAAAAATAATTGATATCGCCCTATTTGGCTCAATGTCGTTGTCGTAAGTGCTCATGTGGTAAACCACACTCCGCGCTTACTTCTAGACCTAGAGCCAACTAGAACGTCTAAATTACTTTTTAAAATAGTAATTTAGGCGGCTTCAAAATAAAGATTTTTATACGGGCGTACATTAGTACGCCTTTATTTGTTTTAAAAAAAGAGTGAATTTTAATATGTCTAAACGCGATTATTACGAAGTTCTGAGTGTTGAGAGAAGCGCCACAGAACGAGAGATCAAAAAAGCATATAAGCGCTTGGCGATGAAATTTCACCCTGACCGTACTAAGGGTGATAAAGACTTAGAAGTTAAATTTAAAGAAGTCAAAGAAGCTTACGAAATATTATCTAACGAAGATACTCGTCATAAATACGATCAACACGGACACGCTGCGTTTGAACACGGTCACGGCGGAGGTCATGGTGGATTTGGCGGCGGCGCTGATTACAGCGATGTTTTTGGCGATGTATTTGGTGACATCTTTGGTGGCGGAGGTCGTCGCGGAGGTGGTGGTCAACGTCAACAACAACGTGGCTCTGATTTACGTTACAGCTTAGAAATGACCTTAGAAGATGCAGTCCGTGGTAAAGAGCTTGAAATTAAAGTTCCTACCTGGGTAACTTGTGAACCTTGTGATGGTTCAGGTGCCAATAAAGGCTCTAAAGCTAAAACTTGTACAACTTGTCACGGTCAAGGCCAAGTACAAATGCGTCAAGGCTTCTTTGCTGTTCAACAAACTTGTCCAACATGTAAAGGTAAAGGTCAGATTATTTCAGACCCTTGTAAATCATGTTATGGCGAAGGGCGTGTTGAAAAGACTAAAACCTTATCAGTTAAAATTCCAGCAGGTGTTGATACTGGAGACAGGATCAGACTAGCAGGTGAAGGTGAAGCAGGATTAAATGGCGCTGGTACCGGCGACTTATTTGTTCAAGTTCACGTTAAAGATCACAAAATTTTCCAACGTGACGGAACTAACTTATATTGTGATGTTCCTATCGGCTTTACAACTGCAGCATTAGGTGGCGAGATTGAAGTGCCAACCTTAGGTGGCAGAGCTAATCTAAAAATACCTTCTGAAACTCAATCAGGCAGAACTTTCCGTTTACGCGGAAAAGGTGTTAAGTCTGTTCGTGGTGGTCCAGTTGGTGACTTGCTATGTAAAGTTATTATTGAAACACCAGTTAACTTAAACGACAAACAAAAAGATTTATTAAATCAATTTGAAGAAACTATGTCGGGTAAAACATCAAAAAATCGTCCAAAAGAACAAGGTTTCTTTGACGGTGTTAAAAAGTTTTTTGATGACTTAACCAGTTAAACTAAGCTTGAATAAATACACTTAATAAAAAACCGACATCATGTCGGTTTTTTTATTTTAATTTATAATCGATTAATTCAATTGGTGTAAAAGCTACTTTAAATGTCAGCTAATTAATAATGATTTACAACATACTTGATGCCGGTTTGTTTCTCTAGAAAGCTTTCAGTATCGTCACCTTTTAATAATGCTAATGTTGCTATAGAGCCTGCTTGAATACAGGTTTGCGCAGTAACGGTGACAGTGGAAACACTCTGTTTTATTGGCCAACCAGTTTTAGGGTTGAGGATGTGGCTGTAACGCTCACCATCTATCATAACAAAGCGATGTAAATCACCAGTTGTTGCCATTGCGCCTCTATCAAATTTAACTCTGAGTGGCTCTTGAGCATGCCTTTCTATATCTACGGTCCACTTTAAACCATCACTTCTTTTTTGGCTGATCTCCATATCGCCACCTATGTTGATCAATATAGAATGTTTCGGTGCAAGTTCACGACCGACTTTTGCTATGCAGCTAACGGCATATTCTTTACCCATAGCACCAAAGTCAATTTCCATGCCCGTAGGTAATGTAATCGCTTCAGGTGTAACTGTCATTTTTGTCCAACCAACATAAGGTAACACTCTGTCTATGGCTTCTTGCGTTGGTGTCACTAAGTCTTCATCAAAGGTCCATACTTGACTTAATGCACCTGAGGTAATATCAAATAAACCATCGGATACGTCATATAATTCTTGAGCGTATTTAAATAAATTGTAGGTTTCAGTATCAATTTCTACTGGATTGCCATTGGACAGGTTTATCTTAGTGCACACGCTGTCTAGTACATAACGTGATAATTTTTGCTCTAACCTTTCTACTTCTTTAATGGTATGTTTTATTAGTTTTTGGTGTTGGGTGACATCGTCACCTTCAATTAATAAATAACAAGGAGAAGCCATAGCTGTAAAAGCCACTTGTATATGTCCTTCTTGCTGAGTTACTGATATTTGATTAGTCATAGACTAGAAGTAGATCCTTTAAAGCTAAGTTATTTGGTGATGAATTTTATTTAATATTATTGCTAGCTAACTATAGGCACTTATTTCATTAGACACCAGAAAGTAGGTGAAAAATGTGGATAATTAATTGCTATGTGGCAAGGTACAATTAATATCATGGTAATCCCAAAATAATCACTTTATGATTAACCATAAATAGTCTTACTCTTAGCAAGGCTAAAATTTGAATTTAAAAAAGTTGAATCATGTCAAAAATATATTCTCGTATTATTAAAGTCGTTCTGGCCAGTTACCTTATTGTTAATGGGGCTGTTTGGACTTTGTCTCCTGTAGTGATAGATCATTATTTATCTTCTTTTTTAACAAGTAAAAACTTGCAGTTAAGTGAAGAAACTAGCATTCGCTATAATCCTTTTATTTCTCAGCTTTATATTAGTCAGTTAGAAATTTTAGACTCTCGGGCGAATGAAAATAACAGCTTGCTCTCAATCCCCTCAGCAACTATTGAAGTTAGCTTGTTTAAACTACTGGCGAATAGAATTGTTATTGAAAAATTTGAAATAGATGGCTTGCAAGCAGATTTAGAGCAAATCCTTACCCAAGTTGAATTAATAACGTCGCAAGATACATCTTCTACGGAATCAACGGCACCGACAAAAGCAACTAAACCGACAGAAGTAAAAGTTGCTGACTCATCTAAACCAGAGTCTGAAACTAAAAAAGAGCCAAAGTTTGAAGCTGAAGAAGAAAAAAGCTGGTTAAGTACAGCTAAGTTTGAGCTCCCAAAACTTTTAATCAAAAACGCTACCCTGTTATTCACTTTAGCTGAAGATAAGCAGAGCATTAAACTCAACAATTTAGTTATCTCTGACGTTATACTTTCTCAATTGCAACAATCAGCCGCTGCAACGCTCACCTTACTTGTTAACCAAGCTCCATTAGAACTAAATGCTAAGCTGCAACTAAATGATGGCATTGGTCAGTTTGAGTACGGAGTTAACCTGACTAAATTGGACTTACATCAGTTTAAATCAGCACTGTTAGCGCCACTTAATACTCCTGTTGAAACAGTTCAATCAGCTTTAACCCAAACTGCAACTGAAACTACCAAGGAGTTTAATAACATTGAAGGTTTACTGTCATTTCAATTACAACAAAACGTTGTGTTTGATCAGTCCAAAATATCGTCTCAAATAAAAGGTGTTCAATTACAGTTAACCGACTTTGCTTTAATGCAAACGGGCACAGAAAACCGTAAAGTCGCCATTTCTGACTTACAATTTAAAGACGGCGCTGTAGAGTTATCAACACCACATTCACTATTGTCGTTATTCAATCAAACAGAGCAAACGGTTGCCAGTTTACAACAAGGGCTGAGCTTGCGTTCAAGCATCGGCATTGAACAGACAGATTTAGTCGTTGAACAAACAAGAGCTGAGCAAGCTCCAGAAACATCTGCAGAGAAAAATAAACAATCTGACAATACAAAGGAAAGTGTTACTGAGCTATTGAAACTAGCCAAACTTAATATTCCAAATATCAGTGCTGTGATAGAAAATGGTGAAAATCTTATTCAAACCGACTTAATTGAGTTTGACAGCATAGTTGTGGTTAATGACAAAATTATAGAGCTTAGTGAAAACAAAAGCAGCAACAAGAAAACCGATGAAGAGAAAAATGATAAAACTAAAACAGATAATACTAAAGCGCCAGAAAAACCTGGGTTTTCACCTTTATTAGAAATAGCAAAAATTAGCGTAGCGGATATAGAGATAACCAATAATGGTGTATTAGTTACCAGTGTAGATATTAATAAAGTGAACTCAGCTATTAATAAACAAGCTAATGGCTCTGTGCTTCAGTTAAATGCATTACTTTCTCCTTCGTCTACAACCACAACTGAAACTCCTCAAGAGGCGGCAAGTAATACAGTAAACATTTCACCAGTAACTGGAGAGTCACAAGCAGTTAAAGCAAACACAAAGGCGGAGCCAGCAGATACAAAACAGGAAAAAGGTGTAGAAGATAAAGCGAGCGAGCAAGAAAATCCATTTCGTTTTTATGTTGGCAAAATAAGCTTGTCAGATGATCTGATTTTAGCGGTAACGGATCGCTCGGTATCACCAAGTTATAGTAACAACATTAAAGTCTCGACCTTTACACTAGAGCCTATTGATAGCGAAAAGCCAAGTGTAACGACCAAAGTTACCGTAGCAGGAGCGTTTGATCAATATTCAAAATTCAGTATTAATGCGGATGTCGAGCCCTTCAAAAAAGATAAATACGTTAAAGCTGATATTACCGTGAGCGAGTTTGATTTATCCACAACCACAGCGTACGTACAACAGTTTATGGCGATTGAAAGTGGCCATTTGAACACGGTAAGTAGCTTTGTTATTAACGGTGAACAGATCAATGGTAATGCACAACTTAACCTGTCACGTGTTGAATTGTCGGAATCTTTTGATTATGACAGTTCTATAATGGTGGATAGTTTTATCCCAGTGAATCTCGCACTATCTATGTTAAAAGATAGTGACGGTAATATTGAATTAGACGTACCAATTGACGGTGATTTAAATTCGCCAGATTTTAGACTAAGTGGTTTTATGTCGTTATTAGTTCAACGTGCCACTATGGCGGCCACCAAAGAATACTTGATGAATGCCTTTGTGCCATACGCCAGTATTGTTCAAATTGGCATGCAAGCAGGGGAGTTTATTCTTAAGGTTAGGTTTCAAGATTTGATATTAACTACAGGCGAAGACGAATTACCTGAGTCTGCTTCAGAGTTTCTAAACGAATTCTCAGCATTAATGATAGATAAAGAAGATACTCAAATTACCGTCTGTGCTTTGTCTACTAAATCTGATATTGGTATTGAAAGTACCGAGAAGTTAACCGTAAAACAATTAGATAAATTGAATCAATTGTCATTGAATCGAATGAAAAACTTTAAAGACTTAATGGTTGATGAATACAAGATAAAAAGCTCCAGATTGTTATTGTGTGCACCAAGAGTCGACAACGGCAAAGACGCCAAACCTAGGTTAACGTTTTCTAATTAATAATTATATGTAAACCACTTTAATAAGGTTTACTTGTGACACTTGCTATTTCTCAGGAGCAAAGCTGATGCAGCCTAAAAAATTTGTACATGGTTATTACTTTGATGAAGAACCATCAAGTAATCGTGTTACCGAACTAGACGAATTAAATACCGACAAACCTTATTGGTTACACTTTGATTATGAAGCAGAGGAAACTATCTCTTGGCTGAATGAAAAAAGTGGTTTAAACCAAGTTGTTATAGATGCGTTATTACATGATGAAACTCGACCGAGAGCGTCTGTATTTCATGATGGAATTCTTATCTCGTTACGAGGTGTTAACTTAGCGGCGAATAGCAACCCAGAAGATATGGTATCTATTCGTTTATGGTTGTCTAAAGATAAAGTGATCAGCACACGTCACCGCACATTATTATCAACCAGAGATATAGCCACAGACTTTGATGCAGGAGAAGGCCCAACAACGCCAGCTCAATTCGTCAGTATTTTAACGGAACGATTAATTATAAGAATGGCTGGAACCATTGATGAAATTGAAGATAAAGTATCTGAAATTGAAGAAGCTATTTTAATGTCTAGCAACTATGGTTTACGCAATGAACTGTCAGACTGTCGTCGTCAAATCATCTCCCTACGTCGTTACTTATCGCCACAACGTGAAGCTATGCAGCAATTATTAAGTGAAAAGGTCACCTTTTTTAACACAGAAGAACGCATTCAATTGAGGGAAACCACTGATCACTTAATCCGTTTTATAGAAGATTTAGACTCAATCAAAGACCGCGCGACCGTAAGCCAAGAAGAATTAAGTAATCGTTTAGCAGAGCAAATGAATGGACGCATGTACGTGCTATCCATCGTAGCTGCCATATTCTTACCGCTTGGCTTTTTTACCGGGTTGTTAGGGGTAAATGTTGGCGGAATACCTGGCTCAGACAATCCATACGCTTTCGGACTATTCAGCTTCATGCTCGTCGTGGTAGTTTCACTGCAAGTTTGGGTGTTTAAAAAAAATAAATGGTTTTAAGATAAATTAAATTTTCACCCTGTATTTGATTAGTAAATAAAGGCATTTTATGGAATTTAAAATTTGGTATGCCGTTGTGACAAGTATTGTTTTGATGAATTTAATTGTGACTATCTTCTTATTAAGAAGAGATGATTTGGAACCTTTCCAAAAAGGAGCTCAACTATTTATAGTTTGGCTAATTCCTGTCATTGCCGGAATTGGAATATGGCAATTCTATCGTAGCCAAGATCGTCCATTAGCTAGAAACAAAATAGGTTCATCGTTAAGTAATGGTGAAGGTTATTCGTCTGCTGGAGGCGGCGGAGACTGAAGTAAAAAAAGAACATAAAAAAGCCAACATAAGTTGTAATGCCGATCAGTTAAGAAATATTTAACGATCCATTGACCGATCTTTTGAATAGTTCAAAATCCGATATCAAT
>NZ_CANMSK010000017.1 GCF_947500655.1 uncultured Psychrosphaera sp. | reverse complement strand
ATTGATATCGGATTTTGAACTATTCAAAAGATCGGTCAATGGATCGTTAAATATTTCTTAACTGATCGGCATTACACATAATGTGACCTTTTTGAATTATTCATTACTTTTTAAATTAATTTGCTGGTTTATATGACACTATTTTATCTAGCAACATGTAGTTTACCGGCACTAGAATCAAAGTAATAAAAGTCGCAAATAGAATTCCAAATCCTAATGATACGCCCATAGGGATCAAGAACTGCGCTTGTGTTGATTCTTCAAATAATAAAGGTAATAAACCAATAAAAGTAGTTAAACTAGTAAGCATTACAGGTCTAAACCTTGCAGCACCTGCAGTTGATACGGCTTCTAACAACGCCATACCTTCACTACGTTTTTTATTAATGTAATCAACCAATACTAATGAGTCGTTCACAAGAACACCAACGAGTGCCAACATGCCTAATATACTCATGATAGTTAAGTCCATTCCCATGATCCAATGACCAACTACAGCACCCAAAATGCCAAATGGGATCACGCTCATAACCGCCATTGGTTGCCAATACGATTTAAATGGGATCGCTAATAAACAATAGATTGCAAAAAATACTAATAATAATCCCCACTGTAATGAGCCAAAGGATTCTCTTTGTTCCTTAGCTTCACCTTCAAGTGAATGACTTACGCCTGGATATTTAGCTACTAATTCATCTAGATACTCTTTTAAGTCAGCGTTTAATGCCGTCATATTAGTTTGAGTTTTATCTAAATCGGCCGTTACGTTTAATACTCGGTATCTGTCAATTCGACTTATTGTCGACGGACTTTGCCCTGGAATTAACTGTGCGACATGTGACAACGGAACTTCACCACCTGACGGTGTACTAATTAAGATATGCTCCAAATTGGAAATTGCAGCACGCTCTTCAAGAGGTAAACGCACCATAACTCGTACATCATCACGTCCACGTTGAATACGTTGAACTTGAGAGCCGTAATATGCTGTTCTTACTTGTTGTGAAATACTATTTCGAGTTAAGCCAAGCGCTTCTCCCTGCTTAGTAAGTTCAATCTGTAACTCTTGTTTGCCATCGGACATGCTATCGGCAATATCAAATACCGTTGGGTAAGTAGTCAGTCGCTCTTTCACTTTATCTGCAACGTCTTGCAATACTTTGATTGACGTTGCTGATAATTGCACATCAATTGGATCTGAAGAACGACCAATTTCAGCTCTAAATGCTAGTGACTCAGAACCCGGAATTGTGCCAATTAACCCACGCCATTCAGCTAATAATTGCCTTGAAGTAATTGTTGACTCACGCTCCTCCGGAGGACTAATTTCAAAACGCACACGGCCTTGATGTGTTGTTCCACCACGTCCACCGGTTATCGCTAAAATATTGAGAACAATTGACTGGCCATCTTCATCTATATACTTTTCTTGTAATTCTTCAGCTGAGTCAGATATTTTTCTAATAAACTTGTCTGTAACCTCAAAAGGCGTCCCTGTTGGCATGGTTAAGCTCATGCTAATAGTTTCACTTGGAATGCGAGGGAAGAAGACAAACTTAGTCCAACCTGCCATTATTAAACTAACAACTAAAATAAAGGCTCCAATAAACATAGAGATAGTTATGCCTTTGTTGCGTAATGCTTTATTTAATATTGGTTGATAATACTTAATGATCGCGTGTTCAAACCCATCGGCAAAGTTTCTTTGGAACTTAGAAAATCGACCAAGCTCAGACTCTTCACGATATTTAATGAATTTTAGATGTGCTGGTAAAACAAATTTAGACTCAATTAATGAAAATAATAGTACGGGAATGATCACAACCGGTAATTGAGCAAATAAAGCACCTCGGTTGCCTTCAATAAAAGCTAAAGGTAAAAAGGCAACAACTGTCGTTAATACACCAAATGTTACTGGTGTCGCCACTTCTTGTGTTCCTTTAATTGCAGCTTCTTCACTGGACTTGTTATACCGCATATGGGTATATACATTTTCTCCGGTGACAATGGCGTCATCCACCACAATCCCTAGTACTAATATAAAACCGAATAAACTCATTATATTTAATGTAATACCAAAAAATGGCATCACGATAAATGCGCCCATAAAGGAAATTGGAATACCAATAAATACCCAAAATGCGATAGCTGGTCGTAAAAATAATGTTAATAACAGAAGAACTAAAATTCCACCTTGCAGTGCGCTTGAAGTTAATGTGGCTAAACGGTTTTTAACAACTTGAGAATTATCATCCCAATAACTTAACTCATAACCTTCAGGTAAATTATTTTGTTGTTCAATAATGTAGTCTTTTACCTTATCAGCTACGTCAATCGCACTTTGCTGACCAATACGGTAGACATCAATAAATACGGCTTGTTTTCCATTATAGCGGGTTCTAATTGGATATTCTTCAAAACCATCATTAATTGTGGCTACATCGTCTAAATGGATAATACTGCCATCGGCATTGTTTTTAACGACTATTTTGGCAAATTCATCTTTGTGATAGGCCTGACCTTTAGAACGAAGTAAAATGTCACCACCTGAACTGCGTAAATTCCCCGCTGAGATATCTAACGAGCTATTACCTACTGACTGTGAGATATCACTTAATGTTAAGTTATATTGGCGTAATTTATCTTGGTCAACCGATATCGTTATCTCGTAGTTACGAACCCCAGTTAATTCCAATTGAGTTATACCAGGTATGCGTAACATATCATCACGAATAAACTCAGCGTATTCACGGATCTCAGCTTCACTATAATCACTAGCAATAGTAACGGTTAATACTTCTCTAATACGTTGACTCAACCCAACAACTGGATTTTCAGCATCGGCAGGAAACGTATTAATAGCATCAACTCGGCTTTTAATATCAGCCAACATATCACGTGGCTCATAGCCTGATTCTACTTCTATATTGATTGACGCACTCCCCTCAGAGGAACGACTAGTAATTTTTTTAATCCCCTCCAAGTCTTGCACCGCTTCTTCAACACGAATAGAAACACCCTGTTCTACATCTTCTGGTGTTGCACCACGTAAACTAACGTTAACCGATACCACATCAGATTCAAATGACGGAAAAACTTCAAGCGGAATACGGTTAGATAATGAAAATATTCCAGCTAATAAAATGGTGATCAGCAGTAAGTTTGCTGCAACGTGATTTTTAGTAAACCAAGCAATCATGATCAGTCTCCACTAGACATACGTTGTTTGCGTTTGGCTTGCATTTGCTCAAACATTTTTTCTGCAGAAACACCCTCTTCTTCAGCCATTTTTTTAATATTATCTTGTCGCTCTTGCGGTAAGTCACTTAAGCTACGAGGTTTATTTCCTTTTGGACCTTTACCCATAGTTTTTTCCGGCTCCGCACCTGCAATAGAAACACGAGTACCCGAACTAACTTGGCCTAAAGATGTAGTTACTAATTGTTCGTTTTGTTTTAAACCAGTTCGGATTATTGCGTCAGTTTCATTTTTCCATAACAAGGTTACTTCACGACGCTTAAGTACACCTTCTTCAACTATATAAACGTAATTACCTTGGTATATTGATTTGTTTGGAATAACCAAAACGTCTGACAGTAATTTACCTGAAATTTGAGCACTCACATATTGACCAATTTTAATGGCTGAGTCATTAGCTTTGGTTAATGCATAAGGGTCTTCAATTTGTGCTACAACGTAGAGTTGCTGTGAATCACTATCAATAGCGCCTTCGGTTCTTACTAAACTGCCTTGCCATTTATGTTTCTTACTCATTTCTGACTCAAACATAACAAGTCCAGGTTCTTTATTTAGTTTCTTGTTGCGATATTCTTCAGGTAAGTCAATCAACTCTAAATCTTGATTTTTAAGAGGTAAACGAACTTCAACATAATCAACTGCATAAATATCTGCTAATTCACTGTTAGCTGAAATCACTTGGCCTACATCAACATTCTTGTTTAAAACTCGACCAGCATATGGCGCAACAATTTTGGTACGTTCTAAGGTTAACTTTGCTTTATCAAGTTGAGCTTCGGCTGATAATAACTGAGCTTTAGCAGCTTCTAATTGCGGTACTCTTAACACTAATGAGTTTGGTTTTCCTTTTTTACCTAAACGCTGCCAATCGGTCAACGCTTGCTCTGAACGAGCTTGCTCTTCTGCTAATACTTGTTTTGCTTCCAATAAACTTGCTTGTGCAATTTTTACATCCGCTTGATGATCACGGTCATCTAATCTTAGTAAAACATCACCCTGTTCAAAAAATCCACCATCACGAAAGTCATCACTTATATAATTAATTTGTCCTGATGCTTGAGCAACTAAAACACTTTCTGTTCTAGGCCTGATTGTGCCAAAACTACTTAACTTTATTTGATATAACTGAGGAACTAAATTTTGTACCTCTACTGTCATTTGTGGTGCTCTTGAAGGCTTTTGACGATTAGCCTGTGGTGGGTTGGAGAAAATAAATATCGCTAAGATAATCGCACCACCTAAAATAGCTGCTGGAATTATATATTTTTTAAATTTCGAAGTTGATTGAGACATAATTACTTCACGTCCTTAGATAAAATTGAGCTGAAATTACCACCAAGGGCAGTAAATAATTGTAAGCGAGTATTAAGCATTTCATATTTAAGTTGTATTACAGAACTCTGAGCCGTATATGCACGACTTTGTGCATCCAGCACTGTGGTGTAACTAACAAGTCCTTTTAAATATTGTTCAAACGAAACTTCTTCTGCCAGTGTTGCATTATCAGCCGCATCTATATTGGCCTGATAGCTCAGCTGTAAATTTTCAGCTTCTGTTAAACTATTTTCTATGGTTGAAAATGTACTAAACAAGGTTTCCAAATAAGCTTGTTCTGCTTGTTTGGTTTCCAGTCGAGCACTTTCTTCATTTGCAGCTAATCGCCCAGCATTAAAAATTGGTGCTGTTAAATTACCAAGCAATGACCAACCAACATCTGACGATAGTAAATCAGATAACTCAGTACTAGAGGTTCCTGTACTTGCAGTTAAACTCAAACTTGGAAAACGTTGTTTGTGGGCATACGCTAATCCTGCATCTTCAGCTAATAATAAATTCCACATATATTGTAGTTCTGGGTTATTAGCTACTACCTCAGATGGAACACCAACAGCAACAGCTTGGCTTAATTCAGGTATATCTGCAGTTCCCGCTTGCAAAGCCGCACTTGGGTATTTACCTAATAAAAGTTCTAGCGCACGAATGTTTGACTGTAATGTTGTTTTCTCTGTTGCAACCTTTGAACGTTCACTTGCAACATCATTACGTGCTAGGTATACATCTAACGAAGTATTTAGCCCACTGTTATAACCCGCTTCTATGATTGATAAGTTTTGCTCAATACTTTTTAAGCTTTTTTGAGCTAAAGATAACTGCTGTTCCTGCTCTATAACTTGATACCAACCTAATATGACATCAGAGATCAGTTCTCTTTTTTGTTGTTCGTATTGAGCTAATAACGCTGCATAACTTAAATTAACTTGACGTTCAGCTGCACCTAGCTTCCCCCAAATATCAAATTCATATTGTAATGACAAAGACAAATCGTTACTTGTTGTTATACCGCTATAATCGCGTTTAGATGTTGATAAATTAAGATCTAGTGAAGGCCATAATGTAGCACCGCTAACAATGACACTTTGCTCCGCAATTTCAACATCAAATAGGTCTTGCTTTAAACTTCTGTTATTTTCTAACGCAATCTCTATATAACGTTGCAACTCAGGAGTTATAAGTTTCTTTAACCATAATGTATTGTTATGCGTATTAACTTTTTCTGTTAATACATTTTCTTTTGACCAATTTTTTGGTGTTGGAATTGAGTCCAATTCAGTTTCTATGGCCGAGTTTGTTGTACAACCTGTAACAATAAAACTACTAGCTAATATAAAACTTAGATATGATTTTTTTTGAAACAACATTTATCTAGATCCAAAAATTTTAGGGTTTAAACAACAATAAGACGGCAAAACAATCAAGATTCATACCGACCATTTTTATACTTAAATTTCAAAGAGTTAATCAAATTAAAAACCTAACACGTTAAACTAATATTTAATTATCCTTATATAAGGACATAAATATCCTCAAATGAGAAATTTAATGCCTTAACTCGATGAATTTTCTTATTTTACCTAGCTTATTACTATGTACAAACGCACTTGCGGTCAACAACCAATAATGAACGAGCAGTCCATTAAAGTATAATAAGTATTTTTTTGTATAAATTAGATTATTAACACGGTACCGACAATTAATTACTAAAAATATTTCAAGATAGGAAGGAATAAAAAAGCCTACTTCAAACGAAGTAGGCTTTTATTAATTAAGATATTAAGAGGTCAATGTTTAATTAAACACTCTTTATTTCTACATTAAAACTTATAGCTAGCACCAAATGTTATTCTTCGGTCAGCTAGCCCTTGGAAGCAGAACTGTGCACCTTCATTCACACAAGATTGTGTAATTTCAGATTTAGTTAAGTTAATTGCTTCTATACCTAGGTTTAGTTGCTCATTTACATCATAACTAACACTTGCATTTAACTGACCTCTGTCGTGTGTAACAACAGGAAAACCTAAAGTAGAGTTACGAGAAGCACCTGCAGCAGTATCATCTGTACGGAACGCTTCACGCCATGTGTAGCGTAAACGAGCAGACAAACCATGTTTTTCATAGTATGCCGTCAAGTTGTAAGCATTCTCTGAGAAATCTAGAAGACCTTGAACTTCAGTTACTTCTACAAAATCAGCGCTATCATAAATACCGTTTATAGCATTAAATATATCAGTACCGCGAGAAGCTGATTCATTTTCAACAGAGCCGCCATCATACTTTTGGATAGTATAGTTAGCTTGAATACCAAAGCCTGATGCCCAACCTAAGTCATCCTCAAATGCTGAAAGATCATATTGAAATGCCATTTCAAAACCAGACTGAGTAATAGTTGCACTATCGTTTACCGAAGTTTCTCTATCAACACACATACCTACATCGCCACCAGCATTGAAGATATTAGGCTCTGCGATAGGGTTAAATACACCACCACCCGGACATGATGGGTCAGTTTCACGACCATTATTAGCCAATAAAGCAGCCGTATCTAAACCAGAAACCTGTAAGTTAGTAATGTCTTTATTAAAGTAACCAATACTTACAACCGCAGCTTCAGCAAAATACCACTCTGCAGACAAGTCTAAAGTAGTGACTTCTTCAGGCTCTAAATTAGGATTCCCAATAGTTACAGAAGCATTTTCAGTAGGACTAAAGCTTGCATTCGTATTAAGACTACCGAATGAAGGACGTTTAATATCTTGTCCCCATGCAAATCGAACAACTACATCATCCATTACATCAGCTACCACGTTTATACGAGGTAAAACATAACTATAATCACCTTCATACGTTTGTGTTGTGAATTCACCGTTAAGTTCAGTTGCACCTTTTGAAGATACTTCAGATGAAATATAACGTACACCAGCATTACCACGGATCATTTCCCACTCAAAGTTAGCTTGAGCATAAAGAGCTGTCGTTGTTTCTTCTACATAAAATGCATCTGATTCTGATGGCTCTGTTTGTAAGTAGTCAGGGTCATCACTAAAGGTGATCCCCAATGCTTCCATATCTGCACGATGTTCATCCATGGCCGTATGTAATGTATCTATAACCGCTTGTGGGTTTTCATAAGCTAAATCTGGATTGATTATAACAAAGTTGCGAATAGCTAATTCACGTCCATCAGCATCACCGAAGTTACTAGGCCCTGCAACTAAGATATCCGAGAATAAATCGCCTCCTGGGCTATCTATCATTGAGCTAAAGCCACCAATACGGTCAGAAGTCGACACTGAATCATGGCTTACCTTGTTATAGCGGAAACCAACATCAATTGAAGTAATAACCGAATCTAAGTAATAGTTAGTATCTACACGGAAAGCCGTATCTTCGTTTTCTACTTCACCAAGGCTATAATCAACTTGGTCAAGTACTACATTACTTGGATCTAAAAGTTGAGCCACAGTTGGCGCATAAGGAGAATCAAAATCTATACCAAAACTTAATGCTCCACCAGTTAAGTCATATATAGTAGGAACTGCATTATCGTTTTTCGAATCACTTGTGTAATTACCATTTATGTCTAAATCAGTAACAGGAGTATTTACATTAGGATTTATGAAGTTTAGCTGTGAATCTAACTTAGGTGTTGTCGTCTTAGAAGAGGCGGTTGAAAATTCAGCACTAACAAATAAATCATCATTAACTTGCCACTCACCACCTAAGCGAATTAATATAGTATCAGTTTTACGAGCTGCATTATCACTGTTAAAACGTAAGTTTGGATCTTCACCATTAATGCCTAAAGTACCTTTTACTGCAGCTTGAATTTCACCAAGATCTTGACCACCTAGTGATCCATAGTCGATAGTTTCAAATTCAGTTGGTACATCAGTATTTAGCAAATCTGATACACCTGAAACTTGAACACGCGTACTTTCTTGACGAACTTCTTGTTTAGTTAAGATAGTGTCAACAAAAAACTTCATATCTGCATTAGGTGAAAATTCTAACGTACCTGCGAAGTTAGTAGTCTCATATTCAAAGTTTTCTAACTCTTGGTTTAAGAACTGAATTCCTAAATAATCAAACTCTTGTGCCGCAGATCTTTGAGTAGCTTGATCTTCGAGAACTGGCAATCCATCATCGTCATAACGTATAACATCCGCATCTTTATTTTCCACTAATGCATCACGGTCAACACGAGGACGAAATGACGTTGCTTCTTGTAATGAATAACTACCACTTACAACAACACCAAATTTTCCGCCATTATCTAATTCCCACTTATCACCATAAGCACCTGACATCCTTGGCATAATACCATCTTCAGTTAAGCTACTATCTTCACCTTGAACTCTTATTGTTCCCAAGGTTTCACTTAATGCAAGAGGGCGGATAGTTTTAAGATTAACTGTACCACCAACAGAACCTTCTGTGTGTTTTGCTTGAGGAGCTTTAATAACTTCTACACCAGCAATAATACCAGCAGATAAATCTTCAAACTTCATACCAGTACGGCCAGAACCTGTACCTACAGTTTGCATGCCGTTAATTTGCACAATATTACTATTACTACCACGGATTTGTACGCCAGTACCAACACCAGCAGTACGCGTAATTTGGACACCTGTTAAGTTTTCTAATACTTCAGCTAGGTTTTGGTCAGGAAGTTTACCGATATCTTCAGATTCAATAACTTCAATCAAGCCATTAGATGAACGCTTTTCATTTAGAGCACTTGCTAATGAACCACGAATACCTTTTACCTCGATAACTTCGACGTTTGCATCTTCAGGCTCTGCGGCATAAGTTGGAGTAGCTAATAATAGCGCAGCTAATGAAGATGCATATATATTGCGATTTAATGTGCTCTGCATATTAAATGCAGACATTATTTTATTAAGTTTCATATTGTATAACCCTGTTGATTGATTCTACTTATCGAGGTATCCACCTTTGACATAACCAAAGTACAACTGGATACATATTTTACTCACAAACTACCTTGTATTACCAAAATGCAGTAAGTTAATAACCAAATTCAATTATATTATTCTTTATTTTTTTAAATTTGGTTAACCATTTATAATACAATTAACTTCTTAATTCAAACCACAAATAGGTTTAAGTTATAAATGTTTTTACCACTTAATTTTCACCGAACAGCACAACTCAATAAAATCAAACACAATCAATTAGTTACATCGAAAACATTTAACATACACTATAAAATACATATAAAACAAAACCGCCTAATTACAATAATATTTACCAAATTGTATGACAAACAACCATTTTAAGAGTTAAGGTTATGATTAAAATGGAACTGATTAGTCAATATGATTAACGGTTATTAAGCTTAATTTATTGTAAAAAACTTACCAAAATGAAAGTAAATGTAATTATTAACTATCAAATTTGATTTGTTTTTTGCTACCTTTAGCAAATCTGATTGATTAGCTACTACAAATTAGTTATTTATGGATTAAGTTAACTTGTATAATTTTCTAGGTTTAAGTTTAAACTCCTTTATTACATTGTTGTGCTTAACTCTTCCTTAACAAAAGCTGTAAATTTTTTATTAGAGATAAACAATGAACAAAAAATTAAGCTACACAGATAAAATAAATCTAGTTACTTTATTATTGGCATTTATTTACCCTATTCCAAACGCGTTCGCTAACAATTGGATTTTAATTGACAACTTTGAATCGCAATCTAGCCTATCATCATGGGTCAAGGCAGATACCAAAAATGACACGTCACCTAAAATACCCAATCCTCAAATAACTAAGCGTAGTTTTGAACCTGATAAAGACAACTACTACCTAATAAAAAAGCCAGCTGCAGATGGGATTATTGGTAATAGAAAAGCACTAACATATAAATCATTACCAGTCCCTGTAAATGTTGGTGAAACATATACCTTTTATACTCGTATTAATGTTGAATCTTTTCCCAACAATCATGCCTTTGGCATAAGTAATATGTCAGCAGAAGATATTGAAAAAAATGATTACAATGCTTTTGAACCCACTCTAAGAGTGACCGATAAAAAAGAATCAAACGGAAAAGTGAATACCGGAGCTTTAATGGTAAAAGTAGTAGGTGATTATGCAAATATTCAAAATCACGCTTTACAAAAAGACGCTAATCCACTTATTCCAGGTTCTTGGTATCAAATTTGGTATGTAGTAAATAACGCTAACAAAAGCCAAGGTGGACAAGTTTATGATGTGTATTTTAAAGGTGGGGATGAATTTCCAATACAAACTAAAGTATTTTCTAATGCTACTTTTAGAATGGCTAGAGAGTTACCATTAATCGCATTTTTAATGAACTGTAATACAGGCTCTAAAAAGGCCCCCTATGGTAATGGTGGTTTAAAGTACGATGATCTGTATATGATCAAAGGCGTTAACTTATCTGATCCCACAATATAATAATCGGATTGATACACTTTGCCTCATTAGCCCTAATTTTTATCTTAAAAAGCAAAAAACCTAGTAATACCAATTGAATTAATGAATTGGTATAAAACTAGGTTTTTATAAACATACGATAAGTTATAAATAGACTTATTTAACCGTCACTTTATTAAACTCATCAACTTGTTTAACCGACCCTAAGGCAACAGGTACACGTTGATGTAATGAACTTGGTTGTATATCCAAAATACGCTTACCTGCGGCTGTCGCTTTACCACCAGCGTTTTCTGCCAGCATAGCTAACGGATTCGCTTCGTATAGTAATCTGATTTTGCCATTTTGGTTGCCAGGTCGGCTATCTTCAGGGTATAAAAATAAACCACCACGGCTGATAATACGATGCATATCACCAACCATAGCTGCATTCCAACGCATGGATGAACCTGCATAGTCTTCAGACGCATATAACACATCATTAAAATACGCTTTAGTATGTTCAGACCAATAACGATAATTAGCTATGTTAACAGCAAACTCTTTTGTCTCTACTGGTATTTCACACTCACTATCCGTTAACAAATAGCCACCGTGGGTTAAATCCAGAGTGAAACAACGTGTAGGTCCGCCAGTTGTCATCACTAGTAAGGTTGAAGCGCCATAAAGCACATAACCAGCACAAAGCTGATCTTTACCTTGCTGAGCAAATTGCAATTCACTGTCGTCGGCAACATCGTCTCTGGCTGCATAAATAGTGAAAATAGTACCAATTTGCCCATTAATATCGACATTAGATGAACCATCCAGTGGATCAAAGGCAACAATATAAGGAGCGCCTTTATGACCTGCAACTACAAAGTCTTCTTCTTCAGAAGCGATTGCACGAACAGAGTCGTCATCTAGCAACATATCTTTCAATAACTGATTAGATATCACATCTAGTTTTTTTTGTACTTCACCTTGAATATTTTCATCCAAAGTAGAGCCTAAAACACCAGCTAAGTCGCCTTGGCTTACACGAAATGCAATCTCTTTAGATGCAGCTAAGATGGTTCTGATCAACATGATCAGCTCCAAGTCCACATTATCTTTTTTTAATACTGGTACTAATCTTTTCATCAGAAACCCTTAGCTATATCTATTTATACAATTTAATTCTGCAAAGCACTGTTCAAGTCGAGTTGTCATTGATGTTTCTGCATGACGTAACCAAACACGTGGATCATAGTATTTCTTATTAGGTTTGTCATCGCCATCTGGATTACCAATTTGGCCTTGTAAATAACCTTGTTTATCATTGTAATAATTCAAAACACCTTCCCAACTGGCCCACTGGGTATCAGTATCTATATTCATTTTTATGACGCCATAAGTTAGCGACTCAGCAATTTTTTCAGGCTCAGAGCCTGAACCACCATGAAACACAAAATTAAGACTATTAGTTGGTAAACCAAATTTTTCAGAAACATAAGCTTGAGAGTTCTTTAAAATTTCAGGTGTTAGCACTACGTTACCTGGCTTATAAACTCCGTGAACATTACCAAACGAAGCCGCAATAATAAATTTATCACTCACCTTAGAAAGCTGCTCATATGCGTAGGCTACATCTTCTGGTTGAGTATAAAGCTCTGAACTGTCCATATGAGAGTTATCGACACCGTCTTCCTCACCACCAGTACAACCTAGTTCAATTTCCAACGTCATACCTATTTTACTCATGCGAGCTAAGTACTTTGCGCAAATTTCAATATTCTCTTCTAATGGCTCTTCCGATAAATCTATCATGTGAGAACTGTATAACGGCTTACCAGTTTCAGCATAATGCTGCTCACCTGCATCGAGTAAACCATCTATCCAAGGAAGTAGGTTTTTAGCTGCGTGGTCAGTATTTAAAATAACGGGAACACCGTATAAACCAGCAACAGCATGAACATATTTAGCGGCAGCTATTGCACCAGCAACCGCAGCACCTTGCCCTTCTAAACCAATGCCTTTACCTACAAAAAATGCTGCTCCACCATTTGATAATTGAATGATCACTGGAGAGTTAACTTTTACAGCCGCTTCCAATGTTGCATTTATGGAATGAGTACCTATGACATTTACCGCTGGTAATGCATATTGATTTGCTCTTGCGTGATCATATATATGCTGGACATCATCTGCTAAAATCACCCCAGGCTTTAACATTTCAGTAAGTTTAGACATTACTTGCTTCCTTAGTTAATTGCTTCTTTACATGCGTCAGTAATCGCTTGCCAGTTTTCATTTTCTACCCATTCTTTTAGGCATACCCACGTACCACCAACTGCTATTACATTAGTTAATGATAAGTAATCGTTTTTATTTTTAGGAGATACACCACCAGTTGGACAAAACTTTATGTCTTGAAAAACAGAGTTTACCGCAGATAAAAATGGTACGCCACCAGACAAAGCTGCTGGGAAAAGTTTTAACTCAGTAAAACCAAATTCTCTCGCCATCAAAATATCACCGGTATTTGAAACACCAGGTAACACAGGAACACCGCAATCAACTAAAAAACCAAGTAGTTTTTCTGATACCGCAGGCGTGACGATAAAGTCGGAACCTGCATCAATTGCCTGTTGTAGAATAATTTCGTTGGTTACTGTCCCCGCGCCAACAATTAGCTCTGGAACCTGCTGTTTAATTGCCGTTATAGCTTGTAATGATGCATCAGTGCGCAATACTACTTCTACTAATTTTAAGCCTGCTGCTGCCATCGCCTTTGCGATATTTACACCTTGCTCTACGGAGTTAGCTTGAATAATTGGCAGTAAAGTCTGTGTACCCATTAAACTAGAAAAAGAAGTCATTGAATTACCTTTATATTTATTGTGAGTTACGGATTGTAAATTTATGAATACAAATTTTAATATAAAACCTTGAAGATAATTCCACCTTCAAGGTCACTGTTAACACTGAACAATATTAATCTGAAAACTGACGAATAATATTGTTTAACGTTTCTTTTGCGTCACCAAAAATCATGCGACAGTTTGGTTTAAAGAACAGAGGATTATCCACCCCTGCAAAACCAGCTGCCATTCCACGTTTTAGGACAAATACATTTTTAGCTAAATCGGCGTTAATCACTGGCATACCGTAAATTGGGCTACCTTTCATTTCACGTGCTGCTGGGTTAACTACATCGTTAGCACCTATAACTATAGCAACGTCAAAACCCTCAATACGTGAATTGATTTCGTCCATTTCAAATAACTGCTCATAGGAAACATCAGCTTCTGCTAGCAAAACATTCATATGACCAGGCATACGCCCAGCAACAGGATGAATGGCATAAGCTACTTCAGCACCGTTGTCTTCTAATAAACCTTGTAGCTCTTTCATTGCATGTTGTGCTTGCGCTACAGCCATACCGTAACCAGGAATAACTAAAACCGACTGAGCAGCTTCCAATACATAAAATGCATCGTCGGCAGATAACGGTTTTACTTCGCCCTCAATCACCATCTCGCTTGTTACAACAGGTTGAAAACCTGAAGTTAACACACTAACTAAAGAGCGGTTCATGGCTTTACACATGATATTAGTTAAGATAATGCCACTGGCACCAACTAACGAACCTGCAACAATAAGAAGGTTATTTTCTAACGCAAAACCAGCCGCGCAAGCCGCTAAACCTGAATAGCTATTTAATAAAGAAATAACCACTGGCATATCCGCACCTCCAATTGGAAGCACAAACATCACCCCCATTAATAGCGCTAAACCAATGACTAAATAATGCCAAGTTGTTACTTCTGGTTGTTGTATTAATAAAATAGCAGATACAACAATCGCTACAATTAATAAAACATTAACCACTGCTTGACCTTTAAATACAACAGGGCGACCTATCATCCGCTCACTCAATTTAGCCCAAGCAACCACGCTGCCTGAAAATGTTATCGCACCAATTAGCAAGGCTAAGAAACTAACAAACAATACAAACGTCGATAAGTTAACGCCACCTGCAATTGTTGCCCAAGCAACCGCTAAACTCGCCAAGCCACCAATACCATTAAACAAGGAGACAAGCTCAGGCATTGACGTCATTTCAATTTTCTTAGCGGCATACACACCGACAGCAGATCCTGCCAATATGCTAACTAAAATCAATTCAAACGATATAATTTGTTTATCCAACAAAGTAACAACAATCGCGATTAACATAGCAAGTGCAGATAATAAATTACCTTTACGCGCTGTAGATGGGTGACTTAATAATTTTAAACCAAAGATAAATAACGTAGCAGATATAACATAAACAAAGTTTATTAATAATGAAGTATCGAGAATAGAATCAAGCATCATCACGCCCTACTTTTTCTTGAACATAGCTAACATACGGTCCGTTACTAAGTAACCACCGACAACATTAACCGTTGCTAAAAACACCGCAATTGCACCTAACCAAGTAGACCATTGCCCATACTCGCCACCCGCTAAAGCTAAAGCGCCAATTACCGTAATACCAGAAATCGCATTCGCTCCAGACATCAGTGGAGTATGCAAAGTCGCAGGTACTTTTCGGATTAACTCAAAGCCAACAAACACAGATAACATTAAGATAAATAAAAGATAAATTGCAGTCATTATGCTTGTTCCTTCTGTAAGTGATTTTTAATCATTTCATTTGAAATCAAACCTTGATGAGTGATCACCGCGTTGGCTTGAATATCGTCGCCTAGGTCAATAACAAATTCACATTGTTTTGCTTCACTTTCATTTTCTGACTCTTGTTCTTGCCAAAACTCACTCACCAAGTTAAATACATTATTGCCATACATTTGAGTGGCATTTTTAGCCACATCGTTTGACCAGTTACCTGTACCTACAACCGTTACACCATTTACCACAACAGTTTCGCCAGCAACAGAACCTTCAACGTTGCCGCCATTTTCAGCTGCCATATCAACAATCACAGAACCCGGCTTCATTAATGCCACTGTATCCTTGTTAATTAATACTGGCGGCTTACGACCAAATAATTGTGCTGTTGTGATCACTATGTCGGAATCAGCAATACATTTAGCTTGCTCTTGTTGTTGAATTTGCATTTGTTCAGCTGTTAATGCTTGCGCATAACCTTGAGCCGTTTGACCAGTTTCACCTAAATCAATATCTAAGAATTTTGCACCCAATGAATGAACTTGCTCAGCCACAACCGCACGAGTATCAAATGCAGTAACCGCAGCGCCTAAACGTTTTGCCGTTGCAATGGCTTGTAATCCTGCAACACCAGCACCGATAACAAATACTTTGGCCGGTTTAATTGTCCCTGCGGCTGTCATCATCATAGGTAATACTGCAGGCAATTCACTAATGCCTTTAACCACCATCACATAACCAGCCAAACTAGCCTGTGAACTTAGTGCATCCATTTTCTGACAACGAGTACTTCTAGGGATCATCTCCATACTGAAGCTCGTTATATTTTGCTGACAAAGTTGCGCAACATAATCTGCGTTATTGAACGGGTCTAAAAAACTGATCACCACTTTATTTGCAATTAAGCTTAATTCTGACAGAGGCAATTTATGAATAGATAACACAACGTCCGCTTGTTTTAACAACTTCTCACGTTTATCAACGACTTCGGCTCCAGCCTGTTTATACTCTTCATCCGTAATATGGATACCCTTTCCAAGGCCAGCTTCTATAATGACTGCTGCGCCTAAGAGTTTGTATGCTTTTACATTGCTTGGTAGCAATGCACAGCGCTTTTCACCATTTAAGGTTTCTTTTGGAAAAGCTAAAGTTGGCATAATTGCTCCTCAAATTTGAGACGTAAAAATCCCCTAGCACTAAACAGCATGCGCCAGAACGAATGTTAATATTTTGGGTGTAGTCTTGGCCGTATTGACCAAGCTAAAGGCTAACTTAAGTGGTTAGCTCTGTTTTATTGATACGCTTAACGTTATTAGGTTTTTATTGATAAAAATGTCCTTACAACGTCTTGGTAAATTTATGGAATATAGACTTTTCGACAATGGCACCAGGGTGTTGGATAACAAACCCAGCTGTCTTGGCTGCTTTTGAAACAGCTTGTTCAACCGTTAAATCACTTAATCTAGCGCCTAAGTAGACACCATTAAATGAATCCCCTGCTGATGTTGTATCTATTACAGTTTTAACAGGTTCAATATTGATAAACTGCTGAGTTGGCTGGTTATCATTTTTTTCACTGTTTTGTTGTTGGATGATTAAGACGCCATTTGGCCCATCTTTAATCACTAACTCTTTAATATTATAAGGTTTACAAAAGTCAGCTACGTCTTCAAACGTGCTTAAACCGTATAACACTTCAAAATCTTCTATACCTGGTAATACATAGTCACTTTCTTGTAATGCCAGTTCGTATTGAGTTTTAGTCTCTGTGGTATCAGCCCATAAACGGGGGCGATAGTTAGGGTCGAATACAATTTCGACCCCAGCCTGTTTTAATTGTGCAATTAGCTGCCAAAAACGTTCTCTTAATTCTGGTTTAATAACGGCTAATGAAATACCAGAAAAAACAAACATATCGCTTTGCTTTAACTTTTCTATTATATCGTCAGTCAACAACTCCATTGTGTAACGTGCAGCTGCATCGTTACGCCAATAAGTAAAACTGCGTTCACCAGAGCTGTCGGTTTGGATTGAATATAACCCCGGAATTTTATCTTCTGAGATTAATATTAAATCCGTACCTACGTTCTCAGCTTTTAAGTAGTCTTTCATGCTGTTGCTATAGTCATCGCGCCCTAATGCGGTAAATAACTGGATATCTATATCGTTAAAACATCGAGTTAAATAAACCGCTGCATTAAACACATCTCCGGCAAATCCTTGCTGCATTTGAACAGGTACGCTATCGCTATTACCTGTTTGTTTTAACTCAATCATGCATTCGCCAAATAAGACTACTTTTTTCACAACTTTACTTCCTAAACTAATCGTTTATTTTAATTACTGAGTTACTTAGCTTTTAATGGTTCTATTTTTGGAATAAGGATCCAAATAGCTGCAATAGCTATAACCGCTAAAGATGCACCAATAATAAATGCAGGAGCGTAATTACCATCAGCTGTTAAAATAGGAACTAGAGCTGTTAAGCCTAATGCACCTAATTTAGCTGCCATTCCAGAAAAACCAGAAAGTGTTCCTACTGCTTTCTTACCAAATAGATCACTTGGTAGGGTTTGAACGTTACCAATAGCCGTTTGGAAACCAAATAAGATAACAGCCATGATGATAACCGCAGCCGTTGGTCCACCAGGATTAGCCATAGCTAATAGTGCTGGTAACATTATCAAGCAACCTAATGTAATCGTTAACTTACGAGTTTTATCTGTATTCCAACCAGATTTAATTCTATTTTGTGCTAAAAGCCCACCAAACCAAGCTCCGAACATAGCGCCTACGTATGGAACCCAACCGTAAATACCAATCGCTTTTACATCCATACCGTAAACTTCGTTAAGGTAAATTGGGATCCAAAATACAAATAACCACCAAATAGGGTCGATAGCGGCAGAGGCGATAATGACACCCCAGCTTTGCTTATGAGAAAGTAACTCACCCGTTGTAGGGTTATATTCTTCTTCATCAGAATCTATGTTTGCTTCAGTATTTCTTTGACCCGTTAAAATATATTCGCGTTCTTCATCCGTTATCCAAGGATGAGACTTAGGTGGCGCTTTAACCAAAATAATCCAAGGGATTAGCCATAACAAGCCGACTAGACCGATAACAACAAAAACCATTTGCCAGTTAAAAAATACAGTTAAATAAGCAATCAAAGGGATTGCAACAATACCGCCAATAGCCGCACCTGAATTAAAGATACCTTGGGCTAAGGCACGCTCTTTAGTTGGAAACCAATCTGCGTTACTTTTAGCTGCGCCAGGCCAATTACCAGCTTCTGCCACACCTAAGACTGCACGGAAAATACTAAAACTAAGTACGCCCTGCGCAAGTGCATGAGCAGCGGTTGCTAGCGACCAAACACCAATAGACAAAACAAAGCCTAAACGTGTACCTACCCAGTCAAAAATCTTGCCGAATATTGCTTGACCAAAGGCATAAGACAATATGAAAACAATAGAGATGTTGGCATATATTTGTTTACGTTCTAAAGCTGATTCGTCAGGAAACAGATCTTCCACTATATCTGGCCACAATACGCTAAGCGCAGAACGGTCTATATAGTTAATAACGGTAGCTAGTGCGATTAAGGCAATAACCCACCATCTTAAATTTTTTATTTTCATTGTGTTCCCCATTGACCCATATTTTTTATTTTAGTTATTTTGATATTTGTGATTATTTTTATAATTGTTTTGTTTTGAGAAGTGTTTCAGTTTTGCAAAACATCTTCTCAACCTACATTAATGTATAAGTATATCTTTCTTATAACAATTTAGTTCAAATCTTACTATTTAGTAATTTTTTGTAATAGATACTGACCACTAAATGTATACTTTTTGCCTTTCAAGCTAAATTCTGATCTCTTAGCCTTTGTCACAGATTGTTTGTTGTAGGCTAATACCCACTGTTTACCATCAAGGAAACTGATCAATACCGCAGTTACGTTATCATCATCTACATGAGCTAAACCGCTTACTTTACTGGTTGCTGATATAGTAAATTCTTTTGAAGGATTATATTCACCATGAGGCTCTAGTATGCTTACAAAGCTATGCTTTTTGGTATCTTTAACACGATGAATAAATGCATTTTCATTCCGTAAATTAAAGTTAGGATCATTAGCACCAATTTGAGTAAACAATATTTGACTGTTGCCTGTCTCTATTGAACTTTGAGTATAGAAGCGGCCATTATCATGCAACCAAGTAACTCGAGCTAAACCAGCTTTAGGAGTTGCTTGTGCTTTCAACCATAAATGTTGGTAACCATTTTTATCACCCAATGCAGACATAGTCTTGTCATTAGCATTTAAAGCAAAGTTGCTATCAATAAATTGACCTTGATAATGAACGGGTAAATCAAACTGATGTGCTTTTTTAGAGTTCACATCAAATACATCAATTACTAGTGTTTGATCTTGCTCTGGCAAGTTAATTAACGCTAAGGTTCTAGTTAACTCAACACCTTCATAAGCAGAATATATTGTGGCTGAGCTTAACTTAACGTTTTTGTCATTTACAAAAAACAAATGTTTTGGGTGATTTGCATTACCTTTTTTTACATTTGCATTGAAATGAGAACTTTCATCAACCACAACAGTGTTGTGAGATACAGTTTGTTTAGCATAAGTGTCATTCTCTGGTAAATAACGACCGCCATATTTAGCCTCAACATTTAAGAAACGGGCTGCGCCATAATCAGAAACAATCTCTGCTCCTTTGTCATAGAACTGCCAAGTTAATTTGTCAAAATGACCATGTCCTAAACCTTGTGCCGCAGGTTTAAACAATACAGCTTGAGTATCTGTTTCAGTCGCTTTATTAGAACTTGACTGACGCATAATAACTAACGCACCTTGCGTACCGTCTGCTCCATCACCAAAAGCAACAGATTCAAATTCATAAGGTGTTGCTTTGCCAGCGTCAAGTGCTTGGGCAACTTTAAGACCGTCACCTGTTAATATGATTTGATCTTGAATTTGAGCTATCTCTAATAAGCCCGTATCACCGGTTAATCCGTAAGCGATAGTAACGCCGTTAACTAACTCAATAGTGTCGATACCTTTACTTTTGATTGCATCATTGATTGGGAAGAACAGGCCGTTATAACTTAACTGAATTGTTGTAGTAATCGCTTTTAATACAATACCATCGCGGTATTCAAAGATTTTACGCTCAGGTTCATTACTTTCTATCGCTTTAGCGAATGTAATAAAAGGCAATAAAGCATAACGTTGATAATATGGACCTTCATTGTAATAACCTTGAGGAGAGAACAGTTCGTCTAACTGTTTTAAAAACCCGCCTTTACCTGATTTATCTAAGTCGTAAAGTGCTTGTTCAACCCATTCTGGCTCATTTAATACATATCCTGCCATACCAACACCAGAAGTTAACCAAGTGCCGTGATTATGAACCTTATTAAACGTTGCAGGAGAATCCACAGATAAAAACTTAACGATTGGGCGGAATATACCTTGCTCAATTTTAGTTATCTCTTTTTCTTTTAACGCTGGTAAAACAAAGTCATAAGCTTGAATGCTGTAAACCAACCAAACCGCTTCATTTAGGCTTTGCCAAAAAAGCTTACCTGGGTTGTTCGCACCCGCTTTACGTTTTGGATGAACATCTAAAGTTGGATATAAGTCTGCATATTGCAGTAACATATCTCGTACTAACTCAGCGTATTTTTTATCTTGAGTTAATTGGAATAACATTCCAGCTTCATACATTAGCTTGTAGTTTTTCTTATGACGTTCGTGAGTGTAACCACCACCACCATCAGCGGGAACAGGGACCGTAATCGCCTGTTCCATTTGCTTATCTACACTGCGTTTTTGCTGTTCAAATTTAGTTTTAAATGACCCCGGAGTTTTAATAGCCAAACGCATTTTAGCTATATCTGCTTGAGTCGAAACTAATCGCGGATTAGCATCTTTAGCTTGAATAGAGAATGCTGCAATCAACAAAGTTAAAAATACAACAAATGCTAGAACCTGTTTTGGTGACGAGGTAATACGAGTTAAATAATTCATAATACGTCCTATTTACTTGTCGTTTTTTTGAACGAATTATTTTCTAATATTGCCGTATGAGGGCCATCTGCATTTAACTCTGAAACTTTAATATCAGTAGCTTGACCGAACTTATTATTACGAATAACAGTTTGAGGCTCACCTACCGTATGATTAATTACAATCGCTGGTGTCATATCAAATACATTATTTTCAATATCGGTTACTTGCGCACCATGAATTGTCATTACCGCTTTTGACTTATTACGTTTACCGTTACCAACTTGTTTAAGTTTGTTATTGGTCATAATAAAATGTGGTCCAAATGTACTTTCATCAGTACCACCACGGTATAGATTAGCTATCGTACCTTCTACCTTGTTAAATACATTGTTGTCTAAGGTGACATATTCAGCGTTATAAATACCTAAGTCATCAAGTTCTTTGTTTAAACGTAAAATGTCGCCTGTGATGTTAGTGAATTGTGAATTTTTTATCACAATTGCATCAGCAAATGCACGATAACCCGAGTCAAATACATGGAATGAATGATTAACATCAAGGTCACTAATTTTTGAGTCTAGAATTTCTAATCTAAAATTATAAATAGTGGGTAGTTTAGTATTGCTGATCAATACATTACCCGCTTGATCTGGCGCTTCTTTACCACTTATGTTTAGACCCGATATTTTTAAACTACCTTTATCTTCAATGGTAAATAAAGTCTTACGTTGAAAGACAATATCGACTTTGTTTTTATCACCCTTAAAAGTAAGAACTTTGTCCAGGAACAAGGTTTTAGTAACAGTATATTGTCCAGGTGTTAAATAAATTATATCGCCGTCATTAGCACCTTTAACTGCATTAATTAAGGCATCTTCACCAGGAGAAACTGTGATCGTTTTACCAGAGTCAAATTGAACTAGAGGTTCTTTTTTTGCATACCAGCTAGGACCAACTTCCGCTTTTGTAATTGGAGATATAGATTTATCAACACCCACTTTTGCGAACGCAGGGTCAATAGGATACAACAAGCCATTGGCTGCACGTTTTAGCTTAATATTTGAACTTTCAAAGCCATTACTTATTGTTGGATTTTTAACTTGATGTGTTTTATTGCCACTAAACTTAATACCGCTCACATCATCAAATAGTGCTAAGCCATCTATGTTTTTATCATGCACTATTAAATTGTTCTGGAACTTACTGTTAACTGGAGCCGCTGAACGCTCAGCGTCACTTCCAGCTGCCAGCTGAATATGATCAATATTAATTAAACTATTGTTAGTAATTAATGCGTTGTTAACTTGGTGATAACGATTGATTGACGAATTAGGTACGCCATTCATTACCGTTAAACCACTACCAAATCGATAGCCTGTTAACCCTTCCATGTAGTTATTACGAATTATTTGATCAGCATTAATAACACGTATACCGCCAGTGTGATCTTTACCATTACCAAAAAACACATTACCTTCAACTAAATTACCATTCCCATGGCGTAAGGTTAATGTGCCTCTTGATTCGTAAAATACGTTATTAAGGATTTTATTTTTACCTGACTTATTAGAAATAATCTCAACTTCACCATCACAACGGTCAAAGTAGTTATTTTCAATAGTAGTAAATGAGTTTGTTAATGAGTAATGGCTAGTACCAATTCGTAATGTTTCACCACCGTTAGAACCTAAAACAGGACGAGGGCCAAAGTAGTTATGATCTATTTTATGATGATTCTCTTGGCTATCTTCAGTATTTAATCTAACAGCCATAGTTACACCAGCGTTACGTTTACCAGCTAAGTAATTATGGTCAAATCGATTGTGCTTACCATACATAACAACCCATTTATCTTGGTCGTATTTATCTGGATTACTGTAATTATCAATGACAACTTCAGTAACACGTGAGTGATTAGCTAAATTTTCTTTATTACGGCGAAATGAAATCACTTCACTCGTAGGAGAGTAACCGTCTTTAAAAACTAAACCTGATACCACTAAATACTCACCAGATAAGCGCAAATTAGAGTTACCAGTTAAAAAGACTTTACCTTTACTTTCTGCTTGTAAAGTTATTGGCTGCTCTTTTGTGCCTTGGCCTTGAAAAACAACTTCAAAGTTTTCCCATGTGCCATTGGCTAAGATGACTTTGTCACCTGCATCTAATTTTTTATAAACTTTTTTATATTCAGATTGGCTTTTAATTAAATAATCTTTTGCCAAAACAAGGTTTGACTGCATTAAACCAACAACAAGACTAAGTTTTACAACCGACTTAGTTAACGATTTGATATTCTTTAATTTATTCAACATTCAAATTCACTCTTTTAAACTTATACTGGAAATGGAATTGGAAACCTTTGAAACGTGCGATATTCAAAGGTTTCCAAAGTACTCTCAGCCTGTCCACAACAAAACTCAGCCGAGATATTTCACAAAAATCTAATTAAAACTTTGCTTTAGGCGCCATTTCAGATTTCACTACTGAATACAAGTAATTAGCTTTAATTACTTCAACAGCTTTCCCAACTTGATCTTTGTCAGTTGCTCCCATAGCAAAAGCTGGAAATGCCAACATAGATAAAATTGTAGACGTGTATAAGAATTTTTTTTGATAGTGAATGTTTTGACGTAACACTCTACTAACCCTGTTTAATTTGATGTGAGTACCCATTGATTTTCTCTTATAATTATTGTTTTTTTTATATATACAATCCCATTCAACCAATATATTAAAGCATTGTCAACCACTTTGGTTAACCATTTAACAAAAAAACACCAACCAAATAAAACTTATTCATTAACCAATTTGATTATTCAATAAAAGCTGATATAACGATATACTAGTGACAATTAAATTTTCAATAAATCCAGCTTAGCTGTAGATAGACAAAGAGACCAAAAATGCAAAACCGCCGATTATTTTGGGATATCGTAGACAAAATCGAATTACTTATTGATTCTGGCAATTACCCTCCTGGTAGTCGTTTACCACCGGAGCGTGTACTAGCAGAACAGTTTGACGTTAGCCGCCCTACAGTTCGCGAAGCAATTATTGCATTAGAAGTACGCCAACGTGTTGAAGTTAAAACAAGTTCGGGTGTTTATGTTATTGAAAAGCCAGATGAAGCAAATAAGCAATTATTTGTTACTGCCTTTGAGTTAACTCAAGCAAGAGCCTTAGTGGAAGGTGAAGCTGCCGCGTTAGCAGCTGGAAGTATTACTAAAGAAGAATTGGAGCAACTGCACAGCAATTTAGTAAAAATGGAAGCAGGTATTGATGCCGATCAAGCCGATAAAGAATTTCACTCAATCATCTCTCGAGCTACCCGTAATAATGCTATTTTATTTGCAGTACAAAATTTTTGGTTTTTAAGAGAAAGTAAAGAAAATATCAAAGAAGCTTATCGTATGGTATGTCAATCAAACGTAAATAAACGTAAAGATGAGCACAGAGATATCTACAATGCATTGAAAGCAGGAGATGCGCAGAAAGCTCGCATAGCGATGCATGAGCACTTTAATCGTCTTATTAATGCACTATTTGATGCAACAGAAGCCAAAGCGTTAGAAGAAGTTAAGAGAAAGAATAATGAGACTCGTGATTTATACTCGTTGAGTCACTTGGTTAGCTAATTTAAAGTACTAGATAATTATCTAATCATAAGAAAAGTAAAAAAAAAGAAACCAAATTGGTTTCTTTTTTTTATGTTAAATATTTAAACTGGGCTTATTAAGAGAATAAGATACCAGCGTTAATATCTACACAGTTACCTGTCATATATGATGAATCAGCACTTGCTAAGAAAGTAACTAACTTAGCCACTTCTTGTGAAGTACCTTCACGTTTAAGCGCTGTTGCACCCGCTACGTTTTTACGAACTTCATCTTTAGTGAAAGTATCGTGGAAACCTGTGCTGATCATACCTGGACATACACTATTTACACGAATGTTATTAACACCTAGCTCTTTAGCAAGACCACGAGTGAATGACATTACTGCACCTTTAGATGCTGCATAAGCTGCTGATCCAGGACCACCGCCATCACGTGCTGCTTGAGAAGCGAAAGTCACAATAGTACTTCCAGGTTTCAAATGAGGGATACATGCATTAGACATCATGAACAAAGACGTTAAGTTTAAGTTCATAACGTTAGTCCAATGTTCTAAAGACATTTCAGATACTTTAACACGTCCAATTAATCCACCTGATACATGTACTAAAGTATCAATTGAACCAAACGTATCTAGTGCTGCTTTAACCGTTGCGTCAACATCAGCTTTTAACGTTAAATCAGCTTTAATTGCAATAGCTTTACAACCCAGAGCTTCGATTTCTGCTACTGCAGATTGCGCGGTTTCTTTACTTGAGTGATAAGTAAGAACAATATTCGCACCTTTTTCTGCTAAATCAATTGCACATGCACGGCCTATGTCACGTCCACCGCCTGCTATAATTGCTACTTTGCCTTTCATCGACATTCTATTCTCCAGAACTTAATTATCTAATATTAAAATTTTCTAACTTCATACAGTAAAAAGAACCGCACTCCTTTATTCGCTCTGAAGCTAGTAGAATGTAGAAATTAACCATTAATCAAACCAATGTCAACCAATTATTTACTATTGGTTGACCATGATTGATGATTTTAGGTAGAAATAAGGTTAAAACAACCTAATATCTAGGCCTACCTATATAATTATTTACCTAATTCACCCATTAAGTGAATTTAATAAGTGATTTAAAATCTTTTATAAAAAGTAAAAAAACGCCCCATATTGGTAGTTCCAATAGAATGAGACGATTAGCTTGGAGGTGTATTAGTTAAAGTTTATTAGCCTGAATACTTAAACCTTCTGATATTGATTTAAAGGCATCAGCCGTCACAATTGGTATATCTGGTAACATTTCTTTAATGTCTTTTTGTACAACTGGCGATAAACTCATACCACCGGTTAAAAATAATATATCTGGTTTTTCACTACTATTATTCAAACATTCATTTACTAGTGCTCGAACTCTAGACATCCAGCCAACCATAGAGCGTTTTAAATCATTTTCTGTAAGCTCTACTGTGAAGTCAGGTTCAATGTATTTTAATGGTAATACAATGTGATCTTTTTCAGACAGCATTTCTTTTGCCATTCTAGAAGAGTTAACCAAACGCGCTGATTGTTTTTCTTCTTGTACTATTAATAGCTTCTCTAATTTTTTAGGCTCTTTAGCTACAGATATAGTTTGTGCTATCTCTAGTCCCGTTTCATCAGTAAAGAATTTATTTAATCTTGGTATATCATCTACAGCTACCATGTCGTTATAGTACAATGGAGGAATTGGTATACCATTGGTAGTTTCTGTGCCTAACCCCATAGCAGGAGCTATACATTTTAAGATCAGATTTTTATCACATTCCATTCCACCAAGGCGAGTACCAGTAACCGACAATACATCTTGTTGTCTATCGTACTCATGTTGTTTTTGAGTACCTAAACGAATGCAACACACATCTGTTGTACCGCCACCGATATCAATAACTAGTGCTACTTTTTCTTCCGTTAGGTTTTGCTCTATTCGGTAAGCGGCTGCTATTGGCTCCTCCAAGAAATCGATTTTTTCAAAGCCAGCTAGTTTTGAAGCTTCTGTCATTATGGTAATGGCTTGTGAGTTTCCATCTTCACCACGCGTACCATGATACTTAACCGGTCGACCAATAACTGCGCCCGTCACTTTCTTGCCTAATTGAGCTTCTGCGGCTTCTTTAAAGAATGTTAGTTGTTTTGCAATCAGGCCAACAAATGCGTCTTTTTGGCCAGCTAATAAATTCGCGCCCAAAAAGTTTTTAGGTGAATAAATTAAGCGACCTTTTTCTGGTGTTTTTAAATACTGTTTAAAGCCTGCTTCGCCAAACAAGAATGTGCCCGTCTCTACCATTTTATGTAAAGGTAAATCATCCACCGACTGATTCTTTAACAGCTCGTTAATCGCTCTGCGTTGTAACGCAGGCGTATTATGGAATTCAGCACGTAGTTGGTCGATTTGTTTTAAATAGCGGCGTTCATCAGCTGGGTTCTTTGCTTCTTCGTATTTATCTTTAGCTTTATCTAGCTGTGCAGTAATAGCGCGTTTAATACGTTGAACTTTTTCTTCAATAACTTCAACCGGAGGAAGAGGTAAATCGTCTTCATAATAAATAAATACCGAAGAACGGATCTTAAATGGGGTTTTGGATTCTCTATCCAGCTCAATATAATGATGTTCTTTACCGTCAAATAACACAACTTCCGAGTTAGATGTTCCGTAATCAATACCTACTGTTACCATGCTGCACTCTTTTTTTATTTGTTAAATTTACCAGAAAAATCGGCAAACAATTCTACCCATATTTAATCAAAAGGCTATGAATAATTTCAGTTAAAAAGATCACTTTATTTTTATTACTGTAACCAGAGTTTTATATAATAAAATTTAGTCATAAATAACATTTTTTTGAGCAAAAAAAAGCCCCATTAAACAATGAGGCTATTTATTTATACTTATGAAGATCACTGCTGTTGCAGTGTCTGATTAATTTGACCAAATAAAGACTGACCTTGCTTATCAAACATCTCTATTTGTATTTTGTCACCAAACTGCATAAATGGAGTTGTTGGTTTACCGTGCTCGATAGTTTCAATCATTCTAATTTCTGCAATACAGCTATAACCAACGCCACCGTCTTTAACTGGTTTTCCTGCACCACCATCTAATTTATTAGATACGGTGCCCGAGCCAATTATCGTGCCGGCACATAAAGGTCGAGTTTTAGCAGCATGAGCGATTAGCTGACCAAAATTAAATGTCATATCAACACCGGCTTCCGGTTTACCAAACATACCATCATTTAAAATTGAAATTAAAGGTAACGATAACTTCCCACCTTGCCATGCATCGCCTAATTGCTCAGGTGTTGCACAAACGGGACTAAATGCACTTGATGGTTTTGATTGGAAAAATCCAAAACCTTTACCAAGCTCATTTGGTATTAAACCGCGTAATGACACGTCATTAACTATCATGATTAAACGAACATAATTTACCGCATCATCTGCTGATACGCCCATAGGAACATCATCAGTTATAACTGCAACTTCCGCTTCAAAATCAACACCAAAGCCATCCGTTTGTGGCATAACGATAGGTGAACGTGGAGCTAAGAAACTGTCGGAGCCACCTTGATACATTAATGGATCAGTCCAGAAGGTAGCAGGCATTTCTGCATTACGCGCTTTGCGAACAAGCTCAACGTGGTTAACATAAGCACTGCCATCGGCCCATTGATATGCTCGTGGCAAAGGCGACTCACAGTTTGTTTGATCAAACACTTCCCCCGCAATTACACCACTTTCTAAATCAGCATATAAAGCGTTAAGTTTAGGCTCAACATAGTCCCAATCATCTAACGCAGCTTGCATCGTTGGCGCTATATCTGTCGCATTAACCATTTTGGTCAATGCGTTATTCACAACCACTAACTTGCCATCACGGCCTGATTTCAAACTTGCTAATTTCATGATTCACTTCCTGGAAAGTCTTCACCACTGTGCAACCAAGCTGCGTGTTGTGGTGCTTTTTTAGTTTTGTCCCACTCATCTAACATAGCAGGCGCTACTCGTTTTAATTCGTCTAACATACCAGGTTTACCGGTATTAGCTGCTAATTCAATACGGTGACCGTTTGGATCAAAAAAGTATATCGACTTAAAAATAGTATGATTAGTTGGGCCTAGTACATCAATCCCAGCGGCTTCTAAACTATCTTTAGCTTCTAATAAATCATCGATAGAGTTAACTTGAAAGGCAATATGCTGAACCCAAGCTGGCGTGTTTTCATCACGACCCATATCAGGTGAATTAGGAATTTCAAAAAATGCCAATACATTACCGCGCCCTGAGTCCATAAAAATATGCATGTAAGGATCAGGATCGCCTGTTGAAGGAACGTTATCTTCAGCAATCGCCAACATAAACTCCATGTTTAACAAGTCACGATAAAATACCATGGTTTTTTTCGCATTGATGCATCGATAAGCAACATGGTGAATACCTTGAGTTTTCATAATTAGCTCCTGTATTAGCTATCTTATTTTTCGTCACCGACAACACCACGGTTTACTTGGTCACGTTCTATCGACTCAAATAACGCTTTGAAGTTACCTTCACCAAATCCATCATCTTCTTTACGCTGAATAAACTCGAAAAATACAGGGCCTAACGATGCTTCAGAAAATATTTGTAAAAGTAGTCTAGGTTGACCATCACCAGTTGTTCCGTCTAATAAAATGCCACGCGCTTGTAGCTCATCAACAGGTTCACCATGACCAGGTAAACGTTCCGCTAACATATCGTAGTAGGTTGTTGGAGGTGCTGTCATAAACTTCACACCAGATTTTTTAAGCCTATCCCAACATGAAATCAAATCATCACAAGAGAATGCAATATGCTGAATACCTTCCCCGTTGTATTGCATTAAGAATTCTTCAATCTGACCACCGCCTGCACCAGACTCTTCATTTAGAGGAATACGTATTTTCCCATCGGGGGCAGTCATGGCCTTTGATAACAAGCCCGTGTATTCACCTTTAATATCAAAGTAACGAATTTCACGGAAGTTAAATAAGTCTTGGTAATATGAAGCCCAGTAATCCATCCGGCCGCGATAAACATTATGAGTTAGATGATCCAACGTGTGGAAACCACAACCTTCAGGGTTACGGTCAGCACCGTCAACCCAGTTAAAATCAATATCATAAATAGTATTAGTATCTTTATAACGGTCAATTAAATACAGCGTAGCACCACCTATGCCTTTAATAGCAGGTAAACGTAATTCCATAGGGCCAGTTTCAATATGAACCGGCTGAGCGCCTTTTTTCAATACTTCAGAGTAAGCAAACTGAGCATCTTTAACTCTAAATGCTAAACCACAAGCTGATGGGCCATGTTCTTGCGCATAATAATCAGCATGGCTGCCTTTCTCATAATTACAGATAAAACTGATATCACCTTGACGCCACAACTGCACATCTTTTGATTTATGCGAAGCAACTTTACTAAAGCCCATTGCTGTAAAGATAGGTTCAAGTATTCCTTTTTCAGGTGCACAAAATTCTACGAATTCAAATCCGTCTAACCCCATTGGGTTTTCAAATAAATCAGCCAAGTTATATTCCCCATTAAACTGTTAAGTCTTAAGTTTTAAGTTTTATCTATGATTATGTTTCATAGTTATTTTTATTATGTTTGTTTAACGGCTAAGTAATGAATACTCAAACGTCTAAACAACTTCTATTTATATGGCTGCAATATAGCAAATAGCCCAAATATCAGTTAATTACTCAAGTGAATGTTTGACGGTTTTTATAGGCAAGTTATCTTTACAATAAACGGCTCTATGCATCGCTGTGTTTACAATAAAGAAGGTGGTTGTAAATATATGAAGGCAGAGGTTGCCAATATAGTATTATTGATAATAAAGTCACAGGCACAAAAAAAGCGCTATAAGCGCTTTTTTTTAACAAATATTGTTTTATACCAATTGAGGTAAGCTATTGGTAACTAATTCAGGTGTTTCGTTTTCAAACGTCACGTATTCCCAACAATCTTTGTTATTCATCAATTCCACTAAAACTTTATTATTTAAGTCGTGGCCTGATTTAAATGCAACAAATTCGGCTAATAGAGGTTTACCTGTCATATACAAGTCACCAACAGCGTCTAATATTTTATGCTTAACAAATTCATCGTCATAACGTAGACCATCTGGATTTAATACACGATATTCATCTAAAACAATCGCGTTATCCATGTTGCCACCTAACGCTAGATTGTTATTTCTTAAATACTCAATATCACGCATAAAGCCAAAGGTTCTTGCACGGCTGATCTCTTTAAGAAATGAGTCGGCTGTAATATCAACACTGATACGTTGTGATGATTTAGAAATAATTGGGTGATCAAATGAAATTCTAAAATCAATTTTAAAACCATTGTATGGTCTTAATTCAGCCCATTTATCGTCAATTTCAACACGAACAGGTTTAGTTATTTTAATATAACGACGTAGCGCAGTTTGCTCTACCACTTCAGCTTCTTGCAATAAGAAGATAAACGGCAATGAACTACCATCCATAATTGGAATCTCAGATGAATCAACTTCAACAATTAAGTTATCAATTGAAAGACTCGCAATTGCAGCCATCAAGTGCTCAGTTGTAGATAAACGTTGGTTCTGATCATTAATTAAACATGTACACATTTGAGTATCACCAACCATTTCTGGCGATGCTACAAATTCTGCCACAGGAGATAAATCCGTGCGCATAAAGATAATACCAGTATTATCCGCAGCAGGACGCAAGGTTAAAGTAACCTTTTCACCTTTGTGTAAACCAATCCCAGTTGTAGTAACTGAAGATTTGATAGTACGTTGCTTAATCATTAATTAACCTCACTCTTACTACTAAACATTGCATATTAAAAAATGTCGGCGGATTATACACTTAATTAGTAAAATCCGCAATAGTTCAATATTTAGTCAGCTTGTTTTCTCAAAAAAGCTGGGATATCAAAATAGTTTTCTTCTTCTTTTGTCTCTTCTGGTTCAATCAGTGGTTGCTGCTCTTGCATAGGCTGAGCTACAGCATTTGACTGTGCTGACATACCTGATGTTCCAGACATATTCGACATTCCAGATGTTCCTGTTGCTGCCATTGGTGTTGCAGGTACTAAAGAAATATCAGCACGCTTTTCACCGCCGATGCCAGTAGCAACAACCGTTACTCTTAGCTCATCTTGCATATCCATATCAATTACAGCACCAACAACAACCGTTGCGTTCTCTGATGCAAATGCTTTAACCGTGTTACCAACAGTTTCAAATTCTTCAATACTAATGTCTAAACCAGCTGTGATATTAACTAAAATACCTTTAGCGCCTGCTAAATCAATATCTTCTAGCAATGGAGAAGATATAGCTGATTCAGCCGCTTCTTGAGCTCGGTCTGGACCAGATGAAGAACCCGTTCCCATCATAGCAGTGCCCATTTCTGACATAACCGTTCTTACGTCCGCGAAATCGACATTGATTAAACCAGGGCGAGTAATTAACTCAGCAATACCTTGAACTGCGCCAAGAAGTACATTATTTGCTTCTTTAAATGCATCCAACAGGCTTGTTTTTGGCCCTAGTACTTTTAATAACTTATCGTTTGGAATTGTGATCAAAGAGTCAACACTACGTGATAATTCTTCAATTCCTTGGTCAGCGTAACTTAAACGCTTTTTACCTTCAAAGGCAAAAGGTTTAGTTACAACGGCAACCGTTAATATACCTAATTCTTTAGCAATCTCAGCAACCACTGGTGCAGCACCTGTTCCAGTGCCACCACCCATACCAGCTGCAATAAAGACCATATCAGCACCTTCCATTGAAGCTGCAATATTAGCTCTATCTTCCAACGCTGATTGACGGCCAACATCAGGATTTGCGCCTGCGCCCAACCCTTTAGTGACTTCTTTACCTAACTGTAATGTCGTACCAGCGCCTGAATTACGTAATGCTTGTGCATCTGTATTCGCAGCAATAAAATCTACCCCTTCGATAGATTCTTTAACCATATGATCAACAGCATTACCGCCGCCGCCACCTACACCAAATACTTTAATGACAGCTTCTTCGTTATGATTATCCATTAACTCAAACATCGTCATACTCTCCGTCTAAAATTCTTTAAAATTCGCCTTTGAACCAGCTTGCTATTCTGTGCAACCAGCTTTGTTCTTTTTCTTCATCGTTAGATTGTTGTTTTTCCATTCCATATAACAACAAACCAACAGCTGTAGCATAACTAGGGTCCTGCACATATTCTGTTAGCCCTTTAACACCAACAGGCGTCCCTACTCGCACCGGCATTTGGAATATTTGCTCAGCATATTCAACAGCACCTGTCATTTTTGACGTACCGCCAGTTAACACTATGCCTGCAGCTATTTGATCTCCAAGACCTGATTTGCGAATCTCATCCAAAATCAATTCAAATATTTCCTGATATCTAGGTTCAATGACTTCTGCCAACATATGCCTGGACATAGTTCTTGAAGGTCGACCACCAACACTAGGAACTTCTATACTTTCTTCCGCACTTGCCAAATTACGATACGCCGCACCGTATTTAACTTTAATATCTTCCGCATGACTAATTGGCGTGCGGAATATCTTCGCTATATCATTCGTAACTTGGTTACCAGCGATAGGTAATACTGCTGAGTGTCTAATTGCTCCGTTAACATAAATAGCAATGTCTAATGTTCCCCCGCCCATATCAACAACACAAACACCTAACTCTCTTTCATCATCTGTTAGAACAGAGTAACTTGAGGCTAACGCACTAAAAATCAATTGATCTTCTTTTAATTCACAACGTTCAACACATTTAACTATGTTTTTCGCCATGTCATTAGCGCAAGTCACTATGTGTACTTTAGCTTCCATTCTAACACCAGACATGCCTATCGGGCTTTTAATTCCTTCTTGCATATCTACCGAAAATTCTTGTGGTAATACATGTAACATTTTTCTTTCAGCTGCCATAGGAACCGCTTTTGCAGCATGGATGACGTTTTCAACATCGTCAGCGGTTACTTCAGAATCATTAATTGGCACCATGCCACTCTCATTCTGACAAGAGATGTGTTTTCCACTTATTGCTAAATACACAGAGGATATACGACAATCAGCCATTAACTCAGCTTCATTAATCGCTCTCTGTACCGAGCCAATAACTAAATTTAAGTCATTAACTCCGCCTTTATCCATACCATGACTAGCATGATGTCCAACACCAACAATACTTATTTGCTGATCTGGTGTAATTTCACCAACTACAGCAACTACTTTTGAAGTACCTACATCTAAACCGACTATTAAATTTCGATCGTTGGCTTTTGCACTTGAGTTCATACTTTTCGCTTATCGCACTTATATTGTTGTAATAATAATATTTATTGCCATGACACCGCTAAACCTATGTCATAACGTAAATCTACACGAGCTATCTTTTTGTCGCCGTACTCAACCAATAATGGTTGTAAATCTAAAAATCTTTGCACTCTAGACATTTTATCTGAGCGGCCTAAATTTAAGTGTATGCCTGATTTTAACCATACCTGCCAAGCATATCTTTCTGATAAAACTAACTCGCTAATTTTAAAGTTATGCAACTTCAAAAGGTACTGCATATCCACATAACCAGCTAATACGTCTTTCTCATTTCCTTCAGGCCCATAAAGACGAGCGAGATTATCGTCTACTTTAACATCATTAGCGTAAAACACGTCACCAAATTTGTTTAAAAGTAAATCATTATTCCAAATAGCAAAAGCGTCTTGCTCTACAACATAAATATGTAGCTTTCTAGGCCACTCTTTACGGATAGAAGCGCTGTAAACCCAAGGGTTTTCTTCTATTTTATTTTGTAACCGAACGACGTCTAATGAAAAGAAACTACCGTCCAATTTTTGTACAATCTTTTGTTCTAATTCATCACGTTTTAAATAACGAAACTCACCATGAACAACAACAGCATTAATTGGCGAATCATTTTTACTCTGAGCCCAGCTTAGCAGGGTATTATACCCCCATATAATCAGGAAGATAACCAAAAAAAAGAAAACAATTCCGCCTAAAAAGCTAGAACTTTTCAATTTCTTCATTGGTTTCTCTGTCATTAAAGAGTGCCCTTTAAAATATTTATCACTAAGCTCGAAAAATCGATGTTATTAGCAGCAGCTGCTTTTGGTACTAACGATGTTTCCGTCATACCCGGCACTGTATTAACTTCCAATACATTCAACTGATTGTTTTCACCGATAATAAAGTCCACACGTCCCCAACCAGAACCTCCTACGATGTTAAATACCTTCACTGCAACATCCTGAACTTCTTTAGTCAACTCAGCCCCTAATGGCGCAGGACATAAGTATTCAGTATCACCTGTAATGTACTTAGCATCATAATCATAAAATTCATGTGATGTACGCATTTCAATAATTGGTAACGCCACTCCATTTAAGATGCTCACGGTAACTTCACGTCCAGTAACCCATTGTTCAACTAACACTTCAGAGTCATAGTTAAACGCATTATTAATGGCTGACTCTAACTGCTCAACTGAATGCGCTTCCCCCATACCAATACTAGAACCTTCATTAGCAGGTTTAACCATTACCTTACCCGATAACTGGTTTAATATTTGTTGGCAATCAAAGTTATCGCCTTTATTCACCACAAAAAATGGTGCAGTTGGTAATTGAGCGCCTAAAAATAAATACTTACTACGGACTTTATCCATAGCAAAAGCAGACCCTTGAGCGCCAGTGCCAGTAAACGGCAGTCCCATATAACTTAATGCGCCTTGTAAAGCGCCGTCTTCACCACCACGACCGTGTAATACAATAAACACACGATCAAAATTATTCTTTGTTAAGTCTGTCAGTGGACTGTCTTTTGGATCAAATTTATGTGCATCTACACCTTGAGATATCAATGCATTTAATACCGCAGCACCTGAGTTTAATGAAACTGTACGTTCAGCTGACTCTCCGCCAAACATAACTGCAACCTTACCAAAGATTTTAGCATCTAAGCTCATAACTCAGTAACCTCAGCTAGCTTCTCAACTTTCATTTCACACGCAACTAAGGTTTTTAATACTGAATTTATATTGCCAGCACCTTGAGTGATAATAATGTCACCATCATTGATCACGTTTGCTAACTCACGAGGTAAATCTGCTGGCGTTGCAACAAAAATAGGATCGATATGATTACGCACACGAATTGACTGAGCCAAACTACGACTGTCTGCACCTACAATTGGTTTTTCACCCGCGCTATATACATCAAGTAATAACAGACAATCAACTTTAGATAACACTCTGATAAAGTCATCATATAAATCATTGGTACGGCTGTATCTATGTGGTTGGTAACACATTACAACTCGTCTTTCTGGCCAAGCAGCACGCACAGCCGCAATAGTTGCAGCAACTTCCGTTGGGTGATGACCATAATCATCCATTAATTTCACAATGCCACGGCCAGTATCAAAATCACCATGCTGTTGAAAACGACGACCTATACCTTCAAATTTTTCTAATGCCGCAATAATAAAAGTATCATCAATACCTTCTTCATGCGCCACTGCAATAGCAGCTGTCGCATTTAATGCGTTATGTACACCGGGTAAATTAAGCGTGATAGACAATTCTTTATCTACAGAATTCACCGCAAACGAAGTTTGAGTCCCTGTTTGTTTGAAATCAGAGATCACATAATCGTTATAATTATTAAATCCATAAGTCACAACTTTACGACCTAAATTACTGCAAATTTCTTGCACAACATCGTCATCACCGCACACAACAGCAAGGCCATAAAATGGTAGGTTATGTAAAAATTCAATATATGTTTGTTTCATTTTTTCAAAGTCACCACCATATGTTTCCATATGATCTGCTTCAATATTTGTTACAACCGATATCATAGGTTGTAAATGTAAAAACGATGCATCACTTTCATCGGCTTCAGCAATTAAATAATGACTTTTACCTAAACGCGCATTAGTCCCTGCGCTATTTAGTAGACCACCAATTATAAAGGTTGGATCTTTTTTTGCTTCGCCAAAAATACTTGCAATTAAACTAGTTGTGGTTGTTTTGCCATGAGTTCCAGAGATAGCAATACCAAAACGAAAACGCATTAACTCTGCCAACATTTCAGCACGACGAACAATAGGAATACGACGTTTACGTGCCGTTTGAATTTCAACATTAGATTCATCTATTGCACTTGAAACAACAACAACACTCACATTATCTAAGTTATCTTCACTGTGACCTATGTGAACAATGGCACCTTGCTCTCTTAGCCTTTGGGTAACGGTGTTTTCGTTAATATCAGAACCCGCGACTTGATAACCTTCGTTTAATAAAACTTCGGCAATACCTCCCATACCTGCGCCACCAATCCCAACAAAGTGAATAGTGTTTAATCGGCGCATCGCTGTATTTTCGAAGTTAATTTGCATACTCAATGACTTACTTCCATTTCTTGGCACAATTCAACCATACGGTCGGTTGTGGTTAATATTGCTTGTTGTTTTGCATTATTCTGCATTTGGTTGATTTTACTAGGGTCGTTAATCAACTCGGTCAACGTTAAAACAAGCTTTTGTTTAATTTCATTTTGCGGCATTAATACCGCGGCATCAGCCTCTACCAACCAATTTGCATTGGCTGTTTGATGATCATCTACCGCATAAGGTAACGGTATAAATACTCCGACATTACCAGACGCTGCAAGTTCAGAAACCGTTAATGCACCAGCTCTACATATTACCAAATCAGCCCATGACAAAACAGATGGCATATCATCAATAAATTCGTCAATAGTAACGGCTAACTCAGCAGCTGAACCTGAATGAGATTGAGCGTTAGTATATTCAGTCACCACAGTTTGTTTATTACCTTTCCCCACTTGATGATGAATATTAATTTTTAAACCTTGTTGATGTAATTGATAAAACACATCCGGCAACTCTTGATTTAAAGGCCTAGCACCTAAGCTCCCACCAATAACTAATATTCTAATTTCATCTTGTGCAGTTAATCCACGCTTTGGTATTTTATTCAAATCGGCAATATCAGCTCGCACAGGATTACCAACCACTTCAGTGTCAATGCCTTGCAACGATACTTTTGCGTTTGGAAATGCCAACAAGGTTCTCTTAGCTATTTTTGCTAACCAACGATTCGTCATTCCGGCAACGGCATTTTGCTCATGCACAATTAAAGGTAAACCTAATGACCAAGCTGCAATTCCTCCAGGACCAGAAGCATAACCACCAAAACCAATAACTAAATTAGGCTTTAATTGCTTAAATATTTTTCTTGCCTGTAAAAATGCTTTTAACAACATAAACGGTGCTTTCACTAAGCGTTTAATACCATTACCGCGCACGCCTTTAACTTCAATATAATGAATAGGAACGTTATATTTAGGAACTATATCAGCTTCCATTCTATCTGCCGTTCCAATCCATTCAACATTCCAACCTTGAATGGTTAATGCTTTAGCTAGCGCTAAACCTGGGAATATATGTCCACCAGTTCCGCCTGCCATAATGACTGCACATTTAGATGTATTGTTATTATTCATTAGCTTCTGACCGTTCAAGTGCGCGTGTTTCAAAATCAATTCTTAATACTATGGCTATGGCAATAGAAAATACGATTAAGCTACTGCCACCATATGATATAAAAGGTAAAGTTAATCCTTTAGTTGGCAACATACCGGCGCTTGCACCTATATTTACAAACACCTGAAAGGCAATCCAAATTCCAATAGCATAAGCAAAAAAACCATTATAATGTTGAGACTTTTCCATAGCTAAACGGCCAATATTTAAAATTTTATACACCAGCCAACCAAGTGCTAATACCAAAATAGATAAACCTAAAAATCCAATTTCTTCTGCAATAACCGCAGCAATAAAGTCAGTATGTGATTCAGGCAAATAATCTAATTTTTGAATACTATTACCTAGCCCTAAACCCGACCAACCACCTCGACCATAAGCCATTAGTGATTGTGTTAACTGGTAACCGCTACCAAAAGGGTCAGCCCAAGGATCGACAAAAGATACTACACGTCTCATCCTATATGGTTCTAAAATAATAAGACTCGATATAGCTAATAAACCACTAGCGATTAATGCAATAAACTGCCAAATCTTTGCGCCAGCTAAAAATAACAAAGCAACGGTTGTAACAAACATCACAATTACCGTACCTAAATCTGGCTGCATCAGTAATAAAATAGCTAAGATCATAAACACAACAAGTGGCTTAGCAAAACCAATTACATTTTCTCTTAGCTGCTCATGCTGACGTACTAAATACCCAGCCAAAAAACTAAAGAAGAACAACTTAGCGACTTCTGCTGCTTGTAAATTAAAGATCCCTACTGACAACCAACGACGACTACCATTTACGGTAGAACCGACCAGTAAAACCGCAATTAATAATACGACAGCAACAAGTAGCAATTGCATATTAAAACGTTGCCACCACTGCATTTTAAAGAACAAAACAACCAACATAGACATTAATGCAACAATAATAAAGCCAGCGTGTTTAATAGAAATATAATACTCGTTATTGTATAACTTTTCCGATATTGGCAAAGATGCTGAGGTCACCATAACCCAACCAAACGCCAATAATGCAAGTACCAGAAATAACAAACCTCGGTCATAAAAAACCGGCTCTTGTTCTTTTATTTTGTTCCGTTTAGTTAAACTAACTAAACCAAAACCAATTTTACTCATTTAGTTAACCCACTTATGGCGGCTAACACATTGTCTTTAAAGTCAATTCCACGGTGTTGATAGTTCTTGTACATATCAATACTTGCACAAGCGGGTGATAATAAAACGATATCCCCTTGCTGCACTAATTTAACCGACTGCTCTACAGCTTCAGCCATAGAGTTCACTAACACTAATTGTTCTGGCTTTAAGAATTCAGTGAATTGAATTTTATCTTTACCAAAGGCAATAACCTTTTTAACATGTTTATTAATATCGTCTCGTAATTCAGAAAGATCAGCGCCTTTTGCATCACCACCGGCAATCAATACTATGTTCTTTTCAGAAGATTTTGCTAATCCATTTATGGCAGCTTGTGTTGATGCAACGTTTGTTGCTTTAGAGTCATCCACAAACAAGACACCATTAGCATCGGCAATAAATTTACAGCGATGCGGTAAGCCAGTGAAATGACTAAGATTATGAAATTCTTCAACAGGGTCAACACCTAGGGCATTGGCTAATGCTAATACAACTATCGCATTTAACCCATTATGTGAGCCAGATAAAGACAGCTGCCCTAAATTACCAATTACTTCATTATTTAAAACGAGCTCTTCAGTTTCTTTATTAAAGTACCAGTAACTTTCAGCACGAGACTGTGCCTCTGTACCAAATGCATGTACCTTATTACAATTTAATAACGGTTTGGTTTCAAAGTCATCATTGTTATATAGACATAATTTTGAGTGTTGATAAATACGAAGTTTCGCTCGGCTATATTCAGAAAATGACTCATATCTGTCCATATGATCTGGCGTAACGTTAAGCACAGTTGCCGCTTCACATATTAAGCTGTGGGTTGATTCCAACTGAAAACTTGATAATTCCATAATGAAAATATCAACAGGTTCACCGTTATAACCATATTCAATAACATCCAAAACCGGCACACCAAAATTACCGCAGGCTACTGCATTTTTCCCCATGCGGCCTAAAAAGTCTTCAAGCCAAGCTACTACAGTAGATTTACCATTTGAGCCCGTTACCGCAATAACTGGTTTATTATTAATACGTGCAAATAACTCTACATCACAGAATACATTTTCGTTATAACGTTGGGCATTTGCTAATGCAGGTTCTTTTAAACTGATCCCTGGGCTAACAATGACATAATCAAAATCTTTAAATTCGTCAATGTTGAACTCACCAAATTGACGCTCAACCTGATTAATAAAACGTTGATCTTTTTCTGCTATTGGCGGAACTAAACGAGAATCAAAAATTTTGGGCGTTATGTCTTTATCCAACATAAATCTAAGAACTGACATGCCAGACATGCCCATACCAACAATAGCTACTTTGCTATGCTGTAATTCTTGAATAAATTTATTGTTCAATGTGTTAGACATAATGCTCTCTGTTTTTAAATTAGCGAAGTTTAAGCGTTGCTAAACCAATTAAAACTAAGATCAAAGAAATGATCCAAAAACGCACAATTACTCTAGGTTCAGGCCAACCACTTAATTCATAATGATGATGAATTGGTGCCATTTTAAAAATACGTTCACCACGTAATTTAAAAGACCCTACTTGTAAAATCACCGACATTGTTTCTATTACAAATACGCCACCCATAATAAACAACACTAACTCTTGGCGAACTAACACGGCAATAATACCTAAAGCTCCGCCCAAAGCTAATGAGCCAACATCGCCCATAAATACTTGCGCCGGATACGTGTTAAACCATAAAAAGCCAAGGCCTGCACCAAAAATTGCAGTACACACAACGGTAAGTTCATCTGCTTTTGGAATATAAGGAATATGTAAGTATTCAGAGAAATTAACGTTACTGGTTAAATACGCAATTAACGCTAACGCCGCGGCCACCATAATAGTTGGCACAATCGCAAGCCCATCAAGTCCGTCTGTTAAATTAACCGCGTTACTGGTTCCAACCAAAGTAAAATACACCACTAATAAATATAACAAACCAAGTTGCGGCATTACGTCTTTAAAGAAGGGAACCACTAATGATGTTTCTGCAGGGTGTTCAGCATTCATATATAAAAAGACGGCAACAACAATGGCAATAACCGACAACCAAAAGTATTTCCAACGAGCAATAAGCCCATTACTATCTTTGCGAATAACCTTACGATAATCATCAACAAAACCAACAATTCCATAACCAAGCACAACGGTTAGGACAACCCAAACATATTGATTAGAAAGATCAGCCCATAATAAAGTACTCACAGCAATTGAGCCTAAAATAAGAATGCCGCCCATGGTGGGTGTACCTGACTTACTTAAGTGACTTTCTGGACCGTCATCTCTAATTGTTTGTCCAATTTGCATACGTTGTAATTTACGTATTAATTTTGGTCCAAAATATAATGACAACACCATAGCTGTAAGCACACTTAGGATGGCTCTAAATGTGATATATGAAAACACATTAAAACCAGAATAATACTGCGTTAAATATTCCGCTAACCAAACTAACATAATCTTACCTTTCTCATTTTCTTACTTGCTTAAACTATTATTAGCAATTACTTGTTCAACTATCTGTTCCATTTTTGCACTTCTGGAACCTTTCACTAATATTGAAATTGCACACTCTGTGTTACTAATTAATTGTTCAAGCTTTGTTATCACATCAGCTTGAGAACTAAAATGTTCACCTTTTTCATTCATTACCGACGACGCACTTTGGCTTAATTCACCAATTGACATCAATACATCTATATTTTTAGTTAGTGCGTACTCACCTACTTCTTGATGATAACGTCTAGTGTCTGTTCCTAGCTCTGCCATATCACCTAATACAAATACATTCTTACCTTCATAGCTTGACAATAAATCAATGGCCGCTTTAACCGACTGCACATTCGCATTGTAGGTGTCATCTATAATTAATACGCTATCTGAAATTTGGTGTATGTCGACTCGACCTTTCACACTGGCCATGTTTAACAAACCAGTCTTAATTTCCTGTAATCTTGCCCCAACTGAATAACACGCAGCCGCAGCAGCTAATGCGTTCGTTACATTGTGTTTTCCAGGGAGAACCAACTCAATCGAAATACTTTCATCATTAATATGTAAAGTGAATGTTGCACAGCCAAGTTTATTTAAGCTTATATTTGAGGCGGTGACAGTACCCGGTATAGAGTTCAGTTCAGCACTTAAACCAAACTGTAAAATATGTTTTGGATTTGCATGAAACTTCTGATTTAAACGTGTTAACCAATATTCTTTAAATTCAGAGTCACCATTTACAATAGCGATACCGTCATCGTTTAAACCGTTAAAAATCTCACCCTTAGCTTGAACCACACCTTGAATACTGCCAAAACCTTCCAAATGCGCTTCTGCAACATTATTTAAAATAGCGACATCCGGCTGAGCTAATTCTGTGGTGTAAGCAATTTCGCCAATATGATTTGCGCCTAATTCGATTACCGCATACTCATGACTCGGCTCTAAACGCATTAATGTATGAGGTACACCAATTTCATTATTAAAATTGCCATTAGTAGCTAATACATTACCTTTGAGAGATAAAATAGCAGCACACATTTCTTTAACCGACGTTTTACCGACACTTCCAGTAATCGCTATGGTTTTAGCATTAACGGTAGATGCAACTTTTGCGGCTAATTTGCCGTAGGCAATCAGCGTGTCTTCAACCACAAATTGAGGAATATCAATTGGACTTGGTGTATCGACAATAACTGCGATAGCCCCTTTATTTTTTACATCTTCAATAAAGGCATTACTGTCAAAATTAGGACCGCGTAATCCAATGAATACATGCCCAGCTTTAATCGTTCGGCTGTCCGTTGAGAAGGCCACAACCTTTTGCTCTGAGCAGTTATCACTAGGCAGATTAAGCACTTGCTCATCGGTTAACGATAACGTGTCTTTGATCCATTTTAACGGGACATTTATCATATCATGCCGCCATGATTGGTAAATGTAGCCATTAGTTTTTCAACATAATCCCGTTCATTGTAATCAATACTTTCAGTACCGATAACTTGATACGTTTCATGACCTTTACCGGCAATTAAAATAGCATCACTTGCCGTTGCACTTTGTAACGCAAGTTCAATGGCTTCTTTACGGCTTTTAATTATTTGATAATTTGAACCTGTCATTCCAGCTTCAATATCCGCAATGATCTTATCTTCATCTTCTGTTCTTGGATTGTCGTTAGTGATGATCACATGGTCTGCATGCTCTTGAGCAAGCTTCCCCATAATTGGACGTTTACTTACATCACGCTCACCGCCACAACCAAAAATAACGTATAACTCACCGGATAAATGTTTTCTTACCGCTAACAAAGACTGTTCAAGTGCATCTGGAGTATGAGCATAATCAACAACAGCAACGGGCAGGTTAGGTTTTACAAATAACTCTAAACGTCCCGGAACCGGTTTTAATTGACTAAAATGACCAGCAACAATTGGCCAATTTAACGTTAACGCAGTTGCAAAAACAGCCGCTAAATTTAAGCAATTAAATTCACCGTAAATTGGCAATTGTAAAAAGCACTCTTCTTTAGCGCCGATAACTTGCCATTCTATGTCGATTGATAAGCCATGTGTATGGCACTCAAAACCACGAATATAAACATAATCTGAATAAGCTTTAACGTTATCCGATTGACCATAAGCAATCACTCGAGTTTGATTGGCAACCATATCCGCAAGGCGACGACCATATTTGTCGTCTACATTTATCACAGCACATTTAGGTTGGTATTCATTAAATAGCTTTGCTTTGGCTTCAAAATACGCTTCCATCGTACCGTGGTAATCAAGATGGTCTAACGTTAAATTGGTAAAGATGGCAACGTCTAAATCTAGTCCTTCAATGCGCCCCTGCTCTAAAGCATGAGAAGACACTTCCATTGTTAATGAGCCATAATTTTTCACTAAAAACTGACTAATTAAACGATATATTTCGGTAACACCCGGCGTGGTATTACTACTTGGCTGTAAGTCGTTTATCGACCCAGTGCCAATAGTGCCAATAACCGCAGACTCTTGCTGTAAACAAATTTGGCTTAATTGCGCCAAAAGATGACTAATAGAGGTTTTACCATTGGTGCCAGTAACCGCTATAACCGGCATAGAAACCGACTGATCTTTTATATAAAACTCTTTGGCTATATTAGCTATTTTTCTCTCTAAATCTGGTACTAACACCACATTACTTAGCTTATTGTACAAGTGTTCATCACAAGCGTCAGATACTAAAATCGCCACCGCGCCTAAGTCTAATGCTTTGTTAATATAACTAGCACCGTCTTGGTCAAAGCCTTTTGTGGCAATGAATATATCACCTTTAGTTACCTGTCTACTGTCAGGTATTAAACGTGCAGAAGGCTCAAGTACAACTTGAGCCTTTTTTAATTGCTGTCCTATATCTTGCCAATTAGTCACCAGAGCTCTCCCTTTTAACATCAGCCAACTGAATTTTAGATTCCCCTAATGCATCGGGCGCAATGTTCAATGTTCTCAATGTCTGTCTCATTATTTTCGCAAAGGTTGGGGCTGCGGTTTCTCCACCATAATAATAATCCCCTTTCGGTTCATTAATCACCACCACTATTGCTATTTCTGGATTAGATACTGGACCTACTCCAGCAAATACATTGACGTAGTCATTTCCATAACCACCGCCAACCGCTTTTATACTTGTACCTGTTTTACCTGCAACGCGATAACCTTTTACAATTGCACGTTTACCAGAACCATCCGCACTCACCACACTTTCCATCATGGCAAGTACGTCATTAGCAATCTCTTTGCTGATCACTTGCTCTTCTGGTTTTTTCAATTCTGTTTTAACAATAGATAACGGCTTACTTACGCCACCAGCACCAATAGTGGTATACATTTTTACTAATTGAGCCGCCGTTACTGAAATACCATAACCGTAAGATAAAGTCGCAACTTCAATATCAGACCAACGTCTGCGTTCATTGAATATCCCAGTGCTTTCACCAATTAAATCAATACCACTGTAATCAACTAATCCCATGCGGTAAAAAATATCTAAAAATGACTCTTTAGGTGTCGATAACGCTAATTTACTAGAGCCCATATTAGAAGAAAATTTAAGTACATCCGCTAAACTAATTTGACCACGGTTTCTCGGATCAGAAACTCGGCTGCCGCCAAGGCGCATATAACCCGGTGAAGTGTCGACTAAATCTAACGTACCGTATGAACCATAATCTAGCGCATTAATAACTGATAAAGGTTTAACCGTTGAACCCGGTTCAAAAGTGTCGGTAATTGCTCTATTACGAATACTGCGTAGTGGTACATTATTACGATTGTTAGGATTAAATGACGGGCTATTTACCATAGCTAATACTTCCGCCGTTTTTACATCAACGACAATGGCAGAGCCGGATGTAGCTTCGTAAGTCTGTACTGCTTTTTTAAGTTCTTGATAAACGGCAGATTGAATTCGTTGATCTATGGTCAATACTACATTTTGTGGTTTTGAACCTTTTTCCTCTTCCAAAACTTCGATTTCTCGGCCTTTGGCGTCTTTAATTATTTTACGCTTACTTGGCGTTCCTATCATCCAATCATTATGACGTAACTCTATCCCCTCGATGCCTTTACCATCTATGTTGGTAAAGCCAACAATATGCGCGGTAATTTCACCAGCCGGATAATAGCGTTTTGACTCTTCTCTTAAACGGACACCAGGAATACGAAGCTGCTGAACATAATCGGCAACAACAGGGTTAGTTTTACGTTTAAGATAAATAAAGCGCTTTTTTGAATTGTTGGTAATACGGGCTACTAATTCATGCTCTTGCATATCTAAAACTTTCGCTAAGGCTTCCCACCTAACGTCAGTTTCAAATTCTGGATACTCAAGTACTTGTTTAGGATCGGCCCAAATAGTTTGTACTGGTACACTTACCGCTAATTCTTCGCCGTTTCTGTCAGTGATCATGCCACGTTGAACGGTACCTTCCTTAATACGAACAGTACGGTTATCACCTTCTATACGTAAACGGTCAGGTTGAATAATTTGTAAAAATGCAGCTCTGGAAACCACAATACTGAAAACTAAAACTAAAGACACAACCACAAACTGAAAACGCCAACGGTTAAATCCCGGCTTAGCGATTTGTTTGGCTTGCTTATTTGATTTATTGCCAAGCGGCTTTTTACCGAGCGACTTTGCATTAGCAGAGCGTCGGCTTTGAGTTTGTTTTTTATTCGTCTTTGAGGATTTATTTAGCCAATCTTTCACGGTAGCGTCACCACAACTTCTTCATCCGTTGTTGGACGTTTCATACCAAGACGATTACGAGCAATGCTTTCCACTCTGCTGTGTTCAGCCAAAGAGCGTTGCTCTAATAACAGATGACGCCAGCGTAAGTCTATATCGTCGCGTTGTTGCAACAATACATCTTGTTGGATCACCATTTGTCTATTAAGTTGTGCCCAATGAACGACAGTGATAGCAAAAATAACATTAAGTAATAAAAACCCAAGAGTAAATTTATACTTACCTATATCCTTAAAGATCAGTTTTGCTAATTCGCTATCGATTATATTTTTCATTAGGCTAGCCTTTCAGCAACTCTAAGAACTGAGCTACGCGCTCGACTATTTTTAGTAATTTCTTCATCTGTTGGCTTATTCGCTTTACCAATAGGCTTAAGTTTAATGCCAACATTTAACTCAGCTTCAGTCATAGGCAGACCTCTTGGTACTTGCTTGCCTTGACTTTCTTTACGAATAAACTGTTTTACAATGCGGTCTTCCAACGAATGGAAACTGATCACAGACAATCTGCCACCGGCTTTCAATACATTTAATGAAGCTTCAAGTGCAGCTTCAATCTCGACCAACTCGCTGTTGATATAAATACGAATACCTTGGAATGTGCGAGTTGCAGGATGTTTCTTTTCCGCTTTGCTTTTTGGTACACAGCTAGCCACCAAAGTCGCTAAATCTGTTGTGGTTAATAAAGGAGACTCTTTACGCGTTTCCACTATTTTTCTGGCAACACGCTTAGCAAACTTTTCTTCACCATAGGTTTTTAAGGCAAATGCAATATCTTCTTCTTCCGCTTTAGCTAACCAAGCAGCAGCACTGATACCGCTGGTATTATCCATACGCATATCTAAAGGGCCTGGTTTCATAAAACTAAAACCACGGTCGGCTTCATCAAGCTGTGGAGAAGAAACGCCTAAGTCCATTAAAATACCGTCTACCTTGCCAATTAAATCATGTTTTTCAATAATAGCTTGTAGCTGGGAAAACGGACAATGATCTATATGAAAGCTTTCATTGTCTGCGAATTTTTTTGCCGCTTCAATCGCGGTTGGATCTCGGTCAATTGCATATAAACGGCCATCACTATTAAGCTGTTTTAAAATTTCACCCGAATGACCACCACGACCAAATGTACAATCGACATAAATACCATTTGGCTTAATTGCCAAAGCATCAATTGATTCTTTTAATAAAACTGAAACGTGTGCTTCTGTCATTACCCTGCCGTATATTTATTTAATCGGTTTATCTACTAATCTGATCATCTATCAATCAGGTTAAAACTAAATTAGAGCGAAAAGTCTTTTAAACTATCTGTTAACTCAAAGTCGCCTTCAAGTTCAGTTTCAATATCGTCCAACATTTGCTGATGCCACTTATTATCAGACCAAATTTCAAATTTGTTTAATTGGCCAACCAACATAATAGGTTTATCTAAACCAGCATGTTGTCTAAGTGCCGTTGGTAATAAAATACGACCACTTTTATCCATATCAACTTCATGTGCGTTACCAAGTAAAACACGCTGAACCCTTCTTTCATGAGGGTTCATTGATGAAAGCTGACGTAGCTTATATTCAATCTCTTCCCATTCCACTAATGGGTAAAGTAATAAACATGGTTGATGGAGATCGACTGTACAAATCATTTTCCCTTCTGATTCAGACAGCAACGAGTCACGATGTCGAGTAGGTATCGACAACCGCCCTTTACTATCTAAAGAAAGTGGATTTGCACCGCGAAACATTGTTCACTCCATTTATGTGGTAATAACCACGTCTATATATTCAATTAGGGATGAAAGTAACACATACTCCCACTTTTTCCCACCAAAGAACAGTTTATGCTTCAAATGTAAACATTGTCAAGTTTCATAGATATTCGAATTTCATCTATTAAGCTTGTTAAATAGGAGTTTTAAATAGTTGTTGAGTGAATGTGGGGTTTTGTGGGATAAGAGTGTGTTTTTTTATTTTTTAGTAGCAGAGCGGGTTAACTCTCTAACTCGGTGTCTTAACTTTGTCATTATATATTCTTGAACTCTAAGGTTTCGCCTCTCGGCGAGTGACCTTTTTGCAACAGCTCAAAAATGTAACCGAAAAAAGCCGCCCGCAACCAAATATCTATTTGTATTAAATACTAACTTTAATCATCAAATACGGAAAAACATTCGTCCATGAACATTTTCCTCAATCGGGCATCCATGCCCTACCGATTTGAGAAAAGTTATATTTAACACAGATATTTAAATCGGGAGTTAGATCAAGAGCTAAAAAACAGATCAAAAGCAAAGAAGCCCATTAGCTAACGCTGATGGGCTTTTATCTGGTTTAATTTACCCCTACGCTTTTATCCTTTTTTCCATTCAAAGCGATATTTGGATAATTTTTTAGTTTTATCAATTGTTCGAATTAAATGCTTTTCATTATATAATTCAATTATCAGTGTTTCGTTTAAAAGGCTGGCATCCAAGTAGTTATAAGAGTTACTCTTAGCAATACGAGTATAAGGCTTTCCTATTGCAGCTAGGAGTTCTTTTAGCTCAGTAGTATCAAAATATTGAACATTAGTAATATAAATTTTTAGTTTTTCTTCCTGAGTTATACTTGATTTTAGTATAGCCATTAAAACTTCATACGGAATTGGGTATTCGAAGTCAAACTTACTAAGAACTTTGTATAAAGCTATCGCATCTTCTTTTATTAACTCATCTTTTCCGTATTCTAGGACAGTCATAAGTTCTATTTCGTTAAGGTCATAATGTAATAAGCCCATTAATTGTTCAGATGCCATTTCTTGAATATATGTAACACTAATGAGGTCATCACGAAAGTTCGACATAAAATACTGTATTGCTGCTGGGTTGTTAGTATTAACATACTCAAAATTATCAGAATCTAATTCTAAACATTCAGATTCAATAATAAACTCACACTCCTCATCACTTAATTTTTTATTTATTTCACCTGCATAAATTGTATAACCAGATGTATTTAGTAGAAACTTAAATAAAATAATATCAATTGTTTTTTCTAGTGCAATTTCTTCAAAGTGATGAAATAAAGATTCATCACCAAGTTCTCCAAAATAAGAATTTAAATTATCTAATTTTTTAGCAATATTTATTGGCATATTACAAATATATGCTTTGGACTCTTCAGAATATTCTTGGCATGCTATAACTATGTTTTCTTTGCTGTACTTATATTTTCCAGCCTGCAGTAAACGCTTAGTTACATCGTCAGAAAAATCGGATGTAATATAATCCAACTCAAAAGTATGATTAGTAACAATATCTTCTATATTTTCAGGGGTTAGTTTTGGCAGTTTGAATAAGTGAATATAATCAACAATAGCATCCATTATTATTTGCTTATCTTTAATAGCTTCTATAACTAAACTTAGTTCCGTATCAAACAACTTATTTATTAATCGTTGATACGCTTCATCTATACCTTCGTTATCCCAAATGTTTAGTTCGTCACTATGAGAGTGGAAAAAACAATACGGTAAAGGTGTATTTTCATTAATTCCATTTAACACTTTAAACGATTCTATATTTAACATTACAAAATCATTCTTAAGAAAAAAACTTATTTGTACCTCTGTTAATTTATTATTAATCGATGTTGTAAACTTTGAGTCTTTTAATGTGTTCTTCAATGCTTCTAATGTAGGCAATAGTCCAGAATTTTTAAGAGTGCCTTCAGAAATCGACTTATTACATTCCTTTTCTATATCAATTATTTGAGGTTGCCTTCTTAGAAAAACTCTTATATTTTTTTGGTCTTCTTTTATTTTTATTTGTTTATGAATAAGTATTGCACTGAAAAAATCATATTTATCAAAACCTTCAAAATCTGGCCTAGTTAAAATTGTTGAAATAATATTGGGGGCTTGGTTGGTTATTTGATTAATAATGTGTTTTTTATATTCAACAAACTCTACCCATTTTAATAGTTCCGAATAATCACTACGTTCAAGGGCTCCACGCACCATCGAATCAATGCAATCTTGATATTCGATTATCAAACTTGCTTTAGAACAAATGACTTTTAAAAGTCCATAATTTACAAATGACTTACTCTGCATATTTTCATAATTAAATACTTTCAAAACATTATCTATGTCTAAAGAATTCACTATATTGGTTTCAGGATCCGTATCTTTGTTACTTGCTATAGCTTTTACAAAGCCCTGTTGTGTTCGGGTTAACAGTCCATCACCTTGCCTACCTATGATCATTTCAAACTTTTCATTTAAGTAGCCATTTATTAATAAATAATCTATCAAAGGATTTATGTATACAATCTGTTTTTGTGTCTTTGCTTTTGTGTCTTCTGGTTCCTCTTTTAACTTATATTCATCAGTGCATTCAAAGTGATTATAGGTTTGATATATTTTATTTTTAATACCTTCAAACTGTAAAATTTCTTTAACTGTTGCATTTCTCATTTTTTTAAATCATTTTCTAAACCTTTAATTGTTTCATTTTGTTTTTGTATTTGTTGGTCTAAATCAGATTTAAACATCTCGATTTGATTTGAAAAGACTTTAGATTGATTTAAAAATTCGTCTCCAGTGACAGGAGTTCTTATAACCTCACCTTGAGGTTCGTTGTAAAACGCTGTTTCATAATAGGCTGCTTTATTCATATTTTTGATCTTACTTAGTGATAGATCAAATGTATCTACACCATTTATACTTAGTATTTTTGTTTTATATTTCAAGTCTAATTCGTGTATTGCATCTATGTATACTTGCTTCAATCTATCTTCATAATTTCTAAGTTGTTCAATTCCTCGTACAGCAGCTAACTCAGAACCTAATATTTCAATATCAGTGTTAATATTTTTAATAATATTGGTACGTTCTATTTCTGCACGTCTAAATATTTGAGCTATATAACCTTTGCCATTATTTAACCTTTCAAAGTCTTCACTATATAAAACCTTATAAATCATTAGTGCTAATAACGATTCGTATTGATTATTTGAATCAGACGGCTCATTTAAGACAACTTTTTTATAATGGTAGTATTCCATTACAATTTGTTTAATCTCTCGAGGGTTTGTGAAATAAACTGATATTTGCCTTAAAAATCTTTCTCCAAAGTCGTTATGTAGATCCAATAATTTTAGCTGTGTTTCAAATACGGAATAAGAGTTAGCTTTAGACATAATTGGAACAATAGGAATTATGACGTCAAATAATTTAGTTAAATCTTGACTTGTAAACAGTTCATCTTTAATTGCATAAATAAACTTAACAGGTAAAGAGTTTTCTCCTACTGACTTTCCAATTTCAGCAGCATCATTAATGATTTTATTAATCTCTGATAATTTCAAGAATATACTGGGAGTTTTGAATCTATCAACGTCCTCTATTACAACTAAATTTACTTTGCTTTTTTTAAAGTAATAAATAATTTCTTCTAAATGATTGTCAAAATCTGGATCACCTTGTGATGAATCATTATGTTTGACCTCTGCTTCTATTGCACCTAACGCGAGGTGAGATATCCGATATTGTCTAACTAAATTTACTAGAGGTTTTATTAAAACAGCGGACGTTATAACAAAAGTTGAATACAAAAAGGTTGCTATAACTATTTTAGCTCCAGACCAAAATGTATTTCGTGGTGTTAATTGCTGGAGAAGAGAGCCGAGGGTAAAATCTGGGTTGAAAATAACAAACGTAAATGAAAGAAACCACAAAATAAAAGTTAGCCACATACCAAAACTTATTTTGTCTAATTCAAATATAGTCCGGTTACGAAATACTCGAGATTCTTTACTCCCCAAACGGTAGAGTAGTTGTTTCAGTATTCCAGCTTCAATTTTTTGTACATCTACATCATGACAATTATCAAGATGTTCGTACTCACCAGTTAAACCTTCAACTAATGGTTTTTTTTCTTTCTTCTGACTCGTTACATCTGTCAACGTTTTAAGCGATATTTCTATCGACTTAATTTTTCTTGATTTGTTTTGGTTATCAATAGATCTAGAGTCATTTTTTACAGATGGACTTGCTCCAAGAGTGTTAAGGTAGGTACTGATTATTGAACTTTTTCCTCCAGCAAAAGAGGAAGTTAAAGCTATATTACATATTCTTTCATCCCTCGCGAGAATCATCTCATCTAGTGAGTCCAAATATATTTGGATATCGTTTACTTTTAACTGGTTGTCATGACTCAAGTCAGGTAAATTTTTGACTTCATCCATTTCAGTTGTCATGCTTTTAAATCCCTTTCACTATATGAATACCGTAAACATCCACTCTAAATTGCACAAACATATAAGTCAATTTTTGTACAAGAATTGTAATAAAACGGGTCAGGGTTAAATTAAGATTTATAACAATGACACTCACCTTTGAATTCAAAAACGAACCGCAAGGTTCGCTCTGCTTTTGCTCTTTGCTTTTCTTTCCCGATTCAAAATATCTGTATTCAATATAACTTTTCTCAAATCGGTTGGGCATGGATGCCCATTGAGGAAAGGTTTTCAGGGACGAAAGTTTTTCCGTATTTGATGATAAAAGTTACTATTTAATACAAAGTGATATTTTGGTACGGGCGGCCTTTTTCGGTTACATTTTTGGGCTGTTGCAAAAAGGTCACTCGCCGAGGGGCGAAATAATATCTATCAATACGCTCAGTGCAACAGAAATAATTCTTTTAGAAAAGAAAGAACACAAGCCTGCGCCTTTTTGGGCTGTTGCAAAAAGGTCACTCGCCGAGGGGCGAAACCTATAGTGAATTTAAATACAGATATCAAAGTTAATACTTAAACTCAGTTTTATTAAGGATAAGAATATTGATTGGAAGCGGCGCTCTGTTTCATAATAAGAGCAGGTTACGTTTTTGGGCTGTTGCAAAAAGGTAACTCGCCGAGGGGCGAAACCTGATACTTCAGAGAATATCTATTAAAGATAACTACATAGATATTAATATATAAAGCGAATTATCTTTTAAAGAAGAAACTAAGCCCACGCCTTTTTGGGCTGTTGCAAAAAGGTAACTTGCCGAGGGGCGAAATAAGATCTATCAATACGCTCAGTGCAACAGAAATAATTCTTTTAGAAAAGAAAGAACACAAGCCTGCGCCTTTTTGGGCTGTTGCAAAAAGGTATTGTTCACATCATGGATGATGGGATGCCATCAATACATGGATGTATTATTGATGGCCGCATGGATGTGCTCGCTTAGGTTGTGTCGGGAACTGACAACCTGCCACAGCATGGATTATGCACTTAGGTTGTGTCAGGAACTAACAACCCGTTTCAGCTTGGGATAACTTCTTAGGAAATAACGACTTTTAACAGCTTTGTAACTTCATCTGTTATTGTTTGTGGTGCTTTTTCTAAGAACTCCATATCACATTCTGAGAAATCTAAAGACTTTACTTGGTGTATTAACACTGCGCCTTGGGTCGATAAATTATTAGGTAGCACGACTTCCAGTTTCATATTGCGGCTGGTGCTGGTGATTGGTGCAACAATTGCAAAACCAGTATGCTCATTAAACACCTTTCTGGAAACCACAAAAGCAGGTCGTCGTTTCATAATTTCACGACCTGTGCTTGGATCAAAACTTAGAGTAACAATGTCTCCTTTGTCAGGCACGTACATTAAAGCACTTCCTTACCTACAGCTGGCATTTCTAACCACTCTTTATCTTCATCTGTCACTTTGAAGCATTCCTTAGGGCTACCATCTAACAAAGACTCTAAAGTCACTTCTTCCTCAACTGGAGTTAAGATTATCTGACCATTTTTTATAGATAAATCTAATTGTGAACCTACCTGCAATCCCAATGTATTAACAATTGCTTTGGGAATGCTCACAATATTAGCCCCACCTGATTGTCTAATTGCAACAGAAGCCATAACGCTTTCTCCTCTCAAACATGTTATACAAAAGTATAACATGTGTTTTATAGAAGTATAACTTTTCAAAATATTTTACTTTCACTAAGTGCAGACTTGGGAATAACGGAGGCAGTCAGCTTAAATAAAACGGGTCAGGGTTAAATTAAGATTTATAACAATGACACTCACCTTTGAATTCAAAAGCGAACCGTAAGGTTCGTTCTGCTTTTGATCTTTTCTTTTCCTTCCCGATTCAAAATATGTGTATTTAATATAACTTTTCTCAAATCGGTTGGGCATGGATGCCCATTGAGGAAAGGTTTTCAGGGACGAAAGTTTTTCCGTATTTGATGATAAAAGTTACTATTTAATACAAAGTGATATTTTGGTACGGGCGGCCTTTTTCGGTTACATTTTTGGGCTGTTGCAAAAAGGTAACTTGCCGAGGGGCGAAATAAGATCTATCAATACGCTCAGTGCAACAGAAATAATTCTTTTAGAAAAGAAAGAACACAAGCCTGCGCCTTTTTGGGCTGTTGCAAAAAGGTATACTTCACTTCATGGATGAAGGGATGTCATCAATACAGGGATGTTTATTTGATGACCGCCGAGGGGCGAAACCTGATAGTTCAAAAAATATCTATTAAAGATAACTACATAGATATTAATATATAAAGCGAATTATCTTTTAAAGTATAAACCTAAGCCCCGCCGTATCACTCTTCAAAATCACCTAATTCTTGTTCAGAAGCTGCAAGTAATTGTTCAGCACCTAAAGACGCAATTGATGTTAATCGCGCATTTGATGGACGAAACTGAGAGCTTTGTGATTTGGACTCAATGATCTTAACCATTTGCTCATAAAGGTCAGCGCTGACCATATAGCCTGCCGTTTTATTATTTGATAAAACAGCAACAGGTTCATTAATAAAATAGTCTGTTGGTTTTTTTCTTAATTCAGAAATTGAAACCGTTTTTTCAGCCAAAATTGATTGAATTGCCATACATCACCTCAAACATATAAAACGCACTTAATTATGTACTAAATTTTGTACATTGCAAGTTTGTTTTATATTAAGCGAACACCTCACTCAATAAGACCCAACTCTTTATAGATAAAACGGGTCAGGGTTAAATTAAGATTTATAACAATGACACTCACCTTTGAATTCAAAAACGAACCGTCAGGTTCGTTCTGCTTTTGGTTTATTTCTCCATCACAAAATCACTTTGTTAAATATTATTTTTTATGAAATTCGAAGCATGGATGCTGAGAAAGGGCTGTTTGTCAGGGACGACTTTTCAGTCCGTTTTTGTAAACAAAAATAACTATTTGATAAAGTATTAGATTTTGTTTGGAAGCGGGCTTTTTCGCCTACCTTTTTTGGCTGTTGAAAAAAGGTATGGTCGCCGAGGGGCGAAACCTTAGAGTTAAGCCAAATACAATGTCACGGTAATCACACAAAAAAAAGAATACAGCGCCTTTTTGGCTGTTGAAAAAAGGTATTGTCGAGTACATGGATGTACTCGCTTAGGTTGTGTCGGGAACTGACAACCTGCCACATCATGGATGATGGGATGCCATCAATACATGGATGTATTATTGATGGCCGCATGGATGTGCTCGCTTAGGTTGTGTCGGGAACTGACAACCTGCCACTTCATGGATGAAGGGATGTCCTCAATACAGGGATGTTTATTTGATGACCGCCGAGGGGCGAAACCTGATAGTTCAGAAAATATCTATTAAAGATAACTAGATAAATATTAATATATAAAGCTAATTATCTTTTAAATAAAAAATAAAGTTAAAACACTTTCCCTTGAACACTCCAGCCATTTTTAGTGAAAAGATTAATTAACTCTTCATGTATGGCACCGGTTGAGAATTTAAAAGATTCGCCATCTGATGATGTGATACTTGTGCTTAAGGAGATCATTCCTTTTTGACGTGTTTTCCCCATACTAAAATAAGAGGAGATTGAGTCCGCTTCTTGTTGGCCTGCTTTCCCCATTCCCAAAGCTGAAAAGATTGAGCTCCTTTGTTTTTTTGCTTCAATTAAATAATCACTAAAAATAGCTTTTTTATTAACGTCATCTAGCCAAAGCTTGATATAAAACTTAACGGCTCTACTTTCAACGTCACCTTCACTTCTCATAGTTAAGGAATATTCAAAGGGGCTAAGTAAATAAACACCTTTGTTAGCATCATGAGTGAAGGTTAAATCATTAACAGTAAATTCACTTAGTCTTTTATCTATTTCTTCTACACTGACTGGAGTCCCCGTCTCGGCTTTCCATCTAAAAACCTTATTACTAATAGCAATAAATATAGGTACAAATAAAACGATCACGCTGATAATAAAGGTAACTATTATTGAGCTAGGCGCTTGATTATTAACTAAAGCAACGCCTATTAGGCTGATAATGCCAAAATAAAGAAGTATATAAAAAAACATTTGTATGGTTTTACCAAACATAACCACAATCTCACTCTAAATCATTGATTTAAATAGCGTTAATGCTAGTTTATATGTATATAACATTCAATCTAATTCTACTATTTAACTTCACTCTAATTTCAGCTTTTTTGGGTTTTTAAGTTGTCACTTTGGGAATAAAAAACGTGGTAAAGAAAAAGCTAAGCCTCACCTTTTGACAAATAAAAACACGACTGTCCTAGCCCAGGTAAAATCTGATCTTTAACTTTAACATTCATGCATAAAAGTTAGTAAACATTTTCTTAGGGATTACCCTACAATTAGCTACTAGTTTGTAATACTTGTTACTGTGTACGGGCTGATTAAGGTATTATTCATGTCTCAACAAAAAATTATTATTACAGAAAATAGAAAATCGGCAGTTAAGTACTTGTAGTATTTACTTTTATTGTTGTTTTCATGAGCACTTTTATTTTCGTTGTCATAAATTGCAGTAATATATTTCACAGTTTTCCATAATAGGTAGGTAAGGTTTGAATACTCAGTCGACATCTAGCCAATCGCAAGGCTTATTACTTTTTAAGTTAACTCAACTTCAAAGTTTTGCATTGGGTACATTAAAAATAGAAGAGATTGTTCCTTACCAGCCTCTGACTCAAATTCCTAAATCGGATCATAATGTCCTTGGCGCCGCTAATTTCCGTGGTAGAACAATTGCCGTTATTGATATGGCTGCTGCTGTTGGATATAAGGCAATAACTGAAGAAGAAAAAAAGGATGCTGTCATTCTTATTACTGACTGTAGTCGTATGACAGTTGGCTTTTTGGTTAGAAAAATTGAACGTATTATAGAATGTAACTGGAAAGATATAGCACCTCCACCAAGTGACTTAGGTACTAGAACTTACATTACTGGTATTACCCGCTTTGAAGATACGCTTATTCAGTTATTAGACATTGAATTGTTACTTGCTCAAATATTTCCTGATGACAGTGATCATGCAGTCGAAATTACTGGCGTACAAAAAGGCTTATTACAAAACTCTAATATCCTATTAGTGGATGACTCTGCTGTTGCTCGTAAACAGTTAGAAACTGCATTAACCAATATAGATGTACCATTTAAGGTCTGTAAAAATGGTAATGATGCGTTAGCGGTAATGAAGGACTGTGCAGAAAAAGGTAATCCTATTGATATATTAGTCAGTGATATAGAAATGCCGGGATTAGATGGCTACGAACTTGCCTTTGAAGTACGAGATCTAGCAAAACTTGCCGGTACTTATATTATTTTACACAGCTCTCTTTCTAGTAACATGAGCCTTGCTCGCGCAAATGAAGTTGGTGCCGATGAAGCATTAACAAAATTTGAAGCTCAAGAGCTAGTTAATGCCATGCTTAAAGGCGCAAAACAAAAATAGTACTAGCACTAAATCATGCTTAAACATTTGCTCAAATAGAAACGTTATGACTAACCTCGGTATAAGTACCGAGGTTTAATAAGTCCCATAAAGATGTTGATAAATTTAGAGTTTCTACCTATTAAAATTGCGACACTAACTTTCTCTCTTTTTTGACGTCCTCTTCTGATATACCTTTATTTTCTGACCATTGAATATTTAGAGTATTATTTTTAATAAAAGTTAATATGCTAGTCCTTTGTTTTATATTACAAAATAAGAGTGAATTTAATTCAAGTGAAATTCCACTTGTGTTGGCGCAATTTCTGCTATTTTAGTTTTTTTTTTTAAGGACTGATATTGTGGAAACTTTTCTATCTAAGCATCAAGATACAATGAAACGAGTCATAAAGGGTGTTAATCAGCATGAAAATGGCTTGAGATCGTTAAGTACTTGGTGGGAAAAGATAGCCCTTATCGGTAAAATAAATAGTCACCAAGTTGCTTCTACTATCTTAGAAGATATGGATGACACCCTAGGTCAATTTAATAAATTGCAAGGCCGTTTAATTGAAAGTTTAGTTAATGAACATACCCGCAAAGTTATCCAACAAAATGTTTCTCGTAGCCAAATGGCAATTGATGTATTAATTCGTAATTTGTTTGAACGAACTGCCGATATTGGCTTTTTAGCCACCGACCATGATGTTACTCAATTCTTAATAAATACCAATAAAACTGAAACTGACAGGGAATTTATTGAGCAGCGTTTACGTGCTTATATCAGTATTTATTCTGTCTATAGTGATGCCCTTTTATTAGCACCCAACGGTGAATTGGTTTTTCAATTAAGCCAGCCTACCCGTAATGGTGTAATGTCGGATGAGATGATCCAACAAGCCATAAAAGACCCTACTGAATATGTAGAGTATTTTGGTAAAACTGAGTTAATGGGAAATTCCCAACCACACCTTTTGTATGCCAACGCGGTTGTTGAAAATGGTAATGTGGTCGGCGTTATTGTTTTATGTTTTCGTTTTAATAACGAATTAGAAGGTATTACTAATCGGCTACTATTAAAAAATGAAGTCGACCATTTTTTTCTCTGCGATGGTACTGGTGAAATATTACGAGCGCCAAGCAACAATAAATTAGATGAACAATTAAAACTAACATTAGCCACTGAGCCAAAAATAGTCACGGTTAATAGTAATAGTATGATTGAGATCTGTGCTAAAGGTCAGGCCTATCAAGATTATGCAGGCCCAAAAAATTGGCATATAGGTTCTTTATTGCCAATTGATAGAATCAATGATTCTGATAGCGATACATCGGATGCCACAACAGAACTATCTGATCTTACAGGTATTATTTCTGAAGATTTATTTGATATTCGCCGTCAGTCAATATCGATTAATGACGATCTACAACTAATAGTATTAAACGGTATTATCACTGCGGCTCGTAAAGATGCGGTGGAATTTATGCCTGTATTGGAAGCCATCAAGAAAATTGGCCAAGATATCAATAATGTGTTTTCTGACTCCATTGAATCTTTATTCTCAACCATAGTTTCAAGTCAACTAAATAGCGTACGTTTACAAGCTAGTTTAGCGGTAGATATTATGGATAGAAATTTATACGAACGAGCCAATGACTGCCGTTGGTGGGCGGTAAGTAGCATTTTAAGAAAAGCCTTATCAGCAACAAGTCCAGACAAAGAAATAATCCAACAAACGTTAGCTACAATTCATTCTTTATATACGGTTTACCACACACTATACGTTTATGATAAACAAGGTCATTATGTGGCGTTCTCAGACGACCAATACAATGACCAAATAGGTCAGAATATTGAAGCTAATTCTGGTGCAGAGGCTGTTTTCAAATTAACCGATATATATCAATATACCGTCTCACCTTTTAAAGAGTTTGACTGCTATCAAGGAGCTTCTACCTACATATATAACGCAGCTATACGTGATATGTCGCAAATGGATAATATTATTGGCGGCATAGGTATTGTATTTGACTCAACTGTAGAATTTAAGGCCATCCTTATCGATATTTTGCCCCGTGAAAATGGTGAAATAAAATCAGGTGCTAAGGCACTATTTACCACAGAGCAAGGCACTATCTTGGCAAGCTCTTCAGACGAATATTCTATTGGCGAGGTTTTTATTCCTCAAATAGATATGACCGAACTAGACAAAGAAGGGACTATTGCAACGGTTACTCATTTAAATGATAGTCCTTACCTTATTGGCGGAGCAAAATCGTCGGGTTATCGCGAATACAAACGTGATGATGGTTATAACAATACAGTTATCGCCTGGGTATTAATACCAATTGAATTAATGAATTGATTAGTTCAGAGCTATGTTAGAGGTGTGAGAATAAGCAAAATTTGTGTCGATATAGTTATTCTCGGCTTTGTCTTCTGAGTCGTTCTATCTCCTGCATCCATGCAGTCGTACATCAAATAAATTTTGCGCTGCTCATATGAATAGTTTGGCGCACCTCTAACAAGCTCCCAAAGGGCGAGTTTAAAAGCTTCATATGCTTTGTTGCCCTACAAGGATGTAGGGTAAGGTGACAATGCAGGAGCATATTGTCTTTATTGATTTCAACAAGGGAACAACCATTCTCTTCAATCAATGCCTCACCTATGAACCTTTTAATTCTCGCTGAATAACTAATTCATTAAGACAATTGGTATAACTCCTTGCTAGGTACCTTATTAATACTCCTGATGTAATTACTAAACTTAGCTCTGCAATTAGCTTAATTCCTAGCTCTGCACTTAACTCTGTGCTTAAAAGTTTTAATACTTCCTTCACTCTTATTCTTCTATTTTAAAAAAATAACATAACAAGCAAAACATTGATCTAGTTCAATATAGTTACATATTGCTAGGCGCATTATTAACTTAGGCAAAAAATTATACATTTTGTACAACACTAGAGTTAATAAAGGGAAGCGTTATGTCTTTAAAAATGAATTCCAAATTTGATATTCCAACAACTGCAGCAGATGGTTTTGAACATGAGCCTGATGCCTCCAAAGATTTTTGGCATCACCAAAAATTGAACACCTTACCACCAAGAGATTACACTGCTCCTTACTCTCGTCATAAGCCGTTACCGACTCCGGGTGTAGAAAAGCGCAAAGCTTGGATTATTGGTGGTGGAATTGGAGGGCTTGCCGCTGCATTTTATCTTATACGTGATGGCCATATGCCTGGTAAAAACATCACTATTTTAGAAGAAATGGATATTGCTGGCGGCTCTATGGATGGCTCTGGTGATCCAGAAAACGGCTACATAATTCGCGGTGGCCGAGAAATGAATTGGAATTACGACACCCTTTGGGATATGTTCCAAGACATTCCAGCCCTTGAACTACCTGAAGGTTATTCTGTACTTGACGAATATCGACTGGTTAACGACAACGATCCAAATTACTCTAAAGCACGGTTAATTAAGACAAGCGGTGAGATTCTAGATGACCAAGACTTTGGGCTAAGCAAGTCTCAACAGTGGGAAGTCGTTCGCTTAATACTCAAACGCAAAGAAACCTTAGACAATCTCAGCATTGAAGACTATTTCAGCGAAGGTTTTTTAAAAAGTAATTTTTGGTTTTTATTCCGTACCATGTTTGCCTTTAAAAACTGCCATAGCTTGTTAGAAACTAAACTGTATTTGCATCGCTTCCTAGACTCCATCGACGGTTTTGGCGATATGTCTACCTTGCTGTTTCCAAAATATAATCAATACGACACGTTTATTAAGCCAGTAATCAACTACTTAAAAGACAAAGGCGTTACGTTTCAGTTTGATACTTGTGCACACGACCTTGATATCAATTTCACAGGCGATAAAAAAACAGTTACTGCTATCAACACTGTGGTTGACGGTAAAGAATTACAAGTTGCAGTGGCACCAGAAGATTTAGTCTTTGCTCTTAATGGCTCAATGACAGAACAAACGGCTTATGGTGATATGGAGACAGTGCCAGTCCTTACTTGCGAAAATGATGATCCAGGAAAAAACAGCGGTTGGGATTTATGGAAAAACTTAGCGGTAAAATCACCTGTATTTGGTAAACCTGATAAATTTTGTGGCAATGTTGAAAAGTCTATTTGGGAGTCAGCGACGCTCACATGTAAACCTTCAGCGCTTATTGATAAATTACAAACTCTAGCGGTAAACGACCTTTATTCTGGCCGAACAGCAACAGGCGGCATTATTACCGTTACCGATTCAAACTGGTTGTTAAGTGTGACTTGTAATCGTCAGCCTCATTATCCCGAACAACCAGACGATATATTGGTGATCTGGGTTTACGGTTTATTGATGGACAAAAAAGGCAACCGAGTTAAAAAAACCATGGCTGAGTGTACAGGCAAAGAGATCCTTGAAGAATTATGTTTCCACCTTGGTATTGTTGATCAACTTGATGATGTTGTTGCCAATACAAAAGTACGCACTGCATTAATGCCGTACATTACCTCACAATTTATGACTCGCGCTTCAGGCGACAGACCAAAACCAGTACCAGAAGGTTGCACTAACTTAGGCTTTGTTGGTCAGTTTGTGGAAACTCGCAACGATGTCATTTTCACTATGGAAACCTCCATAAGAACTGCACGTGTTGGTGTATACAAGCTATTGAATATTCCTAAACAAGTGCCGGATATAAACCCAGGGCAGTATGATATTCGTAGCATGTTAAAAGGGGCAAGAGCTCTTAACAGTGGTAAGCCTTTCTTTGGTGAACGTTTGTTACATCGTTTACTGGATAAAACTTACTTTGCTCATATTTTGCCTCCACTGCCGGAGCCAGAAAGTAAAAAAGATTGGCATTTTCAAGAGGAAATGAACGAATTACTGGGCAAAGGCAATACTGTAATGCATAAGTTTGGTGCTTGGGTAAGTTCACTGAGAGAAAACTTCTCAGGTAAAGACAAATAGCTAACTGCGTTTATCTGATTTTTAAATAAACGTTTACATACAAAAAAGCCGCGGCTAATTTTTTAGCAAGCGGCTTTTTTATAACTGACTTTTATGGCTGTTTTTCGTCATGTTTTATAGCTATCTTTTATAAAATCGCCCCTAAAAACAAAGTTATAAACAGCTATTATTTAACTTACTTTCTACCTGTGTAAGCGTAAATAATTGAATCAATAATTGGACTCCATAATTCTTTTGTACCATCAATATCTCGTCTTACCCAAAAATAGTAATGTGTTTCCGACCAATTCCAATAATATTGTTCATTTAATTCCGCTGGTAAGTTGAAACTATAACCACCTTCTGGCCAAGTACCATCTAACAGCTTTTGCTGGTATTGAGATTTAAATTTATTAAACGATGCTTGGTCTTTTTCAATCATGCGATAGATGATTTGTAGGCCAGCTAAGTTATTCAACAGTCCATACTTTTCCATCCTGGATTTAGTCGCCGATACAAAGGACTTATTACTTAATAGCTCTGACACTACGCTACCAAAATACTTTACGAACTCTGGATTGTAATGACCAAAGGTGTATTTTGAGGTTAATACTAATTGATCATCATAATGTGGCCCCGACAGGAAAATACTCATAGGCATATCATTTTGTAATGACTCAAAAGGCACTAAAGAACGCAGGTATTCAAATGTGTTAAGTAGCCCAGGTCCTTCCGTTAATCCGTAATCATGGCTCCACCCTTCCCTAACAGTAACGAACACAGCTTTAGGCAAGTTTTCAATAACATAGGTTAATTGTGAATACAGAGCCGACTCTCGTATCTGTTGCTCAGACACCTCTGTGTGATCCTGCTGTGCTGTATTGTTTTTTATTTCAGAGTTCAGTGCCAAAGTGGAAAAGGAGGCTCCAAGGCAAACACTAAACATCAAAGTTACTGATGCAAACCAATTTATTACTTTGGTTTGCTTTTTATTAAACTGACTTCCGTTGTTTTGTTTTATTTGTTTACGCATTAATGTCACTCAAAGATTGATAATTAATTAAAGAAAATAGCCCAAATGACCTTCCATTTTATTGCTATTAGCCCCTCATGTTTTGTCATTGTACCAACATCTTTGTTTACCAGATACTGTAATTAAAAAGCCCCACTACTTTTATCATCTAAAAATAGTAAGGCTTTTTTCAAATCACAGACTTAAGTTTTAACTTAGTCTTTAACTTAAGCTACTCGTTAAAAGAATCCCATTGGGTTTGCATCATAACTTACCAACATGTTTTTAATTTGTTGATAATGCTCCAACGCTATTTTATGTGTTTCGCGGCCAATGCCTGATTTTTTGTAACCACCAAATGCAGAGTGAGCTGGATAATGGTGATAACAATTCATCCATACTCGGCCCGCTTCAATACCACGCCCCATACGATAAGCAAGGTTTGTATCACGAGTCCAAACACCAGCACCTAAGCCAAAATCACTATCATTGGCAATCGCTAATGCTTCGGCTTCATCTTTAAACGTAGTAATACTTATTACAGGGCCAAAAATTTCTTCTTGGAAAATGCGCATATCATTTGTACCTTTGAATAATGTAGGCTCAATATAAAAACCATTATCAAAGCCTTCAACTTCAGCAACATTACCACCGGTAAGTAGCTCTGCACCTTCATTTTTACCAATTTCAATATACTCTAAGATTTTTTCATATTGAGCTTGAGATGCCTGAGCACCAACTTGTGTTTCTGTATCGAGTGGATCACCACGTTTAATGCTTTTTGTTCGTTCAATTACTAATGCAATAAACTCATCGTAAATTGATTCATGAATTAAGGCACGAGATGGACAAGTACAAATTTCACCTTGGTTAAAGAAAGCTAATACTAGACCTTCCACACATTTGCTAATGTAAGACTCTTCTTGTTGCATAATATCAGCAAAGATAATGTTTGGAGATTTGCCACCTAACTCAACCGTTGAAGGTATAAGGTTTTCTGCTGCACATTTTAATACACCTTGCCCTACTGGTGTAGAACCTGTAAATGCAATTTTAGCAATACGCTTACTAGACGCTAGCGCTTGTCCAGCTTCTTTACCAAAGCCATTAACAATATTTAATACGCCCGGCGGTAATATATCTTGGATTACTTTTACTAGTTCAAGAATAGAAACCGGCGTTTGTTCTGCTGGCTTTAAAACTACACAGTTACCTGCTGCAAGTGCTGGCCCTAATTTCCATGCAGCCATTAAAAGAGGGAAGTTCCAAGGTATTATTTGACCAACAACGCCTAGCGGTTCATGAAAATGGTACGCTACTGTATGTTCGTCTATTTCTGCAGCCGTGCCCTCTTGAGATCTTAAACAACCGGCAAAATAACGGAAGTGGTCAACAGCTAAAGGAAGATCAGCGTTCAATGTTTCACGTATTCCTTTGCCGTTATCCCAAGTATCGGCCACAGCTAACGCTTCTAAATTTTGCTCAATTCTGTCAGCAATTTTCAATAACATATTAGAACGTTCTTGAACTGATGTTTTTCCCCAAGCTGCTTTTGCTGCATGGGCAGCATCTAATGCTAAATTAATATCTTCTTCTGTAGAGCGAGGAATACGACAAAATACCTCACCATCGACTGGACTTACGTTATCAAAATATTGTCCTTTTACTGGTGCGACCCATTCGCCTCCAATAAAGTTACCGTACTCAGCCTGAAATGTAATAAGGCTACCTTCACTTCCCGGTTTTGCATATATCATAGTCATTTTCTCCGTTTCATTTTTAGTAGAAATAAACCTGCAACTCACTGTAATAACAATAAAAAAATATAACTTGCCTGTCAGTCCATAAAACTTGCCCATCAGTCCACAACGCTCTTTTTGAAAATCGATTTTAATAATGCATTTATGATTAAGTAGTGAATAAATGTGTTGACCAATAAACAATCAAAGGTGATTATGGGCAAAGTAAAAATCTGGAAGTCACTTCACGATTGACAAAAATCAGTAATGAGTCAGTAATGGAATAAGAGGTGTAGATGAAGCATTCTTCGTATATGGAGAAAACGCTGCTCCAACATAAACGTTCGCCCGTTAAATTGGTCGAAAATCGAGTCTGCTTTGCAGGCCCTCACTCTGAGTTAAGTATTTACGATACTTATGAGCAGGCTGAAAAAATCAGCCTTAAAGCTGAGTCTTTACTCTATTGTGGCATGGTTAGCGGTGCCAAAGTCATGCATACACAACACTTGAACGACATATCTTTTCTTCCACACGAATCTTTTATACTTTCCCCTAATGAAGAAGTTTTTATAGACTTTCCTGACGCGCAATTAAATAAGCCAACAACCTGTTTAACAATAGAAATTTCTAAAGAACGTGTGGCTAAAATTTGTGAGCGAATGAATGATCTTTTAGCCCATTCATTACCAACTGGCGCATTTATAGATCCAAACCAACCGCTACATACCTTTCATACTCAAGCAACCCAACAAGTATTAGACCGATTAACTAGTCACTATATACAAGATGATCCAGACCGTGATTTATTAGTAGATTTTGGCGTGAGTGAATTGGTTACGCGGATATTAAGGCATCATGGCAGAGACGCCTTACTGCATTTTACTAGAAGTGCTCCCGATGCAAACGGACTCACCAGTGTTTTACATTATATTGAAACCAACCTCGCCTTACCTTTAGAGCCAGACGAATTAGCAAAAATAGCCTGCATGAGCCGCAGTCGCTTTTATCAAACCTTCAAGCTACAACTCGGTTGCACACCGCTTGAATATCAGCATCAACGCCGAATGAATAAAGCTTATCAGCGCTTACAAGAAAAACAATCGGTGACCGCCGTGAGTTATGAATTGGGCTATCAAAGCCTGAGTCATTTTAGCCGACGTTTCCAACAACACTTTGGTATATCACCAAGTCAAATATGCCAAACAAAAACAGACCAATTAAATTGATCTGTTTTGTTTTGTAGTTTTGTAGAAACATATCAATAAATAAAAAACGCCACTGAGGCAGTTAACATTAACTTCCACTATGGCGCTTTACGTTAGCTTGGTCATCACTATTTCATTTACTAAATAGTGAATAACCAGCTAACCGCTTTGTATTTCAATTTATAACTCAGTTATGGTTACCCGCACATCACGTAACTCTGTGCTATAACCATCGGTAACACTAATAGTCACTTCATAAACGTTATCTAAATCAACATCCTCTGGTGTTGTAAGTGATTTGGCATTAATAAACGTCAAACTACCATCGGCGCTGTCAATACTGAACAAAGCGGCATCATCACCACTATCAATTGCATAAGTTAATGTTTGGCCGTCAGCATCAGTTGCTGAAAATGTTGAAACAACCGTTTCACCTTCAACAACATCAAGCTCAGTTCCCGAAAATCCAGTGTGTAGCTGAACTTCGTCACTTTCATAATTAGCCGTCATGACGTCAACATATCCATCTTCATTCACGTCCGTTACATAGATTGCGTCTATCGTATCGACCAATGTGAAGTAATCTTCACGCTTGGTAAAGCTTTCTTCACCATCATTTTCATATACAATAATACCGGTGTTATAATCAGTTCCAACAATAAAATCAACATCACCATCATTATCGATATCCGTTGCAGATAGAGATAAGGCAAAGTAATTTTTGGTTGAGATAATCACCTCAGTAAAGTTACCATCACCATCATTTTCAAGCCAAGAAAGCGTATAAAGGGAACTAGGAGATGAGTAAGCTAAATCCACATCACCATCGCCATCAATATCAGTGGCAATAACCGCGCTAGCACTTCTATTATTGGTGGTTAATACCTCTTTAGTAAACCCTTGACTACCATCATTTTCATACCATTCTACAGAACTATCATTAGTAGAAGTGGATATTAAATCGATATCACCGTCATTATCGAGATCGGCTGCGGTCACAAAGCGAGTACCATCGGCATCAGTAGTGACAACGTGTTTCATAAAGAATTCATTACCATCATTTTCATACCAAGCAATGGTGTCGTCGTTAATAGAGGCTGACATTAAATCAATATCACCATCACCATCGACATCTAATGCGTAAACAGAATAAGCACCATCAACACCAGTTGCTACTATGTATTTAGTGAAATTTTCATCACCGTCGTTCTCATACCAAGCGATAGTGTCGTTATCATTAGACGCCGACATTAAGTCAATATCACCATCACCATCAATATCTAACGCATAAACAGAAAACCCTACAGAAACTGTATCTGTTACAACATATTTAGTGAAGTTTTCAGCCCCATCATTATCATACCAAGCAATAGTACCATCGGCAGATGATATGGATACCATGTCAATATCACCATCGCTATCGATGTCTGCTGCATAAACAGAGCGTGGGCCATCAACGACATCATCAACAATATTTGTTGATACTACGCTGTAAGCATGACTTACGTCCCACTCTGGAGTGAAGCTATTTCCTGCATCATTTGGCGTAGTGTCACTGTTGTCACCAACACCATCGCCATCTGTATCTAGTGTTTCACTATCATCTAATGGAAAAGCGTCATTAGTATCTAACACACTATCATTGTCATCATCGGTATCGCTATTGTTACCAATGCCATCGCCATCGGTATCAGTTGTTTCAGTTGCATCCTCAGGGAAAGCGTCACTGTAATTTGATACGCCATCTCCATCAATGTCAGTATCATTGTCATCACTGATACCATCACCATCTAAATCACTTTTGATAATGACACGTACATCACGAAATACATCATTGTAACCATCGTTTACACTAATCGTTACTTCATAAATGTCATCACCATCAGCATCTTCTGATGATAACAGTGTTTTAGCGCTAGCAAATGACACACTACCTGTACTAGTGTCTATGTTAAACAACGCAGAATCATCACCACCTGTAATTGCATAAGTTAGTGTCTGTTCGTCAATATCAGTGGCTGACAATGTTGATACAAAGGTTTCGCCTTCAAAAACATCAATCTCTAAACCTGAAAAACCAGAATATAAAATAATGTCATTACTGCTAGCGTTAGTTGCGAGCACATCAACATAACCATCGTCATTCACGTCCGCCGCATACACAGAATAGTTATAACCATCACTGCTAAATTTATTACTAATAGCTGTGAAATTTTCGCTACCATCGTTTTCGTATCGATAAAGACCATCGCTATATCTACTACCAGAAAGGAAATCAACATCACCATCATTATCTATATCACTAGCATGCAATGATAAAATATAATTAGTTGACGTTGTAACCACTTGCTCTGTAAAACCACCTACTGCATCATTACTAAACCAACCCAGTGTTTCGTCGTCTTCTGAGGTATAAGCCAAGTCAAGATCACCATCACTATCAACATCAACGACAGTAACCGCTGACGCACCTTCAGCATTCGTTGTTAAAATTTGTTTCGTGAAATTTTGACTGCCATCGTTTTTATACCAAGCAATGGTGTCGTCATTTTCAGAGGCTGACATTAAATCAACATCTCCATCATTGTCGATATCTGCGGCTGTTACAGAACGAGCCCCCTCAGCGTTAATGTCCACGCTACGTTGAGTAAAGATCTCGTTGCCGTCATTTTCATACCATGCAATGGTATTGTCTAATGCTGAAGCTGACATGAAGTCAATATCACCATCACCGTCCACATCTAATGCATAAACCTTCTGAGCGCCATCAGCCGTGTTTGTAACAACATGTTTAGTAAAACCTTGACTGCCATCGTTTTCATACCATGCAATGGTGTCGTCATAATAAGATGCAGACAGTAAATCAATATCACCATCGCCATCAACATCCAGTGCATAAACAGTGTTAGCACCATCAGCATCAGATACTATAATATGCTGATTAAAACTTTCACTACCGTCGTTCTCATACCAAGCAATGATGTCATCATCGAAAGATGCTGCTACCACATCCATATCGCCATCATTATCCATATCAATAGCGTAAACAGAACGAACACCATCAAAATTACTATCAATAGTATTGGTTGATAACACGAGGTACACAGCACTTGCATCCCACACAGGAGAAGCACTATTATTGGCATTATTAGGAGCTGGGTCGCTGTTATCACCAATACCATCACCATCAGAGTCTACGGTTTCAGTACTATCTAATGGGAAAGCATCGTCAATATCTAAAACACCATCATTATCATCATCAGTGTCGCTATTGTTACCTACACCATCACCATCACTATCAATTGTTTCTGTAGCATCATAAGGTAAGTCGTCGTCGTCATTTAATACGCCATCGCCATCAATATCAGTGTCTTGTTCGTCAATCACACCGTCGTTGTCGGCATCACCAATAATAGTTACGCGAACATCACGAGTGATAATAAAGTACCCGTTATTCACACTAATGGTTACTTCATAAACGTTATCTGCATTAGCATCACTTGGCGCTGCCCATGACTGAGCTGTAATAAATGACAAACTTCCATCGGCACTATCAATATTAAATAACGCGGCATCATCACCACTATCAATAGCATAGGTTAGTGTTTGACCATCGGCGTCTGTCGCTGAAAACGTTGATATAACAGTTTTACGCTCAAATAGGTCAATCTCCACACCTGAAAAACCAGAATACACAGTCAGAGTATCTTCTGTATTAGACACCGCTACTACATCTACATGGTCATCGCCGTTAACATCTGCGGCATAAACTGAGTTTATATAACGGCTACCGGTGAAATAACCATCGTGTAGTGTAAAGTTCCCGCTACCATCATTTTCAAACAATTTAATTTCAAAGTTATAATTATTACCGGAAACAATATCCACATCACCATCAGCGTTTATATCCGTAGCATATATAGATAAAACCTCATCAGCCAATGTTGTGATAGTGCGCTCTGTAAAGCTAGCTAGCCCATCATTTTCAAACCAAGTAATCGTGTCATTTTTTCTAGATGCTGACACTAAATCAATATTACCATCGCCATTAACATCAACAGCAAGCACTGTATTAGCTCCGTCTGCACTCGTCGTTAATATGTTTTTAGTGAATACTTGATTACCGTCATTTTCATACCAAGCAATCGTGTTGTCATCATAGGATGCTGACATTAAATCAATGTCACCATCATTATCGAGATCGGCAGCCGTTACTGACCGAGCATCTATAGCGTCGGTAGTAACAATATGTTTAGTAAACCCTTCATCACCATCATTTTCATACCAAGCAATGGTATTGCCTATTCCAGAAGCAGACATTAAATCAATGTCACTATCACCATCAATATCCAATGCGTAAACAGAGTGCGCTTCATAAGCATTAGTCGACACAGCGTGCTTTGTAAAACTTTGACTACCATCGTTCTCATACCAAGCAATAGTATGGTCATTAAAAGACGCTGACATTAAATCAATATCACCATCGCTATCGATATCTAGCGCATAAATAGAACGAGGATCGTAAACATTGCTGGTAATAAGGTGCTTGATGAAGTTTCCACTACCATCGTTTTCATACCAAAAAAAGTCAGTATCGTAGTTCCCCCCAGCGATGAGATCAACATCACCATCGTTATCAATGTCTGCACCATAAGTCGCTGCGGAGTCTACAATGTCATCGTCAATCACTTGTAACGATAAAGTGCTGTAACTGGCCTCATCATTCCATACAAGAGAAGTTGTATCTTCAGGCTCTATTAGCTCTGTTGGATCTGTCGGATCTGTTGGATCTGTTGGATCTGTCGGGTCTGTCGGGTCTGTTGGAACTGTTGGCTCTGTTGGCACCACTATTTCGTCAGTTCCTCCACCAGAGGAACCACCACACCCTGACAAAAACAAGGTGAGCACACATATCAAAAGACTAAACTTAAACATCAAACACCTACTTTATGTATAAAAATCAGAACCTTACACCAAATGTAAATTTCAAAAAAACTTGGTAAGTAAGTCATTGTAGTACGGATGCACAAGCATACCGATCAGTAAGGTCGCGAGTCTAGCAAGTGAAATCAACGATGTAAATACGTGTTTATAATAGAATCAAAATGACTTGCAAATATAGATTTTAAAGGGATTACAAAACACGAACCATGTTATGGAATTTAACGTCATTCATAAAAACATGATCGTAAGCTGCCAAACATATATTGCTATCATTGTTATTAAAGTGGGCGGAATAATTTATATCTCATCAATGATGTGAAGTCTCTGAGATGTGACGGAAAATAGCGTAAGTAAAACTAAGGTAAGGTGATTGACAATAACGCACCAGCATTTGTGTTGCTAATAGTTAACTTACCTTGATGTAATTGGATGATGTCGTCACAAAGTGACAAGCCTAAACCGTGACCTTGTTTTTTAGTGGTGTACAAAGGGGTAATTGCATTTTCTACGTTGGAAAAACCTGGCCCGTTATCTTGAATGTTAATGGTTTGTTCTTTTCCGTTGTTGGTCTTTGATACGGTTATTACACACTGATTTGGATTTGCTTCTTTTGCATTTTTTAATACGTTAATGATTAACTGTTCAAACAACATGGCGTCGGCAAAACATTGAGTGTCACCTTGATAAATAACATCAACGCCTTGTTCATAAGCATTTTGCTCTATTAATAGCTTTAAGTTGAAGTGCTGCGGTGTTGGCTCTGGCAGTTTGCTTAATTGGATATAGGCTTGAATAAACTCCAATAACCTTTCGCTGCGATTTCTTATCCGTGCTAAGGCTGAGTTGATTTGCTCTCTAGGCATGTCATTGGCGCTTAATATTGAGTCGGCTAATGATGCTATAGGTGTAATTGAATTATTAAGCTCGTGAGAAAGTATTCTAATTAAATCTTGTTGTGATTCCCTTCTTACTATTTGTAATTGGCGTCTTATATAACTTGCGGTGATCAAACGTAAGCTGTTGTTTGCTAGTGAAAAGCTTTCTACTTTCCATTCATTGTTTAACTTAGGGTGATGACATTGGTCCTCAATATGAACAAAACCACATTCTTCCATTGTCATGCCACGGCATAATGGCGAATTGAGACTTTTGTACATAGCTTGATTAAAAAACACCAATTCATTTTCAGCGTTAAAAATAATGACAGGGAAAGGCCATTGCTTAAATACACCATATAAAATATCCAGCTCAGCTGCTTGAGGCATTGCCTTCTTAGAATGTACTTCTGCTGCTTGCTCACTTTGAACAACAGAGTTAACACTATTCATCAGTAACTCACGAATAGGTGTAAATAGTAAATGGTAAGTGTGGTAACAAAGATAACCAACAAAATAAGCAATCAAAGTTGTTAATGACAAGCTCAGTAACACATCATGGTAGTTAACGTATAACAGGCTATAGGAAAAGATAACCATAGTTATACCAATGACTATAAATAACCACTGCAACTGGCTACGGATTCGTCTTAGCTTTTTTACTGAGTCTGTTTTAAGAATATCAGACTGCGCTATTTCACTTTTCACTAAATCATTCATGCCAATTGGTACTTTTCTAATCGTCTGTAGAGTGCATTCCTAGAAATACCTAAATCCGTAGCAGCTGCGCTTATTTGACCATTATTTGCTTTTAATGCCTTGTTTATTCGCTGAATTTCCATTTCTTCCAGTGTTTGCTCTGTGTGTTGTGGCTCTGACTGTTTTAGGTCTGCCTGTAGTCCAAATTGTACTTTCGTTTTCCCTGTTAAATCTAAATTCAAATGTGAACTATGTATATTAGTGCCAGAGTTTATTAATACTGCCCTTTCTATAACGTGACTTAACTCACGAATATTACCTGGCCATGAATACCCTTTTAACACAGACAGTGCCTCCGGTGAGATATGGTTAGTAGAGCGGTTATATTTTGTTGCCATCTTTTGTATAAACTGCTTCGCTAATTTTTCGATATCATCCGCTCTGTCCCTCAGTGGTGGCAAGGTGATAACAAAAGTATTAAGTCGGTAAAGTAAATCTTGTCTAAACAAACCATTTTTTATGGCCTCATCTAAGTCTTGATTGGTGGCGGCAATAAGTCGCACATTCACTTTACAAGATGTACTTGCACCTAAAGGCGTAAATTCACCAGACTCTAAAACGTGCAGTAGTTTGGGTTGCAGTTGTATAGGAAGTGTACCAATTTCATCCAAGAACAGTGTTCCTTGGTCTGCACGTAAAAAGGCACCGTCACGATTACTTTTGGCATCGGTAAATGCGCCCTTTTCATGCCCAAACAATTCACTTTCAAATAACGTTTCTGCAATTGCTCCCATGTTCAGTGGTAAAAACGGCTGGTTACTTCTACCACTTAAATCATGCAGCCGTTTAGCTAACATAGACTTTCCAGTGCCATTTTCACCTAAGATCAATATATTGGCATCTGTTGGTGCAAGCTGCTGTATTTCATTCTCAAGTTCAAGCATTGATTTAGAAGACGTTATCCAGCTATCGGTTTTGCTTGCTTGGGAATGCGGTTTATTACAATATTGCCCCACCTTAGATAATAACGCATTCTTATTCCACGGCTTTTCAATAAAGTCGCTAGCTCCCATTTGAATTCCATTTACGGCAAGTTCAATGTTAGCCCATGCGGTCATTAGAATAACAGGTACGTTAAATTGAATAAGCTTGCTTAATAGCTCGATACCTTCTGCACCAGAGGTGGTATCTCGGCTGTAATTCATGTCCAATAAAATAAGATCTGGCTTTTTTCGTTCCACCATAAGTAAACACTGAGTGGGATCTTTTGCCTCTAACACTTTGTAGCCATGTTGAGTAAACATCACAGCAAGCGCTAGACGAATATCTTCGTCGTCATCAACCACTAATATTGTTTTTTGCTTCATCTTTTATTGAAAGTGGCCAAAGCCACTTTCCCTTATGTGCTGTTTAATTTTCTCTTAATGCTTTCATTGGATCTTTGTTTATCGTTTTCCATACCACCAGCGTAATGGCAGAACACACGATAGCCAATAATAATACATTAAAGAGTAACAATGACTGCCAAGAAAAGTCTGGGATCTCGATGATTTTTTCTTTTAATATTAAATAGATAGTAGACGCTAATAATACAGAAATAATTACCGAGCTTAACAATAAACCACTAAAGTCTTTTATTGTTTTTTTCAATAACGACATTCTTGACGCGCCCGTTGCCATTCTCACTGCTAATTCAAAACGTTTCAATTCAGTAAAGCTAAGCGCCATGCCGTTACTGCCTAACGTTGCCAGTAACAAGGTTAAAAAGGTTAACATCAACACAAAATAGAACTGTACTCGCTTACCTAAGTTAAGATTATCCAATGATTCAACTAAATTCCGTACAATAATATTCTTTATAGGTAAATCGCTCGACCGTATCGTCGACTCCAACAAGTCATGGTCTATATGTTCACCATTTGGTACTTGCAGAATTACCTGAATAGTTTGTGGCCCTAGGTTGACTTTAGAATAACTTAAACCAAAGCCATTAACCCCATCATTCATACGATCGTAATGGTTAGCAATTACACCAATAATTTGTTCTTTATCAAGTTCAGTCCCCAAAACACTTGTAATTTCACCATCTTCCGACAAGTTTTTCGCCAAGGTTTCATTAATAATGACCACTTTATCGTTGTTATTAAATTCCTCTTCAGTCATGTTTCTACCGGCAATTAACTTAAGTTTAAATGTAGGAATATAATCCGGTGCAATATGTTTATAACCGTAAGTTAAGGTATTACCATCCTTGGGGTTTTCGCTAATTTTTATTCCTCGGAACGTTAGCCCTAAAGGCTCACTTTGACTTTTAAGTACGTTAGCGTGTGGGAAAGCTGATGTAACAAGTTCTGACATCTGTTTATGGAGTGCTTGGTTATATTCTTGCCTTTTTTTAAGTTCTTCCTTACGCGCAAGTTCATCCTCAGGTAATGGGTCTTGAGACAACTCCAACTCTACAGATGCTGAATATATATTTTCTATTTCAAAGCCTAAATCGACATTAAGTTTGGAATAAGCCGAATCCGCTAACATCGCACTACCAGTTAAAATAATCACTGCGGATGAAACTTGAGCAACAAACAAAAATTTACTCATAAAATTAGCTTTAACCGAATTTACCCCTTTATTACCTGAGTTTAACTCCATTAGTAGCTGTTTATGATCAAATTGTTTTATCGCTATTGTTGAAAAAACCAAGTTAATTAATAGAACGATACAAACTGAACTTATTATAGTGAAAGCATCCAACTGTATAAGCTCCAAATGTTTGATATTACCTCCACTCACTATAGGCAATAAACGAATAACCCAAGCCGCGCCTAACAGTCCTAAAAATGACGACAGTAAAAACGTGGGTAAATTTTCAATAAAAACCATTCTTTTTAACTTGCCGACACTGGCTCCAAGAAAAAGCTGAGTTGCAAATTCTTGTCGCCTCTTTTGATAATAAGCAATAAACAAATTTAAAAGATTTAAGCTCGACATTATTAACAGCACTATCACTGTAACTAATAATAAAATCAGCATAGAGTTTTGCTCATCAAGTAAAACATCACGAAATAACGTTACCTGCACGTCTTTTTCAAACATTTTAAGCCAACTGTTCTTAGATTTTTGCTCTGGATTATTTTCAGCATAATTATTAAAAAACTGAATAAGATCATCGGCTGTAAGTGCTTTATTGTTTTGCCTAAAAAACAAATCCATTGAAGCACCTACAGTGCTACTTTCAGCATTTAACAGTGCCTCATCTAAAGAATAAAATTGCCATATTTGTTGCTCATTTTTTTCAGAAAGTGAATTGTAAGAGATCAAGTTTTGATAAATCCCTTTGATTTGGCGGGTTTTATCGTTCACTTCAAGCGTAGTATTTAACACGTTAATATTAGCTTGATACGCATTACGCCATAAGGATTCACTGATCCAAACGCCATTATCTATATTTTCCTTATTAGGCGCTTCCCCCAACATCAACCTATTATGAGTAACCACTGTTGGGAAGTTAGTTGAGGCCTCAAATTTTGTAACCTCCACTTCAGACTCATTAATATTTAAAGAGTCACTACCCGAGCGCAACGATCCAAAATCACCAGACTGATGGTAAGCCTTAGCCAGTTCAGCCAAACGCTTTTCATCAATATAAGGGATTATTACTACGTCTGAAGCTTTAAGGTTAAACTTTACTGAATAAAGCGTTTCTTCATTTTTAATATCGGGTAATGGTTTTAATACCATATTGCTGATCATTGCAATAACCGCTAATACACCAGCAAGGGTAAGACTTAACGTTAAAACAACGGGAAGTGATAACCTGGGTAAGGTAAATAAACGAGAGATGCCTTGGTAAAATACTTTTAAATAGAAGTTCATTCCGACACCTCGCTATTCTCAACCATGATTTTACCGTCAAACAAACGAATATGTCGGCTTGCCATTTGACTGTACCTTTCATCATGGGTCACCATAACAATGGTTGCCCCTTGTTGATTTAGCTGCTTTAACAGCAACATAACCGCATCGCCATTTTCACTATCCAGATTACCGGTTGGTTCATCCACCAATAACAAATCTGGCTCACCGACTAGCGCTCTGGCGATAGCGACTCGTTGTTGTTGTCCACCTGATAATTGATTTGGTGAATGGTCAATCCGATCAGCCATATTCACAGCTGCAAGTTGCTTTTGTACTAAATGCTCAATATCTTTTGGCGGCTTTGCTCTGTGTTCTAACGGCAACGCTACATTTTCATAAACGCTTAAACTGTCTATCAAATTAAATGATTGGAAAACATAACCAATATGTTGGTTTCTAATTTTTGAGCACTCATCCACAGACAAGCCCTTTACATTAATGTTTGCTAATTGGTATTCGCCTGATGTTGGCGTATCTAATAAGCCTAAAATACTTAACAGTGTGGACTTTCCACAACCTGACGGACCAGAAATAGCAATAAACTCGCCTTTTTCTATGGTTAAAGATATATCCTGAAGCGCCATCGTCTTAATTTGACCTTTGCTAAATTCCTTTTGGATATTGCTTATTGTGACTAATGTCGTCATCGATTTATTCCTTAATTTATGGGGCTTCTAAAGCCAGTTGATTGTATGTGTCCCACCGCTTCATGTCATTAACTACTAATACATCACCTTTTTTAGCACCAGATGAGATCAGTAATTGATGATTTGATAATTCACCAAAGTTAATGGTGGTTTTTTCTAACGTGGGATTGTTATTGGTTTGCGTAAAAATAGACATTTGAGAAAGCGGGATTAACCCAGGCTTTTGCTCTACAAACAGTGCTTGTTTTTTATGAGTAATAAATAGTTCTGCATTTAAAGGCTGTGAAGGTTTAATGGTTTTAGGTAGTTCGCTGGTTATTGCTGCTTCTGCTACCACAAAACCGTTCTCAATCACAGATCCCATTTGCGTAATATGGCCTTTAAGGTGTTGGCTTTTATTGGTAATAATTATTGGCGAGCCATGAGCCACAAGCTGAGCAAAACGTTGAGGGATATTTATTTGCGCAATCAGTTTGTTTTTAGAGCCAACTTTACCGATTTGAGAGCCTGTGGTTAATCGTTGCCCAACTTCTATGTCTAACGATTGTAAAGTGCCATCGATGCCTGCGGTGATATTAAGATCATTTATTTTGGTACTTAAGCGTTTAACATATTGTTGCTGTTGCGTGATGAGTATTTGTTGTTGTTCTAACTGCAACTTATGCATTTCTAATAACTTTGTATAACGATACTGAGCAAACTCTGTGCGCTTTTTTATTTGCGCATAAGCCAATGACGAACGCTCTAATTCAATAGCTCCCGTTATACCTTGCTCAACTAATCGAGTATTAACATCAACATCCAATTTAGTTGTTTGAATTTGGCTATCCATATCTGCCAAGTCACTTTGAAAAGCTAATTGCTCATTTTGTTTTAAAAATTTGAAAGATAAAAACTCAGATTTCATTCTTTCTAGCTTTAGTTCAGCTTCATAATGATCTTGCATTAAATCTGGATTTGCCATTGTAGCAATGACGGTATCTTTGCTTACATCCGCTCCTGGACGTATAAACACTTCAACAACTTGCCCTTGGCTAGGTGCGGTAATTAACCGTTGATATTCAGAAGCATATGAACCAAACACAGGAAGATAGACATCAATGTCCCCTTGCTCGACCACCACAGTATTTAGCTCTGACTTATCTAGAGTCGGAGTTCCAGGGTTAAGCGTTAAGTACAATGAAGCAACAGAGGCTGTTAAAGCCAAAGTAAGAAACAAAAACTTTGTCGTTTGAGAACGTTTCGTTGCGGTTAAATTTATTTGCATTATTTTCATTTAGGTTTTAGTAATAACCTAACATTGAAAGTTTAATGCCAATATTTTTCTACTTTAAATTCAACACGTTACTAATTTACAGAAATATAAGGGGACGTTTAAGTTCGGAACCGAACACATTTGTTCGATTCCGAACAGGTGAACAATAATCAAGAAACTTATAACTCGAACTATTTGCCTGATTAATAAAGAAAATACTCCCTAAACTTGAATTAAATATGCCCAACTTTTACTAGAATAATTGTATCTTGTTCTACGTATGGATGATGGCGGCTTAAATGCGGAGAGCGTATCCAGGTTCCTGCTGGGTATCGGCCATGTTCGTCAATGAACTCGCCTTGTAAAACAAAAATCTCTTCGCCTCCCATATGGGTATGCGGTACAAATTTTTCTCCGGCTGGCCAAAAAACTAATGCAGTGGATTCTGTACCAAAGCTATGTAACGGCATTACCTGTAAGTTACCTTGTCCCTGTAACCACTGGGTTTGTTGCGTATCTATTCTGACCTGCTCGGAGTCATTGGCTTGAAATTGATATAACTTTACAAACAGTGTGCAGCCGTCTTTGCTAAACGGACTGTGGCTAAAACCTTCTGGGTTTCTTATGTAAGTGCCTGCTGGGTAATCGCCAGTTTCATCAGAGAATATCCCGTCTAACACAAATATCTCTTCACCTTTTGGGTGTGGGTGTTCTGAGAATTGAGAGCCAGCTTCATACTTAACCACGCTAGTCGCATGTCCACGTTCTTGTTCTGCTCTGGCTAATGGCTTACGCCACACACCTTGCGCTGGGCTTGGTTGCCATGGTTGTTGAGTGGTGTCTATAACAACCTGTTGTTCAAAGTTCATATTTAGCATAATGTTTGCGTCTCTTTGCGTATTTTTAGCGTGCCAGTAACACGTTACTAGTGACGAAATAGTTCATCAGATAGTAAACAAGCCATTTAAAGTATATGCCAATATTACGCTCCATAGCTAAAAGGCTAAAGTCATATCTATAAAAACGAGAGATTTTATTATTGTGCAGTTGTGTAGGCTACAAGCTATTGACGCACTATGAGCTGGTCCACGTGGGCTTTATTAACTGTGGACTGTAGTTTTATAACTGTTGGGCTTTAGCTCTATTGAGAAAGAACCGTGTTAGTTTACTGAGCTTTTGATTAAAGATTTAACCGAGTTGTGAAAATTGGCGAATTAAGTTGTGGTAAACATTATGTAAACGGTCTAATTCTTCGCGACTGGTTTTATCGTCTGCTATTAGGTTTTGAATGGTGCGATCTAGCTGGAACAAGGTTTGTCTTAAGCTCGTGTCCGCTATCATGCTTTGCATCCATGTAATGGCTGCCACACGTTGACCTGAGGTAACTGCATTAACTTTGTGTAAGCTGCTAGAAGGATAAACAACGGCATGCCCTGCTGGTAGTTTAACTTGTTGCTCACCAAATTCTGTAGCAATAACTAATTCGCCACCTTCATAATCACTTGGATCATTTAAAAATACAGTCATGGACACGTCACTACGTAATACTTCCTGAGTACCTAGAATACGCATAATAGCGGCGTCTACGTGATAACCATACTCTTGAGTTTCACTGTATAAGTTAAATACTGGTGGAAATATTTTATGCGGTAAAGCTGCAGATATTAATGTTGGATGTTGACCAATCTTCGCCAACAACTCATTTGAGAGTTGGCGAACGTTGGCGTCTGAACTATCAGCTTGATTGTTATTTTTTACCGATGATGCCATTCCCATTGCGGTGTTAGTGCCGTCTTGCCAAGGCAAGTCAGATAACGTTTGACGAAAGTAACTAACGTCTTGGGCTGATATCAAAGGTTCAATAACAATCATGCTGTTTCTCTAAAGTTAAAACTCGTAAGTTGCGGTTAGTTTAGTACTAGCTGCATTACCTAAATACATAAATGCACCACTGCGATATGCGGCAGTATAATATGTTTCGTCAAACGCATTACCAATATTTAATCTAAATGTTAACGCATCTGTTGCGTAATAGTTAGCAAATAAGTTAACCACTTGGTAGTCAGGTACAACAATGCTGTATCGGTTATTTTCAGCATCATAACCAGCGGCCGTATCAGGTTGTCCTGCATACATTTCGCTTTGATACGCATAATCACCACCAATGACAAACTGGTCGTTAATTTCATATCTTACTTGTAAATATGCACTGTTTTCAGCAAAGTTACTTAATGTTAAACCAATATTACTTTCGGTAATAGAGTCTATTACTTCTGCGTCCATTGATGTTGCTGAGAACTGAACACTTAACTGCTCTGTAATATCACCAACAAAACCAATCTCGATACCTTTTACTTTATTTTCGCCCGTATTCAGCGTGCCTAATGCCGCGTAGTCATCATCACCAACACTTTCCATTACATCACGTTTAGTGATTTGGAATAAAGAGGCTGTGAACATAAATTTGTCATCTAGCGCCATAAACTTAGTGCCGATTTCAATATTTTCTACACGCTCAGGATCTGAATCAGGAACTTGGTCCACTGAACCACAAACACCACCATAACCACAACTTGCGCCTAAGTCAGACTCGCCACCATTAATATTGGTTGCTGTGCTGTAATTAGCATAAACATTAACGTCTTCTGAAAGGTCATAAATTAAGCCAATGTTACCATTGTACATAGTGTCTGAATATTCATAAGCGGTTTCTACATCTTGTCTTAAAGTATCATTACTGTAATCAAAACTATCTAACCTAGCGCCATAATAAAGATCAAGTTGTTCATTAATCTTAAACGTGTCCATCATGTAAAGTGATACAGTTTCAATGTTCATAACGGCATCATCATAATCATCGCTATAAGTTCTGCCCATCAATTGACTGATGTTACTCACTTCATTGCCTTCGCCATCTAAAATACAATATGCACCAGCATCGCCTCGTCTACCACTTGTTACACAATTAGTAGGATTAGCATATTCAATGTTATAAACACCGTTGCTAACGCTTTCATCAGTAAATTCAAGACCAAAAACAAAGTTATTCTCAAAACCTAAAACATCGGTATTCCAGAACAAGTTAAATTGTGAACTAACATACTCAACGTCTTGATTACCTTGGTGTGTACTTAAACTAATAGTTGCAGCACCTGGGGCAATGGTATCGCTATCGGCTCTAACTGTGCCACTTGCGCCTGTAGTTATATAACCATTTTGTGTTTCACCAATACGTGTTGCATTGTAAAGCGTTACGTTATCGTTTAATTCGTATTCGGTGCGTAAAGTAAACGTTTTTACTTCAGAGTCTAAAAAATCTGAGTCTTGTGCGTAAACCGGAATATCAGCAAAAGGTTCGCGAGTTTCCGTATCAAAGTAGCTGCCTAAATCTGATACGTCTTTTGCATCTAAATAATAACCGTCAGCGGTAAACGACAATTTGTCAGTTGGTAAATAAACACCCGATACTTGTAGACCCGTTCTTTCGCTTGAAATATCTTCACGGCCAGGCTTATCTTTGTCAGATAATAATGCATTAACACGAATAGCAGAGATGTCAGACAGCGGTAAGTTATAATCTAACGTAACACGTGAATATTCATCTGTTCCTAAACCGGCTTCAACACGGCCAAGGTTGTAAGCAACAGATGCTTTTTTAGTAACGCTGTTTACTGCGCCACCAGATGAACCACGACCAGCAAACGTTGAACTTGGGCCTTTTGTAATTTCAACACGCTCAGTAGCAAAACTTTCGCGCGTGCTCATACCTGGATCACGTAAACCATCAACAAACACGTCACTGCGTGCTTCATGACCACGGATAATATAACGGTCACCAAATGCGTTACCGTTTTCGCCAGTACCTAAAGTAACACCGGCTTGCGCTGATAAAATATCTTTAAGGTCGGTTTTACCGGCTTCTAAAATTTGGTCTTGAGTAAGTACAGTAATAACTTGCGGCGTATCAACAAGTGCGGCAATACGACGAACATCACCAGAATCTTTATTCAAATAAACTGAACTTCTTACACCGTGAACACGGATTTTTTCCATTGTTTCATCGGTTTGCTTAATTTCACATTTAACATCTTTACTGTCTGCACATGCTTTTTCAACTTCGCTATTGTTAGCTTGGTCTGCATACACAAACGGGGCAGAAAACGCTAAAGCAGCAGCTACTGCTTGAGCACCAAGTGCACGTTTATGGTTTGTATTATTTTTATCCATTATTAAATCCCTTGTTAATTTGAAAGCTTGAATTAAATTGTTGTGTAAATTTTCGCATAGGATAAAGAATAACAACTACATTGTAAATAAGAATCGTTATCATTAACGTTTATATGGTTAAATTTCAACCGCAGTAATAACTAGATATTTGAGAAGATAGATCAGGGGTGTGCTGACAGGATGGCTCTGGAACGGATGTTCCCCGTAAAAGTAGGTACAGGGACACCGCTTTTTACATATTTGTTATGCATTTTCATCAGGACAAGGACATTCTTGATGTTTTCTGCATAACTTAAAATTCATCCCGTGAGCTAACACCATTAAGCTTGCGCCTAATAGGGTAAGTACTTTTTCACCAAGTGGGTTTGGGTTTAGTGATATTTGTTATTTGAAGTTTAGAGGTTAAATTCAGTTATCAATGCAATGAAAAATAAGCAGAAACTTCGCTTTACCCTACAAGTGGAAAATGAGTAACTGAGCTTGATTTAAATTATCTGGAGTGAAGGTAGCTTTATTGCTTGTTAAGTGACCATACGTTACAATGTACCATTTAACGTACATGAACACTTTGGAGATTCACATGGATGCTATAAGTTACACAGCCGCAAGAGCAAATTTAGCAAATACAATGGCGGACGTCTGCAATGATCACGCACCTATAATAATTACACGTAAAAGTGAAGATCCTGTTGTTATGATGTCGCTAGAAGATTATAACGCCATGGTGGAAACTACATATTTATTAAGATCCCCTGCAAATGCTAGAGACCTTTTAGAGTCTATTGCCGAGCTTGAAGCTGGCAATGGCACTGAAAGAGAACTTATTGAATGAAATTAACATTTTCAACAAACGCTTGGGAACAATATCTTTACTGGCAAACCACCGACAAAAAAATACTTAAACGTATTAATTTACTTATTAAAGATATTCAAAGAACACCTCAAGAAGGTATTGGTAAACCTGAAGCATTAAAACATGGATTATCGGGGTATTGGTCACGCCGTATAAACGATGAACATAGGATTGTTTATAAACATCAAGATGACACCATTCTGATTGCTCAGCTCCGATACCATTACGGCACATAACGGCTAACTAATTAAACTAAACAATTTGTTGGACTAGCTTGTTGCATCGTTTGTAACTAAAAATGACAAACCAAAGTGAATCACTGTTTATTCTCTTGTTAGCTTTACCACAACATTAAGCCAACTGTTTTTTTGTCCTTTTGAGTGACTTCTTATATGCCGATTTGACTCTGATTTATTTTTGATGTTAAAACATGATCTTGCCAAAAACCAGCTATTTTTAAATAAGACTTTGCCAACCCTTCTTTTTGAAATCCAAGTTTATCTAATAACTTGCCAGAACGAATATTTGATGGAATATAATTAGCCATTACTCTATGTAAATTATATTCAGTAAATACGTACTGTATTGATGCTTGGAGCATTTCAAACATTAAACCTGCCCCTTGCTTTTTCTCAGAGATTGAATAGCCAAGATTACAAGCTTGAAACGCACCATGAACTATATTTGAAAATGTACATGAACAAATAATTTCAGATTGACTTTTATCAAAGACAACAAGAGAAATTGAAGAGCCTAAATGAAAATTTTCAAAGTTTAACTCTACACGTTTTTTAGTTTCTTCAAACCAAAGTATTCTTTGACTCTTGTTGGCTCCCACGGAGATAAATGGCTACGATTATCATTTTCATATTTGATGAGAAACTCAAAATCGTCGGAATTTAAAACTGAAATAATTAAGTTTTCAGTTTCTAATTCAGGAATCAATTTCAACCCCAATTTCTCCTAGGCATATAACTTTCCTATAACGGGCGCAAGCATATGGGGCATAATGGCGAAACAGCCCCGCGTCTATGCGTCCCAGCGAACTAAGATAGTGAGTTTATTGGGTTGTTATGCGCGTAATTACACTCTACATTATTTCAGCTCGGTTATTTTATTAAGAATTTACATTTTTTGATTTCCAAGCTATTAAAATTATCATGCCGAGAATTGAAGAGCCGATGACAAAGCCTGACCAAAAGGAATTACTTAGGCCAAAAATCATCTGAGGTTCCATATTTGCCAGTAAAGGAACGACTACCGCAAGTAATAGAAGCAGACTAACCCACGCAGCAGTGAATGATTTGTTTTCAATTTTCATATTTATTTCCTTATGTGAATATTTTCTCAAAGCTCATAACGAGGCTGTAGAATTACTCCAACAACCCAAATTGATGAAAAATCTAGCAACTGTAACAAATGCTAAGCGGCTAAAAATGGCTGGCTATAATAGCGCTTTATGGTCTTGTTATATGCACGCACTGCTAATTATTGATTTTTGTTTATTAATTTCACTAGCTTTTTTATCTGCTTCAGCAATAGCCAAATCTATTTTAGCCTTTCTACACTTGTCAGATAGCTCCTTACCCATAAGGTAGACTTGATCTTTTTGTTGCTGAGCTAAACCCTCTACACCATTATATTGATCTCTATCTTCTGGCATTCTATCTTTTTGATAGGCTGGTGCTTGGGTTGCACTACAAGCTGATAACAAAACGATCAGCGAAATTGGAATTAATTTATTTAACAATGTTTGATACTCCTTGTGCATATAACAATTTAATATCGACCCAATGGGTCGTATTTCTGCCGACGATTGGGTTGTTTCTATTCTGTCATTATTTTTAGCACATAATTTAAGCTATTACTATCTATAGACTTTATAAATTAAGAACAAATTTCATACAAGACAAAAACGACCTTTAGGTCGTTTTCTTAACTATAGGACAAACTATAACTTACCTTATTTTAATAAAGTAAATACGGCTTACGTTGTTGTTTAAATTCCGTTAAATCCGCTTGCCAGCTTTGTTTTATGGTTGCCAAATTCTGGCCTGCTAACATGGATTTTCTTAGTTTGTCGGTGCCGGCTAATTTATCCATAAAGTCAGGGCGTTGGAAGAACTCAACTTTGTTTTGTTCAAAGACTTGGAACCAGTTAAAAAACAGTGACAAGTCAAATCCTTTTATATCTGTCTGAGTCAGGTTTTGGCCTGTTAATAACACGCCGTTTAATTTAGGATTTTTGCTCACGCCTTTTATTGGTTTTGGCGTAAACGAAAAATCGCCTACAAAAGTGTTGTTATGACCAAGAACTTGAAATGGAAAGTCGGTTCCACGGCCAACGCTGACAGGCGTGGCTTCAAATAAACATAATGATGGATATAAGTTTATTGCTTGCTGGTTAGGTAAATTGGGACTTGGCGCAACAGGTAAAACGTAACTGTCTTGGCGTTGGTAGTCTTTAACGGGGATAACGGTTAATTTCAACTTGTAGTCAAAACCCACTTTTTTGGACTCGATAGACAGCCAACCTTGGCCAACAATCATTTTAGCTATTTCACCAACAGTCATACCGTGGCTTAATGGAATTGGATGCATACCAACAAATGAGCGAAACTTATCTTCTAAAATAGGGCCATCAATATATTGAATATTTGGGTTTGGTCGGTCTAGTACTAAAAACTCAACATTGTTTTCTGCCGCGGCTTGCATCATGTAATGCATGGAGCTGATATAAGTGTAAAAGCGCACACCAACATCTTGAATATCAAAAATAATGATATCTAACTGTGACATTAATGCTTTGCTAGGCTTTTTGTATTTACCGTATATAGACTCAATGTTAATGCCCGTTGCGGCATCGATGCTGGATTTAACTTTTTCACCCGCGCTATGGTCGCCCCTAAAGCCGTGTTCTGGCGCAAATATGGTTTGCACATCAAAGCCGTGTTTAGTTAATAAGTCTACCAAATGCATATTTTGAACACGAGAGGTCTGGTTAACCACCACACCAATACGTTTGTCTTTTAGCAGGGGAAAGTATTCTGCGGTTTGTTCCGCTCCAACTTGGCTAGGATTGATTGCTTTTGGATTTGACGCACAGCCGCTTAATATCAAAATCGCCACTAACAACAATAAAAATGACCATGTAGAAGAAAGTAACTTATTGATTAGATTTTCTTTATTAAACATTAGCTTCCACATTATCGGTTAAGAGTGACATTGATAAAAAGTGCTATAAATTAAACGCTATTTATGAATTAAGAGCTTCCACAGAACTACGTAAAAAGCCTTTATTTTGCAATAAGGTCAATTCACCTTGCTTTGGCTCTACGCCAGTTAAAATATGTAAAATAGCCAACTTCACTTTGAAGCTTGTCTTTTTCAGTGCCTGTTCGGCTGTGTCGGCATCACATTCGGTTGCTTGCATCACAATACGAATGGCTCGCATATATAGCTTTTTGTTACTGGCGTTTACATCAACCATTAGGTTTTCGTAACTTTTCCCAGTTCTGATCATGCTTGCCGTGCTTAACATGTTTAACACCAGCTTTTGTGCGGTACCAGATTTTAAACGAGTTGAGCCAGTTAATACCTCAGGGCCAACAATTGGACAAATAACAATATTTGCGTGCTTTGTCATTTCAGAGTCTTCATTGCAAACTACACATACGGTTTTAGCGCCAATTTTATTGGCATAATCCAACGCACCAATAACATAAGGAGTTCGGCCACTTGCTGCAATTCCAACTAAAATATCATTGTCATTAAATTCAATAGCTTCTAAATCTTTTTGCCCTAATACTAAACTATCTTCAGCACCTTCTACTGCCTTATATATGGCTTTTTCGCCACCGGCTATAATACCAATAACCTGTTCTGGTGATATGCTAAAAGTAGGTGGGCATTCAACTGCATCTAACACACCTAAACGACCACTTGTGCCAGCGCCCATATAGATAAGTCGTCCACCTTTGTTAAACGCATCAACTATCATGTCGACCGCTTCACTCATAGGTTTAATGCAATGTTCAACAGCTAAAGGGACTTTTTTATCTTCGTTATTAATAAGACGTAAAATGCCTTGGCTATCCATTAAATCTATTTGCTTGGAATTTGGATTACGCTCTTCTGACACCATATTATTTAACTGTTGTAGCAAAACAGGATCGCTAACTAATTCATCGGTTTGAACTGCCGCTTTACGAGGTTCACTTACAACATTATTTATATTTTTTTCAGCTAATAAACACGCACCATCAAGCGAAGTACCTAACGCCAACTGGCAATATTCCGTGACGTCTTCACTTAAAAATGGGAAGGTTACACCTGACAAACCGCCGAGTAATACAACGGGCGTTTTAGAGTTTTTACGGCTAGTTAAAATGAGCTGTTCACAGTGATGTACATGTTGCTTAATGAGTTTTTTGGCCAGTTTACATTTAGGCTCTAAAGAAAATATAAGTGGGCAAATTGCAGCATACATAGAAGGTGTTGCACTTTGTAACCAATCAGGTAAGTCACTTGGCTTAGGGCCAATCATTTCTAATAATTGTACAAGTAATGCTGGACTAGACTCTGGAAGAGTAGTTGTATTCAAATCTTTTTTAGCATCATGGCTATCAAGTTCATGTAATAAGCTTTGCACCGCACTTAAGCCTAATTTAGCACCACCACCATCATCACCAACAGGAAAGCCCCATCCACCATAATAATGTTCGCGGCTTTCATCATTGCTGTCGTTATTACTTGAAGCAGCCGCATCTAAACGAGCACCAACAGAACCAGTGCCTAAAGCGACAACCGTTACAGGCTCACCATTATTAGCACCAAACAATGACGTTTTTGCATCGTTACAGATTTGTAAATTTGCAAATGAAAATGGTAATTCTGACTGCAATCTATCTGCTTGAGATACCACACCACCACCAGCAACACCAATAACCACGGACACATTTTCTGGCTTACAGTTAGCATGATCTACAAACTTACTCATTAATTGGTTTAATAAGTTAGTAATATTTTTAGTTGCTAATGCAAAATCATTGCTAAGTGAAGAAGCTCCACCTTTCACTTCAAAAAAAGACCCTGTACTAATTTCCTTAATACGACCTTCTGTTTTAGTGCCGCCACCATCAATTCCTATGATAAATTGAACAGACATTATATTGAGCCTCGATTGTTAATGATTGCTTATAGCTATTACAGATAAAGTAAGCGGGCTATTATACTGAATTAAAATAGTGATGAAAGACATAGAAAAAATAATGACACGTTAGTAGATTCTGACGATTTATTAGTGGAACCATGTAAACTTAATTTAATTAATGCAATTTATATTATAAGATAACAAGAAATGCAAAATAATTTATTCCAACATTGGACAATTTAAAGGAAAATATGAAATCATTACACTCACAGAAAAAGATATTATTTATCACCTTAATATCAATCTCCTTTATAACAGCCAACTTTCTCATAGCCTTTAATGTTTATTCCTCTACGAATAATTGGAATATTCCACCATTTTCTAAAAACACCAGTCCCACTCAAGATAGTACTCATAATAGCAATGCTATAAAGCTCGCACTGGCTCAAAAGATCATGCTGGATTTACGTTATTATTGTCCAGATAGAGTTGAAGAAACAAATCCAAACATCAATCCATGCAAAACACCCATGACTAAATTACCGCCAGAACTCGCGAATATGATCACCAATAGTAATTTGGGCGGTATCATTCTATTTGGCGATAATTTACAAAATACAGCACAAATAGTGCAATTAACTCAAAACTTACAACAAGCGGCAGGTCGTTCAAGTTCACAAATTCCATTATTTATATCTGTAGATCAAGAAGGTGGCCGAGTTGCTCGATTACCAAGAGCTACCTCAACTTCTTTTAGTGGCAATATGGCAATAGGCGCAACCTATAAAAAATACGGTACCAAATACGCAACGATAGTTGGTGATGTATTAGGGAAAGAGTTGTCAGCAACAGGATTTAACGTTAACCACGGACCAAACGTAGATGTAAACATCAATCCTAATAATCCGGTTATTAACGTTCGCTCTTTTGGAGAGACCCCAACAACCGTTGCCAAGTTAGGTTTAGCACAGCTACAAGCGATGCAAAAACATAATGTAATAGGCACATTAAAACACTTTCCAGGTCATGGTGATACAAGTGTCGATAGTCACACTGGTTTACCAAGGGTGAATCATAGCTTATACAAAATTAAACAAGTGGACTTAGCCCCTTTTCAATATGCTATTGATAATAAGCAAGTCGATATGATCATGACGGCGCATATTCAATATCCAGAATTAGACAACTCAACCTTTTTGAGTAAATCTGGCGATGTGATGATGAAACCAGCCACTATGTCTAAAAAAATATTAACCGACTTACTGCGTAATGACATGGGTTACCAAGGGTTGATCATTACTGATGCTCTAGATATGAGAGGCATAAGTGAATTTTTTACTGAAACTGAAGCGGTAATAGAAACCTTTAATGCAGGCACAGATATAGCATTAATGCCCTTTAAAATAAGATTTAAACAAGATGTAACTAAATTGCAGTTACTATTAAGCAAATTAAACCAAGCCATCACAAGCCAAAAACTGAATGCCAAAGAAACGCTAAATTCATTTCAACGTATATTAGCAGTTAAAGAAAAATACATTTCTCCTTCTCTAACAAAGCAACCTCAAACAAGTAAAGCCAATAAAATACTTGCTAATAAAAAGCACAGAGAATTAGAACAAGAACTATCGGATAACTCTGTAACTTTAATCAAAGGTGAGCCTAAGTTAGATAACAATTTCACGTCATTGCATTTGTTAATGCCAGATAAAAGTAAATGCGCGGCCCTTACTACTGCAATTCAAAAAGTAAAACCAAAACTAATACTGACTTGCAGCTCAATATTAAACAGTAATGATGCGGCTGATATGAAGCTGATAAAACAAGCTAATGCGGTATTAGCTGGCAGTATTACACCCTACCAAAGTATGGCTGAGATGGGTGGGATGGATGATATGGCGGCATTTAAAAAAGCTTTTGGTTCTTTATCCTCCAACAAAAAGCGTTTGGATAGCAAACTTAAGAGTCTATTAAGATACGCAAAACAAATCAATAAACCTGTTACCTTTGTCAGTCTAAGAATGCCTTATGAAGTTGAACAGTATAATATTTATGCGGACACTATTATTGCCACTTACTCTTATAATCAATATAAAGATATCCATACAGGCCTGTTCACCAGTCCAGTTTATAATTCACTGGCAAAGCTTATAGCAGGTAAATTGACAGCAACAGGAAGCTTACCTGTTTCGGTAAATATGAATAAGTAGCCCTAAATCATGTCACTTTAGGTGAAGAAAATAGGAATAAATTAATTTAAATCAAACAAATGTAATTTGTATATCAATTTGAGTAAATACCCTATATCCAGTATTTTAAAAATACGGTAGAATTCGCCTCTTAATTTTGTATGGATTTATTCCATTCATCATATAGTTCTTTTAAAGTGGAGTGTCACGTGTTTAAAACTTTTGCCAGTATCAGTCTTGTTGCTTTAAGTTTAACCCTACCATCTATCGCGTTAGCTGAAGATGTTGCGGATAAAGCAGAAATTGGAAATCACCAAAAAGGTTCATGGTACGCCTTTTGGGGTTGGAACCGTGGTAGCTATTCTGATTCAGATGTAAGATTTGAAGGTGATGATTACGACTTTACAATCAAAAATATGAGTGCATCTGACCGTCCCACAACTGTTGGTATTTATCCGTATTTAAGCCCACTAGATATGACGTTGCCTCAAACTAACTTTAAAGTTGGTTATTTTATTGAAGATAATTACGCTATTTCTTTTGGTGTTGATCATATGAAATACGTAATGGACCAAGAGCAAACTGCATTAGTAGATGGGTACATTAATGTTGGCAGTCAACACGATGGAATTTATGACAACCAAGCAGTGTACTTAGGTCAAACTGATGCCGCTGGTGATGTTACTTTCTTAGCTTTTGAACATTCTGATGGTTTGAATTACGGTAATATTGAAATCAGCCATTTTGATGAAATATATGCATTTACACCTGACTTTAAATTCAACCGTAATATTGGTGTTGGTGTTGGTTTTTTATTACCTAAGACAAATGCAAAGTTATTACAAAATGAACGTAACGACGCATTCCACCTTGCTGGTTGGGGCGCGCATATCAAAGGTGGTTTAGAGTTAAGTTATGGAAAATACTTTTTCCGTAGTGAAGTAAAATTAGGTTACATCAATATGCCAGATATTAGAACAACTCAGTTTTCATCTGACACGGCATCGCAAGACTTTACCTTTGCAGAGTGGAACTTCTTATTTGGTCGTTACTTTTCGTTTTAAAGGAACTCTTTTTAAAAGAAGTATTTATAGAATTTCAAAGAAAGCATTTATCAGTAAAGCGTAAACAAAAAAACCTACCTATTGCAAAATACGTAGGTTTTTTTATGTCTGGATTTAGCAGGAATTATTGCCGCAAATTAATAACGATTAACTTCTGTAAACCGTTTTAATCAAGTGATAACCAAACTGTGTTTTTATAGGCCCATGTACTTCAAGTATTGGTCTTTTGAATACCACATCGTCAAATGCTTTAACCATGTCGCCTTTTTCAAACTCACCTAAGTCGCCGCCTTTTCTTCTAGAAGGACAGGTAGAGTGCTGTTTAGCTAACTTTTGAAAGTTGTCGCCTTTATCTAATTTCTTTTTAATTTGTAATGCTTCATCTTTGGTTTTAACCAAAATGTGATAAGCCGATGCGCGTGCCATTTCAACCTCAATTTTTTACAATAAGTATCTGTTGTGAATTATACCTTAATATTTAAAACTATCGTTTTATTTTCTATTTTTGATGTATTATCTTAGATGGAAACAGCTTTAAAATAAACTTAACCAATAAGGTATCTATCTTGAGCACGCTTTATGTGACTGCCGATTGGACGTTCAATCTATCTACTCTCACAATAGACTTCACTCAAAGTGAGCGACAAGTCACATTAGATCCAAAACAAGCTAAAATTCTGTCCTACTTAATGAAGCACGGTCAGACTCCAGTATCCCGCGACAAGCTATACTTTGAAATATATGGTAATGACCCAGCTAAATCTGATAGTACAATCAATCCCTATATTTCGAAGCTTAGGCGTATTTTATCGTCACATTCTGATAATAAAGAAGCACATATTAAAACCATACCTAAAGGTGGATACCAATTTGTCGCCCCATTCACAATAGAGAAGCTTGAGATCGTAGAGCCCACTACAATCATTAGGCAAGTTACAGAGCCTGAATCGAACTATCAAACGGTTGGTTACGACAAGTTTTCATCGCAACCTAAATACAAAAACATCGCTATTATTGTTATTCCATTGCTAATTGTGACCTTAGCTCTCACATTTCTATTCATGGAAATGCTTAACTCAAAACAGCAACAACCCATACTAAAAAGCACACAAGTGCTGGTACATGATAACGGATCAGAAGGTGATTTTGATGTTAGCTCAAATCAACAATACTTAGTCTACGTAAATGAACACGAAGGCCTATCAAATAACATCCGTATTAAAGATATGATCAGTGGAAAAATAAATGAGCTGTATACCAGTCATCAAGGTAAAATTTACTCTCCGGTAATTTCCCCTGACTTTTCAAATATCCTTTTTGCAACAACTGAGTCTGGTATTTGCTATATAAAGCAAATGCAATTAATCAAACAAGAGAATAATTATGTAGCTGGTGAAGTTGAACAATTAACGGCTTGTAGTAAATTTAATGGCTGGACTAAATTAGAATTTATTCGTGATAACCAAATTATTTTTCACTATTATGAAGATTACTCGAAGCCTGTAACAATCAAATTACTAGATTTAGAAAGTAAGCAATCCCACGTATTAATCTCTCCTCCGCTTAATACTCAAGGTGATGTGGCATTTAATTATAATTCTAAATTACACAAAATTGCATTGCTCAGAAGTTTAGACAATAACAATAAATCTCTCTTTTTATATGATATTGACAACACCGAACTTAAACTATTGACGACATTACCCGCCTCAGTATTCCATATCACTTGGTTTAATGATTCAGAACTTCTCTTTATAAAAAATGAACAAGTTATATTGTTTGATATAAGTACAAAAAAACAACAGATAATTTCCTTACCTATTGTTAATTTACAAAATATTACCGTACGGAATAAACACATTTACGCAAAAAAAGGGCCATGGAACCATTGGGATATTTATCGCTTTGATATAGATACTTTTCAATTTTCAGCAGAAATTGATTCCGCATACTCCGAATACTTACCCAAAGCTGTAGGTAAAGAGCAGATGTATTATGCTGCAAAAAAAAGTGGCAGTGTGCAAATATGGTATAAAAATAGAAAACAACATAAGCAAATTACTCACTTCAATGACAAACGTCAAATAGACAACTTTATTGTCACTGACGATAGCCTAGTTGTGTTAAATACCCAGTCGATAACCTTACTTGATCTAAAAGGCCAAGAACAGACTCAGTTTAAAAATACATTTAACCTATCTCTAATCTTGCAAAAAAATAATAATATACTTTATGCCGAACAGCATAATCTAAGTGGTACTTATCTTGTTAAGCTCAATATCAAGACTAAAAAGTTAACTAAAATCAAACAGGTTTATAAATCACTTTATGCTGAGGGTAATTATTATTACATTACACCTGATAAAAGTAAGATTGTTAGATTAGATAACCATGCTGAAAAAGCACTAACCGTCTTTAACATACCAAAAAAATTCCAAAACGGTTATTTATGGCAAATAATAAATAACCAAATTGTTTTTGCTGCTGCAGGTGATTGGAATATTTTCAATATATCCACAGGCCAGATTAAAAGTACATATGACTTTCCATTCCCTTTTGCATATTTACATTGCAAAAATGTTGAAAACGCGTGTTTCTTTGTTGCCTTTCGTCCGGCAAACACTGAAATAATAAGGGTTGAATAAGAAAGCTAGACAACACTTTTTTCAAAGTACTAATTAATAGATTCTTTAGATAATTATCCAATAAATTGCACAACAAGTTTGTTCATACCGAATAAATAAATGTTGCATTTTTTTGGAAAACACAATGAAATTATCATCAAAAAAAATCTTCGCATCATTCCTATTTACACTATTCTCGTCACCTTATGCTATGAGTACACAATGTTTAGCGCCTCCACAATTTTGTATCCCGCCAAGTGAACTAATAGATTTGAAAGAAATCATCAAACCCCAAGTACAAATATCAAATGCGGATGCAATGCCAAATGCAGAGAGTTCTATAGTTCAAAAAAAGTTTGATAATACAGAGTTATTAATCAAAAAAACGGTTTATTCGAAAGTGGTTGCATTAGAAATAGCTGAACCTCTATAACAAACAAGAGCCAAGAATATTAGGTGTAATATCCTGTAATATTAATTGCATGAATACAATTGGTACAATATTCAAGAGCCGTTATTTAGAATAATAAGTTATTCATTAGGTACAAAAATGATCAAAAAATTTAAATCTATATTAATATATATTCCAACAATTGTTGTTATCCTTATCTTTTTGTATGGTGTATTTTATATGTAATATAATAGATTCACGTAGTTAAAGGTTTTGTACCAAAAGTATAAACAAGTGAATATTGTAATAAAAAAGGCACTATAAAGCTGTCTCTTATACACAAATCCCTGCTAGTAATTAGCGGGGATTTTTTTTGAACTAATTGCCTTGTTTGTGATCAG
>NZ_CANMSK010000016.1 GCF_947500655.1 uncultured Psychrosphaera sp. | reverse complement strand
GATATTAAATACTTAAAGTCTTTTGGGCATCCAATTTGGATGCCCTTTTTTTTGCCTAAAATTTAACATCTGAACTCGGATCATAAATAAGTGAGTTAGTGAGTTAATTAAATTAACTCATAAGATTAATTCCTATCGTTTGCCACTGATATTTAAGTACTTTATTCTAAATTCAGTTCGTTGCTCCTCAAGCTCGAATTAACCCTGTTGATTGATTTTATTAAATATCTTGTTGTGGATATTAAATACTTAAAGTCTTTTGGGCATCCAATTTGGATGCCCTTTTTTTTGCCTAAATTTTATTCACCTATAAATTCTATAACTTTAATATAAAACTATTTTAGAACACCCTGTTTAGGTGCTTTTTTTCCATTTTTTAAATCTTTCTAACCAATTTGGTGCAAAAATAAAATCGTGAATTAATTTTACAATTAATATCAACAACTTAACTATTGGCTTAAGCATTGCTAATTAATCTATACTTTCAATATTTATAACATAGGTGTTATATGGCTGTTCAAACGCCAATTCGAGGCTTAAGGTCTTTTTGTGTTGCGGCGAAGTGTTTAAGCTTCAAACATGCAGCAGCACAATTATACCTAACGCCCTCTGCGATTAGTCATCAGATAAGATTATTAGAGCAGCAAATAGATAAGCAGTTATTCTTAAGACAAACTCGTGCTATTGAATTAACTGAAGATGGTAAATTATTTTATAAAAAAGTCGCTCCTATTATTGAGCAACTAGAATCAACAATTACAGAATTTACTAACTCAGGTTCACTTTCTACTATTAGTATTACTTTACCTGAATTCTTTTCTAGTGAAGTATTTGTTCCTAGACTTAATGAATGGTCAGATAAACATCCAAACATTAACCTGCAATTAGAAACGGTAAAAAATAGAACGCAATCATCTAAGGAAACAAATTTATCTATCGTGCTAGCGAGTACTAAGCCCGCGGATGCGATCGTTTATGAGCTATTTCCAATTAGTTATATGCCAGCATGTAGTCCAGATTTATTTACAAAACTTAAACCATTTGGTAAAGATGCACTAAATCAAGCACCTTTAATTGTTCATCAGTCTCGTCCTTGGGCTTGGCATCAATGGGCTGAAGAAAATGATATAGAAAATTTTTCTCCTAAGCGTATTGTACAAGTAGATAGTATGTTCTCAGTAGCTAGGGCTGCACAACAGGGAATTGGAGTGGCATTAATTCCATTGCCTTTGAGCCAAAATTGGTTTGATGAAGGTGTGATATACCCACTATTTGAGCAGCAGCTAAAAACTCGTGATAAGTATTATTTAATCCAACACGACTGGCATGCATCACGAGAAGATTTGGATATTTTTGTCCAATGGTTATTATCAGAATTTAGTTTGTAGTATTTTTTCCAAAAAATCATAACAACAGAACTGCTTTTTCATATTTAATTATATAAAAAATCAGTTCTTTTTTTGCCTAAGTATTTACTTAAAGCATACGTGAATTTTATTTCATTATTACGATGATTTATCTCCTTTGTCAGTTCCTGCACCTTTCTCTACATTAAACATAACGAAAATATTCGTTACCCAAAAACTAGGAGAGAGTCATGAAAAAATTACTTACATTAACAATAGCCTCTTTATTTGCATCAAGTGCATTTGCAGAAACCTCATCAACTTTTAAAATGGCTGTAGTACAAGGTACTAACGGTGCTTCAGATATCCGTAAAGGTGATTATGAAAAAGGGATTGAGAGTATCGTTACACGCACGACAGCAATAGAAGCCGATGAACAGGTAGCAATGCAAATGAATTTATGTGTTGCATACGCTAATTCAAACCAGTTTGAACTAGCTAATAAAGCCTGTGATCAAGCCATTACTTTATCTAAAACGTTTGTTGAAGTAGATAACTCAGCGGCTAGAGTTGTTGCTATTGCATTAAATAACCGAGCTATCTTTAAAACAAAAATGCAAGATTTTGATGGTGCATTACAAGATTTAATGGAAGCAGCTCAGGTTAAAAGTACTTCAATAGTTGAAAGTAATTTACTAAAACTTATTCATCAGCAAGCAGATAACATTCAATTTAAGACTATGCAGGTAACACAAGCCTAAACTCATATTACAAGGATATTATTTTGATAATGATTATAATGCGGGAGGCTTGTATTAGCTCCCTGCTCCTCAAAAGGTGTTAACTACTTAGTATTTATATCCAGATAGTTATATTAGTGACTTAAATTCAAGTATAAACACCTTTTCTTTTCCCCGGCTAAATTCCTCTCCCGACTACATTCCTATGTAAAATATTCATCCACACACAAAACCGTTGCTTTTCTGCTTTAATTTATGAATGATCTAAAATCAAAACTTAGATGCATAATTCAAAATTAAAGCGAAACTACCTTATGTTTGATCCCCAAGCGATGAAAGAAGCAATTAATGCCACTATGCCTTTTGGCAAATATGCGGGTCGGAAGTTAATTGAATTACCAGAACCATATTTAGTTTGGTTCCATCAAAAAGGCTTCCCACAAGGTAAGTTAGGGCAACAATTGGCTTTATTATATGAGATTAAACTGAACGGCTTAGAAGGCATGCTAAAGCCATTAATAACTGAGCGTTAGTATTCGCTTTATAAACTAGGTAATAACATCTTTAAGCGTTTATCAGCGAGTTTACTGCCTACTGCTTTAGCTTGTTTATAATAACCAATCGCTTTTTTAACAGAGTGTTTACAGCCCCAGCCCATTTCATAACACTTAGCTAAAAAATATAAACCATAAGGGTCGTTTTGATCCGCGGCTTGTTGATACCAATAAGCGGATTTAATTGTATTCTGTGGTAACCAACGACCTTCAATATAACCATGTCCAAGTAATAACTGTGCGTTTGCATTACCAAGTTGAGCTGAGTCGTATAACAAAGAAAATGCAGTATCGTACGACTCAGATTTAATGTAATTCTGAGCAAGTAATGTCATTGCAGGAGGATAGTTTTGATCGGCTGAAACTTTAAGCCACTTTAAGTACTGAGCATTGTAGTATTGTTTATCTGTATTACTTACTGATAAATTCTTCTTGGATAAATAAAAACTCCAAAAATTGATAGCTACTGGCGTTATCTTTTTATAGTCCTGATTATCTTCAATATATTGCGCGTATTGCTCAGATAAAGGTAAATCTAAATACTCCATAAAACTTAACTCAGGTAACGGCTTATAGGCATTAAATTTAGAGCCTTTACATGTATTAGTGTTATATAACTTTTGTCCCGCTAAAGCCTCAGCTTGTTGTTTACTGTTATTAGCCGGTGCTACAAATATATTACGGCTTATCCACTTTGCAGAATTAACAACACATAACTGCTGCTGTTGTTTTGGCTTAATTTGATACTCGTCGGTATACCCTAACCAATGCGCTAATTCATGAATAAAAACTTGATCACTATCAGCTTTGTCCAAATACATTAAACCGCCACGAGTATTAGCCTCGCCTTTTTCCACTATCACCATTAAATGATTGTAACTACGTGGGTCGACTTGGGTATTTTCTAATAAACTCTGGGCTAATTTATCAAGTGAACATTCAATTCTACTGTGTTCGTCTTGTTTGCAAATAGCTGGTAAGGCTAACATTACCTTAGGAGGTAAGAAGCATATCGACAAACCATTCAATTTTGAGTCAGCAAAAGCCTGACTAAACCGTTTAGCATTGCCTAACAATGACTTTGTACTAGCCACCGCTTGAATACTAATAGCGCACTTTAATAATGACGGTGGCTGATTGAATAGAACATTATTTACGTCATTAGGGGGAGTTATGGAAGGTGAAATATGAACTGACTTGTTACTTTCTACCACTGCGGCTAAAAGTGATTTTATCTGAGAGTACTGTTCACCTAGCTCACCTTGTAGATTAGTTAATATTTCACTATGTAAATGCTCAAACTCACTGGCTTTATGCCAATGTTCGTCCGTTGTTAAGTTCTGTAGTTTAATTAATGTAGCTTGTGGATGTTTTAAATTAATGGCTTGTTGTAACCAGACAGTTTGGCTTATATGCTGATTTTCTTTTTGAATTAAATACCACTGAAACACTGACTTAACATGATTTAATCTGGCTGATTTTTTTAGCCATGATTGATCTTGGGTTGCTAAGTATATTTGGTAATTTGCTTCATTGTTGCCAAGAAGTGCGGCGGGATAAACATAATGTTGTGATTGTTTAAAATAATAGTCGACTAATGATTTAGAAAAAACAATGCTGTCGGCTTGTGCCAACAGCAAAAAAAACAAACTAAAGATTAGTCGACCGAAAAATATGAGGGCGGCCATTATGGTTTAGTAGATAACATCTCTAAATACTTTTGTTTATCTTCTCTATATAGCTCGTTAAGCTCTAAGCGTGCATATTTATGCTCTACAAATTCGTGCACATTAGTCGATAATACCAGTCTAAAATAATTTTTAGCCGCTTCAACTTCATTATTCAGTAACTTAAATTTAGCTAGATAGAAATATCCTTCGCATAGTCTATCAACCAATTCGCGACTGTTCTGTATATTCTTACCCATGTTATCAATGAAGTTTTGCTCATCGAGTTTACCCAAATACAGCTCAATTATTTGATTGGCCCATTTAGATTTATCTAACATGATGGCATTGCCAGCTAAACGTTGTTTCGCTTCCTCTTGGTTATTTTTATATTCCGCTAAATATAACCAAATAGCACGATATGGATCTGCTTGATCTTTTATAAAAAACAGTTCTAAATCATCAATTGATAAACCAGTACGTCCATAATAATACGAGGCTATACCACGATTTAAATTTGCATAACTATGGTCAGGTTCAATTTCTAAAGCAGAATCAAATGCTTCAGAAGCTTGAGTATATTGACCGATTAACGTCATATGAATACCAATAAAATTATAGGCATCTGCATGATCTGGTTTTAATTCTAACGTTCTACGAAAATCTAATTGGGCTAACGAACGTAAACCTAAGCTGTCATAAATGACACCACGGTCATATAGCATTTGTGCTAGCTTATTTTGATCTAACTTAACGTGATTAATGATCTGAGTTAACTTAGCTATTGCTAATTCACTTTTATAATCAATAGCAAGAGGTTCCGTTATAACGACTCGGTTTACAACATGAGGTTCATTATTACCTAACACTTTAGGCTTAGTTGCACACCCTGCTAATAAACTAGTTGCAGTGATCACAACTAACAATAAGATTTTCATATATTCTCCTACCTGTAGATAACTATTAATATCATAAAATCACTTTGGTAATAAGTGTTAATAAAAGATATATGATTATTTTATCGTTAGTTAGTTCGATATGAATTTATTAAATGAGCTAGAAGCATTACTCGCTTTGCATAAAATCCCACACTTCTTATGCAGCTTAACAATCATACCTTTACGAATTAGAGGTATTTGCTTACGATCCAATAAATAGATATATGAAAACTTATCTGTAATATATTCATTAGCAGTTATAACACCATCAGCTACAAACAGTAATTCATTACTATCCTCATCTTCCATATACAACCTAACACCTTCCCCTTCTTTGGCTCCTAAACTTCGTTTTAAAGTTGTTTTAAAATAAGTTCGCTTTTCATCTACTTTTTTATCAACAATAAATGCTCTAGCCGCAACAGCAGAGTGTAATTTGAAGTTAGTCGAGTTGCTTGATAGTGCATCAGTAATTGCACTCGAAAACATATTCGCTTTTTGAGTATCTGTAATTGGGCATTCTGAATCAAGCGTATCTATATCTTGAGACTGGCTACCTTCAAACGGTATAGTTTCAATTAACTTCATATGCGGCATAGACAATACTTTTATGTATCCACTGACAGACGCCTTAAAGTTACAATTTGCTTCAGATATTTCAACGCCATGATTTGTAGTTTTATAAGTTGATTCAATTTCAAACGAATATGATAAATTAGCATCTGTTAATTTTGTTACTAATACTAGATCCGATATTGCAGGGCCTTCATAATTTCCATAATCTCCAGATTCTTCAGCTAGATCTATTTCATCCATTAACGTAAATGCTAGATTACGATCAACAGGATCTGCACCCGCTTCACTAATAATTCGTTCTATTTTTCCTGGCATGTCTTTATCTAATTTAAGCTGCTTTATTATTGTATTGGTGTTAACTGGAGCCACAGTTAAGATATTAAGAGAGCTACCAGAAAAATCACTACTATCTGTAATACCCGCAACATCTAACATTGGAGTTGAGGCTATTAAATTTAAATTAATTTTAGGCTTAGCTGTAGAACATGCTGCCAATAAAAAAAACATAAAACTTAACGATAAAGATTTATAAATCATTGATATTCCTTAATAGTGGATTTAGTTGTTGTTTAAGCTTTTTAATTAGCTTTAATTGTGCATTATTTGTGGCTTTATCAGTAGATACTGGGTTATACCCTGAAACTTTAGTAGTTACTTGTAACACTGCTATTTCATCCTCACTTAAAGTGACTTTCGTATTAAGCTGAATACCAGATTGTCCAAACCGTTCGAATTCTTTAGGAGCAATTTTTATTATTAGTTTATTTTTACTGTTAGGGTTTAACTTTATATTCCAGTTAATAAGTAGCTCTTCGATATACCCTTTTAATATTGGATATTCTTCAGGAATTATTAAAGCAAGTTTTCGGTTAATAAAGCAGTTATCAAAAACACCAAAAAGCTCTTTAGATGTATTTTCATTTAATACATTGCTATTAGACTCAATCAGTAATAAACCTTTTAATAGTTGAAGCTTTTTCGCATTTTTATTTTCAACAACACCACATTGAAAAGGATGATCTGAAACTGTAGATAGTATGTTTGTTATAGAGTTTAAAATATCTAGCTTCTGCTTATTTATTAAATTTATCACATCTATTTTATTGTACTTAAATAAATAGAAATAACTCATACTTCCTTCATCATAATACTCATTTAGTTTACTCGGTGATGGGAGTGAAATAGCTAAACCTTTTGTTTTGATTTTTTGTTTAAATTCAGAAACAGTTTTATTATTAATTTTATGAATATTTTGCTCTGATGAAGTAGTAACAGTAGTTAATAAACGTTGAGACAAGAGCGAATGAGATTCTTTTAATGCATTTTGATAAGTTAATCCATTAGCTGCAATAAAGTAAGACTCTGACGTATCAGATGGTGGAGCAGCAAACCATGTTGGTAGTGATTCAGCTTGAATCAAAGAACTAAAGATAAATAAACTACAAATAAAAAATCGTTCCATTACAATTCCTTTTAATTATGATACTCAAGAAGATTATCATAATTAAAACATCAGTTATATCATTAAGATATATGCTTTATTTGAAAGTAAAAACGTAGATTGGCTAATCAAGGTCATTTAATGGCCAAACAACAATAAAGTCTTCATATTGTTGCTCTTCCACTAAGTTATCAAACACAACTTTGTTTCTCACTGACATACCAGCTTGATGCATCTTAGATTTTTTCCCTTTATTTAATAATGGATGCCAACTAGGTAAGCCCCTGCCCTCTTGCAATCGTCTATATGCACAACTACTCGGCATATAAAATACGTCATCTAAATTATCTTGAGTCAGTTGCACACAACTAGGAACTAGCACAGTACGCTCGGGATAAACCGTACATTCGCATTTTTTGTCGTTTAAATATTGGCAAGCAACTGAGGTAAAATGTAGTTGCTCGGTATCGGCCATTTCTGTGGTGTCGACCATGTCTTCTTGTTCATCATCATCTATTAATTTATGCAAACAACACTTTGCACATCCATCACATAAAGACTCCCACTCAGGGCGAGACATTTGTTGCAATGATTTAACTTTCCAAAATGGTTCCATTTTTTCTCTTATATATACAAAGGTAAGACTAACGAACTGTGCTATTAAATTGCCAATTGGATTTAGCTGATGACAAAGATAATTCTAATTTATCACCGCATTTTAATGGACCAACACCAGCAGGAGTGCCAGTAAGTACTACATCACCAGGCATTAAAGTAAAATGTTGGCTCATCTGAGAGATAAGTTGATTAATACCTCTGATCATATTCTTAGTGTTACCTTTTTGACGAGATTGTCCATTCACGGTTAACTGCAAATCGATATCTTGTGGGTATTCTATTTCAGATTTATTAATAAAAGGCGATATTGGACAAGCACCATCAAAACCTTTAGCTAATTCCCAAGGACGACCTTGTTTTTTTAACTTAGACTGTACTTCTCTTAACGTTAAATCCAACGCTAATCCGTAGCCCCAAATACCAGCATTAACATGTTCTGGAGTTACGTTTTTTAATGGTTTAAAAATCAACACGGCAAGCTCTAATTCGTTATGACAAACACCTGAATGTTTAGGAATTTCAAAACTAGCTTCAACGGCACACAAAGCACTGTTCGGCTTTATAAAAAAAAGAGGTTCTGGACGTTTCACACTGTTAAGTTCAGCAATATGGTCGGCGTAATTCTGGCCTATACAAACTACCTTTCCCGCGGGGAAAGGTAGGTATTGACCATTAATATCTTGATGAGAGTAAATCTGTTGCATAACGAGTATCCGAGGTGTTTGTTCTACAATATTTTCGGGTAACCTATTCGGTCAGCTAAAGAGCCAACTGATGTCACAAAGTAATATGAACGATTCCAATGCATTAAAGACTTATAGTTATCGTAAGCTAAATACACTCGACCTTTTGCATCATCAGGTGTAATTAATGTAGCTGTAATTGATGTTTTAGGTAATACAGTGCCATTCATTCTGGTTATGCCTAACTTAGCCCATTCAGATAAAGGTTTTTCAGCCTCTTTCCAATTTTTCAACCACTCACCACGACCTTTACTTCCTTTAGGCATGATCAAAGACATATCAAAACCTTTAGGCAACTTAACTTGTCTTCCCCATGTTTTAGAGTTTGACCAACCTTCTGATTTTAAATAATTAGCGATAGAAGCAAATACATCGGCTTTATTATTCCAGATATCTTTTTTACCATCACCGTCACCATCGGCAGCATAAGCTATAAATGAAGTTGGGATAAATTGACATTGTCCCATTGCTCCAGCCCAAGAACCTAAGAATTTTTCGTGGCTAATATGACCTTCTTTTAAAATGGTTAACGATGCCCAAAGTTGATTTTTAAAGAATGCTTCTCTGCGACCGTCATAACTTAACGTAACCAGAGATTCTATAATTGGCATCTTGCCTTGAATTCGACCAAAGTTAGTTTCCAGAGCCCAAAGAGACACAATGAAACGTGGTTGAACCCCAAATTCTTTACTAATACGAGTTAATAGAGGTAAATTTTCTTTATAAGCGTCTCTCGCTTTTTTCACCTTCCACTCAGGCACTCGTTTAGGTAAGTAGGTGTCTAAAGTTTCAACAAATTCAGGTTGGGTTTTATCAGCCTTAACAACCCTATGCAGATAGGTTAAATCTTTAAGCTTATCGTTTACAAATTCTGTTTCAAAGCCTTTGGAAATGGCTTCTTTTTTTAAGTCTTCAACATATTGTTCAAAGCTTACTTTTGCGGCAAAACTATTTGTAGCTGATACAGAAAAGAATAAACCAGCTAACCAAAATTTAATTTTCATAATTAATCTCTATTTTATTTTTATAATATTTAATATTCACTCTATGACAACTACTACAAGGATCCGTTCAATTCTTTATGTTCATCTAATAAGTTTTTTACTGGCGGTGGTAACTGCAAATAAAAACCGTTTTCGAGCAATTCATTTTTTACTTTTTCTAATTCAGCAACACCAAGTTTTTTTCTGCCATCTAAATCTAACGTCATAAATAACTTTGGTATACCAATTAATTTTCTTAATTCTTCTGGTACTTTAGAGAAATCGTCAGCTTTTTCAACGTATAAAAATGTATCGGCTCTTTTTGAGCATTTATAAATCGTACAAAGTTGCATTTAATAAACCTTTATTTCTTAATTCTGTTCTAGTGAGTATTGCTCATTCCACTGAAGTAAAACAGGCTCCAGTAACTCATAACGCCAAGATAATTCAAAATCTGACGGTGCAGCATACGAAACTCTCCATACATACTTTATCCATTGGTTTAGCTGTTTTTTAGTTGCTAATAATTCCATAGGCACGCTTAATTCAATAGAGCGCTCTGTAATAGCCTGTTTTAATGCTTTAAAACTTTGTTTATAGGTTGGGTAGTCGGTTAAACGTGGAACTTTAACTGGGCATAAATCATCTGGAATTTGTTTACCCACTGCAACCTGCTCAAGTAACGCTTTACCATGAATACGAATTTCATGCGGATTAACATCTGGTATACTACGTAAGCTGTTTAAGTCGGTTGGTCTGCGTTGAGCTATAGAGAATAAGGTAGCGTCTTTAACCACAAAACCAAGTGCTAAATCTTTGTCTTGAGCCACCGATAAGCGCCAAGAAGCTAACTCCTGTAATACAGCTAACTCTCTTCTACTCAACTGCCAAGCATTACCAAAATCTAAATATAACTGGTCAGTATTTTTATCTGCCGTTTTTTGTATTACTTTCAGTTGAGCTTCGTCTAAATTGTATTGCTGTAAACCAGCCTCTTGCAATTGTTCATTTAACTTATGATACAAAGGCAATAAATACTTTACGTCGTTCATCGCGTAATGTAGCTGACTATCCGACAACGGGCGTTTTAACCAATTTGTTCTTGCTTCGCCTTTATCTAAATCAATACCTAGTTCTTGAGAAACCATAGCACCAAAACCAAGTACTTTGCCTTTAAATAGAAACTGCCCTGCTATTTGAGAATCAAATAAAGGTGTAGGTAAACGATTAGCGTAATGTTTGAAAACTTCTAAATCTTCGTGACAAGAATGTAAAACTTTAACAATTGAGGGATCTGATAATAATTGCCAAAAAGGCTCTAAATCTAAACCACATAAAGGGTCTATTAATGCAATCTCTCGCCCATCAAACACTTGGATCAAGCCTAAATGGGAGCGTAATGTTCTAGTGCGGACAAACTCGGTATCCAAAGCTAATACGTCGGCTTGTTTAGCTAACTGACAGTATGTATTTAACTGTTCTTGTTCTTCTATATACAAATATTCACTATTCAACTTGTTCACACTACTTCCATCTAGATACAAAAAAAGCTGGCATAAGCCAGCTTTATATAAAAATCGAATTCAGAGTTTACTGAATTAATCTTTTAACATTCGGCGTAAAATTTTACCAACGTTTGATTTTGGTAAATCGTCTCGAAATTCTATCACTTTAGGTACTTTATATCCCGTTAATCTTTTACGACAATGGTCTATTACATCTTGCTCAGTTAGTGATTGGTCTTTTTTAACAACAAATAGTTTAACAATTTCACCTGAAGCATCATTTGGGATACCAATAGCAGCACACTCTAAAATCCCAGGATGTGTTACAGCTTCATCTTCAATTTCATTTGGATATACGTTAAAACCGGAAACTAAGATCATGTCTTTTTTACGATCGACAATATATAACAAACCTTGCTCATCTAACTTAGCAATGTCACCAGTAGCAAACCACTCGCCGTGCATAACATCAGCAGTATCTTCTGGACGACCTAAATAGCCTTTCATCACTTGAGGGCCTTTTACCCACAACTCACCTGCTTCGCCAGGAGCAACATCTTCACCTTCATCCGACACTAAACGTATGTCTGTAGACGGTGCAGGTACACCAATACTGCCAGTGTACTTACCAATAGTATAAGGAACAAAAGAAACAACTGGTGAACATTCTGTTAAACCATAGCCTTCTAGCAAATCGCATTTAGTTGCCGCTAACCAGCGCTCTGCTACAGCACGTTGTACAGCCATTCCGCCGCCAATGCTTAATTTCACTGAAGAAAAGTCTAGTTCAGAAAATCCAGGTGTATTTAATAAACCATTAAATAAAGTATTAACACCACTAATAGCCGTGAATTTATATTTACCTAACTCTTTTACAAATCCAGGCATATCTCTTGGATTAGTGATTAGTAAATTTCTGCCACCGAACTTTAAAAACAGTAGACAGTTAGCGGTTAAAGCGAAGATATGGTACAGAGGTAATGCGGTTACTATTGTGTCTTCACCTTCATCTAAACATTGACCTAATAACGCAGAAACTTGCTCTAAGTTAGCCACCATGTTTCTGTGGGTTAACATCGCACCTTTTGAGACGCCTGTTGTACCACCTGTGTATTGTAGAAATGCAAGGTCTTCGCCAGTAATATCAACTGGCTTCAACGTTAACTCTCTACCTTGTTTTAATACTTGCTTAAAACCTACTGCTTTCGACAATGAAAATGACGGAACCATTTTCTTCACATATTTAACAACAAAGTCAACCACATGACCTTTAACACCTAACATATCACCCATTTTGGTCAATATAACGTGTTCTACTGGGGTTTTATCTAAAACTTTCTCTAAAGTATCTGCAAAGTTACTAACAATAACAATTGCTTTAGCATTACTATCGATTAATTGATGTTCTAGTTCGCGAGGAGTGTATAACGGGTTAACATTTACCACGACAGCACCAGCTCTATGTATACCTAACAAAGCGACTGGGTATTGCAGTAAATTAGGCATCATAACGGCAACAGCGTCGCCTTTTTTTATGCCTAAGGTATTTTGAAGGTACGCAGCGAAGTCATTAGCATATTCACCTAGCTCGGTAAAAGTTATACTTTTTCCCATATTGATATAAGCAGGTTTATCGGCAAATTTAACAATACTTTGCTCATATATATCCAACAAAGAATGATAATGCTCAGGATTTATATCTGCAGGTACACCACTTGGATAATTATTTAACCACGTTTTTTCCAAAACAATCTCCTAACGAATTTATTTTCAGCCGGTTACCATACTTTAACTGATCGGATGAGACAAATATTTTTCACTTATATTGTGCATTTAACAACCAATAAAGCATTTTATTTTAATAGCAATATCAATTGGCTCATCCATATGGCAATGATGTGAACCTAAAACTTCTTTTTTAATTAAATTAGGATAGTAGACTTTGTATTTTTTATAACCAACTTTTACCATTTCATAACCATCTTTTGCTATGCATAACAAAGTTGGCGCTTTTATATGTTGGATAATTGATATTGATTGTTGTTCACTTAAACGAACTGGAGAACTTGTTCTGAGTCGTTGATCAGTTTTCCATAAAAAACCGTCATCAGTTTCCATAATATTTCTTGTAACCAGAAGCTCAGCTGAACTGGGTTTTATATCACCAGCATTAGCTCTTGCTTTAACTGCAGTTTCAAATGAAATATGCTTAGTTTTTCGTTTTTTTGATTGAGCAACTCGACTATCTAATGCCTTCCTAATATCCGTTGCATCTTCACTTTGAGTCACTAAACCAACAGCATCTATTACTACGAGTTTTTTGACTAATTCTGGATATACTCCGGCTAAAACTGTCGCCAACATACCCCCCAATGAGTGACCAACGATAATAACGGGTTCATTATTATACTTAACTTTTATGATACTAATTAGATCTGAAATCCAATCGATAAAATGATAATGGCAGTGCTCAGGTCTATGATAACTATTACCATGCCCAGGTAGGTCTATGGCGGTCCAATTGAACTCAGGTAGCTCATTCATAAGAGGGATAAAACTTGCAGCGTTGTCTAACCAACCATGAATAGCTAAAATAGGCATTTGGTTAGATTTATGTGTATTTTCTAATGCCGCTATTACACCTGTTGGTAACGATATATTTTGTTCATTAAGCAAGTTCAATCAACCGTTTTTATAAACTTTAATGTCATACGATCACTTTCCCCAATACCTATATATTTATCACGCTCAGTTCCGCCCATAGCTAATACAGGAGGTAACGCATAAACACCTTTAGGGTAATCTTTTGTATCGTTTAAATTTAAGTTAATTTCACTGCTAGAAACCAATTCAAAACCATTTTTTTCAATAGCTTCAATAACATAACGTTCGTCTAGATAACCTTCAGCGGCAGATGATGCATTTTTTGATACTGCATCACCTCTGTGCTGTACAACCGCTAAAATACCATTAGGTTTTAATACCGTATATATCGCTTGGATAGCATGATTCAAAGCACCGTATTCATCCCATACATGTAAATTTCTAATAACATAAACAACATCAACAGGCTTAATATCTTTCAAATCAAACGATTTAGGAGGCTCAAATTCAAAAAAATCAACCTTGCCATAAAGAGCAACATCAGACATTTTTTCTTTATATGACAAAGCATTTCTACTCCAAGACACGTCCCTTTTATTGCTAGAATTAAGGTTACCAGTGGAAAATGTCACTGCCGAAAAATGACCTTTATCTTTTACATAAGGAGCTAGTATTTCACTATACCAACCGTCGCCTGGCCACATTTCTAAAACATGATCCGTTGGCTTAGTACCAAAAAACTCGATAGTCTCTTTCGGGTGTCTCGCTTCATCGCGAGACTTATTTTCATCGCTTCGATGAGGTGAAGTTAATATTTCATCAAGCTCATTTGCTGAAACCGTGCTAACTAATAAATTGCTCATTAATAAATTAATACCGAGCAATAAAACCATCAATATCGTTTTCATATTTTCAACTTAACTCCATTTAACGAACTTAACTATAATTAATGTGATAACTTAGGTTTTGCTTGACCTGTAGGTTTTTTAGTTTGCCCTTGTCCAATAACATACACATGTCGAACACCTCCACGCCAATGCCAACGTGGATTATACCCATACCAGCCATAATTAAATTGCACTTGAGGTTGAATTACTAGAGGTTCCCATAAATGAATATTTTTACTTATTAATGTTGGATATTCGTATTCATATTCACCAATTTTTGCAGTTTCAGAGGTTTTTAATTGACCTAATGCGGTAATAGCCTTGCCTTGTTTATAAATAGCTGGGTCGATAAAACCTTCAATAACTACGCGAAAGCGCCCTAAAGGATCATCCGTCGTTTTTGGGCGACCATTTCTACTTGCTGGATAATAAAGCACGTCTAATTTTGTTACTGTTTTTTCATTGGAGACTTTTGCAATAATACCGCTCCAGCGAACTGTCTTTCCAGTAAGAGTTGACTCTGATTTAGTTACATCCCCAAAACTAGTTAGTTCTGTACCTTCTACAACTGAGACATTATCAGGATATGAAGCACATGCTGATAAAACGAGGATCAAGCTAGCTAATAAAAAAATTTTCATTGTGTATCCTTAACAATTATTTTCATTTGAACATTCATACGTATTTATTTATGCTTTAACTGTTGAACATAATCGGACAGAGCAGAAGTTAATTGGAAGTAAACTTCTCTATCTTGACAACTTTTAACCATTTGTGGAATACCACTCATGATACACATAAAAAATAAAGAAATTTGTTTACTATCAACTGAAGAATTAACATCACCATTTACTTTGGCTTTATCAATTCCTTGACTAATTATTTGCTGAATTTGACAAAAAAGATCATCAACACGATGACGTATATTCTCATCGACTGAAGCCAGCTCAGAAGAAATATTATGCACAGGACAGCCACAACACATCTCTTCGTCTGAGCCTTCTAAAGATAAGCCATCTACTACATTAATTATTTCATCAATTGGATTTTTTGCAGTGGTTATATTAATCCAACGCTTTAAAAAGTTTACTTGGTAAACTTCATCGAAAACGGCATACAACAGTTCTTGTTTATTTGAAAAATGATGATACAAAGCCCCTTTGGATATTTGAGCTTCGTTCAAAATATCCGACAAACTGGTGCCTTTGAACCCTTTTTGATGAAAAATAGCCGCAGCTACTTCCATAATATTGGTTCTTGTTTTGTCTGGATCTCTTAACGCCATAAGGGCCTCATTGGAAATAAACTAATATAAGATTAATAAATAAGCATCAATTATATAATGCTTGAACGTTTATACAATACACTATCTGTAGTTAACCATTTATATGTGACAGATAAATGTTGTTAAAGTTCATTTAACGTCCTGGTAGTTTTTTCCAGCTTACTTCATCACGTACATAATTAGGTTGGGCAAACTCAGCCGAAACACTCAAACCTTGATTAAAAGCATTTAATGCTAACGGTAACATATACTTAGCATTAGGCAGTTCGATGTCAGTTACTTTAGCATTAAAACATGAAGTTAATAACTGAGAATAACTCGTCCATCCAGTTCCAACGGCGACACTGTTATTTAATTTAAAATCGTCTTTACGTAATAATTCAGGTTTAATCGCTATTTCATTATTAATTAATTGCGCTAAACCATTAACATTTTTATAACAACCTAAATAAACTTCTGACATACGGGCATCAATTGCTGCAACAATAAACTCAGCGTTATCTTGCTCTATTGCTTGTTGCGCCATAATGGCTAAATTGGATACACCGACTACAGGTAAATCCGCGCCAAATGCTAAACCTTGGGTTACTGAGACACCAATTCTAACACCAGTAAAGCTGCCTGGGCCTTGCCCGTATGCAATGCCATCTAACTGACTAAGCTTGATATCTGAGTCAGATAAAATCTTTTCAATAAAAGGTAGTAATTTTTGTGAATGCTGTTGTGGGCAAATTTCAAATATTGAACTGATCTCCCCATCGTTATATAACGCGACTGAGCATGCTTCGGTTGCTGCATCAACGGCTAGGATCTTCATGTTATAAACCTTTTAAAAATGTTTTTACTGTATCTAAATCACGGGTGCGTTTCATATTCGGTAAGCTGCGCATAAAAACCTCACCGTATTGGCGTGTAACTAATCTTGGGTCGCAAATAACCAAAACACCTTTATCAGTTACATCTCGTATCAATCGGCCAACACCTTGCTTTAGCGATATAACCGCTTGGGGTATTTGTACATTTTGAAACGGCTCTAACCCTTTCAATTTACAATCTTCTATTCTTGCTTGTAATAGAGGCTCATCAGGCGAAGCAAAAGGCAGCTTATCAATCATTACTAAGGACAACATATCTCCGCGGACATCAACCCCTTCCCAAAATGATCCAGTTCCGAGTAAAACAGCATGCTTCAATTTAGTAAATTGTTCTAATAACAAACGTTTACTTGTTGTACCTTGTACTAAAACTGGATATTTAATTTCGTCTTCAATCATTTTAGCCACAAGTGTCATCACTCTGTGACTAGTAAATAATAAAAAGGCACGTCCCCTGCTCGCTTCCACTAATTCCAAAGCAAGCTCTGAGAATGCCCTTACTGCGGCTTTGTCATTTGGTTCAGGAAAGTATCTAGGTACACAAAACATAGCTTGGTTTTGATAATCAAACGGGCTACCTAACATTTGAGTTCTAGCGTCTGGAATACCTAATAAAGAAGTGTAATGATCAAAGTTATCATCTACAGATACAGTCGCTGAGGTGAAAATCCAAGATGAGTTAGACTCGTCAACAATAGCGCCAAACTTATCGGCAATTGATAAAGGCGTTATATGTAATGTGAAGTGACGTTTCGTGGTGTCGAACCAATAGCTGTAACCATTTTCTTGAGTTTGATTTACTTTTTCAAACTTACCTTTTAGCTGCACTAAACGTTCAAAGCAATTATCGATAGTTTCTGTACGAGAAATGGCTAATTTTGTTACGTCGTATAAAAAGTTGAATGCTTTTAATACATATTGAATTGCATTTACTATGTCGTCAGATTTTGATTTGTCTCGCCAGTTACCACGCTCAGGATCTTCGGCAAAAACCAAACGCATATCTAATATATTTTTTTCTAACGTCATCGCAGCTTTGTATAGCTGCGGCATATCACGTAACTGCGCTTGGTATTCAGCTTGAATATCTTTGCATAATTCAAATACCTGACGAGATGAAAAGTGCTCACCAAAGTATTCAGAGGCGATATCTGGGATTTGATGTGCTTCGTCGAAAATAATAACGTCAGTATCAGGAATTAACTCACCAAAACCTGTGTCTTTTAATGCTAAATCGGCAAAAAACAAATGATGATTCACTACAATCAAATCAGCTTCCAATGCTTTTTTTCTCGCATTCATCACATGGCAGTCGGCAATATTAGGGCAATCTTTACTTAAACAGTTATCAACTGTGCTAGTAACAAAAGGTAGGACTCGACTATTTTCTTCAATTGACGTTAGCTCACCAATATCACCATCACTGGTTTCAGATGACCATTTACGCACATTAGAAATATCACTCAGAAAACTAGGATCATCGTAAGGAGGGTGTTGCCCATTTACTTCCAACCTATTAATACATAAGTAATTACTACGACCTTTTAATAACGCCGTTTTCATCATAGGTCTTAACGCTTTTTTTACTAAGGGTAAATCACGATGAAATAACTGCTCTTGTAAGGCCTTGGTTCCGGTAGAAACAATTACCTTTTTACCCGCTAATAGCGCAGGTGCTAAATAAGCAAACGTTTTACCTGTGCCGGTTCCGGCTTCAACCACTAACTGAGCTTTATCTTTTATTGCGCCACGCACAGCCGTAGCCATATCCAGCTGAGCTTGCCTGGCTTTAAAGCCAGGAATAGCTTGTGCTAATGCACCATTGTCAGAAAAACACTTTGATATAGAGTCACTCAATTCAATATTCACTTATATACTGTTATTTCGGTTGTTCAGCGCTTGGGGGATGAAATACATGTGGTTAAATGATCATTGACCATTCCAACCGCTTGCATAAAGGCATAACAAATTGTTGGGCCAACAAAATTAAAGTCTAATTTTTTTAACGCTTTAGACATGGCCTGAGATTGTTCTGTGTCATTAGGAACCTGAGATTTATCATTCCAACTATTAACAATTGGCTCACCACCAACAAATGCCCATAAAAATTGACTAAAACTGTCCACTCCATGCTGTTCTTCATAAGCTAAGTAAGCTTTTGCATTTCTAATAATAGAATTTATTTTAAGTCGATTACGAACAATATTCGGATTTAGCATTAACTCTTCAACTTTATCAGCATCAAATTCACTGATTAACTTAGGGTCAAAGTTAGCAAAAGCATCTCGATAGCCTTGTTGTTTTTTTAAAATAGTTATCCAACTTAGTCCCGCTTGCTGTCCATCCAAACATAACTTTTCAAATAACTGTTGAGAGTTAAATTCAGGTTTTCCCCAAACATTATCATGATATGCAATGTAAATAGGGTCGCTGTTGCACCAAGCACATCGACTTATCTCTTTTTGAACATCAGACATTACAACTCTCAACTGTTAATTAATGGCGCATTTATACCATAAAATAGGTTATTGACTTAACAACTTTTGGTAGCGTTTAACTAATTTAGCCGTTCTTATTTGATCTAATATCAAGGTAAAAAATGGTGATAATTTACTGCTCGTTTTTTTACCTGCACCTATTCGTCTTAAGTTACGTTTCACAAGTGCCATGATGGCTAAGCTTCTGAAGGTTTTATTTTTCCATTTTACTTGTGGTGTAGCAACTTCCACATTTTTACCAAGCTGCCATCTATTTGGTAAATCTGGTTGCAACGCTAATGCTGTGGCAATACCTACTAAATCAACACCTTGAGCTAGCACTGTTTTTGCTGTTCCAAATTTATAAATCCCGCCGGTTGTCATAATCGGAACCGAGGTGTTTTTTGAGATAGAAGCAGCAAAAGATAAAAAGTAAGCTTCTCTAGCTAATGTACGACCATCGGCAGTAACACCTTGCATAGCAGGCGCCTCATAACTTCCGCCAGAAAGCTCAATCATGTCTATATTTAACGCTTCCAGCGATTTAACTACTGCCAGAGCATCTTCTTCATCAAATCCGCCATGTTGAAAATCAGCAGAATTTAATTTAACTGAAATTGAAAAAGAGTCTGATACATTAGATTTTATTGCTTTGATAACCTCTAATAATAAACGAGAACGGTTATCTAACGAGCCACCCCAATCATCTTCACGCTTATTAACTAAAGGCGATAAGAATTGTGCTAATAAGTACCCATGAGCGGCATGAACTTCAACACCGTCAAAACCGGCTAATTCAGCTTGCTTTGCTGTATCTGAAAAACGACTGATCACATCCTTTATTTGAACTTCAGTCATTGTAGTAGGTTGACCAAACATGTCAGATAATTTGCCCATGTCTAAAGGTATGTCTGACGGTGAGTAAACTTTCCCCCCCATTTTTTTATACACTTGGCGTCCAGGATGACTTATTTGCATCCACACTTTGGTTTTATTTTGTTTTGCCGTATCAGCCCATAACTTAAATCGAGTTAAGTCACTGTCTTTGTCTAATACAACGCCACCGGGTCCCGTCATCGCTTCTTTATCTACCATGACATTTCCGGTAATTAATAATCCACTGCCGCCTTTGGCCCATTGACCATAAAGATTAATTAACTCTTTACTAGGCAATAAGTTTTCATCAGACATATTTTCTTCCATTGCGGCTTTAACAAGTCGATTTTTAATAGTAGTAGAATTTGGAAAAGTAAATGAATTAAAGACAAGAGACATTACAGAGGTGCTTCCTAATAAGATTCAATTTAATGAATTTAAATTTAACGAGGTTTATTGCCGCTAGTATACAAGATATCCATCAGGGAAATGTATATATCTATAGATTATTTATGTAAAAATTAGATAAAAAAAAGCCTCTGTATCCAGAGGCTTTTCCACAGTTATTAATTTATGCTCAATGAGCGATTAAATTAAAGACCTTCAGCGTTCTCAGATAAGTATGCTGCAACACCAGCTGGTGAATCTACCATACCTTTTTTGCCTTCTTCCCAACCAGCAGGACAAACTTCACCGTGCTCTGTGTGGAAGTTTAATGCGTCTACCATACGTAACATTTCATCAATATTACGACCAAGTGGTAAATCATTAACAACTTGATGACGTACAACGCCTTCTTCGTCAATTAAGAATGATGCACGAAAAGCAACACCAGCTTCTGGATGTTCTGCATCATATGCTTGAACGATTTCATGTTTAACGTCAGCAACTAACGGGTAACCAACTTGGCCAATACCACCGTCAGCAACAGCGGTGTTACGCCATGCGTTGTGGCTGAATTGTGAATCGATAGAAACACCAATTACTTCAACACCACGTTTTTTGAATTCATCTAATCTGTGATCAAATGCGATCAATTCAGAAGGACATACAAAAGTGAAATCTAGAGGGTAGAAAAATACTACTGCTTTTTTACCTTTTGTTGCTTCTGCAAAGTTGAAATTATCAACGATTTCGCCATTACCTAAAACAGCTGCTGCAGTAAAGTCTGGTGCCTGACGGCCAACTAAAACGCCCATGAAATTCTCCATTTATATAATTAATTGTAGATCAAAGATCCACTCGTTATTTCGTTACCGATTATATATAGATTAAATAAATTAAACCAAGGGCATTTGTATATGATTTTTCGATTAGTATTATCGAATTCAGCGATAAGGAAAATAAAAACAAATAAATTTAAGAAAAATATACAAAACCGCTTGCATACCAACCAAATGAGAATTATTATCAGTCGCATCAATTAAATGAGGTTTTCCAATGTTCGTTTGTCTATGTAAAGGCATTACAGATTCAGATATTCAACAATTAGTGCTTGAGCACGGAGTTGGGTCTATTCGTGAATTAAAACAACATGTTGCCTTAGGTAGTGAATGTGGAACTTGTACCAAAGTTGCACAAATGGTTATCGACAATACAATTATTGATGAAACATTATTCAAAAATGTTGGCTGATCATCAGCTAAAAAACACCTCCTTCAGTTCATATATAAATCTAATTACAAATCATTGTCATTATTAAACTATTGTTTTTATTGATTATTTTCAAGTTTATTTTGTATATTCCAATTCAACCATTATACTCATTCTATTATTAAATAACTGAGGCATAGTTATGCAAAGTACTTCTACAATATTGAGCATGTTAAACGAAGTGTTAACAACAGAACTCACATCCATCAACCAATATTTTTTACATGCGCGCATGTACAAAAATTGGGGGTTTAACACTTTAAACGATAAGTGTTATAAAAAATCAATCATGGATATGAAACAAGCCGACAAGCTAATTGAACGCATATTGTTTCTAGAAGGCTTACCTAACCTGCAACGCTTAGGTGCATTATCAATTGGTGAGCATACTGTTGAAATGATCAAATGTGATACTGGCGTTCAAATCACTCAAATAGAGCAAATGAAAACGGCTATTGCGCTTTGTGAAACAGAAAAAGATTATGTTACTCGTGAATTATTAACTGAAATTTTAGAGCACGAAGAAGAACATTTAGATTGGTTAGAAACTCAAGACTACCAAATTCAGAATATGGGTATTGATAAATACTTACAAGCGCAACTTTAACCGACTTACTGGAGATAAAAAATGAAAGGCAATAAAGACATCATAAACGCTCTTAACGGTTTGTTGGCTTATGAGTTAGCGGCTATGGATCAATACTTTATTCATTCTCGTATGTACGAAGACTGGGGATTTAATAAACTGTTTGTTCGTATTGATCATGAGTTTGATGACGAAAAAGGCCATGCGTCTAAATTAATAGAACGCATTTTATTTTTAGAAGGCACACCTGACATGGTTACTCGTGATGGTTTACAGATAGGCAAGACAGTACCTGAAATGCTTGAAAGTGACTTACGTGTAGAATATGCCGTAGGCCAAGGCTTAAAAGATGTAATGGCGCTGTGTGAAAAACACAACGACTATGTAACCAAGAACATGCTACAGGTATTAATTGACGATACAGAAGTTGATCACGCTTTCTGGTTAGAGCAACAATTACGTTTAATCAAAACCATTGGTTTAGAGAACTACTTACAATCTCAAATGTAACTACACATTTACAATTTAAGCCTATAAATAAAAAAGTGAAATTAGCCTATGCTAATTTCACTTTTTTGTATTATAACTTTGCAAATTTATTACATAGTTAACACTTACTCTGCAGAATCATCAGCTTTTACAGTTAGATCTGATTTATCAGCTATTTTTTGTAAATTACCATTGATTTTAAATAATACAATTAATAGTTCACACCAAATTCTGACACCGATAGCGCCACCAACTAAAACCCCTAATCCCTTAAATAGTCCACCATTGTAGCCTGCGAACATCATTGTCACACTAGAAATAACAACACTAATTAACAGTATCCAATAAACAACAGTGATAATTTTAGGTGTTAGCATAGAGTCAAAGAAAAAAACATTTTTCATCAATAAATCCTTTTTATTCTTCCAATTAAGGTTAAAAGCAACTCAAATATATTTACGTTAGGAGCCGAGTTGTAAAACCCCCTAACGTATTACAACAAAATCAAAAAAAGATAAAATTCTCTTACGAATTATAATGTTAGGTGTAAGTTACACATCACTGTTTTATTTTTCAATACGTAAAAACCCTGCTTTAGTTAAATACAGTTATATCTATTCAGTACAATCTAAATTTTAGGCACAAAAAAAGAGAGCCTAAGCTCTCTCTTTATTAAACCCTATTATTTAAAATAAGATTTATTCAGCAGCTGGTTGCTCAGTTGCTTCTTTCATGCTTAAACGTACACGACCTTGACGGTCAATTTCTAGTACTTTAACTGCAACTTCTTGGCCTTCAGTTAATACGTCAGCTACATTCTCAACACGCTCGCTAGAGATTTGAGAGATGTGAACTAAACCGTCTTTACCAGGAAGAACGTTAACAAACGCACCAAAATCAACGATACGAGCAACTTTACCTTGGTAAACGCGGCCAACTTCTAGGTCAGTCGTTAATTGCTTAACACGTTCGATACAAGCTTGTGCACTTGCACCGTCTGTAGCAGCAATTTTAACTGTACCATCGTCGTCAATTTCAATTGTTGTTCCAGTTTCTTCAGTAAGAGCACGGATTGTTGCGCCACCTTTACCGATAACATCAGCAATTTTCTTCTGAGGTATTTTAACTGTGTAGATACGTGGAGCAAATTCAGACATCTCTTCACGGTGTCCGCCAATTGCTTCATCCATTACTGTTAAGATATGTAAACGAGCAGCTTTAGCTTGAACTAAGGCTTTGTCCATGATCTCTTTAGTAATACCTTCAATTTTGATATCCATTTGTAAAGCAGTGATACCTTCAGTAGTACCAGCAACTTTAAAGTCCATGTCGCCTAAGTGATCTTCATCGCCTAAGATGTCAGAAAGAACAACAAAGCTCTTATCATCTTTAACTAGACCCATCGCGATACCAGCAACAGAAGCTTTAATTGGAACACCAGCATCCATAAGCGCTAGAGATGAACCACAAACAGAAGCCATTGAAGATGAACCATTAGATTCAGTGATTTCCGATACTAAACGAACTGTATACGGGAATTCAGCTTGCGAAGGCATTACCGCTAATACACCACGTTTTGCTAAACGGCCATGACCGATTTCGCGACGTTTAGGTGAACCGATAAAACCAGTTTCACCAACACAGTACGGAGGGAAGTTATAATGAAGCATGAACGGGTCACGTCTTTCACCTAACAATGAATCAATGATTTGAGAATCACGTTCAGTACCTAGTGTACAAGTTACGATAGCCTGAGTTTCACCACGAGTGAACAAAGAAGAACCGTGAGTACGTGGTAAAATACCAGTTTTAACGTCTAGTGCACGGATCATGTCAGGTTCGCGACCATCAATACGTTTTTCACCGGCTAAGATGCGAGAACGAACTACGTCTTTTTCTAAGTCGTGAACTAATTCAGATGCTTCTTTAGCATCGAATGCTTCATCACCAGCTTCTTCTGTTAACTTAGCAATGGTGTCAGCTTTAACAACGCCAACTGCAGCATAACGCTCCATTTTGTCAGCAATTGAATAAGCAGCAGCAATTCCGTCTTCCGCTAACACTTTAACTTTATTTTTAAGTTCAGTGTTTTCTACTGGCGCAGACCAATCCCATGCAGGAGTAGCAACTTCAGCAGCAAATTCTGTAATCGCTGTAACAACAGCTTGCATTTGCTCGTGTCCGTACATAACGGCACCAAGCATAGTTTCTTCAGATAACACTGCTGCTTCTGATTCAACCATTAATACTGCGTTTTCAGTACCAGCAACAACTAAGTCTAAATCACTTGCTTTTAATTCTGTTTGTGAAGGATTCAAGATGTATTGACCATCTAAGAAACCAACGCGAGCGGCACCGATTGGACCGTTAAATGGAATACCAGAGATTGAGATAGCTGCTGATGCACCGATTAGCGCAACAATATCTGGAGCAATTTCAGGGTTTACTGACATTACTGTACAAACAACTTGTACTTCATTTTTGAATGCATCTGGGAATAAAGGACGTAATGGACGGTCAATAAGACGAGCGATTAACGTTTCTTCTTCTGCAGGACGACCTTCACGTTTGAAGAATCCACCAGGGATCTTACCGCCAGCATAAGCTTTTTCTTGATAATTGATTGTAAGTGGGAAGAAATCTTGCCCTGGACTAGCTTGCTTTTTACCAACAACAGATACAAATACTGTTGTATCACCAATACTTGCCATAACAGCAGCTGTAGCTTGACGTGCGATTACGCCCGTTTCTAGAGTGACCTCGTGCTGACCATATTGAAATTTTTTAATAATTGGAGTCACGTAATTTTTCCTTTAGTTTTCATTTTTGGATCCAGCGTTTATCTTAGGTTGTCTTAATGACGGTTTCATTTCATTTGAAATAAAATATAACCCTGCTAGATCTTGTTTTTGTCGTTTAAATTCGTGGCATATTATACGTGGGAATTGATGATTTGCTAGTTTTTATCAAAAGCTAATGAGGAATTTTTCAGGTTTATTGTCAGAAATGAGTAACAAATCCAAAATCATTAAATTTTAGGCATAAAAAAAGGAGCATAAATGCTCCTTTTTTCTAATTATGCAAACATCGATTAACGACGTAGGCCTAATTTTTGAATTAAATCTTTATAAGCTTCAAGGTTTTTACCTTTGAAGTAATCTAACAATTTACGACGTTGGCTAACTTTACGTAAAAGACCACGACGTGAATGGTTGTCTTTTTTATGCTCTTTAAAGTGGCCTTGTAATTTGTTGATATCAGCTGTTAATAACGCAACTTGAACTTGTGTAGAACCAGTATCGTTTTCGCCAGTGCTGTGTTCAGCTAGGATTGCTGCTTTTTCTTCAACGCTTAGTGACATAAGTCTCTCCAGAAAATAATTAATTGTTATGCCAGCCGATCACTAACTCAGCCAACAAAGGACCCCTCTATATAAAAGAGGAGCGCGTATTCTACTTAATCCACACTAAATTGCAAGCCTACTCCACCGTATAAAAGGCAGTTATTAAAAATACTTTCGACAATCTAATATGAATATATGATGTTCTGCTGATATTTATCATGAATGATAATGGCAAGTTTTATGATGGCAAAACAATCAAAGGTAAAAAGTCACATGTTTTCTTCAACTCTGATGGTGTATAGCCGGTCCAACGTTTTATCGAACGACGAAAATTAGTTGCGTCAGAAATATCCATTAACAGTGCGCTTTGTTCATTATTCAAACCTTGTAGGATTAAACAATGTATTGCTTGGTGCTTTCTTACTTCATCATGCAATTGCTTAAAACTGCTGCCATGTTCTTTTAACTTTCGTTTTAACGTTGCAGGACTTGTTTTAAGCTGCTCAGCAATTTGAGGTAAAGGAGCTATTGGGGAACCAGCAATTAAATAACGTACATGTTCCAATAAACTGAATTTACACATTATTAACTTATTGGCTTTATGAATTGCATGGCGTTTTAATAAGTCATTTCGGTTAACGTTACTCTTGGCCAACGATGACCACTGAACAGCAATAACATTTGCAGGTTGCTCAAAATAGGTTCGGTAACCTAAATTTTCTTCATATTCTTGAATTTGCTTTGGTTTCTGCCACTGAAAACCAAAATAAAATTTAACTCTATGGCCTAATACGTGCTGACTTAAACTCACTAAAGCAGTACAAAAGATTTCCATCACAAACTGTTCTAGCTTGCCTAAGCCCAACTTTTGCTTTAATAACCAATAGCCACTGCCGTTTTGTTTAATGAATGTAGCTGCAATAAATGGACTACATATATTCTCAAACAGTGTAACTAAGCGTAAGGACTCTTCAAAACTACGGCTATAGTGCAAGGCTTGCATAACCGTATTTTGTTGATTTGCAGCCAAACGCCGTCCAATCTGAAACGCACAATCGTAACCCGGCGTTAACGCTTGTGCATTGCTAAACAAACGTAAAATTTGGCTCGGACTGGCATGTTCACCTTTTATAATATCGGCTTTAAAAACTCCGGTACCACGTAATAGTTTATTTATGTTTACCCCTCTAGCAATACACACATCCACCACGGTAGCTGCGTACAGCTCTAATGGTAAATATTTGTCTTGATAATTAAGGTAAGTCACAGCCTTTATGCAACCTTATGTTGGTTATTTTGAAGTGAATTAGCCAACTGACTTTTATTATCTAACTCAATATTTAACTCAGTTAAACATTGTTGCAATGAGGTATTTGGCATTAATACCCGTACTGCGGTTCTTACACTTTGAAACGCAGCCGTGGTTTGTTCATTCGCTTTAAAGGCAACATTTTTTACACTATTCTCAACTTGCTCCGCCATATCTACAGCATTAGCTAACGTAGACTCAGGTAATAAAATAACAAATCTGTCACCAGCGTAGCGGCTAACTAAATCCATAGGTCTGAGATTCATTAAGATTAAGTGCGCTACTTCTCTTAAAAAACGATCCCCTTCTGTGTCACCAAATTTCAAATTAAAATTAGAAAAATCATTAATATCTAATACAACAATAGCGGCAGAAATATTACGTTGTTGTATTTCCTCAGCCCGCTCTCGCCAATAATCGACTCGATATAGTTGAGTGATCACATCAATTTTTTCAAATGAACGATGTTCAAATTCACGTCTCTGTAATTGGCGATTAAGTGCCAATTGCTCAAGATGCCATAAGTACAATGCTACCGACATAATGATCATACCAATAGCCGCAGGAATCGACTCCACCATTGACATCCAAATATGCTCACTGTCATAACGTAAAAATTCGTCAATAACATCTAGCAAACATGAAAACATAAAGCACGACAATCCTAGCACTAGCATTCTTGTCACCAGCCCAGGTGGACGGCTTGCTAACGCCGATATAACCCACAATATGGTTAGCAGAGCAACACTGCCCTCCCCAATAATATCGGTCCATTTATATTCTTCAACGTCTTTGGCTATTCCTAAATTGATCATCAATACAAAAGGTAATAACAAACAAACAGTGAACACCACCAATAATGATGTATGGCGCCAGAGTAACGATAGGTTCATGTGGTTCTCTCAAAAATAATTAAATCGCCAACCAGTTTACGTGTGAATAGATTTGGTTGTGAAAATAGCAGGGTCAGTTTAGCTCAGTAAATATAACGATAAGATGACAGAAAAAGAAAAAAATCAAAAACATATGGTTTCCCCTCCTTGTTGCAAAGGGGTCAAATTAGCTCACATGTTCTTCCTATTGATATAAATTCAGTGATTTTCATCTTTATTCAAGAATATCTATCAACCTATGTAACTTAATTGTCATTTTACGCTTTTATAGTCACTCCACTTTTTACGTAACACATTCAATAATAATTAACTTTGGAAGAAGATCATGAAAGCTAAATTATCTGTAATCGCCATGGCTTGTGCCGCGGCAATGTATGTTGGTAATGCTCACGCTGATACAGTTGTGGTTGGTAAAGTAACAAATTCTAACTCTCAAATATTTGCTGGTGCGAGTATTGAAATTAAAGAGTTGAATATAAAAACTCAAACTAACTCTAACGGTAGCTTTAACTTTAAACAATTACCGGCCGGTACTTATACTTTAGAAGTAACTTATGTAGGCGCAGAAACATTAGTGCAAACTATTGTTATAAAGGAAAGTGGAAACGCTCCTTTGATACTTTCATTAAATGAGAAAAACCTTGAAGAAGTTCTTGTACTAGGTCAAAATTCTGGACAAGCCAGTGCAATCAATCAAAAACGAGTTGCTGATAGTATTCGTTCAATTGTATCGGCCGATGGTATTGGTCAATTTCCAGACCAAAATGCAGCCGAGTCTTTGCAACGATTACCGGGTTTGTCTATCGAACGAGACCAAGGTGAAGGTCGTTTTGTTAGTATTCGTGGCATCGATCCTAATCTAAATAACGTTGTTATTAATGGCCTAAACGTACCGTCACCTGAAGGTGGTGTACGCTCGGTTGCTTTAGATGTTATCCCGTCTGAATTAATTCAAACATTAGCCGTGTCAAAATCAATCACTCCTGATATGGATGGTGATGCAATTGGCGGAACCGTTGAAGTAAGAAGTGTTAGTGCATTTGACCGAAACGGCACAACCGCAACATTAAATGCTCAACTTAGTCAAAATGCATTACGTAGCGAAACAAGCCCTAAAGTTTCAGCCAGTGCCACACATTTAATTAATGATGAAGTAGGTATCGCTGGAGCCGTATCTTGGCAAAGCCGAGATTTTGGTTCAGATAATATTGAATCAAATGGCGACGATGAAGTAGAGCAACGTTTTTATGATATTTCTCGTGAGCGCATTGGCGCAGCTATTAACTTAGACTTCCGCCCTGACTACAAAAACTCTTATTACATTCGTACTATGTACAATGAATTTACCGACAATGAATTTAGACTAGCCAATACATTTATCTTAGATGGTGAAGATTCAGAAATTGAAGCTGGCACAAAAGACCGCGAAGAAACACAGACCATTATGAGTGTGGCACTGGGCGGTGAAAATATTTCCAACCTATGGACACTTAATTACCAGCTTGGTTATGCCTACTCTAATGAAGACGAACCTAGCGCTTTGTATTATACCTTTGTAACTGAAAACGAAGAAATTGATGCAGATTTAGAAACTCAAATACCATCAGTGACAATGGATAATTCTGTATTGGATACCTCAACATACGAGCTTGATGAAGTATCATTTGAAAAGAATTATGCAGAAGATACTGAATTTAGCGGGAAAATTGATTTAACTCGTCAATTCACCATAGGCGACCATATTGCTGAATTTAAAACAGGTGCTAAATTACGTAGCAGAGAAAAAAGTACCGAAGCTAATATCTCAATTTACGATGGTGACTTTGATGGAATTTCTGGTGCGGACTTTGAGTCAGCGACTCCAGATTGGGGGCTTGGCACATTTGGACCTGCATTTTCCCGCTCAGATCTAAGAGCTGACTTTGCGGCTAACAAAGATAATTTAGAATTAGCAGAACTAGATTCTGAATTAGAATCAAACGGTGCATCGTACGTTTACAATGAAGACATCTTCGCTGCTTACGCTATGGCTAAAATAAACATAGATAAATTACGAGTGGTGGCAGGATTACGTTACGAACAAACTGATTTTAGTACAACAGGTATGCGTGTTGAGCTAATTGAAAATGAAGAAACTGACGTAGAAGAAGTTGTTAACACGTTATGGAATGTAGAACGTGATTACAGCCATTTGTTACCAAGTGTGAACTTACGTTATGAGTTTTCAGATAAATTAATTGGCCGCGCTGCATATACTGAAACTATTTCACGTCCTAAATTTGAAGACGCCGCAGCCTTTCAAATAATAGAAAGCAAAACAGAAGAAGATGACGGAGAGTTCGTAACTGAACGTGAGGCTGAAGTAGGTAACCCAGAATTAAAGCCTTATGAGTCAACCAACTTAGACTTTGCATTAGAGTATTATCCAGGCCACATAGGTATTATTTCAGCGGGCATCTTTTACAAAGAGATTGAAAACTTTGTCATATTTGCTGATGTTGCTGACACACCAGAATGGGACGGTTTTGATGAAGTTGTGCAAGCGGTAAACGGTGAAACTGCAGAATTAAGTGGTATTGAATTATCTTGGGTCAAAGCGTTTGATAACGGTTTACTACTTTCGACTAACGGTACATTCTCAAGCTCAAATGCGGTGACAATGCTAGACGGTGAACGCTACGAAACTAGCTTACCAAATCAGTCAGACACTATTATGAACTTCACTATTGGTTATGAAACCAACGATCTAAATTTACGCTTAACCACTACTTACAAAAGTGACAACCTAGAAGAAATTGATGGTGACATGTTACGCATGGAAGATACACATCAGCAAATAGATTTCACTGCTAAGTACTACATGAATGAAGAAATGACGATTTACTTTAATGCAGTTAACTTAACGGATGAACCTTTCTATAACTACTTTGATCAACCTAATAAAAATGCGCAGTACGAAGAGTACGGTCGTACAGTTGAAGTTGGTTTCCGCTGGCAGATGTAGAAATTCGTCAAAAATAGTTAAATAAATCAAAGGGAGCTCTGCTCCCTTTAGCAATAGATAGTTTTATAAACGTTTACTTTATTAGCTTATTGTTCATAGCGAACAACTAATTTACCACTCTAGTGTAAGCGTCATAGTAGTAAAAAAGGACATCAATTAAATGATAAATATATCAAAAAATTTACTAACATTTAGTTTAGTAAGTTGCTTAGCCAGTTGTTCGGTATCAGCAGAGTCATCATGGTTTAAACAGTCTCAATTTTTAAAAAAGCTGAATGTTAAAAATACTAACTCAGTTCAACATATTGCCGTCAGCGAAACCTTAGGTTTAGGATTATTAGACAAGCAATTTAATCCTGTTAATACCCTAAACATAAACGCTGAACATTTAGATTATAGAAGCATGCCAAATCAATCTGACTTAGGTGTGGTCGCAACAATAGACGTAAATACAGGTGATATTGTTTTAGCTGAAGTTAATATTAAACACCCAGCAATCACAGTGAAACAACGTTTTAAACAAGCTCAATCAGCTTTTGATGCAATATGTTTAAGCAGTCATGACAATAATATTGATTTATTCACCGTTGATGTTCTTGGTATGGCAACACACTACTCCATATATCAAGCGAGTACACAGCAATGGCAAACTAAAGAAGTTAATCGTTTTGCTGTTGGCGTGAATATGAAATCTTGTGCCGTTGACGAGCTGTCTGAGTCGTTATACATCACAGAAGAAAATATTGGTGTATGGCGTTATTCTACCAACCCAGAGCATGAAGTCGTTCGTCAACTTATACAATTACCTGATGGGTTAGAAATTGAATACGTAGATACAAGTTCAGCTGGTGATGTTGTTATTGTTTCCCCCGATGTTAATGCGCTTTGGTTTTTTAATGCTAGCAGTAAGCAAGTTACATCTGTCGATTTACCAAAGCACTTATCGCCAAAAACAGTACAAGTGACAAGACAAGGTCAAGATTTACTAGTCAATGTGTTTGATGATAATAGCGAAACACTAATCACCCAATCAATTACCGCTCAGAAACGTCCTGACATCAAAGTTAATAACAAAGTCACAGGTTTATTACCTTACGGACAGACTGATCCAGTTAACGCTTATGGCGATGCAGCTGACGACCCAGCAATTTGGATAAATCACACTAACCCAAATAAAAGTTTAGTTTATGGCACTGATAAAAAACATGGACTTAATGTGTATACATTGGATGGTAAATTACTACATGAATTAGCCGTTGGACGTGTTAATAATGTAGACATTCGTTATAACGTTAAGCTAGGCAATAAAATCGTTGATTTAGCAGCCGCAAGTAATCGTACAACCAAAAGTATTAGCTTATTTGCAATAGATAAAACAACTGGCGAGCCTACATTTCTAAATGATATAACAACAGATTTAGCTGATCCTTACGGTCTTTGCATGAGTGTTAAAGCACAACAAATATCTGTTTGGATAAACGACACTGACGGCCTATTTCAACGCTATGAATTAAACCTTGATGCATACACAGTATCAGGACAAAAAGTACTAGCCAAGAAAACTATGGAATGGACAGTACCAAGTCAGCCAGAAGGCTGTGTGGTCGACGATGAAACTCAGCGCCTCTTCTACGGTGAAGAAGCTACAGGTGTTTGGTTAAAACAAATAGATTCAAATAAACCTGATACCTTCATTGCTGGAATTGTCCCTACGCTCGCTGCTGATATTGAAGGTATGGGATTATATAAACTAGATGGGAAAAACTATCTTATTGTATCTAGCCAAGGGAATAATCGTTATGCAGTGTACGCTGTAGATGATAAAAACCAATTTCTAGGTGCATTTGACATTGTTAACAATTGGCAAAATATGGTGGATGGTGTATCGGAAACTGATGGTTTAGCAGTAACTAATTCAGCACTTGGCAAGCAACTACCAAATGGCTTATTAGTGGTACAAGATGGTCGTAATGTTATGCCTAAAGCACCGCAAAACTTTAAACTTGTAGATGGAACTTTATTAAAAGATTGGATAAATCAGAAGTTAAGCACAATCAATAATTAATTCATTAGTTATTGAAAAGAATAAACAGTGTTGCTCTAAGTCAAAAGAGCAGCACTAGTTTTATTCAAGCGTTTTGATCAAGCCAATTAATAGCTACTACTTTAACATCAAATAATAACGTTAATGGTTACAAGAAGTTTTCAGTCACAACCAAGCGTTTTGTTCTTATCTCACCACGTCTAATAGAAACAACGCCGATAAACTCACCGGTTTCTATTTGATAGGCTTTTAAATCTTCTTGATCTGGCATTTGCCTAGCTGGGAATTGTCCGTGACGTAAAGTTTTCACTTCATCTGCGGTTACTTCAATTCGAGTAAGCTCTTCTAATGCACTATCCATTGGCAATAAATGACTATCTAACACTATATAATCAACACCGTTACTTTCATCGCCATCAATAAAGTTGTCATCTTTAAGCTGTTGAATTTGATCAACCGTCAACATTTTATCAATTGGGTAATTGGCAACTTTAGTGCGTCTTAATGCTTGAACATGAGCACCACAACCTAACATTTGACCTAAATCATCAACTAAGGTTCTTATATAAGTCCCTTTTGAACAATGTATTTCAAAGTCAGCTTCATCACCTTCAAAGCGTAACAATTCAAAACTAAAAACCGTTATTGGACGAGCTTCACGTTCAACCGTAATACCTTGTCTGGCTAATTTATATAACGGCTGCCCATTGTGTTTTAAAGCTGAAAACATTGTAGGAATTTGCTTAATTGGACCGGTTAAGGTTTTTTTAAACTCAAGAATTTGTTGCTCTGTGATATTCACATCGTGAGTTTCAACAACCTCACCATCTGCATCACTGGTGTCGGTGCGCTGACCAAATTTAGCCGTTACTATATAAGTCTTATCAGATTCTAATAAATATTGACTAAACTTAGTTGCCTCACCTAAACATACTGGCAACATTCCTGTTGCTAAAGGATCTAATGCCCCGGTATGCCCAGCTTTTTCAGCACCGTAAATAGCTCGAACTCTTTGTAATATATGGTTTGAAGAAGAGCCTTGCGACTTATCAACCAATACTATGCCGGAAATAGCCCGACCTTTTTTACGTCGTGCCATCTTTACTCTTTTTCCGCGCTATCTGTATCTATATCAGCTGGATTATCGCCGCTTTCTGCACGTAAGTTATTATCTTTAGCAATTGCTTCATCAACTTTACGAGCCATTGTAATACCTGTTACTAAGCTGTCGTCGTAGGCAAACTTAATTTCAGGAACAATTCTTAAACGCATGCGTTTGCCAATTTCTGAACGGAAAAAACCTTGAGCTTTATTTAAAATCTCAATAGTTTGTTTAATTTTTTCCTCTTCCTCTTCCTGACCTAACAATGTTACAAACACAGTTACGTAAGCAAGATCACGAGTTACTTCTACTGAAGATACAGTAACCCAACCTACACGAGGATCTTTAAAGTCACGTTGTAAAAGCATCGCAATTTCTTGCTGTACTTGTTGAGCAACTCTATCTGTTCTAGAAAAGTTTTTTTGCACTTTTCTCTCCTAATCAATTTGTGGTTTCACCAAGGCCAACGGCATTTAGCCTGCGGACTTAGTCAAACACGAGTTATAAAGCTAAAAAAGGGAGCAATCGCTCCCCTTTTTCACTAGCTAATTGCTGTTTAAGAAATAGTACGTTTAACTTCTACTACTTCAAATACTTCAATTTGGTCACCAACTTTAACGTCATTATAGTTCTTAACGCCGATACCACATTCCATACCGTTTCTAACGTCTTGAACATCGTCTTTAAAGCGACGTAACGACTCTAGTTCACCTTCGTAGATAACAACGTTATCACGTAATACACGGATTGGAGCGCTACGTTTAATGGTACCTTCGGTAACCATACAACCAGCAATTGCACCAATCTTAGGCGATTTGAATACATCACGAACTTCAGCAAGACCAATAATTTCTTGTCTAAACTCAGGAGCTAATAGACCAGACATTGCTTGTTTAACTTCATCAATAACAGAATAGATAACACTGTAGTAACGTAAGTCAATATCTTCTTGTTCTATTAAACGACGTGCTGATGCATCGGCACGAACGTTGAAACCAACAACTATTGCATTAGATGCTTGAGCTAATGATGCGTCGGTTTCAGTTAAGCCACCAACACCACTACCAACAATAATTACTTTAACTTCGTCAGTCGAAAGACCAACTAGCGCATCAGTAATCGCTTCTAATGAACCTTGTACGTCTGTTTTAAGAACGATATTAAGTTCAGAAACATCACCTTCTTCCATGTTAGCAAACATGTTTTCAAGTTTCGCTTTTTGTTGACGAGCAAGTTTAACTTCACGGAATTTACCTTGACGTGAGTTAGCAACTTCACGAGCTTTACGTTCATCACGTACAACTGTCGCTTCATCACCTGCCGCAGGAACGCCAGAAAGACCTAAGATTTCTACTGGAATTGAAGGTCCAGCTGATAATATTTCTTTACCATTTTCATCTTTCATTGCTTTTACGCGACCATATTCAAAGCCACATAATACGATATCGCCTTTCTTCAACTCACCTTCTTGAACAAGGACAGTCGCTACCGGACCACGACCTTTATCAAGACGAGATTCGATTACAACACCATGTGCTGCACCGTGATCGACTGCTGTTAATTCTAGAACTTCTGCTGTTAGGTTAATTGCTTCCAATAAGTCTGGAATGCCTTCGCCAGTTTTAGCTGATACATGAATAAACTGAGTTTCGCCGCCCCAATCTTCAGGGATAACATCTAGTTGAGCCAATTCGTTTTTAACACGATCCGGATCAGCACCCTCTTTATCCATTTTGTTAACTGCAACTATTAGAGGTACGCCTGCTGCTTTAGCATGCTGTACCGCTTCTTTAGTTTGTGGCATAACACCATCATCTGCAGCAACTGCTAATACAACGATATCCGTAGATTTAGCACCACGAGCACGCATTGACGTAAACGCCGCGTGACCAGGAGTATCTAGGAAAGTGATCATACCGTTTTCAGTTTCTACATGGTAAGCACCTATGTGCTGAGTAATACCACCTGCTTCACCGTCAGCAATATTTGCTTTACGGATATAATCTAGAAGCGATGTTTTACCATGGTCAACGTGACCCATTACCGTAACAACTGGAGCACGTGGAACTGCATCGCCTTGACCTGAGTCACGCTCTGCTAATACTTTTACTTCAAGTTCATTTGATTTAGTTAAAACATATTTATGACCTAACTCTTCAACAACTAAAACAGCTGTCTCTTGGTCTAGAACTTGATTAATCGTAACCATTTCACCCATTTTCATCATAGTTTTAACTACTTCAGTACCTTTGATAGACATACGAGATGCCAATTCAGATACAGAGATAGTTTCACCTATGCTAACAACTTGCTCTACTCGAGCCGTTGGTTTTTGGAATGCATGTTGGTTTTGAGGTTTGTTCTTACGACGACGACCTGTTAACTGAGCAAGTTCATCAGCGGTAGCTTTACCAGATTTCTTACCTTTACGACGATTTTTTTCTTCGCGTTTATCTTGGTCATCTTCCGCTAACTGAGCGTAAACAGAAGTGTGAACATGAAGATCATCTTCATTTTCATGCTCTAATTTGTATTTACGTTTCTCTTCTTCTTCAGCCCAAGCTTTTTCGTTGGCTACAGCCATCGCTTTAGCTTCTTCACCTAAACGTTCAGCTTCTTCTTCAGCTTTCTTAAGCGCTTCTTGTTCAACAGCTAAACGAAGCTTTTGCTCTTCATCTGTTTCACCAGGTTTTTTCGCTTTTTTAGGTGACGCTTTAGTTGCATTATCAGCTTTACGCTTAGCATCAACAGCTTTTTTTGCTGCTGCTGCTTCTTCTTTTTTAGCTTTAGCTTCTGCTTCACGTTTAGCACGTTCTTCTGCTGCTTTTTTAGCTTCTGCTTCTGCTTCAAGTTTCGCTTTTTCTTCTGCTGCCGCCATTTCAGCTAACTCAGCATCACTGCGTTTCACAAATGTGCGTTTTTTGCGAACTTCAACTTGAACGTCTTTTGATTTACCTGAACCACTGTTAACACTTAACGTCGATTTTGTTTTACGTTGCAAGGTCATTTTCTTTGGTTCAGAGCTCTCGCCGCCATGGGCTTTGCTCAGATGTTCCAAAAGCTGTTTCTTTTCGTTTTCATTAACCATATCACCAATTTTCTTAGTGATTCCGGCGTCTGCAAACTGAGAAACTAATTTCTCAATCGGAGTACCTACATCTTGTGCTAGTTTGTCTAAACTCACTTCTGTCATATTCTTTACTACCTCCACATTGAGCTTTAAGCTTCGTCACTAAACCAAACAATATTACGAGCAGCCATAATTAATTCACCGGCTTTTGTTGCGCCTAGTTCTTCAATATCTGCTAAATCGTCAGTGCCTTGCTCAGCTAATTCTTCTAAATTTGTCACACCTCTGCTAGCTAATACAAACGCTAAATGACGGTCAACGCCTTCTAGATTTAATAGCTCTTCAGTAGGCTCTGAATTTTCTAATGATTCTTCATTTGCTAACGCTTGAGTCGTTAACACTGCTTTTGCACGAGTTCGTAATTCTTCAATTATTTCTTCGTCCAAACCATCAATTTCTAATAGTTCAGCTACTGGTACATAAGCAATTTCTTCTAATGAAGAGAATCCTTCGTCCACTAACATAGTGGCAAAGTCTTCATCAAGCTCTAGGCCTTTCATGAACACTTCAATTGTTTTGCTGTTTTCTGCTTGATGTTTTTCAGCCATATCAGCTTCAGTCATCACGTTTAAGTCCCAGCCAGTTAACTGACTTGCTAAACGTACATTTTGACCACTACGGCCAATTGCCATTGCCAAGTTATCGGCAGCAACTGCTATATCCATTGACTTGCGATCTTCATCAACAATAATTGATGCAACTTCCGCAGGCGCCATTGCATTAATAACAAACTGAGCGTCATTACCGTCAAACAATACGATATCTACACGTTCGCCATTAAGTTCACCAGAAACAGCTTGAACTCGAGCGCCACGCATACCAACACACGCACCAACTGGGTCGATACGACGGTCGTTTGATTTTACTGCGATTTTGGCACGAGAGCCAGGATCGCGAGCAGCAGCAACGATATCTAACATTTCTTCGCCAATCTCTGGCACTTCAATGCGGAATAATTCAATCAGCATTTCAGGTTTAGTACGGCTAACAAACAATTGAGGCCCACGAACTTCTGGTCTTACTGCATATAAATATGCACGAACTCTATCGCCTGGACGGAACGTTTCACGTTGGATCATATCTTCACGATATAAAACCGCTTCAGCATTGTTACCAAGGTCTAATGTAACATTGTCACGATTTACTTTTTTAACGATACCTGTAATTAATTCACCAACTAAACCACGATAAGCATCAGCAATCTGACCACGTTCCGCTTCACGTACTTTTTGCACTATAACTTGTTTAGCCATTTGCGTAGTAATACGGTCAAATTTAATTGAATCAATTTGCTCTTCAACATAGTCACCTAATTGAAGTTCTGGTTCATCATACTGTGCAGCAGAAATACTCATTTCAGCTACAGGGTTTTCCATTTGATGATCATCAGGTACAACTAACCAACGACGAAAAGTATCATATTCACCCGTTTCTTGGTCAATATGAACTCTAACTTCGATATCAATTGGACTTTTCTTTTTTGTTGCAGCTGCTAAAGCAAACTCTAACGCTTCAAATATTTTTTCACGTGGTACGGCTTTTTCGTTTGAAACCGCTTCTGCCACTAGTAATAGTTCTTTTGCCATTATCTCGCTCCTTTAAGTATGATCAGCCAAATTTAGCAATTAAATTTGCTTTCGAGACATTATCTATTAATAAAGAGAACACTTGGTTATCAACTTCAACATTTATCATGTCTTCGTCAATCGAAACCAATGTGCCTTTGAAATTTCTACGTCCATCTTGTGGCACGTTTAATTTAACGCTTACCTCTTCTGATACCACAGCTGCAAAATGTGCAAGGGTAAACAGTGGGCGATCTACACCCGGAGATGAGACCTCTAAGCTGTACTCATTTGCAATAGGATCTTCTACATCTAAGATCGCACTTGCTTGACGACTAACGTCTGCGCAGTTATCTACAGTAATTCCATCTGCATGGTCTATAAATAAACGTAAAGTAGAATGACTACCCGCACGTAAATATTCAATGCCTAATAAGTCAAAACCTAAAGCATCTACTGCAGGGCTTAACATTTCAGTTAAACGCAGTTCTAGATTGGTCAAATTACCACTCCTATTGCTAAAAATAAGTACAAAAAAAGGGCCATAAGCCCCAGTTCCATGAGCTCAACTTATATTGAACCCACAATACAAACTGTTAAAGTAGCAGGCTTGAAAAACCAAAACGCCCCGAGTGTCGAGGCGCGCATCTACCTTTATAATTTACGTGTTAATTAAAGCCATAACACTTTAATTAAAGCAACCAATTAAACCTAATTGGTTGCGGGAGCTGGATTTGAACCAACGACCTTCGGGTTATGAGCCCGACGAGCTACCAGACTGCTCCATCCCGCGTCCGTAAATTACTTGGCTAATTGTTTTAAGTCTAATTCCAAGGACTTGAGCTAGGTCACTTACTTTATTGTATTTATAGAATACAACAAAGAGCTTTACCTAGCGTTATTGCGGGGCATTATACTTGCTATCTCAATAGATTCAAGTTAATAGCCGCCTATTTGTAAAATATAGTTGAATGAGTCTGCTTTTATTTAAACAAAAGTAAATTTTAACTTACACTTCGTATCAAAAGTGCGATTAGTGAATTAAGATAAGCATCTATAAAACATAGTGCTACGCCTTTATCATCTGTATCTAAGCCTGAATTCAAGAAAGATTGAAACTAATTAATAAAAGGTATTGTGACAATGAACAAAACTGCAAATAATTTAGCTGAATTAATTGGCGATACACCACTGGTTAAAATAGCCAGTTTAAGTCAATTAACTGGTTGTGACATCTATGTTAAATGTGAGTTTTTGAATCCCGGCGGTTCAGTAAAAGACAGAGCTGCTTTGCAAATGGTCACAGACGCGATAGATAGTGGCAAACTTAAACCTGGAATGACAATTGTAGAAGGCACTGCCGGAAACACAGGTATTGGACTTGCCATTGTTGCTAAGTCACTCGGCTATGATCTTGAGGTCGTAATGCCTAAAGGGCAAACCAAAGAAAAAGAACAAATGATTGAGCTCCATGGTGCTAAATTACACCTTGTTGATGCGGTACCCTTTTCAAACCCAGCTCACTTTTATCATACGGCTCGCACAATGGCTGAGAACAATCCTAAATACTGGTGGGCAGATCAATTTGAGAATTTAAGTAATTCAAAAGCTCACTTTACTTATACCGGTCCAGAGATTTACCAACAAACTCAAAAAGATATTGATGTGTTTGTTTCTGTTGCTGGTACTGGCGGCACATTAGGCGGGATATCTAAATACCTTAAATCACAAAATACGGATATTAAAACAGTTGCAGTTGATCCTGATGGCTCGGGCATTTTAAATTATCTTGCACAAGGTAAACATATCGCAAGTGAAGGTGGTTCATTCACTGAAGGTATTGGTATTATGCGTTTGGTTGAGAACTTCAAACAAGCAAAAATTGATTATGCGGTTAATTTGCCAGACCAAGATATTGTTACAGTAGCAAATTACGTTAGAAAACATGACGCGTTAGTACTAGGTAGCTCAAGTGCATTAAACGTAACAGCAGCTTTGTTTAGCGCTATTCAGTTTGGACCGACTAATGGCGGTGAAAAACAAACTATTGTAACTATCGCCTGTGATCTTGGCGAACGCTCTATATCGAAACTTTATAATGAAGAGTTTCTAGCATCTAAGAATATAGATATAAATAAGCAAAGTATTGAACAGTTAATAGAAAAATATTTAGCTAATACTGAGTCACTTAAAAAAGTCGACTTCTCGGCTTAGTGTTTTTTCTGCTTAGCTTTTAAAACTTAAAGTTATAAACAAAAAAACGAAGTGTGAATACCACTCACACTTCGTTTTTTAATGCCATTTTTGTATGGTATTAAGACAACCTTTAAAAGCTAGTTGAATTAACCGCTCTATCTACTTTATGTTGCGGCCAAAATTTGGCAGCGGTTGGTGCCTTACCCGCTTTAATCGTTGTTCCCTGACCTGGTGCTGTTAATACCGTAGTGCCAAATTCATTAGTGATCACAATTTCATGATCACCTTCAACAAACAAAACATCGATAGCGTCTTTATCTAAATAGCCGCCCCAAAAGTCAGTACCGCGAATACCTATACTGCCCATTGGGGTTTTTACTGTATAGCTAGGTATTTTTACTTTAGTGATCAGCCCAGTTACAGTACGAAACACGCCTTTAACTAATTCAAATTCTGCTGATGGCGCTTTGTCATCGGCACTCCACTTATATTGTTTGATCAACATTTCACTATCGCTACCAAGCGTTGTAATAGTGCCATCATTAAACTTAAGTGACGTTCTAGCGTCCAGACCTGTAACTACAGTATCTTTTTCTATTAATAGCGATTTTCTTTTCGCGGCAACTGTCCCGGTAGCACTAATGATATTTACATCGCCCTTTTTAGCTAGCACAGTCGCAACTGTATCTGCACTTTTGGCCTGCAAAGATTTGGCTTGAAAAGACGTAGATATACTCAAGCTTGCTGCTAATGTGAATAGTACAAATACTTGTTTTATTTTTATTTTTTTTACCATGTTAGCCATTTAATACCTGCCTATTTAATTAACTTATAAATAATTTACCAAAGTGATATTAACGGGGTATCGAATAAACACAAACTCGACCAGAGGTAAATTAGCTAATGAAGTCGAGTATTTATTATTTCTTAAATTTAATAAAACCTCTAACATCAATGTTTTTTCTAACGTTCTGGTAAAGTAACTATTGCTGCGTTGTTCATTTTCAAGCTGCCGAGTACCAAGTTATTTTTATATTCAATCACGCTCGTAATAGCAAAGAGCTTATTGCTACCTTGTAGATTAAATATCACCTTTCCATCTAAATCAACACCGATAACAAAGCCATACGGCTGAGCTGGTTTTAACCAAGTTATCGGTAACCCACCCGCTAACTTTCTTATAAATGGATATTGAGCTAAACCGTCGATTAAAGGGTCCCTAAGGTTTATAAGCGGTATCCAAAAAGTATCTTTTCCATTAAACGTAAGATTATCAGGCATACCAGGTAAGTTTTTAATGAAGATGTCAGTTGTGCCTTGCTTATCGCCTTTTAGCCATAATCGGTGTATTTGCGCTTTGCCAGTTTCGTTAATTAACACAAAATCATCATTTGGCCCCAGCGCAACTCCATTGGCAAAAAACAAATTTGAGATATGAACTTTGGTTTCTTTGGTTGTTGGGGAATAACTGAGTAAACGTCCTGTAGCGCTAACTTCTACAAAATCGTATGCAAGTTGCTCATGACCAAAACGCTGTGATGCATCTGAAAACCAAATAGTGCCATCTTGAGCAATATCTAAATGATCAACAAACTTCATCTTAATGCCACTTATTGCATCTACCAGTACTGTGACTTCACCAGCTGTTTCACCAGCCACAGCTACTGACAATAGACCTTTTATAGAGTCTGTTACAATTAAATTGCCTGCGTGATCAAACTTCATCCCAAGTGGTCTTCCACCAGTATTAGTTAATAACTGAATATCGGAATGGCCACCTTTGTTCAACAAAAAACTAATAATACGGCCATCTTCAAAACCCGTATAAAAACGCCCATTTTTACCTAATACAATATCTTCAGGACCAAGCCCGACATCCTGTAAAATCAATTGGCTCTGATCTAATTTATGGTTTTTTGTAAACACGCCGGTGAAGTGAGGATTTTTACTTGGTGACCAAACCTGAGGCTGTAAAGAAGAGTTAGCCCAAAGCAAAAAAATAAGACTGCTAATGACCACTACTGTCATACCAACTAACTTAATAAGTTTCATTTCACTCCCTGAGTTTCCACTCTTATTTTATTTAGCCAAATATACACACACGCATAAAAAAAGGCCATTTGTAATGGCCTTTTTAGTCAATCATTTTTGAATTCAAGCGTAATAAGGAGCTATTTTATAATTTAGCTTCTAGCTCTGGTAAAGCGTCAAATAAGTCAGCTTCCAAGCCGTAATCTGCTACTTGGAAAATTGGCGCTTCTGGATCTTTATTAATAGCGACAATAACTTTTGAGTCTTTCATACCGGCTAAATGCTGAATTGCACCTGAGATACCAACAGCTATGTATAAGTCAGGAGCAACTATTTTACCCGTTTGACCTACTTGCATATCATTTGGTACAAACCCAGCATCAACCGCTGCACGTGATGCACCAATAGCCGCGCCTAACTTATCAGCAATACCGTCTAACAATTTAAAGTTCTCGCCGTTTTGCATGCCACGCCCACCAGAGATAACAATACTTGCAGCGCCTAAATCAGGACGAGCAGAAACCGTTAATTCATCTTTAACATGGCTAGAAATACCAGCGTCAGTTACATTTGAAAGTGTTACTACTTCAGCGCTTCCATCTGTGTCAGCTGCATCAAATGCCGTTGCACGGACAGTAAGTACTTTTTTAACATCTAAACTTTTTACCGTAGCGATAGCATTACCCGCATAGATTGGACGTACAAACGTATCGGCACTTTCAACATCAATGATGTCAGAGATTTGTGCAACATCTAACAAAGCAGCAACGCGAGGCATAAAGTTTTTACCCGTTGTTAATGCTGTTGCCATAATAGTGTCGTAATCAGCTGCCAACTCTAATACAAGTGCACTTACGTTTTCAGCAAGTTGATGTTCATAAGCTGCGTTATCAGCAACCAATACTTTTGTAACACCAGTTACTTTTGCGGCTTGCTCTACAACTGATTGGCAATTAGCGCCAGCAACTAGCAAATGTACATCACTGCCAATTTTTAATGCAGCCGTTACCGTTTTAAGCGTATCCGCTTTTAACTCAGTATTATCATGTTCTGCGTAAACTAAAATGCTCATGAGATCACCTTCGCTTCAGTCTTCAATTTTTCTATTAATTCATCAATTGAACCAACCATAATGCCAGCTTGACGCTCAGCAGGTGGTGTTACTTTTAACAACGATGTACGAGCTGTAAGGTTAATACCAAAATCAGCCGCTGGTTTTACATCTAAAGGTTTACGTTTGGCTTTCATTATATTTGGTAATGATGCATAACGAGGTTCATTTAAACGTAAGTCTGTTGTCACAACCGCAGGAAGAGTTAATGCTAATGTTTGCAAACCACCGTCAACTTCACGCGTTACGTTTACTTTTCCGTCTGCAACAACTACTTCCGATGCAAATGTACCTTGAGACATCCCAGTAAGGGCGGCTAGCATTTGACCTGTTTGGTTGTTATCGCTGTCTATTGACTGCTTACCTAAAATAACCAGTTGAGGTTGTTCTTCTTCAACTACTTTTTGTAATAGTTTTGCTATGTTCAGAGCATCTAACGATTCGTCAGTTTCAATTTGAATAGCACGGTCAGCTCCTAATGCTAGTGCAGTTCGTAACTGCTCCTGACATGTTTTATCGCCAACAGATACAACAATGATTTCGGTTACTGTGCCAGCTTCTTTTAAACGTACAGCTTCTTCAACAGCGATTTCACAAAACGGGTTAATAGCCATTTTTGTGTTAGTTAAATCAACATCAGAATTATCGGCTTTAACACGTACTTTGACGTTGTAGTCAATTACGCGTTTTATTGGGACTAATACTTTCATTAAAATTACTCACTTTTCTAATTTTTATATCTGTTGTATCCAGAGTGTTGCACAATTTACTTTATTTACTGGAAAATTCAAACGGTTGTTTTAATTTAATTGTTATTCCTGTCAGCAGCGCCAACAAAGAAGACAAATAGCTAAGTTAAATATACAACAATAAACAAACTTATTTACCATGACTTTGTTATATAGGTAATAGCTTCACCTTTGTCACTAATTCAGGGCGAGTTTACTAATTTAAATGGTATTTGGATAACACAATTTAATCCTCACTAAGTTAATAACATATAGAGTGATCCCAACAAAGGTACATTTAACTTTACGACAAGCAAATAAAGTAATATTTGATCGACATCATTATTGTCTTAATTTTATACAAATATCTATTTCTTTCTTTGTCATTCAGTTCCATTTACTGCTAGTCTGACCAGAGCTAAATAACAATAAATTGAGAGAATGGAAATGCCTGAATATAAAGCGCCCTTACGCGATTACAAATTTGTCATGCAAGAGTTGTTAGATTGTGAAACGCACTACAGTACTCTTGGTTATGAAGATGCTAGCTTAGATATGCTTGATGCAATATTGTCAGAAGCTGGAAAATTTACCGAACAAGTTATTGCTCCATTAAACCAAATTGGCGATGAGCAAGGTTGTACTTGGACAGACGGTAATGTCACCACACCGGATGGTTTTAAAGAAGCGTATCAGCAATATGTTGATGGTGGATGGCCAACACTATCCTTGCCAGAAGAATTTGGTGGTCAAGACTTACCTCATTCAGTCAACACCGCAATTGGCGAAATGATGTCAGCGGCCAATCATAGTTTTGCTATGTATCCAGGCTTAAGCCACGGCGCAATAGCCACGTTATTAGCCCACGGTACTGACACGCAAAAACAAATGTTTTTACCTAAATTAGTGGAAGGTAGCTGGACAGGTACTATGTGCCTTACCGAAGCTCACTGTGGTACAGACTTAGGCATGTTACGTACTAAAGCTGAATTAAATCAGGACGGTTCTTATCGCTTAAACGGTAGCAAAATATTTATCTCAGCTGGGGAACATGACCTTTCTGACAATATCGTTCATATCGTTATCGCCCGTATCCCGGGTTCGCCAGAAGGCACGCGCGGTATTTCGTTATTTGCAGTCCCTAAGTTTAATATTACAGAAAATGGCGCAGTAGAAGATAGAAACGGCGTTAACTGTGGCTCTATTGAACATAAAATGGGGATTAACGCTAACGCAACTTGTGTGATCAACTTTGATAACGCCAAAGGGTATTTAATTGGCGAAGTTAATCGCGGATTAAATTGTATGTTTACCTTTATGAATGCAGCTCGTTTAGGTGTTGCAAATGAAGGTGTTGCGGCATCTGAAGCTTCATTCCAAGGTGCGTTAACTTACGCTAAAGACAGGTTGCAAATGCGTTCTATGTCTGGTGTTAAAAATCCAAATGGCCCCGCAGATCCAATCATAGTGCATCCAGATGTACGCCGTATGTTACTAACTCAAAAGTCATTTGCTGAAGGAGGCCGAGCATTGGCGTCTGATTTAGCGCAATTAGTCGATACCGTACACGCAAGTAAAAATGACAATCACAAAGCACTTGCAGAAGCTAAGCTGGCGTTACTAACTCCTATTGCAAAAGCTTTTTTAACCGAAACTGGTTTAGAGTCCACCAGCCATGGTATTCAAGTATTTGGTGGTCATGGATTTATCAAAGAATGGGGTATGGAGCAGCTAATGCGAGATACCAAAATCAGTTGTTTGTATGAAGGGACAACGGGTATTCAGGCGTTAGATTTATTAGGTCGTAAAATATTAGGTTCACAAGGCGAGCTACTAAAAGGCTTTGCGGCTGAAGTAGTGAGCTTCTGTCAAAATAATGCAGGAACACCCAGTCTTACAAGTCACTGCCAAACACTAGCAAGTTACTTAAAAGAGTGGCAATCAACCACAATGGAAATAGGTAAAAAGGCAGAAAATAACCCAGATGAAATAGGCGCAGCTTCAGTTGATTACCTTATGTTTTCTGGATATGTCACCTTAGCTTATTACTGGGCAAAAATGGTTGCATGTGCACAGAAACAACTAGATGCAGGCACAGATGAAAAAGACTTTTACTTAGCTAAAATACAAACGGGTCAATTCTATTTTGACCGTATATTACCTAGAGCGAAAGGTCATGCAGCTTGTATAACAGCTGGTTCAGAAAGCATGATGGCATTGGATGCCGAGCACTTTGTTTTTTAAAGCGCGTGTTTTAAAAGCGTATTGTTAAAGACTGTGTTGTAAGAACTAGCTTTCTATAAATAAAAAGGCCGCAATTTAAAGTATAAATAGCGGCCTTTTTGATCTGTTTGTTTAAATCAGTTATTTAAACAGTTAAAGTAATTAATCTACTTTAGGGAATGTTATCGCTGGTTTTTCAACAGAGAAGCCTGCTGCATTAAAGTGACCACCGCCGCCAAACTTATTGGCAATGGCTGAAACATCAACTCCATCTTCTGATGAACGTAATGAATAAATACGTTTCGTGTCTGTTTCAAAATACATAGCAGCAAAAGGATGCCCTTGGCATAACTCATTACCTAAATCACTAATCAGCGTTGTGGTATTCACGCACGGCACTAAATAACCACATAAAGTGATCATCTCAGGCGTTTTCTTCATCGCGCGTTTAATTTCCATTTGTTGGTAAGTTAAGATAGTTCTGCCCTGCTCTATAATTGGCAACACAGCTTCGTCCGTTAGTAACTCACTCCAAGTTTCAAAGCTCATTTCCATAAGTTGTAAACCGGCAGAGAACTCTTTGCTATCTGGTAATTTCCACTGCCAAATATCACGATCTTGAATATAAGCTATTAATTTAGGCACAGGTAACTCAGGATTAAAATATTCCCACGCTAAATAAGCGCCACTTTTGCTCATATCAAATTGGCAAAAATCTAACCCTTCCAATGCAGCTTGTGCTGTTTTGTGATGGTCGATAACAATTAACGATGCAGCTTGTGCATGCATTTTAATTAGAGTTTCTCTATCGTAAGCAAAATCCACTATGTAAACATGTTTGCCCGTTACATCTGGCGCGTCATCATCGTGGCGAGCAGGTAACCATTCGTGTTCATCTTCGCTATGTTCGCGTTGCAAAAATACGTTTACAGCTAACGCTGCGCCAAACCCGTCTGGGCAACTTTTATGATAAATACACAAGTGAGACATTTAATTTCCAATTCTTTTAATATAAATAGCAGTTAAATGGCGTTACATTCTGTTGCTATTATTTGATACCTTAATATTTTATGCATGTTAACATTTTGAATTAAGAAAAGATCCATTTTGTCACATTTAACGTATAAGGTGACAGACGAACAAAATAAACCACGTAATTATAATAGGATGTGTTTTGCGATATTTATCATTTACCCCACTTTTAATAGTTAGTCTATTACCATTGACGGCTAATGCGACTGACGCTAGGACGATAGAAACAAGCCCAGAGACTGATGTGTCAACAACAGAAATAAAGGTTGAACAACCTTTAACTGCTTCACCAACATTAACGAGTGTAGGCCGTCCGCCTGAAACAATTCGTGTTATAGGCAGCAGAGACTCGGGTATTGCATTAAGCTCAGACAAAATATTAAAAGTACCTGGTGCAGGTAACGACCCAATTAGAGCAATAGAAAGCTTACCGGGTGTTGTACTGGCAAATGGGTTTGCACCTGCAGTAAGAGGCAGCTCACCAGATGATATGTATTATCAAACCGACGGCGTACCAGTGGGTTATGTATTTCACAACGACAGTTACAGTAGCTTTCATCCTAATTTAATTAAAAGTTTTGAGCTTAAAACCGGCGCTTGGGAATCTGGCTTTTCTGACGCTATTGGTGGTGTTATCGACACTAAATTAAGAGACCCAGAAATTAAAGACTTTAGCGGTGTCGCTGACTTTAGTTTTTTACGTACAGGCTTATTGATTGAATCTAAACTCACAGACTCGTCGGCATTTTATTTAGCTGCCAGACAAAGCTTGATCCATATTTATATAGATGCATTTTTAGATGACGAAGATTTTAAATTTACCCAAGCACCTATCAATAACGATTACCAATTCAAATACATCAATTACCTTGACGACAATAATACAATTGTAGTGCAAGCCACAGGAGCAAATGATGATGTTGAATTATTGTTCTCTGATGAATCAGATCAAGTAAAGAAAAACCCAGAACTAACAGGCGGTATTGGATTTGAAACTTACTACGACAACCAAAGTATTGTTTGGACCAATGAGTCTGACTTTGGCCAAACCCAAGTATTCCTTAATCGTTTAGTGCGTAACTCAGACTTCTTTGTCGGTCAGATAATTGAGCTGAATGCAATTACCACCGACAATATGTTTAAAATCCTAAATAGTCAGTTACTAGAGAATGGCTCGTTAAATTCAGGCTTTGAATTTAGACAACAAAATATAGACTATGCGGTGACTGGAAAAAGCTCGCCTTGTAATAATGAATTTGAAGTTTGTGCACCAAGCTACTTCGCTCCTACCGCTTCTGAAGAGGCTGAAATAGACATTAGCTTTATGACCTTGTTTGCTGATTACGACTGGGATTTGTCAGATACAGTTCTTCTGCGTTTAGGTGGTGCAGTAAACACTAATGACTTTAATGATGAAACTATTGCTGAGCCAAGAGTTATGCTGAAGTGGCAAGCTTTTGATGATTACGGGTTAAAGTTCGCATACGGTCAACACCACCAGTGGTTCAGAGAATACAAATACTTATCTGAAACCTTTGGCAGCTTAAACTTGGATCAAGTTACCGCTGAACATTATGTATTTGGTATCGAATACGAAGGTGACTCAGATTGGGCTTGGCGCATAGAAACCTACTACAAAGATATGGACGACTTAATTGTGAGTAATCCGTCTCAACAAACAACGTCTTTGACCGAATCAACAACGGCAATTGAAAATGACTTAGTACAAGCTGATAACTATTTAAATGCCGGCGTTGGTAGTGCCTACGGAGTCGAGTTTTTGTTAAACAAAGCGATTTCTAATAACTGGTACGGCTGGTTGAGCATAGCTTATAGTAAAACAGAGCGTAAAAATGAGTTAACTGGTGACGAATTTAATTATGAATTTGATAAACCATGGATCATCAACTTAGTGAGTAATTACGAAATTAATGAGAACTGGCAATTTGGCGGTCGCTGGCGTTTTCAAAGCGGTGCTTTGTATACCCCAATCAATGGTGCTACGCCAATTTATCCTTTAGTTAACAATGAGCCTGATAGTAGCCAAGAACCTATTTTTTACGACCCAATTGAAGGTGATATAAATGAGCAACGCCTAGATGATTTTCATCGTTTAGATGTTCGTCTTGATTACCGTACTCAATGGTGGGGACAAGAAACTAATCTATATTTTGAAGTGCTAAATGTTTACGGTCAACAAAGTTTAGCTGGCTATGATTACAATGAAGATTACACACAAAGAGATCCTTCATATGAATTCCCAAATACCCCAATTCCATCCATTGGAATACAGATTGAGTTTTAATTAGTTTATTACAGACTCTTTTTGTTAGGAGCCTTTTCAATAGATTTTTTAAGGGCTCTATAAAACTAAATACAAAGGGCTAGTTTTCCTAGCCTTTTGTATTTAATCCACTACATATATAAAAATACTGCACAATCATCCCTCACTAAATAGAAATAAAATGACAATTTTTAATATAAAACTTGATCTATATCAATTTTACTTTTAAAGTTTCAGAAATTACTGAAACTTTAAAAGGTTTATTATGTTACTTAGTCCAAAATTAGAATCATTTGTTATGCATTGTGGAGAAATGGGTAGCCGTTGGGGATTTAACCGCACGGTTGGTCAGATGATTGGTTTGCTTATTGTTAGCGAAAATCCAGTCAGTGCTAACGAACTTGCTGAAACATTAAATATTTCTCGTGGCAACGTAAGCATGGGAATTAAAGAATTACAGTCTTGGCGATTAATCCAAGTACAACATATTCCTGGTGATAGAAAAGATTACTATTCTCCTGCTGGCAGTATTTGGGATTTAGCGACTCGCGTATTTGAAGAACGCAGAAAACGCGAGATGGACCCTACTCTGTCGTTATTGCGGTCTAGCATTTTAGATCAACCAGCTAACCAGCAAGAAGAATATGCACAAGAAAAAATGCATGAAATACATGACTTACTAGAGTCTGTCACTTTGTGGGCTAGTGAGTTACAAAACATGAGTCCAGAAAAGCTAAAAACATTGATGAAACTAGGTGCCGGCGTTGGCAAAGTATTAGATATGAAAGACAAGCTGCTTAACTCTAATAAGTAATGAGTTAGTAAAAATGCGCTGGTAAACATAAATAAAGCGCTAGATAAACATTAAATAATCTTATCATTTTTAAAATGACCGAGGCCAATATGTTAGACACGTTCTTGTTATCTCGAATTCAATTTGCAACCAACATTAGTTTCCATATTTTATTTCCAACCATCACCATTGCCCTGTGTTGGTTTTTACTATTTTTCAAAATACGTTTTGACCAAACAGCCGATCCAATTTGGATGCGAGCATATCGTTTTTGGGTGAAAATATTCGCCTTAACCTTTGCTCTTGGCGTAGTAAGTGGCATTACCATGTCATTCCAATTTGGTACAAACTGGCCCGGATTTATGGAGAAAGTAGGTAATGTGGCAGGACCTTTACTGGGTTACGAAGTGTTAACTGCCTTTTTCTTAGAAGCCACATTTTTAGGTATTATGTTATTTGGTATAAAACGCGTACCTCCTAAAATCCACACGCTTGCCACAGCTATTGTAGCCTTTGGTACAACCATGTCAGCCTTTTGGATTTTATCACTAAATTCTTGGATGCAAACCCCCACAGGTTTTGAAATTCGTGATGGTGTGGTTATTCCAACCGACTGGTTTGCGATTATTTTTAATCCATCATTTCCATATCGGTTTTTCCATGTGCTTGTCGCCTCAGCAATAACGGCTTCGTTTTTAATTGCTGGTATAAGTGCCTATCGTTTATTACGTGGAGATAACAAACGAGCGCCCAAAATGACGCTTAAAGTTGCCTTAACCGCTGCGGTAATACTAACGCCATTACAGGCTTTTATTGGCGACTTGCATGGCTTAAACACATTAGAACATCAGCCACAGAAAATTGCGGCTATGGAAGGTGTTTGGGAAACTGAAAAAGGCGCACCTTTATTATTGTTCGCCATTCCTGATGAAGAAACACGTAGCAATCATTTTGAAATTGGCATACCTAACCTGGCTAGTTTAATTTTAACTCACGATGCAGACGGCGAAATAAAAGGCTTAAACGAATTTGTTGGTAAGCATCCTCCAGTGAAGCCCGTATTTTACTCATTTAGGGTTATGGTCGGTCTTGGTTTATTTATGATCTTAGTGGCTTGGGTCACGCGCATTACTTTATTTAAACGTAATGAGTTACCACCTTGGATGCTTAAGGTGCTTGTAGCCATGAGTTTTTCCGGTTGGATAGCCACATTGGCAGGTTGGTATGTAACCGAGATTGGTCGTCAGCCTTATATTGTTTCCGGCGTGTTAACCGCTAAAGAAGCAGCCACAGACATAGCCCCAGAAAACGTAGCTCTTTCTTTGGCTCTATACTCTATTGTCTACTTTGGTTTGTTATGTGCTTATTTACATACAATTTTTGTAATGGCACGTAGAGCAGTAGAAATAGAGGAAATATCAGATAAGGAAAATCAAGCAGACAACATTTTACTTAATAGCACAGTAACCAAAAACCTCGACAACAAAGTGGAGAATACAGATGTTTGATCAAGATACGCTCGCCGTTATATTTGTCGGTTTAATGGGATTGTCAGTCTTAATGTATGCCATTTTAGACGGATATGACTTAGGAGTGGGTATGTTATTGCCCACTAACAATCCAGAACACGCTGACATTATGGTGGCATCAATCGGGCCATTTTGGGACGCCAACGAAACATGGTTAGTCTTGGCAATTGGTTTGTTACTTATTGCTTTTCCTGCGGCACATAGCCTGACACTCAAAGCATTATATTTACCCGCAACTTTTATGTTGATTGGGCTTATTTTGCGCGGTGTGGCTTTTGATTTTCGTGCTAAAGCTTCCTTTAGCCATCGCCCCACTTGGAACAAGTTATTTAAGTTAGGATCTTTACTGGCTGCGTTAACTCAAGGTTATATGTTAGGCATGTATGTAAACGGGTTTGATACTTCTTTGTCTGGCTACTTATTTGCCTTATTAAGCGCCATTGGTGTGAGCTGTGCGTATTGTTTTATTGGTGCCACTTGGTTAGTAATGAAAACCGAAGGTGAGTTACAGTTAAAATCTATCAAAATTGCTAAACGTACTTTGGTTATTGCCTTTATTGGTATCGCAACGGTATCGGCGACTAACTTATTATTTAATCCCGAGATTTACGTTAAGTGGTTTACCTTCCCTAACATCTTATTTTTGATGCCAATTCCAATAGTCTGCGCCGCCTTATTTGCCATCGCATTTATGTTATTAAATCGCTTACAAAAAGATCCACACACTGGCGCAGGCTTACCCTTCTTACTCTGCATTTTAATATTTACATTAAGCTTTGCAGGGTTAGGCTTTAGTTTCTTCCCTTATATTGTGCCTAATCAATTAACTATTTGGCAGGCTGTCGCTGCACCAGAGGCATTAAACTTTTTAATGTACGGCGCCGTTATCGTTATACCAACCATACTAATGTACACCGCATATTCATATCGGGTATTTTGGGGCAAGGTACAAGAGCTGCGTTATCATTAATAACTAATACATTTATTTACAAAGATAGGTTTGACTTTTATTCATGGCTAATGAATTCTGATGTTTTATTTTTATTGAAATATATTTGTTAGCTATGAAATTTACCACTCGTGAACTATTAATTGTCTCATCTATCCTTATATCAATTAACTTCTCTGTTAATGCCGATACATTAAGCAATGTTAAGTCCGTATTAGCCAATTTAAATGGCGACTCTGCACTTAATGTTCAATTTACCTCTGTCCACACAGAAAGTAGAGGGAAAAGCGAAGATGATAATGACGAAAAGGACACCAAAAGCGAACATGGACTCATTTCGCTACCTTTAAGTTATAATCATAACGGCCTAGAAATAACCTACAACAAAGACATTCTAGATAAAATAGCAAAAGAAGAAACTCAAAAGGAACAAAATGAAGATGCCAGCACTCCAACTTTAAGCGCTATGTCTCGTATTGAAAGCTCAGATATTTTAGAAAAAATGTCATCGGCTTCTTCTCTATTACGTTTTATAAATAAAGCTAAGCTTGCTGCTGAAAAACAAATAAAACATCAAGGCGGATCTGCAACTGAGTTACAATTTGACGTGCCACTTGAAAGCGTGATCACAGGAAAAGAAGCTAGAGGCTATGTTGATGAATTTGAAGGTCAATATCGACTTGTAGTAGATAGCCAAGGCGTACCAATAGAAAGCGAATTAACATTTTCAGGAAGTGGTAGTGCTTATGTATTTTTTAGTCTTGAAATGGAACAAACATCTACAAGCAAATATCAAGTGCTCGGTAATCGCCTCATTAATACTAGCCAAGTTTACGCAAGAAAACAGTCCTCTACCTTTGGAGATAATGAATCATCCGGTGAACAAACGCTTACGATAATAGCAAATGATCTAATTGATAATTCACAGGACAACATTGAGGTAGGAAGCTGTAAAAAAAGTTAAGGTGATGATTGAGTGTAGAGCTTTTTATAACGTCCTTGTTATGAGTCCTACACTTTAGACTCGTTATATCTTTTTTCTTTGATAAAGAGATTGGGATATATATGTAAAAAATACATTTGAACAATGCTATTTTCTATCCACCGGTAATAAATCAGTCATCAAAAGAACATATTATTGTGTCTACTTTTGTTGTGTTATAACTCAGCTAGATATGAGGTATATTACAATATTGCTTAAATTCAAGTCAGTTTATTCTGAAAAACATTAAAGATAGTGGGAAGTAATTATGGTTACCAGAAGACGTTTTTTAATTGGCGCAGGCGCTTTGGCATTTAGCGGTTTAGCTGTAAGTATACTTGGTAAAAATCAAGCTACAGGCACTAATACAATTGTTAAAGGCTTCGGCCCTCTAATTACAGATCCTAACGAAATCTTAGACCTACCTGCTGGCTTCGAATATCAAATTATATCTGAGTTAGGCAATACCATGACTGATGGTTTCCCTGTACCTGATAAAGCCGACGGTATGGGTTGTTTGCCTCTTGATGAAGACCGAGTTGTCTTGGTACGTAACCATGAACTTAAACCTAGTGATTTAAGTAAACAACCGGCTAAAATCCAACAACACAAAACCGATTTAGCCTATGACCAAACGGAAGAAGGTATTGCTTTAGCTGGCGGTACAAGTAACTTAGTTTATAATCTTAAAACACAAAAAATAGAGAACGAATTTTTATCTTTAGTTGGCACAATTAGAAACTGTTCAGGTGGAATTACCCCTTGGAATACATGGTTAACTTGTGAAGAGTCTGTAACAAAAGCAGGTGATGGTTTCTCTAAAGATCATGGTTATATTTTTGAAGTTCCAGCCACTGCTACAGGATTAATTAACCCAGTTCCACTTAAAGAGATGGGGCGCTTTAATCATGAAGCGGCTGCTGTAGACCCACGTACAGGGATTGTTTACCTTACTGAAGATCGTGGCGACAGTTTGTTCTACCGCTTTATTCCAAAAGTAAGCGGACAATTGCACAAAGGTGGTCAGCTACAGGCTTTAGTCATAAAAAATAAGCCAAGTTACGACACCCGTAATTGGGAAACGCCAGTAATGAAACATCAAGAATGGCATGATACTGAGTGGATTAATTTAACTAACCCTGAAAGTCCTGAAGACGATTTACGCTTACGTGGTTATAAAGAAGGTGCTGCATTATTTGCTCGTGGTGAAGGTGTTCATTGGGGCGATCAAGAACTTTATTTTTGCTGTACCAATGGCGGAGAAAAGCAGTTGGGTCAAGTTATGCGTTACCGTCCTTCAATTAATGAAGGAGAAACTAACGAAAGTACCAATCCAGGCCGTTTACAGTTGTTTTTAGAAAGTGAAGATAAATCTTTATACAACTTTGGAGACAACCTAACAGTAACGCCTTTTGGTCATCTTATCGTATGTGAAGATCAATACACGGCAATTGTAGACAATCACCTTAGAGGCGTAACGCCAGATGGGTCATTATATAACTTTGCACGTTTAATCATGCAAACTGAGTTAGCCGGTGCGTGCTTTTCTCCTGACGGTTCAACCTTATTTGTTAATATTTATTCACCGACTAAAACCTTAGCTATTAAAGGCCCTTGGGATAAATTTAATAACCTAAGCGTTTAGTTTCTTACTCGCTAAATAGTTTTAAAAATGCCGATTAGTCGGCATTTTTTATTTTACTTCCATCATTATTACTTATTCATTACTAGACTTGGCGCCTTAACTATTCATAATATAATGTAGCCTTAAGTTCTACTATGCTTAATACCAATTGAATTAATGAAACAACATCGAACAGCAAACAATGAAAGTGTTTTTATAAAAGGAAAAGAAATTGAATAGCCGTCTTATATTATCTGGCATTGTCTCGTTTGTATTTTATTTTGGCTGGGCTTATTGGGCAAATAGTGCAGATGATATTTCCAGTGCAATGACGTTGCAATCAGCAATAGTGCAAGGTTCTTATAGTGGCTTTGTTACTCTATTTTTTACTCTTATCTTAGAAAAAGTAGTAAATAAATATAAACTAAGTTATGTATCTTTAGCGTTTATCACGCCTATTATTTGTAAGTTCCATTCAAAAACACCGCAAAATATTGCTATAAAGCAAAGCCTTAACAATGTAATTAATCAATCCGCTTTATATCTTAATGACAAAAAAATAGCCGGTACATTATTCGCACCTATCATCCCAATTACTGTGCAATCCATTTTGGTTATAACCATTAACTTAGCCAACCAAACACCAAACTTACTGCTAACAGTCGCACCTAGTATTTTCTTTACCGCGGTATACGCATACAGCTATATGTTTGCGTTACTTAAAAAATCAAAAAATAACTAACAGCGTTAGGTTAATCCTAAGTTTTGTTAACTTTAATCAAATCCGCGATTGCAGATGCAGCCTCTTGTTTTTTTGCGCTTAAGCCATCAACAATGCCTTGTTGATTAACTTCTGGTTGGTTTTGGCTTATCTTTGATTGGCCTGTTATTTCTGACACTTCTATTTTTAAGCCAACAATCGCAGGTAACATTCTTTCAATGTATTCCTCAGGCGCATCATTTATTGACCAAGGTTGACTTTGTTTTTGTTCATGCTGAAAGGTTAAATTATTCAGCATTTCAAGTTTAAATTCAGCATCGTCACTGAAAAACAGCTGCCCTTTTACATGAACTGCAACATAGTTCCACGTAGGCACAGCTCGTCCATCTTCTTTTTTAGTTGGATAATAATTGGGCGATATATAACAATTGGGGCCATGAAAAACCACTAACACTTCAGGCTTGTCTTTGAGCACTTTCCAAAGTTTGTTCGCTTTAGCAATGTGTCCTTGTAATGCATATTTACCTGCCGATTTATCGAGAAACAGAGGTAAATGATTAACTTCTAAACCATTTTTTGACTGAGTAACCAAACTGGCAAATGGGTAGTTAACAATAATACTTTCTAATTGGTTTATATCTGTCTGCTCAAATACTTTAGGTATGTACATAAGTTAACTCCCGTTTACTTTGTCTTCATTGCTATATGCATTTTCGACATTAATGACTGCTTAACGGCTTGCCATTCAGTGTTAATAATCGAATACAATGCCGTGTTTCTAAAATTACCGTCAGGCAGAATACGCTGATGGCGAAGGACACCTTCAAATTTGGCACCCAGCCGACCTATTGCATTACGAGACTTATCATTCCTTTCGTCGGTTTTAAACTGAACTCTAATAGCATTTAATTCTTCAAAGGCATGCTTTAATAAACAATACTTTGCATGTGTATTAATGTAACTACGCTGGTATTTTGGCGTGATAAAGGTAAAGCCAATTTCCAAACTTCGATCCGCCTTAACGATAGAGCAGTACTGAGTACTACCAACAAATTCATCACTGTGATTATCAAAAATAGCAAAAACCACATGTTGTTCTTGTTCTACCAATTTTTGTAAATGCAGTAACCAAGTTTCAGCTTGTGATTTAGACTCACATTGATTAGGTAGAACCCAACACCATAAGTCAGGAAAGGCACCTGCTTTATAGTAGTCATCAAGGTGTTCCATGGTTAATGGCTTTAACGTTACTTTTTCTGTGCTTAATGTGACTGGTTTAGGGGCAAACATATTTATGACCTTAGACGTTGAACTTCTAAAAATAGGCCTGTATTTTCTCCACTTGTGGTATAAAAACAACAACCAGTTTTAACAAAATATATAGACCAAGGTGTTGGTAAAATGAAAACCCTAAATTTGACGTTAGATAGTTCCTCCAATTCAGGTAGCAAGTTGTATTTAAAAATAGCTCAAGCTATCCGTCATAGTATTGAAGAAAGTCATGTTACTGCTGGAGAAAAACTACCATCGGCTCGAACACTCGCCGCACAATTAGATGTGAATCGCCATACGATAATGGCCGCATACAATGAATTGGTTGCACAAGGTTGGGTAGAAACGCAACAAAGACTAGGTTATCGGGTTGCTGAAAACTTACCTATATATTCGTCTAAAAATACAAATAAAAGCTTACCTCTATCTAAATCTACATGTACTGATAAACATCAATGGCGTTTAATTAAAGAAAATCACAAGGAAGTATCTGAACCTGCAAGCCGAAGTCCTTTTAACTTTGCAGGCGGTAATCCAGACATTGATTTATTCCCATTTAAGGAATTCAAAAGCTTTATGAATGAAGCCTTAAATCGGCCAGCTATAGAGGATTTGAATTACGGCGACCAAAATGGATTTAAACCTTTTATCAAAGAAGTTAGTACTTATTTACGTAGAGTGAGATCCATCACTGATAAAGAAATAGTTGTGGTTAATGGAACACAGGAAGCCTTGTACATTATTTCACAAGTATTAATTAAAACAGGCGATAAAGTAGCAGTGGAAAGTTTAGGTTACCAACCTGCTTGGTCAGCTTTTGAAAGCGCTGGAGCACAGTTAATTTCGGTAAATCAAACAGATGATGGCATTGATGTAGAGCACTTTAAAACGCTGATTGAACAAAACAATATTCGTTTGTTATATCTCACACCTTTGCATCAATACCCTACAACAACGACTCTATCAATGAGTAAGCGTAAGGTTATTTATCAATTAGCGCAGCAACATAACATTGCTATTATTGAAGATGACTATGATCATGAGTTCCACTATAACAGTCAGCCATTAGCACCAATGGCAGCAAACGATCCTTCTGGTTTAGTGATTTATCTTTCTAGCTTTTCTAAGATCATGTTCCCAGGAGTTCGATTAGGCATTATTGCCGTAGATAAGTCTCTTAGTACTCATCTTGTCAATTACCGAACCTTAATCAATCACAAAGTGAACGTGTTGCTGCAAGATGCAGTTGCCAGATGGATGAAAGATGGAGGATTTGAACGCCACTTAAGAAAGTCTACTCGCCTTTATAAAAAAAGACGCCAATATATGATAGACCAACTGAATGAATTTTCCGATGAAGGCTTGCATGTAGAATTCTCGATCCCCGCAGGCGGTATGGCCTTATGGGTAAACATTGGTAAAAATGCAAAAAAGGTTGAGCAACAAGTAAAACAAAACGGTATTTTCTTACTAGCTGAACATGCTTTCCACTTAAATAAAAGCAATGATCAAGACAAATACATTCGCCTAGGCTTTGCAGGGCAAAGCGAAGAAAAAATGAGAGAGGGTTTACTGTTACTAAAACCGTTTTTAAATAAATCTGAATAATAGAGTTATCAATTTTTATATAATTACGACGTTAACCGCACGTACTTCTCAGCAAGCTCATCCAAACTTTCTACTCTATTCAAATCTGGTTTTATACAGTCAATTGGACACACGCTCACGCACGTTGGTTTATCGTAATGACCAACACATTCAGTGCATTTATCTGGGTTAATTTCAAATATCTTAGCGCCCATATAAATTGCATCATTTGGGCATTCCGGCATACACATATCGCAATTAATGCATTTTTTATTAATAAGTAACGCCATAACTTAAACCACAGCTTGCTTAAACGGGTTGCGAGTATCTTGGCCTTCATCTAAGTTACGCATTAAAATAGCGTATTCTATATTGATATTGTCAGGTAGAGGGATTTTTACAATATGGCCAGATCCTTTGGCGTCTGTAATGCTCTCACCATTTTTATTCTCCATAAAATCAAGAACAAAACTTATATTACCTTGTGGCGTCATTAACTCTAATGAGTGACCTGTACAAAACTTATTTTTAACATCAATTTCCACTAGCCCATTAGCATGACGACCTAGAACCTCGCCGACAAATTGCTGTTTATCTGACACAGAATGACCGTATTCGTAGTTTTGATAATCTTGATGAGCGTGACGCTTTAAGAAGCCTTCGGTGTAACCACGATGTGCTAAGTTCTCTAACGTTTTAAACAAGTTAGTATCAAACGGACGACCTGCTACAGCGTCATCAATTGCCTTTCTATACACTTGTGCGGTGCGAGCTACATAATAAAAAGACTTAGTTCGCCCTTCTATTTTTAAGCTGTGCACGCCCATTTTTGTTAATTGCTCTACGTATTGAACTGCACGTAAGTCTTTTGAATTCATGATGTAAGTACCATGTTCATCTTCAAACGCAGGCATGTATTCACCCGGTCGCTCTTGCTCTTCTAGCATTACAATTTCATCACTTGGACGGCCTTCACCTAGTGTTGGAATAACAGATTTAGGGTCAAACTTATGGACCATTTCACCAGTTTCATTTTCCGTCCCCGGTTTTACATCGTAGCTCCAGCGGCATGAATTAGTACAAGTACCTTGATTGGGATCGCGCTTATTAATGTAACCAGAAAGTAAACAACGGCCAGAATAAGCCATGCATAAAGCCCCATGCACAAAAATTTCAAGCTCTGTGTCAGGGCATAATTCGCGAATTTCAGCAATTTCCTCTAGTGACAATTCACGAGATAGAATAACTCGTTCAATGCCCTGCTTAGCCCAAAATAAAACACTAGCGTAATTAACTGCATTGGCTTGCACTGACAAATGAATTGGCATGTCAGGCCATTTGTCACGTACCAACATAATTAAACCCGGATCTGACATAATAAGTGCATCAGGATTCATGGCTATAACAGGTTCAATATCTCGTAAATACGAATGTACCTTGGCATTGTGTGGTGCGATATTTGAAACTACATAGAATTTTTTACCTAACTCATGTGCTTCATTAATCGCTATTGCAAGATTGTCTAGGTCAAATTCATTATTGCGTACACGTAAACTATAACGAGGCTGTCCTGCATAAACGGCATCAGCACCATAAGCAAAGGCATAACGCATATTCTTTAAACTGCCAGCAGGAGAAAGTAATTCTGGCGTGAAAAGCTGAGAAGTTTGGGCTGGTGAAGACTGGGTAAAATTAGACACTGGTATGTACACTCCATACATAGAACTGGGTACAAGCCAGTTGCATGAATTAATAAAGCGCAGGAGTATAAAGTTAATAAACAATGTACGTTTTGATCAAGATCATAAAAGCCAACCCCTATAGCTTATACATATTAATCCAACATGTTATTTGCTTTTCATTTATTAGTTTATTCAGAACCTACAATCACATAAAAAGTAAATTTAGTTAAAAAAATTATCAGTATTAAATATATACTTCACCTGAGTATTTCATTAGGAAGTATGTTTATTCCAACTTCCTTTTTATATCAACTACTTATACCAATTGTATTATTTTATAACGCTTATTATTTCGGAACCTTGTTTATGCCTTACTCCATTTTTGGAAATAAATTCACACAGCACTCGGGTATCACTGAATTAATGGATGATCTGAATGAAGGTGCAAATAGTGGTGAAGAGCTATTGATGCTAGGCGGTGGAAACCCGGCATCAATTCCAGCTATTGAAAAAAGATTAACCGAAATAATGCAAGAGCTGTTAAATCAAGGAGCCTTAATTGAAAGCTTAGGCAGTTATGATGGCCCAAAAGGCAAAGATAAATTTATTGCCGCAATAGCCGATTTATTTAATGACTTATATGACTGGGATTTAACCACAGACAATATAATACTAACTAATGGTAGCCAGAGTGCTTTCTTTTACCTTTTCAATTTACTGGCTGGCGACTTTGCTCAAGGTAAAAAGAAGAAAGTACTGTTTCCACTTGCGCCTGAATACATTGGCTATGCTGACGCCAGTGTGTCTGAAGATGCTTTTGTTGCGATTCAGCCTAAAATAACTGAACTGCCCGAACAAATGTTTAAATACAATGTCGACTTTGATGCCTTAACCATAACTGACGATATTGCAGCTATATGTGTTTCAAGACCAACAAATCCGACTGGTAACGTATTAACCAATGATGAAATAGATAAGTTAGACGTATTAGCAAAGCAGCATAACATCCCATTAATTATAGATAATGCCTACGGCACACCGTTCCCCAATATTATTTTTGAACAGGTAAAACCCCACTTCAATAATAATACTATTTTATGTATGAGTTTATCTAAATTTGGTTTACCGGGCGCACGCTGCGGTATTGTTATCGCGAATCCAACAATCATAAAAGCAATGTCTAACTTAGCCGGTATTATGGCATTATCGCCTGGTGGAATTGGACCAGAAATTGTCTATCCTCTGATTAACAGTAAAGAGATCATAGAACTTAGTAATAATATTATTAAACCTTTTTACCAAGAAAAATCTAAAGACACTATTAAGCTTTTATTAGAAAAAATACCTAATAAAAATTTCAGAATTCATAAATCCGAAGGTGCTTTGTTTTTATGGTTATGGTTTAAAGACTTACCTGTAAGTTCAAACGAGCTTTACAAAAAACTAAAAGCCAAAGGATTGATCATCGTATCCGGTCATTACTTTTTCCCAGGCCTAGATCAATCTTGGCCACATACTCAAGAATGTATTCGACTCAACTATGCGCAAAATGCAGAAACAGTAGAACGCGGCATAGCAATATTGGCAGAAACCGTAAACGAACTTTATGGTGATAATAGTTAAATTTCGACGGTTTTAATTGAATATTTATCAAATTAAAAGGAGGTGGCAGTAAAGTTCTATTTTATGTAAAAGAGTGCTTTACTGTAATTGAAAATGGCTAGCGGTAACTTCTTCTTGCTCAAGGTGAACCCAATTAATAGCTAAGTTCAGTTCATCTTTTAAGCCCTGCAATACTTGCCTTATCTGTAATTTAGTTTGTTCTTGTTGATCAACCATGACAGATAAGTGGATTTTCATTCCTTTTTCTTGTTTACCTATTTGGTATTCAGATTTGTCAAATTCACCATCATCTGACCAAACACCATCTATTTCTTGGCAACAAGCACCAGCAAAAAATTGACCTAATTTAGGAGTCAAATAACCTAACGCTTTCTGATATGGAAAGTTAGGAGTCGACAGTATTATTGTGAAACGGATCCGTTTATTCATGATTTTTGTAAACATATAATGTGAATAAAATAACAATTATAGCCGTTAAACTTATAAAGCTCTCGGCTGATATAAAATTGAACAGGTCAAGTAAACCTGTCGTGTCTTTATGATTAACTTCACCCTCTATACTGGCTAAATCAATAACTAAGCTAATAAGTCCAAGTGAACCAAGAAAAGCTAATAGAGTTTGTATACCGCGATTTTGTTGACGCAATTTATCTTGTAACGAACGATCTATTCTAGCTTGAGTTAAGTCAGTTAATTGATCAACTCTCTCTCTTTGTTCATTAAATCCCCAAGCAATATTAAACTGCTGTAATAACTCGCGACGCTTCCCTTGCACTCCAGCGGTAGCTGCAGAAACTTGAATGTTAATATACTCAATATGATCATTGCGGTATTGTTGCTCCGTTACAGTTTTACCTAGTAATGCCAATCTATTTTTGTTGTAGTAATTAATATTAAACTTTTTCAAATTATCTTTGAGCAAACTTTCAATACGATCCATAAGAGCAACATGAAATTGAGACATGATCATAATACGATTAACGTCTGAGAAATATTGCTGTTCTGTTAGCAAGGAATTACCAGAGCCAAGCTGTAAATAATCAGTCTTTGAATCAACACTTTTAAGCCAATTAGCATAACTTTCTGCTGGTAAGCCTTTTCCTTGGGTCAACATTCTGGCCACCCATAAAGGTTTACCGTTAGTTAATTCATCAATATCGTTATTGAAAAATTTATAATCACTAGGCTTCATTAACGGTAATTCAGCTTTAAGCGAGTAAAGTTGCTTTAGGATTGGAGCAAAGTATTTTTCAGAAAGATCCTCAATTCGCTTGGAAATAGCCAAATCATCGATATTAGTAATATCAGAATCAACTTTAAGTCCTAAATTTAGAACGGCTAGGCAGTTATCGTAAATATAATATTGAGCGTGACTTACATCTTGCTCATCAGTTAATTGTGGGATCTCGATAATAGCGGCTGGTTGATACAATACAGGTAAATTATCATGTTCTAATGAGCCATAACCAACTGGCCAATCATTCGGCTTAACAACAACAGAGCTAATTGGTGACAAATATTTTTGTAATAAAGAATAACGCTGTTCATTATCCATTATCAGCTCTGACTGCCAATTTACCGGAATATTGATTGGCGAATAAGTTTCAAAATTTAACATTTAACATCCCATAAGAAGACGAATTTATAAACTAAGTTAACTAACCAGATTTTGTTAACTTTTATCAAAGATAAATTAAAGTTCTTCGCCTACTGCTTTTAAATGGCCTTCCATACGTTCTAACACTTCGCCTTCAATCTTCACAGGTTTACCTGTTTTTTGATTTAATAATACAAAAGTAATATCCGCATCAGCGACAATCGTATCTGTTCCTGCCAAAGTAATGACTTGATTAAACACCGCACTTTTTCCGCTTACTTTTGATAATGCGGTAGTAACGTCTAATGTTTGCCCCATGGTTGCTGAAGCTCGGTAATTAATATTAATGTTTACAATTACCCACGCCAAACCAAGAGATTGAAAGTATTCTAAGTCGCCAGTGTCTTCTAAATATTCCCAACGCGCTTCTTCTAAAAACTCCAAGTACCTTGCATTATTGACATGCTGATAAATATCTAAATGAAAACCACGTACTTTTATTTGTGAACTATGACTCATGTTTATCCTTAATAAATTACTTTGGCTAGCCCAACGAGCTAACAATTAAAAACGTTTGGCAGCAACAATATGTCTATGATCTACGCATAAACCTTATTTACAATAGAAGCTGTCTTTTTACTTTTACTTTTACTTAAAACGCTTCACTGAATTTGGGTAAGTCTAATTTTTGGTTTAGCTTTTTAAATTGAGGTTCAGTGTATGGCCCTTCTATTACGTCATAAGGCTTAAGGTAAATATTGTCATTTTCTTTATCTAGTACAAAATAAGAAATCACATCAGGCTCAGAAGTTAATTGTTTTACAACGACATACTTTTCATTAGACCCTACTGCGATTACGTTATTCTCTACTCGCCCAATAAAAGAGCCGTCATCATCAACCTTAATGCCTAGTTTAATATCGCCATCTATATAATAAACAGCATATTTTTCATCTTCCCACATACTTGAGTCACCCCAAATAAATAAAATAACAATAAACATGGCGATAATCGATGCAGCTAATTTCATATATGTTTACTTCTTAATGGTATTAGAAAATCATGAACGTTTTTATAAGAAAAATTATTCAAGCCCATCGCATGAGTGAGGCCTAAATAACTGAGCAAAACACCGCAATTATCTGCGTGGACGCTTTTTCCCTTTCTTCTTTTCTTCAAATTCTTTTTTCTTAGCAAGACGTTCGGCTTCTTGGATTTTGCCTATGGCTTTGGCTTCAATACCTTGTTCAACGGTTTCTAGCGTAATAGCACCAAGTGTACCTGAGCGATAATCGTTTAAGATTATTTCTGACACTTTATATAAATCGGCGATACCACCTTTACGAATACAAGCACGGTTTAATGCTATGGCGTCCATCACTTCAATTGGCGTTTCTGGCATGTCTTTTAATTGATAACGTTCAATTAATAACTCTGGGTAATGTTCCATTAAATATTCAATGGCGTAATACGCTATGTCTTCTTTTTCTGTCACTGTATCTTTAATGCCACCTGTGATTGCAAGGCGGTAACCACAATCTTCAGGCTCTAACTTAGGCCATAAAAATCCCGGCGTGTCATGCAGTACAATATTGTTATCTAAGCGAATACGTTGCTGTGCTTTAGTGACACCGGCTTCATTACCAGTTTTAGCAATAATACGGTCGGCCAAAATATTAATGGTTGTTGATTTACCAACGTTTGGAATACCACAAATTAACGCTCTTAATTGTTTATCTTGGCTAACACGGTGCGGAACCATGCTTGAGATAACATTAAGTAAGTCTTTAATTTGTTTGGTGTCTTGAGATGTTACCGCAATCGCTTTAATACCGCGTTCTTGTTGTAAATGCTCTAACCATTTTTGTGTTTGGATTGGATCGGCTAAATCACTTTTGTTAAGAATTTTTAAAACAGGTGTGTCGCCTCTAAGTTCTGGAACAAGAGGGTTTTCACTAGAAAATGGAATTCTGGCATCGAGTATCTCTATGATCACATCTACTTGAGGCATGATCTCTGCAATTTCTTTTCGAGCCTTGTGCATATGGCCCGGAAACCAGTTAATTGCCATTTTATCTCCGTTGGTTTTGTTCGACTTATTATCGTACTAAAGTTAATTAATGCTGATTTTAACGTGTTTGGCTCAGTTCACAAACGACTAATTACTTGTTTTAACGTTTCGCCATAAATAATTGTCTTTATGCTACCTAAGGATTGAAAATGGCGCTTGAGGCCTCCACACTAATAACAATGCTAATAAATAATGTTTAATAATGAGTAACTAAGATGAAAACAGCAGTTATTACCGGTGCAAACCGAGGCATAGGCTTGGCACTTAGTCAAAAATTGGCGGAAAAAGGCTGGGATATCATTGCTATATGCCGCAGCGAGTCGGAAGAAATTGAAGCGATAGCGAGTATGGTGATATCTGGAATTGACGTGACAAGTTCAGATGGTATTGATCAAATCAAAAAAATAATCGGCGATCAGCAAGTTGACTTATTAATTAACAATGCAGGTTTATTAAAAGATGAAACCTTAGGTGATATAGATTTCGACTCAATCCGTGAACAGTTTGAAATTAATACATTGTCACCGTTACGTGTAACTGAGGCCCTTATTCCTAATATGGTTGAAGGTAGTAAAATTGCTAACATCACTAGCCGTATGGGTTCTATTGCGGATAATGATTCCGGTGGGCGTTATGGTTACCGCGCGTCAAAAGCTGCGTTAAATGCAATTGGAAAGTCGCTTGCGATAGACTTAAAAGACAAAGGCATTGCCGTTGCACAATTACACCCTGGTTGGGTACAAACTCGTATGGTTGGTTTTAATGGTTTGGTTAGCGCAGAAGACTCTGCAACAGGACTTGTTGAACGTATTGAGGAATTAAACTTGTCTAATACAGGTGGGTTTTGGCACACCAACGGTGAAAAGCTTCCTTGGTAGCGTTTTTTATTAAATAGTTTTTTGTAAATGCCTTTGTTCTAGGCTCTTTAGCCAAAACGCTTAGTTTAAGTAAAACCCTATCTCTTAAGCTGGTTATTAGTTACAATTGCTGGCAAGATTAAAATCGAATTATTAGGATAAATTATGGTTGTTTTAACAACAAATTTCGGCGACATTAAAATTGAATTGTTCGCTAAAGAAGCTCCAAAAACAGTAGAAAACTTTTTAAACTATGTAACATCTGGTTTTTATGATGGTGTTATATTTCACCGTGTCATTCCTGGTTTTATGGTTCAAGGTGGCGGCATGTTACCTGGTATGGAAGAGAAAGACGGTAATGCGTCAATCAACAACGAAGCAAATAACGGCCTTAAAAATGATCGTGGTACGCTAGCTATGGCTCGTACACAGGAACCTCATTCAGCTTCTTCACAGTTTTTCATTAACAGTGCTGACAACGCATTCTTAAACTTCCGTTCAGAAACGCCTGATGGTTGGGGATATTGCGTATTTGCAAAAGTTATTGAAGGTATGGATATTGTAGATAAAATATCTGCTACTAAAACTGGTAATGCTGGTTATCATCAAGATGTACCAGTTGAAGATGTTATTATTGAAAAAGCAGTTGTAACTGACTAGTTCAATATCGTTATAGGGCATCGATTGATGCCCTTTTTATTAAGACAGAAAATTATATGCCATCAATCTTAGTCATTGCAGACTTACACTTAAGTTCTGACCGCCCCGACATTACACAATGTTTTTTAGACTTTTTACAGGCCGAATCTAACCAACACTCATCTTTATATATATTAGGCGATTTGTTTGAATCTTGGATTGGAGATGACGACATCAACCAATTTAGTACCTCAATCGCAGATTCTATCCAAAAATTTTCACAACACACACCTGTATTTTTCATTCATGGTAATCGTGATTTTTTACTTGGTAAAAAATACGCTAAACGCTGTGGTATGACATTGCTACCTGAGAGCTTTATAACAACAGAATTTAATAAAACCATTTTGTTTATGCATGGTGATCAACTGTGTATAGATGATGTGGATTATCAACAATTTAGAACTAAAAGCCGTTCTTGGTGGTGGCAAACCTTAATGTTAAGTTTGCCTTTATTTTTACGCCGAAAAAAAGCGGCTAAATACCGAGCTATCAGTAAAAAAAGTCAGATGGATAAGTCTGAGGCTATTATGGATGTGGCAGAACGTGAAGTACAACGTGTTATGTCAAATTCAAAATGTGACTGGTTAGTACACGGTCACACACATAGGCCTAACATTCATGACCGCCCACAAAACAAACAAAGAATTGTGGTTGGCGATTGGTACACTCAAGGTTCAGTGTTAGTGTTGTCAGATAAAGGCCCAGAGTTAAAAGCCTTACCATTTTAAAGCTAACTCCCAGATAATTTGAATAAAAAAAACAAGCGCATACAAATTGCAAAAAAAAGGATCATCTATGAAACGATTACAGTTAAAAACAACTAAACTGAAGTTGACCTTAGCATTAGGTTTACTAACCTCTTTAGTACTCGCTGGATGTGGAAAAAAAACCACTGAAGAAACAACACAAATAGATACATTAAAACCAGAGTTTGCATCTCGCCTTGATATCTACACTCCCGTTACATTAACCGCCGACTTGTCACACTTAACTAGCAAACAAAAAGAAATGCTTGCTGTACTAATTGATGCATCAAAAATTATGGATGAGTTATTTTGGCAACAAGCTTACGGTAAAAATAAAACTGAGCTGTTAAGTAATATTACCGATGAAAAAACCAGAGCTTATGCTGACGTAAATTATGGCCCTTGGGATCGCTTACAAGGTGATGAACCATTTTTACTTGGACAAAAAGCCAAGCCTTTAGGCGCTCAGTTTTATCCAGAAGATATGACAAAAGAAGAGTTTGAAGCTGCAGATATCGTAGATAAAACAGGCTTGTATTCTATTGTTGAACGTAATGACAAAGGGCAGTTATATTCAGTGCCTTATTCAGTTTACTATTTAGAAGAATTAACTAAAGCATCTGAGTTGTTATTAAAAGCGTCTAAATTAGCAAACAATAAAGAGTTCTCTAATTACTTAAAACTTAGAGCTGACGCTTTATTAACTAATGAATATCAAGCATCTGACTTTGCTTGGATGGATATGAAGTCAAATTCAATTGAACTGGTTTACGGCCCAATAGAAAATTACGAAGACATGCTATACGGTTACCGAGCTGCATTTGAAGCTTATGTATTAATTAAAGACATGGCTTGGAGCGAAAAGTTAGTCAAATATGCGTCTACCCTTCCTGAGTTACAAAAAGGCTTACCTGTTGTCGATAGATACAAAACAGAAATGCCGGGTTCTAACGCTGAATTAAATGCCTATGACGTTGTTTATTACGCAGGTCACTCTAATGCGGGTTCTAAAACAATCGCAATTAACTTACCAAATGATGAAGAAGTACAACTGAAAAAAGGTACTCGCCGTTTACAACTTAAAAATGCTATGCAAGCTAAGTTCGACAAAATATTGTTGCCAATTGCCGACTTATTAATTGTTCCAGAACAACGCGAAAACATTACTTTCAACGCATTTTTCAACAACACTATGTTCCACGAAGTTGCCCATGGTTTAGGTATTAAAAATACAGTTAACGGTAAAGGCACAGTTCGTCAGTCGTTAAAAGAACATGCTTCTGCGTTAGAAGAAGGTAAAGCCGATATTTTAGGTTTGTACATGATCACTCAATTATTTGAACAAGGCGTGATCACAGAAGGTAAATTGGAAGATTATTACACTACGTTTTTAGCTGGCATTTTCCGCTCGGTACGCTTTGGTGCTAGCTCTGCTCATGGTAAAGCTAACATGATCCGCTTTAACTACTTTGCAGAAAAGAACGCATTTAAACGTAATGAACAAGGTTTATATAGCGTTGACATGGATAAAATGCGTGATGCAATGAACGGCTTATCTAACCTTATTTTAACATTACAAGGCAATGGTGATTACCAAGGTGTTGCTAAACTTGTTGCTGAAAAAGGTGTTATAAAAGCACAACTAGCCGCTGATCTGGAAACACTAACAACAGCAAACATCCCAGTTGATATTGTGTTTGAGCAAGGTAAAGAAGTATTAGGTTTATAATCGTTTAAATATTTAAACACCTCATAGTTTAAATGCTTCATAAAAGAAAGGCTCCTAAATTTAGGAGCCTTTTTGTTATTGCTAATTAAACTGTTAAATTAGAATTTGTATGTTGCTTTTACGTAATAAAATCCACCGTTAAAACCAAATGGAGATGTTTCGTAATATTGTCCACCCCACTGACTATTCACACAACCACCACAAGCAGCAGCTCCGGCTTCTGTGAAGTTAATTTCAGTAGCTTGTTGATCAAGTAAGTTTTGTGCACCAACAGATAAAACTATCTCATTAGTAACAGAGTAACTTAACTCAGCATCCAAAGTAACAGCAGCTTCACCGGTATTAACAGTTGCATCGTAATCAACGTGTACGCCTTGATATTCACCGTAATAATTACCGCGAAGTAAGAAGTTCACTTTATCCCAATTTTGCGCCCAAGTTAATGTGGCACGGTGATTTGGCAAATCATTTTCTAAACGAGATACTTTAAAGTCACCAGTAATGTCAGTAAAATTATCTACTTCAGTTTCATTATAGTTGTAGGCCAAGCTAAAGCTCGCATTACCATCAAAAAGTTCAGTTTCGTAGTTAGCAATTAAATCAATACCTTGTGTTGTGGTATCAAAGTCATTAGTAAAGAAACTTACTAGTTGAATTGAATCAACATTAGCAACACCATCTGCTTTAAGTGCAGTTTTATCAGCGTCAGTTAGTTCGTATTTAGTCGATTGAGACACTCGGTCTTCAACTGAGATGTTGTAGTAATCTAATGTGATAAATACTTCACCAAGGCTCAATACGGCACCTAATGTATAACTTTCAGACTCCTCCGGTGTTAACTCAGTTGCACCTAGTTGAATGGCAACCGGGTTACTTGCTGGTAACAATGCAGAATCAACCAATGCACCATCTTCTAACGCAGTTTGAACATTAGAGTAGTTTGCTTGCCCAACTGTTGGAGCACGGAAACCTGTACTAATCGAACTACGCAATGAAAAATCATCAGTCAAATTTAATTGAGCGGTTAGTTTGTAATTAGTATCACTACCAAACGTAGCGTAATCTTCAAAACGTATTGCCGCACCGATTAAGAACCAATCAGTAACTTGAGCTTCTGAGTCAACATAGAATGCACTATTTTTTCGAGTATATTCACCAGCGGCTTCTGGTTTAAACCCTGGAAAACCATTTGAACCAATACCAAAGCCTTGATCAGTATATGCACCAGCCGTATATGAATCGACATCGCCCGCGGTTACTTCAAAAGACTCATCATGCCATTCATAACCACCAGCAAGCATTAGTGATTCAAACATATCAACATTGATTTCTTTAGTGAAATCCATATTGAATGTTTTTTCTAATTGAGTATGTTTACCCGGATTAAAATCACGCGGAGAGTCCAAACCTAATGACGCATTTACCGTATCATAAATAACATAACTAGATTGATTGTAACCAACTGAACCACTAAAATCGTATGTAATGCCGCTATCAAACTCACCACGAGTACCCATAGTGATTGATGTATCAACAATACTGCCACCGAAGTTAGGTGTAAAACCACCAGGTAATATTTCATTAAAGCTAAAACAATTATCGTTGTTAGCCACATTATTGATGTAATTGTCTTGAGTTAACACATTACCACTAGTAATTTCTACAGGTAGACACGTTCTTGCTGCACCGCTAGCTTCAGCAATATCACCAATTAGTAATGTCTCGCCACCGTCATTTGAATATACACCACCACGGTCATGCGGATTACGGTAGTAGAAGCCACCACGAACATCACGTTTAGAATAATTACCAAACATATACGCTTCGGCATCGTTGGCTAAGTCCAAACCTGAATTAACAAAAATAGTTAAATCGTCGTTAACTTCAGGAGAACCCCAAATTTGCGCTAAGTCAGAAACAGCAGTATTACCAGCGGCTATTAAACCAGCAGCATCTGGACGTTGAACACTACGGCTAGTAGCCTCTGAGTCTTTATATTGAAAACTTACATTAACAAAACCAGCTTCGGTAAGTGGCATGCCTATGTTGCCTGATACTTCTACAGATTCGCCATCACCTTCATAATAAGAACCATAACGAGCTGTTAACGAACCGCCTTCAGCATCATCTTTTAAAACAAAGTTCATAACACCCGCAATAGCATCCGAACCGTACTGTGCAGCTGCACCGTCACGTAACACTTCAACTTGTTTTAATGCTGAGCTAGGTATAACTGAAATATCAGGTCCTTGAGCACCATCATTAATACCGCCACCTAATAAAGCAATAACTGAAGCTCTATGGCGACGTTTACCATTAACCAGTATTAATGTGCTATCCGATGACAATCCACGTAAGTTAGCAGGTTTAACTAAACTTGCAGCGTCAGAGATTGGGTTAGAGTGAACATTAAAAGAAGGGATTGAGCCTTTGAGCAACTCAAGCATATCCGTGTTGCCACCACGTTCTAATTCTTCACCGCCGATAAGGTCAATTGGAACTGGAGAGTCATCAACTGAGCGAGGAGCACCTCGAGAGCCAACAACAGCTATGCGTTCAACATTTTTTATAAGGTCATCTTCTTCGGCAAAAGCAAAAGTAGAGGTGGATGCTGCAGAAATTGTTAATCCTGTCATTAATGACAATCTCACCAATTTTGATAGTGGAGATAATTTGTACATATATATTCCCGTATTTATATTGTTATTATTGTTTTATTTTTATAATTTGTTTGGCTTTTATGATGATTAATTTCATAAATCCAATTTATACCGTAATAGATATTTCGAGATTTGCCATTAATTAGATATAAGATTTTGGACTAATCGATTACTTTTCTAATTTATTGTAAACAATGAGGTTATTAAAACTAATCAGTGTGTTTACTTTATAAACAAATCGTGAGATTAAACAAAAATTGTAAATTAAGTTTTAAGATTTCAACCTTGATGTTTATAAAAACAACAAGGTTATTTAGGCAGGTTTTTATAACAGATAGAGCTGAGTTTTTTGGGGATGATTACTTTTTGTGAACTTTTATCAAAGATTAATAGATGGTTTTAATCAAAGTTAAAGTGATCCATTAGAAACATTTTCCAGCATAGTTAATATATGATCAACAGGTTGAGCTCCTTCCATACCATAAGCTTCATCTATGATAAAAAATGGCACAGATTCAATACCAAGTTCAGTAGCCAAAGCTTCATCTTCTTTTACTTGGTCGCTATAAACATCAGAATTTAATAACTGCTCAACTTTGCTTTTATCGATACCAGCATTAGCTGCGATGTTTAAAAGAATGTCATTTTGGCTAATAAGCTCGCCTTTAGAGAAAAAACTTTCAAACAATAAATTTTGTACTTCTTGTTCTTTACCTAACTCAGTCGCTAAATGTATTAAGCGCTGGGCGTTAAATGTATTGGTGGGTTTATTAATGTCAAAATCAAGATTTAAACCAATTTCAGCACCTTGTTTTGCCATGTCATCACAGGCTAATTCAGCCCACTTTAATGGTTGGTCGTATTTTTTAGCCAATAACTCATATTTATTTTCTTCATAGGTTAATTCTGCGTTTGGATCTAATTCAAAACTACGCCAAATAATTTCGACATCGTCTTTACCGTCAAATTTCTCAAGGGCCATTTCAAAACGACGTTTACCAATGTAACAGTAAGGACAGGCGATATCTGACCAAATTTCGACTTTCATTTTATTATTCATAGCAGTAATAACGTTAATTTATTTTAATTAAATTTATCTATGCAAAGATTGTGCACAAAAAATAAATTAAGGGAGTCGATTTATTTAATTTAATACCGGTGAGATCATGTGTTGGGTTTATACACAGTGGAAGAATTGATTTAATAAGTACATGCACTAATAATTAATTTTGAAAGTTGTCAGCGCGACAATTTTCAAAGGTAATTAAAGTAAAACTCTCAGAATAACTTATGTTTAATAATTAATGTTTTTGTACAGATGCTCATATTTAGCTTTATGCTCACTAAATAGAAATTGACGTAATATTTCACGAGATTCACCTTCAGCGCTGATTTTGGCAGCCATTACACCATTTTCTGTTCTAACGGGCTCTAACGTCACATCAAGACGATCACCATTGGATAAAACTAACTGGCTTAAATGTGACATTGAGGTATCAAACTCTTGTGGGACTTTGATTGTCATGCCTGAACTAGATAAAGACAATACTTCAACATCTTTTGCCGTATCATTGTCTATTACTTTTACATTTTTAACATGATCAAGACGCCAACTGCGTTCGCCACCACGCATATCAATAACTTCAGGGATCCCTAACTCTGGTGAGAATATGCCAAGATCATCTACTTTTAAGGTTAATGGAAACCATAGACGATAATAACTAATTTCAGCCAGTAAGGTTAACTTAGCATTTCCTAATATATGAGCAAGAACTTCAGGCACTTCAGTCGCAACACTCAATGAGTGATTCGATAATGCGTTACCAACATTGTCATCTTTAGGTGAAAAGGCATCGCTAAAATAAGCGATTTCTTCATTAGATAGAGTAGACATCAAACAACCCCTTTAAATATACATAAACACACACTTGCAATATGCTGCATTGTACAAAATGATTACTTTTTAATCAATGGTTTAGCGTGTTTTTTATACTAAATAACATATTATATTTACAGATAAGCATTACATAAAATATATATACCGATATAAATAAATAGATTTTCTAAACACAAATCTGATAACCGTTTCAATAGACCTACCTTAAACAGGTAAGTTCAATACAATTGTATATAAAACAACCTAATTATAATTGAACTATTTTGTTGCTTTGATATTAAAAATTAAAAGGAGACAGTGTCATCTAGTATAAAATGTTAATCCTGCAGTTGTTCTAACCAATATATCAACTAGCGAATAAGCTATTCTCAGGATTAGCTGAAATAAGTAATTATCCATCAGTATGGACGAAACTTATCATGTAGAAATAAACTAGTTTGAGTTTATTCCATAAAAAAAACAGCCTTTTTAGCTGTTTCTTTATACTTAAAATCTGATGTAACAATTGAAAATCGATTACTCTAAATAATCACTCAATGGCTTACTTATCTGTTTAAAGTCGAACTCCGATATATTTATTAAATATTTACTTTGTTCCAAACGAACCCAGTAATTTAGAGGCTCTTTATCATTTTCATATAGCTGTAACGTTAGCGTTTTGCTTTGCGCTTTATTATCCAACATTACTTTATTATCAAGATTTTCTGGCGTGTCCAAATACTTTAGTACTATAGTTTGATATAGCTCCATTTCATTTGGCTCTGCTAACTTAATGTCTTTGGCTGTAATGTTAATTATGTTTCTAACTAAGCCAGTAAAAATAGAGCCATACTGTGGTATTTGATCCTCAGCTTTGTTTAACAATTCAAAATGCTCAGCTAAGCTTACCGTTTCATCTTGCTCAAGCTCTTTACGCTCAATAGTAAACTTGCTGTTAGACGTTGTATTAGACTCTTTATTAAATAAAGTAATATCAACCTGCCTAACTTGATCAACATTTATTGGAAGTATATTAGGCATTAACCAATCTGTATCATCTTTAGGGAGATTAATATCCAATGCCACTAAGTAAGCCTGCTCTTGTCTAGCAAAACGTACATAACGTCCTGTTGATGATTGGCTTTCATTTCCAATTAACAGCTGAGTAAAGTCATCACCCGCAACTAATGTTAACAGTTGTGCTTGGCTTTTTTCTGCATCTAGTTCATTACCTTGATCTAAGCTTTGCAAACCCAAGCGCGAATAATACTTTGCTTGCTTGGTTTTCAATTCAACTATTTGTGTATCTTTTAAATTTTGTAACAGCTTTGATAGCTTTTTAATATCTGCTGCATAACCAAATTTATTAGGTAAAACCCACTTACCAGATATTTTTTCAGCACTAATAAATTGTTTACTAGCCGCATTTTGTATTTGAATTTTATCAACTAAATTAACGTCAAATTCTGTTAACAACAAGGTGTCATCAAAGTTTTGAACGCCTTTATTTTGACTAATAAAATAACTACTTAATAAAATGGCTAACACGCCAACGACTAAAACTTTAATTAAAAAACTAATTCTCATATTGATCCCTACTTCCTAGTCTTAGCTTTTGTAGCTTCAGGCGTTTGTTTAGCTTCAGATTGCGGCTTAACTTGATACTTGGCAGACATTTTATAACGGATACGTCTAGCTATGAGGCCTAAACCTAAAGTTAAAAGAATAGGGAAAAACGCGATATTTAATAATTTAATAACCGTACCTAATGATTCAATATCTTTATTTAATTGATGTTGTACATCTCTAAGTTGTTTTCTAATTTCCAATTTCTTAGCCACAAATGACTCTACCGCAGCTTCTTGCTCTGGACTTAATACTAGAGAGCCGCTATCCACTTGTTGATTTTGTAACTGCGCTAACTGATTTTCAGTTTCACTTAATTGTTGTTGTAGCTGTTGTTCTTGTTCTCTGAACTTAGCTTCAGCTTCAACCGTCAATTGCTCTACTACATCAAACGGACGTTGGTATTGTCCACGGCCACGAATTGAAAGCAAAGCTGAATTACCACCTAAGTTATCAACCGCATTAACCACAAAGTCGCCATTATTAGCAAATGGTTGTAAAACAGTTTCACCAAAGAAGTTACTGCTTTGCACCCAAAAACGGTCTGTTAACAAGTCAGTATCGGCAACTACAATCAACTGAATATTATCAGAGAATTTAATCCAATCTGCACCAGTAACACCTTCAGGCAAAGTCTCAAATGCGGTTTTAGCCGCACCACTAATTCTTGCGGCTAATACAACATTAGCGTTTTTCGCCGTAAAATCGGTCAGCAAAATATCAGGATTTGTGCCTGACATTTGATATCGAGCAAGGTCGGTAAAGTCAGTATATTCCGAGCTTGTCAGCAAAGGAGTTAACGTCGTTGTTGCATCATTTAATAAAGCTAATACGCCCATACTTGCGCCATTAATACTAGATAACGAAGAAGTTACAACGTCTAGCTCATCAATATTGTCTTTGTCTAAACCTAAATAACCAATATGACGCCCCGGCATGCCATCAGGCATCATGATCTCTAACCCTTTTGCACCGTCTAACACAATGGTATCTGGGTCATAATCAATTCCCCATGCGCTAAATAAAGGTTCAAGATTTGACGTTGATGGATTTGGTACGCCCATCACGTTAGCACCTTGCGAGTCTGAGTCAGATGATGGGTCAACAAGAATAAACGTTTTACCACCATTCAACACATATTGCTCTATTGCGAATAACTGAGCGTCTGCTAAGTCTTTTGGATGGATAATCATCAACACTTTAGTGTCTTCCGGTATCGTTTCTGCGTCACTCTCTAAGATTTCAACTTGGTATAATTGTTCCAATTGAGATAAAAACGCCCAAGCTGGCAAGGTTTGCGGTTGTCCCATTTGCATAGCCATTGGGTTTGGATTGGTTCCGCCTTGTATTGGTAGCGATGACAATATAGAAACTTTAGTTGCTGCTGGGTCTGACAACTTATGCACTAATTTACTCAATTCATATTCCAGCAAACTTTCTTGGCTTGGGTCAAAAAACGCAATGACTTCTTTATCATCTATTGAGTTAGTACCAGCAAGGCCAAAATAAATAGACTCTCCCGTTGCATTGATTGGTGCTGCAACTAATCCCATTTCAGATGCTTTATCTTCCGCTTCAGAAAACGCTTCAGGGTCTATGATCTGTAATTTAATTTTGCCATCAGAGTAAAGCTCATATTCTTGCAATAAGGTTTTCACTCGGTTGGCGTAATTACGTAAGGTTGTTAATCCTTCTGTTGCTTTGTCTGAAAAGAAAAAGTACAAGGTAATAGGTTCATCTATTTCTGACAGTATTTGATGCGTTCCGTCGGTAATTGAATACACATTACCTTCGGTTAAATCCAGTCTAACTTTGTTTAATAAAACATTGTTTAACAATACCAATGCAAGAAAGGCAAACGCGATTGCGCCAAGCGCAACGGGAAACGAAACTCGTTTAATTGATAATTTTGAATGCATTTGGGTCTCCGTTTTAGTGTCCATTTAGCTCGCCTTTTTATCTTCAATAATAACTAAGCCAGCAAATAACCAGCTTAAGATCACCAATAAAAAATAACCTACATCGTTAAGTGCTATAACACCTTTAGCAATTGAATCAAAATGTTGGATAAAAGATAACGACGCAATTACGTCGATAAACGCAGTAGGCAATACGCCTTTAAATGAATTGATCACAGCTTCTGTTCCACTTAGTACAAACAAGAAACTAATTGAGATAGACAAAATAAACGCAATTACTTGCGACTTAGATAACGCAGACATACAAATACCTATGGCTAAAAACGCACCAGCCATTAACCAACTACCAATATAAGCTGCCAAAATAACGCCGTTATCTGGTTGTCCCAAATAGTTAATTGTTATCCACAGTGGAAAGGTTAATACCAAGGCAAGCCCTAACACTAACCAAGCCGAAATAAACTTAGCCACCATAGCTTGGAACGCTGTTATCGGTAAGGTCATTAATAATTCAATACTGCCACTGCGACGTTCTTCACTCCATGAACGCATAGCAAACGCTGGCACTAAAAATAAATATAGCCAAGGGTGGAAATTAAAAAATGGTAATAAGTCCGCTTGCCCTCTTTCATAAAGGGAGCCTAAATTGAAAGTCATAATACCGCTCATGATCAAAAATATAGCGATAAAAACATAACCAATTGGCGTAGCAAAAAATGACATAAACTCACGTTTAGTCAGAATTGAAATCATAGAAAATTGTTTCATAGCTCGCTGTTTAATAGAAGATGAATTCATAATAGCGTCTCCTTTATACGTCAGTAGAATTAGATGAAGCCGTGGTTAACTCACGGAATATATCGTCAAGCCGACCTTTTTCACTGTAAATAGAGTAAAACGGCCAATTTAGCTCACGCACTTTGTCGTAAACCACCGTAAAAATACTCTGTCCCTCACTTGGTAGCACAGTTACTTTGTTGCCCTCTGTAAGCACAAAAGCAACTTCCGGTAACGAGGTTAACGCGTTGGCATTTTCTATCTGTTCACTTAATTCAATTGTCACCGCGTGGTGGAATGATGATTTAGCTTGCAGTTCTTCTGGTGTGCCGTCGAATATTTTAGCGCCCTCGGCAATGATCAATGCTCTATTACACACCGCCGTTACTTCTTCTAAAATATGAGTAGAGATAATAACTATTTTGTCTTTGGCTAAATTCTTAATTAACTCTCTAACATGATGTTTTTGATTTGGATCTAACCCATCAGTTGGTTCATCTAAAATTAAAACTTTAGGATCGTGAATAATAGCTTGGGCTAAACCAACTCGGCGTTTAAAGCCTTTTGATAAGTTTTCTATATTTCTATCTAATACCGAGCTTAACTCTACATCTTTAATAACACGGGCAATTCTAGCTTGTTTTTTGCGGCCAGTTAATCCACGGACATCTGCAATAAAACTTAAAAACTGTAATACCGTCATATCACCATAGGCTGGTGCACCTTCTGGTAAGTAACCTAAACCTTGTTTTATGCTCAAGGGATCGTCTTCTATATTTATCCCATTTATGGTTATAGAGCCTGAGTTTGCTTGCAAAAAGCCCGTTAGCATTTTCATAGTAGTTGATTTGCCTGCGCCGTTTGGTCCTAAAAAGCCAACAACTTCACCCGGTTTAACATCGAATGACAAATCATTTACCGCGACAAAGTCGCCAAATCGTTTAGTTATATTTTTTATTTCGATCATCTATTTCATTACCCCTGCCAGTGAAGGCAACTGTATCTGTTGAATAACTATATGGCTTATACCAATTACATTAAATATAGATTTTATATTGTCGTTTTTTATCAATTCAAGCCCTAAATTCAAATGAAAAGTTCAAGGTTTTAAAACCATTTTAAGTTGAATACATGCGTTTAAAATCGAACTACAACAAAGTGCAATGATATTACACTAGTTGCTGACTAACATTATCTAAAAAACGTATTTATTATCCTAATTTAATACTATTTATAAATTAGCGTTTCACAATCCTATTTGTCTGTTTAGAATACATTCAGTTCATCTTCACTAAAAATAAAAATATGCCTACTAATTCCAATTTTTCGCAGAACCACTCACTATCACCAATAGGTGAAATCCAATCACCTTTTAAAGAGAAATTTGGTATTCCAAGACAACCAGGCTTGTGTGATGCAGTAATTGGCAGCATCAAATTAAGTGGTGACTCAAATAACGAAATGGCCCTTAAAGATTTAACAGCCCACAGCCATATTTGGATTTTATTTCTATTCCATGAAAACCTTAAACAAGGTTGGAAGCCTAGTGTTAGACCACCAAGATTAGGCGGCAATGAGAAAATGGGGGTATTCGCCACACGTTCACCATTTAGGCCAAATGGCATTGGCATGTCCGCGGTAAAATTAATTGGTGTTAGACAGTTAGGCAAACAATGGTTTGTTGACGTACAAGGTTTGGATTTATTAGACGGCACGCCAGTAGTGGATATAAAGCCTTATATACCTTATTCAGATAGTATTGAAAATGCTCACTCTGAGTTGGCAGAAAGTGCACCAGAGCATAGCCTTAGCGTGGTGTTTAGCAAGAAGGCCAATACTCAAATTGCGCTATACCAAAAAACATACCCTCAATTATCATTACTAATTGAGCAAGTTTTGCAACAAGACCCAAGACCATCTTATAAACAAAATAAAACTGATGATAAAATTTACGGCATACTTTTATACAACTTGAATATCCGCTGGCAAGTTACCAACAATCAATGTGAGGTACTTGAGATTGCCTCATCAGATTAGTTAGTACAAAATACAAAGCTAATAATGCATAACGAATAACCGCCCTTAACTCAAACTCGTAAAAGGAGATGTGAATTTATGACCTCTACAAATAACCTACTTAAAACAGTATTCATTTTTAGCGCTATTTTGTCTTTCCAATCACATGCCAAACTTAATTTACCGCCTCTACCTGAGCCTGTGACCAACAATGCCGTAGCGTCTGTGATCATTGATGGCAAACAAAGCATATTAAGCTTTTCTGGGTTAAGCGCAGATAAAAAAATTACCAGTATGCACAACAAAGCTTGGAGATTAGATGTTGTTGATAGTGTTGATAGCAATACTGTTAAGAACAACACTAATAACACCGCTCCTAATAAAAAAAGCAAAAGCAATGGCAACACTAATCCTGAATCAAAAACAGAGACAAAATTAAAGCAACTCTCTACACCTAAATTTTCTTTTGAGATTAAAGCAGAAACAACCAATCTTGAAGCTGACTTTGAAAATCAGTGGCAAGCCATAACACCATTGCCGTCATTACAAGAACCTTATGGTCGCATTGGCAGTACCGCCGTTGGTGTTAATGACAGCGTATATATTTTTGGAGGTTATAACTTAGGTAGTTCAAAGTCTTTTGATACCGCACCAGGCGTTTATAAATACCATGTTCCAACCGACACTTATGTGCAATTAGAACCTATGCCAGTATCGGTTAATGATGCGGTTACCTTGGTTTATCGAGACCGTTATATCTATGCCATTTCAGGCTGGAATAACGACGCTGCAGTTAACTTAGTACAAGTATTCGACACCTTAAAAAATGAATGGTTTCAAGCAAGTCCATTTATTGGAACACCTGTATTTGGTCATGCAGGTGGCATAGTTGATAACGTCATTATGATTTGTGATGGCGCAAAAGTAACTCCGCAACTTGCGGCAAATAGAACCATTACTCAACAAGCAAGTTGTTATTTAGGTGAAATTAACGTAACCAGAGCCGACAAAATAAGTTGGTATCAATGGGTACACCCAACTGATGTTGGAAGATTCAAAATGGCCGCAGCCGGTGATACAGAAAACGACAGGATAATCTTTGTCGGCGGTACAAACGCTCCACATGATGGTGCAGGCAAATCGATTGGCAGTAATTCGCAAACTGACAAACCATTAACACCTAACAACGAGATTTGGATTTACAACATAGCCAAACGTTCATGGCAAGTAAGCAACAGCCCACAAGCCAGCATGGATCACAGAGGTTTATTAAACGTAAACGGTAATTGGATCACACTTGGCGGCATGATAGAAAAACAACAAGTGACGGATAAAGTGACTGTGCATATTAAAGAGTAGTTTTCAGTCATGAATTAAAATAAATACGAGATAACAAACCATTTTTGTTATCTCGCATATATAGGACTAATTAATTATTTTTCTCAGTAGCACTATATTGTCTAGCACAACATTATCACTCCAAATAAATGATGCATCTCCTGTATTGTCGTCAAATAATTTTGTGAAATGATTGAAAGCAGGTTTATTATGTACACCAATTTCTTCATTGCTATACGTTGTTGCTTGCGGCCACGCTTGATCGTTAAAGTTAGGAGCATCCCAATCTATTGGTAATGGCCAATGAGCAGCATAAAATTGAGAACCATCTGGGACATCATCCGTTGGGCATCCGGAGCTGTTTCTGGTTGCACCATTAACCAATAAACATTCTTTCGTTTTTAGTGGTGCAATATAGTAAGTCTGTGCTTTCCAACTATTATCAGTCACAGCAACTATTTTATCGTTTTTGTCTTTAATGACTATCACGATACCTCCATCACCTGCATGATATTTTGCTTTACCAAAGGTCTCAAAACCTTGCCCCAAGTACTCTTCCCAATCAACAGCTTTGATTGCTAATGTAACAGGACGTTGCGCTTTAAAACGGATCACACTGCTGTTAAAAGGAGTAAACGGAAGAGGATCTACTACTTTAAGTTTGCCATTAACATTAAGCTCAAAATAATTATCACCAAATACATAAGCCGTAAATAACTCTTCCCCACCGGCATCATGAATCGGGAAATTAGTTACATCTACATCGGCGAAACTATTTGGAATAACATCATTACAGACATTAAATAAGTCAGAAGCTTTAGTATCATTTTCTAAATCAATATTGGCAGGAACAATCCATTCTAGACCATCCTCTGATGTGATCTTACCTAGATTAGTAATACGTGGAGGTACTCCTCCAGAATCTACTTTTTTACATTTTAATAAGTCTGATTGGGTTTGTTGTGCGAGTCCTTGAGAAAATGAAGGAAGGTTTTTTTCTTTAGAACTATTTGGAGTACATGCGGTTAATAGAAATGATGCAGCAACTAATAGTGGCGCATTAAAACGGATAAAATCACTTCTCATTATAAAATCCTTATTGGGTAGTGAATATTTCACAATTCAACCTATATTGATTTTATCTAAATATCAAATTAAGTTAAGTTCTATTCTAGAAGGTTATTATTTCATCGAGGAAATAACAGAGACGTCCATTTGAACCAAAACAGCTGAGCATCTCTTAGATTCTAATTGGAAGTGAATTACTTTAATTTCAATTAGATATAAAAAAAGCGAACCTTTTTAAGGTTCGCTTTTGTGTTTTATATTTGCTTTACGTATGTCCTCAAAACATTTGGACGATTAAATCATCAATCATATCTTAGTGCTTTTATTGGATTAGCTTTTGCTACGCTAATAGAGTTAGTCGCTACTGTAAGCCAAGCAATTAATAATGCGCCAATACCTGCGATAATTGATAATAATAAGATGTAACTATTATCAATACGGTACACAAATAACTCTAACCAATCACTCATAGCCCAATACGCGATTGGCCAAGCAATTAGGTTGGCGATAAATACCGGTTTGCTAAATTGCCACAACAATAACTTAACGATATCAAAGACAGACGCACCCATGACTTTTCTGATGCCAATTTCTTTAGTGCGTCGTGTTGCGGTAAAGTTAGCTAAGCCATACAAACCAAGACAAGCGATGAAAATAGCTAGGCCAGAAAAGGCTGCAAACATTTTGGCTTGCCCTTGTTCAGTTTTATACATGTCAGCTACGTCTTGGCGTAAAAATGAATAGCGAAATGGAATATTTGTTATCGCATTTTGCCAAATGGCCTCAACGTTTGCTTTTATTGTATCGGGATTGCCATTAAATCTGACAGAAAGAGTTTGGCTCCAAGTTGCATTTAAGTTATATATTTCAGGTCTTATGGTTGCGCGTAAGCTGTCAAAATGAACATCATCAACAACGCCAATCACTTCCAATTCAGCCTCTAAATTCTCATTAGGGTTTCCTCGGCTAGTGAATATTGATTGCCCTATTGCATCAGCTGCACTTGTATAACCTAAACGACGAGCTGCCGCTAAGTTTAGCACTATTGATGATTTCCTATTAACACCTTCACGTAATTTAGCGGTAGCAAGTGGTGTGTCATTTCGTTCTTTTTGGTAAGTACGCCCAGCCAACACCTTAATTTCATAAGTTGAAAAGAAGTCATAACCAACTCCACGCTGCCCCATTAATAATGCGTCGTCTTTTGACATGCCCGGTAAACGAAGCATAGTATTGTTTTCATTGGTGTTACCTGGAGTTTCATTGGACCAAGTCACAGCAGTCACTTGCGGTGTTTTACTGATCTCTTTTACCAACATATCCATTTTTTCATTTACTGCATCTAAGCCCATACGATGGACAATTAACATATTGTCTTTGTTAAAACCTGGATTCATTTTGTCTGCGTATTGCATTTGGCTATAAACCACCGCGGTAGAAATAAACAAACCAATTGATACGGCAAATTGCATGACAACTAATATGGCTCTTAATTTTACAGAAGCGCTAGATTCAGCTGATTTATTGGCTTTTAACACAGTTGCAGGTCTAAAGTTTGAAAGAACAAATGCAGGGTAAAGGCCACCTAAAATACCGACCAATAATGCCAAGCCTGTAATTTGTAACATGTCGCTAGAAGCATAATTTATTGCTAGCTCTTTATTTAACACTTCATTGTAAAAAGGCAATGCAAGCTCAACTAAACCAATAGATATGGCTAACGCGATAAAGGTCACTAATACCGACTCACCTAAAAATTGAAAGATTAAGTTTGTACGAGATGCCCCCATCACTTTCCTTAAAGACACTTCCTTTGCTCTTTGGCTCGCACGCGCCGTTGATAAGTTCATAAAGTTGATAATGGCTATGATTAATATAAGCACGGCAATAGCAGAAAAAATAAATACTCGAGTCGCGTTGCCACGTTCGTTCATTTCACCACTGCCTACCGCATGTAAGTGCAAATCTTTAATATTCATGGCACTTAACTCTATAAAGTCAGATGCTTTAGCGTCTGCACCACCTATTGGAAGTTTTGGAAAATTACGATTTGAAAAATCGTCAAACGTTGCGTTGATATGATCTAAGTCTGACGGATTTTTTGTTTGAAAATATAGCTGTGCGTTGACTGAAAACCACTGAGTAAAAAGAGAGCTGCGCTCAGTCCAATCATTTTCATCAATCAGAGCTAATGCTGTAACAGGTAACTGTGTATTTGGCACTGAGTTTTCAATGACTGCGGTTATTTTATAATCTCGCTGAAAATAGTCATAATCTAAGCTTAAGGTTTTACCTATTGGATCTTCTTGACCAAAATATTTAGTAGCTAATGCTTTGGTTAATATTAACGAGTGAGGATCGTTTAACGCATTAGTTAAGTCACCAGATAATGAGGTTAAATCAAACATAGTTAGAAAGTCTTTATCAACCAAATTAACCTTTTGAATAAAGGTTTCTGCGCCCACTTTAATTGCTGGAGATAACGTAGCTAAACGAGATGCATAAGTCACTTGTGGGTAATCTTTTTTTAATGCATGGATTAATGGCCCTGGAGCCGATACAGCTTTAAACGGATCGCGTCCTGGGATTTTAAATACAATATGTGAACGGTTTAGCGTATCCGCATTTTTCCAAAACGTGTCATAGGATAATTCTGAACGAACAAATAGAGTGATCAAGGTAACTGCCGCTAAACCAATAGCTAAGCCTAAAATATTAATACTTGAAAACAGTTTGTTGTGGTTGATATTACGCCAGCCACTTAATAAATAATTATAAATTAACATATCAGTATTCCTTAGCTAACCGCTTTTAAATCAGGCATGACAACTTGACCATCTAATAAAGTGATAGTGCGAGTGGCAAATTCAGCATGTGCAGGCGAGTGCGTCACCATAACGATAGTTTTACCGCTTGCGTTTAGCTCCTGTAGCATTTCCATGACTTCATGGCCGTGCTGAGTGTCCAAGTTTCCGGTAGGTTCATCGGCTAAAATCATGGTTTGATCGCCAACCACGGCTCTTGCAACGGCAACACGCTGTTGTTGACCACCAGATAACTGGCTTGGCATATGATCAGCTCTGTGTGTAATGCCAACTTGTTCCATGACTTTCTCCACTCTTTCTTTACGTTCAGCACTTGGAATGTTGTGATAAAGCAATGCCAGCTCTATATTTTCCCTTACGCTTAACTCATCGATTAAGTTAAAGCTTTGGAAGATAAAACCAATGCTGTGTTTTCTTATTTTCGCTAGTTTTGCTTCTGAGTAATTTGCTACGTCTTCATCGTTAAACCAATAATGGCCAGACGTTGGACTGTCTAACATACCAATGGTATTTAATAAGGTAGATTTACCACAACCTGACGGCCCCATAATGGCAATGAATTCGCCTTTTTTAATTTCAATGTCGATATTGTTTAATGCCGTTGTTTCAACGTTTTCAGTACGGTAACTCTTAGATAGGTTTTGAATCTTTAACATGGTGTTAATCCTTAGTAATTTTTATTTGTTGTATGTCGGTATAAGCTTGATACGTTGAGCTAATGAAACGCTCACCTGCGGTTAAACCTGATACCACTTCAATGAATTGATTATTTTTACGGCCAAGTTTGATGTTGCGGCGGCTGGCTGTATTGGTGTTTTTGTCAATAACAAACAACCAATGTCCACCTGTGTCTTGATAAAATGAACCATTCGGGATGAGCAATGTATTTACCGGCTCACCCAAACTAAATTTGGTCGCCATCGCTTGTCCTCTGCGGATATTGCTCGGTTGACTTTGTGCAAATTTAAGATCCACACGAAACGTCCCATTAATGATTTGAGGGTAAATTTTGCTTACGCTTAATTGATAGGTTTCACCGTTATGACTGGTGCTGGCCAATTGACCAATAGTGACTCGGCCTAAATAGAATTCGTCAATGTTGGCTTCTAATTTAAATGCCGACGGTTCATCAATTTGGCCTATGCGTTCACCACGACTAATTGATTGGCCAATTTCTAAATCAAAACCCGATAACTTGCCTTGTACTGGCGCTTTCATATTGAGGTTGTCGATGTTCTCCCGCGCAAACTCTAGGCTTTGCTCTAAACGTCCACCGGATAATGTTAAAAACTTAAGTTGATGTTCTTGCATTAATGCATCTGTTTTTTGGCTTTCTAAGGTGAGTTGTTTACGTTGATTCTGGTAATCAAGCAGATCTTGTGTTTGCTCCAGAGCACTTAAAGTAAGATTGCCAGCGGCTAATGCGCTTTTTTCTCTGGTAAGTTGACGATTAAGTTTTTTTATTTCGTATTCGATTTCTACTAAGTTACGTTTGTGATTTAAGCGATTTTGCTCCAACGACAACTCAATAGTACGCATATTATTTAACTGTTCAGTCACAGCAGCTTCATTACGCATCACATCCAACTGCAATTGAGTGTTAGACAAAACAACAATAGGTTGACCTGCGTTTAACAATGTTCCGTCATCAACCAATATTTTTTCCACTCTGCCACCTTCAACCGCGTCTAAGTAAACGGTTTTTAAAGGAACAACACGACTTCTTATTGGAATGTAATCTTCAAATACACCAGACGATACCGACTCCATACTGATGTCTGCGTTTGACACTGTCATCGTTTTACCATCAACAGAAGACTGACTTGCGTAGTAAGTGACACAGGCTATAACAACAGCCGTCAATGTTAGGTAAAGTTTCCAACGAGGGCGTTTAGTATCAACGACTTTGTCCATTGCCATGCCTGAGTTGGCTTTGTTAGTTGTGTTGTTTGTTAAGTTTTCCATCTACTGCTCATTATTTTTATGATTTACAGAAGCAATTGCAGTGCGTGTGCCAAACATTAAGCGTATGTTTTTATTGGTTATTTTGAAATCCCTTAAAATACAATAAAACACAAAAACCAAAAAGTAGTTAACTAAACCAACGACTTAGTATTTTTCACCACTTGTGTTTGTGATTTTTAAAGGAGTGTCTTTTGACTGTTTTGGGAGCTTTCTTTTAAAGGAGCAAGATTTAAAGTGAAAACGCCTTAATTTAAATCAATTAATGTTGACAGTGTCAACATGTGTGTTATTTTTATAATATGAAAAAAGATAGAGCACATAAATATCACGCAGTTAATTTAAAGGCCTCCATCATTGATGTTGCTACTAAGTTACTGATCAACGAGGGCATAGAAGCAATTACGATGCGAGCAATTGCTTTAAAACTAGATGTGTCTAGGGCATCACCTTATAGGCATTTTGCGGATAAACATGATTTACTATGCGCTATTGCTCAGCATAGCTTTGAGTCATTAAATACTTCAATGTTAAATCTAGATAACAGAGAAGAAGAGCCTAAGTTTGAGTTGTATCGGCTAGGTGAGTTGTACGTGGATTTTTGCTTATCCTCCTCTGCGCTTTATCATTTAATGTTTAATAATACCGAGCTATCAAATAATCCAACCGCCGAATTATCGGTTTCTGCAGCTAAGTTATTTCATCAATTAGAAACGCTATTAGGTCAGTTTCAACAGAAATCTGTGATCAAAAAAGAAGACGTTAACTTACAAGCTAATTACGTTTGGTCTTCTCTACACGGATATTGTTGCTTGCTGCTCACTCAAGATCCTCAAAAAGTAGAAAGGTTGATAGAGAATCAAGAGTTTTTCCTAGAAAAAATATGGGCAGCACTGTAAGTGCTGACCACAATTAAAGCGAGTAATAATGCTTTGCTTTTTAGCAATTAACCGCCTTTGACGGCTTTTAAAATAACCTTTAATGAAGTGAATGAATAATGTTAACACCTATAATTATCTTAACTCTATTATCTAGCCCTTTATTGATTGCACTTATCTATTCAAAGGTAAATGACCATGAATTGGACGTAAACAAATATGCATCTTGGGGCTTAGGAGTCGCCTTTATATTTTTCTCTATTGGTCATATTGCCAAAACGCAAGGAATGGTGGACATGTTACCAACTTGGCTGCCATCTCGTTTTGCATTAGTTTATGCAACAGGGTTATTAGAGCTGTTAATAGGGATTGCTTTATTTACTCCTAAATTCCAACGCCAAGCGGCCAAATTAGCCATTGCGGTTTTTATTGTGTTTTTTCCTGCAAATATTTATGCAGCATTAAATTACACAGGCTTAGGTGGTCATCAATGGGGACCAATTTACTTGGCCATACGCGCGCCACTACAATTGATATTAATTACATGGGCTTATTTTTTATGTGTAAAAAATAGGATAAACAACTAGTTAACAATCAATCTCTTTACTGATATGACGGCATAAAAGCATCCCAATAATTGGGTAATTCAACTATTGGGAATTACTTCCTATTAATTGACTGAGTATCTATGTGCTCGTCGATATAAATACCAACATGTCCACAAAAATACAGACAGGCCTATCGCTGCAAATATTGCAGGTTTGGGATCATCAAACGTACTAATAGAACCAGCATAGGTGGCTATTAATGCGTAAGGTGCGCTACTGAGTATCCATGCGGTTATAAAACGTTTAAACGGTAAATGCATCATACCGGCAAGACAAGCCGATACCTCCGGTAAAATGGGCATAGCTCTAGACAAGAGTATAGTAACTACGCCATGTTTTTTGAAAAGCGTTGTTGCTTCCATTCGCTTATCCTCATCTTTTATTAAAAAGTTGAGAACTTTATTACCGTACAATCGGCTTAAACAATAACCTACAACCCCAGCTAAACTAAAGCCAATAAATACGGCAATAAAACCATAGATATGACCAAGGAAGTATCCAGCCGCAATAGCTATGGTTAACGTTGGCACTGCGATAAATAAATCTAAAAATAACAACGACGCAACAAACAGCCCTATGTATATAGGAGGCAAATCTTTAGCATTTGTTAACCAAAATTCAATTTGATCCGCCGTTAACACCCCCGTTATATTGAGCAGCAAAAAAGTTGAAGCAAAAAGTAAGAAAAGTATTAATGCGACTTTTAGAAGTGATTTCATAAACTGCCCTCCCTTAATATATGATTGGAATAATCACATGGTTTTTTGTTGGTGAAATAGTGATTTTAGATTTTTGGTAATTTGGTGGGCCTGTAAATGTAAGTTTTTGCTCGTTAGAAAAACCAAGACCATCTTTTGGATATATACCAGTCCAATTCTTAGTTACTTTGCCGTCACCATTTTCATCATGTAACACTTTGATTGCTATTTGTTGACTAGTAACATCAAAAGCAAAATCTAAACTACTTTCCTGCACACTTTTAGTTGAACTTAAAAGTGACATTTCATGATCTTTAGGAAACCCATCTTCCTTATCATAAATCATCACGATAATGTTCCCTCCTTTTGTCGTATCTATATTTGTGACGGTAATATTTAATTCACCTGCAAATGATATTTTATTAAATAACATGGTTACTCCTAATATAATTAAATGTAATTTATTCATTTTCACCTCTATTTGTTTTGTCTTAATTGACGATTTTTAAATTAGATGATGTATATTCAATTGAATAAATTAAACACGCATTAACCGAGGTTAAAACGTATGAGTTTTTATGATTTTTTGCAGAACGAAGGTATTCAAATTGAAAAAGATATTGGCGAGCATATTTTTAGACAAGGAGATGTAGATACATCGTTATATTTTATTAACTCAGGTTTATTGAAAGCGTATTATTTGTCGGATGAAGGTAAAGAGTCGATTAAGTCTTTTTTGTCTCACAAAGATATTATAGGTAGCTTAGCGTCTGCTTATTTAGGTGAGCCGTGTTCCTTTGGATTATTATGTTTGCAACCAACTCGGTTGACAAAAATTTCATTTTCCGCACTTCGTGAATACAGTCATAAAGATGTGAGTGTTGCTAATGAGGTAATTGATGTCTTACTTCAATTTTCGATGAAGAAAGAAAAAAGAGAATTTGAATTTTTATGCTTAAGTGCAGAACAACGTTTTTCACTGCTGGTTAAAAACACTCCTCACTTAATAGAAAAAATCACTCAAAATGATCTAGCTCGCTATTTAGGTGTGACTCCTGTTGGTTTATCTCGGATAAAAAAACGAGTATATGAAAGCGATTTATTATCCTGAGTACAGCTTAATTAGCCTCTGTTAATTTTTTCAAATAAAAAAGCATTATTAACTTGGGTTAATTACAGAGGTGGATATCCCAATTATCATCTAATCACTAACAATTATTGGATGATACTATGCAACAACAAAATATTAAGTACGCGCTAGTCACAGGTGCTAGCAACGGTATTGGTTTAGCGTTAACAAAACAGTTATTGCTAACCCATCATGTAATCGCAATATCTAGAACGCCAGGGGATCTCGAAGAGATCGAATCCAATAACCTCACTCATTGGGCATACGATCTATCAAAAAACAGTGAACGATTAAAGTTAATCGACCAAGTGAAAAGTACAACCCCTCACTTAAATCTGTTAATAAACAACGCAGGTGTACAATTTGAGTTAACCCTTGAAGACCTTAATTGGGATAGTCACCAATATGAAGTCGCTCTCAACCTTATGGCTCCAATTCACTTAACCTTAGGGCTGGAAAGCCTTCTTCTTCAAGCTTCACAACCTAAAATTATTAATATGGGCTCAGTGTTAGGCTTTTGTCACAGAAAAGTATCCCCTATGTATTCAATAACCAAAACAGCTATCCATAGATTTAGTCAAATTTTACATACTGACCATAAAAAAATTAGCGTACTAGAAATTATTCCACCTATGGTAGCTACCGATATGACCAAGAAAAGAGGACATAAAGGATTACTATCGTCTGACGATTTAGCACAATTCATCATCAGTAAGATTAATAAATCTGGTGTTATTTATGTTGGTAAAGCAAAACTTGCCAGATTGCTATACAGCTTAGCCCCAAAAACGTTAAGCAAGTTAATGAATAAGGGAAGCTAATGAATTATCGACATTTAATAAACATGACTCTCATCGCCTTTTTATTCATATTAAGTGGAATTATGTCCGTAATATGGAATGGTGAACAAAGCCCTACGATGCTAAAAGTTATTATGTCTAACCTTATCGACATACCGCAAGCTGCATCAAGAATGGACTCACCACCACAACAATATTTTTACTTTGGACATTTTACTCTGCTCTTCTATGCTGCAATATTTTTTAATATTCACAACATTAAAAAAGCAATCCCAAGCCGTATAGTTTATGTTTCCAGCTTACTGCTAAGTATTGCTTTTTGTGCAGATATTGGCACATATTGGTTAAGTGAAATTTATGGCGTGAACTTCAGAACTATTGTTTTTTGGTACATTGAATTTCCAGCATTGGTGCTGTTACTTATCTATTGGATTGCCCTAGCAAGTTATCAAACGATAAAAGCAAGAAAACTCCATAAGATGATGTACCTGTTACCTATGTCTGCTATAGCCAGTGACGTTATTCAATACTTACCACACAGTCTATTACTAGCAATATTATGCGTTGTCAGTTTTGAGTACTTTACTCAAAATCCATACTCAAACAACAATACATCCAAGGTAAATGCATAACTTAGTGGCGAGTGGCGAGAAAAGCAATTAACCACAGAGGGCACAAAGAAAAAATGTTAATTTCAGCTGAATTAAATAACTGTGGAATTTGAGTGAGTGCCTTTTTTACCCTCTTTTACCCTCTTTTATCTTTTTAGTTATCTTTCAAAATACAGAAATTAAAGCAAAGCTTGGCCAAGTAATGACCAAGCTTTTTTAATGAAGCATTATTAATTAAGGGCGTATACCTGTGTATTGTGCATTATAGAATAACCAACTGTTGTCCGTTTTCTTAAAAGTAAAGGATACCCTCATGGAAAATTTGTGTTCGCTACCTGGAATAGTGAAAGTTTCTTTTACTATTACAAAAGCATATTCTCCATCAATTTTCATTTCTAATTCACTGATCTCAATTAGCGGACTATTTTGCCCTTTCACTTTATGAGATTTATCATAGAAGCCCAAAACTTCTTTTCTATGATCAACTTCACCCGCAGGTGAAACTTCCACATAATCGCTATGTAAAAGTTCTGATAGTGCGGCGTTATCAAAATCACGCTGAGCCGACACCAACTTATTGATCAATAAATGAAATTCAGAGGAGTTATCTTTAGGAGCAGCAAAGCTTAAAAGTGGTAATAATAGCGAGAAAAAAAGTCCAGCTTTCACAAGTGTTTTATACATACATCCAACTTTGATTAATATTAATTCGTTTAGAAAAGAAATTGACGGGATGATTTAAATATACCAACCCAAAAAGTAAACTTTCCAGTCCTAAGGCCAAAAACGCAAAGACACCGAGCGTACAGCCAACAACAATGAAAATAACACGTAAAAAAGAAAGGACAATCATAAAAATGTAACTAATTCTTACAGGTTGGACGCTAGGTGTGAGCCAAGAGTTTCGAGGAAAGGCTTGAATAATATGACTCATAACGTTTTCCAACTCATAGTTTAGAAAACACTCAAATTGAGGTGGATGGCCTTGCTATTCCTTTAATTTTTGGGGATCGTAGAGACCCTGATCCTATTGATTATAAATTTATGTACAGAAGTAATGATTTAAAGTTGGGTGTCTCTTTATTTCCTCTTTAGAAAGCCTACAATGGCTTTTTTTCGCACTCAATCATATCCATGTATTTTGCAAAGCGCCTCTGCCTAGTTTCAGGTTTTTTCGCACTTCTTAATCCATGAGCAATAACATAACGACTTGATTTATTAAGTGTTTCAAAAAATTGTTTCGCCTTATGTTTGTCTTCTAATGCGGCTAGGAAGTCATCCGGCACTTTCATTTCACTAACAACATAAGCATTATCCCAACGCCCATCAGCTTTAGCGGCACTGACATGAACAAGTCCAGGCTCCATCATTCGCTCTTCTCGGATCAAGCGTTCAACATGCTCAACATTTCTTTTTGACCAATTACTCCTCACTTTTCTAGGCGTTATTCGTTGAAGGTAAGCTTGCTCGTCTAATGACTTTTTTATGCCGTCAATCCAGCCCCAACACAAAGATTCAATTACAACATGATCCCAAGTTACACTTGGTAATTTAGAGTTCTTCTTGAATATTTTAATCCACAATTCACTTTCAATAGAATGATTAGCCTTAAGCCACTGAGCCAATTTTTCAGGTGTTGTGAATGACAATATTTTATTTGGATCTGGTTCTGGCATAAATAAGGACTCTGGTTTTATTTTTCATAGCAGTTAATACTTTCAACTATTAACGGAGACACCCGTTCAATTTATATACATATAATGATTTATGATGAAAGGATAGTGTTACTAGTAACTAATAAGCTAGCGCTTCTAACCCCTTATGTGCCACTAAGTTAAGTAATTTTAAAGAAGCTCCTCTTGGTGATTTCCCACCTTGTTCCCATGATCTAACCGTTGAAGGACTTGTGTTTAAGTACGCTGCAAAAACACTTTGACTCACATGAACACTTTCTCGAATGGCCTTGATATGCGCAGCATCATAATGCTCTACTTCAGGTAGGCATAACACATCAAATTTACGCATCGTTTGAACATCCATTGAACCGCCATTAGTCAAGCCTTTAGCGGTGTCATGCATGACATCTAAAATACTATTACTCATAACTTTTTCACCTTTATTAATTCACCTGACTTAACGGCTTTACTAAGTTGTAGATTTGAATAACATAATAACTCTTTAGCCATAAATTTTAGTGCTTTTAATTCTTTTGCACTGATATTCTCTCGTTGGTTCTTGGCAAAACCAAATATAAAGAATGATTTGTCACCCATTTTAAATGACACTAACTGACTTTGAATCTGGTCTTCAAAAAACTGTCAAATTGGAGGGGGTGTATCCTTTAGTTTCGAGAGACGAGCCCCGAGTTTCGAGGAAAAGCTAAAAAAAATCACGTATACAACCACTCGAATATAAATTGTATGTATCCATTTAAAAATCAAAGTGATCTGACCCATTGATTTTGCGAGTGGCGAGCCACCACTAGTTTAGAGGAGAAGCTAAAAAATCACGTATACAACCACTCGAGTATAAATTGTATGTATCCATTTAAAAATCAAAGTGACCTGCCTCCATTGATTCGTTAAGTCGCTTACTCAATACATATGCTAGTAATTAATTTCGATATATCTTTCATTCCTGATTCCATAGTTTCGCTCAAAACTTTAGATTTAACATAATAGGGGACTGTTAAACCAAGCTTACAAAAATCACTATGATTGGAAATAATCAATAAATATTCTTCTAGAAGCATTGAGTTTGTAGTTTTACGTGTCAATTGTTTTTTAAGTGCCACTGTAAATGAATTTATAGCTTTAGCTTCGTCAATAGCTTCATCATCTTCATGTTTTTCTACATAAATGACTTCGGCAAGTTTAGGGATTGACCAGCCAAGTTTTGATAAAAGTGTTTTTATTTCTTTTTGAATAATTTCAGTTTCCATTGTCCCTAATTGTCCCTTATGTGCTTGCTATCTTATAAATGTCCCAGCGGGGACGTTAATTTAAATTTACTAAATAGGAAAATATCATGTCTAAAAACACAATGTCAAAAGCCGCTGCTGCTCGAATTCAGTCAGCACAGGCAAAAAGTAATAACGGAACAGTTACCAAAGGTTCATTTGCTGCAAGAGCTCAGTCAACAGCAAGTAAATCTGGTGAAAAATCAGCTGCCACTAGAGATAATAATCCACCGAAAACAAAATAGGAGTATTTTATGCCTGATTCATCAAATATGTCTGACGACGAATTAGATCTTTGGTCTGATATTAACAACCCTAACAATGATGCTGATATGGATGACTGGTCTGATGGACACAACCCAAATAACGATGATTATTTAGAATAGTTAATAAAAATAAGTAGCTTGGTTCTTCAAGCTACTTACAAGATTTAGCATTACTTTCAAAGGCTTTTAAAAAGCCTTTTTCATTTACTTTATATCTGACATATGAAATTTCATTCATCGTATCTTCAAGCGCACAAAGACATATTTTTTTCTTTGAGCCATAAGAGCTATAAGATAATGGCTGTTTATGTGAACTAACACATGCTTCTAAAACTGCATATTCAATATCTAGCGGATATCTATTATCTGTTATTGCATAATCAATGAATTGACTACCACCGTATGCAAGAATTGCAGCTAACCCAGCCGCCTTTAGTGGTTTTTTAACTGTGAATCTCTCAATGACATTTGAGCAAACTTTACAATGAAATTTTACTGTTGCACCAATTTCGGCTTTTTCGCCACAACTACATGATTCTGACATTAACACTCCATGATAGGTTTAGACATATAAAAGCTTATTAACTCGAATTCCTGTTAAAGGAAGTTATCCACAGGTGGTTTTATTCCGCTAATAAACTTTTTATTTCTTATAAATTAGTATAATAGTAATAACTTAGCAGTTGATTTATGGATAAACAAACGTTTTTGGTTTGGGGGAAAAAATAACGAAGCCACCCACTTTAAATGAAACTAACTGACTTTGAATCTGGCCTTCAAAAAACTGTCAAATTGAAGTTGGAGTCTCTTTTAGTTTTGTTTTAGTTTTGTCTCTTTTATCTTTTTACTCGCACCAAATATAGAAGTTTCCGACTTCCCCCTCGCTGTTAACCTTGCCGAAGAATAAGTATACTGCCGTTTCAGCGCTGGAATTATCTGAACAATCCAAAGCTACCTGAGCTTTATACAATTCCGGTGAAACACATTCAAATGTTCCCCTGTTTTGACTACTATGCTCGAATAATGAAACTGTACACACTATTCCTTTCGGACTACGCCAAACTTCTTTTGAAATATATCCTTTTCCTTCGATTGCAACAGGAAGGACAAACTTTCCAAGAGTCTCACCAATATCTCTTCTCTCAACATGGACGCTCTTCACGCCTTTCGCCGCAACATGACAGCTTATTCCTGCCAATACGAAAAATAAAAATAGTAATCTCATGCAGTTCCTTGCGTATAGACATAATGACTCCCCACGAAAGTGCTGATCTCCAATTAATCGTGGGTTAGCTGAAAGCAAAAGCCATAATAGTT
>NZ_CANMSK010000015.1 GCF_947500655.1 uncultured Psychrosphaera sp. | reverse complement strand
AATTGATATCGGATTTTGAACTATTCAAAAGATCGGTCAATGGATCGTTAAATATTTCTTAACTGATCGGCATTACAAGCATATAAGCCTATTTATTGTCTCCGAACCGCAGGTTCGCGATTTTGCTTTTCGCTCTGCTTTACCTCCCGATTCAAATATCTGTATTAAATATAACTTTTCTTAAATCGAGCGGGCATGGATGCCCGATTGAGGAAAATGTTCAGGGACGAATGTTTTTCCGTATTTGAAGATGAAAGTTAGTATTTAATACAAATAGATATTTGGTGACGGACGGCCTTTTTGGGTTACGTTTTTGGGCTGTTGCAAAAAGGTAACTTGCCGAGGGGCGAAACCTTAGAATTCTGACAAGCACCATGACAAAGTTAATACACCAAATAGAAAATAAGCCTCATTAGAGGCTCTAAAAAAAACAGTTGATTTTACTCAACAAACTGCCCTAACCCCTTTTGAGTAGAAGTAGCCATACTTTGTGCTTTACTCGCCTGCTCTGTGGTTGATTGCAAACGCTGTTGAATGTCATTACTTAATGAGGTAATTCCTGCAGCAAAATCTGCGGTATTATTTTGTTGTACTTCTAATGACGTTACTGACTCCATAATGACGCCAAAAGCCGTTACGTTTTCTTCAAAATCGCGGTTCATCAATTCAAAAATACTTGATGTGTCTCTTATGCTTTGTTCCATATTACTAGACTCTGTGATCAGTGTGGTTGATTCAGTATGCGTTTCACTTACCAAGGTTTCCATTTGATTTAAGAAGTTACTGATCTGCTGCGTTGCATCCGATACTTTGCTGGATAAACTTCTCACTTCATCAGCTACAATGGCGAATCCTCTTCCGGCCTCTCCTGCTCTAGCTGCTTCAATAGCGGCGTTTAATGCTAAAAGGTTGGTTTGGTCGGCAAAACCTTCCACTACTTTTAAAATATTACGTACATTATCTGCATTATCTTGTAAGCCTTTTACGGTAGAAGAAAAGTGATTTAACAGTTGAGTGATTTTTTCAATTTGTTGTTGTGAGCTTGATAGTATTTGATTGGCATTTTGCACATGCCCTTGGTTTTTTTCATTGGTTGAGGTTACTTGCTCCGACGCGCTAACAATCCCAAAAATACTTTGGCTGACTTGTGTCACGGCATCTGTAATATTGTCACTCATTGTTTTTTGCTGATCAGCTTGTTGGTAACTCTCGTTGACCAGACTGGTCACTGTTTGATTGGCTTTAGTTGCACTTTGGGCATCTAGGTAAACCTGTTTAATTAAGCCGGTTAAGTTATTGGCAAAGGTATTATACGCTGTAGATAACTCGGTAAATTCGTCGTGGCTAAATTTAGGCAAGCGAGTTGAAAGGTCGCCTTTGGTGTGGTTTATATTGTTCAGTGTCGAGAGTAAGGCTTGCACAGGCTTAACAATCAGATGATGCATATAGAAAATGGTAAAAATAAAGCTCAACGCACTAACTATAAATAAAATAGTCGAAACCATTTTCATCGTGCCTTCATCAATGTCTGGCGACGACATCCAGCTAGAAAACAAGTACAGATTTGCTATTTGAAACAAAAAAAGAAAACCTATATTCCCTATGATTTTTCGACTTAAGGTAAAGAAAAACTTTCTCTCAATAAAGTCATAAACACTTTTAAACCATTCCATAATACTGCCTCCTAACACAAAATGTTTACTTGTATAAGCCACTCTTTATATAAGCTTCTACATAAAGCTATTGCCAACATGCTACTTTCTGCATAACACCATAATATGCTTTATAAACTAAAATATTGTTTGAGATCAGTAAATAGCGAGAAAAATAATTTTTCTTTCTGTATTTACTAATACCAATTGTATTAATGAATTGATTAGTTCAGAGCTATGTTAGAGGTGTGAGAATAAGCAAAATTTGTGTCGATATAGTTATTCTCGGCTTTGTCTCCTGAGTCGCTCTATCTCCTGCATCCATGCAGTCGTACACCAAATAAATTTTGCGCTGCTCATATGAATAGTTTGGCGCGCCTCTAACAAGCTCCCGAAGGGCGAGTTTAAAAGCTTCATATGCTTTGTTATTGATTTCAACAAGGGAACAACCATTCTCTTCAATCAATGCCTCACCTATGAACCTTTTAATTCTCGCTGAATAACTAATTCATTAATTCAATTGGTATTACACCACAACTTATTGCCTGAGAGGTGACGACTTGTTTACTTCATAAGTGCAGCTTATTAAATTTCTAACTGTAATTTTTTTACACAAATTGTGTTTTTTCTCATATCCTCTCTTGTTGCTAACAGGCTTATTCGTTATGCTTAGCGCCTTAAAATTCCACGGCAATTTTTCGATATTATTTCTAATGCCGCGACTAATCGTTATACGCCTAAGTACAGTCATTTAGGTGTAACCGCAAACTGAGATCTAACCATGCAAGCAGAATACAACCATCAGGAAATTGAACAAAAAGTTCAACAACATTGGACCGACAATCAAACGTTTAAAGTAACGGAAGATGAAACTAAAGAGAAGTTTTACTGCCTCTCAATGTTGCCTTACCCTAGTGGCCGCCTGCATATGGGACACGTTCGTAACTACACCATTGGTGATGTTATTTCTCGTTTCCAAAGACTTAACGGTAAAAACGTAATGCAACCTATGGGTTGGGATGCGTTTGGCCTACCTGCTGAAAATGCAGCAATAAATCATAAAACTGCGCCTGCTAAGTGGACGTACGAAAATATCGATTACATGAAAAACCAACTTAACTCTTTGGGTTTTGGTTATGACTGGAACCGTGAAGTGGCAACTTGTACCCCTGAGTATTATCGTTGGGAACAATGGTTTTTCACTAAGTTGTACGAAAAAGGCTTAGTTTATAAAAAAACCGCAACGGTAAACTGGGATCCAGTTGATAATACGGTTTTAGCCAACGAGCAAGTTATTGACGGTCGTGGCTGGCGCTCTGGTGCATTAGTAGAACAAAAAGAAATTCCACAGTGGTTTATTAAAATCACTGATTACGCTGACGAATTATTAACAGACTTAGACCAACTAGAAAATTGGCCTGAACAAGTTAAAACCATGCAGAAAAACTGGATTGGTCGTTCTGAAGGTGCTGACATCAAATTTAAAGTTGTTGGTGATGATCTTACTGATGGCCTTGGAGGTGATCTTGCTGAGAATGGAACGTTAGAAGTTTATACAACGCGTCCAGATACTTTACTTGGCGTAACCTATGTAGCGGTTGCAGGCCAGCACCCTCTTGCTTTAAAAGCAGCAGAAACTAATCCTAAGTTAGCTGAATTTATTGAAGAATGTAAAAGTCAGTCAGTAGCAGAAGCTGATATGGCAACCATGGACAAACTTGGTTTTGATACTGGTTTTAAAGCTATTCACCCAATTACTGGTGAAGAAGTTCCAGTATGGACAGCTAACTTTGTATTAATGGGTTACGGCACAGGCGCAGTTATGTCTGTTCCGGGTCATGATCAACGTGACTGGGAATTTGCGACTAAATACGGTTTAACCATTAAACAAGTTATCACAGCCGAAGATGACATTGATTTGTCTGTAGCTGCATACACAGGAAAAGGTAAATTAATTAACTCTGGTGAATTTGACGGATTAGAGTTTGCTGACGCATTTGCCGCGATTGTTGCCAAATTAGAGCAAGACGGTAAAGGCAAAAAAACAGTTAACTTCCGTTTACGTGACTGGGGTGTTTCTCGTCAACGTTACTGGGGCGCTCCTATTCCAATGGCAACCTTGGAAGATGGCACGTCGGTTCCTGTTCCAGAGCAAGACTTACCAGTTATATTGCCAGAAGATGTGGTAATGGATGGCTCAGCGTCTCCTATTAAGTCTGATCCTGAGTGGGCAAAAACCACGATTAACGGACAAACTGCATTTAGAGAAACCGATACTTTTGATACCTTTATGGAGTCTTCTTGGTATTACGCACGTTACTGCTCACCGCAATCTGACGACATGATGTTAGACCCAGAAAAAGCGAATTACTGGTTGCCTGTAGACCAATATGTGGGTGGTATTGAACACGCTATCTTGCATTTATTGTACGCACGTTTTTTCCATAAATTAATGCGTGATGTTGGTTTGGTTGAGTCTGACGAACCGTTTAAACGTTTATTGTGCCAAGGCATGGTATTAGCTGATACTTATTATCGTGAAGCGGATAATGGCGGAAAAGTTTGGATTTCACCAACAGAAGTTGACGTTGAACGTGACGACAAAGGCCGTGTAACTAAAGCATGGCATATTAAAGACGGTCAGCCGGTTATTTCTTCTGGCATGTCAAAAATGTCTAAGTCTAAAAATAACGGCATAGATCCGCAAAAAGTTATCGACAAACTTGGTGCCGACACTGTTCGTTTGTTCATGATGTTTACCGCGCCTCCAGAGCAAACATTAGAATGGTCAGATACCGGTGTTGAAGGTGCGCATCGCTTTATTAAACGTGTTTGGAAATTAGCAAACGACGTTATTGATGCAGGTTTAGTAAAAGACTTTGATTTTGCCACTTTGACTAACGAGCAAAAAGCCGTTCGTCGTGAAGTACATAAAACAATTGAAAAAGTAACGGACGATTTAGACCGTCGTAATACCTTTAACACAGCAATTGCTGCGGTTATGGAACTAATGAATAAATTAGCCAAAACGCCAATGAATTCAGAAGCAGACAAAGCGGTATTAACAGAAGCAATGGAAGCGGTTGTTATTATGTTAACGCCAATTACTCCACACGTTTGTCACGATTTATGGGTAATGCTTGGTAATGGTAACGACGTTGAAAATGCACAATGGCCGGTGGCAGATAAGTCTGCGATGGTTGAAAGCGAAAAGCTTATTATTGTGCAAGTTAACGGTAAAGTACGCGGTAAGCTTACCGTTGATGCTGACGCGTCAGAAGAGAAAGTTAAAGAATTAGCTTTTGCTGAGTCAAATGTTGAACGTTTCTTGTCTGACAAAACGGTACGTAAAGTTATTTTTGTTAAAGGTAAAGTGTTAAACATAGTTGCCAATTAATACAGCTAATTAACTTTATAGCATTAACTAACCGTTAAATTGGAAGCCAAGATAAACTCTTGGCTTCTTTGTAGTTAGCATTTTATAACTAGACCTTTAAATTCAGCTTTTTTAGCTGGGCTATTTAAAAAAAACCTTAAATAGCGTTTAATAGTCTGGTTATAAATTTAACCATCCTTAAAATTATTTGATGAGCACCATTTCAACTATGAAATCTGTATTAGTATTCACCACTATTTTAATTGCTTTATTCTCATCAAGTTGTGGTTTTAAACTTAAAGGGCATTACTATCTGCCTGACTCATTACAAACCTTGTACTTAACCTCTAGCAAAAAATTTAGCCCCTTGGCTAAACAAGTAAAAATAAGACTAAGCCAAAATAAAGTTACTTTATTGCCTAAGTTCAATGTTAATAATGCCGAATTAAAAATACTGCCTGAACAATTTCAGCGCCGTACTCTGTCATTATTTCCTAACGGTCAAGTTGCTGAATACGAACTAATTTATCAGGTTGAGTTTGAAGTCCGCTTGCCAAACAAGCCAACCCAACATTTCTCTTTTGAATTAACCCGAGAGTTTCAAGACGATCCCAACAATGCGCTTGGTAAAGAACGTGAGCGTCAATTGATTTTGTCTGAGTTACGCGTATTAGCCAGCGACCGTATTATGTCGCAACTCAATGGTATTAATTAACCGCTATGAAAATTTACGCCAATCAAATAGCAACCACACTTAAAGATGGATTAGCGCCCTGTTATTTATTGTTTGGTGATGAGCCGTTTCAAATTAATGATTGTCGTTTACAAATAAAACAAGCTGCAAAGCAACAAGGTGTTGAAGAGTTTATTCGATTGTCTGACGACGATCAGTTTGAATGGGATGAGTTAATTGACCATTGCCAATCTATGTCTTTATTCTCTTCTACTAAGTTAATTGAATTAGAACTCACGACTGGCAAAATGCCAAAAGCTGGCAGTGACGCGATAAAACAAATAACCGAGCAGCTCTCGGCTGAAACTAGTTTAGTTATTTTTGGACCAAAACTAGAAAGTAGCCAAACGCGCGCGGCTTGGTTTAAAGGCCTCGACAAAGTCGGTATTTACATTCCAGTTTATGATATTGACGGCAATCATCTACAACGTTGGTTAAAAGATCAATTAGCCAAACACAAGATGCAAATGAGTTACGAAGCACAAGTGTATTTATTGGAATATACTGCTGGTAATTTATTGGCCTGTGCGCAAGAGCTTGAAAAGATATCTATGGCGTTAAACTCTTCTAATATCACCTTAACAGATGTTGAAAAGTTGGTAGCCGACCAATCTCGTTATTCAGTTTTTCAATTAATAGATCAATTATGGGCTGGTAATGCCAAGCAATGTATTAATATTATTGAGCGTTTAAAACTTGAAGAATTGGAGCCAAATATTATCCTTTGGGCATTGCAAAAAGATGTGGTGTTAATTCAACAATTAAACCAAGCGTTAAACTATAAACTCGACACTAAATCAATTTTAGACAGCCATAAAGTGTGGAAAAACAAACAAGCACTTTATTTAAACCAAGCAAAACGTATCCCAACACATATTTTAAATGCAGCGGTTCATCAATTATCGCAAATTGACCAAGGGATAAAGTTTCATACCTTACCTTGCCCGTATTCAATGTTTGCTCACGTTTGTTTAATGCTTACAGGTGCGACGGACTTAGCTAATGTTAAGTTACCCCTGGACTTAGATTTGGAGTTAAATTAAGGCGATGCCTTTATCTAACAAACCAGTAATAGTTATTTACGGTGGCACGTTTAATCCAATCCATAATGGTCATTTATTTCCTGCAATAGAGTCGGCTAAGTCAGTTAATGCTGAAACCTTGATCTATCTGCCGTGTCATATTCCGCCACATAAAGAAACGCCAAACGTAAGTAGTTTCCATCGTTTACAGATGACAAAACTGGCCTTGCAAAACCTTGATGATAACCAGAATGACAGCTCGTTAAACATTGAAACCAGTGGCTTAAACATTGAAATAAGCGACTATGAAATTCAATTAACAACGCCCTCTTATACCCGCCAAACTATCGAATATTTTTATCATAAATATCCAGATCATAAACTGTATTTTTTGATTGGTATGGACTCGTTAATTAATTTCCATTTGTGGTTTAAGTGGCAGGAGATATTTTCTTTTTGCGATTTACTGGTGATGCAAAGACCTGGTGTTGAATATAACCCGAATAAGCTTCCTTCTGAGCTTCAACCATATTTAAAAAGCCAAGTCATTATCACCTCGGTTACTGAAGTTGACACGTCCTCCTCTGAAATACAAAACATGTATAGCCAGTCGGCTAATAAAGCCGAAAATAGAAACAAAAACGAGTTAACTATGCTTCCTCCTGCCGTCCAGCAATACATAGATTCCCATAATTTATACAAGTAGCACCCGCTTTAGTTTAACAAAAATAAAAAAGCAGGCACTTAGATGTTATTTAGCCCTGTACTCTATGGCGTTAGCAAAGTAGAATCTAAAACAATTTCAAGGTTAAAACAGGTCCATAACCACTTTGCAAACTCAACAAATTCTAGAATTCGTATTAGATAAAATAGACGATCTTAAAGCTCGTGACATTATTACTATTGATGTTGGTGCTACATCTACCATTACAGAACACATGGTGATCTGCTCTGGTAACTCAAGAAAACACGTTCAATCAATTGCTGAACACGTTGCTTATGAAGCAAAAGAAGCTGGTGAAACACCTTTAGGTGTTGAAGGCAAAGAAGATAGTGAATGGGTACTCGTTGATATGGGGCCGGTTGTACTGCATGTTATGCAAGAAAGTACTCGTGACTTTTATCAGCTTGAAAAATTATGGCAAAAATTAACTCCGTCTTCATCTGACGAATAAGTATTTTAGGTGTTTTTCTGAATGAAGATTCAACTTGTTGCTGTTGGAACCAAAATGCCTGCTTGGGTTGCTACTGGTTTTGCAGAATATCAAAGACGTTTTCCAAAAGATTGTTCGTTTGAATTAATCGAAGTCCCTGCTGGAAAACGTGGGAAAAATGCCGACATTGCTAGAATATTACAAATTGAGGGCGAGAAAATGCTCGCTCATGTTCCTGCCTCCAATAGGATTGTCACTTTAGAAGTAACAGGTAAACCTTGGGATACTCATCAGTTATCTAAACAACTTAGCAGTTGGCAAATGGACGGCAGAGACGTCAGTTTGTTAGTAGGTGGGCCTGAAGGACTTTCTCCTGAGTGCATACAACGTTCAGAACAAAAATGGTCTTTATCACCACTAACCTTACCGCACCCTATGGTAAGAGTGATTGTTGCAGAAGGTTTGTATCGCGCTTGGAGCCTTAATAACAACCATCCGTACCACAGGGAATGAGGGTTTATTAATGCGTAGAGATTCTTACCATATTCAAGATCATTCCGCTGAGTCGAACTTATTTGCTCAACGCGCTGTAATATCATTATTTTTCATTGGTAGTTTAATGTTACTGTTAATTGGTAATTTGTTTTATTTACAAATTAGCTCTTATAATTCGTATCAAACACGCTCCAATGAAAACCGCATAAAAGTCCAACCTATTCAGCCAAACCGTGGTGTTATTAAAGATATTAACGGTAAAATATTAGCCGGTAATGAGCCAACATTCAGTTTAGAAATAATTCCTGAACAAATTGCGGATATGGATAAAACCTTAGCGGAAATAGGCGAGATTATACAAATTAGTGACGAGCAAATAGAAGTATTTAAACGTGCTATTAAATATCGTCGTCGTTTTAAAGGCATGCCACTTAAATCAAAACTAACGGACAAAGAAGTCGCGTTATTTTCGGTGCATCAACATAGATTCTCCGGGGTATCTATTGAGGCTCGTTTAGCCCGTCATTACCCTTTTGGTGATTATTTTACTCACGGCGTTGGCTATGTAGGCAAAATAAACAAAAAAGACTTACAACGACTTGATGATACCGGCCAACTTAAAAACTATGCAGCCACACGTAGTATCGGAAAAATCGGTATTGAACGTTATTACGAAAGTCAGTTGCATGGCATTACAGGCAGCCAAGAAGTAGAAGTAAATCACCGTAGCCGAGTATTAAGACAACTGAGTGTTACTTCGCCTATAACCGGCACCGACTTACACCTTGCTATTGACGTTGACTTACAAATAAAAGCGAAAGAGATCATGGGTGACAACATGGGTGCAATTATCGCTATGGACTCAAGAGATGGTGCACTACTTACTTTTTACAGTAATCCTACTTATGATCCTAATTTATTTGTAAACGGTATTAGTCAAAACGAATATTCAAAGATCATAGGCTCTAAAGATAAACCTATGTTGAACCGCGTAACCCAAGGGCAATATCCGCCAGCCTCAACGATCAAACCGCAATTAGCATTATTGGCACTAGATAAAGGCCTGATCACCAAAGATACCACGATTTGGGATCCCGGTTATTGGCGTATTCCAAATATTGAAGTACAACGACGATTCAGAGACTGGAAACCACAAGGCCATGGTCATGTAGACTTGTTAACGTCTATTAAGCAGTCATGTGATATTTTTTACTACGATCTCGCTTACCGCCTAGGTATCGATAACATTAGTGAATTTGGTTCTAAATTTGGTTTTGGTGATTATACCGGTGTTGATGTTTTTGAAGAATCAACGGCCATTATGCCATCAAGAGCTTGGAAAAAAGCCCGTTTTAAAGAAGTTTGGTATAAAGGCGATACAATCTCAATTGGTATTGGTCAAGGATACTGGACTGCCACCCCTGTTCAGCTCGCAATGTCGACCGCAATATTGGTAAACCGTGGAAAAATAGTAGAACCTAGATTAGTCACTGGTATCACCAAAAATGGTGTTTACCAAGCAACTGCAACCAAACATAGAAATCCGATAGTATTAAAAAATGATAAACATTGGGATATAATTTTAGATGCTATGTATCAAACCGTTACCGCCTCAGACGGAACAGCAAGAAAAGCCTTTGAAGACGCCGTTTATAGTTCCGCAGGTAAAACAGGAACGGCTCAGTTATTTGGTTTAGATGAAGATGAAGAATATAACGTAGAAGATGTTGCTGAGCGCTATCGTGATAACGCTATGTATGTTGGCTTTGCGCCGTATGAATCCCCTAGTATTGTTATTGTTGTTGCTTTGGAAAATGCCGGTGGCGGTGGTTCACATGCAGCACCAATTGCTAGAAAAATATTAGACCTCTATTTTGGTTTAGGTTTAGCGGGTAAACGAGACTTAACAAATACTATTCCACCTGTGGACACAAACAATGACAATGGTTAAAACAGAAAACGAACGACGCCGAAGTTCTATGTGGTTTCGTTTCCATGTAGATGTACCTTTAATGTTAGCTATACTGACGTTAATGCTGTTAAGTGTTTTCGTGGTATATAGTGCAGGTGGCCAAAACATAAATATGGCCATACGCCAAATGTTTCGCCTTGGCCTTGGTTTAGGTGTGTTATTAATTGTTGCTCAAATATCACCTTTTTTCTATCAACGATGGGCACCACATATTTTTGTTGTTGGTGTCATATTACTTATATCAGTTTTATTATTTGGTGATATGGGCAAAGGCGCGCAGCGTTGGTTAAACTTAGGTATCACTAAGTTCCAACCATCTGAAATTATGAAACTATCGCTACCTATGATGATGGCTTGGTTTTTAAGCAAATATACTTTGCCTCCTTCTACTAAAAATACCTTTTTTAGCTTTTGTATTATAGCCATTCCTACATTATTAATTGCTAAGCAACCTGATTTGGGGACATCCCTATTAGTTGCTAGCAGTGGCTTTTTCGCTCTATTTTTAGCTGGATTACGTTTTAGAATTTTATTTGGTTTAATCGCTATGTTTGCTGCATTTTTACCAATATTATGGTTTTACTTAATGCACCCATATCAAAAACAACGAGTGTTAACCTTCTTGAATCCAGAGAGCGATCCGCTTGGTTCTGGTTACCATATTATTCAATCAAAGATTGCAATTGGTTCTGGTGGTTTTCAAGGTAAAGGCTGGCTGCAAGGTACACAATCACAGCTAGAGTTTTTGCCAGAACGCCACACGGACTTTATATTTTCAGTATTTAGTGAAGAGTTTGGATTCATTGGGGTATTACTATTATTAGCCGTTTACGCTTTTATTATTATGCGCGGAACTGTTATTGCGATAAGAGCACAAGAAGGCTTTACTAAAATATTAGCAGGCAGCTTAACACTAACCTTCTTTGTTTATTTATTTGTAAACATCGGCATGGTTTCAGGCTTAATGCCAGTTGTTGGTGTTCCTTTACCACTAGTAAGTTATGGTGGTACCTCAATAGTTACCTTGATGGCCAGCTTTGGTATATTAATGGCAATTGCAACCAATAAACGATTATTGGCAGCTTAAATCAATTATGAATAAATTTACTCTTACCTTACTTTTATTAATGCTTTTATCCGCTTGTACAACGAGTCGATATTCTCATAAACATGACAGTGCCCCGACTCGTCCACCGACGACTTTAGAATTAAAAGACGCAACGGTAACAAATGAAAAAGTAGGCAGAGGAAACAGTCCTTACACTATTAAAGGCATCCGTTATGTGCCTAGAAAAAATAGAAAAACATTTACCCAAACAGGTACTGCATCTTGGTATGGTAGAAAATTTCATGGTCATCTAACTTCAAATGGTGAAATCTATAACATGTATCAAATGAGTGCGGCTCATAAAACCTTACCATTACCGAGTTTTGTTAAAGTCACCAACTTAGCTAATAATAAATCGACGATTGTACGTGTGAATGACCGAGGTCCGTTTTATCAAGAAAGGATCATTGACCTGTCTTATGCTGCGGCTTATAAAATTGGTGTTTATGACACAGGGACAGCTAAAGTTCAGTTGGAGGTGGTTTTTCCTGACTCAATTGAGCCAGAGTCAAAACAAGCTCAACAAACTGAGAAGCAACAATTTCATGTAAAACTAAGTGGTATAGAAAGTATTGAGCATGCTGAAGAAGTTGGTAAAGGTTTATCTATTATGCTGAACCAAACCTATTCGTCAGTGCAATCAGACAGTGATATCGCTCTATTATTTGGCCCATTTGATGACCAAGTTACCGCTGAAACATTTAGCAATCAGCTATCGGATGTTACTTATAATAAAAGCATAATTAAAAACGTTTTACCTTAATCTGACATTTTTACTGCTTGTTTACATTAATTCCTATATGAATGATACCTTTACCCTAGACACACGTTGGTCTCATGTGGATAATACGGTTTCTATATTCACGTTGTCCATATTCAACCTTTTCGGAAAATAATGAAAAAATGAAAAATTTATTATCTAAATTAATTTGTGTTTCTCTTTGTACTCTTTCATTTGTTTCAAATGCCAAATTTATGGTACCTAATCCTCCAACGATCAACGCTAAAGCATACATCCTAATAGACTATCAAACTGGTAAAGTACTTGCTGAAAAAGATGCAGACAAAAGTTTAAACCCAGCTAGTTTAACTAAGATGATGACAAGTTATGTTATAGGCAAAGAGCTTCAAAACGGTACTATCTCAATGAATGATATGGTGACCGTTGGTGATAATGCTTGGGGCAAAAAATTTCGTGGTTCATCAAAAATGTTTATTAAAGGTGGCACTCAAGTTTCAGTTGCTGACTTAAACCGAGGTATTATTATCCAAAGTGGTAATGATGCCTGTGTTGCAATGGCAGAATATATTGCAGGTAGTGAAGAGCAGTTTTCACAAATAATGAACTTCCATGCAGAAAATATTGGCCTTAAATCATCACACTTTGTTAATAGCCATGGCTTAACAGCCAAAGGACACATGACAACAGCAAGAGATATGGCAACCTTAGGTATGGCACTTATTCGTGATGTTCCTGAAGAATATGCAATCTATAAAGAAAAAGATTTTACTTATAACAACATCTCACAGTTAAATAGAAATACTTTATTATGGGATAAAACCTTACAAGTTGACGGCATTAAAACAGGTCATACAGATGCAGCTGGTTATTCTTTAGTAGCATCAGCACTAAAAGGTAGCATGCGTTTAGTCGCGGTTGTTATGGGCACATCAAGTGAACGTTCTCGTAGCCAAGAAGCCAAAAAATTACTTAATTACGGCTTCCGTTTCTTTGAAACGTTAGTTGCATACGAAGCTGGAACTGAATTTGCCAAACAGCGTATTTATATGGGCGACAAAGAAGAAGTTCGCTTAGGTATCAACCAAAGCACAGCTGTTACTGTTCCTCGTGGATTCAGAGACAAGTTAACTGCTCATTTCACACTAGATAAAGAACTTAAAGCACCTATTGCTAAAGGTGAAGTTGTTGGTACTTTAGTACTAAAAATTGAAGATGAAATTATTACTGAGTACCCTCTTGTTGCACTTGATGAAGTGAACGAAGGCAGCCTTTACCAAAAACTAAAAGATTATATTCGTCTAAAATTAGATTGGTAAATATCGGATATAGTATTTAATTAAACCGACCTACATGGTCGGTTTTTATTCAAAACATAGAAATACTTTTGCTTTTATAGGCGATACTTTATGACAGTTAAAAACACACACTTTGATGAATTACTAGACTTCCCATGCCAACAAACATTTAAAGTCATGGGCTTAGCACAAGAAGATTTACCAACAAGAATAATTGAAGTGTTACAACCAATTGCTCCAAATGATTACTCACCTACTATTAAACCAAGTTCTAAAGGTACATATCATGCTGTATCGATTAGAGTTACCGTTACGAGTAAAGAGCAAATGGAACAAATTTATAACGAATTAAGCGCTATCGACATTGTCCGATACGTTCTATAGCTAAGATAATGACAGAGATAAATAATAAACTGATCATCAGACAACTAGATACAGGCGATTACGAAACCATCTGGCATGCCATGCAGAACTTCACCGATAATCGTGATGAAGACGTTGCTGACGAATTATGGGTGGTTGAACACGACCCTGTATTTACTCAAGGTCAAGCTGGTAAAGAAGAGCACTTGTTAAATACAGGTGATATTCCAGTGGTTAAAGTAGACCGCGGTGGACAAGTTACCTATCATGGTCCTGGTCAACTAGTTATTTATCTTCTGCTTGATTTACGTCGTCGCAAATTGGGTGTAAGAGATTTAGTCACTCAAATTGAAGTGGCCATTGTAGAACTATTAAAACAATATTCTATCGAAGCCTATGCAAAAAAAGATGCACCAGGTGTTTATGTTGATGAAATGAAAATTGCATCTTTAGGCCTACGAGTACGTAAAGGTTGTAGTTTTCATGGTTTAGCTCTGAATATTGATATGGACTTAGCACCATTTTTAAGAATTAACCCGTGCGGTTATGCGGGAATGGAAATGCTACAAACCAGTAAAATTGGTGGACCAAAAACAGTAGCCGAAGCTGCTGACGGACTTACAAAGATATTAGCGGCGTCTTTAAACGCCACAAACGTTACAACCTGTACAGGGTTAGAAAAATAATGACTACAGTAAAATCATCAAAATTAGAAGCTGGCGTTAAATTACGTGATGCTGACAAAATGTCGCTTATTCCAATAAAAGTAATGCCGTCTGAACGTGAGACTATGTTGCGTAAACCTGATTGGTTAAAAATTCGTTTACCTAAATCAAGTGAAAAAATCGACAACTTAAAAAAAGCAATGCGCAGCCAAGGCTTAAGCTCTGTATGTGAAGAAGCTTCATGCCCTAACCTACCAGAATGTTTTAATCACGGTACGGCTACCTTTATGATCTTAGGTGACATTTGTACTCGTCGTTGTCCATTTTGTGATGTTGGTCACGGTAGACCATTACCAGCAAACGCAGAAGAGCCTGAAAAATTAGGCTTAACCATTAAAGAAATGGGCTTAAAATATGTGGTTATTACCTCGGTAGACCGTGATGATTTACGCGACGGTGGTGCCCAACATTTTGCTGACTGTGTAACGGCTATTCGTAAACATAACCCGGGTATCAAGGTTGAAATTTTAGTCCCTGATTTTCGTGGTCGTATGGATACAGCATTAGAGATCTTAGCAACGGCTCCGCCAGATGTATTTAACCACAATATGGAAACGGCACCTCGTTTGTATCGTTTAGCCAGACCAGGCGCTAACTACAAATGGTCTTTAGAGCTATTAAAACGTTTTAAACAGATGCATCCAGATGTAGACACTAAATCAGGCTTAATGGTTGGATTAGGTGAAACTAACGAAGAGATCATTGATGTATTAAAAGACTTACGTGAGCATGACGTAGACATGTTAACAATAGGTCAATACTTGCAACCAAGTAAACATCATTTAGCGGTAGAACGTTATGTACCGCCAGCTGAATTTGATATGTTTAAAACGGAAGCAGATGCACTTGGTTTTAAACATGCTGCCAGTGGTCCATTTGTACGCTCTAGTTACCATGCTGATAAACAAGCAGCTGGTGAAGAAGTAAAATAAACTTCAATGATATAACTGTATATTGATGGCATAAAACCATCATATACAGTTTCCACTTCCCCCTTAGTTATCACCTTTTAAATACCTCAACAAAGTAAGTTATCACTTAGGTAAAAGCCTAGCTAAAGCTCAATTAAAGAACCTAATAACAAATCCTTAAAAAGATAGCTCTAGCGCATAGATAATGGTTGAGTAATCCATCGATTTCACTTAGAATACGCCGCCCTCGTTAAGCGAGGTTATGCGTTTTTTCTTGGTCGCGAGAAAAAACATTAAAACTAAATGAAAAAAACAAATTCTGGAGAATTCCAAATGTCTGAAGCTATTTACACTTTAGAAGCTACAGTTCGTTCTGACAAAGGTACGGGTGCGAGCCGCCGCCTTCGTCATGCTGACCAAGTTCCTGCAATCGTATACGGTCTTGATAAAGGCACACAAAACATTGCTCTTGCACATAATAAAATTTGGCAAGCACAAGATAACGAAGGTTTTTACTCTCATATCTTAACATTAGTTATTGATGGTAAAAAAGAAGACGTGATCTTAAAAGATGTTCAACGTCATCCGTTCAAAATGCAAATTTTGCACCTTGATTTCCAACGTGTTGATGCTAAACAAGAACTTCAAACAAGCGTACCACTTCACTTTGTTGGTGAAGAAGCTGCAGTTAAAACTGGCGGTATTGTTGCACACACAATCAATGAATTAGAAATTTCTTGTCTTCCTAAAAACTTACCTGAGTTTTTAGAGCTTGATATCTCTGCTTTAGAAATTGGTCAAACATTACACATGAGCGATGTTAAATTGCCTAAAGGCGTTACATCTGTAGAACTAGCTAAACCTGAAGGTCAAGATTTAGCAGTTGTTACATTACACGCTCCAAAAGCAGCTGCAGCTGAAGAAGAAGAAGCTCCTTCTTCTGACGAAGCAGCAGCTGAATAATTAGTTGATTAACTTACGGTTTATTCGTGAGTAATGACATTCAACTTATCGTGGGCCTGGCTAATCCAGGCCCCGAATATCAAAACACCCGCCATAACGCTGGCGCATGGTTTATTGAAGAACTGTGCCGTAGCAATAACATCACATTAAAAAATGACCCTAAGTATTTTGGCTATTCCGCTAAAATGTATATTGCAGAACAAGAAGTAAAATTACTCATTCCCACCACCTTTATGAACTTAAGTGGTAAATCTGTATCTGCACTTGCTAATTTTTATAAAATAAAACCAGAACAAATTTTGGTTGTACATGATGAATTAGACTTGTCACCGGGCGTTGCTAAGATCAAAAAAGGCGGCGGCCATGGTGGTCATAACGGACTTAAAGATATCATTGCCAAATTGGCAAATAACAAAGAATTTTATCGGTTGAGGATTGGCATTGGTCATCCTGGACACAGAGACAAAGTAACGGGTTGGGTTTTAGGCAAAGCGCCACAAGCTGATCAAGAAAAAATAGATGCAGCGATAGATGAAGCTGTTAGATGTACTGAGATTTGGTTTAAACAAGATTTAAAGAAAGCTCAAAACCGTCTTCATTCGTTTAGCGCTGAATAAACCAAATTTAACATAATTTTAAGTATTTGATTAAGGAACCATCATGGGTTTTAAATGTGGAATTGTAGGATTACCAAATGTTGGTAAATCAACATTATTTAACGCGTTAACAAAAGCGGGCATCGAAGCTGCCAACTTCCCATTCTGTACCATTGAGCCTAATACCGGCGTGGTTCCAGTTCCTGATTTACGTTTAGATAAATTAGCAGAGATAGTAACCCCGCAACGTGTACTTCCTACGACTATGGAATTTGTAGATATTGCCGGCTTAGTGAAAGGTGCATCAAAAGGTGAAGGTTTAGGTAATCAATTCTTAGCGAACATACGTGAAACTGACGCAATTGGTCATGTTGTACGTTGTTTTGATGACGACAATATCGTTCACGTTGCAGGTAAAGTTAACCCGCAAGAAGACATCGACGTTATCAATACAGAATTAGCATTAGCGGATATGGACTCAATCGACAATGCTCTATACCGTAATGCAAAAAAAGCCAAAGGCGGCGATGCTGACGCTAAATTTGAAGTTCAAGTATTAGAAAAATTAAAGCCTATCATTGATGAAGGTGGCATGGCTCGCTCTGTTGAGTTAACAAAAGAAGAAGCCGCTGCTATTAGCTACTTGAACCTACTAACAATGAAGCCAACAATGTATATTGCCAACGTGGCAGAAGACGGATTTGAAAACAATCCATTTTTAGATAAAGTGCGTGAAATTGCATCAGGCGAAAACGCCGTTGTAGTTGCAGTGTGTGCCGCAATTGAATCTGAATTATCAGAATTAGAGCCAGAAGACTTAGCTGAATTTATGGAAGACTTAGGCTGGGAAGAACCAGGCCTTAACCGTGTAATTCGTTCTGGTTATGAGTTGCTAAAACTAAATACTTACTTCACGGCTGGAGTTAAAGAAGTAAGAGCTTGGACATACACAGAAGGTTCTACCGCGCCACAAGCCGCTGGTAAAATCCACACAGACTTTGAAAAAGGCTTCATCCGAGCTGAAACAATAGGCTACCAAGACTTTGTTGATAACAATGGTGAACAAGGTGCCAAAAACGCCGGTAAATGGCGCTCAGAAGGCAAAAGCTACATAGTTAAAGACGGTGATGTTATCCACTTCCAATTTAACGTGTAAGCTGTAAGCTGTAAGCTGTAAGCAAAATAAAAAAACAAAGCAAGATAAAAAAAGCGAACTATTTAGTTCGCTTTTTTGTGGGCGGAGAGCTGGAAGTTGGAAGGCGGTAAGGCTGGAAGACGTCAAAACTAGAGGGCGGTAAGGCTTTAAGGCGGTAAGGCTGGAGGGCGATAAAGCTAGAGGGCGGTAAGGCTTTAAAGCTGTAAGCTGTAAGCTGTAAGCTGTAAGCTGTAAGCTGTAAGCTTGATGTGACCTCGTAAAAGTAGACATGTTTTGTATCAGTTGCTCGTATAGTCAAAAAACGCCCCAACCACTCTCTGTTCAACTAACAATTAAACAATTTATATCTAAGATTTAATTTAACCCTGACCCGTCTTATTCATTTATTGTTGTTATATTTGCAGTTCTGGATATAGTAATCTTAACTGGATGATTAAATTCGTTAATTGAACCAGAGTATACTTTTTTGTTTAATAGGTAAAAGTCACAATCTGCAGAGTCACTTGAGCTATGCGCCCACTGAAATGAACCTATTTGTTTGTAACTATCATATTCTTCTGCACCATCATGTTTTAGAACCAAAAGCCCATTTTTATCTGATTTAGTCGCTGACTTATTAAGTGCATTAGAAATAATTTCACTGGAAGAGTACTTGCTTGAGCCTTTACAATTAAATGTTACACCGTATGCAGGAGTTTTATCTGGGTAAATAAAAGTGATGTAGAACTCTTTTCCCGGAGTATATCCATGTGAAGTTACTGTTTGAGCACAACCAGAAAGGAAAATAGTTACTAATACGACAAGAGTTAGTTTATTCATATGCAACATAACAAAGCTGTAGAATTTCTCATTCTCAGCCAATCTCTTTAAATAAAAACCACAATATTTCACACCCTTCTAATATTCAATAACTTATTTTATTTTCAATAACAAATTAAAGTGGATGGCCTTGTTACACTGTAAGCTTTAATGGCTTTGTTAGGTGATTTAATCAAAAAGAAACCCTATTATTTTAAATGCGACCATAAGAAGAAGGAAAACAATAATGGCTCGCCATATACCGCCGTAAAATCCAATACTTTCTCCATTCATGGAGTTTTTGTATGCGTCATAAGTTAGGCTTTTTTCAAGGCTGACGTTGCCTCCCCCAACCTGTATTTTCTTAAAATAGGGCAAATTTATAGCGCAGCTAATGTATAAGGACGAGTCTTTGCGAAGTTCAGCGACACTGTAAGTTTGAATAGAAAGAGCCTCAGATTCGATTGGTTTTGCAATGGAATCTGGTTGTAACTCACATTCTTGAATTGTTGATTATCCGAAGTCTAAAGCAAGGTAAATGTCTTTAGCTGAAACAGAGCCAGTGTTTGATATTTCTGCAAAAAAACTTGTAGGAATCTTTGTATCAATAGGCGTAACAAAGACATCTACGATATTTAGAGTAGGATTCTTAGGATTTCCCTCTTCTTCATAATCAGTTTTCTCAGCTACTGTTCCTAAAATATCGATTTCTGGAGAGTCAAAGTGAATATAAAGAGAGGCAGCTGCTGTAATAACTGCGGCTACTATTGTTGCGATGATGGTCGCGCTATGTCCTTTAGTCAATTTTTGATACTCCTTTCACCTAACGCTTTGCTAAGCGGCTAAAAATGGCTGGCTATAATAGCGAGGAACGAGCACAGCCAGCAGTTTGTGTCCGTTTAAACAACTTGTTATACGACTATAAATCAAACTCTCTAAGCATATGACCCATTTTTAATGCTTTCGTTTTTAAGTATGATTTTGAACTTTTAGTTGAAGAAATCTCCAATGGCTGACGATAGACATCAATACCATTTGATGCAAGTGCATCAACTTTTCGAGGGTTATTTGTTAGTAATTTTACCTCTTTAATATGGAAATATGACAATATTTCACAGGCTCTTTGATAATCTCTTGGGTCTTGCTCTAAACCTAAGTGATGATAAGCTTCTGATGTATCTAACCCATGCGTAATACCTAAATCCATCCCTTTAATTTTATTTAAAAGACCTGCACCTCTGCCGTCACATAACATGTATATCAATAAACCACCATTTTCAGATATAACTCTTTGGCTTTCACTCAATTGTGCATGGCAATCGCAGTCAAGGCTTTTAAAGATCTCAGCTGTGTAGCAAGCACTTTGAATCCTTAAAAGAGGAGATTTACCACTATCACCGTTCTTTAACACAAGGATATTATCTTCTTCATGATCTCCCCAACTAAAACAATAAAAATCAAACTTTCCAAATTTTGTATTTATTATGGTTGATTCAACTTTAAAGGTACTCATTTGTTCTTCGCTTTGGTGGATGAGGAAGACTTGATATCTTCTGGGTTTGGAACCATTGGTAACCAAGAGTAATGAGCATCAAGTGCTATTCTAGTAACATTTTCAACTAAGTGCTTATCAGGATTTTTATGGTTATCATAGTCAGCCACTTTGTATTGATACTTATATAAATTATCTTCTAATTCTCGTTGTGAGGTTCTATATAAAGCCCATAACTGCTGGGGCTTTCGTAATTGCAGCCATGCGGTAGAAAAAGCTACAGAAACAGATAATAATGATGGAATTAGTTTTGAAAGGATAAAAACATTTCCATAACAGCCAAGAAATATAGCAAAATCCTCACCTAGAGTAACAAATATAGGTGCTGCTAAAGCGCCTCCCATCGACAACCAAAAACAAAACATGGATTCATTTTTATTGTGACTAGATTTTTCTTTAAAACCTTGGATTACACTTTTACAAAATTCTTCGGCTGATTTAGTTTTTTCCGTCTCAGCTTCTTTTTTAGAAAATAGTGCCATTTATGAGGGTTCATCCATATTAAAGTCGTATAAGAATTTAATCAGAGGACGATTGCCTAAGTTTCTGACAACGCCGTTCCTCTTATTTATTTTCACTATTAATATCAAACCTCTACAACATTTACCACACCTTTGTTACGTACCGACTCGTTTTTTTGTGATCCCCCAAGGATGGGCATTGTTCCTGTTTTCTTGACTTGGTAGGAAATTGATCGGGATTGTATATAAATGCAGTCCAACAAATAACGTAGACATCTGCTCTAATTCTCCCAATATGATAAGTCAATTGATTATCAGCGAACCGCAGGTTCGCCCGGCTTTTAATCTTTTATATTTTTTGTTAGCCTGTGAGCCCATCAATTGATCTTTCTGGTAACGGGTATTTTAAACATGCCTTTCGATATGCTTCTTCAGGTGCAACTCCTTTATCAATTAACTTTTCACTCATCGAAAGTCTTGCATCTATGTCATCATCATATGGGTTATTTAATAGTATTTTTTTGAGTTCTATTTCTTCACGTCTTGACCATTCTGGATTTAAAATATTAAGTAATTCTATTTTCTTTGAAAAAACGATTCTTCTATGGTCTTGTCCTTCAATGCGGTTTTTACGCTCATACTTATATGCCATTGAAGACGTAATCAAGCTAAACATCCAATACATCAATTCATTAAGATCAATAGTGCTTTTTCTCCATAACTCTCTACCTCGTTCACTAGATACAAAATGATACCTATCATCTTCTATTTCTATATGAGGAGTCCCATCTCCAATGGGTTTATTGGGTAAACTTAATAGACCTAAAGGGACATTAATTTTCTTACCTAGCTCATAGACAAGAACACGAACTGAATCAATACTATTTCCCATCATCCGTCTTCATCCCTAAGTAAATATAACGTGGACAACCACTCTAATTTGCACAATCTAGTAAGTCAATTGTTCAGCAGCGAACCGCAGGTTCGTACTTTTGTTTACAGCGACTCTTCACTTTTCCTTCAAGCCCTATAGCCTTCCCGCCTTAAAGCTTCTTTCGCTTTTCCTTCCAGCCCTCAAGCCTTCTAGCTTCCAGCGGCCCTTACCCCTGCTTTTCACCCACCAAAAAAGGCTCCTAAGAGCCTTTTCTAATTCCTAAATAAACGTGCAATAACTACAGGTTTATTTCAATATCTGCCGTTGCTTTAAGTGTATCTATATACGCTTTTGCAGTAATGCGAGTCACAAGTGCTTCAACTTGTTGCTTAGTTGTATCTTCTGCTCCCTCAGACGCTTTCTGAGACACTGAATTCAACGAGATAACAACTGCATCACCATTATTTAAACTAACAGTAGAAAACTCTTTAGTGCCGTCTACTGGCTTAGCTAATGCAAATACTTTGTCTCTTACTGTTACATCAACTTTCGTCTCATAACGAGCGACATCAGTTTGACTTTCAACATTAAGACCTAAGCTTGATAATGCTTCACCAGCATTTAACTTAGTTAAAATCTCTGTCGCTTTAACATCCGCTAATTCTGTAGCTTGTTGTGCAACAACAGCAGCTGTTACGTTCGCTAATACATCATCTAATGATTGCTGTTTTGCAGCTTCGTATTCATTAACGCGTACAATTATTGATTTATCATCGTTTAACTCGATTAAATCACTGTTTAATCCTTCGTTAATAAACTCTTCATCAAATAATTTGTCAGTAACTTTTGGGTCTAATAAAATAGCTGGCAACTGAGCACGAGACAATAAACCAGTTGATTGCATTTTCAGACCAGAAACTTCTGCAGCGTCTATTAACGTATCAGCTATTTCATATGATGTTTCAACAGCACGAGTTTGCGCATCTAAATAAATTTCAGTAATTTTATTCTGTTTTAATGACGCTAAAATATCATCTTTAACTTCTGCTAAAGGTTGAACAACAGCGGCTTTAAAATCTGTTAATTTAATTAAGTGATAACCGTATTCAGTTTCAACAACATCAGTCACATCACCAACTTTAGTAAGTTTTGCTGCGGCTTCGTCAAATTCATCACCCATAACGCCAGCATCAACCCACTCAAGATCACCGCCATTTTCGCCACTGAATGTATCAGTAGAGTAAAGTTTTGCTAATTCAGCAAAGTCTTTTCCAGCATTAAGTTCTTGTTGAGCTTTCATGATTGTCGCTTTTGCAGCTTCAGCATCATCACCGGTTTCAATTAAGATATGAGATAAACGACGCTGTGCTTCTTGCGTGTACGCAGCAAGGCTATCGTTGTAATAAGCTTCAACTTCTTGTTCAGATACATCAATATCAGCAGTTAACTCAGCACTGTCGATAACTAAGTAATCAACGGCTACTTTAGGTTGAGTTTGATATCTATATTTATTAGCGGCATAAAATGCATCTAAATCAGTTTGCTCTGGCTTAATGCTAGGTCTTAAACCAGCGGCAGAAATAGTAACCATATCAAAACTACGAACTTGTTCGCTTAACTCTTTATATACTTTTTCTTCACTCGGTAAAACAAATTCTGAACCTGATACCGCACCAACATATTGTGTACGACTCATTTGTTCACGAACGTATTCTTTAAATTCTTTTGGCTGAAAACCAGCTTGGCGTAATAAAGCAAGATAACGGTCATTGTCAAATTGACCATCTTGTTGAAACTCTGGCATTTGACGAATCGCAGTACGAATTTGCTCGTCACCAACACGTATACCTAAATCATTTGCTTCTTGTCTTTGTAGTTCTTCAATAATTAAACGCTCAAGAACACCTTTTTTGAAGTTGGCAACGTAGTTATCATCTAACATTAACTGTTCGATCATTTCACCATATTGCGATTGCATTCTGTTACGTTCACTTTGATAAGCTTGCTCAAATGCAGACTGACCTATTTCTACATCATTCACTACCGCTAATGCTGTATCCGCTTGGCTGTTGATATAACTACCGATGCCACTTACGGCAAACGTTAATATAACTAAACCTAAAATGGACTTAGCTACGATCCCTTGAGAGCCTTCTCTGATTCTTTCTAGCATGTTCACTTCTCTTTGCTGAATTTTAGTTCTAAATTTGGGCGCTATTGTATAACAAATAATAAAAAAAGCGCATCTAAATTAGATGCGCTTTAAGAAATTCAAACAATTTATTGGCGGAACGGACGAGACTCGAACTCGCGACCCCCGGCGTGACAGGCCGGTATTCTAACCAACTGAACTACCGCTCCTTAATAAGTTTGTTCTTAGCTATTACATGCATCTTTTAAAGCTTTACCAGCTTTAAATGATGGAACATTCGCAGCTGCAATCTCGATTGAAGCACCAGTTTGTGGATTACGACCTGTGCGAGCAGCGCGCTCACGTACAGCAAACGTACCAAAACCAACTAAAGCTACAGAATCACTTTCTTTAAGAGCACCTGTTACAGATTCAATGAAAGAGTCAAGTGCGCGACCAGCAGAAGCTTTAGAAATGTCAGCGCCTTCAGCGATTTTTTCGATTAATTGAGACTTGTTCACAATGTCATCCTCTAATAGTTTTTTAATTAAATAATTTTAACCAATTAAAACATTTTAATTGGACAAGTTGCCGTCAGCTGAAATACCTCGGACTCCTTAGTAATTAAAGGGGTTAGGCATGCCTAAACCTCTTCGCCCCAATAAACTAGCACAGTTCATATTTTTGAAAAGCCTTTTTTCAAAAATAATGAAGTTTTTTCAATTTATGCACAATTTTCCGTCGATATTCGTTCAATAGGCTGACTCAACGCAACTTCTAGCACGTCGTCTATCCATTTTACTGGAATAATTTTTAAGTCTTTTTTCACGTTATCTGGAATTTCTTCAAGGTCACGTTCATTCTCATGAGGAATAAGTACGGTTTTAATTCCACCACGATGAGCGGCTAGAAGTTTCTCTTTTAAGCCACCGATGGCTAATACTTCACCACGTAAAGTGATTTCACCTGTCATTGCAACATCAGCTTTAACTGGATTACCGGTTAAGCTCGACACTAAAGACGTTACCATGGCAATACCAGCACTTGGTCCATCTTTAGGAGTTGCACCTTCTGGAACGTGAATATGAATATCACGTTTTTCATGGAAGTCTGAATTAATACGCAAACCTTCAGCACGGCTCTTAACAACTGTCATTGCCGCTTGAATTGACTCTTTCATAACATCACCAAGAGAGCCGGTATAAACCAGTTTGCCTTTACCTGGAACCGTTGCGCATTCAATTGTTAGTAAATCTCCACCAACTGAAGTCCAAGCTAAGCCTGTTACTTGCCCTACTCTGTCGTCTTCGTCTGCTTTACCGTAATCACAACGACGTACACCTAAGTAATCCGCTAAGTTCTTACCGTTAACTTCAACAGATGTTACGTCTTTCTTAGTTAGGATTTCGGTAACCACTTTACGACAAATCTTAGAAATTTCACGTTCAAGGTTACGTACACCCGCTTCACGAGTGTAATAACGAATAATGTCGATAATTGCGCTATCGTCAATTTTAATTTCGTTCGCTTTAAGACCATTACGTTCAATTTGCTTGGCAATTAAATGTTGGCTAGCAATATTTAATTTTTCGTCTTCTGTGTAACCCGCTAAGCGAATAACTTCCATACGGTCTAATAACGGCCCTGGAATATCCATGCTGTTCGACGTTGCCACAAACATAATATCTGATAAGTCATAATCTACTTCTAGATAATGGTCGTTAAACGCCATGTTTTGTTCAGGATCTAATACTTCTAGTAATGCTGACGATGGGTCGCCACGCATATCTGAACTCATTTTGTCTATTTCATCTAACAAGAACAGTGGATTTTTAACGCCAACTTTTGACATTTTTTGAATTATTTTGCCCGGCATAGAACCGATATACGTTCTACGATGACCGCGTATTTCAGCTTCATCACGAACGCCACCAAGTGCCATACGAACGTATTTACGTCCTGTCGCTTTTGCGATTGATTGGCCTAATGATGTTTTACCAACGCCTGGAGGTCCAACTAAACAAAGAATTGGCCCTTTTAATTTACTGGTACGCTGTTGTACTGCTAAATATTCGGTAATACGTTCTTTTACTTTGTCTAAGCCAAAGTGATCAGCGTCTAACACTTCTTGCGCTTTAACTAAGTCTTTCTTAACTTTTGAACGTTTTTTCCATGGAACATTGGTCATCCACTCGATATAACCACGAACAACCGTTGCTTCTGATGACATAGTCGACATCATTTTTAATTTTTTAAGCTCAGCTTTAGTTTTATTTTCCGCTTCTTCTGGCATGCCAGCTTCTTCGATTTTTTGTTCTAAAGCGTCAAATTCGTCAACGCCGTCTTCGGTTTCACCCAACTCTTTTTGAATGGCTTTCATTTGCTCATTCAAATAATATTCACGTTGGCTTTTTTCCATTTGTTTTTTAACGCGGCTACGGATCTTTTTCTCTACTTGCAGTAAATCAATTTCACCTTCCATTAGCGCCATTAAATATTCGACACGTTCACGAACGTCTTCAATTTCTAATGCTTTTTGTTTTTCTTCAACTTTTAATGGCATATGAGAAGCCATAGTATCAGCAAGACGGTCAGCATCATCAATCCCAGTTACTGAGGTTAATACCTCTGGTGGGATCTTTTTATTTAATTTGATATAACCTTCAAACTGGCTAATGGCAGAACGAATTAGAACTTCTTGTTCTTTTTCATCGCCAACGATAGGTTTAATAACTTCAATATTAGCTTCAAAGAATTCTTCAATTTCAGTAAATTCAACAATTTTTGCACGCTCAGTACCTTCAACTAACACTTTTACTGTGCCATCTGGTAATTTCAACAACTGCAATATTGTCGCAATGGTTCCAACTTTAAACATGTCCTCAACTTTAGGATCATCGTTTGTTGGATCTTGTTGAGCGACTAAGAATATTTTTTTATCTTTTTCCATAGCTTGCTCTAAACAAGTAATGGATTTTTCTCGGCCAACAAAAAGTGGAATTACCATGTGCGGATATACCACAACGTCCCTTAAGGCTAAAACGGGGATATTTGAAGTTGCTGCGTCTTGCGTCATATCGTTAAATTCTCTAGATTTTTAATCACTGTTTTTAAGTATATGGGGAGAGTATTGTAAAGTTCAATTGCTCAAAACAAAAAAGGAGTCTATTGACTCCTTTTTTATCATATTTTAATTATTCTTGTGCGGCTTTTGATTGCGCATTGTCATAAATTAAAATTGGAGCAGATTCACCATCGATTGCTGAACCATCAACGACAACCTTAGAAACGTTCTCTAAAGATGGCAATTCAAACATGGTATCGAGCAATACAGCTTCGATGATAGAGCGAAGTCCACGAGCACCTGTTTTTCTGTCCATCGCTTTTTTAGCAATAGACTGAAGTGCGTCTTCTCTAAACTCTAACTCTACCCCTTCTAATTCAAATAAAGCGCCATATTGTTTAGTTAATGCATTTTTAGGCTCACTTAAAATCTGAACCAATGCATCTAAATCTAATTCCGTCAATGTCGCTACAACTGGTAGACGACCAATAAACTCTGGAATTAAACCGTATTTAACTAAATCTTCTGGCTCTACATTTTGAAAATGATCAGACAAGGTTTTTTTGTTTTCTGAAGATTTAACTTCCGCGCCAAAACCAATTGCTGTTCCGGTTTCTGAACGAGCTTCAACAACTTTGTCTAAACCAGCAAATGCACCACCACAAATAAACAGTATCTTAGAAGTATCTACTTGTAAGAACTCTTGCTGTGGGTGTTTACGTCCACCTTGAGGAGGAATAGAAGCAACCGTACCTTCAATTAATTTAAGTAACGCTTGTTGTACACCTTCACCAGAAACATCACGAGTGATTGACGGGTTATCTGACTTACGAGATATTTTGTCAATTTCATCGATGTAAACAATACCACGTTGCGCTTTCTCTACATCGTAGTCGCATTTTTGTAGTAATTTTTGAATAATATTTTCAACATCTTCACCAACATAACCAGCTTCGGTTAATGTGGTCGCATCCGCCATAGTAAATGGCACATCTAATAGACGCGCTAATGTTTCAGCCAATAATGTTTTACCACTACCAGTTGGGCCAATTAGTAAGATATTACTCTTACCTAATTCGACTTTCATATCTGTATTCATATTTTTAAGGCGTTTGTAGTGGTTATACACCGCTACTGAAAGCACCTTTTTTGCATGCTGCTGACCAATCACGTAATCATCTAAATGATTACGTATATCCATTGGTGTTGGTAATGACGAGCCATCATCTTTCGGAGATATATCTTTTATCTCTTCACGGATAATATCGTTGCATAAATCTACACATTCATCACATACATAAACAGAAGGTCCAGCAATTAGTTTTCTTACTTCATGCTGACTCTTACCGCAAAATGAACAATACAGTAATTTATTGTCGTTATCTGTCGGTTCTGACATAACGTCACCTCACTTTGCTAAATAACAGCCTTAATTTAAGGCAGCTTAATCAATATAATATTGTATCGGTTAAAAACGTAACTTATTTAGTTTATCTATTAGATAAAATAGAATCTACTAAACCATACTCAACTGCCATTTCGGCTGTTAAGAAGTTATCACGGTCTGTATCAACACATAATTTTTCATATGGTTGACCCGTATGATCTGCCATTAATCGATTTAACTTCTCTTTAATAGACAGGATTTCTTTAGCATGTATTTCAAAATCAGACGCTTGGCCTTGAAATCCACCTAAAGGTTGATGGATCATCACACGTGAATTTGGTAAGCATGAACGCTTGCCTTTAGTTCCACCTGATAATAAGAATGCACCCATGCTAGCCGCTTGTCCCATACATACCGTTGCTATGTCTGGTTTTATAAAATTCATTGTGTCATATATTGACATACCAGCAGTAACAGAACCACCTGGTGAATTAATATAAATAGAAATATCTTTTTCAGGGTTTTCTGATTCTAAAAATAATAACTGCGCGCAAATTAAGTTGGCCATATGGTCTTCAACTTGCCCAGTTAAAAAGATAACTCGCTCTTTTAAAAGACGTGAAAAAATATCGTACGAACGCTCACCTTTTGCTGTTTGTTCAACAACCATAGGTACTAACGCATTTAATAAGTCGGTATTCACTCCGCCTGCCACATTATTTGTGTGGTTATTCATATTAATTTCCTTTAAAAACAAAAATGGCTCGATAATATATATCGAGCCATTAAATCTGTCTTCAACCCCTAAGTCAATTGGGATTTAATATTAAGCTGCTTGAGGGTTCATTAATTCATCAAAGCTTAATGTTTTATCAGTCACTTTTGCTTTTTCGATGATCATTTCAATTGCTTGATCTTCTGTTGCTAAGTTACGGATATTCTCAAGTAATTTCTCATTATTGTAATAATGTTCAATAACTTCTGTTGGATCTTCATATGCAGAAGCTTGAGTTTCAATAATTTCTTTAACTTTAGCATCGTCAGCTTTGATTTCATTAGAGCGAATAAATTCACCTAATAATAAACCTGTGCGAACACGATCTTTAGCTTGTTGTTCAAACAACTCAGCTGGAAGATCTGGCATGTTAGCTTGGTCAACTTGACCGCCAAAACGTTGCATAGCTTGTTGACGAAGATTAGTTACTTCTTGGTCGATAAGTGCTTTAGGAACGTCAAGTTCGTTAGCTTCTAACAAACCTTTAATCACTTGCTCTTTAACTTTAGCTTTAAGCTGTTGACCAAGTTCACGAGTCATATTGTTTTTAACTTCAGCTTTAAGTGCGTCAACACCGCCTTCAGTTATTCCGAATTTAACAACGAATTCGTCATTTAATTCAGGAAGCTCTTGAACTTCAACTTTATTGATAGTGATTTCAAATTCAGCTTCTTTACCTTTCAATGCTTCTGAATGGTAATCAGCTGGGAATGTAACGCTAATTGGGAAAGATTTCTTAGCGGCTTTCTTGCCGATTAATCCGTCTTCAAAACCTGGGATCATACGACCCGCGCCAAGTTCTAAATCAAAACCTTCAGCTTTTCCGCCTTCAAAAATCTCGCCATCAATTTTACCAACAAAATCAATGTTTACACGATGGCCTTCTTTAGCTTGAACTTTCTTTTCAGCCCAAGTTGCTTGTTGCTTACGCAACGTTTCCATCATGTTTTCTAAATCTTTATCTGTTACTTCAGCAACTGGACGTTCTACTTTAATGTCTTCAACTTTGTTTACTGACACTTCAGGGAATATTTCAAACGTTGCTACAAATACTAAATCTTGACCGCGAACTAACGTCTTTGGTTCAAAGAAAGGTGCACCCGCTGGGTTTACTTTCTCTTGAATGATTGCCTGAATATAATTCTGTTGCATTTCTTCTTGTGCAACTTCAGAGAATACTGACTGACCAAAACGTTTTTCAACAACTGACGCTGGAACTTTACCTTTACGGAAACCGTCGATACGAGTTGTTTTACTTACTTCACGTAAACGTTTTTTTACTGCATCTTCAATTTTTTCTGAAGGTACTGTAATTGTAATACGGCGTTCTAAACCTTGAGTCGTTTCTAAAGAAACCTGCATTTTCTACCTCAATTAATTAATCTATGGCCAGTTCTAAAATATACCTAGGGTATTTATTTATTATTAACGGCTCAATTCATGTTCATAAAATAACGGCGTATTATAGCCATGTCTTTTTAAAAAAGACATGTTAAACAACTGTTTTTGGCTTAATTAATAAGCAAACAGTTAGATTTAATGAAATTTTATACAAAATGAATTACAAAGGGGGGATATTTCTATAATTTTTTTAAGATGGTCGGTGTTGAAGGATTCGAACCTTCGACCCCTTCGACCCAAACGAAGTGCGCTACCAAGCTGCGCTAAACACCGACAATACTTAAAAAAACTGGTGCGGAAAGAGAGACTTGAACTCTCACACCTTGCGATACTGGAACCTAAATCCAGCGCGTCTACCAATTCCGCCACTTCCGCAGAAAAGATTGGGGTGACTGATGGGGCTCGAACCCACGACAACCGGAATCACAATCCGGGGCTCTACCAACTGAGCTACAATCACCACATTTTACATGTCAAGTTAGGAATGGTGCACCCGGTAGGATTCGAACCTACGACCGACGCCTTAGAAGGGCGTTGCTCTATCCAGCTGAGCTACGGGCGCATAACCTACGGGGTATACTCAAAATCAAAATGGTCGGTGTTGAAGGATTCGAACCTTCGACCCCTTCGACCCAAACGAAGTGCGCTACCAAGCTGCGCTAAACACCGACTTTGTTTTTGAGAACTTACTACCTCTCGACAGGGCGGCATAATACGGATATCCCGATTTGCAGTCAAACCTTTTTTTAAAGATTTTTATCGACTGCTGCTTTTTACAGCAAAAGAATATAAAACATTCAATCATTGTCTTTTTGTTAAACAAAATTAATTAAAAATCTAAATTTGTCTTAGCTTTTCTTTGTTTAGCTATAAAAAGGTCATGCTAACTTTTATGAAAGAAGTTACAATTGCCCTACTCCCGGTTATCTATTTATGAGTTATTTATGACGGCAAAATTAATTGATGGCAAAGCCATCGCACAAACAGTGAGAGATAAAGTAAAAACTGGTGTTAGCGCACGAGTTCAAGCAGGAAGACGTCCACCTGGTCTTGCCGTTGTATTAGTAGGACATGATCCTGCCTCTCAAGTTTATGTGGGTAATAAGAAAAAAGCCTGTGATGAAGTTGGTTTTCTTTCTCGTTCTTATGATTTACCAGACACCACAACTGAACAAGAGTTATTGGACTTGGTTAATGAGTTAAACAACGATAAAGAAATTGATGGGATTTTGGTTCAATTACCATTACCTCATGGATTAAACGCTGAAAAAATATTAGAACAGATTCATCCGCATAAAGACGTAGATGGTTTTCATCCTTACAACATTGGTCGTCTAGCTCAAAGAATGCCAGCTCTACGCCCATGCACACCAAAAGGTATTATGACCTTATTAGATAACACCCAATTAAACCTTAAGGGTATGAATGCGGTTGTTGTTGGTGCATCCAATATTGTTGGCCGCCCTATGTCTTTAGAATTGTTATTAGCTGGTTGTACAACAACAGTTTGTCATAAATTCACTAAAGACTTAGAGCAACAAGTAAAACGTGCTGATATCTTAGTGGTTGCCGTTGGAAAGCCTGAATTTATTCCAGGTCATTGGATAAAAGAAGATTCAATTGTAATTGATGTAGGTATTAACCGCTTAAGCAGTGGCAAATTAGTTGGTGACGTACAATTTGATGTGGCAAAAGACCGCGCTCGTTGGATAACACCAGTTCCAGGTGGTGTTGGGCCAATGACAGTCGCCTCTTTAGTAGAGAATACGTTAGAAGCTTGTGAAAAGTTTCATAGTTAGTTTTCACTAACACAGTAATAATTGTATTAATAGCAAGCCAGTTTTTACAACTGGCTTTTTAGTGTTCTTTTTTTAGTGATTAATGGTTAGTAACCGTGGGAAAGTTGCTATTTTTTTTCAATTTAAAAAAACAAAAAAGGCTGTATAAAACAGCCTTTTCTTTATTTTCTAATTTAACGCAAGATAACAATTACATGGAATACGACATTATTCGTCGTTATGTAATTCTAATCCCGTTTCTAATGGTAATGACTTAGATTTGTTTGCATTGTCTTTACGAGTAGATTCAAGAGACTCTAAGTATGCTTGGTCTATATCGTTAGTTATATAGTTGCCATCAAATACTGAAGTTTCAAATTGCGTTAATGCTTTGTTATCACCTTTAACCGCAACAATTAAGTCATCTAACGACTGGAATATTAATTCGTCTGCGCCAATCATTTCAGCAATTTCATCCACTTCACGTCCATGGGCAATAAGCTCATTAACAGAAGGCATATCTATGCCGTATACATTTGGGAAACGAATCTCTGGCGCAGCTGAGGCGAAGTATACTTTATTAGCACCTGCATCTCTGGCCATTTGAATTATCTGTTCAGACGTTGTACCACGCACAACAGAGTCATCAACTAACAACACATTCTTACCTTTGAATTCAACTTCAATGGCATTTAGTTTACGACGCACTGATTTTTTACGTTGTGCTTGTCCTGGCATAATGAAAGTACGACCAACATATCGGTTTTTTACAAAACCTTGACGGTATGGAAGTTCTAACTCATTGGCAATTTCAAGTGCGATATCACAACTTGTTTCTGGTACAGGTATGACAACATCTATGTCTAAGTCAGCCCATTCGCGCTTAATTTTAAGGCCAAGCTGTTCGCCCATTCTTACGCGTGAGCCATAAACAGAGATATCGTTTAATGTTGAGTCTGGACGTGCAAAGTAAACGTATTCAAAAATACAAGGTACGCACTTGGCACCTTCGAAACATTGCTGAGTGTGTAACTCACCAGCTTCTGTAATATAAATCGCTTCACCAGGTGCCACATCTCTAACTAATTTAAAGCCGTCTATATCCAGCGCCACACTTTCTGAAGCAACCATATATTCAACGCCTTGCTCAGTTTCACGCTGACCAAGCACTAAAGGACGAATACCGTTTGGATCTCTAAACGCTAGTAAACCATGACCGATGATCACAGATACAACAGCGTATGCACCACGAATTTGCTTATGAACGCGCGTAACGGCATCAAATACATCTGATACCGATAATTCCATAATTTTTGATTCGCATAATTCATGTGCTAATACGTTTAACAGTAGCTCAGAATCAGAAGTTGTATTGATATGACGACGAGCAACTTTAAAAAGACTTTCTCTTAATTCGTTTGCATTGGTTAGGTTGCCATTGTGAGCCAAGGCAATACCATAAGGTGAGTTTACATAGAATGGTTGGGCTTCAGCGGAGCTAGAGCTACCAGCTGTAGGGTAACGAACATGCCCTATTCCCATATTCCCTTCTAGGCGCTGCATATGACGTTCTTGGAACACATCACGTACAAAGCCATTGGCTTTACGTAATCTGAACTTTCCGTCATCTATAGTGACTATTCCCGCGGCATCCTGACCACGATGTTGTAAAACAGTTAACCCATCATAAATAATTTGATTAACAGGCGATTTACCAACGATACCGACGATACCACACATGATCAGCTCTCCATCAATTTTGTGTAGAAAGTAAACTAGAGTTTTCTTTTAATAATTCAAAAAACCATTCAACTATGAATCTAAATTCTGGAATGAGAATAGATGCTTCCCACCAGGACGCGCTACTCGACGGCGTCATAGTGTCTAAAAATAATAATACTGCTGCTACAATGAGCACACCACGTAATGCGCCAAAAACCATACCCAACATTTTATCAGTGCCAGATAAACCAGTGTAATGGACTATTTCGGAAAGAAGGTGATTGATGAATGCCCCTAAGATCAAGGTGACAACAAATAAGATGGTGATGGCGGCGCCATTTCTTAATAAGTCTTTTTCTATACCGGTGAGGTAAATTGCGAGGTCGGCGTAAAATCGGCTGGCAATAAAAAAACCAGTGATCCATATAGCAAGAGACACAGCCTCTTTTATGAATCCACGGGTTAAACTCACCAGCGCAGATATTACTATGATTGCTAAAATAGCGTAATCAATCCAAACCATATTGACTTATAAACTTATAAAATGGTGGCTAAAATTCGGCGCAAATTCTAACAGACTAAGTAACAAGAGACTACTAATTTATAGGAACAAATTTTGTTATTGTACCGTTTAATCCGGTTAACTCTTTTAAAGTCTTTTGTGCTTCTTCCAAATCTTTACGCTCTAACTCAGGTCCTACAAAAACTTTAGACAATATACCTGACTTAGTTTCTATCGGTCTAATAAACACTTTAAAGCCAGCTTTCTTTAAACGTTTTTCTAGAGCGTCTACATTGCCTTTATGCTTAAAGCTACCTAACTGTAATATCCATGCATCTTTTTTAAAGTCAGCTTTTACAGGCTTAACTTCAATAATAGGTTTTACTGGGACAACTTTAGTCACTACCGTTTTAGTTTTTTTATCTTCTACCGGTTTGGATTCTATCGATTTAGCGTCAGCAACATCTTTCTCTGTTTCATCATCAGCTTTAATTTCAATAACTTGAGGTGCTTTTTTTATTGCGTTTAATACTTCTTCCGTCGGGAAGTCACTAACAATTGGAGACTCTTCAACTTCAGGACGAATTGGAATTTTTTTAAACTCTTCTTTTGTTTGTTGTTTTTCCCCGTCCAATAAGTCCGGTAAAAACACAATACCGGCGATTAACACCAGTAACAAACCAACAATACGTTGTTTAATTAAATTCGTCATACTAATCCTCTTCCTTATTTAGAATCTCGGCGACAGTGTAGAACGATCCGAAGCCAAGTAAAAGACTATCTTTGTTTTGATTTTCATTGGCATACAGCCAAGCAAGTTTTACGCTAGGTAACATAGTGACATTATTTTGTCCCAAACTCTTTAGGATCTCAGAAATGTCTTCTTTTTTTGCTGCTCTGGGATTACCGACTAAGTCGCCGAGAACCCACTCATCAACAACATCAATCATTAACGATAGTGTTTGTTTAATGTCTTTATCTTTCATCATGGCGATAACCGCAGTCACGCTGGATACTGACTTTAATTGATTGTCAGCCAATACCATAGAACGCAAATACTCCACTGCATGTGGATTATGTGCAACGTCAACCATTTGCAATGGTTCTGTGGAAACTATTTGCATTCGACCAGGTAAAGACAATTGCGATAACGTTTGTTCAATATTACCTTGTTCTAAAGTAACACCTAATTTTATTAAGGTAACTAAAGAAGTACAAATATTTTGTTTTGGGATCAAAACATTAGGTAATTTATTGAATCGGATATCATCATAAACAAAATCCCACGTATTTTCTAATAATGACGTATTTAGCTCAAATGAATAATCTTGGCCAAATTGCACAAACTCAGACACCTGATGATTTTTAGCTTGCTGAGCAATAGACTCTATATGCTTAGGCTCACCAACGACTGCTGGCTTGTCTTTGCGAAAAACACCCGCTTTTTCAAACCCTATTTTTTCAATGGTATCCCCAAGCCAATCGATATGATCCAAGCCAATTGAGGTCACCACAGAGACGTCATGTTCTAAAATATTAGTAGCGTCTAAACGACCACCTAAGCCAACTTCTACTAATACATAATCGAGTTGCTTACTCTGCAATAATTTAAAACCAGCTAATGTACCAAACTCAAAATAACTTAAACTTGTCCCTTTACGGTGTTGTTCAATAAAAGAAAATGAGTCGATTAAATCTTGATCTGATGCAGAGCTGCCATTTATACGAACACGTTCGTTATACTCGAACATGTGGGGAGAGCTGTAAACACCTACCGTTTTGCCTAAGCCTAACAGATACTGTTCCATAAAGCGGATAGTTGTGCCTTTACCATTAGTTCCGGCAACTAATACCACCTTGCCTGCATGTAAGTCCTTCACGCTAGCATTTTCAGCCACAGTTAAGACTCGCTCTAAGCCAAGATCTATTTCTTTATTGTGTTGGGATTCCAAATAAAAAAGCCAATCTGAAAGAGATTGGCTTTTAAAAATACATTGTTCTGACATTTATACAGTTCTGTGTTCTTTTTCCAATGATGGTAGTTTACACATTTTTGCAAATAAACGCGCCACTGTATTTCGCATTTCTCTGCGATCTACAATCATATCTATCGCACCGTGTTCTATTAAAAACTCACTACGTTGGAAACCTTCAGGTAGTTTTTCACGTACAGTCTGCTCAATAACACGAGGACCAGCAAAACCGATTAAGGCTTTTGGCTCACCAATATTAATATCGCCTAACATAGCTAAACTGGCTGACACACCGCCCATAGTTGGGTCAGTTAATACCGAAATAAACGGAAGACCTTTTTCGCTTAACTTAGCTAATGCCGCACTGGTTTTTGCCATTTGCATTAATGAGAATAATGCTTCTTGCATACGAGCGCCGCCAGAGGCCGAGAAACAAATAAACGGTATATTTTCTTTAATACAAACGTTCACCGCTTGAACAAACTTTTCACCAACAACGGTAGCCATTGAGCCACCCATAAATGAAAATTCAAATGCAGCTGCAACACAAGGAATGCCTTTAACACGTCCTTTCATTACTATCATTGCATCTTTTTCATTAGTTTGTTTTTGTGCAGCAACAATCCGGTCTTTATAACGTTTGGTATCTTTAAACTTTAATACGTCTTGTGGTTCTAAATCAGCTGCTATTTCTATTTTTTCGCCAGTATCTAAAAATAAATCGAGACGTTTACGTCCGGACAAACGCATGTGATGATCACATTTAGGACAAACGCCTTGTTCTTTTTCTAAATCAATTTTATACAAAATAGATTCACAGCTAGTACATTTAGTCCAAACGCCTTCTGGAATATTACGTTTGGTCGATGTATTTGTTTTTGGAAGAATTTTTTCTATCCAACTCATGTCGTTACTACCCTAAAAAAAATCAAAAAAACTTAGACATAAAATGTGTACTAAGCATGAGAATTAACGCTATTAAACCACAATGTAACAATAAAAAAATCAATAAACTGGTCTTATTAGTGGCAAAGACTACTTAATCAGGGATAAACAAAGGACCAAGGTGTTGATTTGGTAAGCCAAATTCTTCTGGATAATCAACTTTTACCAAATAAAGTCCATTTGGTTTAGCCGTTTCCCCAGCTAAAGTTCTATCTTTTTTAGCTAATAACTCTGCCATCCATTCTATTGGTTTATCACCACGACCTATGGCAATTAAACTGCCTGCAATATTACGAACCATATGATGTAAAAATGCATTTGCTTGAATATCTATAACGATAAAGTGATTAAAGCGATGAACATTTATAAAATGCATAAACCTATTTGGTGTATTAGCTTGGCAATGAGCTGCCCTAAAAGAACTAAAATCGTTTTGCCCAATTAAACATTGTGCAGCTTGATGCATTTTATCTACATCTAAATCACAATAATAATGGCTTAAACCGGTATTAAGTATCGCCGGCCTTAATTTAGAATTGCTGATTATAAAACGGTATCGTCTGGCTGTTGCCGAAAAACGAGCATGAAAGTCGTCTGGGACATGTTTCACCCATGTAACAGCGACAGAATCTGGTAAGATTGTATTAACACCTAAAGTCCATCCTCGATCGGCTCTGATTGAGTCAGTATCAAAATGAACAACTTGGCCTGTTCCATGAACACCTGCGTCAGTGCGACCTGCACAAAATACAGATACTGGATGATTGGCTATTTTTGAAAGCGCCTTTTCTAACTCTTCTTGAACGGTAGTAACATCCCGCTGACGTTGCCAACCATAAAATTGGGCTCCGTCGTATTCCACACCTAGTGCTATTCGCATAAAACTAATCTATTATTTTTAAATAATCATTGATTATAAAAAACTAACTGAGTTAAACAAAGCTTTATTCTTTATCTAACTCTTTTAATAATTCTTGCGCTTCCATTTTAGCTTGCTCATTATCACCTTCTAGTATCTCTGAAATAGCCGTACGAGCACTTTCTTCATCGTCCATATCAATATAAGTTCTGATAATATCAAGGTTAGAACCATAGCCACCTAAGTCTTTATCAACGTCTACAGAACCACGTTCATCATCAAGCTCATCAAAATCATCTAGACCTACATCAACATCTAAATCATCAGAAATGTCAGGTTCATCAAGATCATCAAGTTCATTCATTAACGTATCAACTTTGACATAATCTTTTTGAGCATTAACATCTGCTATATCATCATTGTTTTGTTCTGAGTCAACATCTGAATTATCAAGCTCAACATTTTCTTCTTCACTGCTATTGGCTGACTCTTCCTCAGTTTCCGATAACTCTGATAATAATTGATCAAAATCCGAGTTCTCTAATTCATCAATATCAATTTCTTCATCACTTGGCTCAACATCAGGGTCAAGCTCAGTTTCTGGGTCTGCATCAAATTCAATATCGTCATCAGATTCCACATCAAGTTCAGCTTCAACGTCATTTTTTACGTCAAGTTCAACGTCTGGCTCAAGTTCAACCTCTGGCTCAAGTTCAACCTCTGGCTCTAACTCGTTGTCAGTTTCTACGGTATTATTATCATCTTCTAATAAATCATTAATGTCTGTTTCATCAAAACTATTACTTATTAAGTCTTCATCGGTTAATAGTTCTTCCGCTGATTCATCTGATTCACTTACCAGAGAATTAATATCCATCTCTGCCGAATCTTCATTGGTTTCGTCTTGTTCTAGCTCAGGGTCTTCACTATTAATTTCATCTGTACCAACACTTAAATCATCACCAAGCTCATCAATAACAACATTATCAGCATCGTTTGATACGAGCTCGTCATCCAATTCAGATCCACCTAGCTCTAAATCTGGGTAAACATCTTCCAATGCTCTTTTGTCATCATCAGTTTCTATATCAGAACTAACGTCTGTATCTAACTCATCACCCAAGTCATCAATTGAAATTTCATTATCTTCATCTTCGTCAAATTCAGAATTAGAATCCAACTCGTCTAGATCTAGTTCATCTAATTCAGAGTCAAGTTGTTCATCCTCAACTTCAGTATCTAATTCAGTTTCTTCAGCCTCATCCAAGTTTAATTCTGGGTATGAATCCAGCTCTAAACTTGCTTCAAGATCTTGCTCAGGCAAGTCACTCTCTTGCTCAGATTCATTTAAATCTACCGCTGCAGACTCAACATTACCTTCAATGTCTTCGTCTGATCCAGCGTCTTCGTCTGATCCAGCGTCTTCGTCTGAGCCAGCGTCTTCGTCTGAGCCAGCGTCTTCGTCTGAGCTAGCGTCTTCGTCTGAGCCAGCGTCTTCGTCTGATCCAGCATCTTCGTCTGATCCAGCATCTTCGTCTGATCCAGCGTCTTCGTCTGAGCTAGCATCTTCGTCTGAGCCAGCGTCTTCGTCTGAGCTAGCGTCTTCGTCTGATCCAGCATCTTCGTCTGATCCAGCTAATTCAATGTCATCTTCTGACAATTCCTCGTCGAGTAAATTGTCTATATCAAATTCATCGTCTTCTTCGATTAAGTCATCAGGATCAATCTCGGCTGATATATCATCAACATCAGCTTCAGAGGCTTCTTCATCTAATACATTATCTATATCAAATTCGTCTTCTGTTTCAGGAAGCTCTTCATCCAATACATTATCTATATCAAATTCGTCATCTGTTTCAGAAAGTTCTTCATCCAATACATTATCTATATCAAATTCATCTTCGTCTTCATCAAAATCTAATTCATCATCGTCATTTGTATTGATGCCAAGTTCATCCATGATCGCATCAACATCATCTACGCTAGTGTCTAAAACTTCATCTTCATCAATTTCAGTTTCATCTATTTCAATTTCGTCAACGTCGTCTCCATCAGATTCAGAAACATCATCCTCATCTAAGAGTTCTTCGATATCACCCGCATCTAGTACATTATCAACATCGAAACCGTCTTCGTCACCTGTACTTTCATCTGGAATGAGATCTTCACTTAACAATTCGTCTAAATCACTCTCAGCCAGGCCCTCACTATTTAAATCATCGTCCAACAAAACATCGTCATCGTCAGCTGATAATAAATCGTCATCTTCAAAAGAGTCGTCTAGTAAATCAAGATCATCATCTAATTCAATTGAGTCATCTAACGAGTCACTCATATCTAAATCAGACAAGGCATCATTTAAATCCCCCATTGAGTCTGTCGAGTAATCATCTGTACTCGGTGAAGATGAGAAGTCTTGATTAAGTATTGATGGCTGATCTAATAATTCACTGTCTGCATTTTTCTTCTCATCTTTCTTACGTAAGTAATACATGGCACCAAATAAAACTAATAATGCAGGTATTACTGATAGCATTATCATGCCTAAGGTTGTCTTGAAGAAATTAGCGAGTTGGTTACCTAAAGATTGACTATCTTCAAACTCTCTTGCTTGGGCCATTTCAAGTTGAGTTTGTGTCATATTAATAATTTTATTTAACTGGTCAGTTAATAATTGTCTGTGTTCTATTTCTGCACTTAGGTCTTGCTCTAACAAACCTATCTTGTCACCTAGTACGGTTAACTTGTCTTGATTGGTTTGGCTTTCTTCTAAAACGTTTTCAATTGTTTTTACTGAGGTTGAGAATTTTTGCTGTAAATTATCAAACTTTACCGCTTGCTCAACACTGGCTTCTTTAATTTTTTCGGATAATTCGTCTTTAGCCTGTTTTAAATCTTGCTGTTTAGCGTCTTCTATTGGACTCAATAGTCTTTCTTGTTGGCCTGCGGTAAATGTACCGTTCATTCTTGCCGCCCAAAGTTCACTATCAGCATCAACTCTGCGTTTTGCATAATTAGGATCGATAGCTTTTACTTCACGATGGCTTGGGATATCAAGAAATACGCCATCGTAAAGGCCATTCAAATTTTCAAACTCAAAGGCTCTAGGGTTTTTTCTTAAAATAGCGATCATTACTTGGTTGACGGTAACGTCATTTTTAAAGCGGAACTTATTGGCTAGTTTCCAAATTGTATCTTTTTCAGACGTTGGGCCGTACTGAACCCCAATTTCGCCATAGTCAACGCCTTTAGGGCCTCTTAATTTTGACTCAGATTTAGCAAAAGTTTGACCAGTAAAAATACTAGTAACTATAAGAACAATAAGGACTTTAAGGCATAATCGCATTAACTAACTTCCAAAATATTTTACAAAAATGATAGACGAATTATCGAGTTACAATAAAAATTACAGCACTCGATAGATCAAAATACAAGTAAATTTAAACACTATTACAATTTCAAAGCAAAGCACATACCAGTTTTATTCAAAATAAAACTCACTATCTATCAATTTAGCTTAAAAATACTTTATTTCGAACATAGAATCTGTTGCTCTTTAAATATGAATTGTTTGAATCCAAAGCTTTTTGTTCGTAGCGTTAATCTTCAGGTCTAATGAGCTAAATCAATGTTCAGCAAAGCTTCTGCATCCAGCTCCCCTCTTAACTACATCTACCTAGGCAACAAAAAGTAAGAGTAACACACACTATATCGACCAAAAAAAAAGCCTCTTTAGTTTTATTAAAGAGGCCTTTTTTATATTAATGTAAATTATAGATAATCAGCAATAAGTACTTCTGCTATTTGGATACTATTTGTTGCCGCACCTTTACGTATATTGTCCGCTACAACCCATAAATTAATTCCATTTGGGTGTGAAATATCTTCACGAACACGACCAACAAACGTCGTATCTTGACCACTGGCATGTGTAACTTGTGTTGGATAATCAGTACTATCAGGCATTAAAGTTACACCTGGTGCTTGCTCAAGCACATTTTTTATATCGTCAGCGGTAACCGGTTGACGTAATTCTAAATGAATTGCTTCGGCGTGACCGTAAAACACAGGCACACGAACTGCCGTTGGGTTAACGCCAATAGAGTCATCGCCAAATATTTTATGAGTTTCCCACACCATTTTCATTTCTTCTTTGGTGTAGCCGTTATCTTCAAACACATCAATTTGAGGAATAACGTTAAATGCCATTTGCATTGGAAAGATTTTTGACTCAACTGGACGGCCATTCATTAACTGTGCCGTTTGCCCAACTAATTCATCTACTGCTGACTTGCCAGCGCCACTTACTGACTGGTAAGTACAAACATTAATACGGTCAATGCCGTACGCGTCATGAATTGGTTTTAACGCTACTAACATTTGAATAGTAGAACAGTTAGGGTTTGCAATAATATTTCTATTTCTAAAATCAGCAACCGCTTGTGGGTTCACTTCTGGAATAACAAGAGGAATATCAGGTTCATAACGGAAGTGTGATGTGTTATCAATAACGACACAGCCTTGCTCAGCAGCAATTGGCGCATACTTAGCTGAAACATCACCACCAGCAGAAAACAATCCTATGTGGGCTTTAGTCCAGTCAAAATCATCAACATTTAATACTTCAACGTCTTTACCCTTAAACTTAATAGTCGAACCGGCTGAACGAGCGCTAGCTAAAGGAAACAATTCCCCTACTGGGAAATTTCTTTGTTCTAAAATTTCTATTAGGTTTTGACCAACTAGTCCAGTGGCACCTAATATTGCGACATTATATTTTTGTTCTGACATTTTAATACTCTGCTGTTGAATGATGTTTATCCCCGTTTAACTTAAGTTAATAACTTAGATAGTTACTTACTTAAGTTAAACGGGCCATAAACATTTATTTTATTGATTAGTAATTTTTATTAAAACTACCGTCTAGACGTCTAAACGTCAAACCCTATTTGTAAAAAATTTAAACCTTTTTCATTATTAGATATACGTTCTAATTTCAACGATGACCATTCGCGTCTAATCGGATAATTTTTGCGTAACCAATCAAAGCCTTTTACCGCTAATAAATTTCTAAATAAAGCATCATCTCGCCTTGGATCGTAAACCAAATGAACCACTTGTTTTAATTGATTCACCTCTTGTTCTTGGTTATTTAATACAAGCTTAGTAACGCTTGGTATTGGTAATAGCTCATCCAATTTTTTAACAATAGGTAAACCCAAGTGCTGACACACAGCTTGATATAGCATTTCTGTGCCACGAGCTTTGCCTTCTAAGCTGTACCCTGCAATATGGGCACTTGCGATATCAGTATATTCAATAAGTTCTAATAGCGGGTTAGGTTCATTCTCCCATACGTCTAATACCAGCTTAATGGTTAACTCTTGGTTTTTATCACGGCGATGTATTTCATTTAGCAAAGCTTGGTTATCAATTACTTCACCACGGCTCGCATTTATTAAACAAACGTCTTGTTTTAGTAACTGAATATTATCCTCATTTAATAAATGAAAACTTGGGTGGTTGCCGCTTGCGGTTAACGGGGTATGAAAAGTGACAACGTCGGCATGCGTTAACGCGTGATCTAACGAGACAAACCCATCTTCCGTTTGTTCTCTGACTGGATCACATAATATTAAGTTAATGTCTAATGCCATTAACTTTTTCTGTAGCGATTTACCAATATTGCCAACACCTATAATAGCGACTGTTTTAGTTAGTAAATCAAAATGATATTTTTCAGCTAATACATACAAAGATGAGATAACATATTCAGCAACGGATATTGCATTACAGCCGGGAGCGGAGGTAAATGTAACGTTTTTGTTTGCCAACAAGGTTTTATCTATATGATCTTCACCTATGGTTGCCGTACCAACAAAAGATAACTTATCCGCTTTTGACAATAATGCCTGATTGACCTTAGTGATGGAGCGCACTAAAAGAATATCCGCGGTAGTCATTTGCTCTGCGGTTAGCTCGCGTCCAGCAAAGCGAGTTATCTCACCAATATCTGAAAAAAAGTCGTCAGCGTAAGGAATGTTTTCATCTATAAATATGTTCATTGCACATCTTTTTCAAAGCTATAAAAAAACCTGAAACATCATACGATATTTCAGGTTTTTAAGAACCAAATAAATTTCAATTTATTTAATTCATATTTCTATAATTGAGCTCGCTCAAATTAGAACCTTATGTACTCTTTAAACTTTTTGGAATACTAACGTCGCATTTGTACCACCAAAACCAAAGCTATTAGACATTGCAGTTGTAATGTCTGCATCAGTGGCAGTCGTAATAATGTTCAAACCTTCGGCTTGTTCATCTAAATTTGAAATATTAATAGATGGGGCTACAAATTTGTTTTCCATCATTAATAAGCTGTAGATTGCTTCATGAACGCCAGCTGCACCAAGTGCATGACCTGTCATTGCCTTAGTCGCACTGATCATTGGTGAATTACCACCAAATACGTTTTGAATAGCGCCTAACTCTTTAACATCCCCCACTGGTGTACTTGTACCATGAGTGTTTAAGTAATCAACTGGACCTTTAACAGTTTCAAGCGCCATTCTCATACAACGCTCAGCACCTTCACCAGATGGCGCAACCATATCAAAACCATCAGACGTTGCACCGTAACCTACTATTTCAGCATAGATTTTTGCGCCACGAGCAACCGCATGCTCATATTCTTCAACAACAACCATACCGCCGCCGCCTGAGATCACGAATCCATCACGGTCAGCATCGTAAGTACGAGATGCTAATTCAGGCGTATCATTGTATTTAGTTGATAATGCACCCATAGCGTCAAACATACCCGCTAATGTCCAATCAACTTCTTCACCGCCACCAGCAAAAACAATATCTTGTTTGCCAAGTTGGATTTGCTCTAATGCAGCTCCAATACAATGTGATGACGTTGCACAAGCTGAACTAATTGAATAGTTAATGCCTTTAATTTTAAACGGCGTAGCTAACGTGGCTGAACAAGTACTGCTCATAGTACGAGGTACTTGATAAGGCCCTACACGTTTAACACCCTTTTCACGTAAAGTATCACACGCGATTATTTGATTTTTAGACGATGCACCACCAGACCCAGCTAATAAACCAGTACGAGGATTAGATACTTGCTCATCGGTTAAACCTGAATCATCAATTGCTTCTTGCATAGCAATATAAGCGTAAGCTGAAGCTTCCCCCATAAAGCGCATTGCTTTACGGTCAATAAGTTGAGTAACATCTAAGTCGATGCTGCCAGATACTTGTGAACGTAAGTTATATTCTTTAAATTGCTCTGAGGCAGTAATACCTGATTTTCCAGTTTTTAAACTTTCTAATACTTCTGCTTTATTGTTACCAATACTTGAAACAATACCTAAACCTGTAATAACCGCTCTTTTCATGCTGAATTCCTAAGTGAGACTTAAAATTTTCTGTATTCTACCTGTATTTTTATCTTAACTGGTCTAATTTCAGCGAACAAGTGTTAGCTGAATAAATTCTAGTATTTATCTATTGCTTATTTTATGCAAAAAAACAGTCTAAATAGTAATGTAAAAACAATGCAAAAAACAGCTTACCTTTGTTATATTTAACGGCTAACATGTGTTTCGTTTACGCTTACTGCCAAGCAAGCAATTAAGTAACTAACTAAGTTAAATTAATATTAAGTCCTAAAGATGAATGCCGAATTATTTAAAAGTGCAGCTAGTTACTCGCCTATTGCTTCTCCTATAAAAAATCACAACCACAAAATAGCAATAATTGGCGGTGGAATATCATCAATCTGTTTGGCTTATCAATTACTCACATTATCGCCAAAATTAGACATTACTCTTTATTGTAGTGACGAGATCTTAGGCTCTCGCGGCTCAAGTAATAAACAAGGTGCCATTTATCCACTGTTACAAGGCGGACAATTCTCAGTACTGGCTGAGCTTTATGATTTATGTTATCCGTACTCTGTTAATTTTTATAAACAGATAAATACATTAAACGTAAATTTTGCACATCAGTGGTGTGGCGTATTACAACAAGCATTTACGCCTGAACTTATAAAACGCTTACAGCAAATAGCCCGTGAATGGCCATCTCATGGCCAATTTATTTCAGCCGAACAATCTTCTAAACTAGCTAATCTAACCTTGCCTTACCCAAGCTTATACTTCAAAGATGGAGGCTGGATATGGCCACAAGAGTTTTGCCAGAAAACAGCTGAATACTTAACAGCTAACTTTAACCTATCAATAAAAACCAACACACATATATCAAAGTTAAATCAAACTGAACAACATAAATGGCAACTAGAAAGCCATGCAGAACTTATCCCTGCCCTATTTGATCAAGTTGTTGTTTGCTCTGGCCATTTAACCAATCAATACATTCAAACACAGCAGTTCGATATTATTCCTATCCGTGGTCAGGTTTCACATTTAAGCGAAACCAGCACAGCATCTGAGTTAAAAACTGTGCTTTGTCACAATGGTTATATGACGCCAGCTCATAACCAAGTTCAATGCTTTGGCGCTACTTTTGAGCGCGACAATAACAATGAAACCTCTAACTTAGCGGATAATCTTAAAAATCTAGACCAATTGCAACAAGTATACGAACAACAAGAGTGGGCTAAACAAATAACGGAACATGACATTGTTGGTCAAAATGCTGCGATACGAGCGACTAGCCAAGATCACCACCCAATAGTTGGTGAAGTAATGAGTGATGATTGGGTAAAAGACAATGTGGATCAAAATAATGGCAAATTAAAACGTTTAGATAAGTTAATAGGAAAACCTAAAACATATCCAAATTCAGATCATCATGGCTTGTTTATAATGACAGGATTAGGAGCAAGAGGATTAACCACCGCACCGTTAATGGCAAAACATTTAGCATCGTTAATGTTAAACCAACAAAGTCCTTTATCTGACAGATTAATAAAGTCTATTGCCCCAATGCGATTCCAAGTTAGAGCTTTAAAGCGAAATAAAGGGACACATTAAGATTAACTGACTAAACACTCACTTTTTAATAAAAATCACTAATAAAACATCTATTAAAATAGATAAATGAGATAAATAAAAGTATTAATACTCATACCAAATATTAAAAAAGCTCCCGCAAACTAGAAAAATACCAATAACCATCCATACTTTGCCAATTATATAGTTTCTCAATTGCTAAAGTAGGTACGTTAAATGAATGTAGAAAACTTATCAAAGTTAATGTCTAAACACTTAACCAAAGTGCTATTAATCCCCGTTATGTTATTAACTTTTGTGATCAGTGCAGATTTAATTAAAACCAATATAGAGATACAACATGCTGTTCAAACTGAACATGATGTTGTTGTACTGCAATCGTTATTATATAGCGTACATGAATTACAAAAAGAAAGGGGTTATACCGCAGGTTTCCTTAATTCAAATGGTGAAAAAAACACGACCGAACTCCGAAACCAAAGAGCCGTAACTGAACAATCCTTTAAGCAGTTAATTAAAACGGTAAAAGAAATACCAGTAACCCCATCTGGTAAGAAAATCGTCGATGAATTTATTCAAGATTATAATAAAATTAAAACATTACATAAAAAAATTGATGCTAAACAAATCAATCTATTAGCGGCAATTAGCCAATATACTCAACTCAATGAGCTAGGTTTACATTTTGTTGTTCAAACATCGAAAAATACATATGACCCTCTTATTGCCACTGAATTATTTTCTGTTTACAACTTAAGTAGTTTTAAAGAAAAGCTAGGTATTGAAAGAGCAATACTAAGTACCGTATTTACCAATGACCAATTTTCTAGAGAATTATCCGATAAGCATTTAACGGTGCTCACTAAACAAGACGTGTTTAAAAAAGAATCGTTAGAAATTGCACCAAAAAAACTAATGGCAATAATACAAGCCTCCTTTGATGCTCCTGAAGCAAAATCCGTTGATGAATTCCGCAAGAAACTTAAATCTCAAGACTCCAATTACAATACCCCCGCTAGCCAATGGTTTAATGCATCGACTAAATATATCGATTTACAAGCAAAAACTGAGAGAGAGTTATTAGAAATAATTGATGAAACCGCAATAAAAAGTATAGAGGAAGCACAGTCGATTTTAATACGCCAAACTTTGATTTTAATCGCGGGCCTGCTGGCTACAGCGTTATTATTTTTAGCGTTAAGATTACGTAAAAGACAATCCGTTGCTATTGATGACACCATAAGCTACATACTTGAAAATAAAGATTTAACTCGCGTCATTGAAGTCATCAGTGAAGATGAATTAGGTAATATTGCCGTCAACGTAAATAAAATACTAACCTTGATTAGTGACGACTTTACTATGTTCAGTAATACCTCTAAAAACATTACTGTATCTGTCCATGAAACAGCAATAGCCATTAGTCAAAGTGAGTCTAACTTATTATTACAACAAGCAAATGTGCAAACTATCGCATCTGCTGCAGAAGAAATGAGTACCAATGTACAAGTTATTTCTGAGTCTATGAAAGACAACGCTGCTAACGTAAATTTAGTATTAGAAGAATCTCAATCAGGTAAAAAATCAGTTGAAGAAGCCGTTACAGTCATAAGACGTTCTGCCGATGAAATGTCTAATTCTGCAGACGCCATCGAGCAGCTCAATCAAAAAGTTGGTAATATATCGTCAATGGTAGAGTTGATTAAATCAATCGCCGACCAAACTAATCTACTGGCATTAAATGCCGCGATAGAAGCAGCAAGAGCCGGCGAACAAGGACGAGGTTTTGCAGTTGTAGCAGAAGAAGTTAGAAACTTAGCAAAACGAACCCAAGACTCCACAGAAGAAATATCTAGTTTGGTATTAGAGTTACAAGGAAGTGCAACCAAATCTTATGATGTTATCAATATCGGTAAAGAGTTTGCTATTTCAGGCGCTGAGAAAGCAGCTCAAATAGAAAATGTATTAAACGTAATCGTTGATAAAATAGCTGCAATTCAAGAAGTGACTGACTCAGTATCAATGAATACTAGCGATCAAAGTGATGCGATATTGGAAGTGAATAAAAACATCCTGATCATTTATGAACAATCTAGTGAGAATGTTATTGGTGCGGAAAGTGTTGCTAATGAAGCTAAAAATATTGCAGCCTCGGCAATGGATATGGACGACAGTATTGATAGCTATAAACTCAACAATGTCATTAGTATTGATGCACAAATGGAAGAATTAAAAAGACGGGCCATGGAACTGTCAAATAAATCTAAATAGGACCGTGTAACAGTAGCTATCTAATCAATGTAAATCACTTGCTAAAAACTTACTGGGCACAAAAAAACCTAATCATTTATGATTAGGTTTTTTATTTATAAGCTGCAATATAATTACGTTATCTGTGTCTACTTCTATGAAGTCACATCAAATGCTCTGCTTAACATTTAAGGATTAAGGTTTAATCATTTCAACAATTACACGTCTATTAGCTTGTTGGCCTAATTCAGTTTGGTTTGATGCCACATGACGTTTCTCACCAAAGCCTTCAATCGTTATCTTTGCCTCTTGAATGCCTGCGTCGACAAGTAATTGTTTTATTTGCTCTGCACGCTTGATAGATACTTCTAAGTTTTTCCAACGCCCGCCCCAAGAATCACTATAAGCTTTTACTGTAATAGACTCGATTTCATTATCGTACTTTAAGTATTCTCGCACTCTTGCTAATTTAACTTTAGAAGGTTTATCTAAAACAGCACCACCAAATTCAAAGTTTAAATCTAATTGAGCAATATCAACAAAGTTGTATTTAAGTAAATTGTCCATGCAATTTAAAAATTTATAATAACTTTTATTAAAATTAGTTGCTGATAACGCAACCGCAACTCGGTCACTTTTATTGTGCCAATCAGAATAATATAGTGTTGGGAAATAACCTTTTTCTAATTCAGTTAACATTATCCAAGCTGAATCCTCGTCAACATCTGCATTAAATTGTCTACGCCACTGCATGGTTGTAATTTGTTTTGATGGAGTGCCTGGGCGCCAGCTAGGTGGAACAGATTCTATATTGGCCAAACTATAATCCGCAGGTAAACGCATCATGTCTAATTCAAAACCTAAATTGATAATTTTACCCGCTTCACTTTTAAATATGGCATATCCATAATTAGGGATCTGGTGGGTTAAATCACACTGTAATTTTGATTCTGTGGTGACATTCCACTTTGAATTATCTAATGTGCCAGAATAACGACGGTAATCTGCGTCTGCTGAAAACGGCAAAATTTGGCATAAGATCGCCACTAAGATAAAAATTATTTTAATTTTATTCATATTCTACTTTGCTATTAAGCCTTTATAAATCAAGTAAACAGGTACTTATCTAGTAAGTCTAGGTTATAAACGGTGTTAATAATACGTTAATGTTTTTATGACTTATTAATTTTGTATCTACTAACGTTAACCACTCTCTTATTAAGTATTAAGCAATAAAAATACCACAACGTATGACCATTAACGTTTTCATAAGATAAAACTGGCTTACCCCTGCTTAATATTCATTTATACAATTAGCCTTTAACTAGAGCTGCTAATGACTAAATCCATCAATAAAGGTATATATTAAGATAAAACGTCAATTTATAGAAATTGCCAATGCACAAACAGGATTTGCATGAGATAATGAATAAAATTTATCTGAATCTGGTTAATGCTTTGTCAATGAATTCAACCCCAACTACAGAACTAGCTGCAAACGACATTAGTAAAGTCGAATCGAAATCAAAAGATCCCAATTTATTATCTTCACGTTTTCGTGGTTTTTATCCTGTGGTTATCGACGTTGAAACCGCTGGTTTTAATGCAAAAACCGACGCGTTATTAGAGATTGCGGCTGTCACATTAAAAATGAATTCTGATGGCGTATTAGAAAAAGATAAAACCATTCATTTTCATGTTGAGCCATTTGAAGGTGCAAACATAGAGCAAGCCGCTATTGATTTTAATGGAATAGACCCATTTAATCCTCTTCGTGGCGCAGTGCCAGAAAGTGAAATGTTAAAAGAAATTTGTAAAGCAGTTAGTAAAGGGCAAAAAGAGGCAGGTTGCCAACGTTCTGTAATTGTTGCTCATAATGCGGCATTTGATCATGGTTTTTTCATGGCTGCGGTTGAACGTGAGAAATACAAGCGCGTCCCTTTTCACCCTTTTGTTACTTTTGATACTACGTCCTTTGCTGCATTAACGTTAGGACAAACAGTATTAGCTCAAGCCTGTATTCAAGCTGGTTTAGGCTTTGATAATAAAGAAGCACATTCAGCGATTTACGATACAGAAAAGACCGCAGACCTGTTCTGTTATATGGTAAATAGATTTAAAGAATTAGGTGGTTGGCCGTTAACACCTATAAATAATGAAGCAACGACAACAGAATAACTAAACAGAGATTTTATTTCTGTTAATTTTAATGTGTAAATGTATTATTTTGTCAGAACAATAACTATGTTATTCTTTTGCCAAGTAATAAAAGTAATTTTAATTAGATAGTATCAAGGTTATATGACAAACAAATCAGATTCTCCAACCACAACGCACCGCGGTATTTATTTGCTTCCTAATTTGCTAACTACTGCTGGACTTTTTTCAGGCTTTTTTGCCATCGTTTCTTCTATGAATAGTCAGTTTGAAGCTGCGGCAATTGCTATTTTTGTCGCTATGATATTTGATGGCTTAGATGGCCGAGTTGCCAGAATGACTAATACTCAGAGCCCATTTGGCGCTGAATATGACAGCATGGCTGATATCGTATCCTTTGGTGTAGCTCCCGCTATAGTAACTTATAACTACGGCTTAAGTAGCTTAGGTAAATTTGGCTGGTTAGCTGCGTTTATATATGTTGCTTGTGCAGCATTAAGACTTGCACGTTTTAACACACAAATTGGTGTTGCTGATAAACGTTATTTCCAAGGCCTAGCGTCACCTGCAGCTGCCGCTGTTATTGCGTCTTTAGTTTGGACTGGCGTTGGCTATGAAATGAATGGACACGATTACAGCATTCCACTTGCAATCATTACTGCGTTTTGTGGTTTGATGATGGTTAGTAACTTCCGTTACAGTTCATTTAAAGAACTTGATTTACGTGGAAAAGTACCTTTTGTTGCTGTGCTACTAATTGTTTTAGCATTTACACTTGTAGCCACAAGCCCAGCAGAAATACTATTAGCTGTATTTGCGATATACGCAGTGTCTGGACCAATCATTACAATTAAGACAGTTAAGAAATTAAAGTTAGAACATGTTGTTGGTGATAACACTGACGAAGAGTTAAATGAAGAAACTATCACTAAAAATGATAATTCTAAAGACAGCAGCTCTAAAAAAGAACCTACTAAAAAAGCAGCAACTAAAGAAGACAAAAAAGATTAGTTGAACCGCTATTTAATACGCTGTTAAATAAATAATCCGATATCAGGCAATGATATCGGATTTTTTTATGGATAATAATTCATACACTTTATGACCAAATCAACAGTCTACTATTACCTTACTCCGGTAAAACCACATGTAAACTGCTAAGCAAATAGTAATAAGCTGTTACCGTTAAAATCCCTAATCCTAGTACTAAAAGCGTTCTGTATTTGAAACCATGACGATGCGCTTTTGTTCTTTCTTTTTGTGATGCAACATCCATCATCTCGTCACCAAAATAGATCGACAAAAAAGTACCTAACGCACTAATTATTAAAATACTCCAATAAGGATATGGTTCAGATAAAATATGTTTTAATAATTGCGTTATAAACGTTAAGTCATAAATATCTGGAGTATAGAAATACCCATATAAGTTGATAGCAATGGCAACAAACCACAGTACAACTTGCGTATAAGACATTTTAACTTTAAATAATAACCGAATAGGAAACGCTAAAATAAATCCACCATCGGCAATAGGTGTACATAAAACAAAAAAGCTCCAAGTTAGTACCGAAACACCAAAGCCGGTAGAAGCGTCATATTTCCAACTCATATAGGAAAAATAAGCTACGAGAATAAGTACCAAAGCTAAAAACTTTAGCAAGGTTTCTTTATGGGTATTATTTTTAGGATGAAAGTTAATTTCGTTACTAGTAGGCATTAAAGTATTACGTCCTATTAATGGTGATCACAAGGTAAAAATATGCAGTCATTGTAATAGGTTATTCGATAGCTGACCATTTCAATTGGAGTGTGGACAAAAATTTGGGAAATAACAGGTTTAAATAAAATGAGTGCCTATTGGAAGTAAATAAGTAAGGGCCTTAAATTTACGGCCCAAGTTAGCTTTCTTCACTTACAAACATGACATCTTCAATTAAATAATTAAATTAACGTTAAAAGCGAGCAACAATTGAAACAGCTAAACTCTTAGTCGATACATCAGCTATTTCAGTTGTTTCAAAATCAAGAGATATTGCAAAAATATCATTCAATCCATAGCCCAAACCTAATCCAGTAAGTAAAGATATACCCGTAGTATTATCATCTTCAGTAGAAAGGTCCGTCGTCGTTCCAGATAAAAAGGTAAATTCGTTATCCCATAATAAAGCGCCTATATGAGCTTTTAAAAATAGATTATCCGTAAATGGATATGTACCAATAGCTCTAATATCAGCACCTACTGTCTTAAATTTGCCACTTTGTAGAACCGTGCTGGTTGATTCTTCTTTAACAGTAAAACGAGCATTAGAAAATGAAGTAAAGCCAACCTCTGCTGCGATAAAACGATTAAACTGATATCCTAAATAAAGTCGAGTTCCATTAAACGATGAACCGGCGTTGTAAACTGAGGTAGTTAGTTGTGAGGTATCAATTTCAGGAGAAAAATCTAATTCACTGTAATCAAAGGTTTGATGAGAAGCACCTAAATAACCGAATTCATTTGTATAACTTGCTGCAACATCAAGTGATAAACTGCTTAACATTACGACTAAAACTCTATAATAATTTTTCATATGCCCTTAATTCCCAATAAACCCTAACTAATTAATATAGTTATTTCCTTCATATTTTATATTATCAACGAATACTACAAAGTCTACTAGTTATAACGTTTTATCAGAAATATAAAAATATTAGAGACTTATGTTATCTTCGAGTCTAATGCTTTTATAATACAAATGGCTGAATGTGCATCATTGGCAGCATATAAAATTTGATTTGGTTTAAGCGGATACGCGCCCCAATTAGACTTTTGACTGCCTTTACCTAAGCGCTGCTTTAGCACCATAGCAACAGCAGCTCTAGCACCGATAGGATCTTTATCACCAGATAAATGCTTTAACGTTACCGATAAATTATGGGTATTTACTATGTCTATATTTAGCTTATTACGTAATTCTTTTATATCGCCATTAATACCAAATCCAGCTTTTATAATATTGGGGTTACTTAATAACGCTCGGGCACAATCCATAGCGGCAGGAAATCGAGTTGGAAATAAAAAGCCTTGAGACTCACTAGCAAGCTGGATTAACGTTGGACCAGGACAGCTTTCCCCTTTACGAAAAATGGGCTTAGTTTCCGTATCAAAGCCAATACACGCTTCTTTACTTAATGCTTCTAATGCATAAGCAGCATCTTGTTCATTCTCAATAATTTTAATATTGTCGAGTGTAAGCCCTGTATATAAAGGTAACTCCCGTATTTGTTCTTTAGTTGGTCGTTGCATACTGTGGATTCTTTTGGTTTTTTGCTTTGTTGGTAATTGGTGGATTTTCAATTAATTGAAAACGATACTTAACTTCATTTAGTTGACTCAAATTTTTCTTTAATTGCAGCATACACTGTATGTCCAACTAGAAAGAAGCATATTATAGACACGATTAAACAAGGAAAAAATAACTGTCAAACTTGAACACCATATCCCATAAAAGCATATACTCCAGAGATAGATCCAATAGTAAGCTCAAGAATAAGCGTTTCAAAGTTTGAATTAAGTGAACTAGTTTTAACAGTCTTAGGTGAATGATCTTTATTTAACGGATCTTCATTTAATGAATCTTTTTCCATAACGACTCCATTTCTGTTAGAAAAACAATAATCTTAGTTCCATCTTTTATATTATTAACAAGTCTGATTAAAATTAGCGAGTTATAATTTTATTCAATCAATGTTTTGCCCATGATAATTAACGCTAAAATTGTTAGCATTCACCTAATTATAAATACATAGCCAAGAGTTCGCTTTGAATCATAAAAACTATTGTGTTGAGTTAACTAGATTATTAACCACTGGATTTTCCCCAGCCGGTTTTCATGTCACTAACGATATTGAACTAGATCCAGTGCCAGAAAATGCAAATTATGCGGCGTTAACGTTTGGCTTAAATGGGCACAGGATTGTGTTTCGCAAAGGAAAAGTAACACCTGACAGACCAGGTGCTTTTTTAGCTATTTGGCAACGTCCATCACCTGAGCTTGTTTCAATAGATGCCTCAGATATCGCTCTCTCTGATATAAAAAATAATAATAAAAAACCAATTCCTCTAAACGCTGAGCAACTGGATTATCTGTTTATTGAAGTACATTCTTATCCTGAAGGCGTTATTTGTGCTGACGGCGCTGTTTTGGCTGAAGGCTCTGTTTTGGCTGAGGGCTCTGGCTCTGAGATGATTAATAAGCTTGAGCGTGGGATGTTTATTTTTCCTGTTTCTTTATTAATTAAAAAAGGCATTATCTGTGGCGATAAAAGCAATGGAAAAAATGGTTTTAGAGTATTTCCACCTTGGAGCCAAGACAGAGGAAAAGTGGGGACTCAAGTATTTTCCGACTCTGGTAAAAAGACCCAGCGCTGGCAACTTCCCTACTTTGTCAGCATTGATGAAAATGGCTTAATAGATCCAGTTAAGTTAAAAAACCTTATAAGCCTGTAATTTCCAGCTAACTTTTCATTAGCATTAGTAACATCTAATATCTTTTTAATTTCAGGCATAAAAAAACCTACATTGAGTAGGTTTTTATTTTTATAGCTTTGAATATCGTCACCAAGCTAACTTGCAAAAGATCTCGTATGGAAGCGATGGATCAAACAAAGTTCATTTCTGGAATATCGCCGTCGACTCTTAATTGACCTGCGGTTTTTGATCTTATTTCTTCTACCGAAACCCCCGGAGCGCGTTCTTTTAACACAAACTCGCCGTTTTCAATTTCCATATATGCTAAGTCAGTGATCACTTTCGTTATACAGCTTACGCCGGTTAGTGGCAAAGTACATTGGGTTAATAATTTGGACTCACCGTGTTTATTTGCGTGGGTCATAGTGATAATAATATTGTCTGCCCCTGCCACTAAATCCATAGCGCCGCCCATGCCTTTCACTAATTTACCTGGGATCATATAACTGGCGATATTGCCATTTTGATCCACTTCAAACGCACCTAAAACCGTCACGTCTACGTGGCCACCGCGGATCATTGCAAAGCTTTCTGCTGAGCTAAAAATAGCTGCGCCTGTGGCTGCGGTTACCGTTTCTTTACCTGCGTTGATCATATCAGCATCTACACTGGCTTTAGTTGGGTAAGGCCCCATGCCTAATAAACCATTTTCTGATTGCAACATAACTTCTATATCCGCTGGGACATAGTTGGCCGCTAATGTTGGAATACCGATGCCAAGGTTTACGTAATCACCGTCGTTAAATTCTTGTGCCACACGTTGGGCTATTTGTTCTCTAGATAAACTCATGTGTCACTCCTAATCGCTTGTGGTTATTTTTTCTATGCGTTTTTCAAACTGACCTAAAATAACGCGGTCGACATAAATTCCCGGAGTTTGTATTTCAGTTGGCGAGAGCTCTCCCGGCTCAACAATCTCTTCTACTTCCACAACAGTAATTTTGCCTGCAGTAGCCGCCATAGGATTAAAGTTTTGCGCCGTATGGCGATAAATACAGTTACCGTAACGGTCTGCTTTCCATGCTTTAACAATGGCAAACTCGCCAGTAATACTTTCTTCTAGAATGTATTGGCGACCATTAAACTCTCGACTTTCTTTGCCCTCGCCGACTGGAGTACCGTAGCCAGTTGCAGTATAAAATGCGGGAATACCAGCGCCACCTGCACGCATTTTCTCGGCAAGCGTACCTTGTGGCGTTAATTCAACTTCTAGCTCACCATTTAATAGCTGCTTTTCAAACAGTGCATTTTCCCCAACATAAGACGACACCATTTTTTTAATCTGTTTATCTTCTAATAAAATCCCCAAACCAAAACCATCTATACCGCAGTTGTTAGAAACAACCGTTAGACCTTTTGTGCCTTTGTTTTTAATCTCGGCAATTAACCCTTCTGGAATACCACATAAACCAAACCCACCAGCGATGACTGTCATGTTATCTTGCAGTCCAGCCATGGCTTCTTGGTAGCTGCTCACTACTTTGTCAAACCCCGCCATAAATTAACCCTTCTTTTTTATAATTATTATTTTTGTTTTTTATTTTTTGTATCGAAACTTATTTATCAATAACCTTCATGGTGGCATAACATTGATTTATGCACCTTATTTAGACTTAAGAATTGTTGTATTTATAATACGCGATTCAGTAAACCCAACTTGACAGCTCGCAGCCGAGTTACTAATAAATTATTTGAAGAAGAGCCTATGTAAAGGGCTCTTGGGGAGCTAACTATTAAACAAAATAGTTAATGGAGTATCAAACGAAGATGCTTTTATTTAACTTATTAATAGTTATGTTCTACTGCCCTACTTGGTTGATTTAGGTCTGAAATAATCAGTGTTGTCATAAAAACTAAAATCTTCATTGGCGTCATGCCATTTAGGAATACCCATTAATGGCAGCGGATATAAATTACTGTTGTCATTTAAAGCGCCGCTGTTAAGAGCGGTTGCTAGCTTTTGATCCACCATACGATATTGCACATTAAGAGGTAAGCCTGCAATTTCAGCGCTAGCTTCAATCACCAGCCATTTTCCAGTTAAACCAATATAAGGCTTAGTTAACATTTCGTAGTTAGCATGACCAAATTGATAAACCGCAATGCCTTGTTCAGATGGCTGATGCCATAAATCTCTTAACTCAATAAATACTTGTTGCCATTGATGCTGCTTTAACGCATTTAACAATGTCTGGTTGGTTGTTACTAATACAACACCGCATTCATCAAACAAGGTTAATGCGTTTCTTAGGTTACTGCGTTTTTGCGTACCAAACTGTTTAATATCATCGTAATGCAGTTTATTAATGGTGGCTTTAGTATTGGGGAACATACACCAAGAAAGTGCACCAAAAATATCATGCCACGACTTTTCACGTGTTGGTACTTTGCCAGTTTCGTAAATGTACTCTTCATACGCTACAGCTGAATAATCTTGTTCAGCTGATTGCGGAACAAACTGAATAGTTTTGTTGTTTAAGTTCTTAAGTTCGTCAGGTTGTAGCGTTTGTAATGCCTCACAGCTTGGCCAGCCAACCCATTCATCAAATGCAGTCATACGGTTTATATGATCGTAACAACCTTGATCTGCAAAGCTGGTTGTCCATTGTGTAAAGGTTTCAAATTTTTTCATTTTCTAATGTTAATTCATGGCTTGTCTGTATTAGTTGCAGGATACAGTAAACTATTCACAGTAAACAAAAAAAATTCATTAAAAAATGACAATAAGGTCTATTTTCAATCCAAACACATAGATATACTCAGGGTAAGTTTGGATCTTAACCATCCAACGTTTTACCGTTATTATAAAAAATTAATGATTCAATTTATGTAATTCAATGTATTTACAGGAAACATGAAGTATGAGAAAAACAAAAATAATAAAAAGCATTGCCCTTTTTGCTAGTGTATTAGCAATGTTTAATGCCGCTGCGGAAGATAACTTCCAGAAAGCTTATGATTCAATTACTGGTGCTGATATTGGCAAACATGTAAAAGAAATATCGAGTGACCGATATATGGGTCGTGCTCCAACAGGTCCTGGTGAAAAACTAACGTTAGATTATTTAACCAAACAATTTACTGAATTAGGTTTTAAACCGGGTAATGGTGATAGCTTTCTACAGCCAGTTGATTTAGTAGAGATCATTGGTAACGAAGATCAAGTCTTAACCATAGGCGGTAAAGAGTATAAATACCGTAAAGACATGGTGACTGGTACTAGCCGTACAAGTGAATACGAACAATTAAAAAATTCAGAACTTGTTTTTGTTGGTTATGGCATTAACGCGCCAGAATACGACTGGAACGACTATGAAGGTTTAGATATGAAAGGCAAAACAGCGGTCATTTTAGTAAATGACCCTGGGTACGAGTCTGGCGATCCAAACTTATTCCAAGGCACAACCATGACATATTATGGTCGTTGGACATACAAGTATGAAGAAGCAAGCCGTCAAGGTGCTGCTGGTGCAATTATTATCCATGAAACAGCACCTGCGTCATATCCTTGGACTGTAGTAGAAAATAGCTGGACTGGTCCACAATATGGATTATGGAAAGATGATGGTAATAAAGGCCGTGTTGCGGTTGAAGGTTGGATTCAACTTAATGTTGCCAAAGAGATCTTTACTAAAGCAGGTTTGAATTTTGATAAATTAAAAAAACAAGCCATGCAAAAACCAATGTCAGTTAAATTAGGTAAATTAACGGCGTCGGTTGAAGTTAAATCAAAAGTTAAAAAATCGGTTAGTAATAACTTTATTGCAACTTTACCGGGTGACAAAGCTGCCGATGAGCATATTTTATATACTGCGCATTGGGACCACATTGGTTTTGATGAAACCAAAAAAGGCGACCAGATTTATAATGGCGCACACGACAATGCAACGGGTATTGGTGGTTTAATTGAAATAGCCCAAGCCTTTGCAGAATTAAAGCAACCTTTGTCTCGTTCAGTGACTATGTTGGCGGTAACGGCTGAAGAACAAGGCCTTTTAGGTTCTCGCTTTTATGCAGAAAATCCAATCATCCCACTTAATAAAACCGTTGCGGCTATCAATATGGACAGCTTGAACATATTAGGTAAAGTTAAAGACATTAGCGTAAACGGCTTAGGTAAGTCAGAACTTGATGATTACTTAACAACGGCTGCTGCAAAACAAAGTCGTACACCTGTAACAGGTGAGCACCCTTCTGCTGGTTACTATTACCGTTCAGATCATTTCAACTTTGCTAAAGTCGGCGTACCTGCATTATATGCCGGTGGTGGTAATGAGCCAGTTGATGAAGCAACGGTAAAATACCGTAAAAAAATGTCATTAATCGTGACAGGTTGTTATCACCAACCATGTGATAAATTCCGCACTAGCTGGGATTTGTCAGGCGCACAACAAGACGTACAATTATTCTTTGATGTGGGTTACAACATAGCAAACAGCGAAGCTTGGCCAAAATGGTCTGAGACTGCTGAGTTTAAACGTCAGAAGTAATCGCTGGTTTATTCCTTGTTGGTTCAAGATTAGAGATAACAAAGCCCATATACGATAGGCTTTAAATAAAAAAGGATCTGCTATTGCAAATCCTTTTTACTTTCTAAGGTAGGTTAATACGAGGGTAATTTACAAAACCTCAGCATATAAATTAACTTACCACTTTAACGCCAGGTTCAAGTTTGATAGTTTTAACGCCTGAACGTTCTATTATTTTAACTATCGCTGACTGAATAACTTCATCTTCTCTTGCATCACTGGTGCTTTTAAAGCCTTCTACCATAGCTTCTGCGCCTTCTTCTAGCACAAAAGATATTGCCACTTGTTCTGCCAAGTCAGCCTTGCTACCTGAATAAGAAATAGTGATTTCAGGATACCCCTGAAAACCCATTTTGATTTTCTTAGCAATTCTCTTTTTCGATTTATCTAAATTCATGGTTCTCTCTAAATAATGGCGCTCTCTTAATAACGGAGCTCTATCTAAATGCAATCTAAAGTCGCATTTAATCAATCGCCTGATTAAAGGCCTTTATAAACGCAGGGTAATCTTCATAGAAAGGCATATGACCTAAGCCTTCTAATTCAATAAGCACTGAGTCTTTGATCAAGCTTTGAGTATGCTTTCCTAACTTAGTGTATTCGCCTAATTTTCTAGTTACGCCTTCTTTTAACCAACCTCTACCTGGACCTGTAGTATCTCTGGTTCCATTAATTAAATAGGTTTTACTTTGTATTTGAGGAAATCTGTCTACAATATTTTCAGAAAAAATTGGACCGTAGGTTAAGGCATTATTCCAAGCAACCACTTTCCAGTCGTCACCTGCTAACATGCCTTTTAAAGGCACTAATAACGTTTCATACTCTTTTGACCATTTACCTGCGTAATAAATCTTTTGCTGATAAGCTCTAGCTTTATCTACCGTTTTTCCTAGCTCATTTTTGTAGAAGAAATTCACGTCTTTAAACTCAGTATATTTACTGTAATCTTCCAAACCAATTGAGTTTATTAAAATAAGTTTATCTACTGTAGACACATAATTAACTGCAAATGTTGTGGCTATCATTCCGCCCATTGAGTGACCAACCAAAGTGATATTGTCTATCTTTAAGCTTTCTAACAACAATTTAGTATTTAGAGCAAACTGCCCCAAACTGTATTGATAAGCATCTGGTTTTGATGATTTACCAAAACCAATTTGATCTGGGATCAGTACTCTGTATTTTTTACTGACTAAATCGTTCGCCACATCTTCCCAGTAAAAACCAGCAAAGTTTTTACCGTGTAATAACACCACAACTTTTTCAGCATCTTTATTGCCAATATCCATATAACGCATTTTTAACGTTTGTTTTTGCGAATCAAATTCAAAGGTATTCACCTCAAATGGATAATCAAAACCATCAAGCTCTTTATTATATTTAACTGGGTTCTGAGCTGATGCATCCCCAGTGAAAGTTAAGATTAAAACAGACACTAAAATTAAAAAGGACTTATTCATATTAATTAACCTTATTTGAGTTTAAGTATTAAGGAGTTGTTATTTGGATGAGCTGGGTATTATTTAACATCACTATCAGATGTAACGTCTTGAGCTTGTGGCTCTTGTACTTGTGACTCTGGTGCTAAATTTTCATCAGTTTCAACTTCGACCCCATTTCCGCTAGCTTTTTTCAAACGTTTCTCTTCTTTCTTCTTCTTTTTAGCTAGTTCTTTTTGACGCTTTTCAAAACTATAATTTTGCTTAGCCATTGGATGTTCCTTCGAGCTGTACTCTCAATATTGTAACTGTAGAGTACGTTATTTTTTAATGCATTGCGCTGTTGTTCACACACATTTTTTAAATAATCTGAACTTGCAATAAGAAGTGTCGACAGGGGGATCGGTATTTAATAAATTCAGCTAGTTATAAAAAAGCCGGCAGACGCGGGCATTTGTTATGAAGAGTTAAGGTGTGACTTAAAAGTTCAAAGACTTATTTAACAGTCTCATCGCTTTCCTCATCGTCATCACCTTCAATAAAGCAAGATTCTATTACTTTTTTAGACGGCATTGCGCCAAAAGCTTGAGTCAAATTCACATCTTGTTTTTCAAAATCAATGATTGCTGGAACTAAATGTGTTCCACTGCTTATTTTGCGCTTTTTCAAAGCTTTTAATAAAGCAACATCATCTTCACTTGGTGATTTATCAAAAGTGAAATATACATAATGCACGGTTGCATTTACTTTTGCTGATACTCGTTTTTTAAATGGCAATAAGCGCTCAAAAAATTCATCATTTACAGCCTGTAACTGCTCTATTGTAGTGTTGTTCATATTGATGATAGACACTGATATTAATGAGGTAAAATAAGTTCTAAAAGCAAAGAACTCTAATCCTGCAACCTTAGTTTTATCTTCTTCATCTGTAATCGACAAACCAAGCTCTGCAATATCAAATTCAACTAATTGCTGTCCGTTAAGTAAAATGTCTTTTAAACGTTCACCTGGTGTTGCAAGCGTACTTAAAAATGCTGAATTACGTTTATTATTTTTAAACTTTTTGACCAATTTGATAATTAATAACAACAATGCAATTGCAAATACAACCTTGCCGCCAATACGTTGCCAAAAATCTAAATATGGACCTTCTGGATATTCATTGCCAGATTCAGTTAAAATATCATTCATCTCTTGGTAAGAAGCATACATGTAACTTCCATTGTTTCCTGCCATGAGCACTAATCTACCGTCATAGTTCCAAACTGGAATAAATAAAATACTTACCGACTTATAAATGTAACCGATATCTAAATATTCACCAGTGTCTAATTGAAAGCGTTCGTCATCAGGAAAGTCGATAACTTTAACAATATCTTCCCCACCGTAAGAAATAAGTCCAGCAGCTGCATTGGCAGACATAGCCGTGCCTATTAATAGTAATAACGTAAGTATGATTATTTTTTTCATTGTGATCCTTTTATGGGGGCGGCTATCGTGCAAAATACTAGGTATTTAATTGTGTACACTGGGGCTGTTTATATAAGTGTCAGCAAGTTAGCAATTAAGTTTTGGATTAACAATAAAATATTGAGAGAATAAGGTACAACAAGGGATCTCCCTATCTAATCTCGTAGTTTGGTATAATTATGAAAGGATTTTTCGTATTTAAAGCGAAGTTTTTTACAGCGTAGCTGCCACTACGCCGTAAATAAAGATGATTATATTGGGGATAATCTACACGTTAGTTTATATAGACTTGCAAATAAAATAGTATGCCAGCAGATATAATGCCCGCCACAATATCGTCTATCATTATGCCTAAACCGCCGTGAACGTGTTTGTCTAACCAAGAGATTGGCCAAGGCTTAATAATGTCAAAGAAACGAAATAGGATAAATCCAGCTAATACGTTCATCCATGTAAATGGCACAAAACACATGGTAATGAAAAAACCGGCAAATTCGTCCCACACAATAGATTTATGATCGTGAACACCAATATCAGAAGCTGCTTTGCCACAAATATATGGCCCGACTAAACAAGTGATCAAGGTAAATAACCAAAACGCCCAATCAGGAGAGTGAACAAAACAAAGATAAAAAGGAATGGCTGCAATAGTACCAAATGTACCTGGGCTAACTGGTAGCAAACCACTACCAAATCCAGTTGCTAACAAGTGTATTTTGTTACATATACTGAACTGTTTTTCTGCTGCTGGGTTGTCTTGGCTTTCTTCTATTTGTTTTTTTTCAACTGGCTCAGACATTATTGTTCCTTGGAAGAAAAGTGTTGGTATCCATTCGTATTGGGAGTCGGGTATCTTTCACCCGCTTTAACTAAGCTGATGCCGTTGTCTCCACTACGAATTTGACCGATACAAGTAAATTCAACCCCCATAGCTGTCGCGTTTTGCTCTAAAAAGCCTTTCTGCTCTTCAGGGAGAGTGAATAATAACTCATAATCTTCACCACCAATCAGCGCCATTACAGTTGCACTGTCTTCATCTAAACAAGCTTTTACGGCGGAAGATATTGGCAAGTTTGCCACATCTATTTCAGCCGATACTTTTGATGCTTTAAGTATATGAGAAAGATCTTGAATGAGACCGTCAGATATATCAATAGCAGCAGATGCAGCTCTACGAAGAACCTGTCCGGCGGCTAATCTAGCAACAGGAAAGTCAAACTTTCTTTCGGCTTGGACTAATGCTTCCGTTGAGACATTTAACTTATTCAGCTTAGCTGCAACAACCATTGCAGAATCACCTAAACTGCCAGTAACATAAATCCAATCACCAGCTTTAGCACCACTTCTAAGCAGCGCTTTATTCTCAGGAATAAAACCACTTAAAGAAACTGTGATAGCAAGTGGACCTTGAGTTGTATCGCCACCAATAATTTGAACGTTACAATATTCTGCAACCTCAAATAAACCATTAGCAAATTCTTCAATCCAAGCTTCATCTACACTCGGTAATGTTATAGCTACAGATGCCCAAGCAGGCTCTGCGCCCATAGCAGCAAAGTCACTTAAATTAACAGCTAAACAACGATGACCAATTGAGCGAGGAGATGTATCTGGGAAAAAATGAGTATTTTCCACCATAGTATCTGTGGCAACAACAAGTAACTTGTCTTGCGGTACTCGTGTTAGAGCGGCATCATCACCAATCCCTAACACTACATCCTTGCGTTTAGGCCCACGATCCGAGAAATACTTCTGGATGAGCTCAAACTCTTTCATACCAATATCCTAAAACACATATTTTTTTATTACACTAATGGTACGCGTAAATCTTTAAGCGCTTTGTCTAATACACCATTAACAAATTTATGACTGTCATCAGCGCCAAACTTCTTAGCTAACTCAATACCTTCATTTATTGCCACTTTATATGGCACATCAACGCGGTATTTAAGCTCAAACGCAGTTAAACGTAAGATAGCTTTTTCTATTTGATCAACTTCTTCAAACGGACGTTCAGTGTAAGGCGTTAATACAACATCAATGTCTTTATAATGTGTTACAACACCAGTAAGTAATTCTTGGAAGTATTGAACATCTACTTTTGATACATCGTTATCTAACAACATTTGTTGTTCAATATCAGTAACTGAGTTGTGGCTTAATTGCCAAGAGTAAATAGCTTGTACCGCTAATGCTCTGGCTTTTCTTCTTGCAGCAGGTTTCATTAAATAAAAGTCCTAAAGTTGAGCCATAACGTTGACCATTTCAAGCGCGCTTAATGCGGCTTCACCACCTTTGTTACCCGCTTTTGTGCCGGCACGTTCAATGGCTTGTTCAATGCTATCTGTCGTGATCACACCAAATGCTAATGGAATATCGAATTCCATAGAAACACTTGCTAGACCTTTGTTACATTCACCAGCAACAAAATCAAAATGTGGAGTTCCACCACGAATTACCGCACCAATAGCAATAATCGCATCGAATTTTCCAGACTTAGCCATTTTTTTAGCAGCAACAGGAAGTTCATACGCACCAGGAACATAAACAACGGTAATATCATCATCACTTACTTCACCGTGACGATCTAATGCGTCAAGTGCACCGTCTAATAAACTATCCACAATAAAGTGATTAAAGCGTGAAACTACAACAGCAAATTTCTTACCTGTAGCACGGAAGTTACCTTCAATTATGTTCATTCGTAAACCTTACTATTTTACTTAAAAAATTTTGCGCGATAATAACACAACAAAATATTTGATGTTAGGGATAAGCTTGCTAATACCTAGGGTATTTATAACTTTGATCAGTATTGGCTAGATAAAATAGCAATTACTGATCATTTACATACTATTCACTTACGTATTCAGTCACTTCTAAACCAAAACCAGATAATGCATGGTATTTTTTAGGAGAGCTTAACAGTCGCATTTTCTTAATACCTAATTGCGCTAATATTTGTGAACCAACACCGACATTACGAGATGTTCCAGTCCATTTAGCTGGCGCTAAGGTTTCACCTGAATCTTCAGCTTCAAAGCGTTTTACAATACTGATTAAATCAGACGGTTCTTCTTGTTTACCTAACAATACAAATACGCCGCCTTCTTCTGAAATTTTTTCTAATGCGCTATCAATCGCATAACTGCGATTAACTGAACGGTCAGACGATAAAAGATCGCTAAACGTATTTTGTAAATGAACTCGAACAAGTGGTGACTCTTGTGTCGTTACATCACCTTTAACTAACGCAAAATGAACTTGTTCATCAATAGTGTCTTTAAAGGTATATAAGTCGAACTCACCAAATTTAGTTGGTAATTTGCATTTCGCAATACGCTCAACGGTAGTTTCATTTAAATTACGGTATTCAATTAAATCAGCAATGGTGCCAATTTTTAAGTCGTGCTTTTCTGCAAATATTTCTAAATCTGGACGACGCGCCATTGAGCCATCTTCGTTCAAAATTTCAACGATAACACCCGCATCAACACGTCCTGCTAAACGGGCTAAATCAACAGCCGCTTCAGTGTGACCTGCGCGAGTTAATACACCACCTTTTTTAGCAACTAAAGGAAAAATATGACCCGGTTGAACAATGTCAGATGGTTTTGGGTTAGCCGATACCGCAGCTTGTACTGTTCTAGCTCTATCTGCTGCACTAATACCTGTTGTTACGCCTTCAGCCGCTTCAATAGAAACCGTAAAGTTTGTAGCAAATGCTGCATTATTGTTATCAACCATAAGCGATAAATTAAGTGCTATCGCTCTTTCTTCACTCATAGGTAAGCAAACTAAGCCACGTGCGTGCGTAACCATAAAGTTAATTTGTTCAGGCGTTAGCATGTCTGCTGCCATGATCAAATCACCTTCATTTTCCCTATCTTCGTCGTCCATAAGTATGACCATTTTGCCATGACGAATATCTTCAATTATTTCTTCAGGGGTATTTAATTTCATTTCTTCTACCAGAATCGTTTAAATCTAAATGAAGGTTCTATTTCAAAAAACCTGACTTTGCTAATAACCCCATAGTAACGCCATCATCTGATTTACTGACAAGACGTTCCACATATCGAGCGATTATATCAACTTCTACATTTACTGCAGTACCTACTGTTAACTTTTCTAACGTTGTTTGTTCTGATGTATGCGGAACAATCGTTAACTTGAACTTTTGAGCTTCAACATCATTGACCGTCAAGCTTACACCATCAATGGTGATTGAGCCTTTTTTTACCACGTATTTTGCAATATCACTTGGTAAATCAAACCATAAATCGATTGCTCTGCCATTATTAACAACACGAGTTAATTTGGCCACAGTGTCAACATGACCACTTACCATGTGTCCACCAAATCGAGTGGTTGGCAACATCGCTTTTTCTAAATTAACTAACTGACCGTCTTTATAATGGGCAAAACCTGTATGTTTAATGGTTTCATTTGATACATCAGCAACGTATCCGTTACTTGATAATTCAACAACCGTTAAGCAAACACCGTTTGTTGCGATACTGTCACCTAATTTCACATCTGATAAATCCAAGTCACCGCTGTTAACGGTTACTTGGTAATCTCCGCCTTTTTTTTGTAATGACGTTATTTTACCAATTGCTTCAACAATGCCTGTAAACACAGATTATTCCTCAGATTTTGTTAAATAGATTAGGCGCATATCTTGGCCTAACTGCGTTAACGTTTTAAGTTGTAATTCAATCGTTTGTTCCATAGCGTCAAATGGCCCTACAGGCATAACATCCTGTGCATTCATCCCCATAATCTTAGGAGCCATATAAACAATTAACTCATCAAACAAACCTTGTTGGACAAAACTAGCGGCTAATTTAGCGCCCGCCTCAACCCACAAATTATTAATTTCGTTTTTACCACACCAATCCAATAAAGCATCAATAGCAAAGCGGTTGCTAGCTTCGTCATAAGGTAACTGAACATAGCTAACATTATTGTGTGTCTTTTCTGGCAACGGCTGCGAGTCTTTTCTCACAATAACAATAGAATTATTGCTCAGGCTATTAGCATTAGTAGTAAATAAGTCTAACTCGCTTTGGCGTTTTTCATCTAATTCGCCACGACTGTCTAAAATAATTTTGAGCGGTTGTCTTATCTCTTTAACTACTTCATCCAACGGGTAAGAAAAGTTAAGTTGTTCTTCACGTACATTTAACTTTGCATTGTCAGCAATCACGGTTTTAGCTGTAGATAAAATAGCGCAAGCTTTGGCTCGATACGTTTGTACGTCAGCACGCGCTTCAGCACCCGTTATCCATTTACTTTCACCATTGCCTAATGCCGACTTACCATCTAGTGATGACGCCATTTTTACTGACACAAATGGCCGTTTATTTTCCATTCTTGAGAAAAACCCAAGGTTTAATGCTTTGGCATCTTGTTCTAACAAACCGACCTTTACGTCTACTCCGGCTTGCATTAATAACAATATACCTTTACCAGCAACCAAAGGATTCGTGTCTAACATGGCGACAACAACACGTTTGATATTTGCATTAATAAGTAAATTTGCACAAGGAGGCGTTCGTCCAAAGTGACTGCAAGGTTCTAATGTGACATAAGCGGTTGCGTCGGTAGTTTGATCAGGTGTTAAGTTGGCAAGCGCATTAACTTCAGCATGACCTGTTCCGGCTTTTTTATGCCAACCTTCACCAATAATTTTACCGTTTTTTACGATAACACAGCCCACATTGGGATTCGGGCTTGTGGTGAATTGTCCACGACTTGCCAATTTAATGGCTTTGGCCATAAATTGATGGTCGGCTAAAGAGAAAGTCATATTTGATATCTACATTAAGGTTCTGAGTTATTATTTTTTATTAATATTATTAACAAGGGTTATTCAAAAAGCTTAGATTGAAGTTTACTTAGCTCTGTTTTTTTATCCGCTTGCTGGCCAATTTTTGCAATTTCTTCACCAAACTCTTTAATATCTTCAAAAGAGCGATACACAGACGCAAAGCGAACATAAGCCACTTTATCGACTTGTACCAATCCATCCATGATCAAATTACCAATAAACTCAGAGCTGACTTCTCGTTCACCCGTCATTCTGATCTCTTTTTTAATGCTTAAAATTAACTGTTCAATTTGTTCGGTGCTAACCGGTCTTTTTTCTAACGCTCGTAAAATACCAGCGCTCATTTTATCTTCATTAAACGGTTCACGTTTACCATCTCGTTTTACCACTTTAGGCATAACTAATTCTGCGCCTTCAAAGCTAGTAAACCGCTCATTACATTGATTACATTCTCTACGACGACGAACCTGAGAACCACCGCCAACCAAACGAGAATCTATTACTTTAGTTTCCGTTGCTGAACAAAATGGACAATGCATAAATATACCTACTTGTATTTAATGTGATGGTTATGACGGTTTAATCAATATAATGGTTACTACAAAAGCAAATTACAATTGTAAACAAGCATAAAAAAACCGCGATATTCGCGGTTTTAGTTTAACACAGCTAAGGTGCTGTTTTCGAGCAACTATTTAGCTTAACTTTTGTACTCAGCCAATGCTTAGCCATAAACAGGGAAACGTGCGCAAAGGTCTTTAACTTTGCCTTTCACTGTTTCAATGTTTGCTTCGTCTTCAATATTGTCTAAAACGTCACAGATTAAGTTAGTTAACTCAACCATTTCAGCTTCTTTCATACCGCGACGAGTTACCGCAGGCGTACCTAAACGTAAGCCAGATGTAACAAATGGAGAACGTGGGTCATTAGGAACTGAGTTTTTGTTCACAGTGATAAATGCTTTACCTAACGCAGCATCAGCATCTTTACCTGTCATATCTTTTGCGATTAAATCAACTAAGAATAAGTGGTTTTGTGTACCGTTAGATACGATATCGTAGCCGCGAGACATCATTACTTCACACATTTTCTTCGCGTTAACAACAACTTGCTTTTGATATACTTTAAAGTCAGGTTGAAGTGCTTCTTTAAACGCAACCGCTTTAGCAGCAATAACGTGACACAAAGGACCACCTTGACCACCAGGGAATACAGCGCTGTTTAATTTTTTATATACATCTGCATCGCCACAACCAGAAATAATTAAACCACCACGAGGACCCGCTAATGTTTTATGAGTGGTTGTTGTTACAACGTGTGCAAAAGGCACTGGATTTGGGTATTCACCCGCAGCAACTAAACCTGCAACGTGAGCCATATCAACAAATAAGTATGCGCCAACTTCGTCAGCAATTTTACGGAAACGTTCCCAATCAACAATACCTGAATATGCTGAGAAACCAGCAATGATCATTTTAGGTTTGTGTTCACGTGCTAACTTTTCAACTTCTGCGTAATCTAACTCTCCAGTCTCTTCATTAATACCGTACTGAACAGCATTGTAAATTTTACCAGAGAAACTTACGTGAGAACCGTGAGTTAAGTGACCACCGTGAGCTAGGCTCATACCTAAAATAGTGTCACCTGGATTAACTAAGGCTTGGAATACAGCAGAGTTTGCTTGAGAACCTGAATGTGGCTGTACGTTAGCGTAATCAGAACCAAACAATTCATTAGCACGGTCAATCGCTAATTGCTCAGAAACGTCAACATATTCACAACCACCGTAATAACGCTTACCTGGGTAACCTTCAGCGTATTTATTAGTTAGTTGTGAGCCTTGAGCTTCCATAACACGTGGACTACAGTAGTTTTCAGAAGCGATAAGCTCAATATGATCTTCTTGACGTTTCGTTTCTTGTTGCATTGATTCCCATAACTCTGGGTCAAAATCGGCAATATTCATATCACGTTTTAGCATGTCCACACCTCGGCTGATTTAAGTTTCTAACAATCTTTAATAATAGTTAAAGTTGAAGTTATAAAGTAAAATTTGCGCGTATAATACGCGCTAATTTAAAAAAATAATATAGTCGAATCATTAGAAATATTTATGATTTAGAACAATTAAGTATCGTTGTTATGGTTTATTTGGCTTCCGGGTTTTACAGCTATTTAATTATTAAACTTATGAGTTAAACTATCTCTCATTCATTAAGGCTTATTTCATTGGCTTTTCAATGTTTAATAGTTCGTCAATTACACCGTTATTAGTTGATCTTACAAGCCCAGATCCGCTACCATCCTTTTACTTTATTAACTGCCTAGCAATAGCAACTATGTGTTATTAAATAGTAGCAGTAGAAACTAACAATTACTTAATTTTAAGGCTTTAACATGGCTCAAATTTTACCTGACAAGTTCATCATGTCGATGAATCGCGTTTCGAAGATCGTTCCGCCAAAACGTACAATATTAAAAGACATTTCACTAAGTTTTTTTCCTGGCGCTAAAATTGGTGTTTTAGGTTTAAACGGCTCAGGTAAATCAAGTTTACTTAAAATTATGGCGGGTGTTGATACAGAATTTGAAGGTGAAGCAAAAGCCCTTTCTGGTATTAAAATTGGTTATTTGCCACAAGAGCCTCAGCTTGATGAAAATCAAACGGTGCGCGAAGCGGTTGAAGAAGCAGTGTCTGAAGTAAAAAATGCCATGGCACGTCTTGACCAAGTTTATAGTGAATATGCTGAGGAAGGCGCTGACTTTGATGCACTTGCAAAAGAACAAGGTCAATTAGAAGATATTATCAACGCACAAGACGGTCATAACATTGATAACACTCTAGAGCGTGCTGCAGACGCATTACGTTTACCAGAATGGGATCAAAAAATTGCGGTACTCAGTGGTGGTGAACGTCGTCGTGTTGCTTTATGTCGTTTATTACTTGAAAAACCTGACATGTTATTACTCGATGAACCAACCAATCACTTGGATGCAGAGTCTGTTGCTTGGTTAGAGCGCTTCTTACATGATTACACAGGTACTGTTGTTGCCATTACCCATGATAGATATTTCTTAGATAATGTCGCCGGTTGGATTTTAGAATTAGACCGTGGCCATGGTATTCCTTATGAAGGCAATTATACTAATTGGCTTGAGCAAAAAGATGCACGTCTTGAACAAGAAAAACGTACTGAAAATGCTTTAGCTAAAACCATCAAACATGAACTTGATTGGGTTCGTTCAAATCCAAAAGGCCGCCAAGCAAAAAGTAAAGCGCGTATGGCTCGCTTTGAAGAGTTATCAAGTAATGAAAACCAAAAGCGTAATGAAACCAACGAATTGTATATTCCACCAGGGCCTCGCCTTGGCGATAAAGTGGTTGATGTTGAAAATTTAACTAAATCTTATGGCGATCGTGTCTTAATTGATGATTTAAGTTTCTCAATTCCTAAAGGCGCTATTGTCGGTATTATTGGCGCGAACGGCGCGGGTAAATCAACGTTGTTTAAAATGCTTTCAGGGGCTGAAACACCAGATTCAGGTACTGTCACTCTTGGTGATACTGTAAAACTTGCCAGTGTTGATCAATTCCGTGACGATATGGACGACTCTAAAACCGTTTATGAAGAAATATCAGAAGGCAGTGAGATCATTCAAATTGGTACTTATGAAGTTCCTTCGCGTGCTTATGTAGGCCGCTTTAACTTTAAAGGTTCTGATCAACAAAAGATCATTGGTCAATTATCTGGTGGTGAACGTAACCGAGTTCATTTAGCTAAGTTAGTAAAAACGGGCGGTAATGTATTATTACTGGATGAGCCAACCAATGACTTGGATATTGAAACCTTACGCGCATTGGAAGAAGCTATTTTAGAATTCCCAGGCTGTGCCATGGTTATCTCACATGACCGTTGGTTTTTAGATAGAATTGCCACTCATATAATCGATTATCGTGATGAAGGTCAGGTTAATTTCTTTGAAGGTAACTTTACTGAATATGACGAATGGATGAAGAAAACTTACGGTGCTGCGGCAGCAGAACCTCATAGGATCAAATACAAAAGATTAAAATAATCATCCGGTAAACCTTCTACTTTTACCAAGCGATAAATATTAAAAAGGGCATATACGCATTGTATTCATGCCCTTTTTTAATGCTTGCAATTTGAACAATCTAGAACCATGCTTATGCTAATCGAATAATAAAAACATTATATTTAATTCAACTGTTAAGGTTTTTCATATGGAAGATAAAAGACGTTTTACTCGTATCATCTTTTCCACTGTGGCAAGTTTAAAAATAGGTGACAAAGCCTATGAAACTAGCTTAGTCGACTTGTCTTTAAAAGGTGCGTTAATAAAATCTGAGACCGACCTAAGTGAATACACAGATAAAGATTGCACTCTGTCTTTTACCTTACCAGATACGGAGATCACCATTGAGCTCTTTGGCTTTATCGCTCATGTTGAAAAACAAAATATTGGCATAGCTTGTACTAAGATGGACTTGGAAAGTGTGTCCCATTTAAAACGTTTAATTACTCTAAATCTTGGTGATGAAGACTTTTTAAATAGAGAGTTAGCTAGCTTATCTTATCCGTAAATTACGCAAACGAGCTTTTTCTATGAAAGTAAAAAGCTCGTCACAAATTAAACTAAAAAGCCCAATAAAAATAAAGATCTCAATCTAGTTTTATAACATTTTACAAATGCTCTAACGCTTCCGATAATCTAGAGATGCCAATCACTTTCATTCCTGCAATCGGTTCTTTTGGCATATTCGATTTTGGTACTATCGCTTTTTTAAATCCATGTTTTGCCGCTTCTCTTAACCTTTCTTGTCCGCTTGGTACTGGACGAATTTCACCAGCCAAACCAACTTCACCAAAAACCACTAATTCACGGTCAAGTGGATGATCACGAAAGCTTGAAACCATAGCCAACAACAAGGCTAAATCCACGCTGGTCTCTGTGACTTTTACACCACCAACTACATTAACAAATACATCTTGGTCGCCCAGCATCAAACCGCCATGACGATGCAAAACAGCCAACAGCATAGCTAAACGATTTTGATCTAAACCAACAGCAATTCGACGAGGATTCCCCATTTGTGAAGCATCAACCAAAGCTTGTATTTCCACTAATAGCGGACGAGTTCCTTCCCATAAAACCGTAACTGAACTGCCAGAAGAATCCCCTTCTGCCCTATTCAAAAATATAGCCGATGGGTTGCTAACTTCTTTTAGCCCTTTGTCCGTCATGGCAAAAACTCCAAGTTCGTTTACCGCACCAAATCGGTTTTTAGTACCTCGTAAAGTTCTATAACGGCCATCTTCGTCGCCATCTAACATGACACTTGCATCAATACAGTGTTCTAGCACTTTAGGACCAGCAAGCGAACCGTCTTTCGTGACATGACCGACTAATACAACAGCTACATTATTCTGTTTAGCAAAGCGCGTCAAATAAGCTGCGCCCTCACGAACTTGCGACACGCTTCCCGGAGCTGAGGCTACGTCTAATACATGCATAACTTGAATTGAGTCCACCACAATTATTGATGGTTTTAAATTAACCGCGTGAGTACAAATAGTTTCTACATTGGTTTCGGCTAATACGTTTAACTTGTTGGTTGGTAAACCTAAACGGTGAGCGCGCATGGCAACTTGCTGTAAGCTTTCTTCACCTGTGACATAAAGCGTGGTCATATGCTCAGCTAAATAACACATGGTTTGTAATAACAAAGTACTTTTACCAGCACCTGGACTACCACCAATTAAGATAGCGGAGCCCGGAACAATTCCGCCGCCTAAAACTCGATCAAGTTCTTTATAGCCACTACTAAATCTAGGTAAAGCCTGTAAATCTATGCTACTTAAGGTTTGTACTTTATTTTCTACTTGGCCAGCATAACCTTCATATTTTGACGCGGCAGCAGCTTGCTTTGGAGCAACTCTAAATTCTGAAATGGTATTCCAAGCGCCGCACTCAGTGCACTGGCCTTGCCATCTTGGAAACTCCCCACCACAATCACTGCATACGTATGCTATTTTTGCTTTTGCCATCGACGTTTATTTCCTTTATTACAACCAAGTATTCAAAGTAGATGTTTAAGTTTACCCGATAAAGATAATTTCAATAAGCATAAACTCGTACCTAATGAACAATAATATCAATTATATAAATGAAACTAGCTAAGTCTTAACTTGATTATTTTGCTAACACGCTCTGATTTTCTATGGCATATTTGTTGCTTAGAAAGTGCATAAATTCAAATTCAAATTTACTTATTTAGTCATTTCAGTATAAATAAGTGGTTAACTATTTTACGACTCGCGTTTTAACAGCGATAATAAAAATAATAAAATCATAAGGTTATTTAATTTATGGCAGCTGACTTACAGGAATTCAATGAGATCATTGAGGAACTAAAAGCAGTGATAAATCAACCGGATTTTGACGAACAGTTCAAATCTTTGACTATCGACGTGCCCAAATCAAAGCAATTTTTAATAAAGATGGAGCTAAAAAGATTAGCTCAACCTTGTGCCCGACTGATTGATTTACGTGGAAATGTAGATGGTGAAACCAATACATTTGAACATAAAGGCCAAGTTCACTATTTAGATGAATTAGCCAAAAAGATATTTATTGAACAAGTAGAAAAGTTTGGTCGTTATACTGTTGGTGTCTACGAAGCCGTATTACATGCTGATAACAACTTTAAGATCATGGATAAGATCCAACAAGAAAAACGCCTAACTGAAAAAGACAAAACATTAGTAGCTAAGCCTGTAGAAAAAGAAAAACAAAAAAATCCAGCCAATAGAGTAATTTCAGAACATGGCGGCGAAATTGTTCACTTTGCTCAATATGGCATACGTAACGAAGAACGTATGAATTTTAGCATTAATGTAGAATTACAGTTTGGTATTGGTAATGTATTAAAAGCCAACACCAGCGACCTTTCCATTAGCGGTGCAAAAGTAAAAATACCTTCTGCTAAAGATGTGGCATTAGGCCAAAAGATCTCACTATTTTTAACCGGACTTGAAGACGAGGTTTCCCTTAACCTTACCGATGGCATTCAATACGAAATTGTCGGTATTGAAAGTGCTGGACCAAATTATAATTATATTCGAATGAAACGCTCTTTTGCTGAAGAAGTCGGTTCATTTGATGAATTTTTGAGTGACTTTATAAATAGTAATAAACGTCGATATAAAGTGAATTTAGAAAACACCTTAGACGCGATTATTATAAAAGGCTTTGAGCAATATTATTTACCAAGGGCAACATCACTACCTGTTTTCATGCGAGAAGTTCAAGGCAGATTATTACCTACTATGGCATTAGCTACAGAAAATAATCGTGAAACCTTAGGGTATTTTAGTGATGAAAATAAAAGTTTAATACTGCAACAAATCTTAAATGAATCACGTATTGATGCAATTTTAAACTCAGGTAATTTAATTCAAGAGTCTTTGTTATTTTGTTTTACCCACGCTAAAAAAGGTAAACTTTATTTTTATACCGCAACTTCTGAAGAGTTAAATGCTGATCCTGAACTAAAAAATGCATTTATCGGTTTTGGCTCAAAAAAAGCCAGCTGGAAAGTATTTAAGCTACAAGTCTCAATAGCCAATGAAGAAGACGGATATTTGCCGTTATCTATTCCTGACAGTGCTGGCGAAGAAGTTAAGCTATTAAACCAGCCACCTTCAGAGAAAATTCAAGCAATGTTGTCAGGCCTTAAATACGTTGTGACTATGACACCGTTAACGGGTGATAATTCTGCGCAACAATATCAGCAAACTCATGAATTCAGCCCAGACTTGGTACCTAAATTAACCCAGTTTGGTCACCCAAAATTAAAACGCTATATTTCCATTATTGTGGAATCTATTGAGTACGTTAATTTACGCTCAGAAGAACGCTATCTTTATAAGTCAGGCATCCGTATTGAAGATTCTGATACAAGCATCTATGGCGAAACAAGAGACTTTTCAGAGCATGGGCTACAAGTCGTATTAGATGAAGCTGATGATCACAAAAAAGGTGACATCGTTTTACTCTCTATGCCAGATTTTCAGCGAGTAACCAAAGCCTTTAAGTTAGAAAAGTTACCTTATGAAGTGATGACTATTTCCCGTAATAAGTTAATTATGAACTTACGCATATTTGAACCTAGCGGTGAACATGTCGCCTCCAAGTTTTTCAAAAAATTAATTAGCCAAAATAAAGCCAAATTAACACCAGCAAAAATGGAAAGTAAATTCCATGGATTATCTAAATGTTTGCGAAATATTGCGGCTAAAAGTATCCATAACTTCCCGATGTATTTTGCCAAAGAAAATAGCAAACTCAGAGTGAGTACGGTTGGCAAAGGCACAGAAGCAAACTTGTTGCATCAGATGTTATTAAAATATAAACCAGATGCCCATGAAACAACATTTTACCCTTTGTTAAAGGATAATTCGTTAACTTCAGTCTTCTCTCCTATTTTGACTAAGTTGAAACGTGCAGATAAACCTGAATACGTTGATTTATATATTAGATTTAGATCAAATGAGAAAAGTGAACTCCATGCATTTATGGCGCAATACGCCGACCAATTTATGACCACAGAAAAGCTAACTAGCTTTATAGATTCATCCATACAAAAAGATATATTCTTTGCTTACCGAGTATTTATTTCTCGTACAGGTAGACCAGACATGAACTATATTGCTAAAGAATTAGCTTATGTTGGTGATTATGCAGTTCATAGAGCCAAAGAAATTGAAGAGCGTTTATGGAGTGTTGTCGGTGTCGGTGATGTGATCGATATATCAGAAGAAGTTATGACTCGACTCGGTTTTGAAAGTAACCAGTTAAAACAACAAATGCTGAAAAAGAATCGCCTAGTCGATTAATTAAAAGCTGGGAGTTAGAAGCTGGAAGGCTCGAAGCTTGCTATGATTTAGCTAATACAACTTTATGCCACTGCTTAATTAATGTAATCCAAGGTACGCCTAATAAATTTTCTGCATTATTCTCAATATCAGGAAGGTCGATAAGCTTTACAACCGTTTCAATATTGTAGCGCTGAATTATAGCTCTTTGAATTAATTTAACCCTGACCCGCTTTATTGATAACTATATTTTTATATATTGACTTTAGTCCAACGATAATTTTCTCATTAATATTATTAACTACCACGGTAATAAATATTCAGTCAGTCTAAAAACCTGACCCAACGAATCCCTATTGGAATTTTTTGAGCTTATAGAGTTAAATTGTGATGCTTCTGTATCTCTAATTAATTCTTCCCTCAATAATGCTCGCTCCTTCTGCGACAAATGGTTATCACGTAAAAGCTTTAGCTCACCTGTATCTAACCATATACCTGCACAACTTGGACATTCATCGATTTCTACAATATGCGCAGGGCTCTCGTAACGCCTCATCATAATTGTGTCGGGACATTTAGGGCATCTTACTCTGGCTGAAGGATCGTAGCTATCATTGTCAAATTGAGTTAAATGCTTAACTAAAACATTACCTTTAATGTCGGCAGGATCATTAAATAGTTCTAGCTCTTTCTGGTCAAAGAAAACACCGCCACACTTTTCAGATATTTCAACTTGGATAGGCCCCAATTTTACAGGTTTTAATTTAGTTCCAGTTCTCGGACATTTCATTAATGTTATTCCTTTGTATTTAACTATTAAATGGTAGCTAAATTTAGTTAACCACTACAACAAACTTCCATAACAAAGCGGCATCTACTTTAAAATAAGTGCACTAAGTTTGTAAACTGAATAAAGCGCCGAGCGACTATAAATATAAAATGTACAACATAAAACCCATTGGTTCCTGAGACGCTCAGCTAAAAAGCCATCAAACACAAGACTTAAACCATTGATTTTATTATAGTATTTTTATTATGTATTCTGCATAACAAAACTGTTGCTGTTTAACTAATATTGAATAATAATCACGCGCTTTTTCAATGAAGCAATACGCTGGTTGGCGCACGATCAACCCGGTAAATTGGAGTAAAACATGAGTGACTTATTAGGCATTGCCATCTTGATATTATTTGGCGCTTTGTTTGCTATGTCGGAAATTTCTATCGCCGCTTCTCGGAAGATCAAATTAAGAGTCATGGCCGATGAAGGCGATGACAAAGCCAAAGCCGTAATTCGCTTGCAAGAGCAACCCGGTAGCTTCTTCGCCATGATCCAAATTGCCCTAAATGCCATCGCTATTTTAGGCGGTATCATTGGTGAACAAACCCTAACGCCTTATACATCTAAGTTAGTTGCACTAGTGTATTCCGGCCCTATGGCAGAGCAAATTAGCTTTTTGCTGTCTTTCTTAGCCATTACATCATTATTCATATTGTTCGCCGACTTATTGCCAAAACGCATCGCCATGATCATGCCAGAAGCGGTTGCTGCAAAAATTGTAGGCCTGATGAATATCATCACCTATGCACTAACACCACTTGTTATGCTTTTTAATAGCATCACTAATCTCATCTTACGTATCTTTAAGGTTCCTATGGTGCGTGAAGACGTGGTCACGACTGAAGACATAGTCGCCATGATGGACGCAGGAGCAGAGCACGGATCGCTACAGCAACAGGAATATCAACTACTGGGCAACGTTTTTGAACTTGAGGGCCGCAACTTACCAACTGCTATGACAACGAGAGACGCCATAGTATATTTTGATATCAAAGACGACAGCGCAACTATCAGCGCCAAAATCCTAGAGCACCCACATAATAACTTTTTAGTATGTGACGGTCATTTGGATAAAGTAGTTGGTTCGGTAGAGTCTAAACAAATCTTACGTCAACTACTTAAAGGCGAATCCGCTCATTTGAAAGACAGCATGATCCAAACCGAACTGTTTTACTTACCGGAAACCTTAACGCTATCAGAAGCCCTTAACGAGTTTAAAACTGCATTGCAGCCTTTTGCTATCGTAGTGAACGAATACGCGATGGTCGTTGGACTTGTGACGTTAAAAGATTTAATGAGTAGTTTTATGGGCGACTTAGTAACTATCCACGGCGAAGAGCAAATTGTCCAGCGCGATGCCAATTCTTGGTTAGTTGACGGTGTCACCCCCATAATTGATTTAATGAAGTTGCTAGATATAGACGTATTCCCCAACGATAACCAGTACGAAACCCTTGCCGGTTTTCTGATCTATACGTTAAAACGCCTACCAAAACGTACCGATTACGTGATCCTAGAGGGTTATAAATTTGAAGCTATAGACGTCGACGGCATCAGAGTAGAACAACTGTTAGTAACACGTTTGAACGAAGCTAAAATAGAAGCTGAGTTGTAAGGCTGTAAGGCTGTAAGGCTGTAAGGCTGTAAGGCTGTAAGGCTGTAAGGCTGTAAGGCTGTAAGCAAAAATTATAAAATGCATTTACTCAGTAACGTCAAAACTTAATTTGTGTTTACAGATAAATATAACCATCAGTACCTATTTAGCAAAATATACTATTTAAATATGCACCCACTCTCAAATAACCAACAAAAAAGCAGCCCCAATTTAACACTCTGTATTGAGCATTAAACTAAAGACTGCTTTTCTCTTTTTCTTACAAATTATAGCTTATGACTTACAGCTTTAGCGAACAATCACAAACTCATCATCAACCAAGTCCATAACCACTTTGTCTTTTGGCTTGATATTGCCACCCAATAGCTCTTGAGCTAGTTTGTTTTCAATGTACATTTGGATTGCTCGTTTTAACGGTCTTGCACCATATACTGGGTCAAAACCTGCGTCAGCAATTTTATCAAGCGCTGCGTCTGTTAGTTCCAACTCTACGTCTTGTTCAGCTAAACGTTTGCGTAATCCGGCTAATTGAATAACGGCTATCTCTTTTATTTCTGCTTTATTAAGTGGATGGAACACAACGGTGTCATCTATCCTATTAATAAATTCAGGTCTAAAGTGTTTGCCAACGACTTCCATAACTGCCGCTTTCATTTGCTGGTAGTTATTTTCTGAGTCGTTAACATACATACTTTGGATCATTTCTGAGCCTAAGTTTGATGTCATGATGATCACTGTGTTTTTAAAGTCGACCGTACGACCTTGACCATCGGTTAAGCGCCCTTCATCTAATACCTGTAATAGAATGTTAAATACATCTGGATGCGCTTTTTCAACTTCATCTAACAAGATCACTGAGTATGGTTTACGACGAACCGCTTCGGTTAAGTAACCGCCCTCTTCGTAACCAACATAACCTGGAGGCGCACCAATTAAACGAGCCACGGAATGTTTTTCCATAAACTCAGACATATCAATACGTACCATGGACTCTTCTGAGTCAAACAAAAAGTTAGCCAAGGCTTTGGTTAATTCTGTTTTACCAACCCCTGTTGGGCCTAAGAACAAGAACGAACCATTAGGTCGGTTAGGATCTGATAATCCTGCACGTGAACGGCGGATTGCATTAGCTACAGCCACTACAGCTTCTGACTGACCAACTACTTTTTTATGTAATTGCGCTTCTAACAGTAAAAGTTTGTCGCGTTCGCTTTCAAGCATTTTATTAACTGGAATGCCTGTCCAACGAGATAACACATCAGCTATTTCAGTTTCAGTTACTTTGTTACGTAACAAAGTCATGCCGTGCATATCTACTTGAGATGCTAAATCCAATTGTTTTTCTAACTCTGGAATACGACCATATTGCAGCTCTGACATACGTTGTAAGTCACTGGCTCGGCGTGCTACTTCCAGATCTAACCTTGCTTGTTCAAGGGCTTCTTTAATATTTTGCGTTCCAGTTAAGGCCGCTTTTTCAGAAATCCAAACTTCTTCTAACTCTTTATATTTACTATCAAGCTCTTTGATTTGCTCACGAATGATCATTAAACGATTTTTACTGGCTTCGTCGGTTTCTTTTAATAGTGCATTATCTTCCAGTTTTAACTGAATGATCTTACGTTCTAATTGTTCTAACTCTTCTGGTTTTGAGTCAATTTGCATACGAATACTTGAACCAGCTTCATCAATTAAATCAATGGCTTTGTCAGGTAATTGACGGTCGCTAATATAACGATGAGACAATTGTGCCGCTGCAACAATAGCCGGGTCGGTAATGTCTACTGAGTGATGTAATTCATAACGCTCTTTAAGACCACGCAATATGGCAATAGTGTCTTCTACTGTTGGTTCATCTACTTGAACCTTTTGGAAACGACGCTCTAACGCTGCGTCTTTTTCAATATATTTACGATATTCGTCAAGTGTAGTTGCACCAACACAATGTAATTCACCACGAGCAAGAGCAGGTTTTAACATGTTGCCTGCATCCATAGCGCCGTCAGATTTACCAGCACCGACCATAGTATGAATTTCATCTATAAATAGAATGACACGGCCTTCTTCCTTGTCTAGTTCGTTAAGAACTGATTTAAGGCGTTCTTCAAATTCACCTTTGTATTTAGCACCAGCGATCAACGCGCCTAAATCTAACGACAATACTCGTTTGTCTTTTAAGCCTTCTGGCACTTCACCATTAATAATACGCTGTGCTAAGCCTTCAACTATAGCGGTTTTACCCACACCAGGCTCACCAATTAATACTGGATTGTTTTTAGTTCTACGTTGTAATACTTGTATGGTACGGCGAATTTCTTGGTCACGGCCAATAACAGGATCTAACTTGCCCTGTTCAGCACGTTCAGTTAAATCGACTGTGTATTTTTCTAACGCTTGTCTTGTGTCTTCGGCATTTTGGTCTTCAACTTTTTGACCACCGCGTAACGAGTCAATAGCACCTTCAACTTTTTCTTTAGTTAAGCCAAGGAGTTTTATTATTTTTCCAGCTGCGCCTGTATCTTCAACAAGTGCTAACAGGAAGACTTCGCTGGTGATAAATTTATCTTTACGTTGTTGGGCTAACTTGTCACATAAGTTAAGTGCCGAGCCTGTATTTTTACCAAGCTGTATATCACCACCAACGCCTTTAACTGTGGCTATATTTTCTAATTCTCTAGAAACCTTTGAACGCAATTCAGGCGCGCTAACATGACAATGATGTAAAATTGTCATTATGGTACTGTTTTTTTGATCTAATAATGCCTGTAAAACATGCACAGGTTCAATATATTGATGATCACGTCCTAATGCCAACGATTGAGCATCGGCAATAGCTTGCTGAAATTTGTTGGTTAATCTATCTAAACGCATATTCATACCCTTAATTGAGTTAAATTATTATAGGTGCTGCTTATCTTTAAAATTCTGTAATGCTGGTATAAAAGCCAAAAACATAAAAGATAAACAGTTCCTCGTTTGCTTAATTATTTGCTTAGCTGATGAGTTAATCAGCCATAAGTTCTATCTATAAAGTTGAGGACAAAACTCGGAATTTCAATGGTATAACAACTTATAGTTTTAGTTTATGCGCTTTATTTGGCGGAAAGTTTGTTCTAAAACAAATAATAGTGATTATTTGTTAGTTGGTGTAATACAAATTCGGAGATTCAAAAAGTAAGTGCATAGTTTCAAGAGCTATGGATTGGAGAATAGTTTTACAAGGCGGAGTCTCACGAGGTCTAATTTTACGAGGCCTAGTCTTACCAGATATGCCTTGAAGTGGTGAGGCGTTTAATTTTTTATCCAAATTAACGATGCCATTCTGCCAGTTTGACCTTCTTTACGATAAGAGAAAAACAGCTCGGATTGTGAATAAGTACAATATTCACCACCAGAAATATACCTGACGCCTAAAGCCTTTAATTGTACTTTGGCTAGTGCATAAATATCCGCTAGGTATTTATTTTCTTTTGTAAGCTTATTTTCTGTAGCTTTAGTTTCTGTAGACTGGCCTTGCTTAGCGCTAAAACATGGTGAGTAAGTATTTGATTGCTGAACAAACTGCTGCCTAACATCTTCGCCAACTTCAAATGCATTTGGACCAATGGCTGGACCTAACCACACATGCAAAGTTTCATTTGAGCTGGTCATTGCATTCATTGTCTGTTCAATAATGCCATTGGCTAAACCTTTCCAACCAGCATGAACCGCTGCCACTTCTGTTGCATCATCATTTACAATTAACAAAGGCAAACAGTCCGCTGTCATCACCACACAAGTCGTCTGTGGCTTACGTGTGAAACTTGCATCCGCTTCTGGCACTTTGTCTGTTGCGCATTCGTAAAAATATTGTTGTGGTAGTTCTAATACTTTTACGCTGTGAGTTTGCTCTAGCCAATATGGTTCACATAATGAGTGAAAACTAGATAAATGCTCACGTAAAATTGCACGATTTGCACGCACATGCGTTAACTTATCACCAACGTGTGTGGCTAAATTAAAAGAACAAAAAGGCGCTAAAGAAACGCCCTCTTTTCTTGTTGTGGTTATAGCACCAAATTTTTCTATAATTTCTGGTGCTAAATAAGGAAAACTAGCAGTAATCCATGTCATCTTTATGCACTTCAAGATCTTCTTCAAGAGACTCTAACAAATGAACAATGTCGTCTGGCAATGGTGCCTCAAACTTCATTTCTTCTTCTGTTACTGGATGATGAAAACGTAACATTGCCGCGTGCAACGCTTGTCGTTTAAATCCACGCATGGTGTCGATTAATTCTTGTGATGCACCTTTTGGTATTTTTACTCGTCCACCATATTGAACATCGCCCGCCAGAGGATGTTTAATGTGTGACATGTGTACACGTATTTGGTGAGTTCGGCCAGTTTCAAGTCTTAAACGGATATGAGTGTGCTCTCTAAACTTTTTAATAACTCGATAATGCGTAACCGACTCACGACCAAATGCATTAACTGCCATGCTGGTTCGTTTTGTTGGATGACGCCCTATGGCTTTATCTACTGTACCGCCAGCAGTTAACCTACCTAAACAGACAGCTTCATACTCACGCGTCACCTGACGTGCTTGTAAGTCGGCAACCAACTGAGTTTGAGCTGGTACTGTTTTAGCTACTACCATTAAACCCGTTGTATCTTTGTCTAGACGATGCACAATGCCAGCTCGTGGCACTTTATCTATTTCTGGATAATGATGTAACAATGCATTTAAGATTGTACCTGACTGATTTCCAGCACCAGGATGCACCACTAACCCCATTGGTTTATTGATCACTAAGATGTCATCATCTTCGTAAACAATCTCCAACTTAATGTCTTCAGGTAGATGATGGACTTCTACATCTAACTCAGCATGGATAATAATATCTTCTCCGCCGTTCACTTTTTGTCGAGGTTTTGAAATTATTTCATCATCAACTTGAACTTTCTCGGCTAAGATCCACTCTTTTAATCTGCTGCGTGAATACTCAGGAAATAATTCAGCAATAACCTGATCTAAGCGTTTGCCAAATTGTTCTTCGTTTACTTGTGCTTGTAGTTCAATTGTTTGTTTTGTCATATATAAATAATTTGAATTTTGAAAGTGCATGCTAACGAAGAGTGCGCTAGAATGCCGTAGATGCACGTATTCTACGCGATTTTTTTGATAACGAGAAAAGAAAACTTTCCAGGTAGTAAATAATGTTTAATTTTAACACCATTCGCCAACTGTCTTTATTAACAGTTTTGTCTGTAAGCCTTGTAGCCTGTACATCTTCGCCAGAAGAAGATCTTGAACGAGTTCCAGACAATTCTCCAAAAGCTAGATACGTTGAAGCTAAAAAAGCGCTAAATGATGAAATGTATAACCGTGCAATCATTATGTTAAGCGATTTAGAAACACGTTATCCGTTTGGGCCACTGTCTCGTCAAATTCAATTAGACTTGATGTTTGCTTATTATAAGTCAGGTAAATTTGCTGAAGCTTTACCGGCAATTGACCGTTTTCTTAACTTAAATCCTAATCATCCTAAGCTAGATTATGTATTTTATATGCGTGGTTTAGTCAATATGGAAACAGGAGTAAATGGCTTCCAAGATTTCTTTGGAGTAGAAAGCGATGATAAGGATATGGTTACTTCTCGTGATGCCTTTAATGACTTTAATAAGCTGGTAGATTTATACCCAGATAGTAAATACATTCCCGATGCTAAAAAACGTATGATGTTTTTATTAGATAAATTAGCGCATCATGAAATTGTTATTGCTGAATATTACATGCGTCGTGATGCTTATGTAGCAGCATTAAATCGTTGTAAATATGTTTTAGAATATTATCAGCAAAGCTCATCAGTAAAGAATGCGTTAACCATTATGATTGAAGCTTATGACCGTTTAGGCTTACCTGAAATGAAAGCAGATACTGAATTAGCGCTGCAAAATAACTAATTCTATTAGCTATAATATTTAAGTATAAAAAAAGGAACGCACGTTCCTTTTTTTATGTTTGATTTTTAACGAGCTAAATTAAGAATACAACTTATGTAATAACTGCATTACTTGTTGCGTATCTTCACCATGTAATGAGTAATACACTGTTTGAGATTCTTTTCTGGTTTGTACAAACTGCTCTTGACGTAATATAGCCAAGTGTTGCGATAACGCAGATTGACTCAATTCTACTCTTTCAGCCAAATCATTTACTGATAATTCACCATCTAATAAATTACATAGAATAAAAAGGCGTTTTTCGTTGGCCATTGTTTTTAATAACTTTAATGCTTTTGGCGCACACGATTGCATGTCTTGTAATTTCATAAATTTATGCCTGATACTTCTTTAAAATTGTATTGATTTTTTTAGGTGAGAATGGTTTTACAATAAAACCAGCAGCCCCATGAGATAACGAATATTTTACATTATCAACGTTACTATGGGCAGAAACCATAACCACAAATGCATTGTTTTTTATGCTACGAATTTCTTTTAACAATTCTTGTCCGTCAGCATCTGGTAATTCAATATCTAAAAAGACTACATCTGGAAGGTTTTTTTTAAATGACTCAATTGCTTCAGCCCCACAAGATGCCTCATAAATTTCAGACGCTTCCATATGAAGTAATGTTTGTCTTAAAAATGCTCTTACAGAATTAACATCATCCACAATAAGATAAGACAGTGAACTTAAATCCGACATTTATTTATTAACTCCACAGTACGCTAAGGTTGATTTTTATTAACCATAAAAATATTTAGGCGTTCTAAAGTATTTTTAACAATCTAGGTATTATGAGTATCGGCCAAATACATTTTATTTAACTAATATATTCATATTGGAGCCATTGTATCGTCAAAATAGAGATAGTGGAATGTCTGAATCTAACTAACCAAGATTAAGTCAATGTTATTGCTGATTAAACAAGCGAATAATAACAAATAATATAGTGTTATTTTCTATGAAAGAATGATGAGATGATTTTTTGGCTTTGCTCTGAATTTAATAATATTTCAAACTGTGCTAACTCAGTTTTAATTGTATTTGATACAGACTGTTGGCTGTTACGTTTCAATAATTGTTTACTGGCCGTTACCGCATTTTCTGGTAATTTAGCAATTCGTCCTGCAGTTTCAGTGGCTGTCGATAACAATGTATCTGCCGTACAGACTTTATTGATCAAGCCAATATCCAGTGCATCATTAGCGTTAAACTTGTCACCTAAAACAACCATTTCAAATGCTTTAACATGGCCGGTTAATCTAGGGAGTATTTCACTACAAGCCGCTTCAGGACATAAGCCCAATTGCGCAAATGGTAATTGGAATACTGTATTATCTGCAGCATAAACTAAATCACAATGTAGCAACATAGTGGTTCCAATACCGATAGCAGGACCAGCTACAGCTGCAACAATAGGTTTTTTAGTACTCGCTATTTGATAAAGAAATTGAACAGTTGGGTGTTGTTCATTTAATTCACCACCGGCTAAAAAATCTTTTAAGTCATTCCCTGCGGTAAAGCAGTTCTCACCACCGGTAATAACCGCAACGGATAAAGTAGGATCGTCATCTAATTGTTTTAACGCGGCCGTTAATTGAGCATACATATTTAACGACAATGCATTTTTTGCCGATGCTCGATCAATAGTTATGGTTAATATACTGTCTTTGATCGATATTAAAATATGCTTATTTTCCACAATTATGCCTCGAAAAATTAGACCTTGATAAATTATAAGCTAATTAAAACTTACTGAAAAACGTAACTATGGCAATAAAAACCACCACTATAACAATAGTACCTAAGCCAATACCTTTACTTGAAGAGTGCATGCGATTTCCTTTAATATTATTTTTATTGGAAATAACTTAACTATTACAGATAGTTAGAAGTTAAGTTATTATAATCACATTACCCTTTGATTAAATTTAATACAACTTAAATATTTAATAACCGCTCAAATGTCCAATATAAACCAATAATCCCAATTAATACTGAACCGGGTATTTGCACAAAAAATCGGTAACTTGGCTTTTTACTCCAAGAATAAAGTAAAAGCATAGCCACAACTAAGACGGTTAATTGACCAAGCTCAACACCAATATTAAAAGCAAATAATGACGTTAAGAAAGAACTCGCTGGCAGCCCAAATTCAGCTAAAACAAACGCAAACCCGAGTCCATGTAATAATCCAAAAATAAACACCATCAATAATCTAGAAGAACCAGCCTCCGTATTCCTAATATTTTCAAATGCGATAAAAGCAATACTCAGTGCAATTAAAGGTTCAACAATCTCAGCACTTACCTGAACAACGCCTGAAGCAGCTAAACCTAAACTAATACTGTGAGCAAGAGTAAAGGTGGTAATTTGCCAGACCAATTTGCTAAATATTACAGTGGACAGAAACAGCCCAAGCACAAATAAAATATGGTCTATCCCTTTTGGAATAATATGTACAAAGCCTGAGTGTAAATATTTTACAAAACGTTCTGAAGTAGATAGTCCATCTACTATATTTTTAGATTGTTCATTTCTATCTGCTAGATTATTTTGACGCTCTATTGCCGCTTTCATTTCAGGTGAAAGCTCCATCGTTTTTTTAGCGAGTGTTACTTCTTGCTCTGACTTTGAAGTTGCTTGGTCAGTGTTTTCAGTTTCGGCCTGAACTGACAAACTAATAAGCGAAATGCTTATCAACCAAAAAGCGATTATTAATTTTTTCATTATGCGGTTACCTTAACTACAGCGACGGTTAATCTTGAAATGCACGTCAGTTTATTACGCTCATCAAATAATTTAATTTCCCACACTTGAGACGTTTTACCTTTATAAACTTGTTCAGCTCGGCCTCTCACTTCACCTTGGCGTACACCACGTAAATGATTGGCATTTACTTCTTGGCCTACACAGTAATATTTATTAGGGTCTATGGTTAATTGTGCGCCAATTGAACCTAACGACTCAGCCAAAACTACATTTGCGCCACCATGAACTAATTTAAATGGCTGAAAAGTTCTATGATCTGCCGGCATAACGCCTTCAATATAATCATCACCAATCTCAGTTATTTCAATGCCTAAATGTTCCAGCATAGTGCCTTTACTCCAAGAGTTAATTACACTTAATTCTGGAGAGGAAAACCAAATACTCATTTTAATTAACAACCTCTTTATTTGTTGATGGGCTATTTTAACGCAATTTTGATTGAAAGATTAAGGCTTTATCCTGAATATTTACTATTTCACCGAAAGCTTAATGTATACTGCTTAACTTCAATGCCTCACTTCAATGCTTAGTTTAATACTGAGCAATTTTTAATTTTAGATAAAAGTAAAACTATGAAACTACAAGAAATAGACAAAGTCAGATACAGAAAACATCTTAACAGGCTTATTTTAATCTGTATTGCGGCACTTATTGTGTTGTCACTTACAATTTCGAGTTCCATGATTTATTTAGTAAATGATGGCGAGACTTCTCATTTTTGGATCAATCTAGCAGGTGTTATTATTGCTGCATTGTTAATTGGTTTTTTATTATCTAAATATAGAAAGCATCCATTTATGCACGAAGTTATCTATGTATGGGATTTAAAACAAGTGCTTAATTTAATTCATAGAAGAAATAAAAAACTGGAGCTAGCCGTAGAGCAAAATGACGTTACAGCAATGCAAATCATGTATTTTTATTATAAGGCCTGCCATCAACTATACACATTAGACGACAACACAATCACGCTAAGTTCACTAAATCAAAAAACCAATAAATTAGATACTCAAATTGAGTCATTGAATTTAACTATCACCGCTGATGACTTTGCTCCTGACACTCTCACCAAATACTAACTTGCATCAACCGTGATTAAATCGTTATTCTATAAGCGATTAAATCACGGAGTACTTAAATGCAAGACCACGACTCAACACCACTAACCGATTATATTGAATACCCAGCAACAGAAATGCTCGAACGTTCAGAACAGTTTTATCTCGATATAAAACGTAGGCACAGTATCCGTAGCTTTAGTGACCGCAGTGTTGACCAAGCCATTATAGAAAATTGCATTAAAGCAGCAGGAACGGCACCAAGTGGTGCTAATCATCAACCTTGGCATTTTACGGCAATTCATAGCCAGGATGTAAAACGTCAAGTAAGAGAACAAGCTGAACAACATGAACGGGGGTTTTATCAAGGCCGTGCTGGCGAAGAATGGTTGGAAGCATTAAAACCGCTAGGCACAGACTCAAACAAACCTTATTTAGAACACGCACCTTGGTTAATTGCTGTTTTTAGCCAAAAGAAAGGCGGGATAAACGCAGAAGATAAAAACACGAATTATTATGTTCATGAATCCGTTGGTATCGCCACAGGATTTTTAATTAATGCCTTGCATAATGCAGGTTTAGTGACCTTAACCCATACACCAAAACCTATGCATTTCTTATCCAAGATATGTGAACGTCCTGATGATGAACGTCCATATATGTTAATTATTGCTGGTTACCCTGCTGTTGATGCCACGATTCCTGCACATGCTCAAAGTAAAAAATCATTAGATGAAATAGCTACTTTTTTATAGCCGCTTTCTTTATAGCTAGTTCCATAACTTTTCAATACTTAAATTGACATAAAAAAGCCGCTGATCTTGCTATCAAGATCGGCGGCTTTATTTTACTAGTTATTTACTTACTTACTTAAACGCTCAAACGCTTGCTCTAACATACTGCGAGGACAAGCAAAGTTAATTCGAGTAAACTGCGGCCAACCAAAGTCTTTACCTGGCGACGGCCCTACGCCTTTAGATTCCATGTATTTATGTACGTTATCTACCTTTAAACCAGACGCATCAACCCAAGCTAAAAATGTTGCTTGTGGCTTTATCATAGAAAAGCCATCTAGTTTTTCCACTTGTTTAACCACATAATCTAGATTACCTGTTAAATAATCTAATTGATCTTGGTACCAATCGTCACATTGAGTAAAAGCAACTTCTGTTGCCAATAACCCCATAATAGTTACCCAAGGCATTATGCCTGCTCCGGCTTTACTGAATTTGGCACGAACTTTAGCATCAGGAATAATGGCAAATGAGGTTCCTAACCCTGCTACATTAAAGGTTTTACTCGCTGCCATTAGCGTGATCGTTTGTGAACCTATCTTAGCTAACTTGCCTGCAGGAATATGCTTTACGCTTTCATCCAAAATCAAGTCACAATGAATTTCGTCAGAGCACAGCACTACATTATGTTTTAAGCAGATATCTTCCACTTTAGCCAACTCTTCAGCCGTCATAACCGTGCCGACTGGATTCATTGGATTACACATAATAAACAATTTAGTTTTTGGATCTGCGGCTTGAGCTTCCAGCTGTTTGAAGTCTAACGTCCAGCGGCCATTTTCTAACACAGTACCAATTTCTTCTCGTACCAAGTTGTTAATACCTGGAGCTGCAATCATAGGCGGATAATTTGGTACTTGGATAAGGACTTTATCTCCCGCTTCACAATACGCTTTACAAGCTACATTAAAAGCAGGCACAACGCCCGGCGTCCAAACAATCCATTCAGGCTTAATTTCCCAGTCATGTTGTTTGTTCAGCCAACGAACAACCGCTGTATTGGCTGGCTCATATTCAATTGGTAAATGATAGCCAAATACACCATGTTCGACGCGTTGTTTTAACGCTTCTACTATTGCCGGAGCGCATTTAAATTCTGAATCGGCTACCCAAAGAGGAAGGATGTCCTTACCTTTATATCGTTCCCACTTAAAAGAATATGTTCCACTTCTATCTACAACTTGATCAAAACTCATAATATGCACCTAGCTAAAAATCACTTAACACATATAGCCATCTAAACGTCCGAAAATCAACAATTAATTTAACTAACTTAAATTCATTTTGACCAAGTACCAGTAACCATCTATTAAAACTATGATTAAAATCAAACTCAATCGCTTTTACATGTTACGAGCGCCTATTTTAACAACTTTATTAAATTACTCAGAGTCTTTACTATAATCACATAAACTAAATAAGAGGTTAGTAAAATGTTTAAATCAATTGAAGGTCAAACCATCCCAAATGTAACCATTCCAGTTCGTGCAAATAACGATTGGGCAACGATTAATACTGAGTCGTTATTTAAAGACAAGACGGTTATTGTGTTCTCTTTACCTGGTGCATTTACACCAACGTGTAGCTCAACACATTTACCTCGTTATAACGAATTAGCGGCAACATTAGCTAAAAATGGTGTTGACGAAATTGTTTGTGTTTCGGTAAACGACAGTTTTGTGATGAATGCATGGGCTCAACATCAAGAAGCTCAAAACATCACTATGTTCCCAGATGGCAACGGTGAGTTCACCGACAAAATGGGTATGTTAGTTGATATGTCGCAAGTTGGTTTTGGTAAGCGCTCATGGAGATATTCCATGTTAGTTAAAAATGGTGTCATTGAAAAAATGTTCATTGAGCCGCAAAAACCAGGTGACCCATTTGAAGTATCTGATGCGGACACTATGTTGGAATACATCAATCCAACGGCGACTAAGCCTCAATCTATTTCATTGTTCACTAAACCTGACTGCCCATTCTGTGTTGCAGCTAAAGAAATGTTAACCAATGCAGGTTACAGCTTTGAAGAAATTCTGTTAGGTAAAGATGCCAGTTTAACTAGCTTAAAAGCGATGACAGGAAAAGAAACCGTTCCTCAAGTATTTGTTGAAGGTAAACATATTGGCGGCAGTGAAGCACTCGCTGAGTACTTGGAAAAGTAATTTAACTTACTTATTATTAGCTCCTGCTATTATTGTCTCAGCTGTTAATAGAGCCCTTAATAATAAAAGCCCAGATATGAAAATTCATATCTGGGCTTTTTTATTTATGTCTTGTTGAAATAAAATTACTATTAAGACTTAGCGCGTTGCTCTAAAATCTCAACCGCTGGTAATACTTTACCTTCAACAAACTCTAAGAAAGCACCGCCACCTGTAGAGATATAAGAGATTTTATCAGCTAGACCATATTTGTCGATTGCCGCTAACGTATCACCGCCACCAGCAACAGAGAATGCGTCACTGTCTGCAATTGCTTGAGCAACAACTTCAGTCCCTTTAGAGAAGTTATCAAATTCAAATACACCACATGGTCCATTCCATAAAATGGTTTTTGCATCTTTTAAAATATCAGCAAGTGCTTGTGCTGAGTCTGGCCCTAAGTCCATGATCTCTTCATTATCTTGTACTTGATCGACTGGTTTTATTGTTGCCACAGCCGTTTCTGAAAACTCAGTACCTACGCGTACGTCTGTCACTTCAGGAATATCTAAGTCGGCCATTAATTTTTGAGCTTGAGGAATTAAGTCTTTTTCATATAAAGATTTACCTACGTTGTAACCACGGGCTGCAACAAAGGTATTGGAAATTCCGCCACCAACAATAAGCTGGTCACAAATTTTAGATAGTGACTCTAAAACCGTTAACTTAGTTGACACTTTTGAACCACCAACAACCGCCACTAAAGGCCTAGCAGGATTATCCAGTGCTTTACCTAGTGCTTCTAACTCTGCTGATAATAATGGACCTGCACAAGCGACAGGCGCAAATTTAGCTACACCATGAGTAGAACCTTGAGCACGATGCGCTGTACCAAATGCATCCATTACAAATACATCGCATAACGCAGCGTATTGTTTTGCTAATTCGTCAGTATTTTTCTTTTCGCCAACATTAAAACGAACGTTTTCAAGAACAACAACTTCACTGGCTTTTGCTTCAACGCCATTTAAATAGTCTTTTTCTAAACGAACAGGAACTGGAAGTTTGCCTGCTAAATAAGTCGCAACGGGTGCTAATGAAAACTCTTCATCATATTCGCCTTCAACTGGACGACCTAGGTGAGACATAACAAGAACTTTAGCGCCCTTATCTAATGCCAACTGAATAGTTGGTAAAGCAGAGTTTATACGAACTGCAGACGTTACTGCACCATCTTTTACCGGTACGTTAAGATCTTCACGAATTAAAACCGTTTTACCCTGTAAGTCTAATTCGGCCATTTTTAATACTGACATATTGATTCCTTTTATTATTTTAATAAACACTAAATACAGCTAGTGATTTATGATTTTTTATAATTCTAAATTTAAGTACTTTTTTAATTCTAATGTGGTGTCTATCATTCTGTTGGCAAAGCCCCACTCGTTATCACACCAAGCTAATACTTTTATTAAACGTTTATGGCTAACTCGAGTTTGATTGCCATCTACGATAGCAGAATGAGGATCATGATTAAAATCGACAGATACTAAAGGCTCTTCTGTGTAAGCCAAAATGCCACTTAAGCCATTGGAGAGTGCTTTATTAATCGCCTGATTCACTTTCGCGATATCCACGTCAACATTAACATAAACACTTAAGTCCATTGCTGTAACGTTAATGGTTGGAACTCGAACCGCAATAGCTTCAAAACGTCCAGCAAATTGCGGCATTATACGTTCAATTCCGGCAGCAAGTTTAGTGTCAACAGGAATTATACTTTGACTGGCAGCACGAGTTCTACGCAAATCTGGATGATAAGCATCAATCACTTGTTGGTCATGCATTGATGAGTGAATAGTAGTAATTGTGCCGCTATCGACACCAAAGGCATCATCTAATGCTTTTATCACCGGAACTATACAGTTTGTAGTACAAGAACCATTGGAAATGACATTATCGTCTTGAGTAAGTGATAAATGATTAATGCCGTAAATAATAGTGGCATCAATATCGTTATCTGCAGGATGTGAGTAAATTACTTTTTTAGCCCCCGCTTTTATATGAGCCAGTCCATCTTGCTGGCTTTTATATACGCCAGTGCAATCTAATACCACATCAACATCAAGTTGTTGCCATGGTAAGTCAGCCAATTGTTTGACTGACAATAATTCTATTTTTCGATTCTCTACCAGTAAGTTTTTATCGTCGTCTAATTTAACATCGAAACCAAATTTACCGTGTGAAGTATCGTACTTCAATAAATGGGCAATGCCTTCAGGCTCTGCAAGTTCATTAATTGCCACAATATTGATTAGTGACTGACGAGAGGTTTCATAAACTGCACGTAATACATTACGACCAATACGACCAAAACCATTGATGGCTATATTAATCGGACGAGCTTGTTGAGTCATTGAATTTCCATTATTGGTAATTGTAATGCCAACACCATAACTGGTTTGGCAATTAGCATGTAACATGCAAAAAGCGGGTGTATTATACCCGCTTTTTTTTGTTTCTGCTTTCTCTGTTTATAAAACCAACTAAATCAATTTTAGTGATTATAAACCTTTTACTGTTTTAACAACGTTATCGACTGTAAAGCCGAAATGTTCTAGCAATACGTTACCTGGTGCTGATTCACCAAAGGTACTCATGCCAACAACTGCGCCAGAGAAACCTACGTATTTTGCCCAGTAATCAACATGAGCAGCTTCAATAGCGACACGTTTAACTACAGAGTTTGGAAGAACAGACTGTTTGTATTCTTCATCTTGTTGGTCGAACAAGTTAGTACAAGGCATAGAAACTACGCGAGCTTTTATCCCTTGTTCTGTTAATGCTTTTTGCGAATTAACGGCTAGTTCAACTTCTGAACCAGTCGCGATTAAGATCACATCTGGTGTACCTTCACAATCAACAAGAACATAACCGCCCTTCTCGATTTGAGCAACTTGGTCAGCCGTACGAGGATTTGCTGGCAAACCTTGACGAGAGAATATTAAGGCTGAAGGCCCATCTGTGTACTCAACCGCAGATTTCCAAGCTATTGCGCTTTCTGTCGCATCAGCCGGACGCCACGTATGCATATTTGGTGTCATACGTAAGTTAGCAATTTGTTCAATTGGTTGGTGTGTTGGACCATCTTCACCTTGGCCAATTGAATCATGGGTATAAACAAATATGTTCTGAATGCCCATTAATGCTGACATACGAACCGCGTTACGTGCGTATTCCATAAACATTAAGAAAGTCGCACCATAGTTAATGAAACCACCGTGTAATGAAATACCATTCATAATGCCACTCATACCAAATTCGCGTACACCATAAAATATGTAGTTGCCGGCTGCATCATCTTGAATGCCTTTTGAACCAGACCATAAGGTTAAGTTAGAACCAGCAAGATCAGCAGAACCGCCTAATAACTCAGGTAACATAGCGCCAAAAGTTTCAATGGTATTTTGTGATGCTTTGCGTGATGCGATTTTCTCGCCTTTTTCTTGGCACTCTAATGCGTATGCATATGCTTTTTCAGAGAAATTCTCCGGTAACTCACCTAAAATCACACGGCGTTCAAATTCAGCAGCAAGTTCAGGATGAGCGTTTTTGTATGCAACAAATGTCTCGTTCCATTCAGTTTCTAATTCTACACCGTCTTCTTTTGCATCCCAACCAGCATAGACATCAGCAGGAATTTCAAATGGCGCGTATGGCCAATTTAATAATTCACGCGTTGCTTTAATTTCATCGTCACCTAATGGCGCGCCATGACAGTTATGTGTACCTTGTTTATTTGGTGAGCCAAAGCCGATAGTAGTTTTACAAATGATCATTGAAGGTTTATCAGTGACTGACTGTGCTTCTTCAATCGCCGCTTTAATTGCTGCAGCATCATGTCCGTCTATCGCTTCAACAACATGCCAACCGTACGCTTTAAAACGTGCAGATGTATCTTCTGTAAACCAACCTTCAACTTCACCATCGATACTGATGCCGTTGTCATCATAAAAAGTAATTAGTTTACCTAGTTTTAATGTGCCAGCTAGTGAGCTTGATTCATGGGAAATACCTTCCATCAAGCAACCGTCACCAACAAAACAATAAGTGAAGTGGTCAACTACATCGTGATCTTTACGGTTAAATTGTGCCGCAAGTGTCTTTTCTGCGATAGCCATACCAACAGCATTAGAAAGGCCTGCGCCTAGAGGTCCAGTTGTTGTTTCAACACCTGGCGTATAACCATACTCTGGGTGACCCGGCGTTTTTGAATGTAATTGACGGAAATTTTTAAGCTCATCAATCGGTAAGTCATAACCCGATAAATGTAGTAATGAATAGATCAACATAGATCCATGACCATTAGACAAAACAAAACGATCGCGGTCTGCCCAGCTAGGGTTTGTAGGATTATGTTTTAAAAAGTCATTCCATAATACTTCGGCAATATCAGCCATGCCCATTGGAGCTCCTGGGTGTCCAGAGTTGGCTTTTTGTACCGCATCCATACTCAATGCTCTAATCGCGTTCGCTAAGTCTCGTTTTGCTGTCATCATGTATCCTGAATATTTTTATAATAAATTGTACTTTGGGCTATTTGACCTAAAAACGCCAATGAAAGCAATTACTCTAAGTGATTAAGTAAGATAAAAATGAAATAACCTAATATTTTTTGACGAAGTTAGTAAATTCTGCACAATTATTCCAAGTAATTATGCAATTTAATCTAGCTTCTTACGGTCTGTTTAATGATGTTGTTGGATTTTCGTTGGTATTTTTATCGGTACTGCTTGTGTCACTTATTAATATCAATTTATTGTTTCTTTACAAACTTGGAGTGTTGTTGTGAATTTAAAAAGCTCTTATCTTTTTATGTTAATTAGTCTAATTAGCGCCTGCAGTGATGGCATGTCCGACTCAGAGGATAAAGTCTCAGAAGTTCCAGAAGATATAACTAACGTGGAAGTACAACTAAGAGAATGTGCATCTAACCATGTTATGGTTGGTCAAACAGGAGAGTTAAGTACCTTAGCTCATAGTGTTAGCGGCACAGCTACTATAGTGGATGACTGTACCATTGAGATCACAAATTTTAACTATGATGGTGGTGGTATTATTGTTGAGGTTTATGCAGGTATCGATGAGGATTATCAACCACCGGTAGGATTTGCGATAAGCGAAAATATTTTTGGTACTCGTTTTGAAAACCAAACGTTTACAGTTCAGTTACCAACTAACAAAACATTAGATGACTTAAATGGTATCAGCATTTGGTGTTCAGATGTTGGCGTTAGCTTTGGTGATAGTTTGTTTAATTAGTTATCCCGCTCCCATAAACTAACATTCACTTATAAAAAAACCGACATAATGTCGGCTTTTTTCATTTACTTAGAATAATTGCCATTACTTTTTAGGTATTGGAAATCCACGGTCTCGCATTAACGCTTCAACCCTAGCATCTCTGCCTCTGAACATTCTATAAGCTTCAGCCGGGTCTATAGAGTTACGTGGAGCAAATAAATAATCAACTAACTTTTTAGCCATGTCTTTATCGTAGTAGCCACCTGGAGACTCTTCAAAAGCTTCTGCCGCGTCAGAGGTTAATACTTCTGCCCACATATAACCGTAATAACCAGCTGAATAACCTTCACCAGAGAAAACATGACCAAATTGTGGTGTACGGTGACGCATTACCATTTCTTTTGGCATATTCATTTCAGCAAGAGTTTCACGTTCAAACTTGTCGATATCTATGTCTTTAGGAGCCATTGTATGTAATTTCAAATCAATAATTGCAGATGCTAAATATTCAGTCGTTTTAAAGCCTTCGTTAAACGTGGCTGCTTTTTTAATTTTAGCAACTAGCTCTGCAGGAATTGGTTTACCTGTTTTATTATGGATTAGGTAGTTATCAATAACAGGTGCAGTTGTTAACCAACGTTCTAACAGTTGAGATTGAAATTCAGTGTAATCACGTACACCACCATTTTGTGATGGGTATTCCACGTTTGATGCTAAAAAGTGTAACGCATGGCCAAATTCATGGAATAAGGTTTCAGCATCAGACCAGGAAATTAACGTCGGCTTACCTGTTTCACCTTTAATAAAGTTTGAGTTATTTGACGCTAATACATTTGTTACACCATCAAAGCTAGTGAAACTACGGTATGTGGTAGCCCAAGCACCAGAACGTTTGCCTTTACGAGCATAAGGGTCTAAATACCAAACACCTACATGCTTACCGCTAGATAGTTTAGTGACTTCCCAAACTTTAACTTCAGGATCAAACACTGGCACACTGCCATCTTCTACTGGCGTAAATTTAAAGTCGAATAACTCGCCAGCTACATAAAACATAGCTTCACGTAAATTATCTAACTGTAAATATTGCTTAACTTCATTTGAGTCTAGATCGTACTTAGCTTTACGAACTTTTTCTGCATAAAAACGATAATCCCAAGGTGCTATTGTTATATCAGCGCCTTCTTTATCCGCAACAGCTTGCATGTCAGCAACTTCTTCTTCAACACGAGCAATAGCTGCTGGCCAAACTGCATTCATTAGTGCGAATGCATTTTCTGGATTTTTCGCCATACGGTTTTCTAAACGCCATTGACCATAATTGTCATAACCTAATAGTTGTACACGTTCATGACGCAATTTTAAAATTTCAGCAATGATCTTATTATTATCAAATTCGTCGCCATTATCGCCACGACTATAATAAGTATTCCAAACTTGTTCACGTAATTCACGTTCAGTTGAATAAGTTAAAAACGGGTCCATTGATGAACGAGTATTCGTTATTGCATACTGCCCTTCTTTACCTAACGCTTTTGCCGCGGAAGCTGCGGCAGTAACAACTGACTCTGGTAACCCGCCAATTTGATCTTTGGTTAAATAAGTAACGTAGTTTTCTTCATCGGCTAATACATTGTTACCAAACTGAGTATGAATTTCTGATAGCCTAAGATTAATTTCAGCATATCGTTTTTGGTCTGCTTCATTTAATAATGCGCCACTACGTACAAAACCTTGGTAACTTTCTTTAACCATTTTTTGTTGGTCTTTACGTAAGGTTTTCATTTCTTCACTTTCGTAAACCGCTTTAATACGTTCAAACAAACCTTTATTTTGATTTATCTTTGAACGAAACGCTGATAACAGAGGGCTTAATTCCTTACCCACTTCACGAACTTCAGGTGATGATTTATTTGAACGCCAGATACCATAATAAGTAGAGATACGTTGTAAGTCTGACCCAGCTCGTTCTAGTTCTACAATTGTATTTTCGAATGTTGCAGGTTCAGGGTTATTAACAACCGCATCAATTTCCGCTAAGTTTTTAGCGATAGCAATAATATATGCTGGTTTTAAATCATCTAATTTTACTGTATCAAATGCTGGAACACCTTCGAAAGGTCCTTGCCATTTAGCCAGCACTGTATTTTCAGTTTGCGCTTGCTCCATTTTACTGGCAGTTTCAGCATCAACATTTGATTGACCGCAAGCGGTTAACCCTGTCATTAAAACAAGTGATAAAGCGATAGTTATTTTATTTTTCATTATATTCCCAGTGTTTTATACAAAGAGGTCAATACAAAGCCTTTCGTTCAAAGATCTTTATACAATTATTATTTTTAACATATAACCAGACTGTTAGATATGTGACAAGTCTTATCAAGACAAACGCCAAGTTTGCCGCGACCACGGTCTATTGTTCAGTTTTTTTTAATACCAATCTTATAAAATTAATGTCTTATAAACAAAAAAAACGCGATGATATTATCATCGCGTTTTTATCTAGTTCATAAGTTAAATCAGATATTTTAACTTAATGAAAAGCTTATTTTGCTGCTGATTTAGCAAAGTCACCAGCTGTAAATATATTAAGTTCTTTTGTTGCTATGTATTTATTAAATGCAGCATTAACTTCTTCTAATGTTAGTGCATTCATTTTTTCAACATATTCAGTATACCAAGTTAAATCACGTTTTAGCTGTTTGTTATCAGCTAATAAGCTTGCGATTGTGCCATCGTTTGACCATGAAACACGTAAGCTTTTTAATTCACCAGCAATTGCATCTGTAACTTCAGCTTGCGTAAAGCCATCGTTAAGGACTTTGTCGACTTCTTCTTTATACGCAGCTACAACTTTTTTCATATTTTCAGGCGCTGCAATGGCACGCATATAATACATACCATAAGGTTCGTTAAAGTCTAATGACAGACCAGAACCTGTTCCGTAGCTGTAACCTTCTTTAACACGAATTCGTTGCATTAAACGAGAAGCAAAACCACTACCACCAAATATCGCATTAGCTACCGACGCCGCATAATAATCTGAACTCTGTTTATTTAGCTCAACTCTATGACCAATAAACAAAGTAGAGTTAGCTTTATCTGGTGTTTCAATCCAGCTATCAATACCTGATACGTCTTTTAAGTTACCTTTCATTTCCACGTAATCAGCAGAGCCTTTTAAGTCTGAAAATAACTTTTCTAATTTATTAGAAAACGCTTTTGCATCTAAATCACCAACCACACCAATATGACCATTAGCGACTGACATATGAGTTTTGTGTAGTTTTTGTAAACGTTTATTTGTTACTTTGTTTAATGCATCAATTTGTTGATCTATTGTTTGGAATGCTAAAGGATGACCAGCAGGATACCCATCTAAAGATTTGCGAAGAGTTGCTACTGCAATAGAAGCTGGCTCGTTACGATTTGCTTCTAAGCTCGTGATTGTTGCACTTCTATCAATATTAATTTCAGATTTTTCAAATAACGGTGTGGCTAACATCTCATGAACAAAAGCTAATGTTTCATCCAAATGCGCTTTAACCGCTTTAATACTGACATTGATATTACCAATAGAATTGGTACTGATATTAACAGATGCTTTTAATTCATCTAATTTAGATGCGATATCTTCTTTAGTGTATTTAGCATTACCACTGTATAGCAAGCCGCCCATCAGTTTGAAGTCTTGCTCATAACCTTTTAAAGATTCAGCACTACCCGTTGGCAATGTCATACTAATCCTAACTTCGCCACCACGTAGTTTTTTTGGATATACACTTAACGTTGTACCTACAGTCCAATCAAATTCTTGTAAGCGCGCTGCTATATTTTCAACATCATTGTCATACACTTCGCCCGCTTCAATCGACTCACGACCTTTATAGGTTGCTAATAATTCAGTAATATCTTTAGCTGGAGTAATTTCAGCTCTGGCAGGATCTTTGGTTGGAATAAAGCGACCTAATGTACGGTTACTTTGTACTAAGTATTGCTCTGCAACACGTTGTACGTCTTCAACTGTTACTTTTTCGACTAAGTCACGGAAAAAGAATATATAACGATAATCGCCCATAGCAATGAATTCTGATAATTCCATGCCGACTGAGGTTACATTTCGTAATCCATCTTCAGTTTCTTTTAAAATAGAAACCTTAGCTTGATCAACTTCACTTTTTAAGATTTTTTTAGTTTTAATATCTTCAGTTAATGTTAATAACGCAGCTTCCATTTCATTAATATCTTTGCCTTTTAAACCTTGAGCAATAATGGTTAATGACGAAGGATCTTTGGTTAAATAAGAATATGCGGCGGTTCCTGATGCAATACCTGGTTCAACTAGCATTTTTTGCATTCGGCCACGGGCATTATCAGATAACAACTGAATAAGCACTTGTATTGCAGGTGTATCTTCATGCAAAGCTGAAGGAACATGATATTGAGCAGCTACAATTGGAACTTCACCTGTACGGCGTAGATTTACAATTCGGTCACCGTCTTGAGTAGGTTCTACTGTATATAATTTTTCAATTTCAGTTGCTGGTTTTGCCAACATACCAAAAGTACTTTCGATTAGTGCTAATGTTTTGTCTCTATCGAAACGACCAGCAACCGTTAATACCGCATTATCAGGACGGTAATGTTTATCGTAAAATTTACGTAATTTAGCAAACGGGAAGTTTTCAACGTCTGAACGTGCACCTATTGTTGAGTTTGCATAGTTGTGCCATAAATATGCCATTGAACTCATGCGAGCACTTAACATTCTAAATGGGCTATTTTCGCCACGTTCCATTTCATTACGAACAACTGTCATTTCACTGTCTAGGTCCGTTTTAGAGAATGTAGCATTAACCATACGATCTGCTTCCATTCCTAAAGCCCAAGCTAGGTTTTCTTCGTTAGATTCAAACAATTCAAAATAGTTAGTTCTATCTAACCATGTTGTTGCGTTAACTCGCATACCGCGTTTGTTAAATTGCTTATCAATTTCTTTATAATTAGTTGAGCCTTTAAATAACATATGCTCTAACAAATGCGCCATGCCAGTCTCACCATAATTTTCGTGAACTGAACCGACTTTATAAGTGACATTAACTAACGTTTTCGGCTGAGCTGGGTCTGGATAAAGTAATACTTTCATACCATTAGAAAGAATATATTCATCAATACCCTCTACATTACGAACATAATCAATTTTGGCAGCAGTCGTTGCCATTTTAGAATTTACACTCTCAGAGTCTGGATCATTGTTTGAACACGCTGCTAGAGTCAGCAATGCAACTGAAGACAGTAAAGCTTTAGTTTTACTAAATTTTACTCTTGTGGTGCGGGAAATAATCGTCATTAGTTAAGTTCCTGTTTAACGTTTTCATTTTAACTTAAGTATTTATAAAGTATCCGCTCTAATAACTCCAAATAAAGTTACATTTATTTTGTAACTGTTTTTTACAGTATCTTACAACTGTAACGAATTTATAACACTTTGCACTTTAAGCATAAAAACGTATAGACGTCTAGATGCAGAAAGTTCTAGGTGTTTTTTAGGTTTATGTATTAAAATTGCGTTATTCGACATTTAAAACCTCAAAATCAATTTCAGGTTTCGTTTTACAAAGTGAGATTATTAATGGCTAAACATTTATTTACCTCTGAATCTGTGTCTGAAGGACATCCAGATAAAATTGCAGATCAAATCTCTGATGCTGTATTAGATGCAATATTAGAACAAGACCCAAAAGCACGCGTTGCTTGTGAGACTTACGTTAAAACCGGAATGGTTATGGTTGGTGGTGAAATTACTACTAGCGCTTGGGTTGATATTGAAGAGTTAACTCGTAAAACCGTTACTGAAATTGGTTACACGCATTCTGATATGGGCTTCGACGCAAACTCATGTGCCATTTTAAATACCATTGGGAAACAATCACCAGATATTAATCAAGGTGTTGACCGCGATGACTTATATGAGCAAGGCGCTGGTGATCAGGGATTAATGTTTGGCTACGCATGTAATGAAACTGATGTGTTAATGCCAGCTCCAATTGAATATTCACATCAACTGGTTAAACGTCAAGCTCAAGTACGTAAAGACGGTACTTTGCCTTGGTTACGTCCGGATGCAAAATCTCAAGTTACTTTTGCTTATGAAAATGGCAAACCTGTTGGTATTGATGCTGTTGTATTATCAACGCAACATTGTGACAGTATTGGTCAAGATGATCTAATTGAAGCTGTTATGGAAACCATCATCAAACCAACATTACCAGCTCATTATTTAAATAAAGAAACAAAATACTTTATTAATCCAACTGGTCGTTTTGTTATTGGTGGCCCAATGGGCGATTGTGGTTTAACGGGTCGTAAAATTATCGTTGATACTTATGGCGGTATGGCAAGACATGGCGGCGGTGCGTTCTCTGGTAAAGATCCATCAAAAGTTGATCGTTCAGCGGCATATGCTGCACGTTATGTAGCAAAAAATCTTGTTGCTGCAGGTTTAGCTGACAAAGCTGAATTACAAGTGTCTTATGCTATTGGTGTTGCAGAGCCAACGTCAATCAGTATTGAAACGTTTGGTACTAGTAAATTAAGTGAAGAGAAACTAATTGAACTGGTACGCAGACATTTTGATTTAAGACCGTATGGCTTAATTCAAATGTTAGATTTAGAACGTCCTATTTACCGAGCAACTGCTGCATACGGACATTTTGGTCGTCCTGAGTTCCCTTGGGAAAATACAGATAAAGTTGAAGCATTAAAAGCAGACGCTGGATTATAATCTTAGCTAAAGCCTAATTTACGCTTTATATAAAAACCCTGCTATGTCAGGGTTTTTTATTGCGTACTTTTTATGAACTAAACTTACCGCCTTTCAGCCTTATCGCTTTATCGCTTTACCGCTTTACCGCTTTACCGCTTTATCGCTTTATCGCTTTATCGCTTTATCGCTTTATCGCTTTATCGCTTTATCGCTTTATCGCTTTATCGCTTTATCGCTT
>NZ_CANMSK010000014.1 GCF_947500655.1 uncultured Psychrosphaera sp. | reverse complement strand
GAACTCTAGGCTATATGAGTCCCATGCAATATGAAGAATTAAATTAACCCCGTGTCTACTTTTACGAGGTCACATCAAAGAATAAGTTGTAAGAGTTTAAAAAACGACGATGAATAAAGTAAAACGTTTAGAAATATTAACTCGATTGAGAGATGATAATCCTCACCCTACTACCGAGTTAGAGTTTTCAAGCCCATTTGAATTGTTGATCGCAGTTTTATTATCAGCACAAGCGACTGACGTCAGTGTAAATAAGGCAACCGCCAAGCTTTATCCTGTGGCCAATACACCAGAAGCTATTTTAGCTTTAGGTGTGGATGGCTTAAAAGAGTACATAAAAACCATTGGCTTATTTAATACCAAAGCCGAAAACACCATTAAAACCTGCAAAATGTTAGTTGAGCTGCATAATTCTGTTGTGCCAGAGGACAGAGCCGCCCTAGAAGCGCTACCAGGCGTTGGTAGAAAAACAGCTAACGTTGTACTCAATACTGCATTCGGCTGGCCTACTATCGCTGTAGACACACATATTTACCGTGTTTCCAACCGCACTAAACTCGCCATGGGCAAAACCGTCGATGATGTAGAACAAAAACTCCTCAAAGTCGTGCCAAAAGAATTTAAAGTAGACGTGCACCACTGGCTAATTTTACTAGGCCGCTATATCTGCGTAGCCAGAAAACCCAAATGTGGTGCATGTTTGATTGAAGACTTGTGTGAGTTTAAGGATAAGACTGAGTAACTTCTGTCTGCTACGATACGATAGCGGACGTTCCCCACTGATATAAATACGCATTGTTTGACTATAAATATTACCAATTAATCGAATAACCTGACTGGCAAAAATGCCACCTTTGAGTCATTCAATTTTGAATTGATTTTTGTCGAAGTTGAAACGAAGTAATGGAGATTAAAAAAGTACACTAAAAGTAATCACATTATCTTTATCTAATTTAACTGATATTTTTATATTCGCTCGTTCAGCTAATTTTCTAACAATAGCTAGACCTAGGCCAAAGTGTGTTTCTGAAGTTCTAGCCTGGTCTTTTTGCCACAACGGCTCAAACATATTGTCGATATCAGCTATGGTTATATTTTGCAGTGTTATGTTAGATATTTTAAGCGCTGGCTGCTTATTAATAATATCAAGCTCAATACTAACCTTGCTTTCTTCAGGACTATAATACACAGCATTATGAATAAGATTTGTTAGAATAGCTTCTAATGAAAACACGTCATTAGTAATGATAATATTATCAGCAATATTTGTATTAATTCTTTGTTCCAAATTAGGCGTAGTAATCGCTAATCGTTCTAAGATGCATAACACTTTATCTGATAAATCAATATCAATCATTGTTAAATGAAATTGCTCAGTATTGACTTTATTTAATAATAACAATGACTCTACAATGTTTTTCATGCGCGTAGATATTGATAAAACATCATCTTTATAGTTTTCGATAACTTCTTCATTTTCAGGGTATTTAATGGCTATTTCACTCACACTCATTAATTCTGTAATAGGTGTTTTTAACTCATGTGCAATATCTGAAGTTAATCGTTTTTCATTTTTAAGTAATGCGCGGTTTTCGATTAAAAATTGATTTAATTCATCAATAATTGTTTTAATTTCACTAGGAGGATAATCAATTATAAATTGATCTAATTCATTATTAATATCTATTTCTCTTATCTGCTTATTAAGTAAGGCTATTGGCTTTAACCCCTTAGAAACAATTTTATTCACTAAATAACGAACAAAAAAGGCAGTACCTATTGCGGTAAGTAAAAAAACAATATCAATTAATATTAAAATTCGCTCAAGAGTTGCATTAGAACGAGCAAAAACAAGCGATATAGGGGCTTGAACTTCGGTATGATTGTCATCAGTTACAGGGATGAACTTAAATAGAAAAACACGCCCACTTTCACCATCAGGTAAATTAGATTGTGCTATCACTTGTTCGCCAAGTAATAGTTCCGTGCGATTAAAGTTAAATTCAGGCGTTTGGCTTAGAGTAGAAGAATATTTTAATAAATCATTATTTGACCATATTTGAAAATACTCCCCATTTTCTGTACGACTAAACTCAGCCATCACATCCGTTAGCATAGATAATTGTAACGAATTGTCTTTATAGCTAATTAAATTAGCGAGACTTTTACCTTTTTGTTCTAAAGATTCATCAAATTGTTTATCTACATAAGTATCTACGCTTATGTCTAAAAATAATAAAACAATAAACAAAATGAAAGTGATAAGTGTTGTTATTTGCCTAACTAAAGATTGTCTGATCGATTTCATGTAAACCTTACTGTTCCTTTTTAAATATGCTTTGATTCGGTGTTTTAAACATTAGTCGCAACATAGCCAAATCCTCGTTTATTTTTTACAGGAAAAACAGCAGAAAATTGTTTCAATTTTTTACGAATAGACGAAATATGTGCTTCTAAAGAATTTTTATTAATAGCATCATATTTACCAACAATGTATTCCCCCATTTTTTCAGCACTCACTACTTTTTCTTTATTTATAAATAAACATTCTGTAATTTTATATTCTGTCGGGGTTAAGTTTATCGGTTTATCCTGAAAGCTAAATACTTTAGCTTGTAAATCAACCACAAAGTCATTAATGGTAATTAAATTGGATGTTCTTAATAGTTCGCCTCGTCTTGTTAAAGCGATAATTCGAGCATGTAATTCATCAAATGAAAAAGGCTTTGTCATGTAATCATCAGCCCCTTGAAATAGACCATCAATACGATCTGCGACTTGATCTTTGGCTGATAGAATTATTACTTTACTTTGCTTTTTATGTTTTCTTAACGATTTTAATATAGATAAACCATCAACACTAGGCAACATTAAATCTAAAATGATAATGTCATAATCATCAGATAAGGCCATAGCTAAAGCATCAGCACCATCACTTGCTTCATCAACAGCAAACCCTAAGCCAACTAGACCTATACGTAAACTGCGTCTTAATTTATCTGAGTCTTCAACAAGTAAAATATTCATACTAATCATCAATACCAATTTTTCTTTAATTTATCACGTCAAACTTAAGATTGACTGAATTTTTTACGCCACAACATAAACAGAACAGTCATCTTCATTATATAAATTATCACCTTCAGCAGACCTTAAGCTTCCCTTCAGACACCCTTAAGTTCGATTTGGTAACTTAAATATGAAGAATTATTTATTATTTGAGTTAATGATGACAATACAAAAAAACAAAGGATTTAAACGTATTTATCTAGCGTTTATTAATTCATTACAAGGCTTTAAATGGCTTATAAATAACGAAGCTGCTTTTCAACAAGAATTGATTATTATTTTATTATTATCAATTTTTAGTTGTTTTTTAAATATCAGCTTATTAATACATTTACTGCTTATTGTTTCACTGCTTTTAGTTTTATTAATTGAGGTAATTAATACTGCAATTGAGGCCACTATTGACCGTATTGGACTAGAACATCATTCTCTCTCTGGTTTGGCAAAAGATTTAGGCTCATTGGCTGTATTTATTAGTTTAGCTATAGCGGTTGCTACATGGGGAGTTGTTTTATGGGAACAATAACCCCCCTAAACATTGAACTAAATAATATAATAGACAATGTCGATGAGAAATTATTAATAACTCGTTTTAACAAAATAAAATCAAACCTAGGGCCAATTGGTGTTCTTCTAACTTTTTATGCTATTACGCTGCTGTCGTTAACCTTTATACGGCTAATATTAATTGTTTGGCAAGCAGAGCGAACATTAAATGAAAACGCATGGCCACAAATACTACTCAATGGTTTACGCATAGATATATCAATATTATCTTATTTTTTCATTATTCCTTTATTGATTAGTTTTATCGGTTTATTTCTTAACTTAAAAAATAGTTCAGGTGATCGAATATTACGATCATTTTTAAAGGGTTGGTTAATCGCCTCAGTAACCATATTAGTATTCTTTGAAGCAATAACACCTACCTTTATTTTAGAATATGATTTAAGACCAAACCGTCTATTTATTGAATATTTAATTTATCCTAAAGAAGTATTCTCAATGCTTTTTACAGGTTACAAAATTGAGATTTTAAGCTGTATTATTATTATGATTTTTACAACAAAACTTTCAATGAAGTTATTTGATACATCTTGGCAAGCGAAAACGGATTTACCCAAAAAATATTTAGCTTTATTAGGCATTAGTTTGATTTTTCTGTGTGCTTTAGGGGCAAGAGGTACATTGCAACATAGGCCAATTAATCCTGCTATGATGGCTTTTTCAACAGACCATTTAGTTAATGAGCTTACGTTAAATTCTCTTTATTCAACACTGTTTGCGTTAAAGCAAATGCAACTAGAAATGAGCAGTGCTGATTTTTATGGTGATAAGCCTTTTGATGAAGTCATAACACAGGTTCAACAATCATCGAACCTCGCAACAAACCAATATGTAAATGCCGAAATACCAACACAAGCTTTTCATACCGCAAGTTACCAGGGTAAACCGAAAAATATAGTGATACTTTTGCAAGAAAGTTTAGGTGCTCGTTATGTTGGCGGCTTAGGTGGTTTACCTTTATCGCCATCTTTAGATAAACTGATGAACGAAGGTTGGAATTTTACTAATTTATACGCAACAGGAACACGCTCTGTTCGTGGTATAGAAGCTATCATTACGGGTTTTTTACCTACCGTCTCTCGCTCTGTTGTAAAATTAGATAAGTCTCAAAAGAATTTTTTTACTATTGCAGACTTTCTAAAAAAACATAATTATTACACACAATTTATTTATGGAGGCGAAAGCCATTTCGACAATATGAAAGGTTTTTTCTTAGGTAATGGTTTTGAAGATATTGTTGATTATCCTAAATTTAATCATGTTGAATTTGAAGGCTCTTGGGGAGCTTCTGATGAAGATTTATATAACCAAGCCCATAAAGAATTTAACGAGCTAGCCAATAAAGAACAACCATTTTTTAGTTTGGTTTTTACCAGTTCTAACCACTCTCCTTATGATTTTCCTGATGGTAAAATTACATTACATGATAAAGAGAAAAGCACGCGTAACAACGCGGCTAAATATGCAGACTACGCATTAGGCACTTTCTTTGAGAAAGCAAAAAAATCAAATTATTGGGATAATACCATTTTTTTAATTGTTGCCGATCATGACTCTAGAGTTGCTGGTGCTGAATTAGTGCCGATAGAACATTTCCATATTCCTGCCGTAATTATTGGTAAAGATATTAAGGCAAAGCAAGATAGTCGATTAACGAGTCAAATTGATCTTGCCCCTACGTTATTATCGATAGCTGGTGTTAGTGGAACTCACCCGATGATTGGTCATGATTTAACGCAAATAATACCTAATGAAAAATTACGAGCATTAATGCAATATGATAAAAACTTTGCTTATATCACTCGCGATAATAAAGTATTTCTTCAACCTGACAAAGAGGCATTGGTTATCGCTAAATATAACTTATCTGCTGAAGAAAAATCACAACTCATTAAGCGAGCACAATCACATGCCATATTAGGGAGTAAACTTTATCAACAGGAGCTTTATCATTAAAAGAAAATTATTACTTATTGGTAACATTAAACAAAGCCAAATATTCAGTAATAATTCAGTTTAAATTAAGTCTTATTTAAGACTGGAAATGCACAATGTTATTTTTATTAAAGAGATAACATTGTGCAAAAAATATTTTCTAAAACGCTTTCGCTAAATTCTGCAACTATACTGTTAAGTCTCTATTTTTCAATTGTTTTTAATTTTCCATTTTTACAAAAAACGTATAGTGATTTAATCCAATTAGATAGATTTGACTTTGCCTACTTCATCTCTCTTCCGCTATTTTTAAGCACCGTTTTTATGCTTCTATTTAGTCTATTACCCCAAAGATATATTTATAAAACAGTCATTACTTCGCTTGTCTTTTTATCAGCTATATTTTGCTATGCGATAACTAGCTATGGAATTATTTTTGATTACGGAATGGTTGAAAATATGGTTGAAACATCAACGTCTGAAGCTTTTACTTATCTTAATTCATCCGCTATTTTTTATATAACATTATTAATAATTACGCCTGTCGTAATATTAAATAAAATCAATCCACAGTTAACTGATTTAAAAGTAAGCATAAATCACCGTTTAAAATTGATTGTTGCTGCACTGGTAATTTTTATCATTATTTTCTTTAGTCTGTATTCTAGCTACGCATCGGTTAACCGTAACAATAGAGATTTAGCTAAATATATCGTGCCAATTCCAACCTTAATTTCTGGTTATAAATACATTAAGCGCAATTATTTTTATACTCCAACGGTATTTCAAACGTTAGACACTACTCCTAAAATAAAAACATCGAACAATACCGATAAAAATATTATTGTGATGGTTGTAGGAGAAACCGCCAGAGCAAACAATTTTTCGTTAAATGGTTATCCTAAGCAAACAAACGAATATACAGAAAAACTTAATATACATTCTTTTAAAAAAATGTATTCCTGCGGAACAGCAACAGCCGTTTCTGTTCCTTGTATGTTTTCATTATTAAACAAAGAGCAGTTTAATAAGCAGTCGGCTTCTTCACAACAAAACCTACTAGACCTTGTGAAATTAGCAGGTGTAGATGTTTTATGGGTAGACAATAACGAAGGATGCAAGGGTGTCTGCAAGCGAGTAAACACCATTAATATTGATAAGAATAAAAGTAATCCTCTATGCGATGGTGACTATTGCTTTGATGAAGTATTACTTTCACAACTAGATAAGAAACTAACCAATTTAAGTCATCAAACAACATTGATTGTACTGCACTTAATGGGATCACATGGACCAACTTATTATCGTCGTTACCCACAAAAATTTTCAACGTTTTTACCTGACTGCCAACAAAGTGATATACAAAACTGCACATCAGAGCAACTAGTCAATACGTATGATAATACGATACATTATTCTGATTATGTGATTGCTGAAGTGATAAATAAATTAACTAAATTTACGAAAAATAATACACAGACGATAAATGCAGAAATGATTTATGTATCAGACCATGGAGAGTCATTAGGTGAAAACGGCCTATACTTACACGGCTTTCCATATGCTATTGCTCCTGTTGAGCAAACTCATATCCCTATGTTATTTTGGTCAAATACTATAGAGACTAATGTAAAAAATGATTGTGTAGAACAAAGTACGCAAACGGCTTTTAATCATGACAATATATATCATTCAATGCTTGGTTTACTTAATGTAGATTCAACGACATACAAAACTACACTTGATATTTTTAACTCATGTGATTTTAATGCTAATACGATCAATATTGCTAAAATTAAATTAGAAAAACACGAAGAATTATAATAATTATGGATAGTAAACTGATTCATCTATCCCCCGTGTCAGGCTATCACTCATAGTGTTCTTCAGTATATCTTCGACTGTTGGCAATGAGCTTAAACCAGCCCCACAAGTGAGCAGAAAATCTTGGCTAATATTGCCCTAAATATGATCCTGAATTTGCAGAGGCTTAATGTCCGCAATTGGCTAAAAGCAGACACTAGTTTTTGAGTCAGCCAAAATATCTACATTAATTATCTTTTGGCTGGCCTACTATCGCTGTGGACACACACATTTACCGTGTTTCAAACCGCACTAAGCTCGCCATGGGCAAAACTGTCGATGATGTAGAACAAAAACTCCTGCACTGCTCGTATGCCTTCCATGGCCTCCCAGTATAAGTATTTCCCTATACAAAAAAGTCGTGCCAAAAGAATTTAAAGTAGACGTTCACCACTGGCTAATTCTACTAGGCCGCTATATCTGCGTAGCCAGAAAACCTAAATGTGGGGCATGTTTGATTGAAGACTTGTGTGAATTTAAAGATAAGACTGATTAAACTTAACGACATGGCTCGACAAATCTAAATCGGTTTCGCCAATATCTTATGAAGATGTTTATCTTTCTTAAACCTTCCTTCCCCCTTAAAAACAGTAAATTATTGGTATCTCTTTAACTACCATTTTATCCAGACAATAAAAAAAGCAGCTTAAAGCTGCTTTTTTAGTTATAACGCTGTAGTTAATTACAATTTATAATCAACAACTTTCATTCCAAGCTTTTCAAGTTCAGGGCGAAGAGTCTTAGCATCACCTACCACTAAATAGACCATATCTTTAGTGTTTAAGTGTTTCTTAGCTAATTTGTTAATTTCTTCTTTGCTAATGCTACTCACAATTTTATTGCGGTCATCAACAAAACTTGGCGATAAATCATAATCTAAAATTTGTGCTAAAAAGGTCAATTTTGCATTCGGCGTTTCATATTTTAGCGCATCTTTTTGATTGATTGCTTTTCGCATAAACATAAGCTCATCATCAGTGATCCCTTGCTCTGAATAGCTCATTAGTTCATTAGTGAACTCTGTTATAGACGCTGCTGTAGCATCAGCTCTTACCGCAGCAGATGCGGTGAAACCACCTGACGTTTTATCACCCCAAAAGCGTGAACGGGCGCCATACGTATAGCCTTTATCTTCTCTTAGATTTAAATTGATACGACTGTTGAATGTACCACCTAAAGCAAAGTTCATTAAATTAGCTTTAAAAAACTCACCAGTAATATCTTCAACCATATCACGTCGCCCAATTCTGATTTCAGATTGAGGCGCCGCTGGTTTATCAACTAAATAAATAACGTTGGTTTCTACTTTTGGCTCAGTAAAATCAACCGTAAACGTTGGTGATTTACCTTCCCAATTAGCAAAAGCTGCTGTCACTTTAGGCTCGACTTTTGCTTTAGCTAAATCTGAAACAATTATAATTTCAGCACCTTGAGGTTTAAAGTTTGTCTTATAAAAAGCTTTAACATCATCTAACTTAATCGCTGAAATACTTTCAAGACTACCGCTTTTTGCTAAACCGGCAATGCTGCTACCATAAAGTAATTTGTTGTAGGCATTTGATGCCAAGTAACCAGCATCTTTCATTGAGTGTTGAATATTTTGTAAAGTTTGTTGCTTATTACGTTCAAAATCATCTTTATTAAACGCAGGTTTGAACAGTTTTTCTTTTACTAGTTCAAGTGTTGCATCAAGGTTTTTGGTAAGCGTAGAAACATAAATATTAGTGTGTGTTTTATCTGCATATATATTGATATTACTGCCAAGCTTCTCAAGCGCATTGCTCATTTCTTCGGTTGTGTGGTCTTCAGTTGACTCACCTAATAGTGACGCGGTTAAAGAAGACAGACCAACTTTATCAATAGACTCATTATATACACCGCCCGGTACTTTGATGAAGATAGCCGTTGTTGGTGTTTCTGTGCTTTGCGTGCCTAGTAGAGTTATACCATTTTTAGTTTCCGTTTCCCACAATGTAGGGACTTCCACCGCTGGGTTTACACCGGCTTTAGGTTGAACACTACGATCAAAAGTATCGACTGCGCGACGTGCTACTAAATCGTCTGCCGACGTTGTTGATGGACCACCGAAGTCGTGCGTTTTAGGTGTAAAGTTATCAGCAGCTGCAATCAGTTTAGATTGCCCTTCTGGTACCACACTCATAATAACGGCAAACTTACCTTTAATATATTGATTGAAAACACGCATAACATCTTCTTTAGTTACTGCATTGTATCGAGCAATATCCGTTTTGATGTAATTTGGGTTACCTGTAAATGTTTCAGAAGCAGCAAGTTGTGATACTTTACCTGCAACGCTTTGCAGACCAAATATTGAACTTGATTCAATTTTAGCTTTTATTTTATCCAGATCATCTTGTTTTACACCGCGTTTTTCAAACTCTTCAAATGAGTTGCGTACAACCTTTTCTAGATCTGCAAGTGTTTTTCCTGATGCCGGATTAGGTAATGCATAAATACTTACCGAGCAAGCAAGTTCACTACAAGGGTGATTCATACTAGCTTGAACAGCAAACTGGGTCTTAACTAAGTTTTTATACAATAACGAGTTGTTACCTCCGCCGATTATCTCTGCCAATACATCTAGAGGAGCTTCATCTTCAGAACGTGCATAAGTCGTTGGAAAGTTCATACTTAATAGCGGTAAGTGAACTTTATCTTCCATTGAAATATAACGATCTTGTGTAAGGGTTACTGACATTGGTTTAACGTCTGGAACTTCTGGCCCAGCAGGAATAGGCGCAAAATATTTTGTAACCAAAGGGAGTATTTCTTCAGCACTTATATCGCCGCCAATAGTAAGCGTTGCATTATTAGGGCCGTACCATTTTAAAAAGAAGGCTTTTAGATCATTTACGTTTACACGATTTAAATCATCCATAAAACCAATAACTGGCCATGAATAAGGATGACCATCAGGATATAAAGCTTGAGATACTCTCTCGCTCATACGTCCATAAGGACGGTTATCTATCCGTTGTCCACGTTCATTTTTAACTGTTTCACGCTGAACTTCGAATTTTTCTTGTGTCACTGCATCAAGTAAAAAACCCATTCTGTCGGCTTCTAGCCATAACATTTTTTCTAATTGGTTTACTGGAACCGTTTCAAAATAATTAGTGCGATCTGAATTAGTTGTACCATTTAAAGTACCACCGGCTTCTGAAATTATTTTAAAATGCTCTTCATCCGCAACATTTTCTGAGCCTTGAAACATCATATGTTCAAAAAAATGAGCAAAACCAGACTTCCCTAATTCTTCACGTGCAGAGCCTACATGGTAGGTAACATCAACATGGACTAAAGGATCGGAGTGATCTTCATGCACAATAACGGTCAAACCATTATCTAATTTGTATTTTTTATAAGGAATATTGATTTCATCAGGGTTAGCCTGTAATGACTCTACAAGCGTTACTCCTGGGATAGTATGCGTTGAATTGCTTTTTTCACCACCACAGGCTGTTAAGCCTGTACTGAGTAATAAAGTTAGGGCTATTTTTGTTAGTTTCATTTTTTCGTCCTGTTTAAATTTAACTACCTTAACCACCTACTTTAAATGAAGTTAGTTAAATTTGTAAACTAAAAATGAGTTTTACTTTTTATTATTACCACATTCTAAATTTTTAAGTTAATTACCTGTATAAATTGAATTTTTAGGTAATTTTATGCTTTTAAATTGAATGTAAGTGAGCACATAACGATGAGATAAGGCGACTATGCTTACAATCCTATAAGTAATAAAACCTTACTACATTACTCACTCGTAAAAAGTTCAGCTAATAACTAAGCGTTCCACGAATTGGATAGTCATCTTGACCACGAACAAAGCTTAAGCCCCTTACCACAACATCTAACTCTGGACGTAAAAATGGCGTGTTAGATATATTAATCGCCTGTAAAAGCCCTTCTTCATTAATCACAAACAATCCCGGCTCAGCAAAGTTATGATCTGTTTCTTGTTCAGAACGCGGCGCTGAAATATATAAACCTAACGCTTTCATTTGATGTTCTGTTAAACCATAAGCAATGGGGTAAGTTATGGTTAGCTTTTCCATTGTCTCTTCAAGTTGTACTCTTGAATCAGCTGAAACAGCAGAAACACTCACGCCAATAGCTTTCAATGCTTCTTGGTGCTCTTCTAATAGATTTAAGTATCGTACGCACAAAGGACAATGTTTACCTCTGTATACCACAACCATTTGCCAATCAGCATCACCGTGCGCTTTACCTAAGTTAACAACCGTGCCATCCAAAAGTGTCGCTTCCGTTAATGGAAAAGCATCGCCTGCGGTGAGTTTAATTGAATTTTTCATAGAGCCTCTTTTTAAATTAGTAAGTTAAATTATGTTAATAAATACATTGTTTGTTTTACTACAAAAGCGTTTAATAACTAGAAGTTATGTAGCATACACCGACCTTTTTATGCATATTGATTACAAAGACTATTTCCAAATCTTATGTAATTTACACATTCAACTTAAGTTGAACGAGCTTCAGCTGATTTAATTTCATTCCCTATAAAAAAATATAGTAAACAACTGATTATAATATTTATATTGAAAATAAAGTGAAAGGTATTTACATTAAAACCGTTCTATTAAACAGAACGATATTGCATATTATTTGAAATATACCTGTAAAAAATAGAGTGTAAGATGGTTCAAGTTTAACAAGAGGTATTACGTAATGTTAAAAAACTCAATCACAAAGTATGGGTTAATTAGTACTTATATTCACTGGATAACTGCAGTTATGGTATTTTCGTTATTTGGTGTTGGTTTTTGGATGGTGGATTTAAACTACTACAGTGAATGGAACAAGACAGCGCCTTATTACCATAAAGCCTTTGGTTTAATACTATTATTTATTACGCTTTTTAGAATTGGCTGGAAAGTTACAAATATTGCACCAAAAGAACTTGGTGAAAATAAAATTGAGAAAAACTTAGCTAAAATAGCGCATTTAACACTTTACGGATTACTCTTAGTTATCATGTGTAGCGGTTATTTAATATCAACAGCTGATGGGCTAGGAATTGATTTCTTTAATATAGTGACTATTCCTTCTGTGGGAAGGCTATTTGAGCACCAAGAAGATATTGCAGGTAATGTACACGAGATTGCGGCTTATATTCTTATAGCTATGGTTTGTTTACATGCATTAGCGGCGTTAAAACATCATTTTATTGATAAAGATGATACTGTAAAACGTATAACAAAATTTAAATAAACAGAGCTTATAATATGTTCTACATAAAGAATGCTCTGGATAAATAACACTTTAAATAATTAACTTAAAAATAAAGGATAAACATGAAAAAATTAACACTTAGTTTAGTTGGTTTATTAGCCTTAACGGCAAGCCAAGTTGCAACTGCTGCAGATTATGTATTAGACATTAAAGGTGCTCACGCATTTATTAACTTTAAAGCAAGCCATTTAGGTTATAGCTTATTAACCGGTCGTTTTAATAAATTTGACGGTAAATTTACTTACGACGCTGACAATATTGGCGCAACTAAGATCACAGTAAACATTGATGCAACAAGTATCGACAGCAACCATTCTGAACGTGATAAACATTTGCGTGGTAGTGACTTCTTAGCAGTTGAAGAATTTCCTACGGCTAAGTTTGTTAGTACAAAAGTAACTGAAACAGCTGACGGTAAATTAGAAGTTGCTGGTGACTTTACATTACACGGCGTGACTAAAAATATCGTTATTGATGCAACTAAAATAGGTGAAGGTAAAGATCCGTGGGGTGGTTACCGCGCAGGTTTTGCTGGTACTACAACAATAGATGTTAATGACTTCGGTTTTAAAGCAGCTTGGGTTGGTAAGGTTGAATTAGAATTACTAATTGAAGGTATTAAGCAGTAATTTTTAATTATTGTTTAAGAGCTCCATCTTAAAATAAATAAAGGGCGTTTAAACGCCCTTTTTATTTTCCTGTTATTTATTGTTTTAATTAACACCTTGTTTAACTTGTTCAACACATTCTGGTAAATATGCTTTTACAAAGTAAATAGAAAGTGGCTTTGTAATTAACGGATAAAGTAAAAACAATAAAAATATCCAAGCTAAGACTGACCAGTTTTGCTCATTCGCAATCAAAAAAAATATCGGCGCGATAAACAAAAATTTAATACTGTGTAATATGGCTTTTTTAGGTAGCGGCAACTTTTCTTTTGCCATTTCTAAAGCCAACATGCGTTGGGTATAAGTTAAGCCAGAAAATACAGGGAGTTTACTTGTGTTAAATATCATGATTATTTATCACTAATTTGTCTTCATAAATAACAGCCACAGAGTTACATCCCTTCATGCGTAGCAACTACTGATACTTCTTGTTCTAATCTTTTCTCTTCATCAGAGTCCTGCTCATTTTCAGTAACATGCATCCACTTAACAAGTGTATTTGATAGCAAATAAACAATCAGAGCGGTAACAAGTCCGGCAAGCGCTATAGATGAGAAAATAATAAATGCGTTTTCTATTTGTTGCTCTCCCCTTCCCATTGTCGTGCCAACAACAGCAGCAAGTTTATTTGCCAATGCACTACAAAATACCCACACCGCGATTAACAATGAGGTTAATTTCACCGGTGCCAACTTACTAATACTAGATAACCCGATAGGAGATAAACATAACTCAGCTAATGTATGGAATAAATAAGTAAACACTAAAAATAACATACTGACTTTTATGCTTTCATCTCCGCCTTGTAGAAAAGTAGCTAACACCATAACTAAAAAACCAAGGGATAAAAGCACCATAGCAATAGAGAATTTAACCGGGGATTTTGGCTCTTTATCACCCAATTTACACCATAAAGATGCAACATAAGGTGCAAACAAAATAAGGAACAAACCATTTAACGCTTGAAACCAAGTTGCAGGGACTTCAAAGCCAATAAAACTTCTGTCGGTAAACTCAGAAGCATAAATAGTAAACAAACCACCAGCTTGCGCAAAACCAACCCAAAAAACGATTGAAAAAACACTCATCAATAGAATGACTTTGGTTCTGTCTTTTTCATCTTGAGTTAAGGCTTTTACATTTTCATCTACTCGTTTTTTCTTGGCAACTTTAGCGCTAGGATCTATCCCTAAATCACCTAAATAACGTTTAGAGTAAATCAGCTGGGTGATTAAGCCAATCAACATTCCAAAACCAGCAATCGCAAATCCATAATGCCAATTTACTTTTTCACCAATCCCACCAATAATTAATGGTGAAATAAATGCACCTAAATTGATACACATATAAAAAATGGTAAATCCACCAACACGTCTGCTTTCATCATCTTTAAATAAACCAGAAACTAAGCCGGACATGTTAGTTTTAAATAACATGTTACCAATAACAATTAATAATAAGCCTGCGTACAAAAATTGAGTTTCAAGCCCTTGAATAACATCAGATGGTATGGCTAAAGTAAAATATCCAAAAGATAATAAAAAACCACCATAGGTTATGGCTTTTCGTTGCCCTAACACATTGTCAGCAAGCCAAGTGCCGAACAAAGGTAGGATATAAATCAACATGGTAAAGGTACCATATAAATTCAATGCAGCTGTGGTCGTCCACCCCATACCATTATTGGAGGTTGCCGCAACTAGGTACAATACTAATAAGGCACGCATTCCATAATAACTAAAGCGTTCCCACATATCTGTGTTTGCTAATAAAAATAAGCCTCTAGAATAACCTAGTATTTCTTTTTCTTGTGTCATTTATTAACCATACTTGAATTTAATTACCATATTTCAATGTGATGTAGATATTTGCAAAAAAGCCCTAATAAAAGGGCTTTAAATGATCTAGAGAGACATTTACTTGTCTTCCGCTGCTTTTTCCCACGCTTTAGTTTTAAAGCTAAGTAAAACAACCACAATACCGATGCCAATACTAAATAAGCTAATCTGTAAATACAATGATGGAATTTGTTCTACATTGTTAGGATCGTAGTTACCCGCTAATAAACCAGATATAAGGTTACCAATTGAGTACGTTAATACAAACACACCCATTAACTGACCAGAGAAACGTTTAGGCGATAATTTACTTACCGCACTTAATGCTACAGGGCTTAAACATAACTCACCAACAGTATGTAGGAAATAAGTAGCAACTAACCAATATGGCGCAACTTTTAAACCAGCAACAGCATATTGTGATGCAGCAAACATAACTAAAAATCCGGTTGCCATGATAATCAAACCAACCGCGGTTTTTATGCCGTAAGATGGGCTGATCATTTTCTTAGATAAGTTAATCCACAATACAGCAAAAAATGGTGATAATGCAATGATGAAGAATGAATTTAAGGACTGGAACCAACCTGTAGGAATTTCAAATGAACCTATCATTCGGTCTGTGTAATCACGGGCAAATAAATTCAGTGAAGAACCCGCTTGCTCAAAACCAGACCAAAAACAAATAGAAGCAACACAGACAAGTAACAATGCCCCCATGCCTTTCTTTTCATTTTGGTTCAGGTTACCTAAAAAATAGATACCGAAGAAATAAACAACAAATATTATAGCAAAAATAATGGCTGTATTTTCTGCAAAGACAACTGGGTTTATTACTAAACTACCATTGAATGCTAAAAAAGTAACTAGAGCTAATGAGGCTAAACTAGCAGCAATAATTGCCCAACTAATTTTTTTACCCTTCTCAGACATAGGATGTGTTGGTTCAGCACCAACACCATTTAAGCGTGCCGTTGTCTTTTTATAAATAACTAACCCGATGGCCATACCTACAGCCGCAGCACCAAATGCCCAGTGCCAGCCAAAACTGTCACTCTCCATTAAATATCCACAAACAAGATAACCAATCAACGAGCCAAGATTAATACCCATATAGTAGATGGCGAAACCAGCATCACGACGGTCGTCATTATCAGCATAAAGGCCACCGACTAACGAGCTCATATTTGGTTTTAATAAACCAGTTCCTAGGACAACAAAAATAAGACCAATAAAAAAGGTAGTATCACTTGGAATTGCCAAGATGATGTGACCACACATAATGATGATACCGCCGTACCATATTGATTTTTGACCACCAATTAAACGGTCAGCAATCCAACCACCTGGCAAGCCCATAAAGTATACAGAGCCGGTATAAAGTCCGTAAATAGCAGCTGCGGATGCAACTGTAATGGCTAAACCACCATCTTGTAAGGATGCAGTCATGAAAAGAACCAACATCATTCTCATGCCGTAGTAGCTCATTCGCTCCCACATTTCGGTTGCAAATAAAGTGAGCAACCCGCCTGGTTGACCAAACCACGTTCCAGTAAATTCTGGTTTATTCATAAATGTTCCTAACGATTATAGTTATTATTTTTTAAACAGCTTCTTTGAGCCATTTCTGATTTATATCAAACCCAGTGTTTATACCGTCATCAGTACTATGATGCAAGACCCCATAGGTTAATAGTCAGTTCAATTGCTCAGAATTTGTAAGGTTTTAGGCACTAACTCGGTAATAGTGGTTTATTAGCCAACTAAATAAACCACTATTACTCTTTTTAATTAGCGGGATTCAAGCTCTGGTTGGCTTTGTTTACCTTAATTAATTGAATGCTAACTTTGTAGAGTAGATTTTTTCATCTATAAAATACTTTTTACCAAGACATTGAAACTGATACACCAACGCCATCACCAAAAGTGTATGGAGCTACTTTAACCCAATTATTATTTACCCCGTTAGACGACACGGCATCAACAGCTTCCCAAGCCATGTACCAACCCAGTAATGCCTGTGAAAAATAATGCGCGTCATCGTTCACACGTGACCAAGCTGATAAACCTGATGCAAATAAGGCAAGGTTTTGTTGGATTGGGGTTAACTGATCCATTTTTGCTAACACGAGAAAAGGCACAGCACCTACATAAGCATGACCACTAACACCATTATCATCGTTAAATGGTCGCCAAGTTGCTTCGACTCCATCTCTAGGTCTTGAACCACCTGTTAAAAACTGTAACGCCCCCACCGCTGGTGCAGAGACAAGATAGGTACGCATTGTTAATTGCCCCCATTCACCAAACGCATTATCAGTAGATGACATTTGCATGGCAGTAGCGGCTGCGGCAAGAGGTACAATTAATATTTTTTCACCGAAAAGCTTCGCAACCCCTGACAAATCATCCGATCCCTGAGACTTAATATTAGATTGATGCCAATCTTGAATTTCAGGATCAATGCTTGTATTGGCAATAACAGCACCAAGGGTAAATACGCTTGCAGCTCTTAATAAACGTTCTGGTTTATAGAAAGTTTTATAATCATTAATGACATCAGAAACGATAGTCTTGGTTTGCACTTCAAAGCGCTCTTCAGCAAAAGAAAAAAAACTGGTGCACTGGAAAATAACAGCAGTAGCTAAATATTTAGATGAATTTGACATGATATCCTATCGTTTTCTGGAATTTATTAATTGGTAAATATAGTTATTGGCAAGATATTAGCATAAAAATAAAATGATTTTGAAGTTGATATATACTGAACCATATCAATTTTATGATGAACTAACTGGGTATTAATTTAATCTACTGTGGCTGCTGCATTACTTAAAATGTCATAATTCCTAAGGCGTGGTAATTGCTTTTGTAATCTAGCTTCAATTGCATCTAATGTTTCAAAACGTTGACAAAAAGCATGCGCTTTTTGCTCTAATCTATCTGCATTATATTTTAACGAACGTTCGACTTCAGCACTTATCAAGTCAACCCTCTCTCCTAAGCCTACTTTCTTACCTTCTATATCACTGTCGCTTTGTTTAAACGCTTCATCCATAGCGCCTAACATAACACTCAAAGAGTTGGTAACTATGCTTTTAACCTGATTGGAAAGCTCACCTTCAAAAAAATCATTAAGTTCATTTAAGCCCTGAGGTGCTAAATAAAAGTTATCGCCACTACGAGCAAAACGGCCCATTAAACTTCGTTGTAAAACAGCAAAGTGCTCTTCAATTCCTTGCGCAGCATCAGTACCTGCAATACCTTTAATTACGTCATTTAACGCCCCAAAACCTAGTTCCATACTGTCCATTGCAATATCGACAATCTCAGGCAGTTCTTTTCTTAGTCCCATACTAAACTCTTTAACTAAAGATGTTTGCTCTGGCGTCAATTCTATTTCGTCACCACGGATAAACAGTTGTTCATTGTTATTAATTTGAAATTGGGTACGACCTTTTTTTAAAACACGGATATGATCAGGGGATATTAACAAACCCATTTTTAATTGGATTGGGCACTCAGCCGCGTTACTTTGTTGTGTAAAAGTAAAAGCCAAGAAAATGAAAAATATAAGGTGAAAACGCAAAGTCTTAATTCCAATTACAAAGAATGTATTTCAGTGCGTTTAATTTTGCAGGTAAAGCAATTAATGATCAATGCTATTCAGCGTATTTAACCATGCGTACGTAGAAATCACTGTTTTTAAAATTACTATCTAACCGTCCATTAGAAAATGAAATGGCCCAAGCTTCATCCGCTTGAGCGGCTGCTGTATTAGGTGATGAAGACCAAAAGTTTTTAATGGGAGTATTATCAAAAATAGTTAAGTTAGCGGATGGTGTAACGCAGTTACGTTCAACAATAGAGGCTAGCTCTTTTATATTGGGCACCCGCCATCCTGTTTTTTGTTCTAATTCATAACTCGTTGAAAGCTTAAGTGCATCTTGCCAAGTTAATTGCTTTGCTGAGCCTTCACAAACCTCATCATCAACATTCCATTCTTGCCCTACAACACACCTAGCCCAAGCTAACCCTGTGGTTGAATGGATAACAATCCCAGGCTCATCATCTGATATAACAAAGTCAGCATCGTCTGTAGTTACTGTACTGCCGTCGCATTGTTGATCTGAAAATGCTTGTGTTGACAAGAACATTAAAAATGAAGTTATTAATATTGTTAAATATTTTCTTAATTTATTTATCATCGCTAATCCTCGTCCCCAACACTTCTAACTAAAATAACATAAGCAGGTTTTGACATATGTATTACCGAATCATCACCAGTGGCTAAATCTAATACAAAATAAGCTTCATCGGTACCGCCCTCTGCATTAGCGTCAGATACCCAATAGAACTTATGCCCTAACTTAGCTTTATCTGGTGTATTCAGGAAGAAATCTGACACAAATAAATCACCACTATCGACATCGTTATAATCCAGTATATTTAATAACTCTAAATAAGTTGGTAAACGCCAATTAGCCCCACCACAGAAATACTCATCATTAACAGTATTTATGAATTCTTCTTGCCCACAATTACTAGTTGATGGACAAGATAATATAGGATCAAGATCAGAGTCCATGCTGTAATAGTTTTCAGCGCCTCTTAAATTTTCAAACTCAGGGATGCTTGGTGAGTCTTTAACTTCCCAAATTAAACCAGTGAAGTTATCGCGAACACAGCTAAACACGACCGCAGAATGGGATAACTCATCCCCATTCTCATCAAATTTAGTAAAATCAAAAGAACGAGGCCCTTCGCCTATTTTATCCAATAAAGAGCTAATTTCATCTCGACCTGAATCAGCATCTTGTTCTGGATAATCCGGGTTGTTACAGGTTATTTCTTTAGTGTCACTAAAACATTTAGTTATACCCGTATCATGCAAAGTTCCCAAGTTAACTGGATTAACCGTTATCAAAACTTCACTTGATACTTGTTCATTTGCACTGTCCGTTACCTCTACTGAAAAAATCAATTCTTCTTCGGCATCAACATCAGGCGCTACGAAAGTGGTTATACAGCTATCCACATCATCAATAACGACACTAATTCCATAAGTTTGTTGCCAATTGCAACTTACATCTGAAACCGCTGATGCACTGTCTGATGCATTAAGAGTAACAAGCGTAAATTCATCCACAATTTGATCCGAACCCGCATTTGCCGCAATAACGCTACTAGATGCAGCAACTGGAACAATAAGAGTATTACTACCTTCCAATCCAGAGTTATCGGTGACGGTAAGTTGTAAAGTAAAATTTGTTGCGACTGTCACAAAAGGAGCTGTAAGTTGTAACTCATCTGAGTCTGTATCTGAAATAAAAGTTAACGCATCATTTTCATCAATTTGGGTCCATTGATATTGACGAATCTCACCATCTTGATCGTAACTGCTAGTGCCTAAAAGTGTCACTACTTCATAAGTATCAAATGCAGGTGTTAGTCCGTCTTCAAACTGAACAATTGCAATGGGTGCATAGTCAACATTAGTCACTTGAATGGTTATTTCATCATAAACAACCTGACCATCCGAAGAGGTATACTCAGCTTTAAACACCAAATCAACGTCTACAGAAGTAGCCGGAGCGGTTATTTCAACACTTAAGTCATCTTCCGTAGGAAATCCATCAATAAATGGACCTTGGGTTTGCACCCAAACCACCGTACCACCTTCAGGATAAACCGTAGCATCTAACGTTATAGCCTGACCTTCTAGTACGACTTGATCTTCTCCAGCATTAACACTGGCAAGATTTGCCGCAGAATCAGATCCACTTGAAGAGTCACTGCAAGCGTTCACTGCCACTGAAATAATTAAATAAATACATACAGTTAAGTAGTTTTTCTGGATGAACTTATTTTTCAAATAGACTTTTAACATAAACCTAATACTTATAATTAAGGTGCATTAAATATGGGATGTCACAGCTTAAATGCAAAGTTCAAGCCATTTACTTACTTAACAAAAATCAGACAAATACCACCTATAAAAAAACCAGCAAACGCTGGTTTTTTTATTACATTTTAACGAACAGTATTACTCTGGCTTTTCAGCTTCTTCGTTAATTAGAGATTGTAGCTCACCCTTTTGAAACATTTCCATAATGATGTCACAACCGCCAACTAACTCGCCACCAATCCACAATTGTGGGAATGTTGGCCACTGCGCATAAGCTGGTAATTCAGCACGAATATCTGGGTTTTGTAAAATATCAACATAAGCGAATTCTTGACCACATTGCATTAATGCTTGAGACGCTTGTGAAGAGAAACCACAAGAAGGTAATTTAGGGCTACCTTTCATGTATAAAAGAATTGAATTTTCAGCGATTTGTTGTTTGATTTTATCTATGGTTTCCATGTCAACCTCGGTAGTATGGCGATGAATAAAACTAACCTAGAAAGTATGATTTTGATATTATTTCTTGGTCTAGCATACAGAGAATTTAAATACATATTATTCAAATTCATTAAATTATTTAGTGTAGATATGTACGATTATTAAATTTTTCAATGCTTTCACTTGAAACAAAAATTAACAACCTCATTAAAGGTGTAACTATAAATAATAATAGCGATATAGTAAAACTAATACTTGAGTAATATAGTCAAGTTTTATAATCTTATCAGCTATGCTTATATAAAACCAACGGAGACGACCATCATGGCATTTGAATTACCAGCATTACCATTTGCAAAAGACGCTTTAGAACCTCATATTTCAGCTGAGACTTTAGACTTTCACCACGGTAAACATCACAACACTTACGTTGTAAAACTTAATGGCCTTATTGGTGGTACTGAATTCGAAGGTAAAACTTTAGAAGAGATCATTAAGACTTCTGAAGGTGGTGTATTTAACAATGCAGCACAAATTTGGAATCACACTTTCTACTGGAACTCTTTAAGCCCTAATGGCGGCGGCGAACCAACTGGTGCAGTTGCAGATGCGATTAATGCAAAATGGGGTTCATTTGCTGAATTCCAAGCTGCATTTAACGACAAAGCAGTTAACAACTTTGGTTCTAGCTGGACTTGGTTAGTTAAATTAGCTGACGGTTCTTTAGATATCGTGAATACATCTAATGCAGGTACTCCAATCACAGAAGCTGGTGTTACACCACTTATCACTGTCGATCTTTGGGAACATGCTTATTATATTGATTACCGTAACGTACGTCCTGAATACCTTGGTGGTTTCTGGTCATTAGTTAATTGGGAATTTGCAAACGCTAACTTTGCATAATCAGCCTGTATTAAAAAAAGGTGCATTTACATGCACCTTTTTTTGTGTCTAAAATTCATCTTGATTGAATAAACCTCTTTGACCAAAAAGATTTACCCCAGTTGCCTAGTCAAACCTTTAAAGTTGTAACGTTCTCCTTTATTATTCCGCCAGTTTAATTCCTATCTATTTTGGACCGCATAATGAAAGACATACTTCTCGCTTCTGGTAACAAAGGTAAAGTTAACGAACTTAAAGAAATGCTAGCGCCTTTAGGTTTAAACGTAGTTCCACAAAGCGAATTTAATGTGGAAGAAGTGCCAGAAACTGGCACTACATTTGTTGAAAATGCCATTATTAAAGCGCGTCATGCATCAAAGGTAACTGGTTTACCTTGTATCGCTGATGATTCAGGATTAGAAGTTGCTGCGTTAAATGGCGCTCCGGGTATTTATTCTTCTCGTTTTGCTGGCGAAGGAGCAACCGACGGAACTAATATTGATAAACTTTTAAGTCAGTTAGAGGGCGTTGAAGAAAGTAAACGCCAAGCTCGTTTTGTTTGCGTACTCGTATTTATGCGTCATGCTGATGACCCAACACCAATTATATGCCAAGGCTGTTGGGATGGCGTAATAAGCACGCAAAGACAAGGTGAAAACGGTTTTGGATACGACCCAGTCTTTTTCCAACCACAACTAAATCTTGCTGCAGCTCAGTTAAATCCAGAACAAAAACACGCTCTTAGTCATCGTGGTAAAGCGTTAAAACAATTAATGGCTCAGTTCCAACAGTTAGGTCTTTAGTCTTGCCAATATCATTAGTGCTACCGCCATTATCTTTATACATTCATATTCCTTGGTGTGTACAAAAATGCCCTTATTGTGATTTTAATAGTCACGCGCAAAAAGGTACGATTCCAGAAACTGAATACGTAGCTAATTTATTAGATGATTTAGATCAAGATTTAAAATATGTACAAGGCCGTAAATTACACTCTATATTTTTTGGTGGCGGCACGCCAAGTCTGCTATCTGAAAAAGCGGTTGCTAATATATTAAACGGCGTAAAACAGCGCATTGAGTTTGCAGACGATATTGAAATAACCCTGGAAGCTAATCCCGGAACGTTAGAATATAACAAGTTCTCAGGTTTTGCTGACGCTGGGGTTAATCGCATCTCCATTGGCGTACAGAGTTTTCAATTAGACAAACTCAAAGCATTAGGCAGAATACATAACGACGATGAAGCAAAAACAGCAGCTTCTTACGCTGCTAGTAGCGTTAATACCTTTAATATTGACCTTATGCACGGTTTGCCAAATCAGAGCTTAGACGACGCTATATCAGATTTAAAACAGGCGATTGCATTAAACCCTACGCATTTATCTTGGTATCAATTAACCATTGAACCAAATACCCTATTCTACTCTCAGCCGCCCAAATTACCGCAAGATGAAACTCTTTGGGATATTCAGCAGCAAGGCCATGAGTTATTAAAGCAAGCGGGTTATATTCAATATGAAATATCCGCATATTCAAAAGCCGGTTATCAATGCAAACATAATTTAAATTATTGGCGTTTTGGTGATTACTTAGGCATTGGTTGTGGAGCACATGGCAAGATCACAGTTGAACAAGACAATAAGATTGTTCGCACGGAGAAAGTAAAACACCCAAAAGGTTATATGGACTTAACCAAAGCGCATTTGAATAAAGTGTGGGATGTTGAATTGGACGATAGAACGTTTGAATACTTTATGAATAAATTAAGATTAAAAGAAGCTTTTAGTCTTATTGAATTTGAAAAATATACAGGAATTGAATCAAACGATATTCAAGAGAAACTTAGCAAAGCCGTTAAGCTTACGTTATTAGAAAAAGTGACAAGTGACCAATATCAGGTAACTGAAAAAGGCATTCAGTTTTATAATAATTTGGTCGACTTGTTTTTATGATCTTGTAATGTGAAATTGCAAATTACTCAGTTAATCAGAACTTAGTTGATAGCCTGATAGATATGGCAACTCAGCATCTGCCATAGCTTTATATAATTTTTCCTTAACATGCTCCTGATCTTCTAAAAGCAGTGCTCTTACATATGATTTACAAGCTAATTTATATTTTTTCTGCTCGACATGTTTATCGCCTATTCGATGATAAGCATCAAACTTTTTCTCTGGATGATACATAGCATAAAATATTTGGGTATGTACTAACCCTAAAATTAAACGCTCTATATTTAAAGGCATGTCATTAAATTCAGTATCCACATAAACCATCGCATCAAACGCTTTTTTATGCTCGCCAAGTAAATACCATGCATAAGCAATTCGGCAGGTAATTACTGGTGAATCGTTTGATTTACTCAACTCATCTAATCTATTTTTTGCATTACTGAGTAAGTCAGGTTTACTTCCAGCTTTTATGATCAATAAATATACATTTATTACCGCAATTTCAACACTAAACCTTTTCGCAATATGTTTTTTACTAAACCTACTTAATCTCTCTTCTAACTTATCCAAAATCTTATCTTTATCATTCGATGGAGATGACAAATAGTCATAAATATATACGCTGCAAAGAGACATAGTTAGTTGAGCAAACAATAAAGAGTTGGGTTTGGCCAATCGAATTTTTCGTTCTATAAACTCTTGAGCATCATCAAACCTTTGCGCAAAGCTTAAGATCAAAAATACGAGACGAACCATAGATGCTGGCATTGAGCTGGATGGATATGTATTAATGAGCTCAATTGCATCTTCAAATTTTTGTTGTTGTAACAAAATTCTTAGTTGCCAAAAAAGCTTCATAGATCCAGGCGGTAAAGCGATAAAAGACTCTTCTGATAAAAGTTTACTACAAGCGTCCCAATCACCTAGTTCATAATGCGCTTTTAAGTTAGGCCATAAACTCCAAGACTTTCCCTTAACAGTAGGTTTACTACAAATTGAAACAACTTGATTAAATTTACCAGTCTCAAATGTTAAGTTGATCTTAAGTTTTAAAAACTTTTCGATTACATCTATAGAAATATTATCTTTTGGAATGGTATTTAACGCTTTATAAGCAAATGACAATTTACCATTACCTATAAAGGTTAAGGTTGGCTTAAATAATATAATAGCTTTAGCCATGCTCATGACTCTACCAGTAACGTCTTTCTCACTAAAAGGTGTTGAAAGAAAATCTAATAGCATTAAAGGACTATCATAATCCTGAACATGGTTATTGGACTCATCACAAACTAAGATAACCCCCGTAGTTGATTTGATGATCCCTGATGCCAACAAACCATCAATGACCTCACTGCCTGATCTGTTTACATCTATATTTTCATCTAAAATAATCAGGTCATACGAATTCTCAGGATCCAGAGAGTCTAACCCTTTGTATAGTAATTTAACATCGTCGATACCCATGCGAGAACATTGCTCTTGAATTAACGTACCCCAACTATTTTTTTCGCATAAACATGCAACCTTCATATTAAAATAGTTCATGGCCGTTAATGACGACTGCGTTTTAGTCTTGCTATTTCCGCGCAATTTAAGCTCCAAACATTAAGGTAATACCTTGAATCTACATCATGGAATTTCTAATTTAAGGTGTATAAAATATAAAGCCCCTAGTTATACTTCTGCTTTATTACCTTTACTTTCTAGCCATATTTTTCTATCGCCTGAACGTTTTTTAGCTAACAACATGTCCATCATTTCCATAGTTGGCGTAAATTCATCGATTGTTAACTGTACTAAACGACGAGTATTTGGATCCATCGTGGTCTCACGTAGTTGTAGTGGATTCATCTCACCCAATCCTTTGAATCGTTGTACGTTCACTTTACCTTTTTTCTTTTCCGCTACAATGCGATCTAACACACTGTCTTTCTCGGCTTCATCGAGTGCGTAATAAACGTCTTTACCTACGTCAATACGATATAAAGGAGGCATAGCTACATAGACATGTCCAGCTTCCACTAACGCGTAATAATGTTTAATAAACAAGGCACATAGAAGTGTAGCAATATGAAGACCATCACTGTCTGCATCGGCTAAAATACATACTTTACCGTAACGTAATTGAGATAAGTCAGTTGAATCAGGATCCATACCAATAGCGATAGAAATATTGTGTACTTCTTCTGAAGCTAATACTTGACCAGAGTCAACTTCCCAAGTGTTAAGGATTTTACCTCTAAGTGGCATAATTGCTTGAATTTCACGGTCTCGCGCTTGTTTTGCTGAGCCACCAGCTGAGTCACCTTCCACTAAGAACAGTTCAGTTCTTTGACTTTCTTGGCTACTACAATCGGTTAATTTACCCGGTAATGCAGGGCCTTGAGTTACTTTTTTACGAATTACTTTCTTAGCTGCTTTCAATCGTTTTTGTGCATTTGAGATACACAATTCAGCAAGTTGCTCAGATATATCCGTATGCGTATTTAACCAAAGACTAAAAGAATCCTTTAATACACCAGATACAAAGTTGGCACATTGGCGCGATGACAAACGTTCTTTTGTTTGGCCGGCAAACTGTGGATCTTGCATTTTAACAGATAGGATATAAGAGCAACGTTCCCAAATATCTTCAGGTGTTAATTTAATGCCACGTGGCAATAAGTTTCTGAATTCACAAAATTCACGCATGGCTTCCAACAAACCTTGGCGCAAACCATTTACGTGTGTACCACCTTGTGCGGTTGGGATCAAATTCACATAACTTTCAGCAACTAACTCGCCACCTTCCGGTAGCCAAGTTACAGCCCATTCAACAGCCTCTAACTTACCTTTAAATACACCAACAAATGGGTCTTCTGGTAAAGTTACATAATCTTTAACCGAATCAACTAAATAATCTTTTAACCCATCAACAAAATGCCATTCATGGCTTTCATTAATTTGTTTGTTCTCAAATTTAATTCTTAACCCAGGACATAAAACCGCTTTCGCTCGTAGATTATGTACTAGTTTAGAATTAGAGAATTTTGCAGTATCAAAGTACGAGGCATCTGGCCAAAAACGTATATTTGTACCAGTATTACGACGACCAACCGTACCTATAACTTCTAAGTCTTGAACTTTGTCACCATTTTCAAATGCAATTAAGTATTCTTGAGCATCACGTTTTACTCGAATTTCCATTCTAGTGGTAAGTGCATTAACAACAGAAACACCTACACCGTGTAAACCACCGGAAAATTCATAATTATCATTTGAGAATTTACCACCAGCGTGAAGTTTCGTTAGGATAAGTTCTACCCCTGGAATACCTTCTTCAGGGTGAATATCCACAGGCATACCACGACCATCATCTTGTACTTCAATTGAATTATCTTCATGAAGAATTACAATAATATTTGACGCATGTCCGGCTAATGCTTCGTCGACACTATTGTCGATTACTTCCTGAGCTAAGTGATTTGGTCTGGTTGTATCTGTGTACATACCAGGACGACGACGAACTGGTTCGAGTCCATTAAGTACTTCTATTGACTCTGCGTTATAGGTTTTATTGGTCATAAGTTAATAAATTATTAGATAATTCCCATGCTTAGATTTTAGTGCTTAGTGTAAAGACTAACGATGTTGGATTAAAACTTAAAGGAAAATTTAACTGATAGACAAAATCAATTTAGCTTACACCGTTTTATTACAGAAAAAACTCTGCAATTTTTATAGGAAACCGCTCAAACTGATCAAAGCCATGGCAACCTCCTAATTCAAATGTGATTTTACAATTTTTATAGCGTTCCATCGCTTGTCTATAATCCAATACTTCATCTTTTTCTTGCTGTAATAGCCAAATACGTTCCGGTTGATAAAGCTCTCTCGGGTATAAAGATTTAAATTGATCCATATGACGTTCAGTTAAAATATACTTTTCACCTGTAATTGGCTGTACTTGCTCTCCCAAGTAATCATGCAATAACTCAAAAGGTTTTACCGCTGGATTAACAACAACAATCGGCTTTTTAAACTTATTATGTAAATACGTTGCTAAAAAACCACCTAATGAACTCCCCACAATACCAATAACATCATCACCATAAGTTTTCATTATGTTGTTGAGTTGAGAAACTGCATCATCAGGTATAACGGCCAACTGAGGTACTAAAACTTCAATCCCATCGAAGTTTTCATTAATTAATTGCTTAAAAATCAGTGCTTTTTGCGAGTTTGGTGAAGAATGAAACCCGTGTAAATAAAGGATGTATTTCATACGCACTTTTAAATAATTTAAACAGCGCGCTATATTATACCGATGGAGTCATTAATGCACCTTTATTGGTTAGCTCATTTTGTTTAGTGAATACTAAATTGAGCCAATCCTTTAACAAGCTATTAACCTGGTACTTTTCATCTTTATGATGCAGCTTAGGATTTGGGTAAGGATAGTTTTGGCGTAGACGCTTATGCTTTTGAAAGCCAATAACTTCAGCCATTTGAGCATCGTGATAAACTCTAACGTCAAATTCACTCACCATAAACTTAGGTAGATTGGACGCTGACTGGGTTATACTAAGCGTATCTGTATACCGGCTTCTTTCAGTTACCTTTAGTTGAAACTCCAATAACCCATCACATTTAATATCCCAACTCGCACCCAGATCATATTCCATAGGTAACAACCTCAGTAATAATGCATAGTTACGAGTACACACAGCTTGCATTTTTTGCAAATTAGGCACATATTTTTGTGAACGTTTTATCATTTAATACTCATAAATTTATATTTTATATAGACTTAGGTCTCGTTTTATCTAGTTCATACTCCCTGTCTAACTTAGATTTATTTAACGCTAACCACTGCATGCAAATAACCGTTGCCGCATTATCTAATTCACCCGTGTTTAGCAAATCAATGGCTTCATTATAGTCGAATACGTGAGCTTTAATATCTTCCTGTTCTTCGTCAAGGCCGAATATACCAGCCGCATCTTTACAATCAACTATTCCTAAATACAAATACACTCTCTCTGTTGTACCACCTGGACTTGATAAGTAATCTAATATAGGAATTAGTTTATTTATAGTCAAACCGGCCTCTTCTTGAGCTTCTCGTATTGCCACTTGGCTTGTATCTTCAGGCTTATCAATCATACCTGCAACCACTTCTAACAACCAAGGTGATTGCTTAGTTGCTAATGCCCCAATTCTGATTTGCTCAATTAACACGACTTTATTTTCAACAGGATCGTATGGTAAAACAGCAACGGCATGTCCTCGTTCAAAAATTTCACGACTGACAATAGTGCTTTGCCCACCATTAAATAAAGCATGGGTGAACTTAAATTGGTTAATTTTAAAAAAGCCTTTATAGACTGGCTCTACCGATTTAATTTCCACATTTTCTTTATTAAATTGAGATGCAAACTTGTTTTTTGTCATATTAGTCCTCACTTTATGCTAATAAATTTTAATTAATAGTTAACACTCGATATTAATCATTATATTAGATTGAACTAATATTACGTGTTATATACATACTCTGTTACACTTAGCCTTATTTATATCTAAGTAAAACATTACGAAAATCAATTAGAAACGTTACAATGATTTTAATTGTTACCTATTTAAACATAGACTTTTGCAAGTTTGGCTTCAGCCTAAGGAATAAAAATGAAAAAATCTTTTTTGTCGGCCTCTCTACTATTACTAGTATCGGGATTAAGTTTACAAGTTCAAGCGACAAACTTGTTAGAAGCATATAAAGATGCAGTAAAGAATGATCCTCAAACATTAAAAGCTAAAGCACAGTACGATGTGGCTAAAGCATCTGAAAGTGTTGCGTTTTCGAGCTTACTTCCTTCAATTGGATTTACAGCGAGTTACACAGCAACTGACTACGAAACTTATGTTGGCGCTGTAACGAGCACTGACTCTACAAATCCAACACCTTCTACATTTGATAACGATGTAACAACACTATCTTACGGATTAAGTTTGTCTCAGTCTATTTTCAAAATGGGCGATTGGTATTCATTGGATGCTGCTGAAAAACGCGCTTTGCAAGCTCAAGCTGGATTTGACTTGGCTCAGCAAACGCTTATAACTCGTGTATCTGTTGCTTACTTTAATGTATTAAAAGCTCAGGACAATTTAGAATTTATCCAAGCTGAGAAAAAAGCAATTGAACGCCAATTAGAACAAACTAAACAACGTTTTAATGTTGGCTTAACTGCAATTACTGATGTTCATGAAGCCCAAGCAAATTTTGATAGCGCAGTAGCTGAAGAGATCCGTGGTAAAAATAGCATTGAAATCGCAAAAGAAACGTTACGTGAAATTACAGGTAAATACTATTCAACGTTTGATGGTTTAAATACAGATCGTTTTGAAGCAACTATGCCTGCACCATTAAAAATTCAACACTGGGTAACCAAATCAGAAGAAAGTAACCTTGAATTAAAAGCAAAAGAGTTATTAGTTGAAGCGACTAAATACGATATTCAACGAGCACAATCAGGCCATTACCCTACGCTAGACCTTACTGCAAGCTTAACTAACAGTGATGAAAGTGGCCTTTATAATGCCGTGGATTATAATGAGCCAGCTCTTAATACAACATCTATTGGTTTAAATTTAACAGTTCCAATTTACTCAGGTGGCGCTACATCTGCTGCGGTTAAACAAGCTCAAGCTAATTATGTTTATGCTAGCCAAGATATGGAAGCGACTCATCGTTCTGTTGTTAGACAAGCTCGTACCTCATTTGCCGATGTTGTAGCTCTTGTTTCAACATTAAAAGCATTAGAGCAATCTGTTATTTCTGCAGAAAGTGCGTTAAAAGCCACTCAAGCAGGCTTTGAAGTAGGTACTCGTACCATAGTTGACGTATTAAATAGTACACAAAACTTATTTAACGCTAAACGTAACCTGTCTAACACTCGTTACGATTATATTTTAGCTATGTTAACGCTTAAACAATCATCTGGTTCATTAACTGGTAGTGATGTTGAAGCCGTTAATTCTGGATTATCCGCAAGTTAATTATATTTGCGTTTAATAAAACGGAGCTTGTCTCCGTTTTTTTTCGCCTATTTATTAATATTCCAATCATAAGTGAGGTATTATCAATAACAGATATTTACAACTTTATTTATTGGTATTCGTTTTAGCAAAACCGTCAAACAGAAAGCGACTACAACACAACCCTAAGTTACAACTAAGTTTTATAACTCCTAAATACTGACTAACTTAGCTTAGTGTCTATTTTTTATATTAATTAAGTTGGTTACCGTTTAACATTCAAGTAATGTTCAGAAAATGGTTTGGTAACTTTTGGATGAAGTGCCGACGAGATATGACTAATATAAACTTGGAATTATATCTACCTGATATAGATAAAACAGAACGTAGTCAGTAGTAACGATTCGTACTTTTATGCAACGGTTATGCGTTAAAGTTCTTACTAGAACTCAATAATTATCCAGTAAGGGATCCCACTGCAAGTGTATTTATAATAAACAATTGGATTGAGCAGTCGATATAAAATAATACCGAGCAATATATGTGGTGCATCGTCGTTTTAAAACGAGCTCGCCAGAAAACTCAAATCCTTATACTAATTTCTAAACAAGGTATTTTTATGCCAGATACAAATGCACCAACAGACAAAAAATCACGCTTAATGTTGAAACTACTATTACCCGCTGCTTTAATAGCAATTATCGTTGCAATTGTGTATTGGGGATTAGACGTTATTAGAGACCCGAATAAAACAACACATCAGATGGCGGACGGCGTTGCAAAATTTTACTCTACATTTAGAGAATCATTTACGCCTGGTGCAACACAACTAGATGAGTACACTCTCCAACTCCCCCCTGAAACTGAGTCTGTTTCACAAAAATTAGAAGCTCGCCGTTTATCGGTTGAACCAGGGAGTCCTAATTGGAGAGGTAAAGAAAAACGTCGCAGCTTTAAAGAAAATGAAACATTAAAAACTGCATTACAAGCCTTTGGGGAAGATGAAGACGTCTCCGTTATTTGGGATTTAAAATATGATTACATCATAAAAAATCATTTTGTTGAACGTGTTAACTTTAAAGAGTTAGTTGAAAGAATATCTAAAACAATTGGCAATGATTATGACGGTAAGATTCAAGGGTATTTTTGTCCAACAGAGCGCGCTATTATTATAACGGACAATCCCGATGAGTATGTTACTCAATCTTGCCAACTAACAATATCAAAAAGACGTATAGCTCTTGATAAAAAAAGAGAAGAAGATTATAAACGACGTCTAAAATTAGGCTTAAATTAACAAGGTGTTAAAATGAATAAATTATGTGCCATTTTATTAACAGCGGCTATATTACAAGGGTGTAGCTCTGGTGATAATGATGACGAATTTCCGGGGACTTATACAGTTGGTGGTTCTATATCTGGTTTAAGTGGTTCTATTACTTTATCTATTAATGGAACAAATGAAACCTTCGCTAATAACGGAGAGTTCACTGCTGAAACTCGTATAGATGACTCTGATAGTTACTCTGTTTCAATTGTCAGTACGTCAAATGACTTAAATTGCAGCATTACTAATAATACTGGCACATCAAACATTGATATTGATTCCATTGAAATAGATTGCAATGGCACAGACTTCTCGGCTTACCATTTAAATGGTTTAGCATTTAATGTTGAAGAGCCTTCCGTGATCAGCTTTGCTTTTCATTTAGTAGACCGTTATACAGAATTAGCGTTAGACACTTTAACTAATGATAATATTTCGCAGTACATTAACGTATTAGAAGATGGTTCACCGGCCTCAGTTAGTGACTCATTTTTAGAAATAGAACAAATGAGCAGTGTTAATGCTGAATACACAACTGTTTTTGCAATCGGTGTTAATTTGGATGAAGAGGACGAACTACTGCAGATTATACAAACAATAAAAGACACTATTGTTGACTCTGTTACTGGAGAATCCAAATTAGCTAACAATCAATCTATTTCCTTACTTACGTTTAATGGTGACATTTCTATTTTAATTGAACAAAGCCAAGATATAACAGAGTTAGTTGCAGCGTTAGATGCAATAGAACTTGGTGGTACCTCAACTAATTTAAATGGCGCAATAAAAGCAGGCAGTGAGTTATGGGACAATGAAATATCTCTAGATCTGATAAGCTACGGTAGCCTGATTGTTTTTACTGACAATGACGACAGTTCACAGGCAGTTACAGATGCACAAGTAGTGGAATCGATTGAAGATAAAGACGTATATTTTATCACCATAGGAGATGAAACTGACACAACAAAATTAGTCGAATTCACTTCTGAAAATAATATATTTAGTGAATCCGATTTTGACCAATTGTCTAATATTTTATCATCAACCTTGGCGCAAGTTAAAACCTACCAAGATGGTTTATATGTACTTTATTATGCTTCCCCTATCCGTGCTGGTGATCACCAGCTCACCATACAAGCTGTTGATGATTACACTTGTTTTACTGCAATTAACGATGAGGAAGAGGCTGAAATATCTCAAAACGGTAATTTAACAGATTGTGTAGATGAAGAAAGTTATAACTTTAATGCTGACGATTTCAGTGATGTGGTTACCTCATTAGCGATTACGGGTTCCGCTGACACATTCTCAGATTCCACTACCTTTACAGCAAGACTGCGCTGGTCTAAGGAAGTGCCTGACTTTTCTTGGGATGTAGATGTTTGCCAAGGTGATCTAACCTATGAAGTATCAGATGATGATAAATCCGTTACATTTACTAGAGGCTCTGACAGCTTAGCCGGTGGGACTGTAACACTGACAGAATCAGTAACAGATTTATCTGAAGAAAGTTATGTTATTTTGGCAACGGAATCTACCGACATAAATTCATTTTATAGAAATTGTGCAAACTAATACTAAAGCAACTAACTTTGTGCGACTTAATTAACTTTAAGCCAGTTTAACTCAGAGTGAATCCTGAATAAAAGAAGTGGTCAGTCGAACATGGCTGACCATTCCAATACTTCATTTTCACTATATGATCCATTAATACAATATGAGTTAATGATTGGGTCTTCGCATCATCCCTATGCATACAAATAGGATATCTCAAATCCCCTACCTTCAGATTATCATCAGCTCGTTCTAAGTTATTAATTGAATCATCTAAGCTGTCGACTGAATTATTTGGCAACGGTTGATGAGATTGATGCAATTTAATTAAATCATCATCATTTTCTATATTTAAAGAATCTACATAACGCTTTCTTAACTGGATAATTTGTTCTGCGTCTGAATGTCCTGACGAATAAATTTGTTCTGGTAGTGTATCTGCAACTAATTCAGTTTTGATACCGTCATAGTGCCAGCAAATTTGTTTTTCCATGCTGATCATGGCTAAATAAAACGGTTGTGACTTAGTTAGGTCTATGTTTGCCACAAACTTAGTAATTTCTGGTAATGAACGGCAACTTGCTAAACCGCGGATTAATAATCCCCTTGAAATCAATTCTAGCTCTGTACTTTTTAATAGCCCTTGGTAATCATTAAGTAATAAAAATACAAAACCGCATTGATTAACCGTTAACCAGCTTCCATTTCCGTCAGGATCCCTCGGCATTAAAAAATTAACCCTGCCGTCATTAAATACCTGCGGTATTTCTGCCTTAGCTCGATTAACTGATTCATCTCGGTTAAACGCTATAGAAATATGTGAATCAAATTTACGCCAATTAACACTGCACATTATGTTCGTACTTCTGAGTTGATGTCGCTTTACCAAAGTTAATACTTATAGGTAATTTCATAGTAAGAGCTAAAATACGAATAATAGCCATATGATGGGTTGTGTGGCTGTGCACAAATACTAATTCACGACGAAGACTACTTATACTCGCAACCGGATTTTCACAGGAGTTAGTACTACACAAAACATGAATACTTCTATCTGATGTGAAGGTGTCTAATTGTAGGGTAAGTGTTTTTAACGCTTCAATCGCGGTTTTCTGTTGCGTCTCAATTAATACGTTTCTTGCGCGTTTATCGTAATCGACAGTTTCAGCGGCGGATAATAAACTCTGATAGTGCTCTACAATATGACGAACGTGTGCACCGACAGTGCCACTGTTCATATTCAAACCATCATTAAATTTTGACTCAGGCAAAGTATCAATAAATTCGACAAGTTGATTTATTAATACTTTGTTGTCATAAACTTCAGTAAGTGGAATAGTTTTGATATGTGATCTCTGCTAATTAATTGTTCTACTTAATATAATAGAACAATTAAACTAAACTTTTATTTCAAACTATTTAAAAAAATTAATTATCTGGTTGAGTGTTTCATCAAACGTTCTTTCTGACGAGACCAATCGCGGTCTTTAATATCAGTTCGTTTATCATGATCATGCTTACCTTTAGCAAGGTGGAATGCAACTTTCACCCAGTTTCTCTGCCAATACATGCCAGTTGCCACTAAGGTATAACCTTTACGTTCTACCGCACCGATTAATTCAGCAATTTCTTTTTTCTTTAATAATAATTTGCGCTGGCGAGTCGGCTCACATAAAACATGTGACGACGCTTGGTTTAACGGTTGAATTTCAGCGTTTAATAAAAACACTTCTTCATTCTTTAAAAATACATAAGTGTCGGTAATATTCACTTTACCTGCACGGATACTTTTAATTTCCCAGCCTTGTAATTCAATGCCAGCTTCAAATTTCTTTTCTAAGATATAATCGTGTCGCGCTTTTTTATTTAACGCTATCGAATTTGATGGAGTACTTGGTTTTTTCTTGGCCATAATTCTTACTTAATTAGATTCCGCAACAGTATAACGATTGATAACCATTTTTTGTACGTATTTCTCTAGTTACTTTGGTAGAATACAAAAAAAATTAGATAACACATATATTTATGGCAAACATATCACGTAGTGCGTTAGTTATGTATAGCTGCGAACAAATGTATAAATTAGTTGATGACATTGAGTTATATCCTCAATTCATTCCTAATTGTGCTGATTCAAAGCGCATTCAGATAAATGAAAATACAGTAGAGGGCTCATTATTGATCAGCTCTGTTGGTATTAGTAAATGGTTTACCACCCAAAATGAATTAACTGCAAATAAAGAAATAAAAATGCAATTACTTAATGGGCCATTTAAACACTTAACTGGCGTTTGGAAGTTTACCGAATTAGATCAATTCGCCTGTAAAGTAGAATTAGATTTAGAATTTGAGTTTTCATCTAAAATGATCGAATTGGCATTTGGTGGCATTTTTAATAATTTAGTGGCCAATATGGTTTCAGCATTCACCCAAAGAGCGAAAAAAGTTTATGAGTAATAATATCAAAGTTGAGCTTGTTTATGGTTTACCACACCAACAAACCTTACTGTCTTTAGAAGTGCCTAAAGGTAATACTGTTGAGCAAGTTATTATTAACTCAAAAATAGACAAACAGTACCCTGAAATAGATTTGAGCGTTAACAAAGTTGGAATTTGGAACAAAAGTTGTAAATTACAAGATATAGTAAATGATGGTGACCGAATCGAAATTTACCGACCTCTTATTGCAGATCCAAAAGAAGTGAGAAAACGCAGAGCTGAAAAAGCGATTGAAGAAGGCCGCGCCGATAAAGTAACTGGCGGTAGACCAAACCCAAGAAAGAAATAATACTTATTAATCCTACCCTTTAATAAGTTCTAGCGGTTACAACTAAATACAATTCCATAAAAAAATCCCCAAACTAAGTTGGGGATTTTTTATTTTACAGGTTACGCTAATTAACTTTCCTATTACTTTTTGGGTAAATTTCTCAGTTATTAGTTTTCATCCAGCGATTTATTGAATTCTTCAGGTTGCTCAAAGTCACCGCTTATAGCCGTTAACAAGTCATCATTAAAATTAACAACAAGTTCTTTACGAGTTGTCTTATCTGTTTTTCCAGACTTATTAGTATAAACATAATGCCATTTATCTGACTTAAATGGATTTTCAATCAGTGGGCTACCCAAAACAAACTGAACTTGTTCTTTTGTCATACTAATTCTAAGTTTGTCTACATCTTGCTGATTAAGATAGTTACCTTGGTTTATGTCATATTTATAAATCCAAAGACTACAGCCACTAAGGCTAAGAGTTAGGATAAATGTGATTAAAATTTGTTTCATAAAATACTGCTACATCTCAAAATTGATTAGTCTATTTGACTCAACAGACCTAAAAAGTTCCGTAATACTAACAGAATAAATATATGCAGGTAAGCTTAGGGGGCGTTTATCTTTGATATTTTGCTCATCACTTATTAAATAATGAGCGTAAATTATGCGGCTGTGGATAATGTTGGAATGCTAGCTAATAATTTAGCCCATAATTTTCCAGACGTATCAAAATCTAAATCATTTTCTCTTACTTCAAACTTAATACCCATCTGGGCCGTAAAGTCCGCTAGTTGTTGGGTAGTTAAAACATCTGCTTTATTTAAGCGTTCAACAATAACCTTGCCTCTAGATAAAACAAATACTTTAGATTTAGCATCTAAGACATTATCACCATTTATTAAATTGGTGCTAGCCCCCTCAACCAAATTTAAATTATCAAATACATGCGGCTTTAAAAACTCATCAAATACCATAAAACTTAATAAGCTTGTTGCCATTGGCTTATATTGATTGATTGATGATCTTTGCTGTTCACATTCAAATGCTGTGGTATTTAATGCATCATGTTTAACGGACTGTACCGCTCTGTCGAATAACTTTAGTAATACAACAAAAGAATACGAATTTATAAAGGTTAAATGATATGCAATATCTTCATCGATAAACTCATTTATATGAATTGCATTCTCCATCGTCTTCTCTGCAAATGCGTCTGATAACTCCACCACTTGTTGCAATAAATATTGGTTTTCATCACTCATTTGAGAAGCGAAATAGCGCCAAGCAATATGCGCTAAACGTTTGTTTATATATTTACTTTCTAGATAAGTAACTAAATTGCCCTGTTCAATTGCCGTTGAATATACATCTTGGCCAAGTTCAATCTCAACAGCTGATTTCAACCAATAATTATCATCTAACATTGAAACCAAACCATTTTGAGTTAATTGGTTCTTCATTATCAACTCTAATAAATGACTAAACTTATGGGTTGCTGCATCTAAACTACAGATTGATGAACTCCAATTAAGTTGTCGAGCAAGCCTCTGCTCTAACGCCGAGTCTAACTTCTGTTCTATATCTGATTTAACATCATATTCAGTGCGAGCATAATTTGAAAAACATAAACTACGATAAAACACGTCGTTTACATCATCTAATAATATGCATTTAGCTAAATCATGAATTGAAGTCATAAATTAAGTTCTCGTTACGTTGCTAGAAAATGTTTCTAAATAGAGTTGAGCCAGAAAATGTGTAGCTATAAAAAGGTGTAGCTATAAAAGTAACTAAATTAAAAACATACAATTATTTAATAGCACCTAAGCATAATAGATAAAAAAACAATGAAGCTGTATAGGGGAATACCTAAATTAAGAGTGTATTTAGGATTAAACTTATTTAATCAATAGATGGCCAGAAGGGAAATATATTTAACTTTTAAATCATAGAGTTATATAAATAATAAAAACCTAACAAGATATTTACAAAGTAAAGGTCCCTGTTAGGTTTTATAAGGGGCTGTTTATCTTTCATATTCTGCAATGTACAAAGATAAGCAGCCGCTATAAGTTAAACGAGTTTATTTTTGAGACTGTGCTAATTGTTCAACTTTTTTCCATACTCGCATGAAATTACCAGACAATATTTTTTTAATATCTTTCTCTGAATAACCTCGATTAATTAGACCTTGTACTAACTGTGGATAATAAGATACATCTTTAAGATCACGAGGCAACGAGTCACCAACACCATCATAATCAGAACCAATCCCGATATAATCAATGCCAACTAAGTTTTTAACATGGTCAATATGATCTAATACCGTATCTAAGCTAGCAAATGGGTATGGGTTATTATCTTTATATAGCTTTTCTATCCGTTTGGCTTTTTCTTCACCTCTTTTAGTATTTTCAGCTTCATACTTAGCTTTTAGCGTATCTTGCCACTCTCGTGGAGCCGCTGATACAAAGCTAGAACCAAAGTTAATTTGGATAACCCCGCCATTTTTAGCCAATGCTTTGATCATTTCATCATCCATATTACGCTCAAACCCTGGAGTAAATTTACGTAAAGAAGAGTGCGATGCTATAACAGGCGCTTTGGTTAGCTCTAAAGCTTGATAAAACGCATCATCGGATACATGAGAAATGTCGATCATCATGCCTATTTTATTCATTTCTGGAATGAGTTTTTTACCAAATTCACTTAACCCTTTCCACTGGCGACGTAAATCATAAGAAGAGTCAGAGATATGATTAGATAATGAATGGGATAAAGTGACATAACGAATACCTCGTTTATAAAACATAGCTAAATTATCAAAGCTGTTGGCTATTGGGCTGCCGTTCTCCATCCCCATAGGTAAAGATATTTTACCTTGTTTAAATTGCGCATAAACATCGTCTGTTGAATACGCTACGGCAAACTTATCCCCTGCGCGGTAGGCAATTGCCTCAACCGAATCAATCAATTGATGCGCTAGTTGCACACCAAAGTCTTTTCCTTCACCTTCATAAGTTGCAGGGATATAAATAGACATAAATGGTGCATTTAATCCGCCAGTTTTAGCACGAGGATAGTCAAAATCGCCACCGTCAGTCGCTTTTGTAACATCTACCCATTTCTTATGCATGCGGTAAGGCACATCAATATGGCTGTCGACGATTATAGTTTCTTGAGCTATTTTTTTTGCTTTTTCTGATACAGTGACCGCCTGTAAACTTGTAGAAAGACTTAACAAAGATACAGCTAAAATTGGTAAATATTTTGTTGCTAACATTAGAATCCTTATTCTTTATGATAGGTTAGTAGTGGGTTAACTATAATCAGATGTCAGTTCAAAAGAAAATGATTTGTTTTAACTTATCGATACACTGGTTATATTTTGGCAACAAACCACTTTATAACTGGCGTATTTATTGCTTATATCAAATCAAAATTTCAACATTCTAAATTCGGATTTCGCTATGAAGTTATTATTACTATTAATTGTTATGCACTTACTAGTTGGTTGTGTGGCTGCTGGTTACCACAACGAGCATAATGCTGGCCGCTTCAAACAATTTGGTTATGGCTTTATTACTGAAGATGAAGCTGAACATGCAAATGTAAATTTAATCGATAGTAAGATCTTAAAAGCTTATGCAGATCGCTTAGCGTTTGAAATGACCAAACAAGTTAATCCAGACAAATTAGGTTTGATGACGGTTACCTCATTTGTTGAACTGGACGATAATTTAAATAATACCAACCCTCTGGGTAATCAATTAAGTGATACTTTATTAATATCTCTAAAAGAGGTTGGCTTTTTTGTTGAAGATTTGTACACCGCCAGCGACGTTCAAATAACAGATAAAGGCGCATTTGTTTTTTCTAGAACCATAGATAAACTAAGAAAGCTAGAATCTGAATTTATTTTATCTGGTGTAATTAACTACACGCCTAACTCAGTAAATATCAATGCAAGGGTAATAAATATCAAACAATCTGAGATTGTTGCCGCGCATTCTTTTAGTATCCCTAACTATATTGTTCGCAGTTCATATCCTATTGTTGATGGTGTAGATATAATAATAAAAGGGAAATAATGTTTATTTTCAATATGTTAAAACCAAGTCATAAAAATTATTAAAGATTTATACCCTCAGTCCGATAAAGTTAATGAATCTAGATAGAGTCATTAACTTTAAGGTATACCCTTATATATTATTAAAGACTCACCTTGTATATTATATAAACAGTTTAATTACGTATGACTAGCAACTTTTAACATTTTAGGAAATTAATTATGAAAAAAAATATTATTTCAAAAGCATTAGCAAGTTCAGTATTAGTTGCGGCATCAATGTCAGCTAATGCTACAACAACTCCTGTTACAGTTTCTTTCGGGGTACTACCTGCTCTTATCATCACGGAAACTTCTGCATTTACTCCTGGTGACATATTAACCGGTACTGATACAAGTGTATGTACTTGGGCTCCTACTTTTCTTGACGCGGTTACTGCTCCAGATGGTGCTGTAGATGATGTAAACGTAGTTAGAAGTGGTGATGGCTGTCCAACACAAGCAATTTCTGCTGGAACCGTAGAAACAACTGGTATATATAAAGTTGATGGTGGAACAACAGCGGTAAACGTTGAAATTGATATTGAGTTACAATCATCTACAACTCATACATCTATTCTATGGACGCCTACAGGTATAGCAACTCCATCAGATATATCTTACCCTTCTGTTGTTATTCCAGCTGATACACCTACAACAGTTAATACAGGTGGAAGTGGATATGTTGTTTTATATTTAGGTGGTGAGTCAGAAATTGTTGCTGGTGCTGATATCATTACTGGTGAAAACGTAGCGTTTAATATTGTAGCTATATATTAATACTTAGCTTTCTTTTTCATATTAAGAAGCGAGTTATCTATGGGTAACTCGTTTTTTTTATACTTAAATTTAAGTAAGTAAATTTAACTTTATTAGCCTCAGCATTAGAAATATCAAACACAAACTCCAATAAACCTCTATCCCAACCCTATAAAATTTAAGAATATTAAAATTACGGTCTAAAACTTGCTGTAATGCTGTTAGTATTTAGATTACATTCATTTCAGTAAAGGTTTTCCTATGTTAATAAAAAGTACAGTTATCTTTTTACCCCTACTTATGTCTCTAAGTGTAAAGGCTGGCGTAAGTTTTACAAATTTACGTGTTTTTATTGATAATAAAAGTAATAAACAAGATTTTACATTACTCAACAGAGGTAATGAATCAGAGAGCTGTCAGATATCGCTCATCGATTACAACGTTGCAGAAGATGGCTCTTTAACAGCATTAGAACAAAATAAAAGAACATCGAATAGCGCTCAACCTTATGTAAGACTTTCACCAAAACGTGTAACCATCAAGCCGCAACAATCACAAAAGTTAAAGATCATAGCAAGGGGTTATAGGAAAGCAGAAAGTAATGAACTGCATAGTTACTTATCCATTGCCTGTAAACCGAGTGATGACGGTTTACTATTCAAAGATGAAACTAATAGCAAGTACAAAACCCCATCAATAAGACCTGTAATGATTAGTCGTATTCCAATCATCATTAGAAAACAGCAAGTTCCTGTAAATATTGACTTTACTGATATAACATTTACTACAAAAGGTGAAAAGACACTCTTGAATTTCACGCTTTTAAAAGAAGGAGAAAGATCAATATATGGAAAATTAAAACTCCTTGATGAAACTGGCGAACAAATAGCTATAAAATCAAGTGTATCAGCTTATATACAAGCAAAAGCTATTAAGCATACATTACAGTTTAAAAATACAGACAGTAAAAAGTTCACTCTTTTATATGAAGAAAATCCTAAGTTTGGTGGGACCGAAACCAAATCAATTGAAATTACTAAACCTTAAAGGCTTGGATTGATATGTTAACGTTTTTTCGATTTTTTTCATTTATTGCTATTCTTGTTTTATTATTTACATCTACTGCGAGTTTTTCACAGCAAGTAGAAATAAATGAACAAGAACTAGATTACGAAATATTTGATATTGTACTAAAAGAAAAAACGTTATATCAAAGTGCTGAATTTTATCGCACTAACGATGGTAATATATTAGCACCACTGCAATTAATTGAATCGTTATTGGAAATAGATTTAACATACAATCCTGATTCAAGCCAATTTATTGGCGGTTTTGCTGATATAAAGATTGATACTAGCTTACAACAATTAGCTTCATCCATTAATGGCCCTGCATATTGGTCTAATACTGAACTGGGCTATTATTTTGATATTAAATTAATGTCTGAGTTACTACGATCAGAATTAGTTGTAGAATATGATTCCCTATCTTTAATTATAACTCCTAAAGAAAAAGCCTTAAACTTCCCTATTGAAGTTAGGTTGTTAAGAGAGTCTAAAGAACTAGCTTATATACCAAGTGATACCGTTCATTATAATTTCATGGTTGACGATGAATACCGTTTATTCACACCGCCAAAAGGGCAAGTCGCTTTGACCTTAACAAAAAATCAGTACAACACCTACCTTAATAGTAACTTAAGTTTATACGGTGATGTATTAAACCATGCTGCAAATCTAACTTTGAATACCAATACGGTAAATAATGATGTTGCAGGTAGGTTAACCTTTAGACGTGATCAAATAAGTCCTACTAAAAAGATTATTGGGGTATTAAATAATTATTCTTTTGGTGATGTATCTAATACATTAACTCGTTTTGGTACAGCCGTAAGTGGATTAGGCTTTAGCTTCAGTACCATAGATAAACGCTTTAATAACTATTACGGTAAAGCAATTATAGATGAGAATGTACCTGCTGGGTGGGAAGTTGAGCTTTATCGTTATGGCTTTTTAATTGCTATTACAACGTCCACAGAAGACGGTAGAGTTTTATTTGAAGATATAGACGTAAACTATGGGACCAATAGATTTACATTAAAATTATATGGTCCTTATGGTGAAACAGAAACAAGAAATGTTGATGTTATTGTAGGTAATCAAATTATAAAACAAGGCAATATCGACTTTACCGTCAACTATGTAGATCAAACTAAAAGTATATTCAATAACTCAAATTCAGATATAAATTCGGAATTCATTCCTACTTTATATGTACAGTCTAATATAGGTCTAGGTAATAAAACTAGTGCTGGTATAGGCTATTTAAGTCAAGAGTTTGCAGGTATAGCTAATGAAAAAGAAGAACAAATCATTTTATCATTATCTAAATCCTTACCTAACTCTTTATTAGATATTAGTGCCACACTTAACGACACGGATAAGTATAATTACAACTTAAACTTAGTAGGCGCTATTGGAGAACAAAGTCGTTATCGGTTCGCAGCCCAAAGTAATAAAAATAATACGTCAGAAAGTAGTTCCATTACAGCTAATTACTTTACTCGGTTTGATAACTTAAGTATTACAGCTATATCAGGCTTTACAAATAACGTGTATATAGCAGAAAATGTTGATATACAAAATTATCAATTAGCTTTATCGGCTCCAATTTTTGACTTCAACATAAGTAACAAGTTTCAATATACCAAAACTCATAGCGATATTGTTACAAATCCAGATAAAGAAGTAATCGGTGGAGAGTTAAGCTTAACGAAAAGCTTTACACCTTTAATTACATCTCGTTTCTCGTTAAATTATTTATTAAATAAAGTTGAAGAGCAAGAAGCTGGTGTAAGGTCTGTACATTTTAGCACTAATTGGCGTACGTTAGCTCAAATGAATGGTTCGTTTGATATTAACCTCTACGAAGATGATGTATATCAGTTAGTTAATCGTTTTGCCTGGAAAACTAAAAAAATTAACTTAACTAGTAGTCTGGCTTATTCAAGTTTAACCGAGTGGAGTATTGGTATAGGTATCACCTTCAACCTAGATTATGACTATTATAAAAATGAGGTGAATTTACAAAGTGAATACAGCGCACAATCATCAACACTGGATTTATTTACTTACCATGATAGAAATAAAAGTGGCAGCTTTGATGAATTTGATTCTTCCCTAAGTGGTGTAAAATTTGGATCAGTCCCCTATTGGCAAGATCTCCCTACTAATAGGAGAGGTTATACCTATTTGCCTAATGCTCGTATAGGTAGACCTTTTAAAATCAACTATGACACTAGGGAAACCAAGTCAGATTTGCTTTCTCCGGTTTATGAAGATGTATATTTTTATACCCATGCCGGTGGTGTGACTTCATTTGACGTACCGTTTAACTATACCTCCTATTTAGATGGCTTAATTGTTAACTTATCTGATAAAACCGTGCCTCCTAATATCCCTTTACAGTTAGTAACAATGAACAATAAAGTGTTAAAAACATTTAAAAGTGATTTTAACAGTAGTTATTCTTTAGAGAAAATGTGGCCTGGGAAGTATAAAATACGAATTGAACCTGGGTATTTAGACAAGCTAGGTTTAGTTTCATTACCCGCTGAGCACTTAATTAATATAAAAACAGGCACCAACTTTGTTGAAGTCCCTGATTTTGAATTAATCAATGTAGAAGAGCACTTAAAAAACACATCAGAATTAGCTCATAATGAGTTTTATACGGTTCAGTTTGGCGCATACGATAGCAGAGAGTATTGTGCATTAAGAGTGGCGCAGTTGAAACAATCTGGTTTTGCTGATGCGTTCTACATTATTGAAGGAACTAATTGTAAAGTGTTTGTTGGTGAATTCCGCACCGGTGCTGCCGCTGACGAATATAAGAGTACCATGCCAAAAACCTTGGTTGATGATGGTTTCACCGTCATTTACCGAGAAGGCGAAGATATTTATTCAATTCAAGTGGAAGCCTATTCAATACAATTGTCAGCTGTAATAAAAGACGGAAAATGTGACACAGCTGCATTTGAAGAGATAACCAGAAAACTTGACCATTTATACATAGTTGAAACTGATTCTTATTGTAAGCTGTATTTAGGTGATTACACCTCGCCACTAAATGCCAGAAATGCACTCGATAAGTTACCCGATAGCGTAAAAAAAGGAGCATTCCTTGTTAAACATTAAACATACTCTACTCATATCACTTTTATTATTTTCTAAATTCATCTTTGCTGCGGGGGAAGTCTTAACCGTAGTACAAGACATAAACTTTGGCGAGACCAGTCCAAGAGCAGGTAGCTGTGTAATGGACGTGATCACTGGTGATATTACACCCGCAACCTTATGTGTGTCAGATGGAACTCTTGGTAAATACACAATTACCGCAACAGCCAATACCAATATAGAAATCAAAGCTATATCTACTGTTGGCGATGTTAATGGTTTTATATTGGAGCCTACACTGAGACTCACTAATAATTTGGGCGAGGAAGCGACTAATCTAAATCCAGATACTTATATAGACTTTAGTACAGGCTCTGATGGTTTAATAACTGTATATATGGCTGGAACATTAACCTTTCCAGATGGTCTAGCTAGTGGCAGCTCACAAACCCTCAGTGCTGAGTTGGAATTTACTGAAGATCCTTAATCTTTAGACTTAAACCAAATAACGGATAAGGTTAACGATAATACATATTAGTATTCGTTAACCTCAATCTTTTTACTTAAAAAATTTGAGATATTTGCCACTTCCATCGGTTTAGAAAAATAATATCCTTGAAGAAAATGTACGCCTAGCGAGGAAAGCTCCTTGGCCTGTTCTTCAGTTTCAACGCCTTCAGCTACAACTAAAAAGTCTAACGATGAAGCTATATTCATAATTGCAGAAATAATGGCATAACCATTACTATTCATTTTATTGACAAATGAGCGGTCAATTTTCACTATATTTACCGCTAAGTCCTGCATTACTGATAAAGAAGAATAGCCAGTACCAAAGTCATCTATTGACACTTTAATCCCTCTAGCCTGTAAACTCTTAATTTGATGTGATAAAAAGCCAGTATCTGACTCAAAAACAGATTCAGTTATTTCTATGTGTAATAACTCAGCAGGCAAACCACTGTTTGAAAGTGCGTCGTCTACTACATCAATAAAGCATTCATCGTTTAATTGGATCACAGAAACATTAACACAGACGGATATGCCCAGTTCGACATCCCACGAGCTAGCTTCTAAACAAGCATTTTTTAACACCCAGGCACCTATTTGGTGAATTAAACCATATTGCTCTGCAATAGGTATAAACACATCTGGAGGAATATTTTCATCATCAAATTGCCAACGAAGAAGCGCTTCAAAAGAGACAAGTTGATGGTTTATCGATAATACTAAAGGCTGGAAAACCAATCTAAGTTGTTGCTTTTCAATTGCTTTAGTAAGTCCGTCTTTCATTCTTAATTCATGAAAATATAGTTTTTCCATTTGTTCAGAGAAGACACCGACCGATGAAGGGGCTTGTTTTTTCTGATAGTACATAGCCATATCTGCAGATTGAATAAGATGGTCTTCTGTTACAGCATGTTCGGGATATAACGCAATGCCTATCGTAGCGCCCACAGACAATACACTATTTTCAGTATTATGCGGCTCACTGAGTCTAGCTATTAGCTGAACAGACTTTCCAATAGCTTCAACCTTCCCTGTATTCTCAAGTGCGATAAGAAACTCGTCCCCGCCCCATCGGCATAGTAGTTGGGTATCGAGTTCACTTTGTTTTAAACGTTCAGCTGTTTTTCTTAAAATTTGATCGCCAGCTTGATGACCAATTGAATCATTTATCTTTTTAAAGCCGTCCAAGTCTATAAATAACAGAGCAAAGGTTTTATCTGTATTGCTAATAACGGACTTTAAGTGATTTAAGAAGGCGGTTCGATTATACAAACCAGTTAGAGGATCTAAGTTTGAAAGCTCGTAAATTTTACGAGTACGTTGTTCGACTTTCTCTTCCATACGATGCAGTAACACCGTGTTTTCATTTCTTAAATATAAGGTATGAAGGGTAAATTCAGCTGATTTTTTTGAAATAATAAGCATCACGATACTAAAAGCAAAACCCAATATACCAAGTAACTTCAGTGAATATTCACCTGAAGCTAATAAACCGATTGAACCGGGAGCCAGTAAAATAAAAGCATAAAACATAGCGGTAGGTTTATGAGCTGCCAACACAGTAGCTGAGCCTCCCGCCATAGCTGCAACAACAATGATAGTCGTGGTCAATTCTATGCCGTTGTTATATATCGTCAAATAAACTAAATAGACAGACCACAAAACTGCAGTTGGGTTCGCACCAGCAATAAAACGGTTAACCGCGTGTTTGCCATCGAACTTAGTATTTTGCAGTTTAACTTTCCACCAAATAACATCTATTCCTCTGATCACTAACAAAAAGGTCATTACTAGCCACCATATTTGTTTGAATGAATCAGTAAGGGGATCGTGAAATGCAAATGCCAAAAAACTAGAGGCTAATATGCTGATCAGAATGCCAGATACAGCATTACCATATAACAATATGGCAGCATCACGTTGCATATACTTATTTAGCTCTGGAGCACTACCAATCAAGAAACACCTCTAATCTTATTAACTTATCTACTAAGGATATATCAAATGACTAAATTCACCATTTTGAAAGCAGGTTAATTATGTTTTACAGCTCAACCGAATAAAAAACAAGCAAGTTTGACAAAAAGCTCAATTAATCAACTTAATTCGTTTATTTAAAAATCAAAATGAACGTTAAATAGTCATTTAAATGGAATAATAACGGATTAGTTATTTTACAAATTAACAACGACTTACTAGGTAAAAAATTGCCAAGTATACTGATATAAGTTGCCGGATTTGGATTTGGATTTGGATTTGGATTTGGATTTGGATGAGATTGTAATAATGAATTTAGATAGTAATTAAAGAATTTGTAGCAGTTAAAATAAATATAAGCGTTTTAAAGGCCTTAGAATTCATCAGTAAAACTCTAGGACCTTTATGTTCATTAGTTAAGTTGCATTTCTGGTTTTTCTTCATCGCTTTCAATATCATTGCTGACTTCTATACCGTCAACAAAGTCCTTGAAAAAATAATCAGATATATAGATTTGCTTAACCGCTCTAATTTTATTTGAATCTAGGTACTTCAAAGTTGATAGCAAAATAACTTTATCGTTAATTGAAGTCACAGTAATGTCTAATACACATTCATTACCGTTTAGCTTACCTCTAGGGTTTCTATCGTTGAATACGTCAAAACCAAATCTTTTTAGCGTTAGTTCAAAGCCAGACTCTATTAAAATTTCACTTTCACGAGTTTTATAACTTTCGTCAACATTAAATAAAACAGGTCTGATAATAATAGGTGAATCAATTAATCTCTCATCTAAGTTAGAGATTAAGTCCATTACCACATACTCTACTTGAGAGTTTAATAGGGTTAATTGATCTTCAGAGTTATTAGACTTAATCGTGTCGTAATTTACTTGTTGATAAGCATCGTAGTCATTAATAATAGTCTTTTTCAAATGCATCTGATTTGAAATAACAGGTAACATTGACGTAGATTTAACCCCTGTAGGTTCTTCGTGTTTTGAACTACAGCCAAAAAATATTACAGAACTGGTTAGCAGAAGAAATTTTATTTTATTCACGATTTACGACTCCTAGTTAGCTGATTCAGCTTTACTGGTATCAAACGGCACTATGCTGTCTAAAATGAAATACGGTACGAGTTTTTTTGCAGAGGAAACAACTTTCTTAGATTCAATGTCAACAATACGAGCATTAATCCAAATCCCCTGTTTATTGTAAATTAGAGTACCAACTAGCACATACTGCATCACACCATTTAAGGTTAACTTTGTGTTGTCTCGAGAGAATATAAAGTCGCCTCTGCCCTTCACTTCTACACTATCTTGAACTTTATAATCAACAACCATTATGCCATTACGTTGTAATTCAAATATAAACTCTTCGGCTAAAATAGCACCTAACATATTTATAGAAGACAAGTTTGTTGAAAACTCAACAAATGGGGTAATTCCAACAGAAGTCTCAGTAACAGGAACTAACATATTTTGCAGTAAATCTGTCGCTATTTGCTCAACGTACTCACCAAGCATTACACTATTTGAACTAGCTTCTAAGGTATGGGAATTCATTAAATCAGTATCAATATTTGACCCTGAATCATTCATAGTTTTAGGTACAATCACGCCACAAGTAACAACCATGCCACTTTGAGAAACGCAGATATTATCGTTAGAGTTGAGCGCTCGTCCTGACATATTAGAACTCATACTACAAGCTGTTAAAGTACTAACTAAAAACAATTGCAATACATGTCGTTTTCTTAATTTTAAAAGTACCATAGTGTACGCCCTACAATTAATTCGAAGTTAACGGGATACCGTCATTTATACTGCCAGATATTAATGAATTGATCACACTAGCTGGGATAAACCCTTGCGCTGATGCGACCACAGCCTTTGAGTCAATACCAACAATTCGAGCATTAACCATATATCCAGCTAAATGTCTTACTAATGTTCCAGCAACAACGTAACGTATTGGTAAGTCGCTATTTAACTCTAGAAAGTCTCGGCTTAAGACAAAGTCGCCGCTTTGAGAAACTCGAATATAATCCGTTGTTTTAAAATCAAGTACTGGAATACCAAACTTATGAACTTCATGAATAAAGCTTTCAGATAGTTGTTTACCAACTAAATCTGAGTTCTCAAACGAACCATCCAAAAATACAAAATTAGTAACCGCAACAGGAGTAGAGGCATTTACATATTGTAAGTTACCTACCAACTCTTGCATTAAACCTCGAACATAATAGTTAACATCTTTAATACTTTGAGATCTATTACCTCGACGTTGGTATGCATTACCCATGTTTGATAATAATTTATTACGATAACTATCTTGGAAGTTAACCGCTGAATTCGAGTTTTGACCTTGAGAATTCATTCTATTAGCCGACCCGTTATTTACAGATTGGGGATCGACGGCCGAGTTGTTAGCCTCTTCTGATCCCATTGTCATGCATCCAGACAATATTGTAGAAAATAACAATGGTATTAATAACTTATTCATGACTTGCTCCTAGTATTCGCTACGATGTAATTGCTGATTTCTCATTGAGATTTTTGAATGATTCCACATACTATTAATGGGAATGTAATCCGTTGCGGCAGCGACTACTTTTTTGTTAGAAACGTTAATTAAACGAACATTTACAATCAAACTACTTTCTCGCTGTATATATGTTCCGGTTAACATAAAATCTGCATTGACCAGTGAATCCAACTCATCTGCATCTCTTGATAACATAACGTCCGAATTAGATTTTATTTTGATTTTTGATAAAGCTTTATACTCAACAACATATAACCCTGCTTGAGTTAGTAAAGTCGATAAGCTTTCTTGAATTTGTATACCGTACGACGTCAACTTATCACTATCATTAACCACTAAAGTTTCAGCGGGTAAAAATGTACCGACAATAATTGGCCTAGAAGTATCAAACATATTCGTTGTGTCAAATAATTGTCTAGCTAATTTTTCAACGTAATAATGCAGATTGCCTTCTGACACAGGAGACTTAAAGCTCAATGCTTCTTTATCTACAGGCCTTTGGCTCTCAGGTGTTGGTTCAGTAAAGCTCGAGCATCCAGTTAAAGCTAGCAATAAAAGTAATAATAATATTCGGTTCATAGGTTGTTCACTCTATTCATTCATAGCTCAATAAAAGCAATTAATGTGCCACGAAATATGTAGATTTACGGTAATAACTTCAGCATTAAAAATTATATTACTTATAAATGGCTCTTTGTTTTAAATGTATAAGCAAGGATTAAACCATATTAAATTTAATTAACAGGATAATTAGCTTATTTAAGCTATGCTTAGCAGTCGCATCAGATTTGCTTTATGCTTTATTTTCAGAGCAACATAATAAAATAGCGCAAGAATGATTGTTCTATATAAAAACCAAGCTATTTAAAAATCGTTCATTCAACTAAGAGTTATATATGTTTAATTGGGTTACTTCTTTATTTTCTATTTCCCCTGATAGTATTCTTATCTATGGAAGTTATGATTCTGGTATGGTGCTTTTATCATTGTTCATTGCCACTTTGGCTTCCTTTATGGGATTACAATTAGCAACCAATAATAATGAACACATATCAATTGCTCGACGACGTATAACTTTGTTTGGTGGTAGCACAGCCTTAGGTGGCGGAATATGGTCTATGCACTTTATAGGTATGCTGGCGTTTGATTTATGTACTGTCGTTGATTATAACTTTGCATTAACTCTACTTTCCATATTACCTGGAGTGGGTGCATCTTCTGTTGCACTTGACCACCTTCAAAAACATAAAAAAGGAATAAAACCGCTCATTATTGCGGGTGTATTAATGGGCACAGGTATTGGCGCTATGCATTACACCGGAATGGCGTCAATGCAGATGGCTCCCCTACTCCGTTACGATTTATCTATTTTTATTCTATCTATAATCATAGCTATTACTTTTGCCATACTTTCATTATGGGTGCGAACTGGTTTATTAAGGAAATGGAAAAATAAAGACCTGCAAGCCAACCTTATTGCAAGCCTTGTTATGGGGCTTGCTATTGCAAGCACGCATTATACAGGTATGGCAGCGGCACGCTTTGTAAAACCACCGGGGTTAGAATTAAGTAAACAAACCAATGAAATATCATTTTATTTAGCCGTTATTGTATCGGTAACGTCTATCGTCATTATTTCATTAATTTTAGGTATAAACTTAATTTATCGGTATAGAGAAATATCACGTCAAGCCAGTGTAAGTGAGCACCGCTTAAGAGCTATGATGAATACTGCAGTAGATGCCATTATTAGTATTAATAGCAAAGGAATAATTGAAAGTGCCAACCAAGCGACTTATTCATTACTAGGTTGGTTACCCGATGAGATCATCGGGCAAAATGTAAAAATGCTAATGCCTAATCCACATTATGACTCCCACGACAATTATTTAGATAACTATTTATCTACAGGCAATGCAAAAATTATTGGCGCAAGTAGAGAAGTTCAAGCCCTACACAAAGATGGAAGCTTAATCGATATTCGTCTTGCCATCGGCCATGTAAAGCTTGCCAATGATAATTACTTTGTTGGGTTTATGTCTGACATTCGCCAGCGTATTCAAATGGAACATGCCTTAAAAGAAAATGAGGCCAAATTTAGATCTTTGATCAGTAATATTCCTGGCATAGCTTATCGCTGTTTAGATCAAAAAGGCTGGCCTTTATTATTTATCAGTGATGCCGTTGAAGGAATAACAGGCTATCCAGCCTCCGACTTTATAACTCCAAATAATAAACGTAACTTTTCAGACTTATTCCATCCAGATGATAAAGAAAGTATTGAATCCAATCCAATCATCGACAACATGTTTAGCTTAGAGTATCGCATTATCACCAAAAATAATGATATCCGCTGGGTTATGGAGTTTGGCAATTATATAAAAGACGAAGACACAGGAGAGATTTGGCTAGACGGTTTTATTATGGATATCACTGAGCGCCGCAATATGGAGTTACAATTAAGACAAGCAAAAGAAGTAGCTGAACAAGCCGCTGAAGCAAGGGCTGCATTTATGGCAAACATGAGTCACGAGATTCGTACGCCAATGAATGCGATTATAGGCTTCAGTGATATTTTATTAGAGACCGACTTAGAGCCAGAACAAGTTCGTCATATGACAACAATTAACAACTCGTCTAAATCATTATTACATTTGCTCAACGACATATTAGATACAGCCAAATTAGATAAAGGTAAATTAGATTTAGAAGTTAGAGTTTTTTCATTGATAGAAGAAGTTGACGCAGTTATTTCAACTCTTTGGCTACAAGCTCGTAATAAAAACTTGGAACTTAATACAAATATTTCACACAAACTAGAAGGTTACTATTTAGGTAGCCCAGAGCGTATTCGCCAAGTACTAACCAACTTAATCGGTAACGCAATTAAATTTACCGCCGAAGGACAAGTGATCATTACCGTTTCCCCTATTGACGATCAAAACGTCAGATTTGAAGTTGAAGACTCAGGTATCGGCATGGATGAACAACAATTATCTTCAGTGTTTGAAGCATTTACACAAGCTGATGCCTCCATGAGTCGACGATTCGGAGGTACAGGATTAGGCACAACTATCAGCAAGCAATTAGTTGAGCTTATGGGAGGTGAAATAAGAGCAGAAAGCCAGCTTAATGTTGGTAGTAAGTTTTCATTCGACATACCTTTACCCGCAACAACTAAAAGTATTGAAGTACAAACAATTGAGCGAATAAAACTACCACCACTAAAAGTGTTAGTCGTTGATGATATTCAGCAAAATATTGACCTATTAACAGTATTATTAGAACGAGATGGTCATAAGGTCGTTACCGCAAGAGATGGTAAACAAGCACTTATTAGAATGAGTGATTGTGATGGTATTGATTTAGTCTTAATGGATATTCAAATGCCAGTCTTAGACGGACTTAATGCAACTAAACAAAGAAGGCTATACGAGCAAGAGAATAACTTACCAGCAATACCTGTTATTGCACTAACCGCAAGTGTGCTGTTAGATGATAAATTAGCTGCTGAAAATGCAGGAATGCAAGGCTTTGCAAATAAACCGATTGATTTTGTGTTACTCAGTAATGAAATGGCAAAAGTACTTAACATTGATATTGAGCCAATTATCGTAACGCCTAGAGCCAAGAAAAATAATTTATTGTTTGACGAAGGTAAAGGCACAGCTTTATGGGGAAGTAGCAACGAGTATTACCAACAAATGTATAACTTTATGAATAGTCAGACAAACGAAATGGCCTTACTGAATGAAAACATAAAAAACAAAAAGTGGCCTGAAGTATTAGTAATAGCTCATACATATAAAGGCCTGGCTGGAAACTTAGCATTAACCCAATTACACAAATTATTTACACAGCTCGAGTCCGCTGTGAAAGACGAGTCTGACCAATCTGAGTCTATCTTTGAAAAAATTGATGTCATATTTAAACAATTAGATAAAAAAACAAGGCAGTGGAAAAGTGAGCAAGCTACACAAACCACAGTTACCGATATTGATGTAGAAAAATTAATTGCTCTTCTATTAATACTAGATAAAAAAGCTCAAGACAATGAAGTAGAAGAAAAACTATTAACTCAATTATTAGAATTTAAGGATTCTAAATATTCGGTGAACATAAACAAAATCTTTAATGCATTTAATGACTTTGAATTTGAATGTGCTTCTAAGCATATATCAGAGTTAAAACAGCACCTAGAAAGTTATTAGGGGGAATATAATGAGAAAAAAACAACCAACTGTTTTAATTGTTGATGACGAACCCACTAATTTACGGGTTTTAAAACAAGTATTACAACAACAATATAGATTGGTTTTCGCTAAAAGTGGTATGGAAGCACTGCGTTTAGCAAAAGAGAAACTACCAGATCTGATATTGTTAGACATTATGATGCCAGACATCACAGGGCTTGAAGTTTGTAAACGATTAAAAGCGGAAACCATTACCAAAAAGATTCCAGTGATTTTTGTTACTGCATTAAATGATCATACCGATGAAGCTCAAGGGCTTGAACTAGGCGCCGTCGATTACATAACTAAACCGATCTCCGCTGCAGTTGTCAAAGTAAGAGTCGAGACTCATTTATCACTTGTGCAAGCAGATGAATTAAGACGTACACGTTTGCAAGTTATTCAACGTTTAGGTCATGCCGCTGAATATAAAGATAATGAAACAGGCATGCATGTTATGCGTATGAGCCATTACTCTCAGATCATTGCTCTCGCTTATGGCTTTACTGAACAAAGTGCAGATGATCTATTACACGCAGCGCCTATGCATGACTTAGGAAAAATAGGAATTCCTGACAGCATAATGCAAAAACCAGGAAAGCTAACAGAGCAAGAGTTTGATGTTATGAAAACACATCCAGAAATTGGCGCTCATATCTTAGGTGATGATGACTCAGAGCTGATCAGTCTTGCAAAAGTGGTTGCGCTTACTCATCACGAAAAGTGGGATGGCTCAGGTTATCCAAACGGATTAGCGGGTAACAATATTCCGATTGAAGGCCGAATTGTCGCAATAGCCGATGTATTTGACGCATTAACCAGTGTTCGTCCATATAAAGGTGCCTGGCCAGTAGAAAAAGCTATGGACTTTATTGAACAACAAAGTGGTAAACACTTTGACCCTGAGTTAGTTGTTTTATTTAAACAAGAACTTGAAAAAATATTAACCATAAAACGACGCTGGAAAGATGAATAACCACTCAGCTCAGGCTGAACTTAAATTCAACTACCACTCGATACAAAAAGCAGAGGCACATTTTAAAGTGACTCTGCTTTTTATTTAACTTTTTATTTAACTTTTTATTTAGTTATGATTTAAACATAAAGCGTTATTCACGCTTTTTAAAAAAATCTAGCTATAAACTAAACCGAAAATGGATACGCAATTGGTGGGTGGCATTCATAACCTTCTACTTCAAAGTCATCCATAGTTACCCATGTTTCTAAGTCTTCTAACGACTTAATCTTTGGATTAATGATTAACTTTGGTGAGGCAAAAGGTTTACGTTTTAATTGTTCATCACGCATTAACTCAAGCTGATCTTCATAAATGTGAGCGTTTACTATTTTGTGATACGCCTTCCCTGCTTTGTTACCTGTAATTTGAGCAACTAATGCTAACAAAACAAACACTTGAACCTGATTAAAATTAAGCCCTAGCGGTACGTCACAAGAACGTTGGTAACTAGTTAAGTACAAAGTGTCACCTAACAAAGAAAACGTGTGTGTGTGCATACATGGACGTAAGCAGCCCATGTGGAATTCGCCAGGGTTATAAAACGATAAGATTTCCCCACGGTCATCAATACCGTTAGAAAGATCATCAACCAGCTTTTTAAGTTGGTCAACAAAACCACCATCTGGTTTTGCCCAGCTACGACCTTGTACGCCATAAACGCGTCCCATATCGTCTTCACCTTTACGGTGAGGATTGTTTAGCCATGCATCATTGTCGTTAGCATTAGCATTCCATGTATTACAACCAATAGAACGGAAATCTGCGGCATTATCGTAACCGCGGATATAACCAAGTAATTCGGCAATAGCGGCTTTCCAATAACTCTTACGCGTGGTGATCATCGGAAATTCGTTATCACCAACGTTATAGTTTAACTCAGCATTAATAACCGTTAAACAACGTTTACCCGTGCGTTTGTTTTCTATCCAAGTGCCTTCGTCAACAATGCGTTGGCATAATTCTAAATACTGTTTCATTTGTCTAATTCCTGCATTCGAGTTTCGAAACTCGCAACTAAATACTATTGTGCTTTTTTGCTATCTAACTTAAACGCAATCGCCATAACAATTGCACCGGCAAATACCATAGGTAATGATAACCACTGTCCCATCGACATACCTAAAGTTAATAAACCTAAATGGTCGTCTGGCTGACGGAAGTACTCAACAATAAAGCGGAAACAACCATAACCTAATAAGAACAGTCCACCAGCAGAGCCAACAGCTCGTTTAGAGCGGGTATACCAAAATACAATAATGAAGAGAACAATGCCTTCTAACACAAACTCATACAGTTGTGACGGGTGACGCGGTAACGGACCTGCGCCAGGGAATACAATCCCCCAAGGAACATCCGTGGTTCGGCCCCATAGCTCGCCGTTTAAAAAATTACCAAAACGTCCAGCACCTAATCCAATAGGCACTAATGGCGCAACAAAGTCACCAATTTGAAATAAGGTTAGTTTGGTTTTTCTAGCAAACACGATCAATACAAATATGACCCCTAACAAACCGCCATGGAATGACATGCCACCTTGTTGAATTTGGAACAGATACAGCGGATCTTGAAGAAACAGCTCAAATTGATAAAAGAATACATAACCAATACGGCCACCCAATACTGCGCCCATAAATCCATAAAAGATTAGATCGCTAACTTGCTGTTTAGTAAATGGAGAACGGTTAGCTTTCACTTCACGCATTGCTAAGAAATAGGCAAAACCTAATCCAATTAAATACATCAAACCATACCAACGGATTGCCACTGGCCCTAACGACACAATAATAGGGTCAATTGCTGGGAAAATAATAGGATCTGCTAACACGAATACAACCTCAACTTTATTTTTATAAACTATTTAGTTTTAATTAATTTTACTTAAACACGACTGTTTTACAGTTAAATGAATCTTTTAAACTATTCGACCAAACTATACTTAGGCTAACTGATCAAATAATAACTTAGTGGCGACCACCATCATAAAGATGGCAAATACTCTTTTTAACTGAACTTGATTTAACTTATGCCCTACTTTTACACCCAAAGGAGCCGTAAAGTAAGAGAACAACATAATAACTAACGCGGTTGGCCAATGTACATAACCGGCGAACTGAACACTATCAGTCCAGCCATGACCACTAATGAAATAACTAATTGAGCCAAAAATAGCCACTATCATTCCACATGCCGCAGCCGCACCTATCGACTTTCTAATATTTACGCCAACAACGGTTAGGTAAGGAACTAATATCGCACCGCCTCCTAAACCAGCAATTGCAGCTAAAAATCCAGTAAACAAACCACCGAAAGCCAATACTTTATTAGACGGTAACTTATCAACGTCTGGATTATTTTTTCTGCCAGTTGCTATCTGAATAGACAAAACAAATAATAAAATAGCAAACACGCTGGTTAACAAAGAACTGCCCATCCAAATCGCGACATAAGGTGCCACAACCGAACTAATTGCCACTGCAACAGCAATTGGTAATGTTATTTCTTTATGAAGATTGCCTCTTTTATAATGACTTTTGGCGGATGAAAATGCCGTAATAACAATCGTCATTAATGAGGTAGCAACCGCAATAATAGCAACATTATCTGAATTAACTTGGGGTAATAATGGTAGTAAATACAATAAAGCAGGTACTAAGACAATCCCACCACCGATACCTAATAATCCAGACAAAAACCCTGCAATTATGCCAAGTATTGGGGCTATATATAATATTTCTAACAAAACGTTTACTGCCTATTTTGAGTGTATGTACATGTACTTATAACAAGTACTTTTTACGATAAGCTTATTTCCCAGCTCGTAATATACTGGCAGCACCAATATTCAACATATATCGATTCACTTTAAACTTGATTTGATCTGGACGAGTACAATTTAAAACGTCATTGGCTAATTCAGTTAATTTTTCTGAATTGGTTTTTTTCAATACCCATTTAACTCGTAATAAGTTTTTGGTATTCATACTTAATTGAGTAAATCCCATACCTGCTAGCAACATAGCGCCGCCGGGATCTCCGGCTAATTCACCACAAACACTACATGGAATACCAATTTCTTTAGTAACATCCGCGATCATTTTAATCGCATTTAATACGGTTGGATGAAATGCGTCATATAAATTAGCCACTTTATCGTTATTTCTATCCACAGCTAGTAGATACTGAGTTAAGTCATTAGTTCCAATTGAACAAAAATCAACTTTACCTTTAAGATGTCTTAACTGAAATAGCATAGATGGTACTTCTAACATCACACCAAATTTTGGTTTTGGTACAACAGCCGCCGCATCAGCTTCTTTTAATTCGTCTTGCACTTCAGCATAAGCTTGGTTAAACAAGCGTCTTGCTTCATCAATTTCACCAATGTCAGATATCATAGGTAACATGATATGCAAATTATCGGTAAACACATTAGCTTTGATCATTGCACGAATTTGCACTAAAAATATTTCAGGATGATCCAGCGTTAATCTAATTCCACGCCAGCCTAAAAATGGATTATCTTCAATAATAGGAAAATAAGGTAATTGTTTATCGCCACCAACATCTAACGTACGCATAACAACAGGTTTGCCAGTAAAATCGCCTAATACTTGTTGATATAATTGCTGTTGTTCAAGCTCTGACGGGAAACGTTGACGCATCATAAATGGGTATTCAGTACGATATAACCCAATACCTTCTATATGTTCTTGCTCAGCAAACTCGCCATCAAACCCCATTCCTGAGTTGATAGATAAATAAATACGCTTGCCGTCGGCGGTTTGTACTATTTCGTCCGACTCAAGTTTTAACTGATTAGCAAACTCTAAATCTTCCGACTCTAAATTTTTATACTCTTCAACTATCGCTTCGGCAGGAGAGGTAAATACTTGTCCGTTATAACCATCAACTATGATGTCTACACCATCGAGTTGCAATAACGGAACATCTCGTAATCCCATAACCGCAGGAATACCCAATGCTCTTGCCATGATGGCAGCATGAGAGTTTTCCGCACCTTTAATGGAAACGATACCTTTAATTTGATCTCTTGGCACTTCCGCCAACATGGAAGCTGTAACTTCCTCCGCAATAATAATCGCGGCTTGTGGAATAACTTTATCTTGAGATGACGCGTTAGTTAAATGCTTTAATAGACGTCGGCCTAGATCTTTAACATCAACAGCACGTTCCCTAATATAAGGGTCTTCCATCTTTTCAAATTCTGATACGTAACGTTCAACCACAATTTTAAGTGATGAAACGGCACACCAATTTATATCAATTTTTTCTACAATCTCATTACCTAAACTAGCGTTTTCTAGTAATTGTAAATAAATATCAAATATCGCCAATGCTTGTGCAGGTAAATGCGCTGACATACGTTCAGCCATTAATTTAATGTCAGCACGAGTTGCTTCGACTGCATTAAAGTAACGAGTTTTTTGAAATTCTGGATTTAATACTTTACGTAAAGAAACATCTGACAAATCAATTTCAGTTTGAACAAGATAAGAATGCCCAATACCAACACCTGAAGATGCAGAAACACCTTTTAAGACTAAAGAGTTATTCTCATGCTCAACATAGGTTGACTCTGATTTCATCCTAAGACTAACGTTGGCAATTGACGATGCTAATTGAGCACTTAAAGTAACAAGAAATGCTTCTTCATCTTGGTCAAACAAACGAGCTTGTGATTGCTGAATAGTGATAACACCCAAGACTTGGCGTCTGTGGATAATTGGCACACCTAGAAAAGCAGTGAATTCATCTTCTTGTACATCTGGGAAGTTTTTAAATCTAGGATGGCGTTTAGCATTATAGATTTTGATTGGCTCTTCACGTTGTGCAACCCAACCGGTTAAGCCTTCATCGAAACCCATTTGGGTTAAACCAATGGCCTTTCGGTTTAATCCATCGGTGGCTTGCAAACGTAATACCGTTTGTTCGGCTTCCGCCAAATAAATAGAACAACAATCGGAGTTTAAAGCACGTTTTATATCAGTGACTAAAGAAGCTAAAGCCATCTCTAAAGATGGCTCCTGTACAAATGAATGAGTAATACTTCTTAAATCATTTAACATAATTTGTTATCAACCCCCTAGAAGTTCAAAGCCATTAATTAATCAGGCAAAACTATCCACGTTGTTTATTTTGATTATTCCTATTATAGGTCGACTTATTACCACGACGTTTATGACGATGGCTTGTCGGCTTATTACCGCCAGAGTCACCTTTGCCAGAATTTGATTTAACAAATGGCATAACAACGCTAACAAATTCATTCATTGCTCTGCGGTAAACATCACGTTTAAACGACACGACGTTTCTAATTGGGTACCAATAGCTTACCCATCTCCAATCATCAAATTCAGGATGAGAGGTTTTTAATAAATCTACATCGGATTCTTTGCAACGAAGTCGTAGTAAAAACCATTTCTGTTTTTGACCAATACACACCGGCATACTTTCACGACGGATAAGTCGTTTAGGCAACCTGTATCTTAGCCAGTTTTTACTAACAGCAAGGATTTCAACATCATCCTGCTTTAACCCGACTTCTTCTTCTAACTCTCGGTACATGGTTTGTTCAGGCGTTTCACCTTCATCAATCCCACCTTGAGGATACTGCCAAGAATGTTGGCCGTATCTACGAGCCCAAAAAACTTGACCTTTATGGTTGCAAATCACGATGCCTACGTTGGGACGAAACCCTTCAGCATCAATCACAGTGTCACCTGTTGTTATTCTTTTCTATATACACTGATTCTTCCACAAAGGAGCCATTAGAGCAAACCAAAATTTAACTGGTATCCAGTTAAAGTTAATTAGATAATCCCTTGTCGCATAATAATTGGTTTACTTGGTTAATTAATGAACTTTTCTCCACCACCAAAAACAATTGAAGAGCTCCAGCAAAGAATAGACTTAATCGCAGGGTTAACTTTAGGTGATCTTGCTCAAGAGCTAAATGTCGTGGTTCCCGAGAATCTACAAGTAGAAAAAGGTTGGCCGGGACAATTACTGGAAGCCTATTTAGGCGCAAGTGCCGGCAACTTGCCGGAACCTGATTTTCAGCTACTTGGTGTTGAATTAAAAACCTTACCAATTAGTCGTGAAGGAAAGCCATTGGAAACCACCTTTGTTTCTGTGGCCCAATTAACGCAATCAATAACTCAATCAAAACCAGTAACATGGCGCGAGTCATCCATTTATAAAAAACTACGCCATGTTTTATGGGTACCTATTATTGCAGAACGTGACATTCCCGTTCCTTTAAGACAAATAGCCACTCCGTTTTTATGGCAGATGGATGAACAGCAAGAAACAACCTTGCAAACAGACTGGGAAGAGTTAATGGAACTTATTACCTTTGGTCATCACGACAAAATCAACGCCACTCATGGAGAAGCCTTACAATTAAGACCAAAAGCAGCAGACAGCTCAGTAAGAACTCAAGCGTTTAATCAAAACGGCCAACCAATCCAAGCGCCACCAAAAGGCTTTTATTTAAGAACTAGCTTCACCAAGCAAATCTTAAACAAACAGTTCCAGTTAAATTTGTGACATTAAACACCAGCATAAAAAGCCCAATAAAATTAAGAAAACAAAAATAGAAAATTAAGAACATAAAAAGGCTAAACACAGTTATGAGCAAGACGGCACAAGTAGAATCTCAAGTTTGGCAATGGTTAGACAAAGCCGTTATTGGTTTAAACCTGTGCCCTTTTGCCAAAAAGCCACGCGCAAACAATCAAATAAAGTTAGTCATCTCTCAAGCAGATAACAGTAACGACTTAACAAACGATTTACTCGCTGAACTTGATTTTTTAACCAACACACCAGCAGAACAAGCCGACACTACCGTCATCGTAATCCCAAACTTTTTAGCAGACTTTACCGACTACTTACACGTGTTAGATGTCGCCGACATGTTAATAGATCAAATGGGCTACCGCGGCATATTCCAACTAGCCAGCTTCCATCCAAACTACCAGTTTGACGGCACAGAAGCGAACGACGCAGAGAACCTAACTAACACAGCCCCCTTCCCTATGCTGCATCTCATAAGAGAAGACAGCATGGAAAAAGTATTATCAAAATACCCAGATCCAGAGTCTATTCCAGTGAATAACATCAAGACGGTTCAGTCATTGAGTGAAGAGGAAATGGAGGAGATTTATGGGTTTAAGAGCGAGAAAAGCAGCCGTAAGATATAAGGCTTTAAGGCTTTAAGGCTTTAAGGCTTTAAGGCTTTAAGGAAAGTATTCTTCTTTACGAAGCTCATAAAATACCTTGCTTCAAATTTTATTGGCTTCCGCCGCAGAATATTCCAAGCGACTGTAACAGTGCTGTTTTAATATTGGTTGTAAATACTTTAACTTCATGACGAACCAAGTCACATCGTGTACGTACCGGAGGTACACAAAATCATGACACCCTAAATCTTGAAGCTCTTTGGCAATACTTGTAACTAGGTTTATCTCATTAACTACATTATTAATATGTTTTGATAGTTCATCGTACAACCCTGTTTTTTGGACTTTATATGCTTTCGAATCAGGTGTACATTTATCTTTGAAGTCTAACAATAAATCGCCAACTTGGATGATGCTCAATGTATCTAATTTTTCTTTGAACTCCTTAAACTCTGGCTCAAGAAGTACAAACGTACTAAGCGGGAGGTTAATTTCTACCTTTTCCCTTATTTGAGTAATATGAGTATCTAAACGCTCTGTTGCTATAGGGATTAACACATTACGTTGTTGAATTAACAAGTTTTCTCTATGGATATCCTTAGTGTCATTTAATGCCTGTGTACTAGCCTTGAGTTCTCTACTCTGGTATTTCAATGATGATGCTAATAGTAATATTGTAAAAAACGATAATATAGGATTAAGTATCCCACCAAAAAAATCTCCCACAGCTCCCCAAACACTTGAATCAAGTACAAAGTTTAGGTGTAATCTAGGTATAAAATAAAAGGCAGCTAACACGGCAATTGATATGACAGCAATTAAAGGTGTGAATCTTACTACACTGTCAAAATTTCTCTTGGACTGTTCTTGATTTTCTATCATAGCTATCCCTTACTTAGAAGTCCTGTAATTATATATACTTGTATCAAAATAACGCACAGATACACTCTAATTTGCACAAACATATTAGTCAATCAACTGTTCGCGAACCATAACGTTCGCTTTGTTTTTGCTTTTGCTTTTGCTTTTGCTTTTGCTTTTGCTTTTGCTTTTGCTTTTGCTTTTAAGTCTCCATCACAAAATCACTTCGTTAAATATTATTTTTTATAAAATTCGAAGCATGGATGCTGAGAAAGGGCTTTTTCAGGGACGAAAGTTAAGCCCGTTTTTATAAACAAAAATAACTATTTAATGAAGTATTGGATTTTGTTTGGAAGCGGCGCTCTGTTTCATTATAAAGTGCAGGTTACGTTTTTTGGCTGTTGAAAAAAGGTAACTCGCCGTCAGGCGAAACCAGATCTATCAATTATCACAATGGAAAACAGTATACCTTTCAAATTAAAAAATAAACCAACACCTTTATTTCAATTCAATTTTAATTGAACCGACAATCTCCGCAAAAGCTGCAGAAACCTCCGCAAAAGCTGCAGAAACCTCCGCAAAAGCAGCAGAAACAGCAATATCCGCCACGGCCACCAATTCACCATTAATATAAACAAGTGGAATGTGCTCTCGCCACCATGTTGGGCAGCCTATTTCTTTTAAGTATTTATTTAACTTTTTATGGCCTGAGTTTTTATTAGGCTGAAACATTTCGGTAAATCGTGCCCATTTAATAACAACCGTATGTTCAGCAGCAACGTCTACTTTTATCTCTTTATAAAGCATATTCTCTGGTAATACGCTCCACTTTCCATTGCTAACCATTAATTCAACTGAGCTTAAATCTCTTGCGTCATTAATAACGTCGCTGACCAAGTACAAATGGTTTTTATGGGTTTTTAAAAAGCTATTTGCTACTTTTAAGTGAATATTAGTATCTGGATTAAAGTGGCTAATTTGCTGCAACAATTCATTTAAAACAGTTAGCGCTGGATAAATATTAATTTGTTTATAAATAAACATACGCACAATGGCTTTCTGCTTAGCTAAAGACAAGTCCGTTAACTTATTAATATCTAATACTGAGTGCTGAGCAAAGCCTTTATCTAAACAAGCTAAGTAATCTTGTTCAACGTATTCATTAAGTAAATCAGAGTCTTGTTGTAATAGCTCAGTAGCGGTATTAATTGACTTTCCTGCTAACGGCCAGCGTTTAAACAGTGCAGGTAAAATAGATAACCGCACGTAGTTGCGGTCAAACTTTTCATCTGTGTTTGAGTCGTCTTCGACCCAAGTTAAGCTGTTTGCGTTGGCAAATTCGATAATCCTTTGCTTTGGTATTGTTAATAACGGTCTGGCTATTTTAAGTTGCTTTTGTCTGCCTGATGCATGGGGAAATGCACTTATTTCACGCATTGAGGCAAGCCCAGTTAAACCTGATCCACGCATTAAGCGTAATAAAAAGGTTTCCATTTGGTCTGACTGGTGATGACCAGTAAATAAGATTGAATTAGGCGCTAATGAATCAGCAATGGCTTGGTATCTAGCATCACGCGCTTGTTGCTCTAACGAGGTTCTGGATTGCGCTTGAATGCTTACCTGCTTAACTATTAACTTAATATCTAACTGAGCACACAACGTTTGTAATGTATCTTGCCACTGCTCTGCATATTGGCTTAAACCGTGATTAACATGAACGGCACTAAAGTTAATATTGGTGTTGTCACGTAACTGTAAAAACAAATGCAATAGCGCAATAGAGTCCACACCACCACTTAGTCCAACAACTAACTCACCAGCTAGTGTATCTTTTTCAAGAGCCTGCCCCAAGCTTTGCTGTTTTATAAAGTGCTGTTCTACAAAAGAGTGTAAGTGCTGCCAAGTTAAACGCATTGTTTATATTTGCCTGTAACGCTTGTAGTAAAAAGCTTATGTTAAAAAACTTATCTCAAAAACAAAAAAGCCATCTAATACCAATTGAGTTAATGAATTAGTTATTCAGCGAGAATTAAAAGGTTCATAGGTGAGGCATTGATTGAAGAGAATGGTTGTTCCCTTGTTGAAATCAATAACAAAGCATATGAGCCTTTTAAACTCGCCCTTCGGGAGCTTGTTAGAGGCGCGATAATTGCGCAAAATTTACTTGATGTAGAATAACTATATCGACACAAATTTTGCTTATTCTCACACCTCTAACATAGCTCTGAACTAATCAATTCATTAACTCAATTGGTATAAATGATGGCTTTTATCAATACTACTAGTATCGCAAAGATTTGTTTTTAAGGCTACTTTATAAAAAAGAGCCTATGGGTTTATAAATACCCGTAGCCCATTAAACGTTCATAACGTTGGTCTAATAACTCTTCTGTAGACAAGGCTTTTAAATCAGCTAAGTCTTCTTTAAGGCGTTGTTTAAGATTAGCAGCCATTAGCTCCATATCTCTGTGAGCGCCACCAAGAGGTTCATCAACTAAGTTATCAACTAAACCTAATGTTTTAATTTTTTGCGCAGTAATGCCCATAGCTTCTGCCGCTAATGGTGCTTTTTCAGCTGATTTCCATAAAATTGATGCACAACCTTCTGGAGAGATAACCGAGTAAGTACTGTATTGCAACATGTTAACTCTGTCGCCAACACCAATAGCTAGTGCGCCACCAGAACCACCTTCACCAATAACAGTACAAATAACTGGTACTTTTAAACCTGACATTACTTTTAAGTTACGCGCTATTGCTTCACTTTGGCCGCGTTCTTCTGCGCCAATACCAGGATAAGCCCCCGGAGTATCAATAAAAGTAATGATTGGCATATTAAAACGTTCTGCCATTTCCATTAAGCGTAACGCTTTACGGTAGCCTTCAGGTTTTGGCATACCAAAGTTGCGTTTAATTTTTTCAGCCGTATCACGGCCTTTTTGCTGACCTATGATCATTACTGGTTCGTCGTCCAAACGAGCAATACCACCAACAATAGCTAAGTCGTTAGCGTAAGTTCTATCACCTGCCAATTCATCAAACTCAGTAAAGATACGTTCAATGTAATCTTTAGTATAAGGACGTAAAGGATGACGAGCAATTTGTGCTACTTGCCAAGCGCCTAGGTCGCCAAAGATTTTTTTGGTCAGTTCATGGTTCTTTTTCTTTAAGTTTGAAATTTCATCTTCCAAACCTAAGTCTAATTCGCCACTACGGTTAACTTTCATCAGCTCATTTATTTTTGCTTCTAATTCAGCAATTGGCTGTTCAAATTCAAGATAATTAAGACTCATACTTCCACCGACTTAAAGATAATATTTAATACTAGTTGTAATATCGTTGACATAACAACCCATTAGAATTCTAGATTAGGATCAATTTCCAAGGCTTCCTTAATATCAACAAAAAGTTGATCATCAGGATTAACTCGCCAACTGGTTCCTAGTTCAATCTCTGCGATTGCCAGTTCATTTGCGTAACTTATACGAACTGGAGTTGTGCCATCTTTATAAGGTAACAACAGCCTTTTTAATTGTTGCTGAATTTTATTACCTTTTTCCACACTGTTAACATTCAAGTTAATACAATTAACGTATTTTTCTCTTGCTTGAGTTAACGACATAACATCGCGAGCAGTCATTGTATTGCCGTCACTGAAATTATCAAAGCTGACCTGTCCAGAAACGACGATTATTTTTCCATCTTGCAGCTGATCTTGATACATATCATACTGTTCTGGGAAGAATCTCAAGTCTAATCTGCCGCTTTTATCGTCAATTTTAACTAATGCCCATTGACGATTCTTTTTATTTACCAACACTCTAACATCTATTACCAGTCCAACAACAATAACTGACTGATCGCGACGTGTTGGCGTTACTTCCGCGAGTTTTATCTTAGTATAATGACGTAATTCTTTACGATATTCATTAATTGGATGGCCTGTTAAAAATAAACCTAAGGTTTCTTTTTCGCCTTGTAACCATTTTTTATCTGGCCATAAAGTCGCTGGTTTAAATTTTTGTTGTACGTCGGCGTCATCGGTCGCTAATAAACCAAATAAATCGGATTGGCCTAAATCTATATTTTTAGCTTCTTGGTTAGCAGCTTTTAACGCATCTTCCAAGGTTGCCATAATAATCGCACGTTGTTCTTGTTTATGTGGAGCTGGACCAATTTGGTCAAGTGCGCCAGCTAAAACAAGTTTTTCCATTACGCGTTTATTTAGCTTTTTAATATCAACACGAGCACAGAAGTCGAATAAGTCTTTAAACTTACCGCCCTTTTCTCTTGCTTCTAAAATAGCTTCAACCGGAGCTTCACCCACACCTTTAATTGCACCAATGCCGTAAATAATATGTTCTTGTTCATTTACTGTGAACTTGTATGAGCCAGAGTTAACATCTGGTGGCTCAATCACTAGTTTCATGCGGTCGCATTCGTCAACTAAGGTAACAATTTTGTCAGTGTTATCCATATCCGCAGACATAACCGCAGCCATAAACTCAGACGGGAAATGGGTTTTCATCCATAACGTCTGGTAAGACACTAATGCATAAGCGGCTGAGTGAGATTTATTAAAACCGTAGCCCGCAAATTTTTCCACCAGATCAAATATCTTGGTGGCTAGCTCCGGATCAATATTGTTATTTTTAGCACCTTCAGCAAACGTTGCACGCTGCTTTTCCATTTCTTCAGGTTTTTTCTTACCCATAGCACGACGTAACATGTCGGCGCCACCAAGTGAGTAACCTGACATTTCCTGTGCTATCTGCATTACTTGTTCTTGATAAACAATAATGCCGTAGGTTGGTTCTAGTACTTCTTTAAGGCATTCGTGCTGGTATTCGTGATCTGGGTAAGCAACTTCTTCTTCACCTTTTTTACGCAAGATAAAGTTATCTACCATGCCTGAGTCCAAAGGACCCGGACGGAATAAGGCAACGAGTGCGATTATTTCTTCAAAGTTATCAGGCTCTAATCGTTTGATTAGGCTTTTCATACCGGACGATTCTAGCTGGAATACCGCCGTTGTTTCGGCATTTTTCAACATTCTAAAACAAGCTGGGTCGGCAACATCTATTGATGCTATATCAATAGGCGGTTTGCCCGCTTTCGCTAACTTTGCATCGGCCATTTCTATGGCCCACTGCAAGATAGTTAAAGTACGTAATCCCAAGAAATCGAATTTAACTAACCCTGCTGTTTCAACGTCATTTTTATCAAACTGAGTAACTGGGTTATTACCTTCGTCGTCACAATACAAAGGCGCAAAGTCGGTAATTTTAGTTGGAGCGATTACAACACCACCGGCGTGTTTACCGGCATTGGAGGTTACACCTTCCAACTTACGCGCCATATCAATTAGCTCTTTTACATCAGAGTCGCTGTTATAAAGCTCAGTTAGTTGAGGTTCAACTTCAAAGGCTTTTTTTAAGTCAGTTCCGGGTACCGTTGGAATTAATTTTGAAATACGGTCCACAAAACCATAAGGATGACCAAGTACACGACCTACGCCTAATATAACGGCTTTAGCTGCTAATGTACCAAAGGTGATAATTTGCGATACCGCATCACGGCCATACAGTTCTGCTACGTGGTCGATTACTTCTTCACGGCGTTCCATGCAGAAGTCGATATCGAAATCCGGCATAGATACACGTTCTGGATTCAAGAATCGTTCGAATAGAAGTGCAAACTCAAGTGGATCCAAATCTGTGATCTTTAATACATAAGCTACCAATGAACCAGCACCAGACCCACGACCGGGACCAACTGGAATATTGTTGTCTTTACTCCACTGGATAAACTCGGCAACAATTAGGAAGTAACCGGGGAATCCCATTTCGTTGATCACGCCAAGTTCAATCTCTAATCGTTCATCGTATTCAACACGCTTAGTTTTACGATCTTCTTGATCTGGGAATAAAAAGACTAAACGCTCTTCTAACCCTTCTCTGGAGATTTTTATTAAGAAGTCTGCTTCAGACATGCCATCGGTAGGACAAGCTGGTAGGAAGTACTCACCAAGCTTAACCGTGACATTACAACGTTTGGCAATCTCTACTGAATTTTGTAGTGCAGAGGGAATGTCAGCAAATAGCTCACACATTTCTTCTTCTGTTCGTAAATATTGTTGTGAGCTGTAATCCTTTGGTCTTTTCTTATCTTCTAAGGTGTATTTTTGATGGATACAGACACGAATTTCATGGGCGTCAAAATCGTCTGGCGACATAAATACCACGTGGTTTGTGGCAACAATTGGAAAGCCAGTTTGCTCAGCAAAGTCTAATACTTGATCATTATAAAGTCGTTCTTCAGGACGACCGGTACGATTCACTTCAATAAAAAAGTGATCTTGGAAATGAGTTTGATAAGGCTCAATAATTTCTTGTAATAACTTAGGATTGTTTTTGGCTAAACCAAAAGCGATATCGCCTTGGTCTGCACCAGATAAGATGATCACACCTTCTTTGTGCTCAATTAACCAATCTTTTTCAATAATCGCTTTACCGCGCACTGAGCCTTTTAAATAGGCATTTGAGATAAGGTCGGTAATGTTTTTATAACCAGCATTATTTTTAGCCAGTAAAGTTAATCTAAATAATGGTTCATCGTCTTTTCGTTGAACCCAAACATCCACACCAATAATTGGCTTAATACCTAAACCATGCGCACCTTGGTAAAATTTAACCAAGCCACATAAATTCATTTGGTCGGTTAATGCAATTGCAGGCATGTTTAAATCTGCGGCTTTAGCTAAGATTTTTTTAACCTTAGTAACGCCGTCCATCATAGAGTAATCGCTGTGTACTCTAAGATGTATAAATTTAGGATCTTTGCTGGGTGCTTTAGTTTCTGACATATTTATTAATAGTTATCACTGTTATTGGTCACAATTCAGTGACTTTATTACTTAATTTAGCTGCTGTTCTAAGTACTATTTAGACTCTGTCAGCTGATATTAACGGCGCTGATATTGTAATAGCACGGACTAATTATTCTAAACCAAGTGCTTTTCTCACTGGTTTAAACGATTGTCTATGTTGCGGTGTAGGGCCGTATTTAGCAAGCATTTCAAAATGTAATTTTGTTGGATAACCTTTATGCTTAGCAAAACCAAATTCAGGGTAAACTAAATCGAGCTCTTTCATTTCGTTATCTCTGTGCACTTTGGCGATAATAGACGCTGCACTAATTTCAGCAACTCGTAAGTCGCCTTTAACTAATGCTTCAGACGGCATAGGCAATTCTGGGCAACGATTTCCGTCTATTAATACAAACTCAGGCTGAATTGACAAACGAGCCACAGCACGAGTCATGGCCAACATAGTTGCGTGTAATATATTTAGTTCATCAACTTCGTGCGCATCGGCTCTTGCTAGTGACCAAGCTAGAGCTTTTTCTTTTATCTCTATAGATAAAGATTCACGCTTTTTTTCCGTTAACTTTTTAGAATCGGTTAATCCTTCAATAGGATTATTTGGGTCTAATATCACAGCGGCGGTAACCACGGCCCCAACTAATGGACCTCGACCTACTTCATCAACACCTGCAATTAATTGGTAGTCTGGATAAATATATTCAGGGAAAGTTTTATCCATTTGTTAAGCGTCCTTATTTTTAGCGATTAGCTGCCAAATAGAATCGGCAGCTCGTTTACTTGCATCACGTTTTATTGAGCTATGTATGTCTGTAAACGTTTGCTTTAATTCAGATTGAGGTTCACACAGCATAGGTTTGATGTGTTTTATTATATTGTCTGTGGTTAAGTCGTTTTGAATTAACTCTGGCACTATCATTTTCTGTGCTAATAAATTTGGTAGCGTAAAGTATGGGGTTTTGATCATACGGCTAAATATTTGATAACTTAACCAACCCACTTTATAACCTGCCACCATAGGTGTTTTCATTAGCATGGTTTCGAGTGTTGCTGTACCTGATGCCAATAATACCGCATCTGATGCAGCCATTACCGCTCTTGCGTTAGCAATAGACAGAGTGACATTTAAGTCTGAGTACTCTTCATCAATTATATTGCCAATAAGTTCACCACGATTTTCATTAATCGCTGGCACTAGGATTTTAAGCTCTGGAATTTGTTGTTTTAGCTCGCGCGCTGCATCTAAAAACGGACGCAATAATAGTTTAATTTCAGAGCCTCGACTGCCCGGTAATACGCCTAATACTTTATCTTCAGCCGCTAAGCCTAACTCTTGACGATAAATTGCTTGTTGATCTTCCAATGGAACTTGGTCTGCCATGGTATGGCCAACAAAGTCACAAGGCATATTGTGATCATCATAAAACTGTTTTTCAAAAGGCAATAACGCTAATACTTTGTCACAGGCTTTTTTTATTTTATGAATACGAGATTGACGCCAAGCCCAAACTGATGGACTCACGTAATGTACCGTTGGAATACCTTGTTGTTTTAATGCGAGTTCTAAACCGATATTAAATTCTGGTGCGTCTATGCCAATAACGATGTCTGGCTGCCATTCCAGTAAATCCAATACTAGCTGTTTACGTTTTTTTAATAAGCGCGGTAAACGTTTTAATATTTCAACAATGCCCATAACGGCAAGCTCTTCCATATCAAACATGGTTTCGCAGCCTAACGCCATCATTTTAGGGCCAGCAACCCCTTTAAATACAATGGACGTTTCTTGGTTTTGTTGTTTGGCAAGATCCAAAAGCGCCGACATTAAGTCAGCGCCTAAAATATCACCAGAATGTTCTCCGGCGATCAATGCTATTTTTATTTTTTTCATACTTGCTCTTTTATAAGCCCAGTTTATAAAAAACTAGTGATTAACGTATGATGCCTCGTGGCGAGTCAATTATAAATTGCTTTAATACTGTTACAGCTTCACTTGCATCTGGTATATTCTCTAACGCTTCATCAACTGAGTTCCCTTTACGGTATAACTCTTTATAAGCTCGTTTGATAGCTAATATATCATCACTAGAGAAGCCTCTACGTTTAAGACCTTCAGAGTTGATTCCGTGTGGTTTTGCATTTTGGCCTGATGCTAAAACATAAGGAGGCACGTCTTTAACCACCATAGAATTTAAGCCGCAAAAACTATGCGCACCAATATGACAGAACTGATGTACACCAACCATACCACCTAAAATAGCCCAATCACCAACATGAACATGTCCTGCAATACTTGCATTGTTAGCAAAAATTGTATTATCGCCAACCATACAGTCATGGGCAATATGTACATACGCCATGAGTAAGTTATTGCTACCGATTTTAGTTAAACTTTGGTCTTGGATAGTTCCGCGATGAATTGTCACATTTTCACGGATAATATTATTGTCGCCAATCTCTAAACGAGTCGGTTCACCATTATATTTTTTATCCTGACAATCTTCTCCAACGGAAGAAAATTGAAAAATTTGATTATTTTTGCCAATGATTGAAGGGCCTTTAACCACAACATGAGAGTGAATAACTGTATTATCACCTATCACTACATCATCGCCAATATATGACCATGGGCCAATAGAAACGTTTTTGCCTAACTTGGCACTGGGGGATACAATCGCAGATTCGTGGATCAAATTATACTCTCAACTTCTCAACTGTTAGTTATTCACAAACAATTGATAAAACTATTTTTTATCAATTCATTATATTCTAACGTAAAATTAGCATAGGTAAACTGGGAGTTTACCTATTTTATTAATTTTCTTAACGGAACGTTTATTTATAATACTCTACGGGCGCACATAATTTCAGCACAGGCCGCTAATTTTCCATCAACAAACGCTTCTCCGCTAAATTTCCAGATACCGCGACGCTCTTTTATAAACTTCACGTGGAAGTGTATTTGATCACCCGGTATAACAGGCTGTTTAAAACGAGCATTATCTATCGCTGCAAACAAATACAATTCGTTGGGATCAACTTCGCCTTTTTGAGCTTCAATTGTTTTAAAGCCTAAAAGTCCAGTTGCTTGCGCCATCGCTTCTAAAATTAATACACCTGGAAAAACAGGACGACCTGGAAAATGTCCGGTAAAGATAGGTTCATTAGCCGTTACATTTTTGATTGCGTGTAGCGTCTCACCAACTTTATAATCCAATACTCTATCTATTAACAACATAGGATATCTATGTGGTAGATAAGACATTATTTCTTCAATTTCAAACGAATTCAGTTGCTCAGACAAGGCAATCTCCTTTTATATGTAGTCAGTTAATCTGACTACATTACTTATTTTCTAATTTTTTCACTCGATCGAATAACTCAGTGAGTTTTCTGTATCGGGCCGTATTATTTCGCCATTCTTTATTTGTCATCGCTGGCATTCCAGAAGAGTAAACCCCAGCTTCTTTAATATCTTTTATGATCAGAGCTCTACCGGTAATAAAAGTTTTATCAACAATAGTTAAATGACCACTGATAGCACAAGAGCCACCAATCGTTACATTACGACCAATTTTAGTGCTCCCCGCTATCATAGTACCCGCAGCAACTGCGGTATGATCACCAATTGATACGTTATGACCAATTTGAATTTGATTATCAATGATCACTCCTTGACCAATAACAGTGTCATCTATGGCACCGCGGTCTATGGTCGTTGATGCTCCAATTTCTGTGTTATCACCAATAGATACACCACCTAGCTGTGGAATTTTAATCCAATGCTGGTCGCCATCAATTGACTGTGGAGCGTAACCAAAACCATCAGCACCAATAACGCTATTAGAGTGAACAATACAGTTTTTACCTAATGTAACACCATGATAAATTGTACTATTTGGCCATAATCTTGAATTATCGCCGAGCATTGTACCCCGACCGACAAAGCAACCTGCTCCGATCTGTACGTTTTCACCAATAACAGCATCATCTTCAACTACTGCATTAGCTGCTATTGAACAATTTTCAGACACTTTAGCTGATAAAGAAACAACAGCAGAAGGATGAATATTCATTGGTTGTTGTGGTGTGTCATCTAAAATTTGTGCAACTAAGGCAAAGCCAACATATGGATTCGACATCACTAACGCTGGGCCTTCCCATGCATCAAGCTCAGTATTTGCAAGGATCACAGCGCCTGCTGAACAATCTACTAAGTGCTTTTTATATTTGGCATTGGCTAAAAATGTAATATCGTTATCGCTAGCTTTATCAATAGTTGAAATTTTATTTATGCTTGTTGTTGGGTCTCCAACAACCTGGACTGATAAACCTGAATGCTCGGTAATTTTTTTTGCTAACTGTTGCAACTGATATGACATAAGTGCTCCTATAATGCTCAACTGGCAATATAATACTCTATTGCTGATGTGGTGTCTTATAAATGAAAAAAACCCACTATAGCGACTATAGTGGGTTTTTTAATTTATTATTAAATCAGATTAATTAAGTTTGCTAACTTTTGCAGCAACTTTTTCTGAAATATCTAATTCTGGTTTAGCAAAGGCTAAACTTTGTGCATTTAACACTATATCTAACTTTTCTTCAGCTGCAACAGCTGAGATAGCTTGTTGAATTAAAGCAAAAATCTTATTACGTTCTTCAGTCTGACGACGACGTATTTGTTGCTCTAATGGCTGTGCTTTAGCTTGATATGTTTTTTGTAATTCTTCAACTTGAGTACGTAATGTCGTTTTTTGCTCATCACTCATTGTCATAGATTCACGTTGGAATTTTTCCATGTTGAATTTTATGTCACTTTCCAATTTTTGAATTTCTTCAGTCGCACCAGCAAACTCACTAGTTAAAGCTTGTTGCATTGCCGCTGTTTGAGGGATTTTGCTTGCTACTAACTGCATATTTACTACAGCCATATTTTCAGCTAATGCAGACGCAGAAAATAAAATCCCTGCAATTAATCCTAAGAAAGTTGTTTTTGTTATTGTCATTTTATACTCCATAAATGTTGTAGGATCTTTAATTAAAAAGTGGTTCCAATGTTAAAGCTGAAAAATTCGTGTTCATCTTTATCATATTCTTTAATTGGTTTAGACCAGGTAAAGACCATAGGTCCCATTGGGGATAACCATTGTATCGACATCCCTGCTGATGATCTATAACGACCAATGTCAGAATAATCTATTAATTTATCTTGCTCACTCTGAGCTAAGTTTGAATAATTATCTAAGTCAAACTCTGTATCCCATACATTTCCCGCATCTACGAAAAACGAAGTTCTAACTGAATTTGAATATTCATCACTTAAGAATGGTGTAGGCGTTATTAACTCTAAACCACCAAAAAATGATGCATTACCACCAGTTGCGCGATATGTTGTGTCTATAGTATCAAAATCATCACCAAGCACAACCGTACTTGTACCACCAAATGCATCAGGCGCACCAGCAGCAGGTGCTTTGCTTCTAATTATACCCTTAGGGCCAATAGTATTACTTTCAAAACCACGTAAGTCGGTTGAACGTTGTTGCATATTTTCCCAAAATGGTAATGTTTGCTCATTGCCATCTAAATCACCATAACCATTACCATAGTTCATTTCTAAACGGGTTAAGAAGGTCCATTTATGACTTTGAGTAAGTGGGAAGTAAAACTTTGAATCAAAGTTAATCTTAAAGTACTGAACATCTGAGCCTGGTATAGAAGCTTTCAGGCCTAAATATTGGCTAGAACCAGCTGATGGAAATACACCTCTATTTAGAGTAGAACGACTCCAACCAACGCTCGCTTCAACATTCTCAAATTTAAATTTAGCATCTGGGTTATTAGGATCTAAAAATGACTCAGAGAAGGTTTTTATTTGATCGTAGGGCTGTAATTGAGATAACTCTAGGTTGTTATAATACATACCTACGTTGATACGATTATTTTCCATTACAGGCCAGCTTAATGTTGGACCAACTACTACTTTTTTCTGTGAATAAGAAACAAGGTTTACTTTTGATGCATCATAATTACTGAAAGATATTTGACCGCCTAAACTCACACCATCATCAGTAAAGTAATTATCGGTATAATTTAATGAAATAGTTTGTTGTGCAGTCCATGTATTAACAGAAATACCAATTTGGTTACCTGTACCTAAAAAGTTTTCTTGTTGGATTGCTGCATTAAATGCAAGGCCTGTATAGTCACCATAAGATACACCCGCTTGGAAAGAGCCTGATGGTTGTTCTTTGATCTTAAATACAACATTGACACCATCATCAACACCCGGAATTTCATTCACAACAAAATCAACGGTTTCAATGTATTTTAAACGCTGCAGGTAGCTTTTAGACGCTTCAAGTAAGTCGTTGGATAAAGTAGCACCTTCAAATTGGCGCATTTCACGTCTTAATACTTCGTCTGATGTACCAAAGTTTCCTTCGAACGTTATACGTTTAACATAAACACGTTTTCCTGGGTCAACTGAGATAGTTAATGCAACTTCTTTGGTTTCTTCATTCAGATCTGGAATAGTTTGTACTTTTGCGTTGGCATAGCCAAATCGAGACAAGTAGCGAGTGATCATTTCTTCAGTGTAAGTGATCACTTCACCGTTATATAACTCATTGATTTGAATTGGCACTATTTTAGTTAAAAGCTCTTCTTGCCCTAACAAATCTCCAATAAATTCAAAACCAGTTACGGTATATGGCTCATCTTCGTCCACATTGAAAGTGATATAAACAGCTTCTTTATTTGGGTCGACTGATACTTGTGTCGATTCAATATTAAACTTTAAATACCCTTTTGCTAAATAATGATCACGGATTATTTCAATGTCACCTTGTAAAGCTTGTTTTTGGTAACGGTCATTAGAGGTAAATTGCCACCAATCTAAATTAAATTTAGATTCAATTTTATTTAGCAGCTCTTCGTCGGTAAATACTTTATTGCCGACAATATTAATTTGTTTAATTTTAGCTGCATCACCTTCTTCAAAATTGAAGTTAAGGCGTACGCGGTTTCTTGGTAGGTAAGTTATTTTGGCTTCAACGGTCGCATTGTATTTACCAACACTGTGGTAAAAATCAGTTAGACCCGTTTCAATATTAGTAATTAATGTTTTATCTAATGCTTCGCCGATACGAATATTACTGTCGTCTAAGCTGGATTGAAGTTGCTCATCTTTAATATCACTATTGCCATCAAACTCTATTTCACTAATTGTTGGACGTTCAGTCACTTGATAAATAATAGTATCACCATCTCGAAAAACTTTTACGTCCGAGAAGTAACCTGATTTAAATAAAGTTTTAATCGACTGACCGATAACAAATTCTGAAACTTGATCACCAACAGAAAAAGGTACATTTGTTAATGCTGCACCTAAGGCAACACGTTGCAAACCTGTTATTTGAATATCTTGAACTTTAAAATTTTCACTATTTGCTGATGTAGACCAACTCAAAGAAAAAAGGACAATACTAACTACGATGTGTTTCATTATTTTATAAATTCCAATACCACTGACTACAACAGGCCAAATTAAGTAAGTTTACAACCGACCAAAATCATTGATAATGGCGATACCCATTATCATCATTAATATAAATGCTCCGATTTTGAAGCCCATTTCTTGCACCCTCTCAGAGACAGGTTTACCGCGAATTAGTTCAATTATAAAATACATTAAATGCCCACCATCTAATACAGGTAAAGGTAAAAGATTGACGACACCTAGATTTATACTAATTAATGCAAGAAATTTAAGAAAGTTAACTAAGCCACTCTCAGCGCTTTGTCCAGCACCTTGAGCAATTGAAATTGGACCACTTAAGTTATTTAATCCAATATCACCAGTAACTAATTTACCAACCATTTGAAAAGTTAGGTTAATAAACGACCAAGTTTGTTCAACTGATTTTTGCAATGCCGGAAAAATACCATATTGAACATCAAATACATAGCCTTTTGGCCATTTCTCTACATCTGGAGCAATCCCTAAATAACCTTGGCTAAACCCATCTTTTGTTGGCCTATTCTCTGGTGTAATGGTTAAGGTTAAATTTTGTCCGTTTCTTTCCACTCCTACATTAAGTGGAACACCGGCACTTGCTGCAATTATCTCTGTTGCCTGCCCCCAGCTTTTTAGACTTATATCATTGATTGATAATAATTTATCATTGACATTTAACCCGCCTTTTTGAGCAGGAGAGTCATCAGCAACAAGCGCAATTGTCAACAATGACGTCGGACGATAAGGTTGAATACCAAGCCCTTTTAGAACTTGTCCGTCTTCAATCCCCCAACCATTGCTGTTAACTAATAAGTTTTTCTGAGAGTCGTTTCGCTCAACTATTAATTCAAATGATTCTTTTCCCACTTGTTCAATCAATGCGAAATTAGCACTTTCCCAAGTAGATGTTTCTTGTCCATCAATAGATAAAATAACATCATTGACCATAAGACCTGAATTTGCAGCAATAGACGATTCATCAACTTTACCAACAACTGGCTTTACCGCTTTTCCGCCCATCATAAATACAGCAAACAAAACTACAATGGCAAAAATAAAATTAGCCATTGGCCCGGCTGCCACAACCGAAATTCTTTGAAGCACGGTTTTATTATTAAATGTAACGTTTTTGTCTTCTGGTGATACTTCGTCAATACGCTCATCGAGCATACGAACGTATCCACCCAATGGAATAAGACCAATCACAAAGTCAGTGCCAGACTTGTTACGCCAAGTATAAATTGGTTTTCCAAAACCAACGGCAAATTTTAATACTTTAATGCCGTTTTTCTTAGCAACCCAATAATGACCATATTCGTGAATAAACACCAAAATGCCTAACGCTAAAACAAAACTAAATAAATTCCAGATAAAGTCTGTCAAAAATAACCTCTATAATTGGGTGATTAAGCCGAGTGCGACTTCTCTAGTTTGTTGATCTAACTCTAATATATCGTCTAATGTTATCGGACGTGATGAGCCTAACTGCTCTAAGCATAATTCATTTAACGTCACTATATTATCAAACGAAATATCTCGTTCTAAGAAATGAGATACCGCGATTTCATTACTGGCATTTAGCACAGTTGTTGCACCTTGTCCGACTTTTGATGCCTCTAATGCTAATCCTAAATTAGGGAAACGTGATAAATCTGGAGAGCAAAAGCTAAAGTCAGCTAATTGAGTAAAATCTAAAGGCTTAACACCTGATTTAATTCTCTCAGGAAAAGTCAGCGTATGTGCAATTGGAATGCGCATATCAGGTTGGCCCATTTGAGCCAGCACAGAACCGTCCGAGTAACTCACCATAGAATGAATGATACTTTGTGGATGTATCACAACATCAATCTGTTCAAAACTTGCATTAAACAATAACTTAGCTTCAATGAACTCTAAACCTTTGTTCATCATAGTCGCAGAATCCACTGATATCTTGGCGCCCATACTCCAATTTGGGTGAGCAACCGCCATTTCAGGTGTGATTTGGGAGAATTCGTTTAACGGCTTAGTTAAAAAAGGCCCACCAGAGCCAGTTAATAATATTTTTTCTACACCTGCGGCTTTTAAATTACCACCTGCTTGTACACTTGGTGGCATTGCTTGAAAGATTGCATTATGTTCGCTATCAACGGGTAATAAGATGGCGTTATTATCTGCCACAGCGGATAAAAATAAATCGCCACTCATGACTAACGCTTCTTTATTAGCAAGTAATATTCGCTTGGAGTGTTTTGCAGCCGTTAAGCTCGGCAGTAGACCTGCAGCACCTACAATTCCGGCCATTACCGTAGTAACGATTGGTGCTGAACAAACTTGCAGTAGACCATCAGTCCCAGCAATAACATCAACCTCAGAACCAACTGATTGTAATTGAGTATGTAATTTTTGTGCACTAACCTCATCAGCCATAACTGCTATATTAGGTTTGAACTGTTGGCACAACTCAAACATGCCTAATACATTGGTATTTCCAGTAAGTGCATATACATGAAATTTATCTGGGTGACGTTTGATAACATCCAGCGTCGATAAACCTATCGACCCTGTAGCACCTAATATCGTAATCGTTTGCATATATTAAAAACGACTACTTATAAAAGTGGGTAAAGAATACTAAAAATACAGGCATAGCAGCAGTTAATGAGTCAATTCTATCTAACAAACCACCATGTCCTGGGAAAATACTCCCACTGTCTTTTATACCGGCATCTCGCTTTAACATGCTTTCGCTCAAGTCGCCAAACGCTGAAATAACGCCAATGACAACACAACAAGTAATTAATACCCACCAGTTCTCTAAAGATATATTTTGGCTCCACAAAACGGATACGGTTAAGATAACTACAGCAACAATACCACCAACAAAGCCTTCAATCGTTTTTCCTGGGCTAACATTTGGCATTAGTTTGCGTGCACCAAAACGTTTGCCAGAAAAATAAGCGCCAACATCAGCGGCCCATACAATGCTAAAAACAAATAAAGCTAACCAAGCCCCGGCATTGAAGTTAATAGAATGATCCCATTCACGTAAAGTAACGAGCGCCAACCAAGCTGGTATTAAAGTAAAATACCCGAACAAAGATTTAACAAAACAATTGTGTTGCCATACTCTTTTGCCTCTAGGGTAAATAAGTACAAGTACTGAGCTTATGGCCCACCAAATACAAGCGACAAACATTAAGTTATAATTCTTTTCTGTCAGACTGCCGGTTAAGGTCCATAAACTAGAGTCTAAATAAAGCAGGTAGATAGCACCACCGACGCCCATCAAACCTGCAGAATACACAAGCTGATTAACTTTACTTTTTATTTCAGCTAATTTACTCCACTCATAAGCGCCATAACCAAATATTGCTAATGCTAACCAAGTGAATACTTCCATTGGCACATAAAACAAAATAGCCAATAACATAATGCCCAAAACGATGGCTGTGGTAATTCGTTGTTTTAACAAACTGAAACCCTACTAATAAATTAAAATTAATCTTTTACTTGTTCGCCAGTTAGACCAAATCGTCTTTCTGTTCCAGCAAAAGATTCTATAGCCTGTGCAAATGCACTATCTTTAAAATCAGGCCAATATAACGGCGTAAAATATAACTCTGCGTAGGCCGCTTGCCACAATAAAAAGTTACTAATTCTCATTTCCCCGCCAGTTCTGATCATTAAATCTAATGGTGCTTGATCTGAAAATGAGGTGAAACTATCAAATAATTCTTCTGTTATATCATCCAAGTTTAGTTCGTTTGACTTAACTTTCTCAGCTAATATTTTAGAGGCCTGAACAATATCCCAACGTCCACCGTAATTGGCAGCTACGTTTAATGTCAATCCAGTATTATCTTTTGTTAACTCATGAGCCGATACTACTTTATCTTGAATGGATTTACTAAACCCATCTAAATCACCCACAATCTTTAACTTTACATTATTTTTATGTAAGGTTTTTACTTCGCGAGTTAATACCAACATAAAAAGTTCCATTAACCCTGAAACTTCATCTTCTGGTCGTTTCCAATTCTCACTTGAAAAAGCAAACAAGGTTAACGATTTAATTCCCACTTTACGAGAGAATTTAACCGCTTCTCTTACCGCGTCTACGCCTTTTTTATGACCGTAAACTCTTGGCATTCCTTTTTGCTGTGCCCAACGACCATTTCCATCCATAATAATACCCACATGTTGTGGTATTGATTCTGAATAGAATTCTAGCACTTGGTCTGCGACATCAACTTTTGCCATAGAACTCTCTCAATAAATAACAAAACGCCGCGTTATATATTTTCACGGCGTTTTAACTTTTAGCTTCAATTCTCGCTAATGGGTTTATATTTCCATCAACTCTTTTTCTTTAACGGCTAACATACCATCAATAGTTTTCATTCTAGTGTCTGTTAGCTTTTGAATTTCGTCTTCAGATTGACGAGCTTCATCTTCAGAAATATCTTTATCTTTTAATAAAGATTTAACATCGCCATTAGCGTCACGACGAATATTACGAACAGCAACACGACCTGCTTCGACTTCACCTTTAACAACTTTAACCAAATCACGACGACGTTCTTCAGTTAACATAGGTAATGGAATACGTATAACAGTACCTGCAGACATAGGGTTTAAACCCAAATCAGACATCATAATCGCTTTTTCTACGGCTTGACATAATGACTTATCAAATACAGTTAACGATAAGGTACGAGAGTCTTCAATTGTTACATTAGCTACTTGATTTAATGGCGTATCTGCTCCGTAATAAGAAACCTGAATACCATCTAAAAGACTAGGATGAGCACGACCCGTACGAATTTTATTTAACTGTGAATGTAGAGACTCTATGCTCTTATCCATTCTTACGGCTGCGTCTTTTTGAATATCATTTAACACGATTGAATTCCTTAATATTATTTATTCTGGTTTTGCTTTAGTAGATACAATCGTGCCTTCGTCTTCGCCTAAGATGACACGCTTAAGTGCACCAGGTTTATTCATATTAAAAACACAGATTGGAGTGTTATGGTCACGCGCTAGAGTAAACGCAGCTAAATCCATAACTTTTAATTCTTTTTCGATAACTTCATCATAAGAAAGATGACGGTATAATTCAGCATCAGGATTCTTAACTGGATCATCTGAGTAGATGCCATCAACTTTAGTGGCTTTTAAAATAACATCAGCTTCAATTTCGATACCACGTAAACAGGCAGCAGAGTCGGTAGTGAAAAATGGATTTCCTGTTCCCGCTGAGAAGATAACAACACGTCCACTTTTCAGTAAACTAATGCCTTCAGCCCAAGAATAATCGTCACAAACACCTTTTAATGGAATCGCTGACATTAATCTAGCGTTAACATGTGCTCTATGAAGTGCATCTCGCATTGCAAGTCCATTCATAACCGTTGCTAGCATCCCCATATGGTCGCCAACAACTCGATTCATTCCAGCTTCTGCTAGAGGCGCACCACGGAAAATATTACCACCACCGAGTACCACGCCAACTTGTACGTCTTTTTCAACTAACTCTTTAATCTCTTGAGCCATTCGGTCCAACACTTTTGGATCAATACCAAAACCGTCTTCTCCACATAATGCCTCGCCACTTAGTTTTAATAAAATACGTCTGTAAACTGGTTTTGTGCTCATAAAGCTCCCGTACGATGAATTTTCTAGAGGTGCAAATTGCCGCGTATTCTAGGTGATTTAGAAAAATTTAGCAAAACCTGATTTAGCTAAATTTGAATTTTTCTAAACTAAAACAGCTAGCTGATTAAGTAATACCATTATTTATAATTTCATAAAAAACATAATTAATGTAGGGCTAATTTGAGGATTTAATTTAAAAATAGGGAAATGCGAGGCTGTTTATAATAATTGATCATTAAAATGCTATTTGAGCGGTCAATTTAGCCTATATAGATATTTACAACTATATAGGCTATCTAAAGCTTTGATAGATGTAGTTTGGGGGATTAATACAAACGACATCTAAAGTTAATTTTATAAATCAGAAAATAAAATTTCTTGCTCTATTTCTTTTGTTAAATGAGCTATCCAACGATTATAGCTTTTATGAATTTTATTTCTTTTTACATCAAGCCCTTTACTATCTACATAATTAATACTAAAAGATTTTTCACTATATAAAATCGACACCGTAGCATAATGCTTATTACGTACATTTATTTTAGCTTCAATAACACCTTCTGATATCTTTTTAGGCTGCCAACCTTTTCGTATGCTTGCTTTCATTATTGATTTTTCTATAACGGTTAGCTCATGCTCACCAACGATTGCTTTATCAGTAACGTTCATTATTGGTGTTGCTTTACAACCAACCATTACTAATACAGAGCCTAAAAGAACTACTTTTAATGTTTTTAACATATTTTTTTCCTTTAATTTAAGACCAATCTTTAAAGATCAGAGATGTATTTATCCCACCAAATGCAAAGTTATTACTCATCACATAATTTGTTTTCTTTTTCATACCGCCATCTGTGATGTAATGTAAATCACCACACTTAGGGTCAATTTGCTTTAAGTTTAATGTTGGACAAAACCACTCGGCTTTCATCATATTTATTGAAGCCCAAGCTTCGATAGCACCACAAGCTCCTAATGTATGACCCAGATAACTCTTTAACGAACTAATACTTGCATCTTTACCTAACACTTTTTCAGTTGCGATCGTTTCGGCAATATCTCCGCGATCTGTAGCTGTACCATGACCGTTTACATATCCAATTTCAGATGCTTCAATACCAGCGTCTTGCATGGCTAATTCCATTGCGACTTGCATAGTTTCGGATGTTGGTTGGGTAATATGCATCCCATCACTATTGCTACCAAAGGCAACAACCTCAGCCAGAATATTAGCATTTCGAGCTTGAGCATGTTCTAGCTCTTCTAAAATAATAGTAGAAGCGCCCTCTCCTATAACAAGTCCATCCCTTGTTTGATCATATGGTGATGGAGTTTGTGTAGGTGTGTCATTTTTTACACTAGCAGCATATAAAGTATCAAAAACAGCAGCTTCTGTTGGGCAAAGCTCTTCCGCCCCACCCGCTACCATAATTTTTTGCTTACCGTGCTGAATAGCCTCAAAAGCATAACCTATGGCTTGCGAACCTGAAGTACAAGCTGAACTCGTGGTAATAATTCGGCCTTTTAACTTAAAAAACACCCCAATATTAACGGCTGTTGTATGGCTCATCATTTGAATGTAACTAGTGGCAGTGACTCCCTGCATACTACCTGTTTCCATCATATTTCCAAATGCGCCTAATGGTTCAGTAGATCCCGTTGAAGATCCAAAAGCGATACCACATCTTCCATCAGATAATTCATCGACACCTAATAAGCCAGCTTGCTCTAGAGCCAATTCCGTACTACGTGTTGCCATTATAGAAACTCGTCCCATAGATCTAACGTCTTTACGGCTATAATGCTTTGGTCGTACAAAGTCCGTGATAGGAGCAGCTAGTCGGGTATTAAGTCCATCAAAACGTTCCCATTCAGGCATGTATTTAACAGCGTTAACACCTTTTTTAAGGTTAGCTTCAAATGTTGCCCAATCAGAACCCAACGATGTAATTGCCGACATTCCTGTAATAACAACTCGTTTCATTATGCAATTCCACCATTTACAGAGATAACTTGACGGGTAATATATGCTGCGCCATCGGACATTAAGAAATCTACGGTAGCAGCAACTTCCTCTGGTCGACCTAATCGTCTAAGTGGGATCATTTTTTTTATTTCACTAATAGGTAATCCTTCTACCATATCAGTATCAATTAAACCTGGAGCAACACAATTCACTGTAATATTTCTTTTCGCTAGCTCTAATGCTAAAGATTTTGCAGCCCCAATAACTCCCGCTTTAGAAGCACTGTAATTAACTTGCCCACGATTACCTATTTCACCTGACAGTGAAGACATTATAATTATTCGGCCACCTTTTCTTGCACTTACCATTGGCATAACGGCTGGTTGTAATACATTATAAAAACCATCAAGATTGGTATGAATAACGTTATCCCATTCATCTCCGGTCATTGCTGGAAATGCAGTATCAGCCGTAATTCCCGCGTTGCAGATAACTCCCCAAAAGGCACCATTAGCTTCAATATCTTTAGTGATGATATCTTTACACATATCTCTATCTGCAATATCAAACTGTAATACATTGGCTGCTTGACCAAGCGCTTTCAACTCGTCTAATGTTTGCTGTGCTGCTGCAAAATCACTACGACAATGTAACGTAATATCAAACCCTTTATTAGCTAAAAACAATGCAACTGATTTGCCTATGCCTTTGCTTGAGCCTGTGATCAAAATTCTTTTTTTCATATTAAATCCAACTAAATTAGTGGCTTTATTGCTTATCAATAAAAGTCTTTGGGTTTTCAGGTTGAAATACATTGATATTTGCTTCAACGATAATTTCATTATCTATCTTAATAACACAACTAAATACGCTTAAGCCTGAATCTTCTACAATTATCTCTTCAGCAGTAACAATTAATTCACTACCATTTTTAAAAGTAGATATGCTTGGAGCATATTTACGAGAGCCCAATAAAAAACCTACTTTTATTGCTTGCTGCCTATTCTTCACTTTCGCTTTTGCTCCAGCATATGCAGCTATTGTTTGTGCCATATACTCAGTACCAACGTAAGATGGAATACCATCGACGGTCGCGTCATAAAATAATTTCTCAGGTGTTATCAAAACTTTGCAAGTAGCAGAAGTATTAGAATAACTTAACAGCTCATCAATCAAAATCATTGGCGCATCGTGAGCCAATACTTCATCTACTGTAAATTTAATCATTATTAATTACTCCTATAGCGACACAGCTATTACTGCCCCCAAATGCAAAGGAATTACTTAAACATAATGTAGGCATTTTTTTTATTTTATCAGTGGTTGTTACAAACTGTAATTGTGGTATCAATGGATCATGCTGACCATCCCAACAATGAGGTGGTAATTTCATTTCAGTATTTTTAGCGCTCATAGCCATCCAACAAAAACCAGCTTCCATAGCACCTGCTGCACCTAATGTATGACCAATTAAAGGCTTTGTAGAGCTACAGGGCGTTTGTTTTGGAAATAGCTCAGCAACAACATTCCCTTCAATCAGATCGTTTAATGTAGTAGCCGTACCATGTAAGTTTATGTAATCAACATCTGTGACTTTTTTATTAGCCATTTTTAGTGCATTTAACATTGCTGATATTGCACCAACGCCTTCTGGATGAGGTGCTGATATATGGTGCGCATCTGACGATTCACCAACACCTAATAATGCGATACCAGACGATGCTTTTTGCAAAATAAATAAACAAGCACCTTCTCCGATATTAATCCCATCACGGTTATGACTAAATGGCTGACAAATAACACTAGATGTCGACTCTAGAGCCGAAAATCCTCTAGGTGTTAATTCACATAAACTATCAACACCACCGACAATAGCAGCGTCAACAACGCCAGATAAAATTAATCGACGAGCTGATGCAAAGGCTTTAGCACTTGATGAGCAAGCTGTTGAAATACTATAAGTAGGTCCAGTAAGCTCAAACTCATTAGCTATAAAGTCAGCTGGATTGTTCATTTCCTGCATCGCATATTCATACAAAGACGAATCGACTTGATGTTTATTTAAAGTCACCTCTTGTAGAGAAAGTTCTTTACAGTACTTTTCCCCACTAGCAATACCTGATGTACTAGTACCAATAATTACAGCTATTTTATTCCGGCCCAAAGTATCACACAAAGACTCAATTTGAGGCTGGATTTGATTTAATGCAAGCTTAGCTAATTGATTATTTCTTGTTTGGAATCGAGCTGGAGCATCACTTAAATCAGGTAACTCTCCTTTTACTTCACCCAAAACGACAACATCATCCAAACCTTCATATTTAATAGCAGATAAACCATTAGTATTACCTGACATTAAGTTATCAAAAATTTGCTCGTAGCTTGTTCCTAAGGCGTTAACCATGCCCATCTGAGTTAATACAAGTGGCTGCTGAGTCATATCTCCCCCTGCTCTAATGTAGTAATACTTAGTTGATAGTTTCTTATATGGTGTTCAAAAAACAAATTATATCCATATTTATCATCAACATACTTTTCATTTGGGCTATAGGTAATCGTTATTAGTTTTAGTTGTTTTAAAGAGAACACTCGTACTAAAGATCCTTCTGATTTTTCAACCTCTATGGTTAAACTAGGCAACTCTTTTCGTAGTAACTCAACAGGCCAAAACGCTAATTGAAAGTCAGCTAAAACGTATTTAGGATCTAACTCTATCAGAGGTAATTGGCTAACTTGTATGCGGTCTTGAGTCTCAGACATGACTAAGCTAAATAATTCGAGACCTGATGTAGATAAGCCAACCATACTTATTCCATCAGCTTGCATTTCTACATTAAACAATAACTGTTTTTTCTCTCCATTCACTTGAGTTTGTAAATGTTGTAATAAAAAACGGTTTTGCCAAGTAGCTGGCGGCATACTGAGACGAAACGGTACACCATCAGTAATATAAACTAATTTATTATCAATGACGTTGGGCTTAATAACAGATGCACAACCTGTTAGCAGTAATACAAGAAAAATTAAGTATCTGTACATATTTCAGCTAATACATTTAAGTAACGCTCAGAGTTAGCAACAAAAGGGTTTTTTTCATCCCATGCATATCCGGCCAAAACAGAGCTGATCATTTCTTTTATGTCAGATTGCCCATCAGGGGTTTTATGAAATATAACGTTTTGAAAACGACCATCATACCAACCAACGACAAATGTTTTAAAAACATTAATACCTTTACGTAGTGGGACATCATATTCAGCATGCCAATCAACGTTCTTGTTCTCTAATGTTTTTATAACCAGAGGGACAGCCATAGTCGCTGAGCGTAATGCTATAGTCACACCAGAAGAGAATACAGGATCTAAAAATTCGCCAGCATTACCAAGTAACGCAAATCGGTCCCCTGATAGCGCAGAAACATTTGCTGAGTAGCCTTCAAGTCGGCGAGCCTCACGAACCATTTTAGAGTTACTTAATAATGCTGATAAATGACTATCTTCATTAATTAAATTAATTAATGTCTGCTGCATATCTGAACTTTCAGACATCTTGATTTTTTCTGGCGAACCCACAACACCAATACTAGAAATCCCATCAGCTAGTGGGATCAACCAATACCAAATATCACTATGTTCTGGATGAACTGTTATTAATATTTTATTTCTGTCAAAATTTTCATCTGTGATGCCATCATCAAAGTGGCTGAATATGGCACTTCTAACAGGAAAATCGGAAGGCGATTCAATATCAAGTAACTTAGGTAGAACTCGACCAAAACCACTGGCATCTAGTACCATTTTAGCTTTAACCGTTTTAGTATTGCCTTCACTGTCTAAAATCTGTAACTCTGCATTTTTTTCATTTGTCTCAAAAGATAAAACGGTGGAGCCATAATTAATTTCAACACCACTTTTTTCAGCTTCATCAGCCAATATTTTATCAAATGTACCGCGTGTAACTTGGAATGTCGTACCTGGACCTTCAGAAAATTTTTCTGTGAAGTCAAAAGTAACATCATCCTCGCCTTCTTTATGAAACGCAGCTCCATTTTTAAACTGGAAACCTGCATTTGTAACCGCATCTAACATGCCCGCTTGTTCAATAAATTGCATACAATGAGGTAATAAACTTTCCCCAATTGAAAATCGAGGAAAGTACTCTTTTTCATATATACAAACACTGTACCCTTTCTGTACTAACAAACTACTAGCTAAAGCTCCTGATGGCCCAGCTCCTATTATTACTACATCCCACATATTTTATTCCTTGTTCAAATGACAAATTAATGGAGCTAACAAATAGATAAAACAGATACCTACACAAACAGTTAAACCGAAACTGAAGACTGCAGGAGTAACACTAAAAACTAACATACCAAAGGTAATAATTGTAGATATTGCTGATAAACTAATTGCTAAAACAACTCGTTTACATAATCCTTTCTCTAAATAAAACACAACATAATCAATACCTAAAGTTAATGTTAATAAACTACCAATAATATTAAATACATTTAAATGTTGTTGTATTTGAAAGCTAATTAAAAAAGATAATCCTATCGCAAGCGATAATAAAAAAGTTGAATAGCTGGCCTTTGTTAAACCATATTTCACTACTAAGAAGACCGACATAGTGATCAAAGATACAAATAACATAATTACTAGGTTTTTTCGGTACTCACTTAATTGCTGTGAAACTTCATTTGGTTTATCAAAAAATGTCGCAAATCCAAATTTTTCTAACGTATCTAGCAACGCAACTTTATTTGAAATTCCAGCTAAGCGAACAATTGAATAAAACTGTCCCTCAACTTCTCCCAACCAAAGTGGCTTAATAGTTTTTCCTATTGGAGTTAAGAAAAAATCAACAGGGTGTAAGTAATTTAAATTCAGCATAAACTTAAAATCATCGGAGGTCATAGCAACTGTTGATTTAAAAGCATTATTTATAAATGCATTACTAACTTCTTGTTCATTTTTCTTTTGCTCTATAACAGGCGGCAACCATTGACTAACGGCTTGATAATCAACTAACTCATTTTGAGTTATTAAATTAGTTAATGATTCAGAAAGTTCCCATTCCTGCTCTAATAGCTGTTGCTCTGAAGAACCTTTAATTAAAATAAATTGGCTTTCCCATTGTTGTTGGAAAACAGTTCTAAAATCTTTTTCATCGTTAAGTAATATTTGAGGTGAGCTATTTAACAAACGAATATCGTCATTGAATTTAGGAGCCCCACCAACGAATAATAACAAGCACAACCCAACAATACTGATAACTAAGATCAATTTTGATATTTTACCATTAGCAAATCTCGAACTTAGCTTTTCAGAAAAGCTTAATGCATATTTTGATGGTGATATTTTTATAAATGAAGATAAAGAAGGTAATAACCATAAACTTGTAATTAATGCCCCAGCTAAACCTGCCATCATAAAAACAACTAATTGATCGATTGAACCTAAAGGGCTGAGCAACAACACTGCATAACCTAAAAATGTAGTAAAAAAGCCGGTTATCAATGCTCGTTTAGTTGATGGTGATAATGACGTTTCTTTTGTTTCTTTCTTATTATCATTTTCATCTTTACTACATAAAACATGAAAACAATAATCGGCTGAAATACCTATTAAGCTGACAGCAAATACAAACGTTAATAAATGGACTGAAGTAAATGTGCTAACTAAAGCGACATATCCTGCAACTAGAGATGTAATGACGACGATACTAACGGGTAAAAATGGCTTTACCCCATTAAACACAATCACAACTAATAACACTAATGCAATCAGTGATAATGAGCCAAACCGGCTAATTTCTTTTTTAGCAATACTGCTAGCCGCTGCGGTATGAAATAATATACCTGATTTAATAATATTAAGATTAGAGTATTGTTCATTTACCTTACTCAAAACATCCAAGATAACCGTATTTACTTGTTCAGATGACTCCACTGACCAATTAACTTGATTAGATACTTCACCTGATAATAATAAATATTTTTTTGATTTATGATCTATCCAAACAAAACCGTTAGACCTAGTTATGCTTTTAAATAGTAAAGATTTAGTTCTTAATAAATCAGCTAATAACAACGTACTATCAACTTCAATAGTGTCAGCTAAAAATGGGTTTCCAGGAATAAACAGTTGCTTACTTAAGTGCTCACCAAGTTTTTCATATTGTTTTTCTTTCAGCAGTTTTTTTACTGTACTTGATAAAACATGATACTGATGAGACGCATACAATTGGGAAAACGAAGACAAGTCTAAACTATTGGTATCATCTGGGAATTGGATCACTTCAGCACTTTCAAGCTCGCTCATAATCATTTTTGCAGCTGAAACACTATCGTCTAAACGATTTTCATTCTCTGAAATTAAAAAGAAAACTTTATTTGCTGAATCATCAAATATTGCTTGCTGTACAACTTTCGAATTTTCATCTACTGGCAACAGAGCCAAAAGGTCTGAATCAAAATTTACGTTTTTTTGTCCATACCATCCCATAAATAAAAGGATAAATATAAAACTAACAAAACCATAAAGCCTATGTTTATTTGTCCAATACAAAGTATTCTAATTCCTTTTTAGACAAAGCTGATGTGGGTAAGTTAGTAAACTCAATAGTCGTTTTATTACTATTATTTTCCCACAAAATTATCTGTTCAATTTGATCGCCCACCATCATTCTAAAATTAGAAAAGACTTTCGACATCTCAGAATTAACCGGTAACAACAAAAACTCTTTAGGTTCTTGAATTGACTGATAAATCCTAAACTCGTGTTGAATAAACTGCCAATTTAAATTTAAAACAGCGAATAAAAATTCATTAAAGCTTTGATTATTAGTTACAACGGTTTGCTTAATCGGATTAAAATTTGATTCAATATCATATATGCCATCTTTCGTGATTTTTAAAATCGAATTAAGTGGCTTTTCTGTATACCAAAGTAAACCTAAATCTTTATTCACGACTAACTCACCAGAGGAGATAATCGGTCTTTTTAATGCGGCTAACTTTTTTGTCTGAACAAAACTTGCCCTATGTAGATTGGACATTAATAATTTTGGTAATTGTTGCTCATTTGTTATTGGCTTAAATTGAGATAAGTCTACGCTAGCAATTCCGCTAGCGCTAAACGACAAATAAAAAAGAGGCAACAGGATATATAAGCAAAGTCTAGTCATTAGCGACACCAAGCTTTTCTAGCATCACATTAGGTGTCGAATACAACATTTCCTTGCTTGCAGTAGAAAGTGCAACCTGAACTGTGTAGGCTTTTGTTAATACATTACCTGTTTCAGTATCTGTGATCACATACTCTATTTTTATGCGGTTCTCATATTCAACAATAGTGGCTAAAACTTTAATCTTTTGCGTAAATAAAGCGGATCCTATGTACTTGATCCGCATATCCACGATTGGCCAAATATAGCCCGACTGTTCCATTTGAGCATAATTAAAGTCCAGTGTGTCCATTAGTGCACACCTTGCAACTTCAAGATACTTAACATAGTTACCATGCCAAACAACATGCATAGCATCCACATCATAAAATGGCACATCAATCACAATAGCAGTTTCAAGTGCTTTTGGTTTTTTTGTCGGTACTTCAGCCATTATATAAATCCCAGTACTTAGATTGAATCTTGCTTACAGTTTGTCTTAAATCTGACTCTAAAGCTCTGTCTTCAACAAGTAATTCAAAATCAGTACTAATAATATCTAACATTGATGCAAGGTCTTTACTTAATGTTGCAGCTGATAACTCATTCTGCTCAATACGTAATCTAACCCCTTGGGCTGAAGATAATAATCCAGCAGCAACAACTTGCTCGGTTAAATCTAATACTCTTAGGCAATCTCTTGATGCTATCGTTCCCATGCTCACTTTATCTTGATTGTGACATTCAGTAGAACGAGAAAATACACTGGCCGGCATAGTATGTTTCAATGCTTCTGCAGTCCAAGCTGACGTACCAATTTGTACCGCTTTAAATCCGTGATTAATATAACGACGCTCGCCTTTAGCCGCAGATAAATTTGCCGGTAAGCCATTATTGAATTTAGTATCCATTAATAGTGCCATTTGACGATCAACTAAATCAGCTAAGTTAGCGATACAGTTTTTTAAGGTATCCATAGCTAACGCGATATGACCACCATAAAAGTGACCACCATGTAATACATGCTCACCAACACCATCAATAATTGGATTATCGTTTGCACTGTTTAATTCGTTCTCAATCATGCTTCGTAACCAAGGCATACTATCTTGAAGAGCGCCTATAATATGTGGTGCACATCTAACCGAATATCTATCTTGTAAACGTTTTGAATTTCGTGGATGCTCATGGTGATTCAAATCGTTTCGGATCCAACTTGCAACTTCTTGTTGTCCTGGGTGAGGTTTAACACTAAACAAAATATCATCAAAATGATTAGAGTTTCCTTTAAGCGCTAAACTAGTAAAAGCAGTAATTCGGCTACACAATTTAATTAAATATTCAGCTCGGCTGTATGCAAGACAGGCCATTGCTGTCATAACAGCTGTACCATTCATCATAGCCAAGCCTTCTTTAGGCCTTAATACCAAAGGAGACATATTCTCTAGCTTTATTGCTTGTTCGGCACTAACAACATCACCTTTATAATAAACATCTCGCTCACCTATCATACAAGCAGCAACATAAGATAAAGGCGTTAGGTCGCCACTTGCCCCAACAGAACCCTCTTGAGGGATCACTGGTAAAATATCTTTATTGATAAATCCAGTAAGTTGATTCAATAACGGCCAGCTAACACCAGAATAGCCCTGTCCCAAAGAACAAAGACGAGTAGCTAAAATAGCTTTTGATTGTTGTTCCGAAAACGGAGCTCCCATACCACAACCATGAAAACGGGTAAGGTGTAATGGTAATTCAGTTGCCATAGATACAGGCACATCTACCGTACAAGAGTCACCATAACCAGTTGTTACACCATAAATAACACCATCTTCATCAAGTAAATCATCTAAAAACGTTACAGCTGAATCTATTCTTAATTTAAAATCATCTGAAGTTGACAATGCAACATTTGCTTCAGATTTTGAAATAGCTACTATATCTTCTATTGATATTCTATCGTCACCAAAAACAACTTCTTTTATATTGTTAGAACTCACAAATTTCTCCATTACTTAATTAACTTTTCCTTGGAATCTTCCAGCCAAAAGTCATAAAAATTAAACCACTGCAAAGGATATTGACCACAATAATATTCAAGTCGTTTTGCATACTCTGTTATTGCACCATCCAATAACTCTTTTCTATCTTTTCTAGGATATTTTAATGTTTGAGCAAAAGGCTCAAAAATGATCTTAAATTTAGAATCATCTTTTAAACAAAATAATAATAAAACCGGGCAATCTAACAACCCAGCTAAAACAAATGGACCTTCACCAAAAGGTGCAGGATGACCAATAAAGTTAACGTAATGCACACGGCCAAAATTACTGATTGATGTTCTATCACCAACAATAACCACCATCTCACCTAACTCAATTCGTTCTTTAAGTATAATGGCAAGGTCGACACCAAATTCTGTGACTTGAATTAAATCAACATCGACAGTTGGATCTAAATTTTTTAAAAGTTGATTTATTTTGTTCGCGTGAGGAGTTGATACCAAAACATTAATGCGTTTATTTCTACGTCTACGGCCTATGGTTCGACAAATTTCTAAGGTCCCTAGGTGAGAGCCAAATAAAATACACCCCTGCCCTTTGTTATATAACTCATCTAAATGTTCTTGACCTTCAAAGACCAAATCGTCTAAATCGATATGGTTAATTAACACATCAATTTTATCTAAAATAGAATAACCAAATTGCATAAAGTGTTTAAAGCCACCCCAGAAACTCGGTGTAACATTTACCCCGTTAGCTTTTGATTTGGTTAGATAATCGATTGATGCTTTACGTGCAACTTTACCAGAAAGGTAGAAATAAAAAATAATTGGCACTAAGAGTAACTTGCATAACCAACGACCTAAATAGCGGTAAACAAATGCTAATAATTTTATTCCTAATGAGCTGCCTCGTTCTTCAGTTGCAGACCAATGACGTTGTTTTTCATCCATTCTAATTTTTTCTCCATTTGTTTAAAATTAAATAAGGAAAAATCAATAACATCTTAAAAAACAACCTAGTATGTAGCCAAGAGATTAATATATTGTCATTCAACGCATTAAAATGTGATAACCCGTCTTCTGGGTAAATCACTTTAGTTGCTATAAACTTCATCTCAACATTACGCCAGAATAATCGCACCATTATATCGGTATCAAAATCCATTCCTGTACCAATTTTCACATCATTAATTAGCTTCACACTAGCTTCAACTGGATAAACTCTAAAACCACACATACTATCAATAACTTTAAACGATAGTGTCTCAACCCAAACCCAAAAATGCGTTATATATCGGCCATACAAGCGACTCTTAGGAACGGAATCATCATAAATAGGGCGCCCACTGACGAGTGCTTTTGGAAAATCGTTTGAGCATTTTATTAGCTTTTTAATATCTAATAAATTATGTTGCCCATCTGCATCAACTTGAATTCCATGTGTGCAACCAATCTCACGGGCTTTGACTAAACCATTAATTACCGCAGCCCCTTTGCCTTGGTTCTTTTCGTGGGTGATCATAGATACGCAACTAAAATGCTTTATTACTTGATTGAGCACATCTTTAGTTTGCTGATCACTACCATCATCAATAATAATAATAGGTATATCAAAACCACTTAACTCTTGTATGGTCTCTTCTATTTTTAAGTGATGGTTATAATTCGGTATTATGAAACAATATCCAGACAAATTCATTTTAAAATAACCCGCCCGAATGCATGTTTCCCTTTATTTGAAATATATGAAAATTTAAATTTCTTCTCTGATACTTTAATTAGTTCCAGAATAACATTATCTTCAGGCTGTATGATCACCTGAAACTTTAACACCTCAACTCGGTCAAATATAAAACTATCAAAAGGTAAATATTCCTTAGCAAATTTTATAGCCCAGTCAAGTTGGACGACACCGGCTAGGATTGGGGAGCCATTAAAATGCCCTGAAAAATATTCCAAATCTTTAGGTATAAACAATGCTAATTTACAACCATTTTCTTCTTCCATAACTTCAGTTATCGTTGGATTAATTACCATGATTAAACATCTCTTCTACTTCTGACTTAATGAGTTTTCCTTGCGCATTGTAAGGTAGAGTATCTACATAGCGCCATTTTTTAGGTAATGTCACTCTTTCAAACGTTTGAGTTAAATGACTTTTCAACTGATTGTTAATGGCTAACTTACCATCTAAAGCTAATTTTTCTTGTCCTAACTCAGACAATTCAACAGCTGCCACAACTTGCACCCTAGTATTTTGTAATAGTGTTACAAAAACATTTTTAACAAAAGTATGAGCTGAGAGTTGTTGTTCCATTTCGTCTAATGACAAACGTTTTTCTTCTATTTTAACAATTCGATCAATTCGGCCGAGTAAATTAAATTTACCATTTTCATCTAAATCAATACGGTCATCGCATAGATACCAACTATCAACATCTTGCAAATAATTTGATTTGATCTTTAATTGTTGGCTTTTAGTATCGTAACTTACTTTAACAGTAGAAAATGGCTGCCATTGAGTGCAATGAGGTTCAGCTTGTTGTCGCCATCCTATCCCACCAGTTTCTGAGCTACCAAATACTTCTACAATATTTACGCTTAACTCATGATTCAAGGCAACGGCTTTATCCGTGGGCAAATTACCTCCCGATGAAAAAATCAAGCCTAATGAATCATTCAAATCAGCTAAAACGTTGTTTCCAACAAGACGAGTAAAGTGTGCAGGACTGCCCACGATGCAAATGGACCGATTAAACTCTAGAGCTTTTGCCACTAGATGTTCTGGGTATTCAAATTGTTCTACAACCAAATCTCTATGACTTAAAACAGGCCACATTAATCTAAATAACAAACCATAAATATGTTGATGAGAAACAAAAGACAAAGTGATTTGCTCATCTACTTCCTCGCCCCAAAGTTGTTGCAATTCATTTATTTCATTTAATAATTGCCAAACATGCTTAACGATTAATTTAGGTTGACCTGATGAACCAGACGTAAAAATTGTCACTTGCTGTTGCTTATTAATTGCAAATTCAGCGGACTCATTCTCAGTAATAATTAAATTCATGGAACTATCGAATATATCGCTACTGTTTGCATCAACCAATTTTTCTAATTGTTTAATAGTTTCTGGTTGTTGATTTGGTGGTAAAAAAACATTCTTCCCAGCCACTAACATTGCAAAAAACTGAAGTGAAAATTGATAACTATCTATATCAAATAGCAGCCAATTTTCCGCATCCGATTTCCGATATTTGGCCGCGAGGTGGTTAACTTTTTTACACCAGTCACTATAAGATATAAATCCAACAGAAGAATGCATACCAGCAGTTTGAGAGGCTCTATAAATATACATAGACACATTATCAACCACGAGATTTAACTCTCAACCGAACTAGCCATTCAACAGCCATTAAACATCCCATCAATATATAAGAAACTAATCCATTATATAACGTCCATATTTCCATTGAACTGTACATTGCGGTATAAAACGCACAACACGCATTCAATATGAAAAATATGCACCAAACAATCGTTACCTTACGAGTATATTCAACGCCAGATGGCGGCAAATCAGGCTCCGTAAGACGAGCAATTCGTTCCACCATTGTTGGAGGGCTATATAATGAATAAGAGAACATTGCCAACATAGACAAACTAATGACCACTGGATAAAATTTTAATCCAATAACATCATTAGATATAATCGCATACAGTATTGGAATAAATCCTAGCAACGCTAATACAAAATAACTAACACTACGCATCCCCATAAAGACACGAGCAACTAACAAAACTGTAAATACTAATCCAGCAAACCTAACACCTACCTCTTTCAACCCCATAAATATAAAAAGTGGGTAGCAAGCAATAAGTATAAAAATCAGTATTTTAAACAGGTTTGAATTCATTTAGTTAGCAGATACTAATGCGTAGACTTCATCAACAACATTTTGAACAGTTCTTACTTGTTTAAATATTTCAGGCTCAATTTTTTGACCCGTGATATCACGTAACTTAACAACCAGATCAACTGCATCTATGCTATCTAAGTCCAATTCTTCATATAAGTTTGCTTCTAACGTAATTTCATCAGCATCAATTTCAAAATCATCAACTAAAATTGTTTTTAGTGCCGTGAATACTTCTTCTTTACTTTTCATGAATAAACTTCCTATGATTGACTTGTTATAAATTCAGCTAACGCATTTATTGAAGCAAAATGACGTTTTGTATCTTCTGAGTTTGCATCTAGCTTAATGCCATATTCTTTCTTGATAGCGAGTCCTAATTCAAGGGCATCAATTGAATCTAATCCTAAGCCGTCAACAAAAAGAGGCTCATCATCTATGATTTCACTAACACTGACATCTTCAAGATCTAGAACATCAATAATTAGTTTTTTTAATTCTACTTTTATCTCACTCATTGTACTGCAGTTTCCTTTTAAAATAGCTTTCAACATCAGCTGTTACCTGTCGAATAGCTAATGGTAAATTGGGTTCATCAAAATAGCTTGATAAGTCGATTTCTTCATTGGTTTTCAGAACAAAATCAAATTTTCTCTCTGGTGTACTGAACCATTTATCTTCTTTTGATAATGTACTTGGCGAAACCGAAATTTCTAATGGTAAGAAATGGGCTCGACATCTAATTGCTATGTTAGCAGCCCCCCTTTTAAAGGTGATATCTCTTCCCTTTTCACTTCGGGTTCCTTCTGGGAATATAATTATATTATTGCCACTATCCAAGGATGATTTACATGCAGCAATCAATAGTTCAGGGTCTGAATTACTAATATAACCTGTCGCGTCAAACACCCCTTTTAACAATCTATTTTTAAATAATTCATTTTTTACAATGCAATCAGCATTTTTTATGCTAGCTATTAACACTACAACATCAATCAATGATGGATGATTAGCAATAATAACCTTTCCTTTAATATCATTAAAATCCTTAACACCTAGCGTATCAACTTTTAAGACACCTAGAGAACTCATTAACTTTATAAACATCCGAAAAGAATAATGCACTGTTAATTGGGCCGTTCTTTTACGTTTATTTTTACTCACAAATATACGTTGTAATGGGAATACCAAAAACGATAGAAAAAACGAGCCAAATGCAAAAGTAGAAAAACAAAAAATAGTTGCAAATTGTCGCCAAATTTTATTAATTTTTATCATTAGTTTTATTCCACTTCCATTTATTAGAAATTTCAATCTCAGTATCATCACTAATTAAGTAATTAAAAAATTGGATAGCTTGGGGTAATACTTTTTCAGGGGTGAGTTTAGGATCACTTATTACACCAGATGTATCTATAGGCGTTAACTGCAAAGGAACCCCTTCTATACGAGATAATAATATAGCTAAACTATGTGATACTTGAAGTTCATCTTCAAATTGACTGTAATTTTCTGGTAATTCAGTATCGGTATGAACAACTAGAACTTCTTCATTTTCAAGCAGTAGAGCATAAGCTTCTATAAGCGCATAATGAAAACTATTAATACCTCCGGCAATAACACTTGAAGCCGCTTTATTATTCGTTAAAATACCAAACTGACCACTCACAGCATTATGTACAGAAAGACTAAATTGGGTAGGTGAAAGCGCTTCCTCACCTGCTACAACTTTCAGCAGTTGATTCGTTTTATGTAAATCGCCATGTCTGGATGAAAAAACGGACACACAATCACTTTCAATAGTGATGTCTAAGGCCGTTGATAATGCTAATTGACTAAACGTACTTAAACGTCTTTTCTTCATTCTAGGAATAACTGATAATGAAGGTATATCTTTTATATCTAAAGAATTTACAATATGAGTGTTAGTCATATTACAACAATTAAACTTAGTTAAATTTGAAGTTTCAACAAACGACCAATTTTTTATTCTCAATTCCATTTGGCCTCAAATAACCAATACTACTTATTCTTTATTTTATTATTAATTAGTAATAAGAACAAGATATTATTTTAATCCAACAGAGGGGGTGTAGTACATGAATGAATTATATACAATAAAATTCAACAAAAAAAAATACTTTTATTATTTTCAAGAACTTACAAAAAACCTATCGACTCGAGAATTAAAAACACTATCCAATAAAAAAAGAAAAAGCTCTAAAATTCAATTTATATTAAGTCGTATTTTAATAAAAAAAATAGCATTTCCAGATGTTAAAATGAATGATATTAATGTTAAATTTTGTTCACAAAACCAAGCATTAATCGTGGAATATAAACAAAAAAAATCTAAGTATTTATATTTTATATCTCATAGCAAAGAATGTATTTGTATTTTTGCAAATGAAAAAGGAAGGATTGGTATAGATGTAGAATTTGAAGATCCTAAACGAACGGTTTTACAAAATACTGCAACACTCTTTCACGAAAATGAAAAAAACGTTGAACTAATATCAAGTTTTTACACATTATGGACATTAAAAGAGTCTTATGCGAAATATACAATTTCGAATTATTTAGACATTTTAAAAGTTGATATTATAAATCAATTAAAACTTGATGATTTAAGTCACTTTAGTCTCACTATTTACAATGATTATAAGCTTTCAGTTATTTATAATCCGAACAACAATGGCAACATTAAAAATATAGCTAAGAATACAATTGAAAGTAGAGTATTAAATATTGAAGGGTTACAGCTCAACTACCAAGAAATAAAAGTTTAATAAACGTTTGTCACATTTGATTTGGCTAAAAACCCAATAAAAAAAACCGCACATGAGTGCGGTTTTTTGTATGAGTTAATTTCTAAAAGAAATTATGCGCCTTTAGCAGCAGCAATTTGAGCTTCTACTTCAGCTGCGAAATCTTCAGATTTCTTCTCGATACCTTCACCAACTTCTAAACGAACAAATGAAGTTACTGTAGCGCCTTTTTCTTTAAGGATATCGCCAACAGTTTTCTTAGGTTCCATGATGAACGCTTGACCAGTAAGAGAAACCTCACCAGTAAATTTCTTCATGCGACCAATAACCATTTTTTCAGCGATTTCAGCAGGCTTGCCTTCATTCATCGCGATTTCGATTTGGATTTGTTTTTCTTTCTCAACAACTTCAGCTGGAACGTCGCTTGGGTTAACAAACTCAGGCTTGCTTGCAGCTACGTGCATAGCAATGTGCTTAAGCGTTTCAGCGTCTGCTTCACCAGCTACAACAACACCAATCTTGTCACCATGACGGTATGATGCTAGTGCACTACCTTCAATGTATTGAAGACGACGAACATTGATGTTTTCACCAATTTTTGTAACTAAAGTTACACGAGCTTCTTCGAATTCAGCTTGAAGAGCTTCAATAGTCGTTGTAGATGCAATAGCAGCGTCAGCAACAGAATTAGCAAATGCTAAGAAGTTTTTATCTTTAGCAACGAAGTCTGTTTGACAGTTGATTTCAACTAGCGCAGCAACACCATTATTTTCTTTAATAATGATTGTTCCTTCAGCAGCAATGTTACCTGCTTTTTTGGCAGCTTTAGCTTGACCATTTTTACGCATGTTTTCAATTGCTAACTCGATGTCACCATCAGTTTCAGTTAACGCTTTCTTACAATCCATCATGCCCGCGCCAGTGCGTTCACGTAGTTCTTTAACTAATGCAGCAGTTACTGCCATAAGGGTATCCTCACATTGTTGTTACCGCACTTATCAAGTGCACTAACCTATTAATTTGGAAAATAGGGTCAAATTAATGACCCTATACATTGTCTTTATAAATCACGAATGATTTAAGACAATTATTATGCTTCTACAAAATCTTCAGCTTGAACTTCAAGATTGTTATTACGACCTTCTTTAATCGTATTAGCAACTGATGAAGTATAAAGTTGAATTGCACGAATCGCATCGTCGTTACCTGGAACAACATAATCAATGTTGTCTGGGTTAGAGTTAGTATCAACAACAGCAATAACTGGGATACCCAAGTTATTTGCTTCAGCAATAGTGATGTGCTCATTATCTGCATCGATCAAGAAGATCGCGTCAGGTAACCCGCCCATGTTTTTGATACCACCTAAGCTTTTTTCAAGCTTAATCATTTCACGAGTACGCATTAAAGCTTCTTTTTTAGTAAGCTTTTCAAACGTGCCGTCGTCAGACTGTGATTCTAAGTCTTTAAGACGTTTGATTGATTGACGAACTGTTTTCCAGTTAGTCAACATACCACCTAACCAGCGATGGTTAACGTAGTATTGATCACAAGAGATAGCTGCTTCCTTGATAGCTTCGCTTGCCGCACGCTTAGTGCCAACAAATAAGATCTTACCTTTACGAGCTGCAACAGTCTTAATAAAATCCAACGCTTCGTTGAACATTGGAACTGTTTTCTCTAAGTTAATGATATGAACTTTGTTACGTGGGCCGAAAATGAAAGGTTTCATTTTAGGGTTCCAATAACGAGTTTGGTGACCGAAGTGTACGCCAGCTTGTAGCATGTCACGCATTGATACGTTTGCCATTTTAATTTCCTCTAATGGGGTTAGGCCTCCATATATCCCATTCCTATCCGACTTTGGCGTTTTACAACGCTTCAGCACCCCGGGGAATGTGTCGATATATGTGTGTTATTTAATTTAAATTAATGTGCTATTTATTACGCTAATAACTTAGCTTACTTACTTTTTTAAAAATGATTTAAGTAAAAACTTAAAAAACCTTTGTAAAAATAAGGCGCGCTTTATACCATAAGAGACTTAGCAAACACAACTAATTGCCAATAAAATCGTTCATTTTTTAACATTTTAGGCTTTTTCCCTAAAAGTTGTGTCGAAACAGAGAGAAATATTTATGTCAGCAATAATTAAGACACCTGAACTAATTGAAAAAATGCGCATCGCCGGAAAGTTGGCTGCAGAAGTATTAGAAATGATTGGTGAGCATGTAAAAGTCGGGGTTACTACCGATGAATTAAACACCCTTTGTCATAATTACATTGTTGACGTTCAAGGTTGTATTCCAGCCCCATTAAATTATGGTTACCCGCCTTTTCCAAAATCGGTTTGTACGTCAGTCAATCACGTTATTTGTCATGGTATCCCCGATGATAAACCGTTAAAAAATGGTGACTCAGTCAATATTGATGTTACCGTTATCAAAGATGGCGTTCATGGTGATACATCAAAAATGTTTTTTGTTGGCGAACCAAACATCCAAGCTAAACGTCTTGCTAAAGTGACACAAGAGTGCCTTTATAAAGCCATTAAAATTGTAAAGCCAGGTTGTCGTCTAGGTGACATTGGTGAAATCATACAAAAACACGCAGAAGCGGCATCCTATTCTGTTGTTCGTGATTTTTGTGGACATGGTATTGGCGAAGGTTTCCATGAAGAACCGCAAATTGTTCATTACGGCAAAGCGGGCACTGGCGAAGAATTAAAAGCTGGTATGTGCTTTACTATTGAACCTATGATCAACGCTGGAACTTATCGTTTAAAAGTATTGAAAGATCAATGGACTGCCGTAACTAAAGATAGAAAGTTATCAGCTCAGTATGAGCATACTTTGTTAGTAACTGAAAATGGTGTTGAGGTATTAACATTACGTAATGATGAAGATTTCCCTCGAGTGATTTCACATTAATAAATGAGCCAGTAACCACTGGTGTAAAAAGTAAAAAATCAATTCAAACTATCTATTAATCAAAGCTATCTATTGTTTAACAAAGAGAAAAAGATGATATTTGAAATACCAGCACCATTATTAACGTCACTACCAACACCTTTTAATTTGTTGGAGTACAAAGAACGTATTAAGCAGTTTTCTGATTGGAGTGAACAAAACTTCAATTCAATTCCTGTTCGTTACTTGGTTAGAGCTCGTGCTGAATTTGTTGATTTTATCTTACAAAATGTTTGGATTTACTCAGGTCTAGATCAAGACAATAATCTAAGCTTAGTTGCGGTTGGTGGTTACGGACGCAAAGAGTTACATCCTCAGTCGGACGTTGATTTACTATTACTTTCAAAAAAATCAATATCATCCAGTTCAACTGAAAAAATTAGTTTATTTATTACCACCTTGTGGGATTTGAAATTTGATGTTGGCCACTCGGTTCGCACCATAAAAGAAACATTAAGTATCGCCAAAGAAGATATTACGATAGCGACTAACTTAATGGAGCGACGCCCATTAGCTGGTAATAATGATATTTTTAAAGTTTTATGTGATGAGCTAACAAATTCAAAATTTATCAGCTCAAAAGAATTTTACTTAGCAAAACGTGATGAACAAAGAGAAAGGCATAATCGATATCACTCAACCTCTTACAATTTGGAACCTAATTTAAAGGCTAATCCCGGTTGTTTGCGAGATTTACAAACTATTTCTTGGGTTGCTAAAAAACATTTTGATACTCAAAGTGTGGCCGAGTTAGTGAAACATGGTTATTTACAACCAGATGAATATCAAGAAATGAATGAGTGCCAAGATTATTTATGGCAAATGCGATTTGCGTTACATGTGGTCGCAAAGCGCAGCGAAAACCGTTTGTTATTTGATTATCAACCAGAAGTTGCCGAAATGATGGGTTTTGGTGATGACGGCAAAGCCGCTGTTGAACGCATGATGAAACGTTTTTTCCGTGTTGCTAGGCGAGTTGTCGAGCTAAACACTATGTTATTACAAGTATTTAACTCCGCCATACTCGGTATTACACGAGAAGTGACCGATATTGATGACGATTTTGCGATTCATGGACGTTCTTTGTTAGCGAAACACGATGATGTATTTTTTAACCGCGCCAATATGATCAAAATGTTCACACACATTGCGGATCATGACGAAATTGAAAAGTTACATTCTTCCACTATTCGATTATTGCGCCAAGTTCGACGTCGCTTAATGGGCGACTTGCAAGATTTAGCTTATTGCCGAGAAGCGTTTCTTGAATTTTTACGTCACCCAAACTCAATGGGAAAAGCATTTACACTAATGCTTCGTCACAGTGTATTGGCCTATTACATGCCTAATTGGCGTCATATCGTTGGACAAATGCAGTTTGATTTATTCCACGCGTATACCGTTGATGAACATACTCATCGATTGATCCAAAACCTGCATAGATTCACAATTCCAGAATTCAAATCTGAGTTTCCACTTTGCAGCGGCATTATGAAACGCTTAGATAAACCAGAATTACTTTATATCGCAGGTATATTCCACGACATTGGTAAAGGACGCGGCGGAGATCACTCAAAATTAGGTGCTATTGATGCAACTAGTTTTGGCGAATTACACAAACTACCTAAATCTGACACTAAGATCATCAGCTGGCTAGTGGATAATCATTTATTAATGTCTGTAACCGCTCAAAAAAGTGATATTTATAATCCAGACGTCATAGCCCGGTTTGCTAAAATTGTGAAAGACGAGACCCGATTAGATTTGCTTTATTGCTTAACGGTTGCTGATGTAAGAGCTACCAATACTAATCTTTGGAATGATTGGAAAAGCACCTTGTTAGCTGATCTTTACCTTGTAACTCAACGTGCATTGCGTCAGGGGTTAGAAAATGTCAAAGATATGCGAGAAACAGCAAAAGCTAATAAAGAACAAGCTCTACTGCTATTAGAAAAGAACGGTTACCCTGCAGGTTCAATTCAGAAAATATGGAAGCAAGTGAGGACTTTGTATTTTGCCCGCCATGCTCCAAAACATATCGAATGGCACACTGAGAAATTATTAGCTCACTCAAATCGCTCCAAACGACCTTTAGTTTTGATCAGCGAAACTGCCGTACGTGGTGGCACCCAAGTATTTGTCTATGCTAAAGATCAGCCTGGTTTATTCGCAGATATAGTAACTACTTTTGACACTAAAAATGCTAACGTAGTTGATGCGCATATACTTAATACCAAAGACGGTTATGTCATTGATACGTTTATTATTTTAGAACAAGATGGTTCTTTGATTTCAACGGCAGAACGTAGAGAAAATATAAGAGTATTAGTTGAAAACGTGATCTTAACGGGTAAATGCAGTTCCACATTTTCAAAACGTATTCCAAGACAAATTAAGCAGTTTAAAATTCCAGTCACTGTAAACTTCAAAGAAGATTCAAATAAATACAGTAACATGATGGAATTAACGGCACTGGATACACCGGGAGTTTTAGCTAAGATCTCAAAAGTATTTAAACAGAACAATATCATGCTGTACTCTGCTAAAATATCCACTATAGGTGAAAAAGCAGAAGATATTTTTAGAGTATCTACAATAGAAAGAACTAAATTAAATGATGAACAAAAAGCATCATTAGTTGAAGCGTTAAAACAAGAATTAGAATTAGATTAAACAATAATATATTTAGGAAAGTCATGACTGAGTTACAAAACCTAGCCTCTTTACAAGAGATCATTGAACAAGCATTTGAAAATCGTGATGCTATCACACCAACAACGGTTACTGCAGAAGTTAAATCATCTGTAGAGCAAGCGTTAGAATTATTAGATTGTGGTAAAGCACGTGTTGCTGAAAAAATTGCTGGTGAATGGGTTGTTCATCAATGGTTGAAAAAGGCAGTTTTATTATCATTCCGTATTCGTGACAACGAAGTTATGGATGGTGGCGAAACTAAATTTTACGATAAAGTTGATAATAAATTTGCGTCATACACTGAAGCAGACTTTAAACAAGGTGGAATGCGCGTTGTTCCTCCTGCGGCTGCACGTAAAGGTTCTTATGTTGGTAAGAATGTAGTTCTTATGCCTTCTTACACAAACATAGGTGCTTATGTTGATGATGGCACTATGGTTGATACATGGGCCACTGTTGGGTCTTGTGCTCAAATTGGTAAGAATGTACATTTATCTGGTGGTGTTGGCATAGGTGGCGTTTTAGAGCCTCTACAAGCTAATCCAACGATTATTGAAGATAATTGTTTTATTGGTGCTCGTTCAGAAGTTGTTGAAGGTGTAATTGTTGAAGAAGGCGCTGTACTTTCTATGGGTGTATATATCAGTCAGTCTACTCGTATCTTTGACCGTGAAACTGGTGAAATAACTTATGGTAGGGTTCCTGCTGGTGCGGTTGTTGTACCGGGTTCATTGCCATCAAAAGATGGTAGCCATTCTCTTTACGCTGCAATTATTGTTAAGAAAGTTGATGCACAAACTCGTGCAAAAGTTGGTGTTAACGCACTATTACGTAGCATTGACGAATAGCTGTAAGCTGTAAGCTGTAAGCTGTAAGCTGTAAGCTGTAAGCTGTAAGCTGTAAGCTGTAAGCAGCATAATATAGGTGCATTTAATTAATGCGCCTTTTTTTTGTCTTAATTTTACACTCGTTACTCATGCTCCATTATTAAGTACCTTACATAGATTAATTTAATTCACCCATCGAATGAATTCCTATCATTTGTTAGTTGAGATTAGATACTTTACTCTAATCTCAATTCGTTGCTCCTCAAGCTCGAATTAACCCTGTTGATTGATATTGTTTAATGTCTTGTTGTGGACGTTAAATGCTTAAAATCTTTTGGGCATCCAATTTGGATGCCCTTTTTTTTGCCTAAAATTTAACATTCCATCACCTACCTTTTTATAAAAAAAATTTAATGATAAAAATGTTAAGTCCTTAAATATTTTTATTGAAGTACTTGAGAGAAATCACAAAGTCATGCGTGAGATAAATTAATTTATTAAATGAATTCCTATCGTTTGCCACTGATATTTAAGTGTTTTATTCTAAACCCAGTTCGCAGCCCCTCAAGCTCGAACTACCCTGTTGATTGATTTTATTTAATATCTTGTTGTGGATATTATATATAGTAATATTTTGGGCATCCAATTTGGATGCCCTTTTTTTATTTATACCAATTACAACTTCTCATCTAATTTTTATCACGAACGTTAATATAAACCGTTATACAAAAAGCACATATTTAAAACATAGAATTAATATTTATTGGCTTGTTAATGGCTGCTAATTTTTTAACAAGCACTAAAATCATCACTTTTCATAAGTTAAATAAATTAATTCATTAGGTGAATTCCTATCGTTTGTTACTGGTTTTTAGATGCATTACTCTAATCCCAGTTCGTTGCTCCTCAAGCTCGAATCAACCCTGTTGATTGATTTTATTTAATATCTTGTTGTGGATATTAAATACTTAAAGTCTTTTGGGCATCCAATTTGGATGCCCTTTTTTTTGCCTAAAATTTAACATCTGAACTCAGCTCATAAATAAGTGAGTTAATTAAATTAATTCATAAGATTAATTCCTATCGTTTGCCACTGATATTTAGGTACTTTATTCTAAATTCAGTTCGTTGCTCCTCAAGCTCGAATTAACCCTGTTGATTGATTTTATTAAATATCTTGT
>NZ_CANMSK010000013.1 GCF_947500655.1 uncultured Psychrosphaera sp. | reverse complement strand
CTTACGGCTTACGGCTTACGGCTTACGGCTTACGGCTTACGGCTTACGGCTTACGGCTTACGGCTTACGGCTTACGGTTTACGGTTTACGGCTTACTACAAGGAAATAACATGAAAAGAATCATTACTATATTGGCATGTATCAGTGTCATTTCGGCTTGTGTATCAACTCAGACTGTTGATATGAGACAAGTTATGCAGGAAGCTATGGAGATTACTGAGTATACTAATTTACGTACTTTAAGCATCCCTAGTCGCGGAGCTATAGCGGATGCAGCTTCAATTGCTGTTGATGGCGGTGGTGCGGCTAAGCAGTTGAGAAATAGTATTGAGCAGCTTAATAACACGGGTGGCGGTAATTTATTGGTTACTAGTTCTAATCCTGCATTACCTAATGCGCATATTAGAGGTGCTATGAAGGATTTGAGCGTTAAGATTGATAATGTACTTTTAATTTATGCTGGTAAGAAAGAGTATTCTGACTTGATAAAAGCGGAAGTAGAAGCCAAAGGTATTAAATACGCCTTTATTGATACTTATAAATAAGCAGAATGGATGTTGGTTTTACGCTCAATATCAGTTAGATAGCCTAGGTATATATTGCTAGATGCCACTAAGGTCTTATTTTAATGCTAACACTGATTATTTTAGAGTTAAATTAGCCAAGTAGGATGTAACTATGAATCGCTATTTATTGTTAGTTGTTTTTTTCACGTTTAATATAAATGCGGCAACTGAGTTTAGTTTTAACACCACCACTTTTGTTTCTGGCCTTACCCAGCCTTGGGGGATGACTACATTACCTAATGGCGACCTCATCATAACTGAGCGTAACGGTCAATTAAGGCGTTGGAATGGCAAGTCTTTGTCAGCCAAAATAGTTGGTTTACCTAAGGTTTTATACATAGGTCAAGGTGGTTTGTTAGATGTAAAAGCACATCCTAATTTTGCGAAAAACAAATGGTTATATTTCACATATTCTGCAGTTAGCTCCGAGCCTCAAAAAAAGAATAAAAATGGCACTCATTTAGCCAGAGCCAAGCTTATTGATAATACTTTAAGTCAAGTTGAAGTATTGTTTTCTCCACGATTTATGAAAGCTGGTGGATACCACTTTGCTGGTAGAATTGAATTTTTACCAGATAATACTCTGGTCTTTGGCGTAGGGGATGGCTATTCTTATAAAGATCATGCGCAAGACTTAACCAGTGATTTAGGTAAGTTGATAAGACTAAATGATGATGGAAGTATTCCAGCAGACAATCCATTTGTAAAAAAAGCCAACCGCAATTCAGAAATATACTCTTACGGTCATCGTAACCCTCAAGGCTTAAGCTTTGACGTTAAACGAAACATCTTATTCTCTAATGAACATGGCCCTAAAGGCGGTGATGAAGTTAATATCATTAAGCCCAGCCTTAACTATGGCTGGCCAGAAATTACCTATGGCGTAGATTACTCAGGCGAGATCATTAGTGAGGATTCTGCAAGAGAAGGCATGCAGCAGCCTTTAGTCGATTGGACGCCGTCTATCGCACCATCGTCAATGGTGGTTTATTACGGAAAAGCATTTCCTCAATTAAACGGCCACTTACTAAATACCACACTAAAATATCAAGAGTTACGTTTGGTGGAGTTAGCAAACACTGGAGATACAAGCGGTGAAACACCAGTTAAAGTAGTGAGCCAAAGCCGTTATTTAAAAAGCCTAGGTGAACGCTTTAGAGATATTGAACTGGATAGTGAAGGTAATATTTATTTGTTAACTGACAGCGGAAAGTTGATTAAACTGTCAATTTAACGTTAAGAGTCAGTCACGCTCTTATTAACTGACTTTAATTCGATCGATATAATTAAGGAAAAAGTATGAGTAAAAGAATAGCGTACATCATTTGTATTTTAATGGTTCTTGTTAAAGTAAATACCGCTGATGGAATGTTAGTAGAAAGAATAAGTGGCGATACTAACTCCATTGAAGCTAGTGTTAAAGCCGAGGTTGAATTTATTCCTAAAGTAAACTCTAAACCTGTGTTCGCAAGTATTGATGTGCAATTAGACATAAGTTCGATTGAATCCGAGTTAACAGGTCACGAAACTGTATTTGTATATGTTAGAGCTTGGCAAGGTGCAAAAATACCATTAGCGATAAAACGCTTCACGGTAAATGAGCTGCCAAGTCAGATCAGTTTAGATTCAAGTAATGCAATGGCTTCGGAGATAGACATTACAAGTGCGAAAAAATTAGAGCTAATTGTACTAGTTTCAAAGTCTGGACAAGCATCACCACAAACGGGAGATTGGTTTGCAACGGCAGGACCAATTAGTATTGAGACTCAAAAAAATCCCGTGGTACTTAATGTTACCGAGCAATACCCTTAATATGTAAACTGCTTTAGTTTAATACTGACGCGTATTAGTGTTTTAGAGATATAAAGTTGGAAGGGTAAAAGTAGACACAAAAAAACTTGAAAAGAGTATCAACCCAATTCAAGTTTTTTTACTTACAGCCTTACAGCCTTACAGCCTTACAGCTCTTAGCCTCTCATCGGAATTCCGTTTTCCAATAATGTCTTTTTAAGCTCTTGGATATTGATAATTTGCTTATGGAAGACACTCGCTGCCAATGCACCGTCTACTTTTGCTTGTTTAAATACATCTTCAAAATGAGATATTTCACCTGCGCCACCAGAGGCAATTAATGGTAAATTACAGGCTTGTCTAATTTCAGCAAGCTGTTTGATATCGTAACCGCTTCTTACACCGTCTTGATTCATGCAGTTTAAAACAATTTCACCAGCACCTAGCTGTTGCACATGTTTTACCCAGTCTATGGTTTTCCAGCTGGTTTTTTGGGTACGAGTTTCATCACCAGTAAATTGGTAAACTTCGTAATCGCCTGTGTCTTTATTAAAGAATGAGTCGATACCAATAACAATACACTGTTGACCGTAGGTGTCATGTAATTCAGTAATTAAAGATGGATTAGACAGAGCTGGTGAGTTGATTGATATTTTATCAGCACCCATTGCCAAAATTTCACCAGCTTGCTCTACGGTTTTAATTCCACCTGCGACACAAAAGGGGATATCTATTACTTGGGCAATCTTAGTTACCCAAGATTTGTCTACAACGCGGTCGTCGCTTGAAGCGGTAATATCATAAAAGACTAATTCGTCAGCACCTTCTTCAGCATAACGTTTTGCTAGTGGCACTATGTCACCAATAATTTCATGATTTCTAAACTGAACACCCTTTACAACTTTTCCGTCTCGGACGTCTAAACATGGGATGATTCTTTTGGCTAACATGAAATTCTCAGTATCAATAAATAGAATAAAGGCGCAATTTAATTTCCTACGGCTTGACTGTCAACTGTTTACGCGAATATCTTCTATTATTATTGGAGTAATATAGTTTTAATGGTTTATTGAGATTTTTAAAAAGCAGTGTTTTTTAGTACAAATTGAGGGGAAACCCTATTCCATCAGGTATTACCAGTTTGTTATATTAGTCAAAATCGAATTGATGCTTTCACATTTTGCATTTTGTTCCGTAAAATGCAGGTTATTAATTACTTTATGTTTATCAACGGAATTGCCATGTCTGAACTTGTACCGAAAAGCCCACTTTATATTCATCATGCAGGGCCTGCATTAATCGAAACACCGCTATTAAACAAAGGTACAGCGTTTTCTAAAATAGAGCGCACTAATTTTAATTTAATGGGGCTGCTGCCTCCGCGTTATGAGTCGATTGAAGAACAAGTAGAACGAGCATATTTACAGTATTCCAGCTTTAAAGAAGCCATTAATAAGCATATTTATTTACGTAATATTCAAGACAGTAACGAAACTTTATTCTTTAAACTGTTAAATCGTCATATTGAAGAAATGATGCCGATCATCTACACGCCTACCGTTGGCGAAGCCTGTGAACGTTTTTCTGATATATATCGTAGTAACCGTGGCTTATTTGTTTCATATACGGAACGTGACCAAATGGATGACATATTACGTAATGCAACAAAACGTAATGTAAAAGTGATCGTAGTGACCGATGGCGAACGTATATTAGGTCTTGGCGACCAAGGTATGGGCGGAATGGGAATTCCAATTGGTAAGTTATCTTTGTATACCGCTTGTGGTGGAATTAGCCCAGCTTATACATTGCCAATCACCTTAGACGTTGGTACCAATAACGAGAAATTATTGAATGACCCTATGTATATGGGGGAGAGACATAAACGAATTAGCCAAAGTGCCTACGATGTATTTGTAGATCAGTTTATTGTTGCTGCACAAAAGCGTTGGCCTGGTGTGATGATCCAATTTGAGGATTTTGCTCAGCCAAATGCAATGCCTTTATTAAAACGTTACAGAAATGAAATATGCTGCTTTAACGATGATATCCAAGGTACAGCAGCCGTTGCGGTTGGTACTTTATTAGCTGCTTGCCGTAAAAAAGGCGAGAAACTTTCTGATCAAAATGTTGTGTTTGTGGGCTCTGGCTCAGCAGGTTGTGGTATTGCAGAACAAATAATTTTACAAATGATAAGTGAAGGTTTAACGGACAAACAAGCTCGCGCACAAGTATTTATGATGGACCGTTTTGGTTTGTTAACAGAAGGTATGACAGGCTTACGTGAATTCCAGGAAGCACTAGTACAAGACCCAACTAATTTGGCTGATTGGTCAATTGAAGATGAATACGCAAGTCTAGTAGAAGTGATGCTTAATGCTAAACCTGGGATTTTAATTGGTGTATCTGGTGTACCTGGTTTGTTCACAGAAGAAGCCATTAAAGCCATGCATAAAGGCAATAAAACACCGATTATATTCCCACTGAGTAATCCAATTAAACAAATTGAAGCTCGCCCTGAACAGATAATCGAATGGACCGATGGTGATGTTATTTGTGCATCAGGTAGCCCATTTGATCCAGTTCAATACAAAGGAGAGTCGTACCATATAGCGCAATGTAACAATGCGTATATTTTCCCTGGTATAGGTTTAGGCGTGTTGGCGGTTAAAGCTAAGATCATTAGTGATGAAATGTTAATGGCAACCAGTGTGACTTTGGCTGATTCATCACCTGTGGTAAATACAGGTGACGGTAACTTATTACCAAACTTAAAAGACTTACCTGAGTTAAGTAAAACCATCGCTTTCAATGTTGCTAAAATAGCAATGGAGCAAGGGCATGCTTTAACAATCAGTGATGAAGAATTAACAGCAAGAATAGAGAAGGGGTTCTGGTTACCAGAATATCGCCCATACAAACGAGTCAGCGTTTAATCCCCACTCGTTTATTAATTAAACTTAAAAAAACGGTAATAGATACCGTTTTTTTTATAACTAAAAGTGTCATTTTTATGCAATATCTTCATAGTATGATTAGGGTCCGCGATTTAGATGAGTCGTTAACTTTCTATTGTGATCATTTAGGTCTTATTGAAGTTGACAGACGTGAACATGAAAAAGGCCGATTCACCTTAGTGTTCTTAGCAGCACCAGATCAATTAGATAAAGCTAAAGTTAGTAAAACTCCAACTATTGAACTAACTTATAATTGGGATAAAGAGGAATATGCTGGTGGTAAAAATTTTGGCCATTTAGCATTTGCAGTAGATGATATTTACCAAACTTGTCAGAAGTTGATGGATGTCGGTGTTGTTATTAATCGTCCACCTCGTTGTGGTCATATGGCATTTATCAAATCACCAGATGGCATTTCAATTGAATTGCTACAAAAAAATGAAGATTTAATACCACAAGAACCATGGCTGTCTATGCCTAATACAGGTACATGGTAAATTAAAACAACAGTTCTTCGTTTTGAGGCCGATAGTGTTGCACATTATTGTAAGCATACTCTATGCGGTTACCGGTCGTTATTACTAACTATGGTTACCTGTACTAATAACCTATGGAAGGATCCAATACTCATACCTAATATAAGTCTTTATTAGTGTATAAATTATTTCACTTAAATTATTAACATCTTGAATTTTTATGGAGCTTCTATGAACAACTATCCTTGGATTGAAAAAGCGAATAAGCTATTCTTCTGGGTATTAACAGGCCAGTTTTTATTTGGCTTTATTATTGCGTACTTTGCTCAAACGGGATACGCACCGCTTTTACTCAGTGGCTTGATAACAGCGTTGCCACTATTTCTTATTGCGACTAAACCTTTTGCCGCAATTACTCGTCATACTGTCGCGATTGCAATTCAATTAATAACGGCTGTTCATATACATCAAGCTGGCGGCCTTGCTGAAATCCATTTTGAAATCTTTTCTTTATTAGCATTATTAATATTTTATAGAGATTGGAAGGTCATTCTAACCAGTGTTCTAGTTGTTGCTGTACATCATGTTTTGTTTTTTATTCTACAAAGCCAAAGTATGCCTTTTTACATTTTTGAACAAGACAATGTTTACTTTTATATTTTAGTAATACATGCGTTATTTGCTGTGATGGAAGGTGCAGCTTTAATGTACATAGCTAATGACAGTCATAAAGAAGCATTAACAGGGTTAAATATTTGTAATACTGTAGGTGAAGTGTTTGATAAGGAAGGGGTATTTAATTTATCAGTATCTTTGAACCAAGATAAAGTGAGTATGGAACTTACTGAATTTAACCGTTTATTGACCTCTTTTAAAACCTTAATAGAGCATGCAAAAACGATAGCTAAACGAGCTTATGATACATCTTCAAGCGTTGCCGACACCGCGGTTACTATGTCTGAGTCAACTGAGCATGTAGCAGAGCAAGTTGATTTGATTGCAACGGCAATAGAGGAAATGACAGTTACAAATAATGACGTGGCAAGTCGTACTGTTGAAGTAAGTAATAGTGCCAAACTGGCGAAAGAGAATACCACTGAAGTGAGTGGGATTATTGTAGACTCCAATAAAAATATTACTTTGCTTAAAAATGATATTTCTTCGACTGCTACAACAATAGAAAATTTATCTGCCAAATGTGATCAAATCGCAGATGTAATGAGCTCAATTACTTCTATATCAGATCAAACTAACTTATTAGCTCTAAATGCTGCAATTGAATCAGCACGTGCTGGTGAGCATGGTCGAGGCTTTGCCGTTGTGGCGGATGAAGTTCGTCAACTCGCGACTAAAACTCGTGAAAATGCGGAAAGTATTCGTGAAGTGGTTAATTCATTAACTGAGGATGCTAATTTATCAGTAACGCAAATGGCTTCGTGTATTGAAAAAGTTGATGTTGCTGTTCATGCGTCTGATGATATGTCAAAAGTAATGGCGTCAGTAATTGAACAAATAGATACCGTTGCTGATAACATTAATTCAGTAGCGACCTCAGCTGAAGAACAAGCAATTGTGTCAAATGATATATCCAGTTCAACGCAAGGGTTACATTCAACTTCAACAGAACAGAGTGAAGGCATGGCAAAAGTTCAAGTAGATATTAGTCAACTTAAACAGCAAATTGATGGACTAAACGATGAGCTTGAAAAATTCATCGTATGATCACCATTTTATGAGAATAAAGAGTAACTTAATCTATGTAGTTGTGTTTTTATGGTTTATCAGCATGTTAGCTGGGTTAGTTTATTTGTCGGTGTCATCGGTGAAAGCCTTTGACCCCGGCAGTAAACTATTAAGTCAAACCGCAAACACCGAATTTGATGTTGTTTTTGCGAAACAAATGAAAACCCAATTTAACCGTATTAATAATACGGTTTTTCATTTTAATGAGAAAGGGTGCGCTTGTAACTCGATAGCAAAAGAACATATCGACTCAGTGCAAGTGTTAGCCAAACAACAAGGTTACGCTAATAAGGTTATAGACGTGGATTCTGTGAGCTTTGAAGCTGAAAATAACATTCTTCCAATAATACCTTCAACCCCCGCAATTGCCGTATTTGGCGACTCAGGAAAGCTAATATACTTTGGGCCATATTCAGCCGGATATTCTTGCTCTGTTGGCCGTGGTATTGTTGAGTCATTTATATTGAATAAGACTAATAAAATGCCTGGCGCTGCAATTGTTGCTGATACTGTGGGATGTTACTGCAATAGAAGTGAAACTAAATAAACATGACTAACACAAGTTTAGTTAACATTTTTAAAGTGTGTTGATTTGAGGTTTTGAAAAGCGTGGTATGAGAAAGGTTTAATAGATCCTGAAATCAATAATTTGAGTTCAGGATCTCTAGGTCACTTATTTCTAAGCTTGGTAAACCCAAGCTAAAAATGATTTAGAGTCACGCGTATTGGTGAATTTAAATAATTGTGAACCAGTTTTATCTGTAATAACAATATTTTGTTTATTAACAGATATAGATTGTACGGGTGATGTAACTGAATACTCCGCACCATTATATGTATAAGACATAATAATACTCTCTTAAAATTGCGTACTTCATATACGCTTGTTTTAGAAAAGCTTTACTATTGTTTAATCGAGATTTTTTTTCATTTATAACTGACTATTCTGAACCAAATTAATATCTTAAATAAGATATACAGATCTGCAATTCGAATACTTAACAACAACTAAGCTTAATGTTTTGAGTGATGACTGACTGTGAAAGGGAAAGACATAACTAAATTACCAAGAGGTAATTTGTTAGATAGACAAGATAAGAATATATAACAGTCGCGACTATATATAAATCAAAGTGATAAGTAAATAGTTTTTTATATTTAATTTGAATAAAGTGGTTAAACTCTGCGTAATTCACCACAAGACCAACAAAACTCAAAGCTATTGGCATTTTCTTCTTCACATCCAACACATGACCAATCAACTTGCTGTTGATTTACTTCTTGTTCGATACGTTGGCATATTTGCTGGGCTTGATCAAAGTGTGCATCATCAATTAACCACAGCTCAGGCCAAACTTCAGTAAATGGCAATTCACCAATAGCTCCGCTAATAAATTCATTTTTTCTGCGAAATTTAATATCTGCAGCTGATAATCCAAATTCGTATGGTGCTAACTCTATTAAAGACGAACGACTGACTATTTTCTTCATTGCCATAAAATACTCAATTTAACGATTAATTATTAATCATTTTTAAATTAATTTAACATAAAGTAACTAGCAGATTAAAACAATTAATGCGAGAAGTGTTGTAAGCTCGTATAATACAGCCAATTATTTTGTTGAGAGTGTAAAATGCAATTATTTGTTAATGACCTAACCGTGATCGATTTTTCTTATTTGTGCCTTCAAAGAGGCATGGTGGGTGAAAGTTGGATTGTGGATTTGACATTACATGGTGAGCTAGATGAGCAAAACATGGTGTTGGATTTTGGAAAGGTTAAAAAACAAGTAAAACGTATTATCGACGATACCGTTGATCATAAGCTAGTTGTTCCATCTGAATATGCTGGTTGTAGCATCACGCATGTTGAAAACAGCAACTACATAAAAATTAACTTTGAAGACCAGCAGGGCAAGCAAATCGCTATTTCTAGCCCTGACGATGCATTTTGCTTTATTGATGCCGATACGGTATCGATGAATGATGTTATTTTGCATTTAGCATCGGTTATTAAACCTCAACTGCCAGATAACGTAAAAAAAGTAGAACTGTCCTTACGCCCAGAAGACATTAGCGGTTTTCATTACCACTATACTCATGGCCTTAAAAAACATGACGGTAATTGTCAACGCATTGCTCATGGTCATCGCTCTCGAATTCAAATTTTTGAAAATGGCATGAAAAGCCCTAAGTTAGAAAAAGCCTTCTCTCGTGAATGGGCTGATATTTACGTGGCGACAATTGAAGACAAAGTAAATAATGCAAATTTAGAGTTTATCCAATGCAGTGATTCACAAGTTGCATTTAAATATGAATCGTCACAAGGTAAGTTTGAAATAGCCTTGGAACAAGACGATGTATATATCATGCCTGTAGATACAACTGTAGAGTTGATTGCTCAATATATAGCCGATAGAATGAAGGCCCAATATCCAGATAACACTTATAAAGTCATTGCTTATGAAGGTGTTGCCAAAGGAGCCATTGCTTATGCGGAATAAAACTCTTATCAGTAGAGCTGTTTTTATTATGAGTTTGTTATTTATCTTTGCAGTAAATGCACAAAGTCAAAATGTAACTTTATCGGGTGACTTTATTCAAGGTGGCCTTATTGTAGGTAATGCCACTAAGCCAATTGAAAAAGCTTCAATAGATGACGTTAAAGTACCAATTCATCCAAACACTAAATTGTTTGCTTTTGGCTTTGGCCGTGATGCAAAAGCTCAGTCTGTGTTTAAAATAAGTTATAAAGATGGCACACAAGAGCAGTTAAATTTAGATATTGTTCAGCGTGAATATAAAGTCGATAAAGTAAATGGAGTTGCGAGTAAGTACGTTTCACCTCCTGAGAGCGTATTAAAACGTATTCGTAATGATTCTGCGATAGTTAAACAAGCTAGGGCTGGTTTATCATTTAGAACTGACTTTACTAATAGCGTAACTAAACCGGCCCAAGGCCGTACAAGCGGTGTTTATGGTAGTCAGCGTGTATTTAATGGCGTTCCAAAACGCCCACATTTTGGTCTGGATATCGCTGCTAAAACAGGCACTAAGGTTATTGCACCTTGGTCAGGTAAAGTGATGTTGGCAGAGCCTGACTTATATTATTCAGGTGGTACTTTGATTATTGATCACGGTATGGGAATAACCACAACTTACATACATTTAAGTGCATTGCATGTTAAAGCTGGTGATGTGCTAGAGCAAGGTCAATTAATTGCTGAGATTGGCGCTACAGGCCGCGTAACTGGGCCTCATTTAGACTGGCGTTTAAACTGGTTTAATCGCAGACTCGACCCGCAACTTTTATTACCATAAATGTTGAATGGCAAATAAACAAAAAGCGAACTTAAGTTCGCTTTTTTTCGTTATGTTAGTTGGTTTTTAATCTTCAAGTTAAATCTAATTGGTTTAGCCTAACCAAAGCTTAGCTTTTTCTGCATCTTTAATTGTTAAGCTAGCTACAAACTCTGGTGATTCCTCGACCGTTAAAGGTGCTTGATACAGCTTATCTTTTCTAAAGTAATGCACCGTTGTAGTTTTACTACTGACCGTACTTAATACTTTTTCGATATTTAAGTTGTTTAACCTAAAGTTATCTATCGCAATTAAATGATCATTAACCGCTATGCCTGCTTGTTCTGCAGGACTGTTCTCTAGCACTTGCTTAACCACTAAGTTACCGTTATTAAGAGCAACCACACAACCTAACCAATTGTTTGTTGAGTTTTCTACAATGCCTTGAGCATGTGTCGCGTTTTGCTGTGATTGATAACTTAATTCTATGCCAGAACGTGTAAAGGCCGCTGTTAAATCAATTTTGTTGGTGTTGTATAAAACATCATCTAATAAATCATGGTTTTGAATACCAATAAAGGATTTAAACAAATCTTCAAGCTGTTCTTGAGTTGTACCAATTTGTTCTTTGCCATATAAGTCCCAAGCTTTTTGCATTAAGTTTTTTAATGCGATTTTTCCTTGGCTTTCTTGTTTAATGATCAAGTCCATTAAACAGGCAATAGCGGCGCCTTTTTGGTAATAACTAACAATTTGATCTGGAGCTGCTTCATCTTGTTGATAAAACTTAGTCCAAGTATGTAAGCTACTTTCAGTAACTGATTGACGTAATTGGCCTTGACCTTTCTCTATACGAGTAAAGGTTTTAGCCAATATCTCTAAATACTTTTGTTGAGTAATTGTGTTGGTTTCAAGCAAACTTAAGTCATCAAAGTAAGATGTCATGCCTTCATAAAACCAAAGTTGTTTGGTATACACTTCTTGCTCTAATTGGTACGGAATAAACTCTTTTGGTTTAAGGCGTTTTACGTTCCAAGTATGCAAGTATTCGTGGCTACACAAGCTTAAAAAAGTAATGTAATTATCGTCAATTTCTTGCTCTTGTTTAACAATGTCAAAACGACTACATACCAATGCGGTTGAATTAAGGTGTTCTAAACCACCAAAGCCACTGTCTGTTACCATAGTTAAGAATAAATACTTGTCGACACCCTTAGGCAGTCCACCAAACATATCTATATGATATTGGCATAATGGTTTTAAGTCTTTGGCTGCACGTTGTAAGTCGCCAAAATGTTGGCCGACAGTAACTAAAAAGTGCGGCGTATTAGCTACTTCGAACTCAGCAATATCTAATTCACCAAACAAAATAGGGTAGTCAGTAAATTCTAAATAGTTTTTTGCGCTGTAATGTCCCCAGGCAAAACTATCGTTATGTTCAACGCCAGTTAACCCTGATGCTGGTTGCCATTTAGCAATAATTGGATTGCTTGATTTTTCTAATTCCACCAAACACGTTTGCTCTTTAAGTTCGTCAACACAAAATAGGGCACTTGCTGGGTTTATAAAACCAAACTCTTGGTCTAGGTAAGCTTTTCGTACACTCATATCAAAGGCGTAATATAGATAAGTTACGGTTACTTCTTGCTGATTATGGCTAATGGCAAAACGATTTTTGCTGATGGTCTCAATAGCTAGTTCGCCAGATGCATCATGTGCTTTTAATTCTAAAACATGCTTAGCAAAGTCACGGATCATGTAACTGCCCGGGATCCAGTTGGGTAACGAAATATGCATCAACTTATCAGTATTCGGCACAAAGGATATTTGTATACGGAATTGATGTTTAAGTGGGTTTTCTATCGATACTTTATATTTGATGGAAGCCATTGATCTCTGCTTTAATTAGAAATGAGTTAAATTTAAATTACACCTTAGTAGTATGTGCGCTTATAATGCTTTTCAACTGTATTAATTAAATAAGAAGATGAATGGAACACTCTGAAAAAGTCCAAGCTCGCATAAACTACGCTACTACTTATACCACAAAAACGGTTTTCCCTGGCAGAACAAATCATCATAATACCTTATTCGGTGGTGAAGCCTTAGCATGGATGGATGAAGTTGCCTTTGTTTGTGCTACTCGATTTTGTCGTAAGTCTCTAGTTACAATATCGTCAGATAGAGTTGATTTTAAAGAACCAATTCCAGCTGGTTCTATTGTTGAATTAGTTGCTAACGTTAGTACATTAGGGCGTACCAGCTTAGTTGTAGATGTGAATGTTTTTGTTGAAGGCATGCACAAAGATGATAAACACAAAGCAATTTCTGGTTCATTTAAATTTGTCGCATTAGATGAAGAGAGAAAACCAACGCCTGTTTTGGATGGTGTTGATCTTTAGTCTATGTTATTGAACAACTGTTAGTTGTATCTAGGTAGGTGTTAGTGTAAAACGCTATGTGCTACATAATTCTATAAAATAAAATCTATAAAAATTGGAAGTGGTTATGAAATCAATTACTCAGTGGTTAGAAGAGTATGGCGTAAGTCATAAAAACAAAACTAATAAGATAATACATTATTTATGTGTCCCTACAATTTATATGACCGTATTTGGTTTGTTATGGTCAATTCCATTTCCTATTGCCGATATTCCAATGTGGATTAATTGGTCTACGGTCATTGCTATTCCGGCTATGTTTTTTTATTTTTCTTTATCATTTACCGTTGGTCTCGGTATGACGTTGTTTTCAGCGTTAGTTGTTGCATTTTTACAATGGTGGCAATTAACAATGGCTGACACTATGTCTGTATTAGTGATGTCCGTGTTGGTCTTTGTCATCGCCTGGATTTTGCAGTTTGTGGGTCATCATGTTGAAGGTAAAAAACCGTCATTTATAAAAGATCTACAATTTCTGTTAATCGGTCCAGCTTGGATCTTATGTTTTGTTTATAAAAAGCTAAATATCCGTTATTAATAGCTAAATCAGTAGTTTTTAAGCTAAAAAAATTTATAACACGATAAACGGCACATCTGCCAAGTCAGGCGGAGATGTGCCGTTTTTTTTTTGATTTATAATCAAATTAATAAAGTACCTAGTAATACCAATTACCTTTTTCTAAGTAGGTTGTAATTTGAAATTTCAAAAATTGATTGAAGACCGAAAACGTTTTTTTTGGATACTACATTTCTCTGGTTGGTTCGGTTTTGCCTTAGTGCATTACATTGGCTCATTCATGAATGATATGCGTGATATCTATGTGTTTATTATTATTTCAAATGCATGGTTTGGCGCGTTACTTACCATACCTCTACGTTATCTTTATCAGCGTATATGGGAGCGATCTCCTTGGTTCTTAATCACGGTTATCTTATCAGCCTCTTATGTTGTTGGCCTTATTTGGGTTGTGATGCAGAACTTCACTTATTGGGAGTTTTATAAATTTGGTTACCGACCTGACGCTTGGTATTGGTATTTTAGAAATTCATTAGGTGGGTTTTATATCATTTTATGTTGGAGTGGGTTGTACTTTGGCATTAAGTATTACCAAATGCTGCAAAAAGAAAGGCAAAAAGCATTAAAAGCGTCAAATATGGCCAATGAAGCTCAATTGAAAATGCTGCGTTATCAACTTAATCCTCATTTTTTGTTTAACACGTTAAATGCTATTTCCACATTGATTTTGTGCAACGAAAATAAGATAGCCAATGGCATGGTCGCAAAATTAAGTGACTTCCTACGTTATTCTTTACACACAGATCCAATTAAAAAAGTACAGCTTAAACAAGAGGTTAAAGCATTAACCTTGTATTTGGAAATTGAAAAAATACGATTTGAAGAAAGCTTAGTAGTGACTTGGTCGATTAGTGAATCGGCAAGTAATGCGCTAGTACCTAGCTTGTTATTGCAACCGTTAATTGAGAATGCGATCAAATATGGTATTGCGGCTCAAAGCGATGGCGGTACAATTACTATTGTTGCTAAGACATTTGGTAATGACTTATTGCTTGAAGTAAGTGATGATGGACCTGGATTAATGGCGAGCACATCCTCAACCAGTAAAGGTGAGGGAGTCGGTATAGCGAATATAAAAGATAGATTACAGACTTTATATGACGATTATTCATTTTCATTGTCCACTAATGAGCCAAATGGCTTGAAAGTAAATATTAGAATTCCTTTAGAGTTTGAGTCGGAATAATCAGAATGATTGAAAACAATGCAGACAATAAAATCAAAACCATCATAGTTGATGATGAGCCTTTAGCACGAAAAGGCTTGGCTATTAGATTGGCCGAATTTGATGATATTGAAATTATAGCTCAATGCCCTAACGGAGCTTCTGCGCTGGAAACTATTAAAGCAGAAAAACCTAAACTCGTTTTCTTGGATATTCAAATGCCTGGAATGACAGGTTTTGATGTGATGAAACAGTTGCATAACAATATAGACGCAGAAGACTGGCCAATTGTTGTATTTGTCACCGCCTATGATCAATATGCACTAAAAGCATTTGAAGTTCATGCGTTAGATTATTTATTAAAACCGGTTGATAGTGGGCGTTTACAAGATTGTATAACTAAAGTTAAGAACCAAATAAATTCAGATAGTCAAACGGATAGTCAAACCAAATTAGTTAATATGGTGGCACAGCTAATTGGCTCTGACAGTGAAACTATTTTACAGAATTTGGCTGATGGTGAATTTAAAGCCGTTAAGGAATATAGTAATTACGTTGCGGTTAAAGATGTTGGTGAAACCACTCGTATTCCAGTTAAAGAAGTTGTTTGGGTTGATGCCGCGGGCGATTATATGTGTGTTCATTGTTCAGATGGTGAAACTCATATTTTACGTAAAACCATGAAGCAGCTAGAGCAAGAACTTGACCCTGCCAGATTTATTCGTGTACATCGTTCCGTTATCGTGAACTCTACCGAAGTATCAAAGGTATTAACCTTAACTAGCGGTGAATATGTTATCCAATTAACTAATAAACACGAAATAAGAGTTAGTCGCAGTTACAGAGATAAAGTAAGAGCTGCATTACTTTGATATAGATTGTTTTTTAGAAAAAAGTAGTTTGTTTTCTAAATACAATTAGCCCAACGGAATTAACCGGTTGGATTATCTAGCTGACTAACACCTGATTTATAGGAGCAAAACAGCTAGCTTATAAACTCAGTTTATTCTTATAAAGGTCGAGTAAATACGGATCAATTTTCTTTTTACCCAATCCTGTATCAGCTAATTTGGTTAACACTAATTTGTTATTCACTTCACCGGACATAACATTTTTAGCACCGCTCACTAAACTATCAACCGCAAAAGCACCTAATTTGGTTGCTAGAGTTCTATCTGCGCAACTTGCCATTCCACCTCTTTGTAAATGACCTAAAACACAGGCTCTGCAATCTATACCTATTTGTTTGGTTAACATCTCAGCCAGTGCTGCGGCACCGTCGGGATAAATTTTTTCTGCTGCAACAATAATATAACTGGCATGACCGTTTACTTTTAAGTAAGCATTAATATGTGCGGTAACGTTTTGCACAATTTGATGTGGCTCAATGTTCATTTCAGGGCTGAGTATGTGTTCGGCCTCTGCTGCAACTCCAATATTTACAGCTAATTGACCGCTGTGTCTGCCCATAACTTCCACGATAAATATGCGTTCAAATGCATCGGCTGTATCTCGTATTTTATCAATAGCGTCTAGTGCGGTATTTGCAGCGGTGTCAAAACCAATTGTAAAATCGGAACCATCTATATCGTTATCAATCGTACCTGGAACACCAATAATAGGAATATCGGTTAACTGACTAAGTAAGTGCGCACCTCTAAAACTCCCATCACCACCAATAACAATAAGTCCATCAAGGGAATTCGACTTTAAACTCTTGATAGCTTGTTGACGATATTTATCATCTAGCATTTTAGGGCAACGAGCACTTTTTAAAATGGTTCCGCCAAGCTGAGAAATATGTTTAACTTTTGCTAAAGGGAGTAAGACTGTGGCATTATCGATTAAGCCGTTATAGCCTCTTTCAAAACCGATACACTCTATATTATGAACACTGGCTGTGGTTACAATAGAATGAATGGCGGCATTCATGCCGGGGGCGTCACCACCTGATGTGAGAATTCCAATTTTTTTCATAACAGTGAATATCCTAAATTTTTTAATATGAAGCGCATATAAAACTTGAGCTATAAACATTATGCTCTAAATATAGATAAATAGGCTATTGATCTATAACAATATAAATCTAGTTAATAACCTGAAAAAATTTGCTGATACATAGCACTTAATATGAGTAAAAATATGAATATAGTAAATAACCAAAGTAAAAAAATAGTTAAGTTACTGACATTAATATTACTTACTTTTAGCATCACAAGTTGCAGTACTAAGTTAATTTATAATTATGCAGATTGGCTGATTTTTTGGGCTGTTGACGATTATGTAGAACTTAATGACTCACAAGAAAATATATTAGAAATTAAAATTTATGAGTTATTGAAATGGCATAGGCAAAAAGAGCTACCGTATTACACTTCTTTATTAAAAGAACTACGGACAATTGTTGTGAATAAAGATGATGTTGCCTTTGAACCTTTGTATCAAAAAGCAAAGGTGCTATGGAAACGTTCTGCGGTAAAAGTAACACCAGAAATTATTGCATTATTACCATCTTTATCTCATCAACAAAAACAAGAGCTAGTAAACAATATAGAAGAGATCCAGCAAGAAAAAAATAAACAATGGTTAGAAGATCAAGATCAAACTTGGGATGAAAAGTTTGAAGAAGCCGAAGAGCGAATTGAAAATTTTGTTGGTGATTTAACGGCAGAACAAAAAGTAACGCTCCAAGCCATGGAACGAACACGCCCAGATATATTGGTATTAAGAATTGAAGGGCGAAAACGTTGGCTTGAGCTATTTTCAAAAGCGCTATTTCATCAACCTGAAATTGACAAATTAACTATATATTCTTTGTTTACTGATTTATCAAGCCACCGCAGCATAGAACAACAAAAAGTTAACGAGGAAATATCACAATTACGTATTTCTGAGCTAAGGTACATAATAAAATCTATAACAAATAAACAGCAAATATTTTTACTGGAAAAAATTGATGACATGATTGCTGATTTTGAGATGTTAATGGCTCAAGATGAATAAAGTGATGAATACACGGATAGTTAATCTGGTGTTAAAATTGCTTTTAAAAATCTAAATTCATCGTTGTTTTTGTTATATTTTTCAATATAGATGTTTTTTTACCCATTTAAACAAGTCTATTGCTATTAATTAAGGTGCAAGCCTTTAAATTTGGGGCGGATCAAGGTAAGTTACGGCGTTATGTTTAGAAATGACCAATTAAATAAAGGTGTATTTTGGCTAAAGTAGAATTATATCGTGAAATAAATATGCAAGTGAGAGCTCTTTGTGATGGCGAACCAAGCTTAATCGCAAACTTAGCTAACATAAGTGCTGTATTATTTGATAGATTAGCCGATATAAATTGGGCTGGTTTTTATTTAATGCAAAATAATGTTCAGGGTAACGAACAAGAACTTGTATTAGGTCCATTTCAAGGCAAAGCTGCATGCGTTCGAATCCCTGTTGGAAGAGGTGTCTGTGGTACAGCTGTTTCTGATAAAACATCTCAATTAATTGAAGATGTACACTCATTTGATGGACATATTGCATGTGATGCAGCAAGTAATTCTGAAGTTGTCGTCCCTATCATTATTAATGATGTAGTAGTGGCGGTATTGGATATTGATAGTCCAAGTGTAGGACGTTTTGATCAAGATGATTTAAATGGTGTCGAAACTATGGTTAGTTTTATTGAAACCATTTGGCCAAAGAAATAACTGAAAATGAAAGATTTTATAAACATCCACGATTATATAATTAGCTCTGAGATAGTTGGTGATTGGGATGGGCAGGAAGAAGAGGTAACTGATAGGATTAATTCAATGATCCATCAGGCCTACAACATGTTCCCAGAAGATGTCTCGACTGAATCTGCGGAAAAATTATTTGATGAATTATGGGCTGCTGTAGCAGGACAAGAGTTTGTTATTGAAGCGGAATATGATGAGCTGGAAAGCTGGTTAGATACGTTTGTTCGCCAGAAGCTAGATGAAATAGAGTACGATTGATGCAAAATCAAGAAAAAACAGATTTAAATAAAGTAATTGAATTTTTAACTATTAAGTTTCCAAAGAGCTTTAGTTTAAAAGGTGAAGCTAAACCATTGAAAGTGGGTATCTTTAATGATATCGCTGGACAAATTGGTGAAGAAGATCCAGTTTCAAAAACACAGATTAGACATGCTCTTCGCCGTTATACCAATAGCTGGCGCTATTTAGAGGCCGTTGTAAAAGGTGGGCAGCGTGTTGATTTGGAAGGTAATGATGCGGAACCGTTGACTGAAGAACATGTACAACATGCTCAAACACAGTTAGCTGAAAGCAAAGCTAAATTCCAAGAAAAGAAAAAAGCAAATGCTGGCAAAGACAAAAAGCCGTATAAAAAACCAGCTAAAAATGTGGCTAATCCTCCAAAAAGAAAGCCAAAATCAGATAGTCAGGGAACTAAACCTGTTGCTGAGCCTCAAAAAGAACTTGTAGCCAATGATGACTTTACCGACGGTAAAAAGGTTCAAGTTAAGTTAGGCGCTTCACCAATAGCTGCAACAATTGTTGAGACTTCAAAAAATGAAGTGTCAGTTCAATTAGCTTCAGGTATGGTGATGAAAGTAAGTAAGGAAAATATTTTCCAAGCATAGGAGTCCATATGCAGATAGTTAAGCGTGTTTTTACATTATCTTTATTAGTATCGTTATGTGTATCATTTACAGTAAGTGCATCTATTGAAAATGAAACATTTGAAACCCCAAAATTAGTTGAAGAGCCTCAGCATGTTGCTGCATCAAAAAGGATTTCTTCTTGGTTTTTAAGGTATCACTATAAAAAAACAAAGCTAGATGATGAACTATCTGCAAAAGTGTATAAAAAGTTTATTGAAAACTTGGATTACAACAAGAGTATCTTCTTGCGAAAAGATTTAGAACAGTTTGCCAAATACGAAGATAAATTTGATGATGCAATAAAGTCAGGTGAATTACAGTTTGCTTTTGATCTTTATCAAGAATCAATCAAAAGACGTATGGAACGTTATGACTTCAGTATTAAGTTACTTGATGGAAAAATGGACTTTAATAAAGACGATGTTTTTTATTATGATCGTGAAGATGTTGAGTGGCCTAATACGTTAGCTGAGCAAAACGAATTTTGGCGTCAAAAAACAAAATATGATGCGTTAAACTTGAAGTTAACGGGTAAAGATATCCCGCAAATAAAAGAAACGTTAACTAAACGTTATACCAATGCGAAACGTCGTTTGTCTCAAACGCAAAGTGAAGATGCATTTCAGTTAGTAATGAATGCATTTGCAAGTAGCATAGAAGCTCATACCTCTTATTTATCGCCGCGTAACTCAGAACGTTTCAATATTGATATGAATCTAGAGTTGGAAGGTATTGGTGCTGTATTACAACCGGTTGATGAATATACTGTTATTCGTAGTCTAGTACCTGGTGGCCCAGCAGATAAAACTGAAAAGTTAAAAGCGGAAGATAAAATTATCGGCGTTGCTCAAGGTGAAGATGATTTTGTTGATATTATCGGCTGGCGCTTAGATGAAGTAGTTGAACTTATTAAAGGCAAAAAAGGCACTGAAGTTCGTTTACAAGTGTTACGTGGAGACAATATAGGTGCAGCTTCCAAAGAAGTTGTGATTATTAGAGATAAGGTTTATTTAGAAGACCAGTCTGTAGACTCCCATGTATTTGAACCTGTAACAACGACATTAGATAGTAAGATAGGTGTTATAACGGTACCTAGTTTTTATAATGATGTTTCTAGTGATATAAAAGCCGAAATAAAAAAACTTAAAGATCAAAATGTAAACGGTGTGGTTGTCGATTTACGTGGTAACGGTGGTGGTTCATTAATTGAAGCATCTTTAGTTACCGGATTATTTATTGATAAAGGCCCTGTTGTTCAGATCAGAAACAGTGTTGGTAATATTGATATTAGAGGCGATTACGATGGCGTAACTTATTACGATGGCCCACTAACAGTGTTAGTTGACCGTTACAGTGCATCGGCATCAGAAATATTTGCAGCCGCTTTACAAGATTACGGCAGAGCGTTAATTGTCGGTGAACAAACGTTTGGTAAAGGCACCGTTCAACAATTTAAACCATTAGAAAGACTGTATGACCGTTTTGATAAAAAATTAGGTTCTGTTAAATACACAATTGCTAAATTTTATCGTATTAATGGTGGCAGTACTCAGCATAAAGGTGTAGTTCCTGATATTTTATTTCCATCTGCAATTGATTCTCCAGAGTGGGGCGAAAGCCAAATGGATAACGCATTGCCTTGGGATAATATTCGTTCGGCACGGTATTCACCAACACCTACAATAAGCTCACAGGTTAATGCGTTAACAAAAAAACATAACTTACGAATTAAGTCTGAACCTGAATTTTTATATTTAGAGAGTGATATTGCTGAATATAAAAAAGATAAAGACCGTGATTTTATTTCACTTAACGAGAAAGAGCGTTTAGCTGAAAAAGAAAAGGATAAGATTAAGAATCTAGCTCGATTAAATGAGCGTTTAACACGATTAGGTTTAGAGAACGTAAAGTCTTTAGAAGATGATACACCTAAAGAGTTAGAAGAATTAGACCCGTTCTTGGAAGAAGCAGCGCAAATTATAACTGATTTAATTTCTGCTGGTCAGTTTGCTAAAGTAGCAAATTAAATAGAGTGTCTAAATAAAGAGCAGCCTTAGAGGCTGCTTTTTTGGTATTAAAGCAAATAATTAAATATCAGTGGTTGTTAAAGCTAAAACTTTCATCGTTAAGCAATTCCTCTTATTTTTAATGTGTTTGAACTCATTTTTTACTTCGATAGTAGTAAATTGAAATTTAATGTGTGATAAATAGCGAAGTCAGTTACACACATATTTAATGTCTATAAGGACTTAAGTTTTGAAATCAGTTAAATCTCCAAGTTTTATTGATGCACTTATTCCGGTGCTATTTTTGGTTGCTTTATTAGCGGTATCTGTTTTTATTTATGGAGATGCTAGCTCTTTTGGTCCAAACCAAATTATATTGATAATGTCAGCTGGTGTTGCCAGTATTATCGGTTTAAAAAACGGCTTAAACTGGAAGCAAATAGAAGATGCCATGATCCATGGTATATCGGTTTCTATGGGCGCTATCTTTATCTTGCTAGCTGTTGGCTCCTTAATCGGCACTTGGTTATTGTCTGGTACGGTACCAACGTTAATCTATTATGGATTACAAATCCTTAATCCTGACTGGTTTTACGTTGCAGCTTGTTTATTAAGTGCAATTGTTGCCATGAGTATAGGGAGTTCTTGGACGACCGCTGCAACAATTGGTGTTGCCTTGATGGGGATTGCTAGTGGAATTGGTGCAGACCCTGCTATTGCAGCTGGTGCTGTGATCTCGGGGGCATATTTTGGTGATAAAATAAGTCCGTTGTCGGAAACAACTAACTTAGCGCCAGCTGTTGCAGGTAGTGATTTATTTAGTCATATCCGTCACATGATGTGGACCACGGTACCATCATTTACTATCGCTTTAGTATTATTTACTATTTTAGGTTTCACTGAAGAGCGAGTTGGCGCAAATGTATCGATAGATAGTGTGCAAAATATTATCTCGGCGAATTACCATGTTTCATTATTCAATTTAATACCTCTTGTGTTTCTTGTCGTGATGGCATTAAAAAAATTACCTGCATTTCCATCTATTTTTATTGGCGCGCTTATTGGTGCTGTTTGGGGATTTATCTTCCAACAAGAGTTATTAACTAAAGTTGCTGATAGCAATATGGTTATTGATCAAGTATCCGTTATTTGGACTGCCATGTTTGATGGCTTCTCTATAACAACAGGTGATGATGTGATGGACGACCTGCTAAGTGGCGGTGGTATGTCTAGCATGTTGAATACTACGTGGCTAATTATGACAGCATTAATGTTTGGTGCTGTAATGGAAAAAGTAGGTTTGCTTGCTGTTTTTGTACAAGGTATTTTGAAAAAAGCCAAATCTACGGGATCACTCATCACTTCGACTATATTCACTGCGTTTGGTACTAACTTAATCACAGCCGATCAATACATGTCTATTGTTATGCCGGGACGTATGTATAAAGAAGAATATGAACGCCGTGGTTTAGATAACGTAAACTTGTCTAGAGCGCTAGAAGATGGTGGCACGATAACGAGTGCATTAATACCTTGGAATACTTGTGGTGCTTATATGGCTGGTGTTTTATTGGTTAGCCCATTAGATTATTGGCAGTATGCATTCTTTAACTTAATTAACCCAATAATGGCCATTGCGTTTGCATACATGGGGATTAAAATCCTAAAAGCTAAAACTGCATAATTAAGTTTGTAAACATTAAATCATAGCTGAGCAGTTTTAACTGTTCAGCTGTATGATATTAATATAAGTACATTTTTACATAAGTACATTTCAACTTCCTTCAAGTGACTACTATGACAACAGAAACTAAATACTTAAAAGATTACCAAATTCCAGAGTTCTTGATCCCAAAAACAGAATTGTTTTTTAATTTGGATGATGAGAAAACCTTAGTCCGCAGTAAATTACAAATTAAACGTAATGTTGAAACTGCAAAACAGTTAGTTTTAGATTGTGAAGTACAACAGGTATTAACCGTACTTATAAATGGGACGGACACTCCATTTACTGTTGAACAAGAACAGTTAAAAATAGATGTCGAGTTGGTGGAATTTGAACTTGAAATAGAAGTGATTGTTGATCCCATTAATAACACTGCATTAGAAGGGTTATACAAATCTGCTGGTGTTTTTTGTACACAATGTGAAGCTGAAAGTTTTAGACGTATAACACCTTACTTAGACCGTCCAGATGTATTATCTGTTTTTACCGTCATTATCTTTGCTGATGCAGATCTTTATCCATATATGTTATCCAATGGTAATCTCATTGATTCAGGCCTTGTAGAAGAAGATGATGAATCCCACAAACAAGTTCGTTGGACCAAATGGCATGACCCACATCCAAAACCAAGTTATTTATTTGCTTTAGTTGCAGGGGATTTTGATTTACTTACGGACGAGTTTGTTACTAAATCTGGCAGAAAGGTTGAGTTAGAGCTATTTGTCGATAAAGGTAATTTGCACTTAGGTCATCACGCTATGGCATCATTAGTTAAGTCTATGGCATGGGATGAACAGCGTTACGGCTTGGAATACGACTTAGATAAATACATGGTTGTCGCTGTCGACTTCTTTAATATGGGCGCGATGGAAAATAAAGGACTTAATGTCTTTAATAGTAAATATGTACTGGCCGATTTAAACACTGCAACTGATATTGATTATCACGGAATTGAAGCGGTAATTGGTCATGAATATTTCCATAACTGGACTGGTAACCGAGTAACTTGTCGAGATTGGTTCCAGTTAAGTTTAAAAGAAGGCTTAACTGTTTTTCGCGATCAACAATTTAGTGCAGACATGGGCAGTGAAGTTATAGAACGTATTAGCCACGCCAATGTTATGCGAACAATGCAGTTTGCCGAAGATGCAGGACCAATGGCTCATCCAATTAGACCTGAAAAAGTTATGGAAATGAATAACTTTTATACCGTGACTGTATATGACAAAGGTGCTGAAGTTATTCGTATGATGCACAGTTTATTAGGTGAATCTGGTTTTAGAGCTGGAATGGATTTATATTTTAAACGTCATGACGGTAATGCGGTTACCTGTGATGACTTTGTCTCTTCAATGGCTGATGCTAATAGCAAAGACTTAACTCAGTTCCAAAACTGGTACTCACAAGCTGGAACGCCAAACGTTGTTGTCTCTGAAAAACAAACAGATACTGGTTTAGAGTTAACGTTAGCTCAAACATTACCAACTCGTCCTGCAGAAGAGCAGAACAAACCTTTAGTTATTCCGGTTAAATATGAATTACTTGCCAATACCGATGGCCGTAGCTTAGAACGCGGTACGGTTATTTTTGACAAGTCTGAACAAGTATTCTCATTTTCCTGTGCAGAGCCAGCCACTTTAGTGTTATTTGAAAACTTCTCAGCACCTGTCAAAGTACATAGAAAACTAACTCAGGAGCAATTAATCCATATAGTTAAATATGCATCTGATGCTTTTTGTCGATGGGACTCAATGCAGTCACTATGGTTACAACAAATCAATGGTGCGAGTGACACAATATTAGATGAGGGCAGGCAAGGGCTTATCGAAGTTATTGAATACATATTAAATAATGATGATATCGAAACGTCTATTAAAGCTGAGTTGTTAACAATACCGAGTTATACCAGTATTGCAGAAACTTTTGATGTGATAAATCCAAGTCATATTTTAAAAGTTAAAAACGAAATAACTCTACAGATCATAGAGTCATTGGCAAAAACAATTAAAGCTTTAGTACAAGAACTAACAGATATTGAAGACGGTTATATTCAAACAAGTGTAGCGAAAAGGCGATTAAAGCATGTATTGTTATCGTATTTGTCGCATAGTTCAGACAGTGATGTTGAAAGTATAATTAGACAGGTTTACTTAGATTCTACAAACATGACTGAAAAAGTGTCAGCGCTTGAGTCAGCAAGAGTTTATTCTGTCGTGTTGTTAGATGAATTGTTAGAAAATATGGATAAACAATTTGCTGATAACGTACTTGTTTTTGATAAAATGACCTCTGCCGTTGCTAGAATTCCACATGCTGAAGTTTACAGAAAAATCGCGCAGTGGGCAGAACATGCCTTATTCTCGGATAAAAATCCAAATCGTGTTAGGTCACTATTTGGTGCCTTTGTGATGAACAACCCAGAGCAGTTTCATGATGAATCTGGTAAAGGTTATCAATTTTTAGCTGATTTTTTGAAAAAAATGGATAAGCTTAACCCTCAATTAGCATCTCGTATGATATCTCCATTACTTAGTTGGCAACGATATGAGCCGGTAAGAAAAGAGCTAATGAGACAACAATTGATTCAATTAAGTAAATTAGAGTTGTCGAAAGATTTATACGAGAAATTAAGTTCAGCATTAGGTTAGTTATGACACGTAAATTTAACTTCTATTTACATTTATCACCAGCGGAATGCCGTCAATATTACGAAGGCTTTTATAAGTCGATTCAAGTTGTAGCGCAAACAGGGCAAAGGATTCAGTTTCCAGCTGAGCACATCCGTACGTTTGTAACAGCAAATGGAATTGATGGGTTGTTTGAGCTTGAATTAGAAGAAAATAACAAATTTAAATCATTACAAAAATTGTCTAACTAACAGTATTTAATGGAATAATTACTCTAATAATAATTAAACATAGGACTTGCTTGCTTGGTTAAATGGTGTAATTATTGGGATAATTAGGCTCATCCGATGAGCCTAATATCCTCACTTATAAATATAAAAAATAAACTTGAGAGGACAAGGGGAGAAACATATGTCTAGAGGGGCAACAAAGTCTGCTTTAAAACCACTTGCTATAAGTGTTGCATCAGCCATTATCGCTATGCAATCTTTTGGCGGAAATGCAGCAACTTTTGAACTTGGTAACTTTGAAATAAAATTCGACTCAACTTTCTCTGCTGGTGCAGCGTATCGTGTTGAAAACCGAGACTTTAGCCTAGTAGGTAAAAGTAACAATCAATCATTTGATTGGTCTGGGTATACAGCTTACGCTCCGCAGTATGCAGGCAGTGACGTTTGGGATACCTCAGGTAGTTATTCTACTAATGGTGATTTATCTAACTTAAATTACGATCCCGGTGAAGCGTTCTCACAAGTAATAAAAGGTTTACATGACTTAACTATCGACGGTGATGGTTATGGTGCATTTGTACGTTTTATGTATTACAAAGATTTTGCAGTTGAGGGTATTGGCTATGAAGATCCTGTTTCAGGCAAAGCTTTTGACCCTTGTGCGGACAGTGAAGCAAAAGAATACGCTTGTGAAGATATTCGTTTATTAGACGCGTATGTTTATGCTGACTTTGAAATTGGTAACACTCCAATTTCAATCAAAGTGGGTGAGCAAGTTTTATCTTGGGGCGAAAGCACATTAATCCCTCATGGTATCAATGTAGGTGCGGTTGACGTTGCTCGACTAAAAACGCCTGGTGCCGACTTAAAAGAAGCCTTCATTCCAACAGGTATGATTTGGGCCAATATCGGTTTAACTGATACTTTATCTTTTGAGGCTTTTTATCAATACGAGTCTCAAGAGTCTCGTTTAGCCGCAACGGGTACTTATTTCTCTACTAATGATTTTATTGCAGCTGGCGGTGCTAATAGCAACGTACAGTTAAACTTTGCATCTAACCCTGATATGGGACGTGAAGAGTTAATTAGTCAATTAAATTTATTAGCCCCATTAATTTTATCTGGTTCAGCTTCTGCATCAGCTGCTTATTTAGCGTACCCAACAAAGTATGCATTAAGAGCAGAAGATTTAGATGAAGACGCTAGAGACTCAGGCCAATTTGGTTTGAAGTTAGGTTGGTTTGCTGAAGAACTAAACTATACTGAGTTTGGTTTTTACTACACAAACTATCATAGTCGTCGTCCATTAATATCAGGTAGAGCATCTGACTTTTCGAGTGATGCTATTACTGAAGATCTAGGCCTTATAGTATCTGAAGGTGTTACAGCGGAAAATATAACCTCACTGAATGCATTTAGTAAAGCGGCTGTATATTTCCCAGAAGACATCCAATTATTTGGTGTTAGTTTCAATACAACAATTGGAACTACGGCTGTTTCAGGTGAAATATCTTATCGCCAAGATGAACCAATTCAAATTGACGATATCGAGCTACTATTTGCCGCTATGCCTGAACAGTTAGCTAATGCTGGTATACGTCCAGAGTTAGATGGTCTTTCTCAGCTTGGCGATTATAACGTAGAAGGTTGTGATAGCCCTGTAGGTGGTGTTCAGCCAGGTGATACTGCAACAGGATATTGCCTTGTTGATTCAGTACAGGCACAATTCACGTTAATACAATCATTTGGTCCTACATTAGGTTTAGATAACTTAAATGGTGTTGCCGAAGTTGGTTATGTAACAATTAACGACTTCCCAGATCATAGTGTTCTTCGCTTTAATGCTCCTGGAACTTCACGTTCTGGTTCAACAACTGATGAAGTTGCCGCTGGTATACTTGCTGGCGTACAAGATGGTCAAGACACTGAGTCGTATTTTCCAACTCAAGACGCTTGGGGATATCGCTTAATACTTGCTGGTGAACTTAACCGTGTATTTGGTTCGTTTAACTTAAAACCAAAGGTTGTGTTCTCTCATGATGTTAAAGGTGTAACACCGGATCCATTATTCCTTTTCCATGAAGACAAAAAATCAATCAGTATGTCTATGGATATCGAATATCAAAATGTATCATTCGGTATGGCTTATAACGCATTTTGGGATGGCGTAGGTACGGTAAACCAAATGGCAGACCGTGACTTTGTTTCTTTCAATATTAAATATTCACTATAAGGGATATTACTTACTATGAAAAAGATAACCTTATTGACCTCAGCTTTAACTTTTGCATTAGCATCAGTAGGCGCGAGCGCAAAAATTAGTTCAGCAGATGCGGCCAAATTAAAAGGCGAATTAACGCCAATGGGCGCGGTAAGAGCTGCAAATGCAGATGGTTCAATACCAGCATGGAACGGTGGTATTACAACACCACCTGCTGGTTATAAAGTGGGTATGCATCACCCAGACCCATTCTCTGCTGATAAAGTTCTTTATACAGTTACTAACGCTAATAAAGCACAATACAAAGACTTATTAACACCAGGGGTAAGCAAAATGCTTGCAACATACCCTGATACTTATAAGTTAGACGTTTATCAAAGCCGTCGTACTGCGTCATACCCAAAGTATGTTTATGATGCGACTGCTACCAATGCGACTAACACAGAATTAGTACAAAATGGTAATGGTATTAAAAATGCGGCAATTGGTGCTCCATTTCCAGTACCTGCTAATGGTCTGGAAGTAATATGGAACCATATTTTACGTTTCCGTGGTGCTTCAGCCATTCGTCATGGTGGGCAAGCAGTGCCAACTGCTGATGGTGACTATACGTACATTGGTTTTGAGGAGTCAATCGCAATTGATTACTCTAAAAAAGATGCAACGGCTAAAGCGTTAGAAGAAAGTAATATCTTATTCCGCTTTAAACAAAAAATTACCGAGCCTGCTCGTCTTGCTGGTACAGCCTTGTTAGTTCATGAAACTATGGACCAAGTTAAGCAACCTCGTCAAGCTTGGACTTATAACTCAGGACAACGTCGTGTTCGTCGTGCACCAAATGTTGCATATGATGCACCAGGATCAGCGTCTGATGGTTTACGTACAACCGATGATTTTGACATGTATAACGGTGCTCCAGATCGTTACACTTGGACATTAAAAGGTAAAAAAGAAGTATTAATTCCTTATAACAGCTACAAACTACATAGTAATTCGTTACAATACGATGATATTATCAAACCTGGCCATATAGCAACTGATGTTGTTCGTTGGGAAAAACACAGAGTCTGGGTAGTTGAAGCTAACTTGAAAGATGGTATTAGCCATGTTTATAAAAAACGTGTATTTTACATTGATGAAGATAGCTGGCAGGTTTCTATAGCCGATATGTACGATAACCGTGATGAGTTATATCGTGTAGCTGTTGCTTATGGTATTAACTACTACGAAGTTCCTACGCATTGGACAACATTAGAAGCTTATTACGATTTAGACTCACGTCGTTATATAGCGATTGGTTTAGATAATCAGGAAGATATGTATGACTTCCAAACTGAGCAACAAGATCGTTTATATACTCCAGCGGCATTAAGGCGTGAAGGTAGATAACTACTTTGTTATAAAAGACGGTTGGTTCTGCCAACCGTTTTTATTTGTTCTTAACTCCTAAACCTCTTTTATCCATATCTATTTATCAAAAGTAATTTTATCTATGAAGTCACCTATGTTGAAAAAAATGATTAAAAATGTGTTTTATACACTTGTAGTTTGTTCTGCCTTTTCAGTCACAGCACAATCACCTGTCGCCGCAATTCAGTCAAAATTAGCCCAAGAAAAGCTCTTGATTGATATTACAGTCGCCGGCACAAATTTAATTGCTGTAGGTGAACGCGGACATATTTTACTTTCAACTGACGGGGAGCAATGGCAGCAAGCTAATGTTCCAGTTAATGTATTATTAACATCTGTAGACTTTAAGAATGATAAAGTCGGTTTTGCAACTGGCCATGATGCAACTTTATTAAAAACAACGGATGGCGGTTTCAACTGGACCGTGTCAAATTATCAACCTGAGCTTGATAAACCTTTACTAGATGTAAAAGTAATTGGCGACAATGTTATTGCCGTTGGTGCTTATGGTTTATTTTTAGAATCACCTGACAGCGGTGAGACTTGGCAGGACTCTTTTCAAGATGAGTTGTTAATTGAAGATGACCGCTTGTATTTAAACGATCTTAAAGAGTTTGAGCCCGATGTTTACCAAGAAGAGAAGCAATTTATGTTGCCTCACTTTAATAATATTAATGTGATTGGTGAGCAATTATTCATTGCCGGTGAAGCAGGCTTTTTAGCTAAAAGTGATAAAAATGGCCAAGACTGGGAGATTGTCGAAACTGATTACTTTGGTTCTTACTTCTCTATCATTGACGTAGATAATATTCAGTTTTTAGCTGGTCTACGTGGCAACCTATTTAAAAGTGAAGACCAAGGCGACTCTTGGCAAGCATTAGATACTGATGTGAAAGCAACGATTAATTCTGCCTATCACTACAATGATGTAACGTATTTCTTTGCTAATTCAGGCAATATTTTTTATACCTCAAATAACACAGATATTAACGATTATGTAATCGATGACGGTAAAGCGGTAATGTCTGGAGTGGTATTTAATGGGTTCTTATACTTAGCAACTGAAGCTGGTATTAAAAAAATCGCGTTAAGCGAATTTACTTCAAATAAAGCAAGAGATTAAATAGATGTTTGTAAAAAGTTTAGAGAAGTTCTTATTCAAACAACGTGCCTTAGTGATAGGTGTATTTACCGCGATCACTTTGGTTTTAGGTTATCAAGCGTCTAATATTCATCTAGATGCTTCTTTTAATAAAAACATACCGCTTAATCATGAATACATGAAAACGTATGTTAAACACAGCGATGACTTTGGTGGTGCAAACTCCATCTACATATCGGTATGTGACAAAAATGGCGATATATTTAACCCAGAATTTTTTGAAGCGCTTAAATCAGTCCACGATCAATTATTCTTCATCCCAGGCGTAAACCGCACATTAGTGTCTTCGTTATATTCTCCATCAACTCGTTTTATTGAAGTTGTAGAAGATGGGTTCGCAGGAGGACCGGTTATTCCTGCTGATTTCAATGCAGATAAAGCCGGGTTACAGAAAGTAAAACAGAATATTGAAAAAGCCGGCCTTATCGGTCGTATGGTTGCAGACGATTATTCGTGTGCCATGGTATCTAGCCAATTATTAGAAACTAATCCAGAAACTGGCGAAAAACTAGATAGCATAGCGTTAGCTCAACAATTAGAGACTGAAGTTAGAGAAAAATTTGAAAACGACCAAATATCAATCCATATAATTGGTTTTGCTAAAATGATCGGTGATGTTGCATCGGGTGCTAAAGACGTAGTTCTGTTTTTTGCCGTTGCGATTGTTATTACTGCATTAATGGTTTGGATATTTATCCGCTCAACCGTATTAACTATCTTGCCAATTGCTTGTTCTATTATGGCGGTAATATGGCAGCTAGGTATGTTAAATAGCTTAGGCTTTGGTTTAGATCCTATGTCTATTTTGGTACCGTTTTTAGTTTTTGCTATTGGTGTGAGCCATGGCGTACAAATGATCAATTCTATTGGTAAACGTGTGCATGAAGGCTTTACTGCAAAACAAGCTTGTAGTGCCAGTTTCTGTACCTTGTTAATTCCAGGTGGAATTGCATTAATGTCGGATACTGTTGGTTTCTTAACATTACTAACAATCGATATTGGTATTATTAAAGAGTTAGCAATTACAGCAAGTTTAGGTGTGGCGGTTATTATTTTCACTAACTTATTCTTAATGCCTGTATTAGCTTCATATATAGACTTTGACAAACGCTTTAAAGCATTACCAGCAGACTCTCATGATCATTTATGGGAGAAAATGTCTCGGGTAACCAAACCTAAAAATGCATTAATCATTTTAGTGATCACTGCTTTGTTGTATGGTTTTGGTTGGATGAAAAGCCAAGAAATGAAAATTGGTGACATGAAAGCGGGCGCACCATCTTTACATGAAGACAGTCGTTATAACCAAGATACATTTTTAATTACTGACAGATACGCTATATCAACGGATATCTTAAAAGTCATTGTCGAAATACATGATGACAACTTAGACGATGACATCGCTTATGACTGTACAAGTCATGCAACAATGGACTTGATTGACCAATTCCAGTGGCGTTTAAGCAACGTTGAAGGTGTTCAGTCGGCCATTAGTTTGTCTTCGGTAGCAAAAGTAGTTAACACAGGTTATAACGAAGGCAACTTAAAATGGCGTTCGCTGCCACGTAATAGTTCTTCTTTAGTTCAATCTACTGCTCGCATTGAAACAAGTACTGGTTTGTTAAATCGTAACTGTAGCGTGATGCCAATTATATTGTTTTTGGAAGATCATAAAGCTGAGACTATAGAACGTGTAATTTCATCAGTTAAAGCGGCAAAAGCCGAGATGGAAACCGACCAAGTTAAGTTCTTACTAGCTTCTGGCGCTGCAGGCGTTATGGCGGCAACAAATGAAGCGGTTGAAGCGGCTCAAGTACCAATGCTTTGGTATGTTTATGGCGCGGTTATCATTTTATGTTTAATTAGCTTCCGCTCAGTGAAAGCCACTATCGCAGTTGTTCTTCCTTTGTTTGTGGTATCAACATTAGCTCAAGCATTAATGACCTACTTGGAAATTGGTCTTACGGTTTCAACTATGCCAGTTATCGCATTAGGTGTTGGTATTGGCGTGGATTACGGGATTTATATTCTATCTACTATGATAGGTGAATTAAGAAAAGGTAATACGCTTACCCATAGTTACTTCTTAGCCCTTAAAGAACGTGGTAGTGCGGTATTATTTACCGGTCTTACGTTAGCTATAGGCGTAAGTACTTGGGCATTCTCAGCGCTGAAATTCCAAGTCGATATGGGCGTGTTATTAACCTTTATGTTCTTGGTGAACATGCTGGGTGCGGTAATTATCTTGCCAGCTCTAGCATCTGTCCTTTGGCGTAAAGAAAAATAGACAGTGAAAATATAAATAATTCAATTATCTTTAACTGAATTATTTATGAATAAATATATAAAAAAGCGGCCTTAAGCCGCTTTTTTATTAAAAGTCCCTGCATATCTTTTCCTTTTTAACTAATCTCTTGAATTCTTTAGTGTTACTACCAGTTATAATCTACTTCTCTAAATTTCAAAATAGGTCTAAACTAAATGCAATTGTTTATATGAACAGACTTATAGGTTGTTTATATAAAATATACCCGTCAAATCAATATATAATCCTAAATGTATAATTAAAAAGGAAACAGGAATGGCTTTATTACGTAATTCCTCATCGGTGATCCTTAAAAATGTTGCCAAATTGATAAATGAGAAGTTACCCGCCAAACGTCAACAGTTGGTCGAAGAATTTGCCTCTCGCTTGTTTGAAAACATAGCGCCAGACGATTTAGATAGACGAATTGACGTAGATTTATATGGCGCATCTCTTAGCTTATTTAATGCTTTTAATGAAGCATTTGAAGATAAACCTATTATTCGAGTATTTAACCCTGAGCTTGGCGATAATGGTTGGCAGTCTGAGCATACCATAGTGCAGATTGTGGTTAATGACTTACCATTTTTAGTCGATTCTGTGCGAATGGCATTAAATCGTTTATCGATTACCCCTCATTTGTTATTACATACTCCAGTTAAAGTTAACCGTGATAAAAACGGTGAAATTTCTGAATTTATTGATTTAAAAGCGGGCACTAGTACCCATCATCAAACTGTATTTCTGATTGAAATTGATCACCAAAGTGACCAGAAACAATTAAACAGTTTAGTGAAAGAATTGGCGTCAGTCCTTGGTGATGTGAGTATTGCTGTACAAGACTGGATCCCTATTCAAGATAAATTGGCTCAATGTATTGCTGAAGTTAAACAATCAAAATCAGCTAATAAAGATAATCTAAAAACTACGTTAAGCTTTTTAGATTGGATTGCGGATCATAACTTCACACTTATGGGGTATCGTGAATACACGGTATCTGCCGTTAAAGGTGATACGTTAGTTAAAGGCAAAGATGAAACCTCATTAGGTTTAATGAAAAAAAGACCAAGCACAGACAGATTATTATCTGAGTTGTCTCATACAGGCCGCACTGAAGCATTATCAAGTAACTTCTTGGTATTAACTAAAACGAATGCACAATCACGAGTACATCGTCCAGCTTATCTAGATTACATTGGTATTAAAAAATTAGATGATGAAGGCAATGTAATTGGTGAGTATCGATTTGTTGGCCTTTATGCTGCGAGTTTTTATAACTCAAGTGTTAAAGACATTCCTCTGTTAAATGAAAAAATAAATCGCATTACTGAAAGTAGTTCATTTGCCAAAGAAACACATGGCTATAAAGCGTTATTAAATGTGCTAGAAACGTATCCAAGAGATGAATTAATTCAAGCCTCTGAAGAACATTTAAAAGAAGTCGCTATGGGCGTATTGCAAATGCAAGAACGCGATATGACCAAGTTATTCGTTCGAAAAGATACTTATGGTCGTTTCTATTCTTGTATGGTGTTTGTGCGTCGGGAACGTTACAACACTAAGTTGCGTAAAGACACACAAGAAATATTACACAACGCGATAGGCAGTGATAGTGAAGTTGAATTCACTACTTACTTTTCTGAGTCTCCTTTAGCTAGAACGCATTATATTGTTCATGCTAACAATCAGGATGTTAAAATTAACGTGAAAGAAATTGAAAGTAACTTAATAGAAGCGGCAAAAACATGGGACGACAGATTAGCAACTGCGTTAACTAAAACATTCGGTGGCGCTAAAGGTAAAGAGCTGGCGGCTCGTTATAATCGATCTTTCCCAAGAAGTTATAAAGAAGCGGTATTACCTTCAACGGCAACGGTTGATGTCACTTATTTAGAAAAGTTAAACGACGATAATAAGCTAGAAATGCTGTTTTATCGTTCACAAGAATCTGTTGAAAAAAATGCAGTTCGTTTAAGCTTATTCCATAAAGATGAACCAATCCATTTATCTGATGTATTACCGATCCTAGAAAACTTTGGATTGCGTGTTATTGGTGAAACGCCTTATGCGGTAGATACTGAAACCGGTGAACATTGGATCATGGATTTCACCATGACATTAACCAATGGTGATAACTCAGACTTTGAAAAAACTCAGAAGTTATTCCAAACCGCTTTCGCTGCAGTGTGGGATAACAAATTAGAGAATGATGGGTTTAACCGTTTGATCTTAGGCGCTAAGTTAAGTGGCCGCCAAGCGTCGATTATCCGTGCGTATGCTAAATATATGCGTCAAATTGGTGTGACTTTCTCACAAAGTTATATCGAATCTACTTTCGACCGCTATCCTGAAATTGCAGGGAAATTAGTTACTTTATTTACGCATAAATTTAAGCCGAATAAAGATAGCGTTAAAAAATACGATAAGTCCAAAGAAGAATTATTTGCTGAATTAGACAATGTTGGCAACTTAGATGATGACCGTATCATTCGTTTATACGTTACTTTAATGGACGCCACGTTACGTACTAACTTTTACCAACCGGCAAAAGACGGGACAGACAAACCATACATATCATTTAAATTGTTACCTTCATTAATTCCAGAAGTACCTTTACCTAAACCTAAATTTGAAATTTTTGTGTACAGCCCTCGTATCGAAGGCGTGCATTTACGTGGTGGTAAAGTGGCTCGTGGTGGATTACGTTGGTCTGACCGTATGGAAGACTTCCGTACTGAAGTACTTGGACTGGTTAAAGCACAGCAAGTTAAGAATACAGTAATCGTCCCTAACGGTTCGAAAGGTGGTTTTGTTTGTAAGCAAATGCCAACTGAAGGCGGACGTGATGCATTTTTCACTGAAGGGCAAGAGTGTTACAAAATTTTTATCCGTGGCCTATTAGATTTAACTGACAACATAGTACATGGTGATGTTGTTCCACCTAAAGATGTGGTTCGCCACGATGAAGATGATACTTATTTAGTTGTTGCTGCCGATAAAGGCACTGCGACATTCTCAGATATCGCTAATGCTATTTCAGAAGAGTATAACTTCTGGTTAGGTGATGCATTTGCATCAGGCGGCAGTGTTGGTTACGACCATAAAAAAATGGGTATTACCGCACGTGGTGCATGGGAATCAGTTAAACGTCATTTCCGTGAAATGGGCATTAACTGTCAAACTACAGACTTCACTTGTGTTGCCGTTGGTGACATGGCAGGTGATGTATTTGGTAACGGTATGTTGTTATCTGAACACATTCGTTTGCAAGGTGCGTTTAACCACATGCACATCTTTATTGACCCAACGCCAGATTCTGCAACGTCATTTCCAGAGCGTCGTCGATTATTTGATATGCCACGCTCTTCTTGGGAAGACTATGACGCTAAGCTAATTTCAAAAGGTGGCGGTATTTTCTTACGCAGCGCTAAATCAATTAGTTTAACGCCAGAAATGAAAAAAATGTTGGGCACTAAAAAAGCCAGCATGACGCCAAACGAATTGATCCGTGGATTATTAACCATGGAAGTCGATCTGTTCTGGAACGGCGGCATTGGTACATATATTAAAGCCAAATCAGAAACTGACGCACAAGTTGGCGACCGTGGTACGGACTTAGTTCGTGTTAATGGTGGTGAGCTAAAAGCCAAAGTATTTGGTGAAGGTGGTAACTTAGGTGCTACACAATTAGGTCGTATAGAATACGCTCTAAGCGGTGGTCGTATTAATACTGACTTTGTTGATAACGTAGGTGGTGTTGATTGCTCGGATAACGAAGTTAACATTAAAATATTGTTAAATCAGTTAGTGACGGAAGGTGAATTAACCAAAAAACACCGTGATCAATTATTGTATGACATGACAGATGACGTATCTGAAATTGTATTAAAAGATTGTTACCGTCAAACTCACACTATCTCAGTTACTGAGCTTAAAGGCGCAAGTCTGTTAAAAGAACAAACTCGCTTTATTCATGCTCTTGAGAAAAGTGGCAAGCTAGACCGTGAAATTGAATTTTTACCGTCGGATGAAGATATTGCCGAACGTCAATTATCGGGTCATGGTTTTACTCGTCCTGAGTTGGCTGTACTAGTTGCTTATGGAAAAATGGTATTAAAAGAACAATTTGCTACTGATGAAATTGATCAAAACCCATATTACCTAAACATGTTAATTGAGGCTTTCCCGCCGAAATTACAGCAAGAATATAAAGAACAGATCCAAAAGCATCCATTACGTAAAGAGATCATCGCCACTAAGTTAGCTAACGAAGTTGTCAATGATATGGGCTTAAACTTTGTTGAGCGTATGAAAGAAGAAACAGGTGCTCCTGTAGAAGAAATTCTTACTTGTTACATGATGGCGCGAGATGTTTATAACTTGCCAAAATATTGGTCTCAAATTGAAGCGCTAGATAATAAGATACCAGCACAATTGCAAACAGAAATGTTGCATCAAGTTCGTCGTACCGTTCGTCGTACAGCTCGTTGGTTCTTAAGACATAGAAATAAAGCGATAGGCTTAGAAGATACTATTGGTTTCTACAAAGCGACATTCGATAGATTAAGTACTAAGTTACCTGAGTACTTAATTGAGTCTGAGTCTACATTATTAAAAGATGCTGAAAATGAATATGTACAAGAAGGTACACCACAAGAAACGGCTGCTTATGTTGCACAGTTAAGTTCTATATTCTCAGCAATGGATATTGCCGATGTTGCTCAAAGTATGGGTAAAGACGTTGACTTAGTAACTAAGCTTTACTTTAGATTAGGCGCTAAACTTGGTTTACATTGGTTCTTAGAACAGATCACCAATCAGCCTGTTGGTAATCATTGGCAGGCACTTGCCCGCGCTAGTTATCGTGAAGAGCTAGATTGGCAACAACGAGCATTAACATCTGCAGTACTGAAATTTAATAAAGACAGTAATGATGATGAAGCCATGTTTGATAATTGGTTAGCAGAATTTAACGGTATTATTGGTCGTTGGGAACAAATGTTAGCAGAGTTTAAAACCTCGGATAGCCATGAGTTTGCTAAGTTCTCAGTGGCATTGCGTGAGCTTATGCTGTTAAGTTACCAGTGTGATTCATCTTTGTAACGTTTAACGTAAAAGAGACGGTTAATTAACTAACAATTTATCGTCTAACTCTATAAAATACGCCCAATGAATTTATTTGTTGGGCGTTTTTTTATGCGTCCTATTTATAAGTGCTTTTATCTGCACTTTTATCAGTAGTTTTATTAATCCAATCCAAACGGGGTTCCAACATGTTATTTGAATTAGCAAAAAAGTTTATGTTCACACAAGATGCTGAGTGGGCACATGAATTTGCGTTAAAAAACTTTAAACGATTTGCTAATACACCACTTAGCTTTGTTTGGAAACAAACAATACAAGACAAACCTGTAGAAGTACTCGGAATGACTTTTCCTAATCCTGTGGGCTTAGCCGCTGGTTTAGATAAAAACGGTGATTGTATCGATGCGTTTGGTCAAATGGGATTTGGCTTTGTCGAAATCGGCACTGTAACGCCAGTAGGGCAAGCCGGAAATCCTAAGCCTCGCATATTTAGACTGCCAGAGCAAAATGCCATCATTAACCGTATGGGCTTCAATAACCACGGTGTTGATAACTTAATTGAAAATGTTAAACGCGCAAATTTCAAAGGTATTTTGGGGATCAATATTGGTAAAAATAAAGATACGCCAAATGAAACAGGTCATGAAGACTATGTGATCTGTATGCAAAAGGTATATCAGTATGCCGATTATATTACGGTAAATATCTCTTCACCAAATACCCCAGGATTAAGAGATTTACAATTTGGCGACTCATTAAACGTTTTGTTATCTGCGGTAAAACAACAACAAACGTTATTGGCTAAAGAATACGATAAATACGTACCTGTACTAGTAAAAATTGCCCCGGATATGGACGAAGTAGCGATAGAGCAAGTCGTTGAGTGTATTGTGTCAGAAGGCATGGATGGCATAATCGCCACCAACACAACTTTGTCACGAGATGCCGTAAAAGGCTTAAAACACGCTGAAGAAGCCGGTGGATTAAGTGGTAACCCAGTAAAAGACATGAGCACACAAGTTATAACTAAAATACGCTCAATCAATAAAGAAATTCCTATAATAGGTGTGGGCGGTATTAATGACGCTCAAAGCGCGAAAGAAAAATTAGCGGCTGGCGCAAATTTAGTTCAGATTTATACTAACTTTATTTACCAAGGACCTAAGCTAATCAAGCAGATCGTCAATAATCTATAGCTATTAAAGCGGGTGAAAAAGATTGTTACCGGCTAATACTTAGCTTGTTTTATAAATAGGCTAAGTGTGCAAAAAGTTGCTTAAATAACTCAGTTACATTAAATTAAGACTGGCTTTAATTTTGATATTTAATTAGGTGGGTAGTGTTGCAAAACAATCTGGTGAATTGGTATTGGCAAGTCGATGTAAACTCAGATGAATTTATTTTGAATTTATCAAATGATATTCAATTTCCTACGCTATTTTCTCGCCAACAACTTTTGACTACATCTCAAAAACATATCCCGTTCACCACAGAAGACGCGGTTATTTATAGTCGTTTTCGTGAGTTATTAGCATTAACTAAATTAACCCCACAAGCTCAATTTTCTATCGCCGTTAACGCCACAGCAGTGCATAACTATTTAGGCGCTTATGCGACAAAAAGTTGGCTCTTTGAGACCATTGGCAATCCAGGTTTTTATTTTGAAAGTGGCGATATAGTAGAAACTGAATCTAAGTCCATTGGCTATTACTTGGTTATTGACGGCGATGAGCTAACATCAACTATTATACTTCTATCCGAACAACAACAAATTGATACTAACCGAGTCTTTAATCAAGGTCAGGTTATTAGAGTGCATAATGACCGTTTAGAGAAAAAATCAAACGTAGAGACATTAGATCTATGAGCAGAGTAATTATATTAGTCGCCGATGGTTTAGGTATTGGCAGTAGTGCAGATGCCGAGGCATTTGGTGATGTGGGCGCAAATACCTTTTTCCATATTTATCAATTTATGAAACAGCTTTCTATAAAAGATCAGGCGCAAGAATTACATTTGCCTAATTTAGCTAAGCTTGGCTTATTAGCCGCTTGTGAGCAAGCCAATAATGTCGAAATTGATTTACCTTGTAAAACCTCACCAATTGCAGCTTATGGTTATATGCAGGAAATATCGACAGGCAAAGATACTCCAAGTGGTCATTGGGAAATGGCCGGCGTTCCTGTGTTATTTGATTGGGGATATTTCAAAGATAAAACCAATAGTTTCCCTGCAGAATTTATTGCCGAATTAATCGCTAGAACAGGCGTAACTGGGATTTTAGGAAATTGTCATGCACCAGGCACAGACATATTAATTAAACACGGTGAGCAGCATATTCAGAATCAACAACCGATTTGCTACACCTCAGTAGACAGTGTATTTCAGGTTGCAGCTCATGAGGAACATTTTGGCTTACAGCGTTTATATGACTTTTGTGAAGTAGCTCGGGAATTATTAGACAAATATAATATTGGTCGGGTTATCGCCCGCCCATTTCTAGGTGAAACCCCAACTGAATTCAAACGTACAGGGAATAGAAGGGACTTCTCTGTATTGCCACCTAGTGAAACTATGTTAGACAAACTCGTCGCACAAGGCGGCACAGTGACGAGTATAGGCAAGATAGCTGATATTTACGCTCATCAAGGAATTACTCAGAGTATAAAAGCCACAGGTCTTGAGCAGTTAATTGATAGCACAATTGAACAAATACAAAAGCCAGAGTCAATATCAAAGTCAAAGCAAATTATTTTCACTAACTTAGTTAACTTTGATCAAGACTTTGGCCACAGACGAGATATTAAAGGCTACGCACAAGCATTAGAGTACTTTGATACGCGTTTGACTGATGTGCTAGAAGCATTAAATGATGACGATATTTTGTTTATAACGGCTGATCACGGCTGTGATCCAAGTTGGAAGGGCACCGATCATACAAGAGAATATGTTCCAATATTAATGTATCAGCATAAGATGCAGGCGGTTAATTTAGGAAAACGAGATACCTTTGCAGATATGGGACAAACTATCTGTGAAATATTCCAATTAGATAAAATGCAATACGGTCAATCTTTCGCTCACCAATTAAAAAGCAGCTAAGTTTATAACGTTAGCTCTAATTGGTAGTCGTCCATCACATAACCACCACCAATATCTACACATAACTCTTTTACTTTTTTAAAGCCTATTTTGTAATAGGCATTTATAGAGCCGTGATTGTATTTATTGACAGTTAAGTAAACTTTGTCTTTATGATTATCTCTGGCCGATTGAATGATAAAGTCAGTGGCTAATTTACCAAATCCTTTTCCACGCTCAGAACTTAAAACATATAATTTACTTAGAAATAAATCGTTTTCTTGCAACTGAAAACCACAATAACCAATGGCTTTATCATCGCTGATCATTAGAAAGAAGTGATAATTTTGCTGTGAAATCTGTTTGCTTATTTCATCTTTAGAATGAAAATTTGCCAGCATATATTCAACTTGTTCCACGCCAATAATTGGCGTGTAATGTTCAGTCCAAATAAGGTGAGCGAGTTCGACAACCTTATTAATATCTTGTTCTGTTTTTACTGCTTTAAACATAATAATTCTTATTTATTAAACAAAAGTTTAGAGTGTTGGTAAGTGATAATAAGTGGCTAAAACATTAGCAGCAGCGCCTAATTTTAGTTGGAAAGTATTTTCTACTTTAGAGCCATCTTTCATCGCTTCAGATAATTCATCGTTAGAGAGCATAACCATGCAATTAAAGTGCTGCTTAGTCATATCGTGACGATATACAGCTGTTAAACCGGGTAAATTAATTGGGATCCAATTGTCAGCCGTATCAAGTTGTAAGTCCATAAATTGGCTTTCTGGCAATATTGTAAAGTCTATATTCACAACCAAAGTTTCATCACTGTACCAATTGGCACCTAACGCTTTAAAGTTTAACCAGGCTTCTAATTTACTGATCAAAAATGCTGAGCTTTTATCTCCAGCTTCAAATAAGCCTTTGATACTTAATGTGATAGGTAAGTCGGTTTCCATAACATTCCTAGTTTTGGTTGTGGCTCTTAATAGACTCTAATGACGATACTTTCTAATTTGAATTAAAATACCCATTTTAGGATGATCTAAAAAGTGCAAATCACCAGAATAAGATTTTCTTGTTTGTTTAAAGTTATAAGTCTTTAAATAATTGATAGTGACAAAATCTTCAGGATTTGGCATTTCAGGCTCAATATCAGAATTCGCATCTAACTGTGAAGAGTCCAAGTTATCATCAAGGCTAGCTCTCGCTTTATCATTAGTTAACTGAGCTAAAAATTCGACAGGGTCTATTTTCATTTGGCTCAATTCTCTAAAGTTAAACTGTCCATCAATATATAAATAATGATCTAAATGCAGTTTAATAAAGCCGTCAATTTGCCAAGTTTCAGCAGGCATTTCACTTTGTTTGGGATAGATTAATGTGCGGTTTTTAAAATCAACCACAGCACCAGATTGTAACTTTCTCATAAAGCTCTCAACGCTATTTTTATATCTAAACGGTGAGTCTGAATTGTACTCATCATCTAAATCACGTTGGCTATCTAATTCTAAATCACTTGGTAATAATGGAGGTAACTTTTCGGATCCATCATATTTAAACTTATCCGTGTAGTTTTTCCCCGCAATGATATAAACCGGTCGAGCATCACGTTGAGATAAACCCGGCTGACGCCAACCTATATGCAACATAGGTTCAGTATGAGGGTTGTCTTCTAGTTTATTAAACTGTCGTGTAAGTTGTAGATCTTTTTTACCAATAACATATACATTATGGAAATCATCAAAACCGCCACCGGTAATTGTTTTTGGTATTTCATTATACGGAACATGTGTATGGCTATTTATACCAACACGAGGTAAATCATTCACTAAATCCCAGTAGCCGGTTAGTGACTCGTTAGGCATTAAGCATAGTTCATTAGTAAACTGCCACTTTTCATTGATTAGTTTCTGGTATGCCATCATCTTATTAAAAAATTGGGAAGGTGATAAAAACTGACTTAATTTTTCATCTGCAAGAGGGTTTTTGTCTTGATGACATTCAGGTAAACCAGATAAATAGTAAGAAAGGTCTGGTTGTAATAAATCACGAACAAGATCCCATTGGCGAACGTCGGTTAACGATTTTATATTTTGAGAAAACTGCTCACGTAATTTAACGTTATCAGTACGTTTGAAAATAATCATTTCAACTTCAAACCAACGGCCATCTCGGGATTTTATACCTTCAACTAAGCTTTTGGTTGGAACTCGTCCAGCCTCAGGTTTTAAGGCTAATACATTAGCTGAAAATGAGCTCGCCAATACTAATGCCGACATTAATGCTAATGATTTCATATTTACTTTCAGCGGACTGTTTCTAAATGAACCGCTTTTAAACGTATAAGTGTTAAAAAGACTCAAGTTACTTCCTTTGATCTAATAATTGATTTCGTTTTTGTCATTGGATAATACAGTGTTACTTTTTCAATCTGTGCTCAAAATCATTCAGCATTGAATTTATCAGTTTTATCCTATCCTCGGTATCTTTATTTTCTAATACAAACTTAAGTTTGTTACCGCCATCCAGTTTATAAACACTTGGCTGTTGTTGAATTAAACTAATTAGAAATACAGGGTCAACTTTGGTATTGTCGCCAAACTCTATGCTGCCACCACGTGCGCTACCTTCAATTTTAGTAATACCAAGGGCTTGCGCTCTTTGCCTGAATTCACCAACGGTAAATAGATTTTTAGCGGCATCTGGCAATAAACCAAAACGGTCAATAAGTTCTACTTTAATCTCATTTAGTTCGTCAACATTGTTACAGGTTGCTATTCGTTTATACAAGCTAAGACGAATATTAACCTCATGAATATAACTATCTGGTAACAATGCAGGAATACGTAATTCTACTTCAGTTTGTTTTGAGGTTAGGGCATCTAATGTGAGTTCTTTACCTTGTTTAAGTGCTTCAACCGCTTGTTCTAACATTTCCATATATAAGGTAAAGCCAATAGTATGAATTTGACCTGTTTGGTCGTCACCTAATAATTCACCGGCACCACGAATTTCTAAGTCGTGTGTTGCTAACGCAAAGCCAGCGCCTAAATCTTCAAGAGACTCAATGGCTTCCAAACGTTTAATCGCATCTTTAGTAATAGATTTTGGTGGAGGCGTTAATAAATAAGCATACGCTTGATGATGAGAACGTCCCACTCGGCCACGTAATTGATGCAACTGCGCCAATCCTAAACGGTCAGCGCGTTCCATAATGATGGTATTTGCCGTTGGTACATCTATGCCAGTTTCAATAATGGTGGTACATAAAAGTACGTTAAAGCGTTGGTGATAGAAGTCGCTCATAATGCGCTCCAAGTCACGTTCACGCATTTGTCCGTGCGCGACAACAACACGTACATCTGGCATTAATGCTTCAATTTCTTTAGCGCGTTGCTCAATGGTAGCAACATTGTTATGTAAAAAATAAACCTGACCACCACGATTCGTCTCACGCATGATGGCTTCTTTAATTAAGTCTTCATTGTATTGACGGACAAAAGTTTTAACCGCTAGACGTTTTGCCGGTGGTGTCGCAATAATAGATAAATCACGCATGCCACTCATGGCCATATTTAACGTTCTTGGGATTGGTGTAGCCGTCAGCGTTAATATGTCTACGTCGGCACGTAGTTTTTTAATGGCTTCTTTTTGTTTAACACCAAAGCGATGTTCTTCATCAATGATCAATAAACCTAAGTCTTGGAACTTAATATTATCTTGAATTAATTTGTGAGTACCCACCACAATATCAACTTTACCGTCTTCTAACTGCTGTAAAATTTCAGTTTGCTGTTTGGCTGATTTAAAACGAGAAAGTACTTCTACTTTTACTGGCCAGTCGGCAAATCTATCGGAAAAGTTTTCATAATGCTGTTGAGCAAGTAAAGTAGTTGGTACTAAAACGGCAACTTGTTTACCGTCATTAACCGCAACATAAGCAGCGCGCATGGCCACTTCTGTTTTACCAAAGCCAACATCACCACAAACTAACCTGTCCATGGCATTTGGCGATTTCATATCGTTGATAACTGAGTTGATTGCACTTTGTTGATCGTCCGTTTCTTCAAACGGAAAACTGGCTGAGAATTGACGATAGCCATCTCTGTCCAATTTATACTGATAACCGGGTTTTGCAGCACGTTGCGCGTAAATATCGAGTAATTCTGCTGCTACATCTTTTATTTTTTCAGCGGCTTTTTTACGAGCCCGTTCCCATGCATCTGAACCAAGTTTATTTAGCGGGGCCGTTTCTGAGTCGCCACCAGAGTAACGGCTTAATAAGTGTAGATTACCAACAGGAACATATAATTTGGCTTCACTTGCATACTCAATAGTTACAAACTCGCTAGCCATACCGCCAGCATCAATAGTTTGTAAACCTAAATAACGGCCAACACCATGCTCAATATGGACAATAGGTTGATCTACTTTCAATTCGGCCAAGTTACGCACTAATGCGTCGGTCGATATATTTTTAGTTCGCTTATTTTTACGACGTTGACTAACTCTGCCACCGAGCAATTCGGTTTCTGTGATAAAGGTCACAGGCACAGAGTTATTGTCGACTAATGCCAGCATTCTAAAGCTGTGTTCAAGGGAAGTGATCACTATACCTATGTCAGAGTTTGACAGGATAAAGTCACTAATACTGCTATGTTGAGTTGGCTTTAATTGCGCTTGTTTCAATAGCTCCAACAGAGTTTCACGTCTTCCTGCTGACTCAACATTAAAGATGATACGACCTTGCTGTTCTTTTTGCTCCAGCACATAAGCGGTAATTTTGTTAAATGGTGATTTAAGTTGGCTATCAATCGCGATGTCAGGCAGGGCTTCGGTATTGGCATTAAACTTACCAGCGCCGGTCGTTAATACGCCTTTTTCTAATTTGATAATAGGCCAATCATTGAACTGAGAAAACAGCTTATTGATTTCTAAAAACAGCTGGCTTGGCGCAAGTAAAGGACGCAGGGGATCAACATTTAAGTTGTTATACCTATTTTCTATATCCGCAAGAAAGTGATCAGCTTGTTGCTTAATATCACCCACTTGAATGATTTGACTGTTTTTTGGAAAGTAATCAAACAAGGTGGCAACTGAATCAAAAAACAACGGTAAGTAATATTCTATCCCCGCAGGAAAGCTGCCTTCCGTTACATTTCTATAAAGACTGTCTTTGTCATTTCTTACGGTAAAGGTATCACGGTAGTTATTTCTAAATAACTCAATACCTTTGGTATCTAAAGGAAATTCATGAGCAGGTAATAAGTTAATAGAGTCGACTTTATCTTTGCTGCGCTGAGATTCAGGATCAAAGTAACGAATGGTGTCTATTTCATCGTCAAAAAAATCTAAGCGAAAAGGCTGGTCGCTGCCCATTGGGAACAAATCTAAAATAGAACCGCGTACTGAGAACTCACCATGTTCAATAACTTGTTCAACATGACGGTAACCGTTTTGTTCTAGCTGCAAGGTTAATGCTGAAATATTATTGGTGTCGCCCGCGGCAAATACAAAGCTATTACCTTGAATATATTTGGTTGGACTCAAAAAATGCATCAAGGTGCTAATTGGCACAATAACAATGCCTTTGGTCATTTTAGGCAATTGATACAGGGTTAATAAACGCTGAGAAATAATATCTTGATGTGGAGAAAAGGTATCGTACGGTAGTATTTCCCAATCTGGGAAGGTAAATAATTTAAAGTCGTCTGGAACCAAAGAAACAATTTCAGCTTCCAGTCGATGCGCCGCAGGCGTGCTTTCAGTAATAACGATAGTGACGCGGTCTGAATACAGCGCACTTTCAGCAATAGCCAACGCTTTACTACTGCCCGTTAATCGGCCCCAAGATATCTTATCAGACTTAGCTGAACTGGTGGCTTTTGGAATTGGTAAATTAGTAAGTTTTGTTAACGGCAAAGATGCTGTTGAAGCCTTGTTAGACACTGATTATTCCATAGGTACGACAATATTGCCGCTAGTGTAACGTGAATGGAGTTATAAAAAAAGAATCAGCCGGAGTGATGTTTTTGATTTGGGTGTTTTATTTGTTGGGAGGGGGCTTCTGATCGTTTTTGTGACTAGATTTGTTAAATCGAGTTTACATAGGCTCTAAGGTTTCGCCTCTCGGCAAGTTACCTTTTTGCAACAGGCCAAAAAGGTAGTGGCTTTTCGTTTTATGTTCTTACTGTGAAATATTACTTAACTGAACTCTGAGGTTTCGCCTCTCGGCAAGTTACCTTTTTGCAACAGCCCAAAAGCTGAACTGAACTTCTTTAATTATATTGGTGTTACATCGTATTTAAATTAACTCTAAGGTTTCGGCTCTCGGTGCAGGTTGTAAGTTCCCGACACAACCTAAGCTGGCACATCCATGACGGCCATCAATAATACATCCCTGTATTGATGGCATCCCATCATCCATGATGTGAACAATACTTTTTTCAACAGCCAAAAAGGTAGTGGCTTTGTTTTATACTTTAAAAGTTCGCTATTTAACTTTTACATCGTATTTATATTCACCACTGGTTTCGCCTCTCGGCGACCATACCTTTTTTCAACAGCCAAAAAAGGTAGGCGAAAAAGGCCGCCCGTAAACAAACATCTATTTGTATTAAAGATTAACTTTTATCTTCAAATACGGAAAAACATTCGTCCCTGAACATTTTCCTCAATCGGGCATCCATGCCCGCTCGATTTGAGAAAAGTTAATATTTAATACAGATGTTTTGAATCGGGAGTAAAAGCAAGATCAAGAACAAAAGAGCGAACCTGCCGTTCGCAGACAATAAATAGGCTTATATGTTTGTGTGATTAAAGTAATGGCACGTTATGTAACTTATTAAAATGGCACGATTAAGTAGAGGTTTTTAGTAAGCTTCTGATTTTATGAAAAATTCTTTAAAATAAATTTTTACATAACGCGCCACTGATGGCATGTTATGTAAATGGCTCGTTTTCCCCAAACCAAAAAACGTTTGTTTATCTACAAATCAACTGCTAAGTTATTACCACTATTAAATAAAAAAGTTTATTAGCGGAATAAAACCACCAGTGGATAACTTCCTTTAACAGGAATTCGCGCTAATACGCTGTTATAACGAAAAGGAGTTTTCATGAAAGAGTATATAATCGCTATTATTGGAATTGCATTAGCTGGGATTTTTGGAAAAATGTGGTGGGATGAAAAAAACTCTGAACGACCAGCTCTTCCTCCGAGTTTCATTGAAAGCCAAATTCGGCAATCAGAGTTTATTCCTTTAACTGAACAAATTTCAAAAGTTTATGCTGTATGTCCGACACAGGCTCGCATTGCAGATTATTTAATGTCATGGACGGCTAGAGTTAATTATTCAATAACTCTAAGTGATGTAAAAATCAAAGAGGTAGTAATAGGTGAGACGAAAAAGTGGATAGTTGAGTCACCGAAAATAAAAATCCTTAATGAAGGGACAAATTTAATTGATGAACGCGATCATTATAAATTTAATAACCAATTACTTATTCTAATGGATTCTGATGCACAAGCAGAACATTATAGAAAAGAGCGTGAACGAGCTGAAGACATTGCTAAATACATAGCCTATTACAGAATACAAAACGATAAAAGCCTACAAGAAATAATTAAATCTCAATTAAAACTGACGGCACTTGGTCTCATTTCACAAGCCAATGACAACAAAGTTGAGTTTTCAAATATTGAAGTTGTTATTGCACCAAATGAAATTGAACAACCCATACCTAATAGGCCTCATTTGTGTGATGCCCAACCGTTCAAAACTAATCTTGGTTTAACAGAGCTACCAGTAACAATCACGAATTGAAAATCGTCATAACAAGAGCTTTAAACGGAACAAAAAACAGTTGGTTAGGTTCCGCTTCGCTCCACATTATAACCAACAATTTTTGTCCGCTTAAGCGGGCGTTGAGGCCCTACGGGAATACCGAGGTAGCATGAAGGAAAGGCTAAAAAATCTCGTGTATCACTTTCGAGAAGTTATAGAAAGCATCCCGAGATCTGAATTTAATGGACAGTCTTCTATGGGGGCTACTCAGTTCCCGGGAGGCTGTTGTGATGATTCGTCTCATCTTTTAGCTGAATACGTTTTTCAAGAACTAAATCTAATATTGGATTTAGTTCACGGTGAATTTGGCGGCTTAAATAATGAAATACGAAGCCATGCGTGGTTATCTTGTGATGATGTTATTATCGATATTACATATGATCAATTTGACTGGAGAGGTTACCATTTTCCAAGTGTATATTTGGGTTTCGCAGGTGATTTTCATTCCACTTTCACTATAAAAACGAAACCTGATGCAAGGTATACACAGTTAAGTGATCAAGGGGGATTGGGTGGTGCGTATGCTGTTGTATCCGCTCGTTTATAGCCATAACAAAGCTGTAAACCTGAACCAAATAATAAAAGAGACACTCACTCGTATTTTAGAGTTTAAAAGTTTACCGCGGATTTCGTTTATAGAGTCTTTTAATAAGTGAATATCAAACATTACTTTAGAGTGTAATGAAAAATGGAAATTTATAACGTAAAATTAAAATATAAAACAAGCGATAATGAAGAGCTATCTACGCAAACGGTTTGGGCTAATGACGAAGAACATGCTATTCATAATGCAAAAATTAAACTCAATATTCATGTAACTTCACTTACTGAAAAATTAGTAGATGATTTTGAGATCATTTCGGCAGAAGTACACTAACAGAGGCTCCACTTTATTTTCATTATTTAATAAGTTATTTTAAGCCTCTGAATGAATTTTTATGTGGGTAGGAGGGTATGTGAAAATATTGCAATTCTTAACTTTGATATGTGTCATGTTTTCATATGATGCTTTAAGCTGTTCTTGTGGATTAAAGTCTGTTGAAGAGTCATTTGGGGATGCTAAAGCAGTTTTACTTATTGAGGTACAGTCTTTGAAAGTAGTTACAATTCCAGATAAAAGTCGGAAGGATGAGTATCGCAAAGTACTTGAAGCAACATTTAACACAATTGAGACATTTAAAGAGTCGGCTATCCCTGTAGAATCTTTAAGAACCTATAGTAATTGCGGTCTAGATTTATACCCGACGCAAAGGTATTTAGTCTATGTCCCCAAAGAAAGTAGCGTTGAGAACTATGTCTCACATTGCCATGGGTCATTTACATATCGGCCACAATTAGAATTCGCTGAATCGAAATTGAAATTGGTTCGAGAATACGCAAAAAAAGAATAAAAGAAAAGAATCAACGGAGTCAGATCATTTTGATTCCGCGCTACGTCGACAAGATAAAGTAAATGGCAAATGTATTGCCTTGTTCACAACATAAAAAAGTTAAGAAGTAGTTTACATTAGCTCAAGAGTAAAGCCTTTATACACACATCAATCCGTACTTCATTATTGATCTTCTGTTGAGCTAATTTCTTAGCTCGCCACTCGCAGCTCGAAACTTTCCTAATTACTCTTTGTCACAAACAGATTTATTTAGATGACTAAACTACATCGTTTGTTTCTCAATTGAGAATAATTTATCTCTCTACATTGCAGTATATAAAAGTCAAAGTATCCAATTACTAAAATCTAAATAAACAGGATGTTTGAAGCGGTACATGCATACAGGAAAGAACTGGAAATTGTGGTAAATATCTGTTATCAATAGGAAAAATAAATAAAGAGTAACCTCTTTTTAGTATTATCAGAGACGTCTTAATAAGGTTGGCTTCTGATATAACCGTTGTTTTAAAAGGGTCGATATGAAAACGTTAACATTGCTGGTTGCAGCGCTTATGAGCTTTGGTGCTTTATCAAATGAAGCATCTGAAATTATTGATTACGAGTTAGTTAAACAACTTGCTCCTTATGAAGAATTAAAAGGTTCGTTAGATGTTGGTGGTGGCGTTTCTTTGCCTTATAAATTTAGTATTACAGCACGCGGTGATGGCGGTATTAACATTGGTGGAATTTATATTCATACGTACGACTCACATAACGATGGAACTATTTTTCAAGATCACTTACTTAAACACCAGTTTGTAGACGTAAACAGAGATGGTTATTTAGATTTAGTTATATCTGGTGTTGGCTTATTTAAAGGCGTCACCGAGTGGGATGCAATAAGAAAGCGGACTTTAGTGTCTATTTTTATTTACGACATAGTGGGTAATAAATATATAAATACAGTTCCAGACGAGGCTATTTGGGCTATTGAGCCAGAAGATAAATTATTTTAATTAAAGCTGCGCTTTAGCAAATAGCAACAAAAACGCCGATTAACGTTATCAACATTAAATCGGCTTAAGTCTTATTCCGCTAATGGTTCTACAGAATTATTAGAAGTTTTTACGAACACCAAAAACATAACTCAGTTCAGAGTCATCTTGGTCGCCATTATTACCATACGGAGTTGTGTCAGTAATAAAGTCAGCGGCTACATAAATATCTATGCCGTAAAACTCAGGGAAGTCACGACCTAACTCTACACGTGCGTCTAGTGCGCTGTCGTCTGAGTCATCTTGAGTTGCGTAACCCACATGAGCATCTAGGTATAAACGATTGGTTAAATATTTTTCGTAAACGAGTTCAGCGTATAAGGTTTTATTTTTAATACCACGGTACAGAGCAATGTCTAAACTTTTTGAAAGAGACGTACCTATTTTAAATTCAGTCTCATCGCTTCTCGAGTCAATCAAATAGTTATAAGTGATCACTTCTAGGTCAATGTTAAAAACATCAAATTGACTGTTGTAACCAAAGCTCACATTCATTTGTACAGGAATACCTTCCGCATTGTCTGGAGCATCAATATTGATAAAAGATATCTTACCGTAGCCATTGCCATTTGTTTTTTTTGTCTGGGCGTAAGCGGCAAAACCGTGATCCGTTTGAGTAATACCACGGAATAAATAGTCGCTCATAAAGCCAATTTGATCGGTACTTTTGGCTTGAGCGCCTGCAGTAGTCAAAATTAATAAAGAAGTGGCGATAATTTTTTTCATCATAATTTTCATATCCATTTTAAAGTATTAAATACATCATTTTATTTATTGCGGCAGACTAAACGTCAGATGCTTGGTTGTCAATTAGTGGATATCCTAGTTTGCTTTTGTATTGGCATGTAAGATGGTTGTCTCTGTTATTTTGTTAACTAAAAAGAGTTCATTAATTGGTTCCAGTCCTCTAGTTTTGCGTTGAGCTCAGTTTGATGTTGGTCAAAATCAATTTTCGTCTTTTCTATATAAAGCTGAAAGTTATATATATCGTTTTTAGGGTAAGACCAGGCTGGTTTTTTATTTTTATACTTTTTAATCAAAGCATTATATTTGTTGCTAACTGCGTTTAGCTTTTTAATCGTTAAACCAATGCTGGCTGTTAGTTCTGCTGTTTTTTTCTCAACGCTTTTTCTTTGCTCTAAAGTCATATCTTTATTGTTTTTCAAAAGACGTTGTTTGAGCTCTCTGATCTTCTTTTGTTTTTTAACTGCTTGCGTTTTGTATTTTTGAAGTTTTTTGACAGCTCTTTTATGGGTTTTAACTAGGCTGACTTGTTTAACTTCTTGGTCTGCTAATTCTCCAGTTAATACTTTTCTTTCATCGGCGTATTGATTATGAATGTCTATTAGTTGGCTAGCTAACTGAGTTTTATGCTCATGTTGTTGTTCTATCTTTTCGCCAAGCTGTGAATTAGTCGTTACTTTCTTATGTCCTTTAAATAAACCACGCAGTTTGTTTTGTGATTTATTCACATTGATTTCCGTTTGCTTTGCTGATTTAGCCAGTTCAACTAAGTTGGGAAGTTTTTGCTCTAATAGTTGCAGTGCTTGTTGATTTAATTCCTTTTGGGTTATCAGTTGACGTTTTAGCGAGTTTAAACTTGCTAAATCTGTGTCTACTTTTTTCACTGCGATATTAATTTGCTTAGTGATTTTGGTCGATTCTTTATTAATATTTTTTGCTTTATATACAAATGTACAACCGCTATTTAACGCTAAAAATAAGCATATTAGTAATAACTTAATGACTCTAAGGTTCATTTATTTAATCTCCGTTTTTTCAATTTCCATCTATTGAGCTTTGATTTATACAACTAATGGCACTTTTTTTATTATAAAAGGCAATAGATTGTTTATTATCTTAATTTTATGGCTGTATCATATGATAATCATTTTTCCATTGCTAAGTTTTTAGGTGACTTTCACGTATGTAGTGCATTATCGAATTTGAATTTAAAAATTGTAACTTTTAAAACTCGGCGTTTTCTTGATTTGGGTGTTAGTTAACCCCATTAACTTAGTTTGATTTTGTGCTTGATCGACAATATCTGAATGAAGGTACGTTAAGCTCTTAAAGGCAAGATATTGCGATTAAATTAAGTTACACATTAAGGTATTAACGGAGGTTATTGTGATAAAACGACTTGGTAACGTAAACGAAAGTGTTGCTCGTCAAATTTTCAGTGTCTTTCAACGTTCTTATAAAATTGAAGCTGATCTTATTGGTGTAACTGATTTCCCACCTTTGTCTCGTACTGTTGAAGATATCATGTGTTCAAATACTCAATTTTATGGGGCTGTTGTAAATCCATGTATGGTAAATGACAGTACTGTAAATACCAGTACTGAAAACAAGTGTATTGGCGGTGTGATTGAAATAAGCATTAAAAATAAAACATTAGATATTTGTAGTTTAACCGTTGATCCTAACCACTTTAGAAAAGGTATTGCTGGTAAATTAATTAGCTTTGTTTTAAAGGAAAGTGACTTTGCTGATGCAGTTGTAGAAACTGCAGTAGTAAATAAACCCGCGATTAATTTATATGAAAAGCACGGTTTTATTGAGTTTAAAAGGTTTACGCCTTCTCACGGTATTGAGAAATTAGCAATGTTTTTAAGGAGATAATGTTAGTGAATGTAGAAGTGATTTTAGTTAGCTCTTTTACCGCCAATGGCGCTGGTGGAAATCCTGCAGGCGTAGTGTTTAATGCCGATGAATTATCAAGTGAACAAAAGCTAAAAATTGCACAAACGGTAGGTTATTCAGAAACCGCCTTTGTTTCTCGCGATGAAAAAGTTGATTTTGAGGTTTCTTTTTTTACCACAACAGAGGAAGTTGATTTTTGTGGTCATGCTACGCTCGCTGTGTTTGCTAGCCTTTATCAAAAGGGCATTGTGACAGTTGGCTCTTATGTTCAACGTACCAAAGCTGGGATCTTGCCTGTAGTGGTAGAGTCCGATGGTAAAGTGGTTATGGAACAACAACTACCGCAAAAACTAGATTGTTTTTTATCTCAAGGCCTTTTATATAAAGAGCTCTCAGATCTTATTGGTATTAATTCTAAGGTATTAGAAAGTACTCAGCTCCCAATTGAAGTTATCTCAACAGGATTACCTGATGTGATCATTCCGGTCCCTTATGGTTATTTAGATTTATTAGCACCAGATGATGAGCTTATTTCTGCGTTTTGTAAAAAACATAACGTTATTGGATTTCATGTCTTTGAGCTTTGCAAAGCTAGCCCTAGCAGCAACACGCAGACTAACATAACGGCAAGTTGTCGTAACTTTGCTCCTTTGTTTGGGATTACGGAAGAATCTGCAACGGGCAGCGCCAGTGGTGCGTTAGCATGTTATCTTTCAGAGCATTTAACCTTAGGTAACGATTATGTGTTTGAGCAGGGCAGGGCAATGAACTGTCAATCAATCATAACGGCATCGGTTGAGCTTGATAATGGCATTGTAAGCAAGGTTAAAGTAGGTGGTTTCGCAAATGATATTGGAACGTTAGTCGTATCTGTATAACGGCCAGTTAACTGGCCTTTTATGCAAATTTTTGTTCTTAGCGAATATCTTTAATTACCTTTTTCATTTGCTCTATCACCATTTCCCAACCTTGCATTACATGTTGCATTCTTTCTTCGCTGCCGTCGAACGTATCATTAATTATGGCTAAAGTTGAACAGGTTAAGCAGTCTCCGTCTTTGTGTTCTTTAATTAGGTAGGTCACGTGAATATAGTTTTTGGCTTCATCTGCTAAGCCAAAATTGGGATCGAAAGTTGAGTATTTAATTTTTGCATTTGGTGTTATGGCTATAATTTCACCTTTTTGAAATGCTTTATACCCCTGATATTCACCTTGCCAAGTAATGGGGGTGCCTTTTATCCAAGTTGATTCAACCGAGCAATTAAACATGTATGCTTTGGTATAGGTAGACTGAGTTAATACTTCCCATAGTAATTCTGCGCTAATTGGGAATTCGGCTTTTAGTGTTGTTGATAACGTTTTGTTCATATGACTTATCTCATTAATTTTTTTTAATCTTAGCTTGTGATAATGTTTATTGATTGTAAAAACACGACAGTGGCGAAAATGAATAACCAGAAGATGTCTGAGCCTGTTGGCATTTTAAATAAAGATTATTTCCAAAATAACTTTACGTTAAATACCTATTTCCCAAAAAATCATTTGCAAGATTATATTGAGCATTATTGGTTAATTTCTTGGGAATTACCTTTTGGGGTTTCTCATCAGCAAGATGTTATTCCGCATCCTAATACGCATTTAACCTTTTTAAACAATGACTCGCATATTCAAGGTATTTGTAAACAAAAATACAGCCATACATTAAGTGAAAGTGGCAATATTGTTGGCGTGAAATTTAAACCTGCTGGTTTTTTTTCTTTTGCAGAACGTGCTGGAGTAACCTTAAGTAGCATCACAGATAAAGTATTAGATATAAAAAGTGTATTTAATATCAATGACGATTTAACAGATGTAGAACAAAGAATTTTAAAGCTAGATACAGCAACAGATAAAATTAATTACGTAGACCAGTTGCTATTTAGCAACAGTCTTAACGTAGGTGAAAATATAAAACCAGATGAAAACATCAAAACACTTAATGCTATTGTCGCTGATATTGCTATTAACAAAGACTTAATTAAAGTCACAGATGTGTCCGGTAAATACAAGATAGAGTTGCGGCACTTGCAGAGATTATTTTTAAAATATATTGGCGTGAGTGTTAAATGGGTCATTAACCGATACCGCATGCATGAAGCGTTAACGACTGTTGAAAGTTATGACCCTGTAATAGATTCTGCCCAGTCACCAGACTGGGCAAAACTGGCTCTTGAGTTGGGATACTACGACCAAGCCCATTTTATTAAAGACTTTAAAAGCATCATGGGCACAACACCAAAAGAGCATTATTCACAGCTAAGTTCAAAAAAGTTATTAAGCTCAAATTAGCAGAGTACCTTGTTTGGCTAGAGAGTTATTTATTCGATTTCTGCTTAGTTTTGTTCAATAACATCTTAGATTGTTGGTGCAGTGACGCTCTTACTACCACTTCGCGGTCTTCGTCACGGATACGGTGGAAAACCACTTTGTAAATGTATGAAGTGGTCGGTGTTTTATCAGCTTCTGCTTTACCGTCTAATTCGTCTTGGCTTGGAGTAACAATTTGTATTGCTACAATTTTACCTAAGCAGAAAACAGCAGCCGCTTCTTCATTAAAAAATAACTTACATTGTATCCAATTATCTAACGTGAACGCTTGCTCAGATTGGAATACAAAACCGCCACCGCCATAAGAGTGTGCGTTAAATTTGATGTCGTCTTCATCTTGGCTTTGTAAAACATAGCTCATCATCAAGTCTATTTTACGACTTTGTGCTTTTAAGTATTCAGCCAAAGGCTCTATAGCGTCACCTAGTTGTCGTAACGGGCGTAACATGCTTTGTTCTAAACCTTGCATTTCCGAGGCGATTTTATATGCCGCAGGGATCATAGCGTCAAATTTATCCATGTCTGGAATTGAGTCCCAGCTTCCGCCATCTTTTATGTTAACTGGAATGTGATGCTCTAGTTGGAAGTATTCTTCAAATAGCTCTAGGTCGTGGTCAGTCATTTTTTACTCTACGTTTTATTCTAAGCAAGTTTGCACAAGTGATGCCTTGTACTTTAGCAATGAAAACCATATTATCGAAACTTAATTAATTATTAAATGTAAATAATTTATCTGCTTAGGCAAATGCAACTTAACTAAATTCAAGTTTAACCAACTCTATAGAATCTAAATGAACCTTCCAATTAGTTTACAAATCGGCTTACGTTATTCAAAAGCAGCCAAAGATGGCAAATTCATTAGCTTTATTTCCTTTTTCTCCATGGCGGGCATTGCGTTAGGCGTTTTAGCGCTGATTTTGGTTATGTCGGTAATGGATGGATTTGAAGGTATTTTAAAGCAACGTATTTTAGGTGCGGTGCCGCATGTGATCATTGAGCCTGAACAAACTAAAAATCAATTAACAGTAGCGCAATTTAATAAAACGGTTGAAGGCGCTGAGTTTACTAATAATGTTATTCAAGTGTTGCCTTTGGTGCAGTCGGTGGCAATTATGCAATTACCGTCAGATTTAAAAGGTGTAATGGCGCAAGGTATTAGCGGTAATGACTCTATCCCTTTAGGCGTTACTGAGCATTTAGCCCAAGGTAGTTGGTCTGAGTTTTTGGACTTTAAATACGGTGTCGTTGTTGGGCAGTATTTGGCAATGGAATATGGGCTGGGAGTTGGTGACAAAGTTAGGTTGATGATCAGCGGAACCAGCCATTATACGCCAATAGGGCGCATGCCGTCGCAGCGTACTTTTACTATTGTGGGAATGTTTCAAACTGAAAGTGAAATTGACGAGCAACTTATTTTTGTTCGCTCACAAGACTTAAATCGACTAATGAAAAAACCACCAAAGGATAATGCAGGCATAAGATTAGTGTTAAACGATGCGTTTTTAGCCAACGATGTCGCGCAAAAGTTAGCTGATTATTATCCAGCAGAAGATTACAAAATAGAAAATTGGCACGACACTCACGGTAAATTATTTGATGCGGTGAAGATGGAAAAAACCATGATGTGGTTTATGTTGAGCTTAATCATTTGTGTCGCTGCTTTTAATATAGTGTCGGCATTGGTAATGATGGTGACCAAAAAACAGAACGAAGTGGCCATTTTAAAAACTTTGGGCATGACACAAAATACCATTTCTAATATTTTTATTGTGCAAGGTGCGTACAACGGGATCTTAGGTGCTTTGTTTGGTGGCGGTTTAGGTGCGTTTTTAACGTTAAATTTGAATGGCTTTATGAATGCCACAGGTCTTAACTTTTTGGGTGTTGCCGGTGTAGGTTTACCAATTGATTTTAGTTGGATGAAGTTATTTTATATTGTGAGCTTGGCAATTGTACTTGCGTTATTAGCTAGTATTTATCCCGCTAGAAAAGCATCACAGTTAATGCCTGCCGATGTACTACGTTATGAATAACGAATTGAATAAAAGAGTAATAACAAAATGTCAGAGATGAAGTTAGTTGAATGCCAAAATGTGGTAAAGCAATACGCCGATGTAATAGATACAAAATCTAAAGAGCACACGGTGACAACGCAAGTGTTAAAAGGCGTGAATCTTGATATAGCCCAAGGTGAACAAATTGCGATCTTGGGGCAATCTGGCTCTGGTAAAAGTACCTTGTTACATATATTGGGTATGCTAGATAATCCAACATCTGGTGTGGTTAAAATTTTAGGGCAAGACGTTACTAGCTTAAACGAAACCGAACGCGCTGCGTTTAGAAACGAAAATATGGGCTTTATTTATCAATTCCATCATTTGTTAATGGAATTTAGCGCAGTAGAGAATGTCGCTATGCCGCTTTTAATAAAAGGTGTGAGCAATCAAGAAGCCAATAAAGAAGCGACCAAGCTGTTAGAATTGGTTGGTTTGTCGCATCGTTTAAATCATAACCCTTCACAGTTATCTGGTGGCGAACGTCAACGAGTTGCTATTGCAAGGGCATTGGTCAATAAACCTAAATTAGTATTGGCAGACGAGCCTACAGGTAACCTAGATAAGGAAAATGCAGAACATGTATTTAAATTATTTATGCAGCTAAATAAAGAGTTTGGTACAAGTTTAGTGGTGGTGACTCATGATTTAGAATTGGCTGGTAGATTTAATCGAGTCATTAAGCTCGACGATGGTTTGATAAGTTAAGGTTATTATGTCTACTCTAAATTTACTAGCTGGCCCTTTTGTTAGCGCTTCTTTTAAGCTTGCAGCTACGTTTGCCAAACGTTATTACCATGCTGCGTTTCAAAATAAATATATTCGATTTATTAACCGCGCATCAAAAATAGGGATAAGTGTTGGTGTTGCTGCTTTGATTATTGGATTATCGATAATGAATGGTTTTGAACGGGAGTTAAAAAACTCTTTGTTAGCCGTTGTTCCAGATGTTGAATATGAAGCGGTACAAGGGTCTTTACCTAACTGGCATGCAACCCAAGAAACCATTTTGAAAAACCCGAATGTTGTAGGTGCGGCACCTTACATTAAAGTAAATGCCATGCTGCAACAGCAAAATGATCTGGAAGCGGTGATCATTCACGGTGTTTCAGCCAAATTAGAAACCAGCGTTAATGCGACGCACAAATATATTAAAGCCGGACATTGGCTAACTCAAGTACCAGTTAACCCTGTTACAGTCGCCACTACTGGGATAAACGCAGCGCAATCAACCGATGTAACGTCAGCAGATACAAATAAAGTAGAAGCCGTTATAGGTCAAGGTCTAGCGAATAAACTAGGTTTGTCTTTACACGATGACATTGAATTGCTGATCCCCAATACCTTGTCCTCTGGCAAACTTGCAGCGCCAAAATACTTAAAAGCCAACATAGTTGGGATTTACCAACTGGGTGGGCAAATGGATTACGGCCAAGTCTATTTGCCGCTAACTATTATTCAAGACAAATTCGGTTGGACAGAGCAACAAGCAGAAGGCGTTAAAGTGGCGTTGAACGACCCATTTGACGCACAAGTATTAGGCCGCCAAATTGGTAGCAGCTTACAAGATTATGTTTATGTTTTAGACTGGTTTAGAACCAACGGTCACGTTTATAACGATATTGTTATGGTGAAAGACATTATGTATTTAGTGATGGTATTAGTGATGTCGGTAGCTTGTTTTAATATTGTGTCGTCATTGACTATGGCAATCCAGGAAAAACACAGTGACATTGGCATATTAAAAACCATGGGCTTAACCCCGGTTATTGTAAAACGTGTATTTGTAATGATGGGGATGTTAACCGCAGTTAAAGGCATTGCTTGGGGAATTTTATGGGGTGTCGTGTTAACCTTATCCATCCCAGAATTGTTGTCTGTTATTGAACAGTTATTTAACGTTAAAGCGTTAGATGGAGAAGTGTATTTTATTGATTATTTGCCAACTGAATTAGAACTTATTCAGGTATTAGTCGTGTCGGTTACTGCATTTGTTATTGCATATTTTGCTACGTTATATCCAGCAAGTAGGGCGTCAAAACTGTCACCGGTAGAATTAATTTCAGGGTAGGGCGTATAAATTGGTTTGCAGGGTACTTTAAAGGTAGTTTTTAACAATCAATGTTTAACGCTGAAAGAGCTAACGTTGAAGAAACTAACTTTGAAAGTGATAAGGCTGAGATGGTTAATCTCAGCTTTTTTGATGTTTTTACGCGTAAAAGTAAATCATAAAGAAATGACTGATAGCGCCACCTAAAACAAATAGATGCCAAATAGCATGATTAAACGGTATTTTTTTATTCACATAAAAATACACACCAGAAGCGTAACTTAATCCACCAAATGCTAAGAACAGAAAACCGTTATGCGATAATGCGTCATATAAGGTTGGGATAAAAAATAACGCAATAAAGCCCATACCTAAGTAAGTGCCCAATGAAATGATTTTATATTGAGAACCAAATTTCATTTTAAAACCAATGCCCAATAACGCCAGTGCCCAAATAATCGCTAGCATACTAAATCCTAATGTACCGCCTAGCGTTACTGCCATCAAAGGGGTATAGGTTCCTGCAATTAATAGATAAATGGCACAATGGTCAAACAGCTTAAATAGCTTTTTAATTTGTGGTTGGCTAAAGGCATGATAAAGCGTAGAAGCTAAAAATAAGCTCATTAAACTAAGGCCATAAACAATATAGCTAAATAATAAGGCTATATTTTCAATTTCACTGGCAGATACCAACAACAAAGTTAAGCCTGCAACACTTAATAAAGCCCCAATACCATGGCTAACAGAATTCGCTATTTCTTCATTTACAGAATAACTAGCATTAGGATTCGGGATGTTATTTTTTGTTTTAGAAATGTTTATATCTTGATCATTCATAGATAAATACCTACTCAGCGTACACGTGTTCGCTGAATGATAACAGGTGTTTATTACATAAGAAAGAATAATACTGAGGCAATTGATAAAAAGGTTTTGATGTGAATTTTTTTGTGGCTTCAAGTAACAAAAAAGCCGAGGTGATTAATACCTCGGCTTTTTTGATTTCATTGCGACTATTTAAGATTTAGTCTTTAATTTTCCAAGCACAAGTTTCACCGCCAAAAAATGGCACTATTGGATTGCCGCTTGGTAAGGTGATTTCTGCTGGAATAGTCCAGTCTTCTTTTACCAAAGTAATGCTGGTGGTATTACGTGGTAAGCCGTAAAACTCTGCTCCATTATGCGAAGCTTTCTAACCTTGTAATTGCATAGTCATTGCAACCAACGAATCTTATTTCAGTTTTATTTAGGGGGATCCCTTATGTTATCTATTTGAAAATACTTTTATTGTGTTTTATTAATCCAAATTGTATTTAAATTACTGATTTAAAATAAAAAATCTAATGACCGTTATGAATACATATAAGAAACAATTAATTTATATAGTGAACGGCTGTAAAGCTGTTACTGAATTTTAATAAGTAATTTAAGTTATTGATACACAAGTCAATTAAAAATACCACAAGGAAAGTTATGATAAATCCATTCATAAACCTAACATCATCTTTTGTTGGAACTAAATTTAATATTAAGCAATCACTTATACGTGCGTTTTTTATTCTCCCATTATTACTATCTGTAACCGCGTGTGGTGATGACGCAGATACAGAAAGCACAGAAAACACAAATACAGAAAACACAGCAGATACAACCCCTCCAGTTATTACGCTTAATGGTGCTGATGAAATAACCTTAGAATACAATTCCCAGTATGAGGAGTTAGGTGCTACTGCGTTAGATGATGTTGATGGTAGTTTAACCGTTGAAGTAAACGGTAGTGTCGATGTCCTTTCATTAGGCTCTTATTTAATTATTTACACAGCAACAGATAACAGTGATAACTCCATCACTGAAACACGTCAAGTAACGGTCGTTGATACAACGGCTCCAATCATTACCTTGGTGGGAGATAACTCTGTTGAGTTGCTGCAATATTATAGTTATGAAGATTTAGGGGTTACTGTATATGATGAGTACGATGATGATGTCACGGTTACCCAGACAAATGATATAGATAACACAGTCGTAGGTAGTTATACAGTAACCTATAGCGCCATAGACAGTGAAGGTAATGAAGCATCATCTGTAACTCAAAAGGTTGATATATTAGAAGCTACGCCTTTCATTACTACATGGAAAACCACTGAGGCGAATGAGGCGATTACAGTCCCTACATTTGAAAGTGGATATAACTATTTAATTGATTGGGGCGATGGAAGTGCTGTACAAGAAAACCAAACAGGCGATGCTACTCATGTTTATGCAAGCGCTGGTACATACACAGTTTCTATTACTGGGGCATTTCCGCAATTATATCTTAGAGGTTCTGATGAGTCGAATCGTGAGCGTTTAATATCGGTAGAGCAGTGGGGGAATACTCCATGGCGTAGTATGAAAGCAGCCTTTAATGGCGCCATTAATTTGATAATAAATGCGACAGATACGCCAGTGTTAACTGATGTAGAGAGCATGGACTCTATGTTTTACGGTAGCACTAATTTTAACAGTGATATAAACCATTGGGACGTGTCTTATGTAACGGATATGACATATATGTTTTCAGGTGCGGCTGTATTTGACCAGCCATTAGACAGTTGGGATGTTTCTAATGTAACTGATATGTGGGGGATGTTTGAAGGTGCAACTGCATTTAACCAGCCATTAGATAGTTGGGATGTATCAAATGTAAGAAAAATGGGGTTGATGTTTAAAGAGGCTACCAATTTTAATAGTGATATAAGTCATTGGGATGTCTCTAATGTCGGGAATATGAGATATATGTTCTACCGTACCACAAACTTTAACCAAGATATAAACGATTGGGATGTGTCCAATGTAGAGGATATGTCATATATGTTTGATGGCGCAACAGTATTTAACCAGCCATTAGATAATTGGGATGTATCAAATGTAAGGGATATGGCTGGTTTGTTTGGATTTGCCAGTGCATTTAACCAGCCATTAGATAATTGGACTGTATCAAATGTGACCGGTATGGAAGCTATGTTTAAAGGTGCAACTGCATTTAACCAGCCATTAGATAGTTGGGATGTTTCTAATGTGACCGATATGACTTCTATGTTTGAAGGTGCTACTGCATTTAACCAGCCATTAGATAGTTGGGATGTTTCTAATGTAGCGGATATGATTGCTATGTTTAGATCCGCTGAATCCTTTAACCAATCATTAGGTAGTTGGGATGTGTCTAGTGTAACGGATATGAGTTTTATGTTTTATGGAGCTACCACATTTAATCAACCATTAGATAATTGGAATGTTTCTAGTGTAACCGATATGTCATGGATGTTTCTTAATGCAACTACATTTAACCAAACTTTAGAGAGTTGGGATGTGTCTAGTGTAACGAATATGCATAGAATGTTTAGGCATGCTGCTGCATTTAATCAGAACGTAGGTAATTGGGATGTTTCGAATGTCGCGGATGTAAGTTATATGTTTGATGGCTCAGGACTGTCCTCTGAGAATTATGATTCATTATTAAATGGGTGGAGTTTACAAATACTGCAACGTGATTTGATTTTAGATGTAAGTGCTAATTATAGCAGTGCAAGTGAAGCGGCTCGTCAATTAATTATGGATGCTTATCATTGGGCAATTAATGACGATGGGTTATTGGTTGAATAGCTATTATTTTCAATTGTTCACATATAAAGCTGTAACAAAATAACTGTCCCGTAATAAAAAGCCGAGGTGATTAACACCTCGGCTTTTTTGTATTTTAGGACGGGACATTACGTAAACACTAAATGCATTAAGAACAAGAAGAACTAGTCTTTGATTTTCCAACCACAAGTTTCACCACCAAAAAATGGCACTATTGGGTTGCCGTTTGGTAAAGTGATTTCTGCTGGAATAGTCCAGTCTTCTTTTACCAAAGTAATGCTGGTGGTATTACGTGGTAAGCCATAAAAATCTGCGCCGTGTTGTGAGGCAAAGCCTTCTAACTTATCTAACGCGTCCAATTCATCAAACACTTGAGCATATAATTCAATGGCACTCCATGCGCTATAGCAACCAGCACAACCACAAGCATTTTCTTTCTTGTCTTTCTCATGTGGGGCGGAATCTGTCCCTAAGAAAAACTTTTTATTGCCGGTTGCAACTACAGCACGTAATGCTTGTTGATGAATATTACGTTTTAATACTGGCAAACAATAATAATGTGGGCGTACACCACCAACTAACATGTCGTTACGGTTTAACAATAAATGCTGAGGTGTAATCGTTGCTGCAACGTTGTCGCTTGCGGCTAGTACAAAGTCAACGGCGTCTTTGGTGGTGATATGTTCAAACACCACTTTTAAGTCTGGGAATGCATCGACAATACGAGTCATGTTTTGGTCGATAAATTCTTTTTCACGATCAAATATGTCTATGTGATGCGCCGTTACTTCACCATGAACTAACAGCAACATGCCTTGTTTTTGCATTTCTTCAAAGATAGGAAATAATCCATCTAATCTGCTTACTGCCGCATCAGAGTTGGTTGTTGCTCCAGCTGGGTAAAGTTTTGCAGCTAACGCTCCAGCGGCTTTGGCATCAATAATATCTTGTTTGCTTGTTGTGTTTGTAAGGAATAAGGTCATAACTGGCTCAAAGGTACTACCTTCTGGGCGAGCAGCTAAAATACGTTGTTTATAATCGGACACCATGTCAGCGGTAGTAACTGGAGGGACTAAGTTAGGCATAGCGACGGCACGTTGAAAACAACGAGCTGTTGCTGGTACAGTCTCGGCCAACATATCGCCATCACGAAAATGTAAGTGCCAGTCATCTGGTGTTTGTATTGTAATTTGAGTCATTGTTAATCCTAAAATTAAAAATGGTTAAAAAAATGTAATTTTATGTATGGCTATTAAGCTTGGTTTTGACGTTTTAGTTTTCTGTCTTTCCATTCTCTGCCAACAGAGTAACGCCATAATAAGTCTATGCCAAAAAATCCGATAGTGGCACAGGTTGTTGCCACAACTAGGCAACCAAATATAAATGTAGGCCCTATGGTCGATATACTGGCTACTAGCCAATCCCAACTAAGTTCAAACGCAAACTCATGACCTGTTGGTCCTAAAATCCATTCACCTAGTTTATAACAGCCATAAAATAATGGCGGCATAGTTAATGGATTACTGATCCAAACTAAACCAACAGATAAAGGTAAATTCACTTTAAAAACAATGGCACCTAAGGCGGATAAGTACATTTGAAAAGGCACTGGAATAAAAGCGTTGAATAAACCAATGGCGAAAGCTCCACGAGCGGACTTACGGTTTAAGTGCCATAAGTTTGCGTCATGTAACAAGGTGCCAAACATATTAATAGCTCGGTTTTGTTTAATCTTTTGATGATCCGGTAAAAACCGTTTAATTAATTTTCTAGGCATAATAGGTACTTACTAGGCTGGAGGAAACTCTAGCGTGTGTCATTGAGGCTCTAATATTAGAACATGAAAAATATTGCGCTAAACTTACCTTAATTTGATGGATTTGTAATTAAATTGTTGTTTAAAACAAATAATAAATGACATTTTAAGGGCTAAACTCAAAGCTTGGCGGAAGAACTTAACGGATTTTAACTTAGTAAAACAGGGAGTAAGTATGCAAAGGTGGATATTCGCTTTTTTAGTTGGTGATATAGTCGCCCTGTTTTCCCCTATATTACTGCCATTAACTACACTTTTTATTCTTTTCTTTTTTGTTCTGATTTTAACTATTGTAGCTACTGTTAAGACTAACTCTAGTGTTAAGTTGAAACATCATAGAATATTTTCTGCTGCTATTGTTCTAAATGGCTTTGTTGCTGGTTTTGTATATTTAATGTGTATGTCTAATGCTCATTTTAATAACAACTTTGTGTTGGCAAAAGCGCAAATATTTCTAATTCACGGTGAAGTTAGCTCTGTTGTGGTAAAAAAAGAAAGTAACCCATCTGTTATATTTAGCCTAAAAGTAAAGTCAATTGATGGACAACCTATAGAGTCACCTTGGCTTTCAACTGCTATTAGAGTGAGTTGGTATAAGCCTAATTTATTACTGCAACAAGGCGATATATTAACCACAACAGTCAAGTTAGCTAAACCGCATGGTTATCAAAATAGATTTGGTTTTGATTACAATCAGTGGGTCTTCTCAAAAGGGGTTATTGCCACTGGCAGTGTAAAAAAAATCCATACGCATTCTAGTTCAACAAATCTTAAGTCATCACAGCAAACTTCAGTGAATAAATTAATAGGAGTATTAAAAGAGCTAGACCTTAAAGGAAAAAATACTCAGGGTATTTTATTAGCCGTTGGTTTAGGGAATCGAAGTTTAATAACCAGTGAGCAATTTGAATTGTATAACCATATGGGTATTAGTCATTTACTGGCAATTTCTGGTTTACATATAGGTATTATTTTTCTAGTAATAAAACTGTTGTTAAAAATTGTGTCAAAAGGTTTGTTAACGGTAACTCAGTTTCATTTGAGTCATACAACTTCAACGATTTTAGTCTTAGTTTTATTGTGGATGTATATTGGATTAATTGATTTTTCGATATCAGCGACAAGGGCAGGATTATTTGTTTCGTTATGGGCATTGTTAGATTTAACCTTTAGCAATATTAATAAGATTAAGTTGTTACTGTTTGTGGCATTTTTCAGTCTGTTAATTGACCCATTTTCACCTTTGAACGCTGCTTGGTGGTTAACTTTTTCTGCGGTATTAGGCATTGTTTTATTCATACAAAAAGTACCTTTTTTAAAACCAGTGTCTATAGACTCTGTATCTATAAAAGCAGCTTCCACAAAAATAGGGGATAAAGAAGAGCAAGAGCAAAGCTTAAATGACAACTCTGTATTAAAAGCTAAGTTACTGATTTTATTTATTACTTTGAAAAATAAAATGGTGTATCTGGTTAAGTTCCAAGTTTTTATTACTATTTGGATGATGCCTGTGGTGTTGTTCTGGTTTGGCGGTGTTTCAGTATCTGGCGTAGTCACCAATCTAATAGCGATCCCAATATTTAGTTTGATATTAGTGCCTTGCATTTTTATTGGCACGATAGGGGCTTTACTGGATATCACTTGGTTAACATATTTACTCGTTTTTGCTGACGTATTACTTAGCCCGTTAATTAACTTATTTAGTTCTTATTCTATATTTCATTATTGGGTTGATTTAGCCTTTGGTGTTTGGGCTTGGTGGTTATTAATTATCTGTTGTGTGTTGGTATTACCAGCGTATGGATTTAGTAGACAATTTAGCAGTAAAGCGGTTAACCATAGAATTAGTCGCAGAAAAAAAGGCAGTCTAGTATTAGGTCTATTGTTATTTTTACCTATGGCTCTGAGCTTTTATCCGTGGCAAACATCATCGTTAAAGCAATTCCAACCTAAGTTAAAGATGTTTGTTTTGGATGTAGGGCAGGGAACATCAATCTTGTTTCAGCAAGGTAGTTCTGCTTTTATTTATGATTTAGGACCTATTTATCCATCAGGGTTTAATGCCACTCAAGCTGTTGTGCAACCTATGTTAGTTGGCTTAGGTATTACCGATGTAGCACATATTGTTATCTCCCATAATGATAGCGACCATATTGGTGATATTAATGTATTAGGTAAACCTGAGTGGGTAGCGGCTAGAAAACGAAATTGTAAGCCACAAGTGTTTAATTGGTTAAACGTAAAAGTTGAAATGATTTGGCCTGAAAAGCCGCAATTTAATTCTTTTACTGTAAAAAAAATATCTGGCAACAAGTTATCTGAAAAGAGAAATAAGCTGTCTAAAAATGACAGCAGTTGTGTAGTGAAAATAACCGACAAACTGACCAATAAGACTGTGTTATTAACTGGCGACATTACCAGCAAAATAGAACGGCGTTTATTGGTAATGCACAATAAATCAAAAATAGATTTAACATCTGATGTTTTGATCTCTGCTCACCATGGTAGTAAATATTCATCGGCGCAAAAATTTATCAATGCGGTGGCACCAATAAAAGTACTCCATAGTGCGGGAGTCAATAATAGATTTGGCTTTCCAACTAAAGAGGTTATTCGCCGCTTTGATATATTTGCAGATCAAGCAGTAACTTCTCGACAAATACAACCTCAACAAATAGAGCCTCACCTTATGCAGACTAAGTTGCCGTTGATAACTCAGTACTCCACAAATAAACAAGGAATGCTTGAAGTAACCTTTACTCAGACAGGTGACGATCCAACAGGTAAGAACTTAACGGATAATGAACTTATCGTTGAGGGTTACTTAAATAATTGGCAGCCATTTTGGAAAAAGCAAAATCCTTTTAGATTTACATCAAAAATACGGTAGAATGCGCATTCATCTAAATTCCTTCTTTATTCGGAATTTTAATTTTTTGAAAAGGTACCATTCTTGAATTCAGCAAATATTACTTCAACAGTTGAAGAGTCGACTACGTTTAAACGTTTATTACAATATATTAAACCATTCAAATTTATTTTTGCTTTTGCCATTATCGGTATGGTGATCAATGCATCAATCGACGCATTATTTATTTCAAAAATCCAGACTTTCATTGACGAAGGCATTACCGGACAAAGCTCAAACGTTTTAACCTACGCCCCCATATTTGTTATTGTGGTTTTTGTCCTCAGAGGTTTGTCGAATTTTATGGCGACTTTTGGTTTAGGCTTGGTTGGCTCTAATATTGTTATGAATATGAGGCAGGAATTATATGAAAAAATCATGTCTTTACCTGTTAGTTTTCATGATGCTAATTCAACAGGAAGTTTAATTTCTAAAATTACTTACGATACTGAACAGCTTGAAAATGCTTGCAGTAAAGCTTTATTGGTCGTGGTCCGTGAGGGTGCTTTTGTTATTGGCCTTATGACGATTATGTTTTATCACAGTTGGCAGTTATCTATCGCTATTCTGGTTTTAGTGCCATTTGTGGCGTTAATAGTTACTTACGTGACCAAACGTTTTCGCGTGATATCAAAACGTATCCAACAAGCCATGGGGCATGTAACTCGTCAATCAGAACAAATGATCTCGGGTCATAAAGTGATTTTGGCATTTGGCGGACAAGAGAAAGAAAAGAACGAATTTTTAAAAATAAATAACAATAACCGTCAGCAAAAAATGAAGATGGTTTCTACTCGAGTGCTTAGTGTTTCTAGCATACAGATCATTGCTTCATTTGCCCTTGCTGCTGTTTTATATATGGCTGCAATGCCTGAAATGCTAAGTAGTTTAACCCCTGGTACGTTTACGGTTGTTATTACATCAATGATGACCTTGTTACGACCGCTTAAACAATTAACAACTGTAAATAGTGAATTACAACGTGGGTTAACTGCAGCGCAAAGTGTCTTTCAAGTATTAGACGAAGAGTCTGAAAGCAATACGGGCACAGTGATTAAAGGATCAGTTAAAGGTAAAGTTTCATTTAAAAACCTGAACTTCGCTTACCCAAATAGCGAAATCCAAGTAATTAAAGATTTAAACTTGGAAATAGAAGCTGGCACAACCGTGGCACTTGTTGGTCGATCAGGTAGTGGTAAAACCACAATATCTAACTTTATCCCTCGTTATTATTACCCTCAAAGTGGTCACGTAGAAATTGACGGCACAGATATTAATGACTTTGAGCTATCTAATTTACGTTCTCATATTGCTTTGGTATCACAGCATGTAACACTATTTAACGACAGTATTGCTGCCAATATTGCTTATGGTGATAAAAAAGTAACTAGAGAAGAAATTGAACAAGCTGCTGAATTAGCCCATGTAACTGAATTTTCTAATAATATGGAGTTTGGTCTAGATACAGAAGTTGGTGAAAACGGCGTATTATTATCTGGCGGTCAGCGCCAACGTATTGCGATTGCTAGAGCGTTACTTCGCAATGCGCCAATACTTATTATGGATGAAGCGACTTCTGCATTAGATACTGAATCTGAACGAGCTATTCAAGATGCGCTAAATAAATTAATGAAAAACCGTACTAGCTTAGTCATTGCCCATCGCCTTTCTACTATTGAAAATGCCGATAAGATCATTGTTATGGAGCAGGGCGAAATACTAGAACAAGGTAGTCACGCTGAATTATTAGAGAAAAAAGGCGCTTACGCTGCTTTACATCAATTACAGTTTAGTGAAGCTTAAGTTTATGATCATCAAAGCGAATAAATGAATGCTAGTAACGAGAGCTAAATGAACTGGGTTGAACGTGGTTGGTATAACGCCAGTAAACTAAACTTTGTATTATTGCCATTAACTGGTTTGTTTTGGTTACTATCTAGCATTCGCAAGTTGTTATTTAAGCTTGGTATCAAGCAGCAAGTGCCATCAAAACTTCCTGTTATTGTGGTTGGCAATATATCGGTTGGTGGCACAGGCAAAACACCATTTGTTATTTACTTGGTAGAACTATTAAAGCAGCAAGGCTTTAAACCTGCGATTGTAAGTCGTGGTTATGGCGCAAATAAGCAAAGCAACAAAGGCCAAGACTTACCTTTTCCACGTTTAGTTAGCTCTGAGCTGGCTACAAATTTAACTGGCGACGAACCTAAGTTATTACACTTACGCACTCAATGTCCTGTTGTAATTAGTCCTGACAGGGCACAAGCCGTTCAGTTTATTCATGATAATACCGATGCTAATGTTGTGATCTCAGATGATGGTTTACAGCATTATAAAATGGCCAGAGATATTGAAATTGTATTATTGGATGCCCAGCGCATGTTTGGCAATGGCTGGCTATTACCTGTAGGTCCATTACGTGAATTACCATCAAGATTAAAGTCTGTAGATTTAACGCTTATTAACTCTGGCAGTGCAGTTGTTGATACTCATAATGAAAAGGATTATCAGTTATCAGCGGATATGGCTTATAACTTATTAAATCCAACCAATAAGTTGGCGCTAAACAATAGTAACAAGCAAGGCGATAAGGTTCACTTAGTGTCTGGTATTGGTAATCCACAGCGTTTTTTGACTACGGTGGAAACGTTTGGTTATAAAGTGGAAAGCACCTTGTGGTTTGCCGATCATCATAACTTTACCGCTGCCGATTTTGACAAATTCACCACTGATGACATTATCGTGATGACAGAAAAAGATGCCGTGAAGTGCCAAGCGTTTGCAAAACCAAATTGGTTTGTATTACCTATTTCTGCGGTTATATCAAATAAAGTAGAACAACAACTTATTGAATTAATAAAACAATTACCTGTTATAAATTAAACGCGCTTTAGTTTATAAAAACAGTTTATAAAATAGTCTATGAAAAGACAGTTAGAGGAAAATGGCTCATGGCATTTGATAAAAAATTACTAGAAATTTTGGCTTGCCCAATATGTAAGTCTCCATTGGTATTTAACAAAGAGTTAAATGAACTAGTTTGTAAAGCTGACAAACTTGCTTTCGCAATCAATGATGACATTCCTGTAATGTTAGAAAATGAAGCTAGAAAGCTTACGTTAGATGAATTAGAGCAAATAAAGTAGCTTCACTTAATTTAACTTGGCTCTGTTATTTTTTAGCAAAGCGAATAAACACATAGTTTGGAAGTCATACAAATGTCACAAGAAAAAAAGAATTTCATTGTTGTTATACCCGCGCGTTACGACTCTTCACGTTTACCGGGTAAACCGTTAGCGGATATAGGCGGAAAACCTATGGTGCAATGGGTTTATGAACGCTCTATTGCCAGTGGTGCTAAACAAGTGATTGTGGCAACGGATGATAAGCGCGTTGAACAAGCTGTTATTGATTTTGGTGGTGAAGTTTGTATGACATCGCCGGTTCATACTTCTGGTACAGAACGATTGGCTGAAGTTATTGAAAAGTATAATTTAGCCGACGATGAAATTATTGTTAATGTACAAGGCGATGAGCCTATGATCCCGTCTTCAAATATTTGCCAAGTAGCTGACAATTTGGCGCAATATTTATTAGCCGCTCAAGCAAATGCCAGTGCTAAAAGTGTTGGTATGGCTACGTTAGCAGAGTCTATTTGCTCAAGAACTGAATTAGCAAACCCCAATGCTGTAAAAGTTGTGACGGATAAAGACGGCTTAGCGTTATATTTTTCACGCTCTGCGGTACCGTTTGATAGAGACGGTAAAGAGAGCGAATTAAATTACGGTTATTTACGTCATATTGGTATTTATGCGTATAAAGCGGGCTTTATAAAACAGTATGTAAGCTGGCCTGTATCGCCGTTAGAACAAATAGAATCGTTAGAGCAATTACGTGTGTTATGGCAAGGACAATCAATTCATGTTGCAGCGGCGGTTGAGCCACCGCCAGTAGGTGTTGATACTGCTGAAGATTTAGAGCAAGTTCGTCGTTTAGTTGCCAGCTTAAAGAGTCTTTAATTTTGACTAGCAAACTTGATATAAACCTAGTTCTTGAACACCCAGATTTTTATATAGTCGATAAACCTAATGACATAGGTTTTCACGATGAAGAGGTTAATGGGCAAAAGCAGACTGGTTTTTTCAATATGTGTGCAGCGCATTTCTCTGAAACCTTATTCCCAGTACATAGATTAGACAAGCTAACCAGTGGTTTGTTAATTTTAGCGCGTAATAAAAACGCGGCGACTTGGTTTCAGCAAGCGTTTGAAAGTAAACAAATTCAAAAATATTATTTAGCTTTGTCTGATTCAAAACCCAAAAAGAAACAAGGCAGCATTATTGGTGATATGGCAAAAGCCCGTTTGTCACAATGGAAGCTATTAAAGACTAAAGAAGCTCCAGCTGTTACTCGTTTTTTCAACTGGGGTTTAGCTTCAGAGGTAACCAAAGGATTAAGACTGTTTTTAATAAAACCAGAAACAGGTAAAACGCATCAAATACGAGTGGCGTTGAAAAGTGTCGGCTCTGCTATTTTAGGCGATCAGCTTTATGGTGCTAAAAATGAAGTTAAGCCTTGTGACCGTGGTTACTTACACGCGTTAATGTTGGATTTTCAATATAACGATGAGCAAATAAAGTTAATTTCATTTCCAAATACAGGCTCACTTTTTGTTGAAAACAAGCAAAAAATAGTCGATTTAGTTGCAGAGCCTGAATTACATAATTGGCCAAAATAACGGTCTACTTAATATAACTATTAGTTAAAAATATATGACAGATTATCAAACGCGTTTTGGTGGCATTAGCCGCTTATATGGAACACAACAAGCCAAATGGATTGAACAAGCTCGCGTATGCGTTGTTGGCATTGGCGGAGTTGGTACTTGGGCTGCTGAAGCATTAGCTCGCTCTGGTATCGGCCATATAACGTTAGTTGATCTTGATGATATTTGTATGACCAATACTAACCGTCAAATTCATGCGATGGTTGGCACGGTAGGGCAAGCTAAAGTCGATGTCATGGCACAGCGAATTAAGCTAATAAATCCAGATTGCACAGTTACTTGCATTGAAGACTTTATAACTGCTGATAACTTAATTGAAATGATAGGCACAAGAGAAGCTAGTAAGTTTGATTATGTTATTGATGCCATTGACAGCATAAACGCTAAAACCGCGCTTATAGCTCACTGCAAGCGCAATAAGATAGGTTTGTTGGTTACCGGTGGTGCTGGTGGACAAACAGATCCAAGTCAAATTCAATATTCTGATTTAGCCAAAACGACTCACGACCCATTATTATCAAAAGTAAGAAATTTACTGCGCCGTGATTTTAACTTTAGTAAAAACCCAAAACGAAAGTTTGGCGTAGACTGCGTATTCAGCACAGAGCAATTACAATACCCGCAAGAAGATGGCAGTGTGTGCCAGATGAAAGCTAATGCCGAAGGCTCGATGCGTTTGGATTGCAATATGGGATTTGGTGCCGCGACTATGGTTACCGGCACCTTTGGTTTTTTTGCTGCGTCAAAAGCAATTAGTAAAATACTACAAAAAAAACAACGAGAGCTAGAACAAAAACAGGAAGGGTAAAACAATGTCGATATTAATTAATATTCCAGGAAGACCACTAGATAAATTAATCACTCGACTCAAGCAGGATATCCCCGAAAATGAAATTGAAGTTTGGCCTAATGTAAAACACCCAGACAAAGTAGAATTCGCTTTAGTGTGGAAACACCAACATGGCTCATTAACAGCCTATAAAAACCTAAAAGCCATATCCTCATTTGGCGCAGGCGTAGATTCAATCATATCTGACCCAGACTTACCTAACGTTCCCATTGTCAGAATCGTTGATCCAGATTTAGCGATAAATATGGCGCAATATGTTCTTACTATGATCCAACATCATAAACTCCGTTTACATCAGTTTAACCAACAACAGCAAGAACAAATATGGAAGCCAAAGTCAGCAAGAAAGGGCAATAAGGTTGGCATTTTGGGGCTAGGGCAATTAGGCAGTAAAACCGCTCAAGTCTTATTAGATTTTGGTTTTGAAGTATCAGGTTGGAGCCGCAGTTTAAAAGAGTTAGATAAGGTTAATTGTTATGCAGGCGATGATGGTTTTAACACTGTTATTACTGAGGCCGATTACTTAGTGTGTTTATTACCGCTTACGGATAAAACCGAAAACATATTAAATGCGGCTGTATTTTCTAAAATGAAATCCACAGCCGTATTAATTAATGTAGCCAGAGGTGAGCATGTTGTTGATGAAGATTTAATAGAGGCGCTTGATAATGAGCAAATAAGCTTTGCGTACTTAGATGTATTCAGACAAGAACCATTACCAGAACAACACCTATTTTGGCTGTCAGATAAAATTCAGATAACCCCCCATATTTCAGCGGTAACTAATGTTGAAACGGCGGTAAGCCAGATAGTTGAAAACTACTTTTTACAGAAGAAAGGGCAAGAGCTAAATAACCTTATAGATAGACGTTCAGCGTATTAATGATTTTATAAAGCATAAAAAACAATGAAATGACAAAAGAAAGTCATGATACAATGCGGAGTGTTTGAATAAACTATTTGTTTGTTCTTATTAAATAATTTAGAAGTTAGAGGGATAAGTTGTGAATACCAATGAGCTATTAGATTCAATTGTAAAGGATGCACAAAAAGGTTACCGATTTGCTGTTACCGAAAAAGTGGAAGCTTTAATAAAAGAGAATGCATTAATTGGTAAACACTGGGGAGCATTAGCTAGAATTTGTATATTAGTTGGTGCTAAAGAATTAGCTATGGAAACAGCGCAAAGATACCTTAATGTAATGAATTCTAATGATGCTAAACTTTCTGTAGCGGGTGTATTTGCAGAGTTAAATGAAATGGACAAAGCTTTTGAGCTTGTTAATTCAATTTCAAAAAGATCTTGGGGGGGGCGAGAATATCATTTTGCAGGCGTATGCTTAAGTCAGCTTGGTGAATTAGATTCGGCGAAAGAAAACTTTTTATTAGCGTTAAAATTGCAGCCTCTATCAGGGCCAACATGGCTATCTCTTTTAGCTCTTAATTTGGATGACGATACGATTGAAAAACAGTTGTTAAATATAGAGCCTGATATTCTTAAAACAGAACCTTTGAATTTATCACAATTTCTTTTTGCTAAAGCTATGTTATTAGAACGTAAGAATAAAACATCAGAGCAAATAAAAACTTTAGAAAAAGCAAATGAATTATTAAATAGCGAAAATTCAAACTTTGTTGAAAACCAAAAAAATATAACAACACAAATTATTTCTAATCAAGATCAAGCATTCTTTGATTTATTTCCAACATCATCAGCAACAGCTGATTTTGATCCAGTATTTATAATTGGTCTACCTCGTTCTGGTACTAGTTTATTAGAGCAGATTCTAGTAAGCAATAGGCAATATCTAGCTGGTGGAGAGTTAAATTTTAGTCAACGTTCTTTGCCATCGATACCTATTCAGCACTTTAATCGCCTAGAATCTCAGAATGTTGATAACGAAGTTAAAATAAATGTTATTGATCAATTCCATAATGAATTCAACTGGCTTTTAAAACAACATTTTGGTGATATTAAATCCAAAGTAATTGATAAAACACTAGATTTAAATAAATATGCTGGCTTATTAAGTAAAGCATTTCCTCAATCTAAATTTGTTTATATATCTAGAGACAAGCAAGAAAATAGTTGGTCATGTTATAAAAACTTCTTTCGAACTAATTTACCTTGGTCATATGACTTAACAAATATAAATGCCTTTTTTGATAGTGAAACTAAACTGATTCAGCATTGGCTTAAAATGATGCCAAGCAGAATTCATTGTTTAAAATACGAGGAGCTAATTAATAATCCGGAAAGTGAATTAAAAAGTTTATGTAAATTTTTAAATATAGAATATTCAAATGAAATGTTAAATTTTTATAAAAATAAAACTATAAACAAGACTGTTAGTTTTGCTCAAGTTAAGCAACCGCTAAACAATAAGTCATTAGTCTTAAATTCTGAAATTAAAAAGTTTTTAACTAATTAATTTCAATTAAACATTATGGGGGAATATTTCCTTTAATGTTAATCTATTAACCGTATTATATAAGATGATGTTCAATAGTTGTGTCATTTCGATAGAAAAGAAATGACACATGATAATCAATCTTTCACATTGGATTTATTTAAAGCTGTTCGGCAAATAATAAAACTGAACTTTATGCTCAGGTGGATAATAATTTGTAAAAGAACAACAACCCAGTCGTGAGAATGCCTCTAGTTCTCAACCGTTAAATATCCTTTGACAACATTACTTTACCCCAGAATAACAGCATTTTATTTTATACTTTTAGTTCGTAAGTTTTATCGCGAAATAAATGTTTAATTTCTTTCTTTGTAATATTTATTAAACTGGGAAATTCTAGAGTAACGGTACCTTATCTTAAGTTTGAATCACCTCAGACTTTATTTCTAATCATATTTTAAGATACTAATTTAATATCGTTAGAGTTTCTGTATGTTTAATACATTGGGGGATATATTGCGACTAAACTCTAGGGTAATAATATCGCACTAAAGTAAATAGTAGATGTAAAAAGAAGATTTTTTATTGTTTAAATAATTGATGAGAGTTGTTTAGTTTATACTTGAAATGATTCTTAGAACTAAATACTTTTCCATAAAAAAACCCAGCGCTAAGCTGGGTTTTTTAATATATCTAACTAAATATTAGAAACGTACTGAAGCGCTGAAGCGAACAGAACGAGGTGTTTGGAAGCCAGCCGCCAATCCATAATCTTGGAATGGTACACCAGCATAACCACCAGCATCTGTGTATCCACCAAACTCTTCATTTACTTCTTCAACCTGAGTAATCTCTTGGTTGTTGAATAAATTAAATACATCGGCTCTTAAAACTACATCAGTATCGCTGATTGTAAGATCGTAAGTAGCAGATAAGTCTAATGACCAGGTGCTAGGTAAGTTACCTAATGACCCACGTTGTACAAGTTCACCGTCTTTTACAAATGAAGCCGCTTCATAGTATGAAGCAAATACATCAGTTGGGTGGAAGCCAAATGAGCTTTTAGCACGACCACTTTGCCATGTAAAGTTAGCGCCTAAACGGAACTTTTCACTAACAGCATAAGCACCAAAAAGTTTAACAGAATGTCTGCGGTCATTTGGTAGGTAACCATAAGCACCATCAGTTAATCCTGGTTGGTCAAAGTTAGTTGTAATACCTGCATCATCTTGACCATTATCTGAACGAACAAGACCTTCATTGTTACCTTCTGATTTAGACCAAACATAGTTTGCAGATAAGCTCCAAACTTCATCCCATGCTTTATTTAAAGAAAGTTCAACTGCTTTATATGTACGTTCAGCTTCTGGATAACCCATATCTGAATTAGGAATTGTATATGTACCAAACTCTAAAGGACCATCGCCATCAGGGTCTGTATCAATAGTTACATCACTCGTACCTGGGTTTGTTAATACATAATAATGGAAACCAGAACATTCTGTACAAACAGAACCAGTTCCGTCGCCACCTAGAGCAATATCAAAGCCATAGTCAATTGCAATATCTTCAATAGAAGAACCTAGTACACGATAAGTTGCTTTCGCGCCTGCTGTCCACTCATCAGATACTTCCCACTGATAACCAAGAATAAATTCATCTTGATACATAGGTTCGATATCTGCATTTACAGTTGAACCTGTATTAGCAACAGTACCATCACCATAAATAGTAAGAGCGCCACAGTCGTCGTAAGTAGGAACTGAAGTTTCTGGGTCGATTGAAATTATGTTTTCACAATATTGCTGAGTGAAGTATTCTTTACCAGCCATACGTAAATTAGTATTTGTTGCTACAGGTAAGAAGTAACGACCATAATTAGCAAACAATTTAGCTGAACCATCGCCATTTACATCCCATGCAAAACCTAAACGAGGAGCTAACTGATTTGTCATTTCAATAAATGCTTCACCTTCAACATTAAAGTTTTCAAATGATTCATTACGTAAACCTAAGCTTAAGGTTATATCATCAGTTACAGACCATGTATCTTGTATATAGAAAGCATTACTTTCAGTTTTGAAAGAACCTTCATTTATATATTGACGAACTCGAACACGAGTTTGATCTGATTGATAACGGAACGCTGTACCACCAGAGTAATGAGAATCTTCACTTGCTTCTAAGTCTTCACGGTCAATACCGATACGTAAAGTATGATCACCAATATACCAATCAGCATCTATACGGAAAACAGTACGAGTATCTTCAGCATTATTTGGTGAACCAACAACCCAACTACCTAGGTTTTCACCAGTACTTAAGTCAGTAATTAAATAAGGTTCAGTACTACCACCTGCTAAATCAGAACGGTCGTATTTGTTAACGCCATACATTGCTGAGATTGAAAAATCATCAGTAATGATACCTGTATATTTAAGTGCGTAGTTAACACCACCACGTTCATATTTAGCATCACCACGGTCACTTATGATAGATTGAGAATCAACATCATAGTTATACTGAGTACGTTCAGTAGTCCTAGAGTCAGAGAAAGCTGTTAATTCAAATAAGTGATCATCTGTTAGGTAATAATCAATTTTTGTACCCCAGAATGATGATGATGTATCATCTTCATTAAATGTACTTTGTCCTGCAACTTCTGTTTTTTCAACAGATGGGTTCATTAATATATAATAAAATAATTCATCTTCAATTAATGCACCACTGATGTAGGCATTCATATCATATGTATCAGATTTATCACCATGATTAACCCAATAGTAGCTACCGTCATCACGTTTAACATCATCATGATGAGCGCTTAATGCATCTGGTTCCCAATATACATTAACACCAGCTTTAAATTCATTAGAACCTTTCTTAGTAGTTGCATTTACTACACCACCAGTAGAGCGACCAAACTCAGCAGAGTATCCGCCAGTTTTAACTTCAAAAGTATCGTAAAACTCAAAAGGTACTGCACTACCACCAAGACCGTTACGGAAATTGGTTATATTCAATCCATTTAAATAATAAGCGTTCTCTGCAACTGATGCTCCACCAAATGATGCTAATTCACCAAATGCCGAGTCACCTTTAGTTGTACCTGGAGCTAATAAAGAAACCCCAGTGATACTGCGAGGAACTGGAACCCTTTCGATCAATGCTTGGCCAACAACTAATGATGATTCAGACGATGATGTATCTATCATTGATACCATAGAACCATTTACAGATATACGCTCCATACCTTCTTCTAGTAAAGTAAGGTCTAAGTTTGTTTTGCCGCCAATACTTACTGTAAGAGCTTCTTTTTTAGAAACTGCGAATCCGCCTTTTACAGCTTCAACAGAATAATTACCTGGTGGCAAAAGAGGGAAGCGGAATTCACCATTATCAGAAGTAGATACGTTACGGGTTAAACCTGTATCTAGATTTTTGATTGTAACTGTAACTTCAGATAACTTTTCACCTGTATTAGTTACGGTTGAACCTGCAATGAAACCTGAAGTGCTATCAGCTATAGCCGGCATTGCAATACTTAACGTACTTGCAACCGCTAGTGCAGTAACACTATTTTTAAAATTTTTCATATGATTGTTCCTGGAATAATTATTGTTATTAGTTTAAGTCTTTTAGCCATAATTAGAATTTTATGGTCTTGCTTAAACCTCGCACACATAATAGGCGTAATAAAATGTATATTTCAACATATTTTTTTACAATTGTTATTCTTTGCATTTAAATAATGTGAACTTACCGCGAAATGTAGTGTCGGTACGGTTTTTGTGGTTAAAATACGCCCAAGTCAATAGGGTTCGAGTCAAAAAAACAAGTGTTTAATGTCGGGTTTGTAATGATTTGTTTACTTGTTGGGGCGTTGTGTTCGTAAATAAAGCTGGTGATTTAGAAAATATAATCTGAAATTGCACCAGTAATTAGTTATTTTTATGCTAATGGTCTTTTTATTACTAATATATTCAATGTAATGTTTAACGAATGGTACAGCTAAAGCTTTAAATAAAGGCGTTACAGGTCATATCGTTGTTTTATTGTATTTGGCATTAACTGTGTAAAAGACGTTTTAAGTCCATTTAATGCCTTTAAAAACGGGTCTGAAGATATATTTTCTATATCTTCTAATACAAATGCAATTGCCTCAATACTGGATAATCCGAGCTCTACAGTAGATTTACGAATGCCGTAGTTGGTTTTCCTTGTCGAATTCAGTGTTAAAGTCGGTATATTTTCTAACCATTGATTGTATAGATGAATTTTTTTCGCCTTTCTCCATGTTCCATCTAACACAATTAACACGTTATTAGCCGTTGTTTTGTCATTTTTTGAACTGTTTTGAGCTGAATATTCATCCCAGGTTTTAGCTTGCTCGGATGGATACAATAAAAAGTAGTTAGTATTAGGTTGGTTTAATAACGATTTTACTTGAATAAAGTCATCTTCACTCTCGCCCACGAATATCTGAATATTATCCGTTAATAAGGAAAGTACTCTAATAGTATTCTTTTTATTATTAACTTCAGAAGGGTGCTGCAATACTAAGATTTTAGTTTCGTGCTTAACAGGCTCAATAAAATGACATAAACATGTCTTTACCGGATAGTTACATTTTTGGCACAGTTCTCTTGGCATGGCTATAGCTTATTAAATGCGTCAACGGCTAAGTTTTCAATGTTACCGTTATTCATGGCAATACTGTCTTCCAATCTAAATCCACCATAAGGCTTAAACTGTTCGAGTCTGCTCCAGTTAAAGTCACTATTGTCTTTAACTGTTTCTAATAATTGGTTTATGAAATAAATACCAGGCTCTACGGTGAATACGGTTTGTTTTTCCATTTTTCTTAACAAGCGTAAATATGGGTAACGAGCGTCTTTATTAAGGAGTTCTCCGCGCCTATTAGCAAAGTGTCCACCTACATCATGAACTTGAGTGCCAATGTAATGACCGACACCACATGGGAAAAATAACTGGCTGTAACCTTTGTCATAAGTTTCCTGTGGATTACATTTCACAATATCAAACTCTGATAACAGTTTAGATATACGTTTATGTGCAGAGTCGTGAAAAGAAAAGTATTCTTTATCTACTTCAATTTCAGATAACAAGTTAAAGTATTCAACTTGATAAGCATCAAACATCTGCTGGAATTCGTTGCTCCCGTTTAAATTACTCCCATTTAAATAGGTTCTGCTTATATCCGCATTATAGCCATTGTACTCAGCGCCAGCATCAATTAAGAAAGACAAACGCTCAGATGGTTGAGTTACTTGATAGTTATCGTAATGCAATACGGCAGCATTTTGGTTAAACGCTATGATGTTGTTATAAGGCAGCTCAAACTCTCTTACCCCCAGCGATGCTAAATAAGCCTGGTGTATCTCCATTTCTGTTTTACCGGCATAAAAGCCTTCTTTGGCGACTGTATGTGCTTTTGCAGCCATAAGGTTGGCTGTTCGCAAACATTCCATTTCGTATTCTGTTTTATACGCTCGTTCATATTCAATATGGTTTATTAATAGTGCAGGGTTTATCTTGCCTAGGCTTGTATCTGTATCATCCGTTAACGGCTCACCTATATATGCCAAGGTGTTAGTTTTGTTTTTAACAAAATCTTTAACCTGTGACACATTACTTATTAAGGTTAAATCAAAGTATTGTTGCCATTCACCATTAGGCAGTTCAGGCTGTGCATGCCAAATATCTATTTCTTGATGTAAAAATAAATGCGGCTTTTTACCTGTTTGAATCAATACAAAGCTTTTTTGTTGTTTAGTTAATGGTAACCAGTATTTAAAGTGCGGGTTCGTTTTAAACGGGTAAGCATTGTCATCTCTAAAACCATAGCTGTGATGACCTGAATAAATTAAAACACTATCAAAGCTATTTTGTTCTAATGCGGTTTCAAAATTATTCTGTAGAGTCTGTAAGTGTTGCTTATATATAGAACGCATTAAATTGCCTTGTTTTGACGATGAGGTTAATAAATAGAAAGACTAAATAAAAATTAACTAAAAATGTTAAAAACAGAACGGTTTATTAAAGTCGTATATTAAAGCTCTCAAGTAAGATCCTCAATTAAAACTCTGACTTAAAAAGGCACTAAATCATTTACTTTAGTGACTGGTTCATTCTTTTTTGAATATAAAGCCCTAATATAATAGTGATAAGTGCAATCACAGTCGAAGAATATATTGGTTCTTTTAATATCCAGTTAATAAATAGCAGAGATAAAAAAGGGGAAAGATAAATTAACGAGCTTATCTGAGCCGTTCTTATCGCATAAGACATAGCTTTTAACCAAAAGATAAATGCAATGCTCATTTCAAAGAAACCGATATAAATGCTCGCCATTAAATTAGTGCTATTAAAGTTGAATAAATGCCAGTTATAAATCGCAATAAATAACAGTGCAGGTATGCCACATATAAAGCAGATCAAAATAGACTCTAACGCTGGCGCATTAGTCTTGCTGTTTAGTAGCCAATAGCTTGACCAAATTAACGTGGACAAAAAAGCGAGGCCAAGACCAACAGAGTCAAACTCTGGCATGTTGGTTATATCAAATCGGGTAATCGCAATAACAACGCCCACATAACAAAGGGTTAAGCCTATGGCGTCACCTTTGGAGAACTTCTGACCTAAAATTGGAATGGATAACAGCGCGAGCACTATGCCCCAAGTATAATTTATTGACTGGGCTATCTGCGCGGGTAATCTTTCGTAAGCCGCAAACAATACGTAATAATATAAAACCGGATTTATATTTCCTAACAACAAATACACTTTGGGGGTTTGTTTAAAAAGAGTAAATAGATTTTGTTTACTAAAAGCATAAATGACGATCAAAACAAACAGTGATGAAAACGATGAAACGACAACAAGTTGCTCTAAAGTCGATGATGTTAGGGCTAGCTTAAAAGCAGTTGCCACCGTCGACCACAATAAAACACTGGTTAATGCAAATTGCACCGCTATCTTTTGATCCTTTTGCACCATAGTTATTTATTCAGAACCGCTGTTTTTAACTTTTCTTGATACGGAGGCCAACCTAAAGGCTTTCCTGCAAGGACGTGTAAATGTATGTGATAAACGGTTTGTCCACCGTCTTCATTACAGTTCATAACTGCTCTATAACCATCATCAGCAAATCCTAACTCGGCGGCAATTTTTGCTGCAACAACATATAAATGACCAACTAAATGTGCATTTTCTTCGTTTACATCATTCATGGTCGCAATACGGATTTTCGGTATAACTAAAAAATGTATTGGCGCTTGTGGATTTATATCTTTAAATGCGAGGGCTAAATCATCTTCATAAATGATATCTGCAGGGATCTCTTTATTAATGATCTTGTCGAAAATAGTAGTGTCTGACATGTTATTTCCTATTGGTATTATATAATATTGTCTACTGTAATCAGCGACATGCGATTAGGCAAATGTTAACTGCCGAAACCTTTAATAAAAGTTTATAAAAATGAAATGGTGTTTTTGTTTGATGTTATTGGTTATGATAAGAAAAATTGCTCTAGATACAGTGAAGTTTGTGAAATATATCAGCCTATTAATATTAATAATTATCATGCCTAGTTTGTTATTGGGCTCTTCAGCCTTTGCTGTAGAAGTCACCAATTTATACACAGGTAAAATTTTAGTAAACGACAAAAGCCAGAAAACACGTATTAAAGCGCATAAATGGGCTATTGAACAGGTGTTATCGAAGGTTAGTGGTAATAATAATATTTTAGAAAATACGGTAATTAAGCGTGAGGTTTTGCGTAACTCAGCTAGTTATATTAGATCATTTGCATTTAAAACAGATGAGCAAGGCCGTACTTTTTTAGTTGATCAATTTTATCAAACTAAAATTGACGAGTTAATCAAGTCTGTTGGTGGTTCATTATGGGGACGTCGTCGTCCAAATACTTTAGTTTGGCTGGTTATTGAAGAAGGCGTTAATCGTTCCATTGTTGAACTTGAACAATATCCTCAATTAAGCGAAGTGTTAAGTCAATCATCAGATGACAGAGGGCTCCCTTTATTACTGCCTCTAATGGATACAATCGACAAGGGCGCAATATACTCGTCAGATATTTGGGCCCGATTTGAAGAGCCTGTAATCGCAGCGTCAATAAGATATAACGTCGACAATTATATTATGGCTAGAATGCGTTATGTTCACTCCACTAAAGGCAATAATTATCAAAAAGGTTGGTTGTTACAATTTCAATTAATGAAACAAAAAAAACCATTGTTAACTGGCGAATTTAATGGCGAGCAATTTTCAGTTATCCGCCAAATGGTGAATAATATTGGTGATTATTATGCTAGCGAATATGCAATCAATAGTGAACAAACAGGAGCAGATAACCTAGAGCTAACATTAGAAGACGTACCTAATGTAGTGGCATTAACCAAAGCTGAAAAGTATTTGAAATCCTTGCCTCCTGTTGCAGACGTTAAACTATTACAAGTGAACAAGCATCAAGTTAAGTTTCTTTTAGACTTATCTGGTGAAGTTGGAGATGTAATAAGAGCGTTATCACTATTATCTGAATTTGAAAAAATGAAAGATACCGATGAACCAGTTACTACACTCTCTATAGATGAACAGTTAAATAATTTACCAAAAGAGTATACCGATGAAACAACGCCTGCTGGCGATAATGCTTCCTTGTTAAATACTACAGGTGATTTAGCTAACCAAGTTGAATTAGTTGATAGCGGATCTTCATTGGAAGAGAGCGCTGCGACATTAGAAGAGAGTTCAGTAAGTTTAGATCCTGAAGTCAAAGCTGAAGTGAAAAAGAAAACTATTTTTCTTAACTACAAATGGTTAGGCAAGTAAGGTGCAACTGTTACTGCCTGTTACCATAAACAGTAGTCAAACCTTTTCGTCTTTTGTCACACCAGAGAACGAACAAAGTGTGATGACTAATGAAATTAGTCGAGCAATTGAATCAAGCGAATTTGTTGCTTTGTATTTAGCTGGCAACGACGGTAGTGGTAAAAGCCACTTATTAACGTCTTGTTGTCACCACGCTAATGAAGTTGGCAAGTCGAGTATGCTACTTCCTCTTGAGCAAGTGGTGGATTCATCGCCAGATTTGATCATAGGTTTAGAAAATGTAGAAGTGGTGTGTATCGATAATATCGAAGCTATTTCGAATAACAGAGAATGGGAAACGGCCATTTTTAATCTGTTTAACGCATTACAACAAAATAATGCCACCATCATTTTTACCGCATTAGATGTACCAACGAAAACCCAAATATCTCTGCCTGATTTAGCATCTCGTTTACAGTGGGGAACTTTGTTTCAAATTCCACCGTTATCAGAGCAAGATAAAAGTAGAGCGTTAGTACAACACGCTCATTTTATGGGATTTGAATTAACCGAAGAAGTTGCTAAGTTTATGCTAAACCGACTTCCTCGAAAAATGTCATTTTTGATGCAGGCACTTAATACGCTTGCTAAGCAAAGTATTGAAAAGCAAAGAAAAGTCACGGTTCCTTTTGTTAAGCATGTACTTGAGATTTAATCTTTAAACCCCAAGTTTTATTTAAGTCGAAGGCGTTTATCTCTAACAGGCTAAACTAAGTGAATGATTACTTAGGTCTAACGTTACGAATAATATCACCTAAACTGCCATATTCAGCACCACCAAGTCTAGACAATGGTTTTACTTTATCAGCTAATACTTTCACTCTCCCTTTTTCATCTAACTCAATCACCTCATCATTAATGTAAATTTGTTCTATTTGAGCAAATATTAAAGTTTGTGGCGTATCTCCAAGTTGTTGTGTTTCATACAAGCTGCAGGCAAAAGCGATATGACAGTCCTTTAACCTTGGCAATGAAAATCCTTCAAATTCAACAGTCTCTAATCCTGTAGAGCTCAATTCAGATTCCCCATGAGGCAAGGTTGCAGCAGATTCAGTAACCGCTTTAGATTGCTGTTCGTGGGCAATATGAATAACCATTTTTTTATTGGTTAATACATTTTTTGTCGTGTCTTTGATTTCTCCTGTTGGTTTCTTACCAACAGAAAACATTAATAACGGGGGCGCGCTAGAAACTGCGGTGAAATAAGAAAAAGGCGCAAGGTTATAATTTGACTCACTCGATTCAGTTAATACCCACGCAATTGGTCTTGGAATGATACTTTGAGTCATTAAGTGGTAAATGTTGTTTGGTGATAAATTTATTAAATTGGCAATCATAGTCAGTTAAATATCCGCTTTTAAAACTAATGTCACTAGCATACCGATAAAATACGGTAAAAATCCATATAAATAAGGATTTAGCACTAATATTTTTCCTTCAATTAAGTTAGAATTCTCGGCTGTAATTTTTATTAGACGTTTAATTTTAGGCTGTTACCAATAGGAACATCGTATTGGTATTTTATAGCCTTAAATTTTGTACTGAACATTAGAAAAAAAGAGTGTTCCATGAATTTAGAAGAAATCGTTGGGTTAGCTGAGCAAGCAATCGCGCAAGCAAATGAAATCCAAGCACTGGAAGATGTGCGTGTTGAATATATGGGTAAAAAAGGCAAGATCACAGAATTGCTTAAATCTTTAGGTAAAATGGATCACGAACAGCGCAAAGAAATGGGTCAAGCTATCAATATAGCGAAAGGCACAGTGCAAAAGTCTATTACAGTTCGTCGTGAACAATTACAAACTGAAGCGTTAAACGCCAAACTAGCGTCTGAAACAATAGACGTTACGTTAGCAGGGCGTGGAATGGATACTGGAAATATTCACCCAGTAACACGCACAATTGAGCGTATTCAATCTTTCTTTGGTGATTTAGGTTTTGAAGTTAAACATGGTCCAGAAGTAGAAGATGACTTCCATAACTTTGATGCGTTAAATATTCCAGAGCATCATCCAGCTCGTGCCGACCACGATACTTTTTACTTTACGCCAAAAACGGTATTGCGTACGCAAACCTCTGGTGTACAAATTCGTACAATGGAAAAAGAACAACCACCGTTGAGAATTATATCTCCAGGGCGTGTTTACCGTAACGATTACGACCAAACTCATACGCCAATGTTTCACCAAGTTGAAGGCCTTATGGTTGATAAAAATGTTAGCTTTGCTGAACTTAAAGGTGTGATACATGACTTTTTACGTAACTTCTTTGAAGAAGACGTAAAAGTTCGTTTCCGTCCATCTTATTTCCCATTTACCGAACCTTCTGCTGAAGTTGATATTATGGATAAAAATGGCAAATGGTTAGAAGTATTAGGTTGTGGCATGGTTCACCCTAACGTATTACGTTCAGTGAATATTGATCCAGAAGAATATACAGGCTTTGCATTTGGTATGGGCGTAGAGCGCTTAACCATGTTGCGTTACGGCGTAAACGATTTACGTTCATTCTTCGAAAACGATCTTCGTTTCTTAAAGCAGTTTAAATAAGGACCCCACAGATGAAATTTAGTGAAAAGTGGTTACGTGAGTGGGTTAATCCTGCAATTACAGTTGAAGAGTTAGACGAACAGTTATCAATGGCTGGTTTGGAAGTTGACGGTGTTGAACCTGCAGCGGCTGAATTTACTGGTGTTGTTATTGGTGAAGTTGTTGAGTGTGGTAAACACCCAGAAGCCGACAAATTACAAATAACTAAAATTAATGTTGGTAGTGCAGGTAATGGCGAGTTAATCGACATTGTTTGTGGTGCTAAAAACTGTCGCTTAGGTTTAAAAGTTGCGGTTGCCATGGTTGGTGCTGTACTGCCGGGTGACTTTAAAATTAAAGAAGCTAAGCTACGCGGACAACCATCGTCTGGTATGTTGTGTTCTTGGTCTGAATTAGGCATGGCTGATGACTCAGATGGCATCATGGAATTACCAGCCGATGCGCCTTTAGGCACTAACATTCGTGAGTTTTTACAATTAGACGACAAGATTATTGAAATCGACTTAACGCCAAACCGTAGCGACTGCTTAGGTATTGCCGGTGTAGCACGTGAAGTTGGCGTATTAAATAATATTGACGTTACTCCGGTTGAAGTAAATGCTGTTACAGCAACAATTGAAGATAAAGTGGATGTCGAGTTAGTAAATACTAACGGATGTCCTCGTTATTTAGCACGTGTTATTAAAGGGATTAACCTTGAAGCGACAACGCCGTTATGGATGGTTGAAAAATTACGTCGTAGTGGTATTCGTTCAATTGATCCTGTTGTGGATATTACAAACTTTGTGTTGATTGAATTTGGTCATCCAATGCATGCGTTCGACTTAGCAAAAGTTGAAGGTGGCATTAAAGTACGTAACGCAAATAAAGACGAAAAACTAACTCTGTTAGATGAAACTGAAGTCACGTTAAAAGAAGATACGTTAGTAATTGCTGATCATAATAAAGCGTTAGCTATTGCTGGTATTTTTGGTGGCTTAGAGTCTGGTGTTTCTACTGAGACTAAAGACGTTATCCTAGAAAGTGCATTTTTTAATCCTGTTGTTATCGCTGGACGTGCACGCTCTTACGGTTTACACACAGACGCTTCTCACCGCTATGAACGTGGTGTAGATTACGAACTACAACGTACAGCGATGGAACGTGCGACTCAATTGTTATTAGAAATATCTGGTGGCGAAGCAGGTCCAATAGTTGAAGCTGTATCTGAAGCTGACTTACCAGTTCAAGCTGCAATCGTATTACGCAGAGCGCGTTTAGATCGTGTTTTAGGTCATGTTATTGCTGATGAAGAAGTAACCACTATTTTAAATCGCTTAGGTTTAAAAACAGAGTTTAAAGACAATAGCTGGTTTGCCACTTCTCCAAGTTTCCGCTTTGATATTAATATCGAAGAAGACTTAATTGAAGAAGTTGCTCGTGTATACGGTTACAACAATATTCCAAATGTTGCACCTGTTGCATCTTTAAAAATGCCAACGCGTAAAGAAGCCGTATTAGATAAATCTGTATTTGCTAATATCCTTACCACTCGTGGTTATCAAGAAGCTATCACATACAGCTTTGTTGATCCTAAAGTACAAGAGAAATTATTCCCTGCTCAAACTGGTTTAACATTACCTCACCCAATATCTGCTGACATGTCAGTAATGCGAGTGAGCTTATGGTCTGGTTTATTACCTGCAGTGGTACATAATCAAAAACGTCAGCAACCACGCGTTCGTTTATTTGAAAGTGGTTTACGTTTTGTGCCTGATACATCTGCTGAAATGAATATTCGCCAAGAGATGATGTTCTCTGGTGTAATTTCTGGTTCTATTGCTGGTGAGTCTTGGGAAGAAAAAGCAGTACCTGTTGATTTCTACGATGTGAAAGCAGACGTGGAAGCATTATTAGCACAATGTGTTGATAATACCGAGTTCCGTTTTGAACCATTAACCACTGATAATGAATTATGTGTTGCTCTTCATCCAGGCCAATCTGCTGCGATTTATCGTGGTGATGTGTTGGTTGGTCATGTAGGTGCAGTTCATCCTGCGGCAGAAAAATCTTTAGGATTAAATGGCAAAACATTTGTCTTTGAACTATTAATGTCTGAGCTAATCAAACGTAACTTACCAGATGCAAAACCTGTATCTAAATTCCCTTCAAACAGAAGAGATATCGCTGTTGTAGTGAAAGAACAGGTAAATTCAGGTGATTTATTAAAAGCGATAGAAAAAGTTGGCGGAAATCAATTAGTTGACCTAAACTTATTTGACGTTTACCAAGGTGAAGGTATTGATGACGGATTTAAAAGTTTAGCAATATCAATAATTCTACAAAATGTTGAAAAAACATTGGAAGAACAGGATATTAATACTAAGATTGAAGAAATCGTCGATATATTAAACAAACAATTTAACGCAACGCTCAGGGATTAAAAGACTATGGCACTAACCAAAGCAGAAATCGCAGAACATTTATTTGAGAAAGCAGGTATCAATAAAACTGATGCGAAGGATTTGGTTGAATCTTTTTTCGAAAAGGTGAGAACGACACTAGAAGAGGGAGAACAGGTTAAACTATCTGGTTTCGGTAATTTTGAATTACGTGAAAAGCAGTCAAGACCTGGACGAAATCCTAAAACGGGTGAAGATATTCCTATCTCAGCTCGTAGAGTCGTTACTTTTAGACCTGGCCAAAAATTAAAGGCTAGGGTAGAAGTAGGCACCACTGCACTAATTGAAAAAGAGAAATAGTGTCTAAGGTTAGTGGCTGTTAAGTTCGGTCACTTTACTAAATAGTTACGATTTTTAATCGCAGACATAAAAAAACCAGCAATAGCTGGTTTTTTTGTGCCTTATTATTTATAAGGCGGGTTTACTAACTTTAATAAAGTTTAGTAGAAACCGTGTGGTGTTCTGCAATCCATATCTAAACTAGCTAGATATTCTAACCATGAGTTAGCTGGGTTGAATCCGTCACCTTTTTTAACAACAGTAAAGCTTGCAGCTGCAACAGCTGGAGCTGCTTTTTTAGCTACTGCTTTTTTCTTAGCTGGTGCTTTTTCTTTAGCTGGCGCTGCGGTTGGAGCTTTAGTCGCTGCTTTAGCAGGCGCTTTTTCTTTAGCTGGAGCTTTTGCTGCTTTAGCAGGAGCTGCTGAGCCAGATACTTCTGCAGTTAGATCAACTAATGCTGCTAAGCGAACATTTTTTCCGCCATCAATGCTGTACCAGCCACCCTTTGCTTCTATTTGTGGTTCTTTACCATTTGCTTTTTTGTAAGCTTCAGTGAAGTCAGACAAGACTTGTTCTTTGTCTAGAGTGCTCATTTATTCTACCTAAATTTAATAAGATTTTAAATTAAGCCCTGTTTATACAAACTTTTTGCCTTAATTTCAACTTATAGGTCAAAGTTAAGGCTAATTAATGGAAAAAACATCAAATTGAGTTACAAACGGAGAATAATAACGATTACACTTAACATAATCGTAACTATGAATAATGAAGTAAATAAATGAAATCTAATGAACTTGTTGAGTATTTAAATCATCTTTTAGATACAAAAAATATAAATGATTACTGTCCAAATGGTTTACAAGTGGAAGGCAAGTCGACAATTAACAAAATAGTAACAGGCGTAACGGCGAGTGAAATGTTAATTGATGCTGCAATAGAACAAAATGCTGATGCAATATTGGTTCACCATGGCTACTTTTGGAAAGGTGAATCTCAAGTTATCACGGGATTAAAAAAGAATAGATTAGCTAAATTGTTAAAACAAGATATCAACTTATTGGCCTACCATTTACCTGTTGATGTACATGCAACTTTAGGCAATAACGCACAGTTAGCTCACTTATTGGATATTATTGATGTAGTTCCAGTGAAAAGCGTAAAACCAAAAGGTGTATTGATGCAGGGTAAACTTAAAACCCCAATGACGGTAAAGGACTTTGGTGAGTTAATAACAGCTAAATTGCAGAGAACTCCTTTAATTAATGCGGTAAATGATGAGTTAGTAACGTCAATTGCATGGTGTACTGGTGGCGGGCAGGGATATATTGATACCGCGGCAGAATTAGGTGTAGATGCATTTTTAACTGGTGAAGCATCAGAGCAAACCATCCATAGCTCTAGAGAGTTTGGTATTCACTTTATAGCCGCAGGGCATCACGCTACAGAGCGTTACGGTATTAAAGCCCTTGGTGAGCATTTAGCGAATGAATTTGGCTTAGATGTAGAATTTGTTGATATTCACAATCCAGTTTAACGGATTGTTTTATTTAATATAATTGATACAAATTATCTTGCAGGCAAAAAAAATAGCCGTTGGTTAACGGCTATTTAATTATTCAGGTTGTTTTTTGTTAACTTGTACTAGCTAAAACTAAGACTTATCGTCATAACCTTGGTTATGTACATCAAACATCGCACGCCCAGAAGGATCTGCATTTGCGGTAAAGCTTGCATCCCAAGCTAATGCTTCAGGTGTTGAACAGGCAACTGACTTGCCGCCTGGTACACATTCAGCCGCTGAATCAAGCGGGAAGTGCTCTTCAAAGATAGTTCGATACAAATAAGCTTCTTTTGAGTCCGGTGTATTATGTGGGAAGCGGTATTGCGCGCTTGCCATTAATTGATCCGTTACTTTTGCTTCAGCAGACTCAACCAAAGAATCAATCCAGCTGTAACCAACCCCATCAGAGAATTGCTCTTTTTGACGCCACAATACTTCTTTCGGTAAATAACCTTCAAATGCTTCACGTAAAATGTGTTTCTCCATTTTTCCGTTACCACACATTTTAAGCTCTGGATTAGTGCGCATCGCAATATCCATAAAGTCTTTGTCTAAGAATGGAACACGTGCTTCCACGCCCCAAGCTGACATTGCTTTATTCGCTCGGGCACAATCAAACATATGAAGACGTTTAATTTTACGTACCGTTTCTTCATGGAATTCTTTAGGGTTTGGCGCTTTATGGAAGTATAAGTAACCACCAAATAACTCATCAGCACCTTCGCCAGATAACACCATTTTGATGCCCATGGCTTTGATTTTACGAGACATTAAATACATAGGCGTTGATGCACGTATGGTTGTTACATCGTACGTTTCTAAGTGATAGATAACATCACGAATAGCGTCAATACCTTCTTGTATTGTATATGTGATCTCATGGTGAATAGTACCAATAGCGTCTGCTACTTTTTGCGCAGCAATTAAATCAGGGGCATTCTCTAAACCAACAGCAAATGAATGCAGCTGTGGCCACCAAGCTTTTGATTTACCTTCATCTTCAACACGTTTTTGCGCGTATTTTTGGGCAACAGCAGAAATAACCGATGAATCCAAACCACCAGATAACAATACACCATAAGGCACATCAGACATCATATGAGATTTAACGGCGTCACTTAATGCATCGTGAATTTGTTTCGCATCGCCTTTGTTATCTTTAACGGCGTCATATTCAAACCAATCTCTTTCGTAGTATTGTTTGATTTCACCGTCTTTGCTTGACCAGTAATGCCCTGGAGGAAATTCTGTAATTGTTCTACAAACAGGAACAAGCGCTTTCATTTCAGAGGCAACATAAAGTTGACCGTCTACGTCATAACCATAATAAAGAGGAATGATCCCCATATGATCACGAGCAATTAAATAGCTGTTATCTGTATCGTCATACAAGATAAAAGCAAACATGCCTTTTAATTTGTCAAAAAACGAAGGACCGTCTTGTTGATACAAGGCTAAAATAATTTCACAGTCAGACTGAGTTTGGAATGTGTAATCCGTGGTTAGCTCAGCTTCAAGCGCTTTATGATTATAAATTTCGCCATTAACGGCTAAGATGTGATTTCGATTTTGATTATATAGAGGTTGCGCGCCATTCTCTAAGTCGACAATCGATAAACGCTCATGAGCAAGGATCGCATTGTCGTTATTCCAAATACCTGACCAGTCTGGGCCACGGTGACGTAATAAGCCAGATAACTCTAGCGCTTTAACTCGTAAATCTGCAACGTCAGTAGTAACGTCCAGTACTCCAAAAATAGAACACATAAAAGGTTCTCTCCTTTAAAATCAAAATCACAATAATGAATTGTTATAAACAAAACGTTTGGCGCGGCTTTGTCTATAACATCTTAATAATCTAGTATTAGAGCTTGTACTTTAATCAAGCCTAGCCTGAGACTGCCACAGATGTTTAGACAATGCCAAGTGATTTTTATGCAATTAATAAATGATGGAATTAAAAGGAGGATAATCAACCAAGAAACGGCCAAAAACAATACAAAAAAGCAGCTTGTAAGAACGATTATCTGGGGTACAAGATGTAAGTTAGGTATGAAATAGCTCTAAACCGCTTTCATATCTGTAAGGCAGAACGGATGCTCCAGCGCTGCATACTAGTCAATTCAATAACAACTTTAATAGTAACTTTAATAGCAAGGTCAATTAAACGTTATAAAAGCTAAGTTATTTTTTTAATTTGTAGATGATTTTTTCAGAGAAAGGGCGCTCAGGTGATGTGGTATAAAATGGGAATTGCTTGATATTCGGTGAGTCTGGATAAAATTGCGGCTCTAAGCATATTCCTTGTCTGGAAATAAAAGGCGATGATAAATAGTCTGCTGTATAGACTTGTAAACCGGGATAACCAGAGGAAACTTCAAGTGTTAAATCTTGTTCAGGGCTGATTAATACCGCAGATGCTTGGTTAATGTCAGTAACTACAAAGTTATGATTAATAGCGGTTGTGTCTATTTTTTTCAGCTGGGTGAAATCTAATTCAGTATTTTTTACACTGTCGATGTCTCCTGTTGGAATACCAACGCTATCGACGGGAGTATATTGTTGGCAATTTAACAATAGAGAATGTTGGTTAATGTTTGCAGGTTTACTTGCCGAAGGCTCAGATAAATTAAAGTAAGCATGGCCTGTTGGGCCAACAATAGTTTCTTTTTCGCTGACTGCATTCATATTTATTTTTAACTGACTTTCGTTTTCAGCTAAACGGTATTCAACTTCAAAAGCGATAGCGCCGGGGAAGCCATTAAATCCATCTTCTAACCAATATGTTAGCGTAATTGCACGTGTGGAATGTTCTTTTACTTGCCACATACAAGACTCAAGCGCATTGCTGCCACTGTGTAAAATGTTATTACCTTCATTAGCGGCTAATTGATGAGCAACGCCTGATATTTCAACTTGAGCATTTTTAATTCTGTTCGCATAAGGGCCTGCAATTGCCCCCATATGACTAGGATCTTCACGATACAATTCATAATCTGTGTAACCAACAATAATGTTTCTAGATTGGCCTTTAACTCGAGTATGCCATTCTACAAGGCGAGCACCCAAATTAATGATATTTACACTGTCGCCAACTTGATTTTCAATTGTAAAAGTTTTGATCATTTTTATTCTTTTTATAAAGTGATTTTAGCCAAACCCTAATGTAGGTTAAATACTAGCATTCAATAATGTTTACAGCCAATCCACCACGGGCAGTTTCTTTATACTTAGACTTCATATCATTACCTGTATCCCACATGGTTTTAATAACCTTATCTAAAGATACTTTTTGTCCGCCAGTGCCGCGTAACGCTAAGCGAGCCGCATTAATAGCTTTAATTGCACCCATTGCATTACGCTCAATACATGGCACTTGCACCAAACCGCCAACTGGGTCACAGGTTAAACCTAAGTTATGCTCCATGCCAATTTCTGCCGCGTTTTCTACCTGCTCAACACTGGCTCCTTGAATTTCAGCTAACGCGCCAGCAGCCATAGAGCAAGCTACGCCAACTTCACCTTGGCAACCAACTTCAGCACCAGAAATAGACGCATTCTTTTTATATAAAATACCAATAGCACCTGCGGTTAGCAAATAGCGCACAATCAAATCTTCATCTAATGGTTTTACAAACTTATGGTAATACATAAGTACCGCAGGAATAATCCCTGCTGCGCCATTTGTAGGAGCGGTAACTACACGGCCACCGTCAGCATTTTCTTCGTTCACGGCTAAGGCAAATAAGTTTACCCAGTCCATTACTATAAGTGGATCGTTGCTTTGTTCAGCGGACAGTTTTCGTTTTAATGATGGCGCTCTGCGTTTTACATTTAAACCACCGGGTAAAATTCCCTCGGTTCTAATTCCACGGTCAATACAAGCTTGCATTACATCCCATAATTTAACTAACCCAGCTCTCACTGAGCTTTCGTTTTGGAATGTTTTTTCGTTGGCCATCATTAATGCTGGAATGCTTAAGCCGTTAATTAGACATTTTTCTAATAGCTCGGCTCCGCTTGAAAATTCGTAAGGCACTGGATTTTCAATCACATCAAGTAAAGCAGCTTGTTTTTGTTGTTCAAAATCTTGGTGTTTTACAATAAAGCCGCCACCAATAGAGTAATAAGTTTGCTCAAAAATAACCTCACTGCCTGCACTTGTATTAGCGTAAGCAAAAAAGGTTAAACCGTTAGAATGAGCGGGTAAGCTTTTTCTACGATGGAAAACGATAGAGTTAGTCCTTGGAAATTTTGCTTTATGTTTTCCAAGTAAAAGAATGCTTTCACTTTGTTCAATTTGTTTAAGTTTTTCAGTGACGGTATCGGGATCTATACTGTCAGGTTGTTCACCCAGTAATCCTAAAATAACCGCCTTACCAGAGCCATGGCCAATACCAGTTTGCCCTAAAGAACCATATAAGTCGGTTTTGATAAAGCTAACTTGTTGCAGTAAACCTTTTTCATCTAAGCTTTCTACAAATTCACAGGCCGCTTTCATTGGCCCAACGGTATGCGAACTAGACGGCCCAATGCCGACGCTGAACATATCAAAAACACTTAACATAAATCTGGATCTTCATTTCAAAATACTGAAACCATTGTAGCTTAGATTTCAATTATTCACATCCACTTACGCATGAGTAAAACTTATTCGAAATGTAAGATTAATTGGTCGATAATAGCGGCGGTTACACCCCATATTAACTTATCTTGGTATGGCATAAAGTGAATTGGATGATCAATGCTATTGAATGTAGACTTTATTATATGGTGGTTATCTCGTTGGAGGAAGTGGTTTAAAGGGACTTCAAATGCACTTTCTACTTCAGCAGGGTTTAATGATAGTTGGTCAATATTTTCGATTAATCCTACTAATGGATAAAGGTTGAAATTTGAAATGGTTTGAAAGTTAGGTAACCAGCCTAAGGTGGTGATTTGATCATGTCCAATACCTACTTCTTCAAAGGTTTCTCTTAAAGCCGTGTATTGTAATGAACTATCATCTGGATCTTCTTTGCCACCAGGGAAGCTAACTTGACCCGGGTGGTGACGCATATTTTGCGAGCGCTGGGTAAACAACAAGGTTAATCCGCTAGGCCGTTTTATTATAGGAACTAGCACCGCAGCGTTTATTATTTTACGTTGCGAGTTGTTATTAGCAACAAGACGAGACCTTAGTACCTCTGTGTTGCCTAGCTCTTTATCAATAGGAAGGGTCAAACAAAAGCGGCTAGAAAATTGTTCAGGTGTCATGCAGTTGTTCTCCTCTTTTTTAAACGTTTTTATCTTATATGTATATGACAAATATAATTAACAGTTGGCTAATACGGGCAGAATCTTATTTACCTTATCTAAGGTTTCTTGATATTCATCATTACAAACCGAGTCAGCAACTAAACCACCTCCAGCCCAACAATGAATTTTATTTTGGTTACAAACTAAAGTACGGATTGAAATATTACTGTCCATATCACCATTTGGTTTTATATAACCGATAGCACCACAATACACACTTCTTGGATTTGGTTCTAATTCGTGAATGATTTGCATGGCGCGTATTTTTGGTGCGCCGGTAATAGAACCACCAGGAAATGCACCACGTAATACATCTAATGAGCTAAATTGTGAGTCTAATTCCGCTGTCACTTTACTCACCAAATGATGCACAGCAGGAAAGCTTTCAATCTCAAATAGATCAGGTACATCTACGGTACCTGCAACCGCCACTTTTGATAAGTCATTACGCAGTAAGTCCACTATCATCAAATTTTCGGCGCGGTCTTTGGTGGCGCTTTTTAGCTGCTCTGCCAATTCAGCATCTTTGCTTTTGTCGGCGTGTCTTGGTCTGGTGCCTTTGATTGGTTTGGTTTCAATAATCTTGTTTTTAACTTCAATAAATCGCTCTGGCGAGACACTCAATACCGCTCCATTTTTATGACGAATAAAAGCAGAAAAAGGCGCTGAGTTTTGTTGGCGTAATTTGTTATACGCTGTCCATTCGCAACCTTGATAACCGGCACTAAAACGTTGGGCTAAGTTAATTTGATAACAATCACCAGATAATAAATGCTCTTGAACCCTATTAAACTTTTGTGTGTATTCATCTTTGGTCATATTTGATAACCAAGGTGAGGTTAGTTTAAATGGCGCTAGAGTATTTTTGTTTGGTTGCGGAGCTAGATTGTTAATTATTTTTTGTAAGCTGTCCCATTGAGAGTTGTAGTTGGCATCTTGACTAACAAAATTAACATCCCCTGAATGATGATCAACCACAATCGCTGAGGTATAAATACCAATAAACATATTAGGTAATGTTATGTCTGATGGTTTTGGTGATGGTAACGCCTCAAAGTGCCCACCTAATTCATAATCCCAATAACCCACCGCGCCGCCAGTAAATGGAATATTTGAGCCTATATCAGCGTTTAAATTCAATTTGTCTAAATAATGTTGCACTTGTTGTAACGGGTCTGAATTTACTGTGGTAAGTAACTCGTCGCCAGAATAAACAAAAGTGTCTTTGTTTATCGTTTCAATAGTATAACTAGGCTGCCAAACAAAAATGGACACATTACTATTTTGATGTTCTGCCGATGCTGAGTCTAAAAACATAGCGCCATGCGCTTTTTGTAATACAGCAAATAACTGCTCTAATTGAACAGAGGTTAACGATAAAGCTTGGATAAAAAGAGGCTGAGAAATAAACGAGTTTGGCATTACTAAAACCTAAACAGTAAAAATGATTAACAAATGTTCAACAAATGAGCAATTAACGTAATTTTGCTACGTTAATTTGTTGGCTTAATTTTAGTGGGAGGTTATCATCGATATACAACAATTTCAGTAACCTTTTGCTAACCCTAAATTAATTTATGGATTAAATTAATTATTAGCAAATAGTTTAAACTGTAGTAAAACTAGCCAATTTATTAATTCTTACTATGTTGAATTAGTATAAGAAAAACAAATAGAGATAATTATGCCTGTGATTCGCCAACAAGACTTTATAGAAAGTATTGCAGATGCACTGCAATACATTTCTTATTACCATCCACTAGATTACGTTAAAGCGGTTGAAGTTGCTTATAACAAAGAACAAAACCCAGCAGCCAAAGATGCAATGGCGCAAATCTTAATAAATTCAAGAATGTCAGCAGAAGGGCACAGACCTATTTGCCAAGACACAGGCATTGTTACTTGTTTTGTTAAAGTGGGTATGGACGTTAAGTGGGATAAAACAGATTTAACCGTACAAGAAATGGTTGATGAAGGCACACGCCAAGCATATTTAAATCCAGACAACCCTTTACGCGCATCAATAGTTGCAGATCCTGCAGGTACACGTAAAAATACCAAAGACAACACACCATCTGTTGTGCATACCGAGCTAGTTAAAGGCGCAGGTATTGAAGTGATGATCGCAGCTAAAGGCGGCGGCTCTGAAAACAAATCTAAAATGGCGATGTTAAATCCGTCGGATGACATTGTTGAATGGATCAAAAAAACCGTTCCTACAATGGGCGCTGGTTGGTGTCCACCGGGTATGTTAGGAATAGGCATTGGCGGAACCGCTGAAAAAGCCGCAGTTATGGCTAAAGAGTCGTTAATGGACCCAGTTGATATTCAAGAATTAATTGAACGAGGACCTGAAACAACTGAAGAAAAACTACGTGTAGACATTCTTAATGCTGTAAATGACTTAGGTATTGGCGCACAAGGTCTTGGCGGTTTAACGACCGTTGTTGATATCAAGATAAAATCTTGTCCAACTCATGCAGCATCAAAACCTGTAGTAATGATCCCTAACTGTGCGGCAACGCGTCATATTCACTTCCATTTAGATGGTTCTGGTCCTGCGGATCTTAAACCACCACGTGTTGAAGATTGGCCAGAAGTAACATGGGAATTGGGTGACAACGTTCGTCGAGTTAATGTCGACAACATCACCAAAGCAGAAATTGCAGAATGGAAAGCCGGTGAAACCGTTTTACTAAGCGGTAAAATCTTAACAGGTCGTGATGCTGCTCATAAACGTATTAAAGACATGTTAGACAATGGCGAAGGCTTACCAGAAGGCGTCGATTTTAATAACCGCTTTATCTATTACGTAGGTCCTGTTGACGCAGTACGTGACGAAGTGTGTGGTCCAGCAGGCCCAACAACGGCAACACGTATGGATAAATTTACCGACATGATGTTAGAAGACACAGGTCTTATTGGCATGATAGGTAAGTCTGAACGTGGTCCAGCAACAGTAGATTCAATCGCTAAAAACAAAGCGGTGTACTTAATGGCAGTTGGCGGCGCGGCGTATTTGGTGTCTAAAGCAATCAAAAAATCTCGCGTAGTTGCCTTTGGTGACTTAGGCATGGAAGCAATTTACGAGTTTGAAGTTGAAGACATGCCAGTATCGGTTGCCGTAGATTCTACTGGTAACAACGTACACGAAACAGGTCCAGCTATTTGGCGTGGTAAAATTGCAGAGGCAAAAGCTAAGAAGTAGTTTTTTGTTTTTGTTTTATTTGATTTAGAGAGAGGAACCTTAGGGTTCCTTTTTTGTTTTGTTTTTTCTATTTCTTCTGATTTAGAGCGTTTAAGAATTGAGTTAAACGCTCTGAATGTTTAAACCTGTTATTGATTAGCGAACATTTAAAACTCTTATTTATATTCTTTTAGGGGGTTATGTCTTGTTTGTCTCTTATATCTTACGGTATGACGTTTTTAACTTTCTAAGGTGATGTTTGTGTGGTTTATTTGAGTATAATTATTTTATATACATTACAGTCAATTAAAGGCTTTTTATGAGAAAATTTTTTTTATTTATAACTGCATTATCTTTTTTCAGTCCTTCATTAGCGAGTGAAGAGTTGGCTCCGTCGTTCATTACCGTTTTTAATGAAGGTTCACGCATTGAGGTTATAGATTACCTTTCTGAGCATATGTCTAAAAGTAGGATCCAGACATATGGTATTGATGCGCATGTTGGGGGATTTTTAAATAGCCAGAATACTTTTGGGGCGTTAGAGATTGTTAAAGTTTTAACTCCTAATAATGGCAATGAAAGAGTTGAGGTGATATCCCAAACTAATAAATTGAAATACAACTTAATTATCAACAAGGAAAAAGATACACCTTATAAAATTAATTATTTTACCTTGCAGATCCCTGACTCTGAGGAGGTTTCTATAAAACCTTCTAAAAGTGCTTCAAAAAAATCTTTGTCAGCTAAAGAGTTAGCTCAAGAGTTATCTAGCTTTATTAATAAGTTGAGCAAGGAAGATGCTTTTTCTGGCTCTGTCTTAGTTGCCCAAAATGAAGATGTCATCTTTAAAAGCTCTGTTGGGTTCGCAAACAAAACATGGAAGATCAACAATACTATCAATACCAAATTTTCATTAGGTTCGATGAACAAAATGTTTACTGCGATTTCAGCATTGCAACTTATCGAAAAAGGGAAATTAAAGTTTGAAGATAAGCTTATTCAATTTGTTGATAAAAGTTGGTTACCAAAACAGGGATCCGACTCTATTACGGTTAGGCAACTTCTTACGCATACATCTGGTTTGGGGAATTTTTTCAACGATGAGTTTAATAAAAGCAACAAAGAAGCATACCGAAATTTAGAAGCATACAAGCCGTTAATATCTAAAAGTGAATTATTATTTAAACCAGGATCTCGTAACCGTTATAGCAATTCAGGTATGTTGATGCTTGGTTTAGTTGTTGAGAAAGTTAGCGGTGAAAGCTATTACGATTATGTTCAAAAAAATATATACGATAAAGCGAATATGACCAATTCAGGTAGCTTTGAACTTGACTCTGTTACAGATAACTTAGCGTCTGGCTATTTAAGACGAATGCATAGTGATGATTGGGTCGATAGTATTTACACTAGAGCAATTAAAGGAAGTCCTGCTGGAGGTGGTTTTTCTACAGTCGGTGATTTACATCAATTTGCTTTGGCATTGACTGACTTTCAACTACTTGAAAAAGAGTTAACCGAAGATGCATATACTGAAAAAACACAATATAATTCAGCTTTTTGGTATGGATATGGTTTTTCTGTTAGCGGAGTGGATAGTAATCGTATTGTCGGGCATGGAGGCGCATATTTAGGAGTTGATGCCCGTTTAGATATACATCTTGATAGTGGGTTTATTGTTGTAATACTAGCAAATCAATCAGATGTGGTTGCTCCAGTGAGAAGGAAAATCAACGAGTTAATCGAAAAGGCAAATCAAAAATAACAAAATAACAAGTCCACCCACCTCAATTAGAATTTAGGAAATTATATAAGTTTCATTTAAAGTGGGTGGCCCTGTTATTACGGTTTTTTGTTTTGTTTTGTTTTTTTAGCTCAAGAGCGAATTGGTTTTATACATTTAGTCATATTGTAATGACTTTTAAATTAACATTTCTGCACTATTCGGTTTCGCCCCTCGGCAAGTTACCTTTTTGCAACAGCCCAAAAACGTAACCGGCTCTTATAATGAAACAGAGCGCCGCTTCCAAACAATATTCTAATCCTCAATAAAATTAAGTTTTATCCTCAAAAACGGGATGTATATTCGTCCTTTGGTCATCTAATAAAACATCCCTGTTTTGATGACATCCCATCATCCCTGATGTGAAAAACCATCCCTTATTCGACGTCCTCGACAACTGCGTCCTGCGTTGTTCTAATTACATCCATCCATGGATTAATGTCTCATATTTTGGAAAACTTATTTTATTTCGGGAATATTTAGATGGAGAGGTAAAGCAGAGCAAAAAGCAAAAGCACGAATCTGCGGCTCGCTGATAATCAATTGACTTATCTCAATGATAAATTAAAGCAGATGCCCATGTCATACATAGTATTAAGGGTAAATTAAGCTGGCTGTACACGTTATTTTATCTAGAAGAGACTGTAAAAAAGGAGATTTGATGGTCAAAAAAAACACCCGTAAAACTGTGTGCACATACAGTTGTAATGGATTTCTCCAAAAATACAATTTTTTGTGGGGAAAGTAAGCGCTAATATGCTAACTTTCTACATAGGTAAATTTCTAATTTATTGATTTATAGTAATTAATTTTTTAAGCACTGCGTCATACTCAGCACAAGATAGCTGAGTATGACGCAGTGCTTAGTTTCTACAAACTTGATGTTCAAAATAAAACCACATATTTACTATAAAGCTTTGACATGTAATGATTTAATTACTACTGTTTTATTATTTTTTATATTTCATAATCCGTTACTATCGTGAATTATGGATAATATACTGTTAGCGTCTTCTGAGGATTAATCATGAGTTTGGAAAATAAGCTGTCAGGATGGACAGGTCCTTCAAGTGATACTGAAAAGGACAAACAAGATAGAACGGAGCGAATGATTCGCCAAGCGATCGATGCCCACGAGCCGTTCAACAATTGTTCTCTAAAGGTATATGCGAAAGGGTCTTACGCCAATAATACAAATGTCCGTTCCGATAGTGATGTAGATATAGCGGTGGTATGTACAGATGTTCTATATTGGGAAGAATCTGAACAAGGGGTAAAGACCCCGAGCGAACCATATACAGGAGTTTGGACACCGGCGAAGCTTAGAACAGAGCTGCTTTCAGCAATGAAAGCAAAATTTCCTGATCAAGTAGATGACACTGGTTCGACCGCGATTCAGATAAATTCTAATTCAGCCCGTGTAGATGCTGATGTTGTTCCTTGCTTTAGCTTTCGATACTACATGAAGTCTGGATCAAGAGATGGAACTAAAATATTTAAGAATAACGGCAGCAGCATCGTTAACTATCCAGCGCAGCAATTAGAAAACGGGATCGCCAAAAACAATCGAACCGGTTACGTATATAAAAAGTGTGCAAGGCTACTAAAGCGAGTTGAAAATGTTATGGCTAGTGATGGGTCATTTCGCGAGCTACCATCATTCTTTATCGAATGCTTGGCTTATAACTGCCCAGACACGATTTTTTCCCATTCAACATGGACAGAACGTCTACGTGCAATGCTTTTTCGTATATGGGAACAGCTTCAAGGAGATGAACCTGACTCGGAGCGTTGGTTGGAGGTAAATGAATGTTTTTACCTTTTTCATTCAAATCAAGAATGGTCTCGCGAAGATGGACGTGAGTTTGCAAAAGCAGCATGGAATTATTTTGGGTATAAGTAATGCGTAATCTAACAATTAAGAGTTCTTTATATTTACTACTAGGTATTTCAGCCATTGCTTGGGTGTTGCTTGCTTATGTTGGCGGTTTAGACTTGTCGAAGTTACAGAGTTTTTTTGGGTTAATTCCAAAAGTCGTCAGTATTGATTTATTGGTGATAGCTGTATTCGTTAAATGGGGATGGAAACTTAAAATATTTAGAGGTTGGCTTGTTCCGTTTCCAAATTTGAATGGAAGCTGGGTGGGACTAATATACTCAGATTGGAAAAACCCTGAGACTGGTGAAAAGCCACCTCCGATACCTGTCATGTTGACTGTCAACCAGTCATTCTTTCATATTAGCTGCATGATGCGTACTAGTGAAATGGAAAGCTACTCGTATTCGGAAGGTTTTCTTATTGACCCTGATCGACAAATAAAAAATATTGCATATTCCTATACAAGTAAGCCGAGACTTAGTTTGAATGAAAGGAGTATTCCTCATGATGGAACTGCTGTATTTCAAATCATTGAGAAGCCAAAACAAAAGTTAAGCGGCAGGTATTGGACGGAAAGATTAACGAAAGGTGAAATAGTTCTCGAATACCATTCGAAGGAGTTACTAGAGGAACTGCCGCAAGATTTAGGTGATCACCCTGTTACTGAACACGGAAACAGGCGCTAACAAGGCCATCAAATTGACGGCTTTTCCGTCGCTTGTTTTGTGGCTAAACGCTACGCTACCACAAAACAATCAACTACAAAGCCGCAATTTATGGCGGCGTTAGCTCTCAAGCAGTACAAAGAGAAATCATGGATAAGCAAGAAATTATAGATAGCATAGAAGCATATAAGAAGCGCCTCACTGACGAAGTATTCGAAGCATACTCAGATAGAGGGCGAGACTTCGGCGATGAACGATTCTCTTCATGGAGAAAAAAACTGAGTCATTACTTTGATGAAAATCTTCCTGGTGAAACTAGTCGATTGAATCAGAAGTTATTTACATTGGCCATTTCCATGAGAAGATCACTAGAAGGCGATGATGAATACTTTTGGAGAACCGATGGCAATAAGGTTTATTCCTATCTCGACTCCTTAATCATTGATATCAATAATGACGAATATCACCCCGTCGAAATAAGTGATGAGGCCACTGCCGAAGCTGAAAACACAGACGTGGATAATTCGAGCGTATTTATTGTTCATGGTCATGATAATGAAACAAAAGAACGAACCGCACGCTTTATTGAAAAGCTTGGTTACAATGCAATTATCCTCCATGAGCAAGCGAGTGGCGGGAAAACAATAATTGAAAAAATAGAGAGTCACTCTAATGTAGGTTTCGCAATCGTACTCTATACGCCTGATGATAAGGGCAGTGTCAATACGGAGGCTGAAAAGGGCCAGCTTAAATCTAGAGCCCGCCAAAACGTTGTATTTGAACACGGATATCTAATCGGGAAAATTGGTCGCAATAAGGTCATTCCACTAGTTTCTGGAAACATTGAACTTCCAAATGATATTAGCGGCATGGTTTATCTAACAGATAGTGATTGGCAGGTTGAGGTGGCGAAAGAAATGAAAGTTGCCGGATATGACATTGATTTCAATAAAATATTGTAAAAAAGAGCTAACATGAACCAATGGGGTCAGGGTCAGAGTCGTTGATTTAACTTCAACATTCCTTGTACACTTTAAAATATAAAAAATAGAATAGACATCCATCTTTAAAACCTAGTAAAACAGGCGGATTAGATAGTTCGCTTTGCTCTTACTTCCAGCTTCTAGCTTTCCGCCTTACAGCCTTCAAGCCTTACCGCCCTCAAGCCTTACCGCCCTCAAGCCTTACAGCCATATCGCCTTCCACCTTCCAGCTTCCAGCCTTACAGCTTTCAACTTAGGAAAACAGCCTGTAATAAACTGTAATATTATTTGTCCCAATATACTGTTATTGTTAGTTAAATCAGGTTTTAACCATAAAGCCGGAATAGATAAAAAACAAAATATAATCTATTAAATTAAGGAAATGAAAATGAGTGGTATTGATTTAGAGTTAACGGTTCCATGTGTTGAAGGTTGTACTTCATTAAGTCAGCAATTTACTCTTGAGCCTGCTTTGCCAAATGGTAATGATATTAAGTGGCCAACTAAACTTGGGGGCAATGTTGTTGACTCTCTTTCGGTCAAATTTGCTTCTGGGGATGATGCTCTAGAGCAAGAACAATATGCTGAATTTATTGTTGTTATCCCTGAGAGTTTTGAAGGGTGGAGTTTTTATGCTAACGGAATTGAAATGTTAGCCGCTTTTGGCAATTGCCAATATAAATTTATTCCAACTATTATTTCGCCAAATATTGTGAAAATTAAAATGAGTAAACTGGTTTCTAAGCCTAAGTCATTTTATTCTACGGAATTAAATCTAGAGAGTTTATCTAAGGTGACTAAGTTGACCTTTGCTGAAGACCCTTTAGTTATTGATTTTAGGTATATTTTGGAATACAAATCACCGGGTCCTGATGATGGTATTTATATGTCACAAGATCCAAAATTGTCTTCACGTCGTTAATTAGAAGAACAAACAGAAGAGTTATATTGTCCTGTGAGGCTCACAAACTCTTCTTTATCACATAGAGTTTCAAACCAAGGTAAAGAAAGCCACATAGGGTGATAACCGGCTTCAAGGGACTTTTCAATATAAAGCAAAGCCGATTGATGTTCGCCTATCAAACTATAAACCAAAGCAGCTGTAAAACTATATTCATTACTATCTGGTGCAATACTGATGGCTAAATTTAGTGACTTTAGCGCTGACTTTGCGTTACCTAATTGACCATAAGCTTGGGAACTAATTAATAAATCGTCAAAGTCATCAGAGTCTTTGGTTAAATCAATTACTTTGTAATATGTTGTATTTGCACTGTCGGTTAATCCTGTGGCTTTTTGCATATCGGCTAAATTTAATAAATAGTCTGGATTATCGGGGTAGAGCTGCAATGCTTTTTTAATTGCATCTAGAGCTTGTGAAAAGTCTCTTTGCAGTGAATATGCAACACTTAAATGGCTGTAGTCTATGGCGTTAGGTCTTACAGAGATAGTATTGTTGTAACCTTTAATAGCTGTTTCTAAGTCACCTTCAAACAATGCAATATCCGCCAACATTTGATTTGCTACAAAGCTTTGTGGCGAAATAGACAATATAGACTCTAATAATTTACGAGCTTGTTCTGCATTACCTTGCCACCATAATACGGTAGCTAAAAGCTCTTTAGTAATATTGTTTGGTCTTAGTTTTAGGGCTATTTCAAATGCTTGCTGAGCTTTGGGTAAATCGTCCTTTTTTAAATATAGAGAGCCTTCTAATTCAAGAGTTATATAAAGGTTACTATCTGACTGACGTAATTTTTTTATATAGTTCTCGGCTTGCTCCCATTCATGTCCGGTAATCGCCAACATAGCGGCGTTATATAGGAAGGACGGAGTACTTTGATAATCGAACGGTGAGTTAAATAATATTTTTTTTGCGTTGGTTAAAACCTCTTCATTCTGAGAGTCAGCGTACAGTCCTAAAGCGACTTCTTTTAATAAGTCGTAGTTAGCGTATAAATTTGGTGCGGTAATGATCAGTTGCGCTATACGTTCAAACAGCGCTTGGCTGTAATTTTCAGCAATGACTATCTCTTGATATAGAGTTAAATGCGTTTGCAATACTTGATCATCTACTTTTGCTAAAGCAAGGTAAGTATCTTGAAAGTCTGGGTACAAAGCCTCAAACTCTTGACCTGTTGAATTGTATAAATAACTGTAACTATCAGTTACAACTGGCCATTTTTGACGTGAATGTACTGTCCAATTAGGTGCTGTTAGGCGCTCTAACGTAAGAGAACACTGTATTAGCTCACAGTTTAAACTCGCGGTGATAACTTCTTGAGCACCTGTGGCATTGTGTATTTTTTCTAATGTGCTCTTGCTGAGTTTATTAATGTTAATATCGGGTGCTATTACGTTTATTTCACTTTGTGAAATTAAATTGAGTTTTTTGTGATTAACAATACTTTGTTTGATAGATTCGTTAATTGCTGCGTTTAATAGGGTTGTATTGTTATTTTTAAGGTTTTCACTATCAATAGATGGAGGTAAAAAAACCACGTAACGTTCAGGTATATCTGATAAATGAATATAGCCATAAATTCCACCACAGCATAATATGAACATAGTGGCAGCCAGTAACTTTTTTACTTTATGTAAACTGCTTTCTTTAGGTTGTAGCGGTTCAAAAACTTGAGTGTCTTGGGCTAAAATATTTTGTTGAGTTATTGCTACGATAATAGCCTGTAACTGCTGATAAACTAATTCAGCACTGCTTGGACGTAGTTGTTTATCTTTTTGTAATAATTGGTTTAATAACAATGCCAGCTCGCGTGGCAATTGTGGAATAACCTGTAATGCATCTTTCGCTTCGCCATCTACAATGTGCTGAGATATAGCCTGGGGCGAGGCTTTTTTGAAAGGGTGATCTCCGGTAATCCATTCAAATGCAAGTAGACCAAATGAAAATAAATCACTGCGAAAATCTAATGCTTTATTCTGCAATTGCTCAGGAGACATAGCTGTTAAGCTGCCATAGCTGGTCGAGCTTGATGCATCCGGCTTTTCTGTTTTATCAATAGATAATTTGGATATACCAAAATCAGTGATCTTGGTTTGTTGCTGATCAATTAAAATGTTGCTGGCTTTTATGTCACAGTGTAAAACGCCTTTGTTATGGGCGTGGGCTATGCCTTTGCAGATATCAGCTAGAATAGTAAGTTTTTGTGTGAGCGTGCTGATGTGTTGTCGTTGGAATTGTAATAAGTTTTTCCCTTGTAGATACTCCATAACAATACAAACAAAATTATCAAAGGTCTGTACGTCGTGAATTTGCACTATGTTTGGGTGGTTTAGCCGAGCTAGTAATTGGGCTTCTTGTAGAGTCTTGTTATTTATACTCTGATCATCAAGTTTTGACTGTGTTTCAGTTTTTAAAAATTTGATGGCAACTTTGCGCTTTAGACGTGTATCTTCAGCTAGATAGACAGCGCCCATGCCGCCTTGGTTTAGTAATTTTATTAATTGATATTCTGTTGTTACTTGGTTAAATTTGACAAATTCTTTATGAGTTAACGACATTTAAAGCACTCTCAAGTTGACTGCCTTTGTATATAGCAAAAGCTGCACCAGTAAAACGTACTTTCCTTAGTTGTCTTTCTATAATGTTTTCAGCGTCGTAAACATGCTTTATGTCTTCAGCGAATTGCTTTCTTGCTCGATGTATTTGAATGTTGATATATCGTATATCAACACCTAAGTCTTTAACAAGTTGCTCTGTATTGACCCAACCTTGATCTTCAAAAGGAACCCCTCGACGTTCATCTTCAGCTCTATACCTTGCCAAATTTAGTGTTAGGTAATGATGGCTACGAACTTGTAGATCAATGTCTTTATCATCATGGTTGATCTTAAGCTCAGTTGTTTCTTCATCAAGGCTCAGATTAAATAGAAATTTCAAATCACTAATATAATATTGCGGAACACTAGTTACATTTGTATTAACGTCAACGTGACTGGACTGAAATAACCATTTATCGCCAGAAATATTGACGACAGTATTATCTTCTAGTATCTCTTTTGTAGAAGGAGAGTCTAAACTTTCGATAAACCATTGTCCTGATACTTGTTCATAAAAAACAACATTCTCGGGCGATTGTTCTGGAATTAAATTATAAGCCGATAAGTCGATAGATTCGCAAGTGAAATTGTCTTCTTTATCTAACTTAATAAGTTTATCTGTCGGAGGGCTTAAATCTTTTACTATATAGGTAGTGTTGCTATTGCCTGCGAACGTAATTGTGTCGCCGACATTGAGTATTTCGACTTCTTCTTTAGCCAATCGTTTATGGTTTAACCAAGTTCCATTACGACTTAAGTCGCGGATAAACCATTTTCCGTTAGACCATTCAATAATTACATGGATTTTAGAAACACTTAAATCTTCAATTAGTGTATCAACTGAAAATTGAAAGCGGCCAAAACTATGATGAGCATATAAATGACAACATTTTTGACAATTTTTCTCTATTAAATAAGCCATGTTAGACGTCTCATTATTTAATTCATTAAAAAGAATGCGTTGAAATTCATTTCTTTATGTATTTTTACTATAAGAAGAGGCAAGTTACTAGCTATATCATCTAATTAAAACGATTGTACCAATAAATTGTATATTTAGCGAAAGCTAAAAAGGTTTATTGTGAGGCGATAATAGCAGGGGGGAACTCAATAAAAAACTGTATACATTAGCCTATTTTTACTTGTTCAATTAAAGGTTTAATCTCTAGAGGTTTAATATAAGACAAATTGATAAAACCAGACAAATATAAGATTAAAGTAATATGTGTATCTACTTTAATTCAAAAAATAACTTCAAGCCTTACCGCCTAAAGCCTTAACGTTTTCAGCTAAAACAAGTCATCATTAGTAACTTCTTTACCTTAATTTAATCAAACCACTCTAAGCAAAAAATAACCTGTAATTACCTGTAATGTTTTTTGTCATAATATACTGTTATTGTTAATTAAGTCAGGTTTAACTATCAAGCAGGAATAGATAAAAAAACAAAATATAATCTATTAAATTAAAATAATAACGTAGACAGTCACTTTTAATTCAAAAAAGCATGATTGCCCGATTTAGGTCGAATTGTCGTGCCTTAAAACTAGGATAACTTATGAAAAAAACAATGTTAAAAATATCATTAATTATTAGTACTGCATTAATGTATGGCTGCGCTAGCACTAACTGGGTTAATGCTGACGATACAAACGCAACGGAAGCTAAGATAAGTGAAGCTAAAATCAAGTGTCAGATAGATGATAAAATGTATGATTGGATTAGTAAGTCTAGCCAAAGAAATTTGTTAGTACGTATGCAAACATCTGATAGTGAAAAACAAAAAATGGAACATTTTTATGCTGAAAAAGAAAAGGAATTATATGCAGGAATTGACAAGTGCATGTCTAGCGAAGGCCTGAAAAACAATAAAAATAATTAGGTAGTCGCCCCTCTATTAAGTTGATAGACAATTAAACTAGGAAATATTATGAATGAAGTAAATACAATTGCAGGGATAGAAGAGAAATTACGACTAGACGGTGTAAATGTGGATTGGTTTCTTCAAAACCTTTCAAGTCTAACTAACGCCTCAGATCTTGAAATTGGTGTCACATTGAATGTGAGTGGTCAGAGTATTTCTGGCATTATGATCAGCGGTAAAAAGTATTTTGAGATGTTTGCAGAATTATTTTCAGATGAATGGCCAAATGATGAGAAGGAAGGAATTCGAGAAATATTTTTAAAGAATACAGAGGTTTATTCACTGAAAGAAGGTGAAACAAAATTGCCCCCAGCGCAATATATTCATTTAAAAGATGCCACCGTTTTCCATGGTGATTGCAAATTACCAAGCGATCAAGGGATGTTATGGCGTGGTAAAATTAACGCAGTTTCAGGTTTTCATTTAGGTGAATTGACCTAAGTGTTAATGATTATTGCTTTAAAAGCATACATGGCTAGATTAGCCGGAAATAGCTTCGAGTTTTTTCTAATAAAAAAAGAACCATACAGTTCTTTTTTATTGTAGTTAAATCTTAAACACTGCAAGAGGAAAGGCCTAGCCTTTAAAACCAGTATCTTCAATCAAGTTTTTAGATTCAGCCGCTTCTCTTGCTAAGTCATCCACTAATTCGTTTTCTGGATGACCTGAGTGACCTTTAACCCAGTGCCAAGATATTTTGTGCTCTTTCACTTGTTCGTCTAATGCTTTCCATAAGTCGACATTTTTAACCGGTTGTTTTGCTGCGGTTTTCCAACCATTTTTCTTCCAATTAATTATCCACTTGGTAATGCCATCTTTTACATAATTACTGTCTGTAGTGATATCTAATGTACATGACGATTTTAATGCTTCTAAACCTTTAATAACGGCAAGTAACTCCATGCGGTTATTGGTGGTTTTTTTATAACCTTGACTGAGCTCTTTTTTACTGTCGTTATAAATAAGTAATGCACCGTATCCGCCTGGACCTGGATTGCCTAAACAAGAGCCATCTGTGAAAAGTTGTACTGATTTCATAAGGAAGATTTCCCAAATAGATGATATTCATAAGAAATAGGGGTTATACTCCATAATGACGATAAAGAAAAACAAAATGAATAGATAAATGGCAAAACGACAAATAATTTTAGATACAGAAACAACAGGTATTGACCCAAGACAAGGGCACAGGATCATAGAAATTGGTTGTGTGGAAATGGTAAACCGTCGTTTAACTGGCAATAATTTCCATGTTTATATTAACCCAAGACGAGCAATAGAAGACGAAGCGATAGGTGTTCACGGTATAACTAACGAATTTTTAAAAGATAAACCGTTATTTAAAGATATTGCCGATGAGTTTTTTGATTACATAAAAGGTGGAGAATTAGTTATTCATAACGCGCCTTTTGACATCGGGCATATGGATAATGAGTTTGGTATTTTGTGGCAAGATTGGACAGGCACTGAAGATTTTTGTCCTGTGGTCGATACATTAGTAATGGCTAGAGACCTGCACCCAGGACAAAAAAATAATTTGGATGCATTGTGCCGTCGATATGAAATTGATAATACCCACCGTATGTTACACGGAGCTTTACTCGATTCAGAAATATTAGCGGATGTTTACCTGCAAATGACAGGTGGACAAGTGGATATGGATTTAGCACAGCAGTTATTAAATGCAGGTAATGCGGATAGTTCGCAAACTATGGTAAAGCAAAGAAATTTAAATGTAGTTTATGCAACAGAAAATGAAATCTTGGAGCACGACTCTAGATTAGCCTTAATAGAAGAGAATGGTGGAACGAGTTTGTGGCGAAACATTCAGTAATTTATGCTTTTGTAGTACTTTTATTTGTTGGGACATTGCCAAGCTTTGCGGCAATAGATCTTGTTTCTCCAGTCAGTACTGTAAATACTCCTAAACTTAATTTTATTAAAAATTATGCTGGTAAAAATCAAATAAGAATTCTAAATAATCGCTTTCGTGTGGATCACCACGTGGATGAGGTTATGTTGTTGTTTTTTAGAAAGCATGGTTCAAAACCAATCATCTTAATCCAACCTGATGGTTCGAAAATTTATCCCCGTGATGCCAATGATAAAACAATAGTTTGGCATGCTGATCTTGGTTATGACTTAATTAAAATCAAAAAGCCAATGCCCGGTCCGTGGCAAGCTGTTGGGAATATATTAACCGACAGTAAAATTATTATATTAACGGATATTGAGCTACAAGCTGATAGTTTCCCCGAAACCGTATTTCAATACGAGGTCATTAAAGCAGAGGCTAGGGTTATTAATGGTAGTGAAGCTATTAAAGCCAAAATGTTTCATGAAGTTATTACCTTAAGAGCTAATTTATATCCAACTCAAGATCCCACGAAAGATAATTTTGGCACTAGTATTTTTCAATTAGGGGAGTTTTTAGATGACGGTAAAGGGTTAGATGAGAAACCAAGAGATGGTGTGTTTACGATTAAATATACCATTAATACTGAACATGGAGAGTGGATCCCTAATTATCGAATTAATGCTGAATTATTTAGCAGAGAATTAATTCAAGAGCCTATTACGGTTATAGATTCGCCTGTTTCATTCACCGTGATACCAGCTAAAGCTAACGAGTCTGGTGAAATCGACCGTTATCATAATTTTGTATTTACGGTTGATGATACAAATATTGATAATTTAAGTTTATTGTTTCAAGGTACTATCCGTTTCCCTAATCGCGATACGCAAACTTTTAGTATCGAAGGAATGCAAGAAAGACGTATAGAGATCTTTAATGGCGAATATGGTCTTTTTACTGTTGATATGCATGTATTTGGTACAACAAAAGAAGGTCGCGAATTTCAGTTAGATATACCACCGTATCAATTTGTTACTGAAGAGCCTGCAATTGATTATATTGAATTACCAGAAATGACAGATGCTCTAACTGATGATAAAAAGGAAGATGAATTTTCTGGATACAAACCAGAGCCAGAACCTGAAATTCCTGTTGGGTTTATTGTATTTATGAATATCTTAATTTTATTATTTGGTTGCCTAGTTATTTGGTTATTTGTTTTAAAACGCGATATAACAAATCCATTTGCAGGAATGTTCAAAAAGAAAGATAAAGATAAACAAACATCAGACACTGAGTTTGAAACTGAAGAGCAACCTCAAGCAGAAGAGCTTGATAATAAACCTGACGGTGATGATTCACCTGATGATATTTTAGACCTTAGCCTGCCAGAAGATTAGAATTTAACCACTTAAACACTTAACTGAAGAAAAGGGTTGACGGTAGGGCATTCAGACTTTAATATCCGCGCCGTTGTTTAGCAAAGCTGACGACATGTAAGTAAGGGAGCGGTAGTTCAGTTGGTTAGAATACCGGCCTGTCACGCCGGGGGTCGCGAGTTCGAGTCTCGTCCGTTCCGCCA